>JBNJIT010000006.1:0-253714 GCA_051749645.1 Pseudomonadota bacterium
CCTCATCGACAAGCGCCCACATGAATTACCTGATCGATTGTTAAAGAGCGGCTCCAGACTCTCGCTATAAAATAAAGCGTGGAGCGTCTCGCTGCTGCCATCGGCCGTGCCGCCAGCGCCTAACGAGGAAGGCGTATTCTACGTGATCGGCGCCGCCTGTCAAGAGCGAACGTGTCGCTCAGCGACTGACTCACGCCAGTGACGAACGCCGCGCAATGCCGGCAAAAACCTCGCCGCATCAAACGCTTCCGCCACTTCCCACCGCTGGCAACGTGACCCGTCGCCGGCAGCGGATGCGTACTTTACGGGCAACCCGGGTACGACGCAAGAGGGGCGTGCAGAAAAATTTCAGGGATGGGAACCATCATGAAGCCGGGGGCATGCGCTTCAGCTTGCGCATCACCGCCAGCACGGGACCAGAGGCGACATAGGCACCAAACAGTGCCAGCAACATCACAGAAGGCTGCACCGAGATGACCACGAAAGCGAGCACGATCGCCAGCAGCACAACGAAAGGCACCGGGCCCTTCAGGTCCAGATCCTTGAAGCTGTAGTAGCGGATATTGCTGACCATCAGCACGCCAGCCGCGCCCACGATGAGCAGCATCAGCAGCTTGAAGCCCAGCGCTTCGGCATCGAAACTGTGGAATGTCCAGACGCTCGCCGCAACCAGCGCTGCGGCCGAGGGGCTCGGCAAACCGATGAACCAGCGCTTGTCGACGCTGCCGATCTGCACGTTGAAGCGTGCCAGGCGCAATGCCGCACAGGCAACGTACAAGAAGGCCACCACCCAGCCGGTCTTGCCGATGTCCTGCAATATCCAGGTGAAGGCCACCAGAGCCGGCGCCACCCCGAAGGAGAGCATGTCCGACAGACTGTCGTACTCGGCGCCAAAAGCACTCTGGGTGTTGGTCAAGCGCGCCACGCGGCCATCCAGGCCATCGAGCACCATGGCGATGAAGATGGCGACGGCAGCGGCGGTGAAGTCGCCGTTGATGCCCGCCACTACGGCAAAGAAGCCGGCAAAAAGCGCCGAGGTGGTGAAGAGGTTGGGCAGCAGATAGATCCCCTTGCGCCGAACTTTGCGTCCATCTTCGATGGATTCTTCGATCACCTCCGTCTCGCGCAGGAAGGCGGCCGCCAGATCCTCATCCTCATTTGGCGCCGACTCCCGCGACGCCCCGTCTTCTTCGGGGCGCTGGCTCTCCTGCTCGGTATTGCGGGAATCCTGACTCATGCTTGTCGCCCATTGCCGCGAATGAAGAATGTCATTCTTGCACGCTACCGTATGCGCGAAAAGACATGGTGCCGTCACAGGAAACGACGAGGGCGCGGAAAACCGCGCCCTCGGCAGCGAGCTGTTCCTGAAAAATCAGTTCTTGCTCTTGTCGACCAGTTGGTTGGCCGCGATCCACGGCATCATGCCGCGCAGCTTGGCACCAACCTGCTCGATCTCGTGCTCGGCATTGAGACGGCGGCGCGCCGTCATAGAGGGGTAGTTGGTGTTGCCTTCCTGGATGAACATCTTGGCGTACTCGCCGGTCTGGATGCGCTTCAGCGCATTGCGCATGGCCTCGCGAGACTGCTCATTGATCACCTCAGGGCCCGTGACGTACTCACCGTACTCCGCATTGTTGGAGATGGAGTAGTTCATGTTGGCGATGCCGCCCTCGTACATCAGGTCGACGATCAGCTTCAGCTCGTGCAGGCACTCAAAGTAGGCCATCTCGGGCGCATAGCCAGCTTCGGTCAGGGTCTCGAACCCAGCCTTGACCAGCTCCACGGCACCACCGCATAGCACAGTCTGCTCGCCGAACAGATCGGTCTCGGTCTCGTCCTTGAAGGTGGTCTCGATGATACCGCTACGCCCGCCACCGATGGCCGCCGCATAAGAGAGCGCAAGCTCCTTCGCCTTTCCGGATGCATCCTGCTGGATGGCGATCAGGTCGGGAATGCCACCGCCGCGGACGAACTCGGAGCGTACGGTATGCCCCGGTGCCTTGGGGGCGACCATGATCACATCGAGGTCGGCGCGCGGTTCGACCTGGTTGTAGTGGATGTTGAAGCCGTGGGCGAAGGCCAGGGTCGCCCCCTGCTTGAGGTTGGGCTCGACCTGATTCTCGTAGATCGCCTTCTGGTTCTCGTCCGGCGCCAGGATCATCACCACGTCGGCACTCTGGCAGGCAGCTTCGACGGAAGCGACCTTGAGGCCGGCAGCCTCGGCCTTGGCGGCAGAGGAAGAGCCTTCACGCAGGGCGACGGTAACGTCGACGCCCGATTCCTTGAGGTTGTTGGCATGGGCATGGCCCTGAGAGCCATAACCCACGATGGTGACCTGCTTGCCCTGAATGAGGGAGAGGTCGCAGTCCTTGTCATAGTAGACGCGCATGGGAGTGCTCCTGAAATCGAAAGTGGAATATCGTGTCCGCGTTGATGGCCACCCGCACCGTCTATCGCAGTGCTGGGAGTCGGTCATCCGTTGCGGACAACCTTACGCCAGAGCCTCCGTTGCGTAAAACGCGATGTTTGCAATATCACATGCCAGATTATGCAATACTAGACGACATGGACATGCGCCCCCTCAGGCACTTTCTGGCTCTAGCCGATGCGTTGCACTTCGGCCGTGCCAGCGAAACCTGCCACGTCAGCCCCTCGACGCTCTCCCGCTCGATTCGTCAGCTCGAGGCCAGCGTCGGCGTCCCCCTCTTCGAGCGCGACAATCGCCACGTCTCGCTGACCCGCCACGGCGAGGCCTTCCAACGATTCGCCCGAGAGACCCTGGCCCAGTGGGAGGCACTACGCCTGTCGCTCATGAGCGAGGCGCAACAGCTCGTCGGCGAAATAAGCATCTACTGCTCGGTAACCGCCAGCTACAGCTTCCTCTACGCGCTGCTCAGCGACTTCCGCGGCCGCTACCCGGGCATCGAACTCAAGCTGCACACCGGCGATCCGGCCGAGGCGATGAACCGCGTGCTGGCCGGCGACGAGGACATGGCGATCACGCCGCGCCCACGCCAGGCACCGGAGGCACTAGCATTCAAGTCCCTGACCCGTTCGCCGCTGGTGTTCATCGCCCCTCATGAAGCTCACGACTGGATTCCCGCGACCCCGGAGATGCCACGTATCGAGCAGTGGCGCACGGTACCGATGATCCTCTCCGAGGCGGGGCTGTCGCGCGAGTATGCCGACACATGGTTCCGCGCGCTGGGAATCGCCCCGCACATCTACGCCCAGGTCGCCGGCCACGAGGCCATCGTCAGCATGGTAGGGCTCGGCTTCGGCATCGGCGTGGTGCCGAAGATCGTGCTCGACAATAGCCCGCTGGTGGAACGGGTGCGGGTGCTGCCGGTCAAGCCCGAGCTGCCTCACTACGACGTCGGCCTGTGCGTGCAGGAGCGGCGCCTGAAAAGCCCACTGATACAGGCGCTGTGGGACGAAGTGGCAGAGCGTTGAGGTGCAAAAAAGCCGCCCCGAAGGGCGGCCTGTCAGATCATGTCAGACGTATCAATCACAGGGACAGCACTTTGTCTCCCCGCGCGATCCCCGACACCCCGGTACGCGCCACCTCGAGAATACCCACCGGCGCCATGGCCTGCAGGAAGGCATCGAGCTTGCCGGCATCCCCGGTGATCTGCACCGTGTAGAGACTCGGCGAGACGTCGACGATCTGCGCGCGGAAGATGTCCACCGTGCGCTTGACCTCGTCACGGGCCGCCCCCAGGGCCTTGACCTTCACCAGCATCAGCTCTCGCTCGATGTGGTTGCCCTCGGTTAGGTCGACGAGCTTGACCACGTCGATCAGCTTGTTGAGGTGCTTGGTGATCTGTTCGATCACCCGGTCGTCCCCCACCGTGGTCACGGTCAGGCGAGACAGGGTCTCGTCCTCGGTGGGCGCGACGTTCAGCGTCTCGATGTTGAAGTTGCGCTGCGAGAACAGCCCCACCACGCGTGACAGGGCGCCCGGTTCGTTTTCCATCAGAATCGAGATGATATGGCGCATCAGGTCCGCTCCGTCTTGGAAAGCAGCATGTCACGCATGGAGCCCAGGGGCACCTGCATCGGATAGACGTGCTCGCGCGGATCGACGATGACATCCAGAAACACCAGCTCGTCCTTGTCAGCCAGGGTGCGCTCGAGCGCCTCCCCCAGTTGCTCCTTGGTTTCCACCCGTAGTGCCGTGAAACCGTAGGCCTCGATCAACTTGGCGAAATCGGGTAACGATTCCATGTAGGAGTGGGCGTGGCGAGACTTGTAGTTGAGATCCTGCCACTGGCGCACCATGCCCAGCGAGGCGTTGTTGAGGTTGATGATTTTCACCCCGCCGCCGAACTGCTTACAGGTCGACAGCTCCTGCATCATCATCTGGAAGCTGCCCTCTCCGGTGATGCAGATCACCTGCTCCTCGGGGAAGTTCTGCTTGATGCCCATGGCCGCCGGGAAGCCGAAACCCATGGTGCCGAGCCCCCCGGAGGTAATGAAGCGGTTGGGCTTGTCGAACTTGTAGTACTGGGCTGCGAACATCTGATGCTGGCCCACGTCGGTGGTCACGTACGCCTCGCCGCGCGTTGCCTCGCACAGCGCCTCGACCACTTCCTGAGGCTTGAGCGCTTCGTCAGCCTTCGAGGGCTCGTAGAGCTTGCCGTGGCGCTCGTCACGCCAGCCGTCGATCGTCTGCCACCACTCGGCGAGCGCTTCGGGATGGGCGATCTCCTGCCCCTGGACCAAGCTGATCATCTCGCTGATCACGCTGCCCGCCGGCCCCACGATGGGCACGTCGGCACGCACCGTCTTGGAGACGGAGCTGGGGTCGATGTCCACGTGGATGATCTTCGCGGTGGGACAGAACTTGGAGGTATTGTTGGTGACCCGGTCGTCGAAGCGCGCGCCGATGGCCACGATCAGGTCGGCATGGTGCATGGCCATGTTCGACTCGAAGGAGCCGTGCATGCCCAGCCAGCCCAGGCACTGGCGGTCACTCTGCGGGTAGGAACCGATGCCCATCAGGGTGGTGGTAATGGGAAAGCCCAGCCGCTTGACCAGATCGGTCAGCCCCTCGCTGGCCCGGCCGGTAACCACACCGCCGCCAGTGTAGAACACCGGCCGCTTGGCCTTGAGCATCAGCTCCACGGCCTTCTTGATCTGCCCGGTATGGCCCCGCGCCACCGGATTGTAGGAGCGCATCTTGACCTTTTTCGGGTAGACGTACTCGTAACGTTCGGTAGGAGCGGTCATGTCCTTGGGAATATCCACGACGACCGGACCCGGTCGTCCGGTCGCCGCTAGATAGTAGGCCTTCTTGAGGACATCGGGAATCTCGGACGGGTGGCGGATCGAGAAGCTGTGCTTCACGATGGGGCGGGTCACGCCGATGATGTCGGTTTCCTGGAAGGCGTCGTCACCGATCAGGTGGCTCATCACCTGACCGCACAGCACTACCATGGGAATCGAATCCATGTAGGCAGTGGCGATGCCGGTGACGGCATTGGTAGCGCCCGGGCCGGACGTCACCAACACGGTGCCAGGCTTGCCTGAGGCACGCGCGTAGCCGTCGGCGGCATGGGTGGCGGCCTGCTCGTGGCGTACCAGGATGTGTTTGACCTTTTCCTGGCGAAACAGCGCGTCATAGATGTGCAGCGCCGCACCACCGGGATAGCCATAGATGTATTCGACGCCCTCGTCCTGGAGGAATCGGGCGATCATGTCTGCGCCGGAAAGCAGTTCCACGGATGTTTCTCCCCTGGAGGTCTCGAGTGCGATCCGTGCTCCTGTATGGAACACGGGGTCAAGTGCGGCAGTACGCCGCTGCCGGCCAAGCCGGCACCTGATGCCAAACCCTGGCTTGATGGGCCCTGTTGGGGCCTGCACTCTCATTCGGGAACGCCGATTCATGGCGACATCAATCGGCAGTTCCCTTTCACGGCGGATCGCCGCGTCGGGGCGTTGGCCGTCGCCGGTGGTTGACCGACGGCGGAAGTCCTTCGGCGGGTAGAGGCCAGCCGGCCTACCCTTCGCGCGGCAAGGGGGGATCGCCCGCTGGTGGCCGCGCCCGCGTATCAGGAAAGGTCAAGATTCCATTAGCGCGGCAAGAGTGTCAACCGTAATGGGTCGTTCGCTAGCCCCACACTCCTGCCACGACAAGGACGCACCACGAAAAAACCCGCCGGCCGGGAACGGCTGGCGGGCAAGGGGGTTACAGGACGCAACCTGATGATAAGTCTAGTCCGCATTCGGCGGCACGCCCGGCGATGCACGTAACGGCTTGTGAGCGAGGGCGTGCATGAGGCGGCCTCAGGCAGTCCGAAAGACCAGGCGCCCCTCCTCCGTGTCCACACGGATGACATCGCCCGGCGAGAACTTGCCGGCCAGCAGATCCTGGGCCAGCGGATTCTCGATGCGGCTCTGGATCGCCCGCTTGAGCGGGCGGGCGCCGAACACCGGATCGAAGCCGACCACGGCGAGCTGCGCCAGCGCTTCGCTGGATACCTCGAGCGACAGCTCATGCTCGGCGAGCCGTGAGCGCAACCGGTCGAGCTGAATCTCGGCAATGGCCTGGATCTGCTCCTGATCCAGCGCATGGAAGACCACCACTTCGTCGATGCGGTTGATCAGCTCGGGGCGGAAGTGATTGCCCACCACCTCCATTACCGCGCTCTTCATCTGCTCGTAGTCGGCATCATCGCCGCCCAGGCGCTGGATGATGTCCGAGCCCATATTGGAAGTCATCACGATCACGGTGTTGCGGAAATCCACCGTGCGCCCCTGACCATCGGTGAGCCGGCCGTCCTCGAGCACCTGCAGCAGAATGTTGAAAACGTCGGCATGGGCCTTCTCCACCTCGTCGAGCAGCAACACCGAATAGGGCTTGCGGCGCACCGCCTCGGTCAGGTAGCCGCCCTCTTCGTAGCCGACGTAGCCGGGAGGCGCACCGATCAGCCGTGCCACGGAGTGCTTCTCCATGAACTCCGACATGTCGATGCGCACCATGGCTTCCTCAGTGTCGAAAAGGAAGTTCGCCAGCGACTTGCACAGCTCGGTCTTGCCCACCCCGGTCGGGCCCAGGAACAGGAAGGATCCGTTGGGCCGGTTGGGGTCGGCCAGCCCGGCCCGCGAACGGCGCACGGCATTGGCCACCGCAGTCACCGCCTCGTCCTGGCCGATCACCCGCTCATGCAGCGCCTCTTCCATGCGCAACAGCTTGTCACGCTCGCCTTCGAGCATCTTCGCCACCGGGATGCCGGTCCAGCGCGACACCACCTCGGCGATCTCCTCCTCGGTGACGTTGGAACGCAGCAGCTTGTGCTGGGAGGTATCCGCCTCCGCGGCACTGCTTTCGGCGATCTTCTTCTCGAGGTCGGGAATCACACCGTATTGCAGCTCGGACATGCGCCCCAGGTCGCCCTGGCGACGGGCCTGCTCCAGCTCCACGCGAGCGCGGTCGAGCTCGTCCTTGAACTGGGCAGCACCCTGGATGCTGGCCTTCTCGGCCTTCCATATCTCGTCCAGGTCGGCATACTCGCGCTCGAGTTCCTCGATCTGCCCTTCCAGGCTCTCGAGACGCTTCTTCGAGGCGTCGTCGGTCTCCTTCTTGAGGTGCTCGCGCTCCATCTTGAGCTGAATCAGCCGTCGATCGAGACGATCCATCGCCTCGGGCTTGGAGTCGAGCTCCATGCGAATGCGCGAACACGCCTCGTCGACCAGGTCGATGGCCTTGTCAGGCAGCTGGCGATCGGTGATGTAGCGGTGGGAGAGTTTGGCCGCCGCAATGATGGCGCCATCGGTGATGTCGACGCCATGATGTACCTCGTAGCGCTCCTTGAGGCCGCGCAGGATCGCCACGGTGTCCTCCTCGGTGGGTTCGTCCACCAGGACCTTCTGGAAGCGCCGCTCCAGGGCGGCGTCTTTCTCGATGTGCTGGCGATACTCGTCGAGGGTGGTGGCCCCGACGCAGTGCAGCTCGCCGCGTGCCAGCGCCGGC
Source organism: Pseudomonadota bacterium (assembly GCA_051749645.1). Lineage (GTDB taxonomy): Bacteria > Pseudomonadota > Gammaproteobacteria > Pseudomonadales > Halomonadaceae > Halomonas. Next base: position 7,976 of record JBNJIT010000006.1, read on the forward strand.
TTGAGCATGTTGCCGGCATCCATGGCGCCCTCGGCCTTGCCGGCGCCGACCATGGTATGCAGCTCGTCGATGAACAGGATGATGCGGCCCTCTTCCTGGGCCAGCTCCTTGAGCACTGCCTTGAGACGTTCCTCGAATTCACCGCGATACTTGGCGCCGGCAAGCAGCGCGCCCATATCCAGCGACAGCACGCGCTTGTCCTTGAGCCCCTCGGGTACCTCACCGTCGACGATGCGGCTTGCCAGCCCCTCGACGATGGCGGTCTTGCCCACCCCGGGCTCACCGATCAACACCGGGTTGTTCTTGGTACGCCGCTGCAACACCTGAATGGTGCGGCGGATCTCGTCGTCACGACCGATGACCGGATCCAGCTTGCCCTGCTCGGCACGCTCGGTGAGATCCAGGGTGTATTTTTCCAGCGCCTCGCGGGACTCCTCGGCGTTGGGATCATCGACCTTCTCGCCACCGCGTACGCTATCGATGGCGCCTTCCAGCGCCTGGCGAGTCACGCCGGCCTGCTTCAGCAGCTTGCTGACGGCATGACTCATTTCCAGCGCGGCGAGCAGCACCAGTTCGCTGGCGATATACTGATCGCCGCGCTTCTGAGCCTCACGGTCGGTGAGGTTGAACAACTTGCCCAGGTCGCGGGACGGCTGCACTTCGCCGTCGAACTGGCCCACTCGGGGCAGGTCGTCCAGGTGGCTCACCAAGCCATCTCGCAGATGCGCAGCGTTGCCGCCGGCCTTCTGCACCAGCGCCTTCACACCGGTATCTCTCGCATCGAGTAACGCCAGCAGCAAATGGCCCGGCTCGAGCTGGTTATGGCCGCGGCCCACGGCCAGCGACTGAGCCTCGGCTATGGCGTTCTGCAGCTTGGCGGTGAACTTGTCGAATCGCATCAATCCTTCCTCCATACGGGGTAACGGCGCGGTCGGACGCGCCGCGTCGCCCTATCAAATCGCATTGCTCATTCAATGGAGTCGGATCGTGCGGCTTTCAAGTCGAACGCCGGGAGGCGGGGTAGGACACGTTGACGCAGGTCAAGGGCTGCGGGCTGCGGGCTGTAGTTTGGCTCGACGCTCGAAGCCCGCGGCCCGGCGCTAGCGCAGCCAGATCACGCTGGCCATGCGACCTGTCCTGCCATCGTCACGCCGATAGGAATAGAAGCGCGACTCACACGCCGTGCAGAAGTGGCCACCCGCGATGTGCGACACCCCCAGGCGCTCGAGGCGCAGGCGCGCCAACTTGTAGAGATCGGCCATATAGTGGCCCAGCCGATAGGGGCTGGGATCAAAGGCGGCAGTGGCTTCGGGATGCACGCCCACGAAAGCCTGCTGCACTTCCGGCCCCACCTCGAACTGGGCATTGGAAATGGCCGGGCCGAGCCAGGCCATCAGCCGCTCCGGGGGCATGCCGAGCGCCGCCACCGTGGCCTCCAGCACGCCGCCGGCCAAGCCGCGCCAACCGGCATGGGCCACCGCCACGCGCGAGCCGTCGCGATCGCAGAAGAAGACCGGTAGACAGTCGGCAGTAAGCACGACGCAGGCATGGCCGCGGTCGAAAGCCACCGATGCATCGGCTTTGGGCACGCCATCGGTGTAGGTACCCTGCACCCGGGCGCCGTGCACCTGGTCGAGCCACAGTAGCGGCCGCTCGTCACCGACCGCGTTACCGAGCAGGCGTCGGCACAGTGCCACGTGATCCGAATTGTCACCCACCCCATCCGCTGGATTGAAACAAGCGAACTCGCCCTGACTGGGGCCGGTCTCGCGCGTGGTGACCAAGGCCCCCACACTGTCCGGCGCCGGCCAATCGGGGGTGATGAGAGTCGGCTCGAGATGGGGCGCATCGCTCATGTCATGGTCTCGGCATCGTCACGGAGGGCATCGATCAGCAGTAGCAGATCATCGGGCAGAGGGGCGCGAAGCGTCATGCGCCTGCCACTCACGGGATGATCGAAGGCCAGCTTCCGGGCATGCAATGCCTGGCGCGGGAATTCGCGAAGCAGGACCTTCAGGCTCTCATCGGCTCCAGCGGGGAGTTTCAGGCGCCCACCATAAACGGGGTCGCCCACGAGCGGAAAACGCTGATGGGCCATGTGCACACGGATCTGATGGGTACGCCCCGTTTCCAGCCGGCAGCGTACGTGGGTGTGGCCGCGGAAGCGCTCAACCACACGATAGTGCGTCACTGCCGGTTTGCCGGTGACGTGCACGGCCTGACGCTTGCGGTCACGCGGATGCCGACCGATGGGCGCATCCACGCTGCCTCCGGCCGTCATCACGCCGGTAACCACCGCATCATACTCCCGCGACACGCTGCGCGCCTGAAGCTGCTCGACCAGGGCGGTCTGGGCGGCGAGCGTCTTGGCCACCACCATCAGGCCGGTGGTGTCCTTGTCCAGGCGGTGCACGATACCCGCTCGCGGCACGCTACCCAGCGCCGGACAGTGGTGCAGCAGGGCATTGAGCAGGGTGCCGTCGGGGTTGCCGGCAGCAGGATGCACCACCAGCCCCGCGGGCTTGTCGACCACCAACACGGCGTCATCCTCGAAGACCACCGCAAGGGGAATCGCCTCCGGCTCGAAGCGTGCATCATCCTCTAGCTCCGCCACCAGTAGCAGCCACTCGCCACCGGCCAGCTTTTCCTTGGGTTTGGCGAGGCGACCGTCGACGGTCAGCGCACCGCCCTTGATCCAGCCTTTGAGCCGCTCGCGGGAGTGGTCGGCGAACAACTCGGCCGCCGCCTGGTCCAGGCGGCTCCCCGCCAGGGCATCGGGCACGCGGTGCTGGGCTTCCAGTGTCTGGGGCATGGCGAACAATCGTTGCAGCACCGAGGACTGCGTTTTCACGCAAGGTGCTTTATAGTGGATGGGTTCCGGTCGATTCTACCATGGCCGACACAGGATGTTTGACACGAGGATCACGATGCGCGCTTTCCCCATCGCCACCCGCCTTGCAGCCCTCCTGATGGCCTCTACACTGCTGGCCGGCTGTGCCAGCAATGGCTCGTCGGAAGAGCAGAACGACGAGTTCGCCGGTGTTGCCGAACGCGAACTCTACGAAGAAGCCCGCGATGCCCTTGAAGATGGCCGTTATACCACGGCCATCTCTCGCCTCGAGGCAATCGACACGCGCTACCCCTTCGGGGCCCATGCCGAACAGGCACAGCTCGAGCTGATCTATGCCTATTACGAAACCGGCGACTGGGAAGCCACCCGCGCTGCAGCGAATCGCTTCATTCGCCTGCATCCCCGTCATGCACGTGCCGACTATGCCCTCTACCTACGCGGTCTTGCTGCCTGGCAAGCCGGTCGCTTCAGCCTCGAACGCCTGCGCCTGATCGACATCTCCAAGCGCGACCTGGGCGCCTCGCGTGACGCCTACACCGATTTCCGCGAGCTGGTCAGCCGCTATCCGGACAGCGAATACGCGCCGGACGCCGAACAGCGCATCGTCTACCTGCGTAACGTGCTGGCCCGTCACGAGCTGCACGTCGCCGACTTCTACCTGCGCAAGGGCGCTTTCCTCGCCGCCGTGGAGCGCGGTCGCTGGGTGGTCGAGAAATTCCCCGAGTCCGAAGCCTCGCGCGATGCCCTGGCGGTGATGGTCGAAGGCTACCTGGGCCTCGACATGCGCGACCGAGCCCGCGAAGTGCTCGACGTGTTGATCGACAACGCACCTCGGCACGAACGGCTGCGCGGCCGCACCTTCGAGCCCAGGCACGTCGACGGCGACTCGCTCTCGGCCTGACGGCTGCGGGCTGCGGGCTGCGGGCTGCAGAAAGCCTGTCTTGGCTCTGGAAGGACAAACGCCACCCTCCGAAGGAGGGTGGCGTTTTCGTGCCCGAGTCACGCGGCTCGTCGCCCGCGGCTGGCGCGCAGCGCCTACTCCCCCGGCTGCCAGCCGTTGACGATGGGATAGCGACGGTCGCGACCGAAACCGCGCGGAGTAACGCGCACCCCCACTGCCGCCTGACGGCGCTTGTACTCATTGCGATCGACCAGCCGGACCACACGATAGACGTCCTCGCGCTCGAAGCCGGCATCGATGATCGCCTCGGCGCTCATGTCGCCTTCGATATAGCGCACCAGGATGGCATCGAGCACCTCATAGTCGGGCAGCGAGTCGGTGTCTTGCTGGTCCGGGGCGAGCTCGGCGGAAGGCGGACGCTCGATGACCCGATCGGGAATGGCGAGCCCCTGGGTATTGCGCCAGCGCGCCAGCCGATAGACCCAGGTCTTGTAGACGTCCTTGATGGCATTATAACCACCCACCATGTCGCCATAGAGGGTGGCATAGCCCACCGCCATCTCGCTCTTGTTGCCGGTGGAGAGCACCATCAATCCCTTCTTGTTGGAGATGGCCATCAGCAGCACCCCACGGCAGCGCGACTGCAGATTCTCCTCGGTAGTATCGCGCTCGGTCCCGGCAAAGGTATCGGACAGAGTCTCCATGAACGCTTCGACCATCGGCTCGATGGGAAGAACCTGATAGTGCACGCCGAGCAGCTTCGCCTGCTCGGCAGCGTCCTGCCTGGAGATATCGGCAGTGTAATGGTAGGGCATCATCACCGCCTGAACTCGCTGGGGCCCCAGGGCATCCACGGCGATGGCCAGCGACAGCGCCGAGTCGATGCCGCCGGAAAGCCCCAGCACCACCCCCTCGAAGCCGCTCTTGTTGACGTAGTCGCGCAGCCCGGTGACCAGCGCGCAGTAGAGGCTCTCCTCCGGGTCGACGGAAGGCTCTATCTCCCCCTCGCGAGGCGCCCAGCGGCCGCTCTCATGGATGAACTGCACCGGCATCAGACCTGCCTGCCAGTAGGGGGCCAGCACGCACAGCTCTCCGCTGGCGTCTACGCAAGCCGAACCGCCGTCGAAGACCAGCTCATCCTGACCGCCTATGGTGTTGACGTAGACCATCGGACGCTCGACCTCAGCCGCTCGCTGCTCGAGCAGGCGCAGCCGCTCGGACGGCTTGTCCTGATGGTAAGGCGAGGCATTGAGGGTTATCAGAACGTCGGCTCCCGCCTCGCAGGCAGCGTGAACCGGCGCTCCGTCCCACAGGTCCTCGCAGATCAACAACCCGAGCTTCACGCCCTTATGCTCGAGCACCAGACTTCGAGCGCCGGTGGCAAAATAACGCCGCTCGTCGAAGACCTGGTAGTTGGGCAGTGCCTGCTTGGCGTATTCATCCAGCCACTCGCCGTTGTACAGCGCCCCGGCCAGGTTGTACCCCTGACCTTCCCGGCGCCCCGGATAGCCGATGATGACCAGCACATCGCGCGCCACCTTGGCCGCCATGCGCGCCCGCGCCTCGCGCAGGCGCGTCTCCATGGAGGGACGCAGCAACAGGTCTTCCGGCGGATAGCCGCTCAGAAACAGCTCAGGAAACACCACCACGTCGGCGCCATGCTCGATGCGCGCCTCACGCACCGCCTCGATGGCCCGTTCGGCATTGCCGGGAATGTCCCCCACCAGGGGGTCCAGCTGCGCCATTACTAGCGTCAAGTCTTGCATGGGCGTAGAAATCTCTCGAGAATCCAGTGTACCGCCATTGTCCCGCAAGGGCGCCCGGCTGGCAAAGCCGCTCGCCCCTCCTTGGGAGTCGCAAAAGGATGAACCTGTTGCTCATTCGTTTGATCATCTTCGCTGTGCTGTTCCTGGCAGGCCTCAAGCTCTATCGGCTGTATCGCGAATGGAAGCTGGAGCAGGAACAGCACGATGACTTGCCAGAGGGCGGACAGATGGTGCGATGCGCCTGGTGCCAGGTGCATGTGCCAGAGGACGAAGCCCTGCGCGACAAACCAACGGCAGCGTGGTTCTGCTGTAGCGCCCACCGCGACCGCTTCCTGCAGGAGCACGACCCCGAAGCCTGATTGCCGCCCATGACGGTCATCTCGCAACTCTCATATCGTCGTTCGCTTACACAAGCCTGACCGAGCTCGACTAGAGTGACAGCCCAGTGACGAGGAACTGCACTCCAGGAGGGCTCGATGCGCCATGCCCCGCCAACCCAGGACCCTGCGGGTACACGACTTCTGCCGTGCCACCGCACGGCACTCGGCTTCACGCTCATCGAGCTGGTGGTCGCACTCGTCGTCATGGCGATTCTGGCCACCTGGGCAGTTCCCGGCTTCCAGGCCCAGGCGGCCCGTCAAGAGGTCACCTCCGACGTCATGCGCCTCAAGACGGCGCTGGCCATGGCGCGCAGTGCGGCCATCACGCGGCGCACGCCTGTCGTGGTCTGTCCGCTGGATGGCAGCACCTCCGCAGGATGCAGCAACGGCAACGACTGGACCCGACCCCTGCTGATCAAGCCATGGAACGATGCGGGTGCGCCCGCGCTGCGGATACTCGCCGACGGCGAGGTGGACTCGATCACCTACCGTGAGGACCGTCCCGTTCGCTTCACAGCACTGGGCCGTGCCAGCGGCTACAACGGCACCTTCCGCATCTGCGGCCGACGCGGCAACGCCGCACGCGTCATCGTCAGCAACTTCGGGCGTGTCCGGGTGGAAAGCGGCGCGGATTGCTGAAAGACTCTCCGGCGACACTCACTTTCCATCGGAGCGTCTGCATGCAGCAACCCATCGTCGGCTATCACCGCGACGAAGAGAACCACTGGGTCGCCGAACTCGCCTGCGGCCACAACCAGCACGTCCGCCACCAGCCGCCCTGGGTCGAGCGGCCCTGGGTCACCACGCCTGCCGGAAGACAGCGCATGCTCGGTTTCGAGCTCGCCTGCAAGAAGTGCGACGAGGGTGCCCCGCCCGACAATCCGCTGCCCGCCTGAAGGCGGCCGCGGCCCACTTCAGGCGCCTACCGGAAGACCGACGAACGTCACCCTCGCCTGCCTATCCCTTGGGGCCCAGCAGCAGCCAGACGATCAGCCCGACGACCGGGAAGAGCAGCAGAATCAGAATCCACAGCAGCTTGCCGACCGGGCCAGCCCCGCTCTTGGCCACCTTGACGACGGCCCAGATGACGATGATCAACCAGATCAGACCCAGCAGTCCGCCCACTTCGAGTCCCATAGCAGCCATGCTCCTTGCGTGTCGGTCAGGGTACCCAAGCAGCATAGTCGTCTCTCAGGTCGACGTCATGCCCACCTCGGGCCGCCACCAGTCGGGCAGCCGCTCACGCACGACAGGCTGAGCGAAGCGGTCGTCCATCAGCACCACCACGCCATCATCCGCCGGACCGCGAATCACCCGCCCCGCGGCCTGCACCACCTTGAGCAGCCCGGGGATGCGGTAGGCATAATCGTCGCCGCAGCCGAAGCGGGTCGCCAGGCGCGCCTTGAGCGCCTCATTGAAGGGATCGGCAGGCGGAAGTCCCAGGGTGGCGATGAAGGCGCCCACCAGCCGTTCGCCGGGCAGGTCGATGCCCTCGCCGAAGGCTCCGCCCAGTACAGCGAAGCCGATCCCCTCGCCGCCGAACCGAAAGCGCGTCAAAAAGTCCTCGCGATCGCGCTCCGCCATGCCACGCGTCTGCGCCCAGGTAGGGATCGCGGGGTGCTCGACGGTGAAGCGCTCATATACCATCGCCAGATAGGCGAAGCTGCTGAAGAAGGCCAGGTAGTTGCCGGGGCGACGTCGAAACTGGCCCACCATCTCGGCGACGATGGGGGCCACGGAGGCAGGCCGATCGGCGATTCGTGTCGAGATATCGGCGCGAATGCGCACTTCGAGCTGTTCGGCCGTGAACGGTGCAGGCACGGCCTGCCATACCGTATCGTCCGGCAGCCCCAGCAGGTCGCGGTGGTAGCCAGGCGGGCTCAGAGTCGCGGAAAAAAGCACGCCAGCGTGGGCCGTGGCAAAACGCGTCGCCAGGAAATCGGACGGCACCAGGTTGCGGATGCCGAGCACGGCGCGGCCGCGTCCGTGGCGGGCGAGGTCGCACAGCGAGTGGGCGCCGAAAGTCTCGGCCAGGCGGGAGAAGGCCAGTGCCTCGAAGAGCAGCTCCTGCAGCTCGGCACTGGCGTCTTCCGGGTGCTCACCCAGATGGTCGGTGATGGCGGCCGCCATGCCCTGCAAGGCGCCTGCCATTCCCTCGGGAAGACCGTCCAGCACCCGGTAGGCGGCCCCTCCCGGCCCACCGGCGTCGCTCATCCCTGCGTCTCTTACCAGGGTCTGCCACTGCCGTGCCAGGCGCCCGAGTGGGCGCTTCAGAGCCGCCGGTGCGGCAGCTCGCAGGCGACTGAGGCGTCGCTGATCGAGCTCGGCACTGTACATGCCGCGCCCGCGCGCCACCAGGTTGTGCGCCTCGTCCACCAGCAAACCGACACGCCAGCCGTTCTCGCGCGCCAGACCGTGCAGCAGGGCGCTGGCATCGAACCAGTGGTTGACGTCGCCGACGACGACATCGCACCAGCGGGCCAGTTCCTGGCCAAGATAGTAGGGACAGACCCGGTGTTCGAGCGCCACCTCGCGCAGGTCGTCGCGGTTTAGCCACCCCCGCGCCACTGCCGCCGCCCGCGCCGCCGGCAAGCGGTCGTAGAAGCCGGCAGCCAGGGGACAGGCCTCGCCGTGGCAAGCCCTGTCGGGATATTCGCAGGCCTTGTCTCGTGCAGTCAGCTCCAGTACGCGCAGCGGCACTCTTCGAGAGGCTGGCTGGGCTGCCGGACCGGCCCCCAGAGTCTCCAGCGCCTCCAACGCCAGGCGACGTCCCGGCGTCTTCATGGTGAGAAAGGCCAGGCAGTCGAAACCCTGGCGCGGCATCGCGGCGAGCATGGGGAAGAGCGTGCCCAGCGTCTTGCCGATGCCGGTGGGCGCCTGGGCCAGCAGGCAGCGCCCGGTGGCGGCGGCCTTGTAGACGGCCTCGGCGAGATCGCGCTGCCCGGGGCGGAAATCCCCATGGGGAAAGTCCAGCTCCCGCAACGAGGCATCGCGATCCTGTCGGTGCGCTGCCTCCTGCTCGGCCCAGGCCAGGAAACGCTCGCACTGGTCCACGAAGAACGCCTGCAGCTCACTCGCCCCGGCCGTCTCGCTGAGCCACGTCTCGCGGCCGCTCGCCACGTCGAGATAGACCAGCACCAGCTCCACCGTATCCAGACCGCGCTCGGCGCATAGCAATGCCCCGTAGACCTTTAGCTGTGCCCAGTGCAGGGCACGCTGATTGTCGGCCATTCGCGCTGGGCTCCCACGGTGCGTCTTGATCTCTTCCAACCGATTGGCCGTGGCATCGTAGCCGTCGGCGCGACCGCTCACCACCAGCCCCCGATGGCAACCGGCGAGCGGTACTTCGCTCAAGTAACCGGCCCCGCGCCGTGCAGCCACTCGCACATGCCCCGCGATGCCCTCTCGCGCACTGGGCGCCGGCGTGAAACGATGGTCGAGGTCGCCCGTGCGGGCAGTGAAGGCGCACAGGGAGCGCACTGCCACGCGATAGAGAGCCTCGCTCACGACACCTCCCGCCAGCGCACGTGGCAAACGGCTGCCGGGATGCCCTGGGCACAGAAGAAGCTCAGCCAGCGTCTTTGATTGTCCTGCAGGCGGTCGCCTGGGCCTTTCACTTCGATCAGCCGGTAGCGCGGCTCACCCGCCGCTGCCGCGGGATGGAACTGGATCAGGTCGGGAAGACCGGCGCGATTGGCCTTGAGGTCGCCGAGCAGACGCTCGAAGCAGGCGCGCAAGTGGGCGGCGGGCAGACAGGCCAGGGCAAGGTCGATGAGCGCCTCGTCGAGCGTTTCCCAGTGCACGAAGGGCGAGGCGAGGCCCTGCTTCTCCCGCCAGGTAGCGCGAATCGCCGCCGCATGACTGCCGTCGTCGAGCCGCGCCAGGCAGGCCGCGAAGCGCTCGCGGCGTCGAGTCACGAAGTCCTCCCGATAGAGATCCGCCGGGGCGACGTGAAAAGGATGGAAGAAAGCACCGGGCAGGGGCGTGAACAGCGCCTCCCAGCACAGCAGCCCGAACAGGCCGGTGATCAGTGCATTCTCCACGTAGTACACCGGGGCAGTGTCGCGATGCAGATGGGCAGCCGCTGCCCATTCGACGCCCAGCGGTGCCGCCTCGGGGGCGAGCTCCAGCGTGAAGCGCTCGGTCGCCGGCTCGGGCGGGCGGGGCGCAACGGGAGCGCCAAGCCGGCGTGCCAGCCGCGGCAACAGTCGGTCGAGGGCCTGGGCTTCCGCTTCTCCGCGTGCCTGGCTATCCTGCGCCAGCGGCCGAGCCAGCGCCAGCGCCTCGGCATGGCGTCCTTCGCGCTCCAGCAGGCGCAGCCGACGAATGCGCGCCTCGCTGCTCGCCCCCTCCTCCCAGCCGGCCTCTGCATAGAGCGATAGTGCCAGCTCGGCTTCGCCGTCACGCTCGGCCTGACGCCCCAGAGCCAGACGCAAGCGATCGCGACGCGCCGCCAGCCAGGCATTGTCCGCCGGCAACCCGGGCAGCTCTTCCCTCAGCTCGGCGACGGACTCACCGGCATCGAGCCGTTCGCGCAGACAGTGCAAGGCCAGGTAGGCGTCCACCTCCCGACGGCAGCGGAAGGCCCGGGAGTCGTCCGTGAACGGCACCGACTCGAAGCGCTGCACGCCCAGCTCGGCCAGCACGAACTCCGCCCAGTCCTGGCGCAGATTGCCGAAGAACATCAGGCGTAGTCGATCACAGGTCGGCATGACCTTGAGGCGCACGATGCCATCCGGCGCTTCGGGCCACCAATCGGCAAGGCGCCGTGAGTCATCCAGCCGCGGTGCCAGTGCCGCATGCAGTGCCGACTTGGAAGCCCCTCGCACCAGCCCAGCCGCGGCGATCTCGCCGGCCAGGGCCCGGCGCAACTCGGGAAGGCGCAGTTGGGCGAAGAGGGTGGCAAAATCCAGCACAGGGTCGGCGTCGACGAAGTCGGCCTCGACCAGCGGCGCCAGCGCCGCCTTGGTGTCGCCGATCTCGGCGTAGACGAGCCGCGAGGTCCGAAAGTGCTCGCCTCGGCGCATCACCATGCGCACCAGCAGCGCCTGTGACGCCTCAGGCAACGCCGCGAAGGCGTCGAGAAAAGCACGCTCCGGGACGGCGAGCAGGTCCGTATGGCGCTCGGTCACCCAGTCGAGCACGAAGCGGAAGTTCGCCAGGTAGTAGCGTGGGTCATCCAGTGGCGCGGTCGCCGCCCTGGCAGAGATACTGGTCATGCATCCATGGTATCAGGCGCCAACGGGAGACGGCAGTGGCAATGCCTAGAACCGCCCCTGAGACAGCTCCGGCCTCAAGGGGACTCGGCGGGACGCAGCACCATGCGCGAGTTGCGGATCTCGATATCGAAACGGTTCAGGAAGCTCATGCCCATGAGGGCGACGTCGCCCTCCATGCCCGGGCTGATGGAGCCGCGCACGTCGTTGGCGGAAAAACCGCCCAGGCTCACCTCGTCGAGCGTGGTGAGCTCACCGCGCACTCGCCCGTTGGCGGTGTTGAACCAGGCCGAACCGGACGCCTCCAGTCCCAGCCGCTCGGCCAGCTTGGCCGGCACCGCCACATAGGTGGCACCGGTATCGAGCAGAAACTCCACCGGCTCGCCGTTGATCCGCCCGGTCGCCATGAAGTGTCCGGAATGGCTGCGCTCCAGGGTGATCGGCGTATCGCCCCCCTCCACCGCATCGACGAGATGGGCGTTGGGGTTGCGCTGCGCCGCCAGAAAGCCGTGAAACCACCACGAACCCACGGCAATGAACAGCAGCCAGAACAGCAGCATCATGCCCAGCCCGGCGCGACGCACGGATTTCTCGTCATCCATGGAAACCTCCCGGCCACAGCCGCCTGTCGCTTCCGGTCAGTATGGACCAGATCATCCCGGTTCCGCTGCCCGGTCGCCGTTGCGTGTCTCCCAGTCACGTGCCGCCTGTTGACCACGGGCCTGATCCACGAACAGACACACCAGGATGGCGACGATGAACAGCCCGGCGCATAGCAGGATGGATGCCTGCAGCCCCACCAGCGACTGCAGCAATCCCAGCCCGATGATGCCGATCACCCCGGCGAGCTTGTTGGCCAGACCCCAGAAGCCGAAGAACTCGGCGGCCTTGCGGCTCGGCGAGAACAGCCCCACCAGGGCGCGGCTGGCCGATTGGCTGGAACCCAGCGACAATCCCGCCAGGCAACCCACCACCAGGAACAGGTGCTGGGCCTGCCAGTCGAGGCCGAAGCGGACATTGAGCCAGGCGGTCAGTTCCGGGGTCGCCCAGATGGCCAGGATCGCCGCCACCCAGAGCGAGAGAGTGATGAGGTACGTGAGCTTGGTGCCGATGCGGTCCTGGATGAAGCCGAAGCCCAGGGCGCCGGCCGCCGCGGTGATCTGCACGATGATGAACATGATATTGCGGACCGACTCGTCCCAGCCGATCACCTGGGCGCCATAGATGAAGGCGAAGGCGATGATGATGTAGACCCCGGCCATGGAGAACAGCAGCGAGACCAGGAAGATGCCGAGGTCGCGGAAGCGCCGCAGCTCGTGCAGGGTCGTCGCGACGCGCTCCAGGGCGATCTCGCGATAGGGCTTGCCGGGGGGCTGGGGCGTGCCACGCTCCTTCACCCACAGGAAGGTGGGAATGGCGGTGACCAGGAAAAAACCCGCCGCGAAGGGTCCCACCCAGCGGATGCGCTCGAAGTTCTCGGCGGTCGCCTCGCCCAGCACCACCAGAGTGAAGCCCGCGGCGAAGAGCCCGCCAACGTAGCCCAGCGCCCAACCGAAGCCGGAGATCTTGCCCAGATCTTCCGGCGGGCCGAGGTCCGGCAGGAAAGCGGCGATGAAGGACTCGCCCATGGAGTAGGCGTAGTTGGAGACCACGATCAACAACAGGCCCAGCACCACGTACCCCGGTGCCACGAAGTAGAGCATGGCGGTGGTGGCCACCGTGGCCAGATAGCTGACGAACAGGAAGCGTTTCTTGGCGGCCTGATAGTCCATCACCGCCCCGCACAGTGGCCCGGTCACCACCACCAGCAGGTAGCTGACCGCCAGCGCCAGGCTCCACAGAAAGTTGGCCAACCGGTAGCCGTCTCCGCGATCGCCGACGATCACCGTGGTGAAGAGCTCACCGAACACCACGGTGATGATCAGCAGGGTATACGCCTGGTTGGCGAAGTCGAACATCGCCCAGCCGAGAATCTCCCTACGCGAAGCGCGGGGTGTCGTCGGCACGGCAGCGGGGATCGAGTTCATGCGGGACGTCCCTGTGATCGTGACGCCGTCAGACTAGCACCTTCGGCGTACCCGCCACTATCACCGGCCGCTCGAGACGCAAGCCGCAACCTAGCGTTGGCCACCGGGGATGACTTTCCTCATGCCTTCGGCTAGGTTGCTCTCGAGACCAGGTCGATGACGATAACCGCCATAATCCGGCAGCCCAAGGGGACTCCTTCCGGGCGCTCCGCCATAACAATAACGAGATGGACGACAGTGAAGACGAGGGATCTCATGCGCAGAGGACTACTGTGGGTGGCTTGCCTGATGCTGCCCATGACGGCAGCCGCCGAGCTGTCCAACCTGACGTTCATCACGGAAGAGTACCCACCCTACAATTATCAGCGCGACGGGCAGCCGGAAGGCATCGCCGTCGAGCTCCTGGAACGCATCCTCACCCGCACCGATACCCCGCGGGATCGCCACGACATCCAGTTCTACCCGTGGGCGCGCGGCTATGACATGGCACTCACCGAGCCCAACACGGTACTCTTCTCGACGACCCGTACCGAACAGCGCGAATCCCTGTTCCAGTGGGTCGGCCCCATCGCCACCGACCGCGTCTCGTTGATCGCCCGGCGAGATGCCGACATTCACCTCGACGACCTCGAGGCACTGATCGACAGCGACTACCGCGTGGCGGTGATTCGCGAAGACATCGGTGCCCAGCGCCTGCACGAGGCGGGCGTTCCCGATTCGCGCATCCAGGTCGCCATGTCCAATGACAGCGCCCTGCACATGCTCGAACGTGGCCGGGTCGACCTCTGGGCCTATGGCGAGGACGTCGCCTTCTGGATGATGGAGCAAAAAGAGCTGTCCCAGAGCGACTTCGAGGCGATCCTGCCGATCAGCGAATCCGACCTCTACTTCGCGCTGCACCGGGATACCGATCCCACCCTGGTGGCCACCCTGCAGAACGCCCTGGACCGGCTGCGTGCCGACAGTCGCCCGGCCACGTCCAGGGAGCGTCGAGTGACGTTCAACACCGAAGAGTATCCTCCCTTCAACTTTCTCGACGCGGATGGAGAGATTGACGGCACCGCCACCCGGCTGCTGCAAACGGCGCTCGACGAGGCCGGTCTCACGGCCGATTTCCGCCTGCTGCCCTGGGCCCGTGCCTATACCGAAGCGCGCCTGCGTGACAATCACTGCGTCTACGCCACCACGCGCACCCCGAGCCGCGAAGCGCACTTCACCTGGACCGGCCCGCTGGCCATCAACGAGTGGGCCGCCTTCGCCCTGGCCGACAGCGACCTCGAGGCCAGCGAACTCGGGGATCTGGCCGACCGGCGGGTCGGCAGTTTCCGCGAGGATGCGGTTGGCCAGTACGCCGAGGAGCAAGGCATCGCCGTGCTGCTCACTCCGACGGAGCGCGACAACATCGCTCGACTGCAGGCCGGCGTGATCGACGCCTGGGTCACCGGGTCGCAGACCGCACGACAGCTGGCTCGTGAGGCCGGCGTGGAGCTGAAACAACTCTTCTCGTTTCGCCAGGTACCCCTCTACCTTGCCTGCCACCCCTCCCTCCCGGACGGCTACGTATCCAAGCTGCAAGCCGCACTGGAGCAACTGACCGAAAGTGGACGCGCCGATGCATTGCGCCGTCGGGTGCTCGAACGGTTGGAGGGCGACGCATGAAGTCCGCGCCGCCCGTGCCGAGACGTCGCAGTCTCAACGGCAAGCAGGCTATCCTGACGTTGCTCATCGCCGGCTTGCTGAGCCTGGTCGCCGGCAGCATCGAGCTGGCTCGTGACGCCGCCACGATGCGCGACGAAGTGCAGAGCCGGACCGACCACCTGCTGGCACTGATCGACGGCACCGCCGCCGAGGCGGCGTTCCAGCTCAACCCCGACCTGGCCAGGCAGGTGGCCGATGGCCTCTTCGTCGGCGACCGCGTGGCGCAGGTATCGCTGCGTGACGACTTCGGACGCACCATGGCCAGCCGCCAACGCGTTGGCGACGATTCGGCCAACTGGCTGGTCACCCTGCTGTTCGATGACATCCTGCACTATCGCCGCACGCTCGTTTACGAACCCGGCCAAGGTGCACCGACGACCCAGGTCGGCGAGATCGAACTCACCCTGGCCCTCGACAGCCTGGGCCGCGACTTCATGAACCGCAGCCTGCTGGTCTTCTCGCTCAGCGTGGTCAAGGCGCTGGCGATTGCCGCGCTCATGGTCGTGGTGTTCCATGCGTTCATCACCCGCCCGTTGCTGCGCGTGCATGCCGCCATCATCGACACCGACCCGCGTCGTCCCGGCGAATGGCCCAAGCCGCGCCTGGGGCACCACGCCAACGACGAACTGGGCCACCTGGTGGTTGGCCTCGACCGACTGCTCAAGGCATTCCAGAACGGCCTCGACCAGCGTGATCAACTGCACCAGATCTCCACCCTGGATGGCTTGACCGGCATCGCCAACCGGCGGCGCTTCGACGAATTCCTGCCGGATGCCTGGCAGCGCGCCCGGCGCTCGCGCCAGCCGCTGTCGCTGATCTTCATCGACATCGACAATTTCAAGGAATTCAACGATCACTACGGACACGTGATCGGCGACGATACGCTGCGCGCGGTGGCC
The DNA here is from genome assembly GCA_051749645.1 of Pseudomonadota bacterium. Taxonomy (GTDB): domain Bacteria; phylum Pseudomonadota; class Gammaproteobacteria; order Pseudomonadales; family Halomonadaceae; genus Halomonas. Next base: position 23,714 of record JBNJIT010000006.1, read on the forward strand.
AGCGCCCTTTCGAATACCGTGACCCGCGCGACCGACCTGGTGGCACGCTACGGCGGCGAAGAGTTCGTCTGCGTGCTCGCCGACACGGACAGGGATGGCGCGCGTGCCGTGGCCGGCCGTCTGCGCGATGCCATTCTCGAGCTGGCCATCCCGCACGCCGGTTCGCCGCATGCCGAGCGCGTCACTGCCAGCTTCGGCATCGCCTCGGCGCATCCCGGCAAGGAGGATGAAGTCGGCTTTGAGGCCCTGCTCGAGCGGGCCGACAGCCAGCTATACCGTGCCAAGCACCAGGGCCGCGACCAGATCGTCTGGGAGCCGTGATGGCCTGTCATACCAAGTCACGCGGGACCGTCTCGTCCCAGGTACGTGCGTAGATGCGGGTATCGCCCTCCCAGGCATCCAGGGTGGCCCGGATACGGAAATTCTCCGCATCGCTGGTCAGCAGGGTTCGGGTCAGGGTGTGCACCACCCAATCGCCGCGCTGGAAGCTGCGCTGCCACTCGGTCCAGCCGCTGACGCTGTCGTAGCTGCCATAGGCATAACGGTAGCGCTCGGTCACCTTGGCGGCGATGGTCAGGTCGATGTCGTCGATGCAGTAGCTCCCCTCGTCGTGGATCACCTCCAGCAGCGTCTCGTCATTGGCCAGGTCGCGGATCACCCGCCAGGCTTCCTGGGTGGGCTGCAACAGCGTCTTGGCCAGCGGTGGCGCACCTTCCGGCTCGGCGAAGGCCGCCAACCTTGCCTCTTCCTCGGGCCGCGGCGGCCGGCACGGCAGTACCAGGCGACTCGCCGCCGGCCACAGTGTCAATCGCACCGGATGCGGCGCCGGCCAGGCCAGCGGCCAGTAGCTGGTGGAGAGCGACAGGCGCAACGCATGCCCAACGGGGAACTGCTGGGCAATGTGCTTGAGCGGAACCCGCACCCGATAGCGCTTGCCCGGCTCCAGCGGTTCGGGGTGTTCGTCGCTGTCGCGGTGGGTCAGATTGAGAAGGCCATAGGACACCCGCGTGGCCTTGTCGTCTGCGCCGACATCGACGAGTCGCAGCGCCACCATGGCGACCGGCTGGTCGGCGGCGAGCTCGAGCTCCACCACCGGCGCTCCGCAGATCTCCAACGGCGCATCGAGCCGCTCGCTCTGGAAGATCAGCGAGCCGCCATCCTCGTCGCGCTGGTCGTGGGGCAGGTCCGGCGGGGCATTGTAGGAGCACCACTTGCCGGCATAGAGCCCCACCGAGAGCGGCGAACGAATGTCCAGGGTTGCATCGCCGTCACCCACCTCGGCTTCGGCATCGCCCGCAGCCTCCGGCAGCAGATCGTGGCCGGCGGTGAGGCGAAAGGCACGGCTCTCGATATTCGACGAAGGCCACTCGGGTTCGGCCACCCAGCGTCCCGGTCGCTCCGCATAGCGGGCCGAGGGAGGCACCGACTCCTGCATCCACAGCCGCAGCATGGGTTCGTCCATGATTCCGGTATCGCTGCCCTTGAGCCACTGGTCCCACCAGCGCAGCGACTCCTGCAGGAAGCCGATGGCTGGCCCCGGCTCGCCCAGGTGGGGATACTTGTGGGCCCAGGGGCCGACCAGCCCCTTGCGCGGCACCTCGAGCCCCGCCAGCAGGCGGAACACCGCATTGCAGTAGCCGTCGGCCCAGCCGCTGATGGCATAGACCGGGCACTGGATGCGCGAGTAGTCCTCGCACACCGAACCGTGCTGCCAGTAGGCGTCGCGGCGCTGGTGAGCCAGCCACTGGGCCAGCCACAGGCCGCTGCCATCGAGGCGCTCCAGCCACATGTCGCGCCAGCGCTCCCCCACCAGCTCGGGATCGGGCGGGCAGGCGTTGCCGTCGAACATGGTCGAGGCCCAGGAGAGGTTGTCGGCCAGCAGGCAGCCGCCCATGTGGTGGATGTCATCGGCGTAGCGGTCGTCAGTGAAGCACAGGGCGATCACCGCCTTGAGCTGGGGCGGGCGCAGCGCAGCGATCTGCAGCCCGTTGAAGCCGCCCCAGGAGATGCCCACCATGCCGACGTCGCCGGTGCACCAGGGCTGGGCCTCCAGCCAGGCGAGAACCGCCAGGCCATCCTCGAGCTCGCTGGGCAGGTATTCGTCGGTGAGCACGCCGTCGGACTCGCCGGTGCCGCGAATGTCGACCCGTACCCCGGCATAGCCGTGGCCCGCCCAGTAGGGGTGCATCTGCACGTCGCGCTCGGCGGTGAGATCGCGCTTGCGGTAGGGCAGGTACTCGAGAATCGCCGGCACGGGATGTATCTCGGCGTCTACCGGGCGCCATATCCGTGCGGCCAGTCGGGTACCGTCGGGCAGGGAAATCCAGGTTTCCTCTTCCATGATGCGACGCGGAAAATCCGTGACGATGCGCATGCTCTCTCCTCATCCCTCGATATCGGTGAACTCGAACGAGAGCCGCGCCGCCAGGCTCTCGTAGCGGGCGTGCAGTTGATCCACGTCCTCGGCGCCCAGCCACACATAGGCCAGCGCATAGCTGTAGCTATCCTGCTCGGGCAGCTCGGAGAGGCGCTGTCCCTCTTCTACCTGCAAGGCGATCAGGCTGCCGGGATAGTCGGCCTCGAGCTCAGCCAGTTCATCTGCGCTGGGAACCCGACTCACCACCGCATCACGGAAGAAGACGCGATGGAAGAACTTGGCCGCCAAGGGAAAGGCTCCCTGGCGGTGAGGCATGTCCGGGCGGTTTCCCAACGCCAGGTCGACGGTCACCTGCTGGTGGCTCACGCCATCCACCTTCTCGAAGAGATCACAGTGCGACTGGGAGATGCGGGTATTGATCTCCAGCAGCCAGATATGGTCCAGCACCTCGTCCCAGAAGAACTCGACGTTGAAGGCGGCGTTGTCGTAGCCGATATGCGCCATGATCCGCTCGGTGAGCTCGATCATCTTGGCCTGCACCGCCTCGGGCAAGCCGGACGGATAGCGGTAGTGGTAGAAGCTCAGCACGCCGGGATAGCGCAGCGAATCGACGATGCCGTAGCTGACCACCTCGCCCTCGAAGACGTAGCCCTCGACCGTGCACTGCCAGCCGCCGATGATCGCCTCGGCCATGCAGAAATGGCCGTCCACCTCGGCCACCTCGGGCGGCAGACGGGCATGCTCGAGCACCGTATTGAAGGGGTCGGCGATCAGACCGATCTCTCCACGCAGCTGCTCGATGGCTCGATAGAAGGTTTCCGGACTGTCGATGAGAAAGCCCAGCCGCGAACCAGAGGACTTGATCGGCTTGACGAAGAACGGGAAGTAGAGCCCCGCTTCGCTGATGTGGGTCAGCGCCTCGTCATCGAAGGGATCGAAAGCGGTGAAGGCGGGGATATGCTCGGCGATCACCTCGCGCTGCACGCGGCGGCTCCAGTACTTATGCTCGCACTTGAGCAGGCTTTCGAGGCTCGTCGAGCGCGTGCCGAAACGCTCGCAGAGGATCGGCAGCATGGTCGAGACGGGGAAGTCCATGTAGCCGACGATGGCGTCGATATGGCCGTCGAACGCCTCGAGCACCCGACTCGCCTCCGCGAGCATGGCGGCGATATCGAACTCTTCCGTATCGTAGACCGCCGCAGGAGCGATCAACCCATGGAACCGCCAGTGCTCAGTACCGCGCAGCCGTGCCAGCCGCTCGCGATTGAAGTCATCCAGCCCCACCACGAAAACATTCTTGTACTCGCCCATGACTGCCACCCTTGCGCTGCGCGCACTGCATCACGCCCTTTACGCAGCATAGTCCAGGGCCAGCGCAGCGGTGGTTCAACGTGGAGGACGATCATCGCCAGCATCGCCCTCGCGTTCGGCACGGCCATCGTTGCCGCGCTGCAAGCGCTCGATGGCCTCGCCGCCTTCATGAGCCAGCCCGGCTAGGCGCTCGATCTGGGCATCCAGCTTGGGCAACGCCTCCTGACGATAGCGCGAGAGGTCGTCGATGGCACCCATGACGTCGCCGAAGGCCTGCTCCAGCACCTCCAGATCGAGCTGCGCCGAACCGGCGCGGGTCTGTATCTCCACGCCCTGCTGGCGCAGCGAGCGGGCGGTACCGGCGATCAGCTCCGAGGTGGTCGAATTGAGCGACTCGACGCGGTCCAACACCAGCCGCTGGTTGGCCAGGGCCAGGGCCACGGCGACCGCCACGGTGAGCGCCGAGACGGTGACGTGGATGGCGCGGTCAACGCCGCGCATGAGTTCGCGGTTGTTGCGGATGATCACTTCCAGGGCCAGCACGCCCTGCTGGCTCACCGCCTGCTGCTGCTGCAGATCGAGGATGCGCTGACGCAGCGGGAAGAGCAGTTCCTCCTCAAGGAAGGCCCGCTGCGCATCGCCCTCGTCACGGCGCTCGATCACCGCAACCAGACGCCGATCGATCAGCCGCCCCAGCGCCACCTGGCGCTCTAGCTGGCCGAGGATATCGCGCAGCGCCTGCTGGTCGTCGCCCAGCGTGAGGTTGTCGCGATACAGCATGTCACGCCCCGTTTCCAGGTCGGCGATGATCGCATCCAGCGCCTGCTGGGCATTCTCGAACTTGCGGAAGTAGCGCTGCAGGCGACTGCCGGCACCGGGCAGGCGCTCCAGCACACGATCGAGGCGTCCCTGCTCGAGGCGATGGTGGCGCGGGTCGAGCGATTGCATGCGCCCGCGCAGGTCGATCAACGCCTTGGCCACCGGGCCACCGTCATCGCCCTGATGCGCGAGTTTGCGCAGCGGCGTCTGCAGCATGGCGCTGTGGTGGGCGGCCTGCTGCTGCAGCTCGAGGCCCATTTCGTCAACGGCGCGGCGCTGGCGGGCGAGCGTTTCGGCATCCTGCGTATCGGCCAGCACGTCTTCGACGAAGCTGTCAGCCAGTGCCGCCAGCTCCGGGTCTTCGCTCTGCGCCGATTCGTCGTCACCCGGCGTCGGTGCCACGGCCTCCAGTTCGCTCTCGATCTCCTCCACCGTCGGCAGGGAGAGCGGCGAGCCGTTGTCGGATGGCGATTTCATGATGGGCACCCCCTGTTGTCCCGTCCCTCAGCAACCTTCACTTCAAGGACAAGGCATTTACTGGCTGGTTCGCCCGTAGCGCTCGGCACGGCCGATGAAGCGGCGCAGCTCCTCCAGGGCCCGGTCGGTGGCGACCGACGCCTGGGGGCGCCCCGTCTCGATGCGTGCCAGCGCCACGGCGGTATCGTCGAGTAGGGTCAGCGCCGATTCGTTGCGCGCCGCCAGGTGGCGCAGCCGACTCTCGGTGCCGTCGATCAGCTCCAGACGGCGCTTGAGGGCGATGCGCTCCTCCACCGTGAGCGACTTGCGCTCCAGGCGTCGGCGCACGAAATCGGCATCGAGCCCCACCACGCCGCGTGCCTGGGAGGTCATGGCGGTGAAATTGTCCACGACCCCCAAGCACACCTCGCGGACCAGTTGCTGGGCTCGCTGGTAGGCGAGCTCGCTGCGATCGAAGCGCGCCGCCAAGATATCCAGCACCTGAGCGTAGCGGCTGTAGACACGATCGGCCTGGATCGCCAGGTCGGGACGGCGTACGTCGAGCAGTCCCTGCTTGGCACCGCATAGCGCCTGCACCACCTCGTCCGCCCCGGCCGGCGGATGGGCGGGGTCGAGCACCGCCACGCCACGCTCGCGTGCCTCACGCTCTCCCTCGGCCCGGCGCCGCTCGGCCTCGGCGGCGAGCCGCGCCTCGAGACGCTGGCGGTGACGGTGCGCACGCCAACGCCGCCAGGCGCGCTCCAGCGGCACTTCCACGGCGATCGCCACCAGCCCCGCCAGCCAGCCGCCCAGGCTCGGCCCGAAGCCGCCCCACAGCGAGGTCAGCCACAACAGAAAGCTCAGGAAGGGCGCGAAGAGCGCATAGCGAAAGACCACCTGCAGTCGGCTGGACGACTCGGTGGGCAGCGCAAGCCTGGGGGTCACCAGCCCCACCAGGCACCACGGCAGGCAGGTGAGAAAGAGTCCGTAGGCAAATCCCTGCAGGAATCCCAGCATGGGCCTCGTGTCCAGCGACCATGGGCGATGTGCTGAGTGTACGGGTGGCCAGCGTTGGGCGCACGTCCCATTACATCAGACGCGTCAACACCAAGGCGCTGCCACTGACCAGCAGAGCAGTGATGACGACGACGTCCACCGCCCGGTCGAGCCAGCGATCGACCGTGCCGACATCCCGACGACGCGACGGACGGCGATGCGAGGCCCCGCGACGGGGCGATGCACGGCGGAAGCCGGGCAGCGACATGACAGACCTCCGTGTTGTCGTTTCCTTGAGCTTATGACCTGGCCATGAAACACGCCACTGCGAATGGCCGGGATTGCAAGACGGCAGCATGACCCCGATGATGCAACGAGAAATGCAGCAGGCTAACCAATTACCGGGTACCGACATGCCGCGACTCACCGATACTCCTCTCTCTGTTCTCGACCTCGCCCCGATCCGGCAAGGCGGTACCGCCGCCGACAGCTTCCGTGAGAGCGTCGGCCTGGCCAAGCTCACCGAACGGCTGGGTTTCACTCGCTACTGGTTGGCCGAACACCACGCTATCGACGGCATCGCCAGCGCTGCCACGGCGGTGCTGATCGGCCACATTGCCGGTGCCACCTCACGCCTTCGCATCGGCAGCGGCGGCATCATGCTGCCCAATCACCCACCGCTGGTCATTGCCGAACAGTTCGGCACCCTGGAGGCGCTCTATCCGGGGCGCATCGACCTGGGGCTCGGTCGTGCACCAGGGGCGGATGCCGCCACCATGGCGGCGCTGCGCCGCGACCCTTACGCTGGTGCCGAAGACTTCCCGGAACGACTCACCGAACTGCAGGGCTTTCTCGGCGAACCGCGGCCGGGCCAGCGCGTGCGCGCCATTCCCGGCCAGGGCACCAAGGTCCCACTGTGGCTGCTGGGCTCCAGCGGCTACAGTGCCCAGCTTGCAGCCCGTGAAGGGCTTCCTTTCGCCTTCGCCGCCCAGTTCGCACCGGGCTATCTGCACGAGGCACTGCGCCTCTACCGGGAAAACTTTCGCCCCTCTGCGATGCTCGAACGCCCCTATGCCATGGTCGGCCTGCCGGTGATCGCCGCCGAAAGCGATGCGCGAGCCGACTATCTTGCCAGCACGGCCCGACAAAAGTTTCTCAACCTGATTCGCGGTGCCCCGACTCGCTCGCTGCCGCCAGTGGAAACGCTGGACTGGACCCCGGTGGAGCGCACCCAGGTCGAGCAGTTCCTAGGGGCGGCGGTCACCGGCGGTCCGGAAACCGTGCGCCGCGGCCTCGAAACCTTCCTAGAACGCACCGGTGCCGACGAGCTGATGCTGGCAACCGATGTCTTCGCCGAAGCGGATCGACTGGCCAGCTATGAGATCGTGGCCGAGGCATGGCAATCATGATGACATCGACCTGCTGCACGGCTCGAGCCCGGCCGGGATCTGCATGCAGCACGCTGGCGGCCACTGTAACGGGACCGCCCGGAACGATTCCGCCTCCCCGGCCTCAAAGGGGCAGCCATGTCGCGACCCCCGAGCGGGGTGTCGCCCCCGTTTGGAGAGAGTGATGCCCGACCCCCACGACCCCCGCCGCAACCCTGCCTGGCATGCCGCCCAGCAGTGGCAACGGCGTGCCCGACAGTCGCAGGGCAGCGGCCTGCTCGGCAGCCTGAAGATGCTGCTCGCCTGGCTGCTGTTCGGCACCCTGATGATCGTCGCCATGGTGCTTGGCCTGGTTTTCCTGCTGCTCGGCTGGGCCCTGATGCCGTTGCTGCGCCACCGACTCAAGAAACGCATGGAGCAGATGCACGCCGACCAGGCGCAGGACGTGGGCGGCAGCGTCCACTATCGCGAAACCCGCTATCGGGAAAGCCGCTCCGCATCCGGCACGCGGCGCGATCAACAGGTACTGGAAGGGGACTACGAGGTGAAGGACGACCAGCGGCGCTGACCCGCTGCATTCGGGCCACTGGCTCAGGCGCCGCCTTCGTAGGCTGACTTCAGTCGATAGAACTCGGTGACGACCTCGTCCATGGCAGCGGGATCGTAATCGCAAAGCCCGCTCACCACCAGCTTCTTGGTTCCGCTACCCACCACCTCGCCAGCATCGGTGATGCAGAACTGCAGCCGCACATCGCCCCGCTTGCCGTTCACTTCCAGCGCCGAATCGACGAGTTCCAATGCCGGCTGCTTGAGGTCCAGCCGCTCCAGGGAAAAGCCCATGCTGTCGTAGACCACCAAGGGACGGCGGGGATTGAACATCACTCCTTCGGCTTCCATCAGCGGCTTGAGCACATGGGGAAAGTTCTTGCCGGAGAAGGCCACGTAGCGCTTGGTGAAGGCCTCTATCACCCCGGCCTCATGGGTGCGCTCGCCGCGGCGCGCCACTTCCAGGTAGCGTTTGCCCTCGTCGTCGCTGACCTCGATGTGGGTGTCGTCGGGCACCTCTAGGCGCAGCGGCACGTCGCCTCCCACCATGCTGCGGAAGCGAAAATCCATGTGCCGGGAGAGGCCGAAACGGGACAGCACCAGGGCGAAGAGCAGGTCGCCCGGCACGCAGAAGCGTCGCGCATCGGGATCGTGAATGGGGTTGAAGTCGCCGGCGACCCGCTTGGCGAAGTCGCTGGCCTGCTGTGCGGTGATGCGAATCCGCGACGCCATCCGCGTATGGTAGGGATCGAGAAACATGCCTGGTCTTGCCTGCTCCGGAATGAGGTGATGCCGGCTGTCCGACGCCAGTGCCATAACCGATGATGCCACAAATCCTCGTCACACGTCCCTATGACACACTGCAGCAAACCTGCCGAGCCAACGCAACCTCGCCAAGGATCGAGGAACGGCCGATGATGAAGCCGCCCCGGCCAGCGTAACACCATGATGGCCAGGACGTTGCGGTGCTCACCGCCAGCCGTTGCCACGCGCCAGCAAGCTCGTATAACGACCTGTCTCATACGCGACCATCCTTGCCTCCCCGTCGACTACCGGGACGGATCAGCCTGACCCGAGCCTTGGGGCGCACCGGGGTTTCACCCCCACCGTCCCGTACTGCCGGCCGGATCGTCACCCAGGCGAAAACGGGCAGCGCGAGCCGCCAGTGGATGGCCGCCAGGCGCAGGCCCAGCGTGATCGCCATGCCGACCATGATCGGCACCAGTGCCGGTAGACCCAGCGCCTCCAGCGCCACGTAGACGATGCCGCCGGCGATCGAAGCCGTCGCGTACACCTCCTGACGCAGCACCATGGGAACACGACGCGCCAACACGTCGCGCACCATGCCGCCGGCCACCCCGGTGAGCAACCCCATCAGCACCGCCACGATGCCGGGCGCATCCAGCAGCAGAGCCTTGTGGGCCCCGATCACCGTGAACAGGGCCAAGCCGAAAGCATCCGCCACCGGCAAGAAGACCCGCGAGAGGCGATGAATGTAGTGGAAGCCCAGGATCGACAATCCCACGGTGGCCAGGATCACCCACAGGTAGGTGGGGTCGCTGACCCAGAACACCGGCTGCACACCCAGCACCAAGTCGCGCAGGGTACCGCCGCCGATGCCGGTCACCGCCGCCAGCACCAGCATGCCGAAGGGGTCCATGCGCGAACGGCAGGCGAGGATCACCCCCGACAGCGCGAAGACGGTCACCCCTGCCATGTCCAGCCAGTAGACCAGTTCCGTCACCTGCTCGCTCCTCGAGCCCTCACTGGTAGGTCACCACCAGGAATCCCACCAGCTCGGCATCGCCGACGTTCGCGATGGTATGTTCGAGGTCGGCATGATAGTGAGCGGAATCGCCGGGGCCCAGCTCGCAGCGATTGTCGCCGGCCTCCACGACTGCCCGCCCTTGGGTAACGGTGAGCAGCTCGCGGGTACCTTCGAAATGCGCAGCGCTGTGCAGCCGAGCGTTCGGGGCGAGGCGCACCTCGTAGAACTCCACGCTCTTCTCCAGGTGCAGCGGCGAGAGCGTACGGATGCGACAGTCACGGTCGTCACGAAACAGCTGGCTGGCATCGTCGCTTCGCACCACCTCGATGCGCGATGCCGTCCACGGCTGGTCGACCAGCTCGCCGATGTTGAGTCCGAAGGCTTGGGCGATGCGCAGCGTCACCGCCAGGGTGGGGTTGGCCCGCCCGCGCTCGATCTGGCTCAGCATGGAACGGCTGACTCCCGAAGCCGCGGCCAGCTGCTCCAACGTGAGGCCACGCTTCTTGCGCAACTCCACGACTCGGCTCGCCAGCCCCTGGCTGCCGATATCCCCCGTGGTGGAAGAAGCTGCCACCGTTGTGTCGTTCACGCCGTCACTCCTCTATACCGAGAGAGACACTTACCGTGCCCCGTGCTTGAGCCACATCGACCAGGATCCATAATAAAGGAATTATTTCTTGAATGATGGAATTATTCTGCAATACTGGAAATCGTTCCTTTATCGTAAACGATTCGGAGTGCATTGCCAGGACCCAACGCTCCCGACGTCACACCGATTCCCCATCACAAGGTAGAGTCATGAAAGCACTGGTCAAGAAGGAAGCCGCGCCGGGACTGTGGCTGGCGGAGGTTCCAAAGCCGGAGATCGGCATCAACGACGTGCTGATCCGCGTCAAGCGCACCGCCATCTGCGGCACCGATCTGCACATCTACAAGTGGGACAGCTGGGCGCAGAAGACCATCCCCACGCCCATGGTGGTGGGTCACGAATTCGTCGGCGAGATCGTCGAGGTCGGCTCCAACGTCAATGATTTCCGTCCCGGCCAGATCGTCTCCGGCGAGGGCCACGTGGTGTGCGGGCGCTGCCGCAACTGCCTGGCAGGGCGCCGCCACCTGTGCGCCCACACCAGCGGCGTGGGCGTCAATCGCCCGGGCGCCTTCGCCGAGTACGTAGCACTGCCCATGTCCAACGTCTGGGAGCACAAGCCGGGCATCGACCTCGACGTGGCCGCCCTGTTCGACCCGCTGGGCAACGCCGTGCATACCGCACTGCAGTTCGATCTGCTCGGCGAGGACGTGCTGATCACCGGCGCCGGACCGATCGGCGCCATGGCCGCGGCGGTGTGCCGCCACGCCGGAGCTCGCCACGTGGTGATCACCGACCTGAACCCGTCACGCCTGGCCCTGGCCGAACGCCTCGGCGCCACCCGCACGGTGGACGTGCGCCACGAAACGCTTGCCGACGTGCAGCGCGACCTGGGGCTGGCCGAAGGCTTCGACGTGGGCCTGGAGATGTCCGGCAGCCCCGCGGCGTTTCGGGAGATGCTGGCCAATCTCTGCCACGGCGGCAAGGTGGCGATGCTCGGCATTCCCACCGAGGAGATGGCCATCGACTGGAACACCGTGATCTTCAACATGCTGACGATCAAGGGCATCTACGGTCGCGAGATGTACGAGACCTGGTACAAGATGTCGGTGATGATCGACTCCGGACTCGACATCTCCCCGGTGATCACCCACCGGCTGCCCTACACCGATTTTCAGCAGGGCTTCGAAGCCATGCTGGCTGGCGACGCCAGCAAGATCGTCCTCGACTGGGAGTAACGCCATGTACGGAGCCTTTCGACAGCACCTGCAGCGCGAACTCGATGCCATCGAATCCGCCGGGCTGACCAAGCACGAACGCCTGCTGGCCACGCCACAGGGCACCCATGTCGGCCTGCCCCCCTCGGCCGGGATGGAAGAGGGCCGCGAGGTGCTCAACCTGTGCGCCAACAATTACCTGGGACTGGCCCAGCACCCCGAGGTCAACACCGCCGCCAGGGCCGGGCTCGATGAGTGGGGTTACGGCCTGGCCTCGGTGCGCTTCATCTGCGGCACCCAGACCCAGCACAAGGAGCTCGAGCAGGCGCTCAGCGACTTCCTCGGCACCGAAGACACCATCCTCTACCCTTCCTGCTTCGACGCCAACGGCGGGCTCTTCGAGACGCTGCTCGGGCCGGAGGACGCGGTTATCTCCGATGCGCTCAACCACGCCAGCATCATCGACGGCATCCGGCTCAGCAAGGCCAAGCGCTACCGCTATCGCAACTGCGACCTGGCCGACCTCGAAGCGCAGCTGCAGGCCGCCGAACGCGATGGCGCACGCTTCAAGCTGATCTCCACCGACGGCGTCTTCTCCATGGACGGCACCATCGCCCCGCTGGATGCCATCTGCGACCTGGCGGAGCAGTACGGGGCACTCGTACACTTCGACGACTGCCACGCCACCGGTTTTCTCGGCGAGGGCGGTCGCGGCACCCACGAGTACCGCGACTGCATGGATCGCATCGACATCACCACCGGCACCCTGGGCAAGGCGCTGGGCGGTGCCAGCGGCGGCTACACCAGCGGCCGACGCGAGATCGTCGCCCTGCTGCGTCAGCGCTCACGGCCGTATCTGTTCTCCAACACCGTGGCCCCGCCGGTGGTGGCCGGCGCCCTGAAGGCCCTGGAACTGGCGGGCGAGTCCCGCGAGCTGCGCGACCGGCTCAAGGAGAACACCGCCTTCTTCCGGGCGGGTCTCGAGCGCCTCGGCTTCGAGCTGCTGCCCGGCGAACACCCCATCGTGCCGGTGATGCTGCACGACGCGGCGTTGGCCAGCCGCTTCGCCGACGCCATGCTCGAAGAAGGCATCTACGTGATCGCCTTCTCCTACCCGGTGGTGCCCAAGGGCCAGGCACGCATCCGCACCCAAATGTCCGCCGCCTTCACCCGCGACGACCTGGAGGCGGCGCTGGCCGCCTTCGCCCGGATCAAGGCGCGGCTTGGCGTGTAGCGCCCCGCCGCGCCACCCTCAGCCGATGGTGCCGCCGCCGCGACGGGTAATCGCCACTATGGATGGGCGCGGCGGCATGCCCGCTGCGAAGTCCGGCCAGCGGGTCGCCGGATTCTCGAAGGTCGAGGGGGCGTCGCGTCCCGGGAAGGCCTCGGTTCCGTCGGCCGCGGGATGCTGCACCGCCACGAACAAGGCGGTGTCATCCGGGGTGAAGCAGGGGCCGCACATCTCGGCGCCGACCGGCACGCGAAAGAACATCTTGCCGGTGCCGCGCCGCTCGCCCTCGGTTTCCAGCGCCCAGACCCCATCGGCAGTGCCCGACTTCGCCCAGTTGCTACCCTGGTCGGTGGTCACCCAGAGTCGCCCCCGCGCATCCACGGCGCAATTGTCGGGAGCCGCGAACCAGCCGTTGTCACTGGTGGCGGGGTTCCACAGCGCGCCGACTTCGCCCCTGGCGGGATCGCCGCAACGCACCAGCACTTCCCAGTGGTTGCGCTCGGCCGTGTGACGCCCCTCGGTGACGATCTCGAGGATATGGCCGAAGGTGTTGTCGGCTCGCGGGTTGACCGCATCCACCTGTTCTTCGGTCCGCTGCGTATTGTTGGTGAGCATCACATAGACGTCGCCGGTGGCCGGGTTGGCCTCGACGTCCTCGGGACGGTCCATGGGCGTGGCGCCCAGGGCGTCGGCGGCCAGCCGGGTATCGATCAGCACGTCGGCCTGGCTGGCGAAACCATTCTCTTCGGTCAGCGGGCCTTCGCCATGCACCAGCGGCAGCCAGGCCACGCTGCCATCTTCGTCGAAGCGAGCCACGTAGAGGGTGCCGTGGTCGAGCAGGTCGCGGTTGGCGGCCGGGTCGGCACGGTCGACGACGTCGCGACTGACGAACTTGTAGACGTAGTCGAATCGCTGGTCGTCGCCCATGTAGACCACCAGGCGGCCATCCTCGGCAATCACCGAAGCGGCGCCCTCGTGCTTGAAGCGCCCCAGTGCGGTGCGCTTGACCGGCACGCTCTCGGGATCGCGCGGGTCGATCTCCACCACCCAGCCGAAGCGGTTGGGCTCGTTGGGCTCCTGGGAGACATCGAAGCGGGCGTCGAACCGGCCCCAGGCGTAGGCGTTGCCCGGCACGCCGTAGCGCTGGAGCTTGGCCTTCTCCGGGTGGTCGGCGACATCGCCCAGGAAATAGCCGTGGAAGTTCTCTTCGCAGGTGAGGATGGTGCCCCAGGGTGTGGTACCGCCGGCGCAGTTGTTGAGAGTGCCGATCACCGTCGTGCCCTCGGAGTCGGCCGTGGTGCGCATCCGCTCGTGGCCGGCCGCGGGGCCGCCGATACGCATCTCGGTGCTGCGCGGAGACAGGCGTCGGTTGTAGCGGCTGTCGCGCCGGTAGCGCCAGCGGCCACCCTCGCGCAGGACCTCGACCACCGAGAGCCCGTGGGCAGCCTTCTCGATCTCCACCATCTCGGCGGTGATGCCGGAGAAGTCGTGCTCATCCTGCGGCCCCGGCAAGCCCGGGAACATCAGTTCCTCGTTGGTGTACTCGTGGTTGACCACCAGCAGGCCATGGTCGAAGCGCCCCTCCAGCGGCACGAAGCCCACGTAGTCGTTGTTGTAGCCGAACTGGCGTTCCTGGGCATCGGCGCTCTGGCGGCGCGGATCGAACTCCGGCGCATCGTCGAACAACGGGTCGCCCCAGCGGATCAATACCTCGGCATCGTGGCCGGCCGCCACGTGGTGGGTCGTATCGACGCCGTGCACGATCTCCTCGAAGGCGAAGCGATCGTGCGTTTCGGCGGCGATGGCGGCGCTCAGTGGGTGCAGTGCCCCAATGGCCGCCACGCCCAGGCCGGCACTGCCGACGCCCTTGAGAAACCCGCGACGCGAGAAACGTCGCTCGATGATCTCACCAATGGGGCGGTTGACGCAGGGGTTGCTCGGTTCGTTCTCGGCTTCCTCGAAATGGGCTCGACGATTGAAGGCCATAATGTCTGCTCCTTGCGATTCGCGGTACCGCCGCGACTCAGTCACGGGATTCCTTGATAACGCCGCAAGGTGTCGCTCTGATGACGATGTCATGGCAGTGCAGCGACGTACGTTGGAAGAACGCTGCGGCCACCACTTAGGGTATGCTGTAGGTGCCAGACTTCGGAGCCTCGCAGGCTGAAGCCCAGTGCCGCGCCCAAGAACGTAGGAGACCCCCATGGAATGGAATTCCGCCCTGATCTGGCTGACTCTCGCTCTTTTGCTGGGGCTGGCCGAACTCACCTCCGGCGCCCTGGTGCTACTGGCGCTGGCCATCGCCGCCACGCTCACCGCGGCCGTGGCGACCCTGGAGCTGTCGCTGGCCGGGCAACTGCTGGCCATGGGAGCCTTCTCCGGTGTGCTGGTCCCGCTCGCCGTGTGGAAGATCCGCCCCTGGTTCTCGCCCCGCGGCGTGGCCTACGGCACCACCGGCAGCGGGGTTGAGAAGGGGCGGCGCTACACCACCATCGAGCGCGAGTTCGACGGCGCCACGGGCATCAAGATCAACGGCGACTTCTACCGCCTCCGGGTGGCCGCCGACGCTGATGAAAAAAGCGGCGAGACCGCGCTGCCGGCAGGTACACCAGTCATCTTCGAACGCTTCGACGGCACCACCGCCGTCGTACATCTCGCCCCACACGCTTCACACGACAAGGAACAGTGACCATGAATGCGAACCTTCCCATCAGCCCCGGGCTGATTCTCGCCCTGATCGTCGTCGTCATCGGCATCCTGATCATCGCCAAGGGGCTGGTGATCGTACGCCAGTCGGAGGTGATGGTGGTCGAACGCCTGGGATCGTTCAATCGGCTGCTCGAGAGCGGCATCAACATCATCATCCCCTTCATCGAGCAGCCACGCGCCATCACCATGATCCGTTACCGGAAGATGGGCGATGACTATAATGCAATCACCAGCGACGAGATCCGCATCGACCGCCGCGAAACGGTGATGGATTTCCCCGGCCAGCCGGTGGTCACCACCGACAATGTCACGGTGACCATCAACGGCGCCCTCTATTACCAGATCATCGATCCCAAGCGGGCCGTCTACGAAGTGGAGAACATGAGCCAGGCGGTGGAAGTGCTGGCCAAGACCACCCTGCGCTCGGTGGTCGGCAAGATGGAGCTCGACAAGCTGTTCGAGTCGCGGGCCGAGGTCAACAACGAGATCCAGGCCGCCATGGAGGAGCCTGCCTCCAAGTGGGGCGTGAAGATATCGCGGGTCGAGGTGCAGGACATCGCCATGCCCGAGGAAGTGGAAACCGCCATGCGCCTGCAGATGGCCGCCGAACGCAAACGCCGCGCGACGGTGACCGAGGCCGAGGGTGAGAAGTCCGCGGCCATCGCCAAGGCCCAGGGCCAGCGCGAATCGGCGATCCTCAATGCCGAGGGTGACAAGGAGTCTGCCATCCTGCGTGCCCAGGGCGAGCAGGAATCGATCAAGCTGGTGCTGGGTGCCATCGGCGAGAACGAAGAGAACAAGCGTACCGTGGTGGGCTACCTGCTCGGTCAGAGCTACATCAAGGCATTGCCGACGATGGCCCAGGAGGGCGAGCGGGTATTCGTACCCTACGAATCCTCGGCGCTGCTCGGTTCCATGGGCATGTTCCGCGAGCTGGCCGGCTCGCCGGAGGACGCCGTGGCCAACCACCTGCGCGGCAGCGACCGGCAAAGCGGGCTACGCAGCGGCGTGGTGGGCGGAGCCGCCAGCGGCAGCGCCTGACAGGGCCTAGCCGCCGAAGGATGGCAGGGTCGGGGGGCAGCCCCGGTCCGCCGCCGCAGCTCGCGATCACCGGCAATGAAGCCAATGCGCAGCCCGGGGCAACCGTCTTCGACAGGCTGGTTACCAGCAGTCCCTGCTCGCCCAGCAGGACTCGGGCGTTGGTGGCCCTCGCCATGCGGTCTCTGGTGTCGCCTTAGCGCGGGTCGTTGCCAAAGCGCGCCAACTGCATCTCGGTGAGCCGGCTGCGGGTGCGGCGGAACGGAAAGGCCAGGTGGCCGTCGGCATACAGCTCGTCAATGACCACCGCGGCCTCCAGGTAGAGCGGCACGCTGCGGTCGTAGCACTCGTCGACCAGGGCGATGAAACGCCGTACCGCGTCGTCCTGACGCGTCAGCACCGGTAGCTCCCGCTCCCCAGCCTCGACGCGCGCGCTCCCGTCTTCGGTGCCCCGGGCGATGCCGCGCATGGTCGGCCCGCCGTCGAGGCGCGGTACCTCGCCGAGCAGTATGTACTCGAAGCGATCGCAGAGGTCGATGAAGTCCAGCGCGGCCAGGGGTTGCTCGCACAGGTCGACGTAGCGACACCACAGCACTCGTGCGCTGCGGCGCTGCACCACGATGCGGCGATGGCCCAACACGATGGGGTCACGACTCGCCGCCCCTCCCCCACTCAACCGCTCGAATGCGGCCACCAGCGCGCTCGGCTGGCCAGGCAGGGTGACCCAGTAACGCTGACACGCCTGGCCGGGGTGCAGACGGTGGTCTCGATCGCCATCGAGCGCCACCACCTGCATGCTGCGCTCGATGGCGGCGATCGCAGGCAGGAAGCGTTCACGGTTGAAGCCGTCGGCATACAGCTGCCCCGGCGCCTGATTGGAGGTGCATACCAGCACCAGCCCCTGCGCGAACAGCGCCTGAAACAATCGCCCGAGCAGCATCGCATCGGCAATGTCGCTGACGAACAGCTCGTCGAGGCACAGCACCCGCACGTCGTCGGCCAGCTCACGGGCCAGCGCCGCCAGTGGATCAGCGGTGCCGGTCAGTTGAAACTGGCGCCGGTGCACCCAGCGCATGAAGTGGTGGAAATGCAGGCGTCGTGTCGGCACCGCGAGATGGCGGTGGAAGGCATCCATCAGCCAGGTCTTGCCGCGCCCGACCGGCCCCCACAGATAGACGCCGGGAAGCTCCCCGGCGCCAGCGTGCAGGGCGTGGAAGCAGCGTTCGAGGCGCTCGGCCGCCTCACGCTGGGCCTCGTCCGCCACGAATCCGTGGCGTTCCACGGCCTGCCGATAGACGGCCAGGGGTGACGTCGCCATCATGCGCCGCCCAGCCGACGATCCATGATGGTTACCGTCTCGCCTCGGTAGGTCTGTGTCTCCCGGTCCCGCCAGCCCAGCCGACGATAGAGCGCCTGCTGATCCGGCGTATAAAGATGGAAAAGCGCAATGCCGCTGTCGCGCGCTTCGACCTCGACCCGCCGCACCAGCGACGATGCGATACCCCGGCCGCGCCACTCGGGCAGCACGAATACCGAGGCCAACCAAGGTGACAGATCGGGGCGGTCACGCATATCGTCGACCACCAAGCTCGCCGTGCCCACCGGCACGCCATCGTGCATGGCGACGAACACCGAGGGCACGCCCCCCGCGCCGCACTCGCCACGCAAACGCTCGATGGCGTCGTCGAGGGTCATGCCGGGATTGAGATGCCCCCAGGTGGCATGGGTCCAGCCCGCCAGCGTGGCGACATGAGGCGAACCGGCGCTCAGCCGTTCGATCTTTGCTGCTTCCGTCATCTCGGCGCTCCTCAGGCCTTCCATTGCATGAGTGCCTTACGGTAACCACAAAGGCCCCAGCCCGCCAGCAGACGGACCGGGGCCGCATGGTCATATCGGGGTCAACTCAGCTGATACGGATACACCGGGCCGATCTTCAGGATTCGGGTCAGTTCGTCCAGCGCGGCGAGGCTCTCGGCGGCGAGCTGTGGGTCGGCGAGTTCCTCGGGCGCCAGGCGGTCGCGGTAGTGGCGCTCCACCCAGGCGACGAGTTCGGCGTAGAGGGCGTCGTCGAGCAGCGTGCGACCATCGAGTGCGGCGCGCTCCTCGGCACAGAGCACCACGCGCAGGCGCAAGCACGCAGGCCCGCCGCCGTTGCGCATGCTCTGCTTGACGTCCTTCACCAGCACCTCGGCAATGGGATTGTTGCCCGCCAGCAGGTGATCCTGAAGGGTGCGCCAGACGCGCTCGTTCTCCTGGCACTCCCCCGGCACCACCAGGGTCATGCTGCCGTCGGGATTGGAGAGCAGCTGGGAGTTGAAGAGGTACGAGCCCACGGCATCCTCGAGGCTCACCGCCTCGGCAGGCACCCGCACCGGTATCAGCGGCGTGGCCAGCTTGTCGCGCAACTCATCGAGCACCGCGGCTTCATCGAGGAAAGCCATCTCGTGGTAGAGCAGCACCGGACCGTTGCCCACACTGATGACATCGTTGTGAAAGACCCCGGCGTCGATGGCATCCGGATGCTGCTGGGCGAATACCGTCTGCGACTCGCCGAGACCGTGCTGGCGCGCCACCGCCTGGCTGGCTTCGAGAGTCTGGCGAGCCGGGTAGCGCTTGGGCGCAACGCCCGTCTCGCTGCCCCAGCCAAAGGCCTGGCGCCCGTAAACGTAGAGGTGCACCCCGGCCTCGCCGTGCTCGCCGGCGAGCCGGGTATGGTTGGCCGCACCCTCGTCCGAGAAAGCGGGCGTGGCGGGCAGTGCCGGATGGTGGGCAAAGCGCCCTGGGTCGCGAAAGATCGCTGCCAGCACCCGACCGGTGGTTGCCGGCTCCAGAAAACGGTGGAAGCTCGACTGCAGATTGGCCGGCGTGAAGTGCGCGCGGCCGTCCGGGGCGTCCCGACTGGGCGTCACCGTGGCCGCATTGGCCGTCCACATGCTCGAGGCGGAACACACCGCTCGCAGCAGCTGCGGCGCCTCACCCGCAGCCCGCGCCAGCACCCGCTCGTCGCTGCCGGTGAAGCCCAGGGCACGCAGAGCCCCCAGGTCCGGACGCTGCTGGGGCGGCAGCACGCCCTGAGGATAGCCCGCCTCCATCAGCGCCTTCATCTTGGCCAGCCCCTGCAACGCCGCTTCCCTGGGGTTGGCGACGAGACCGCCGTGGCTCATCGAGGCGACGTTGCCCAGCGCCAGGCCGGCGTAGTTGTGAGTGGGGCCGACCAGGCCATCGAAGTTGACCTCGCGATAGTCGCTCTTCACGGTCTCGCTCACAGGCTGACTCCCGGTGGCAACTGGTCGGGCAGCGTCAAACTCTCGCTCTCCATGGAGGCCACCGGATAGGCGCAGTAGTCCGCCGCATAATAGGCACTGGGGCGGTGGTTACCGCTCTCGCCCACCCCGCCGAAGGGGGCATCGCCGGAGGCGCCGGTGGTCTGGCGATTCCAGTTGACGATCCCGGCGCGGATGCGCAGCAGGAAGTCGTCCCAGTCGGCACGTTCTCCCCCGATCAGGCCGGCAGAGAGGCCGTAGCGGGTGTCGTTGGCCAACCGAATCGCCTCGTCCCAGTCGCGGTAGCGGTGCACCTTGAGCAGCGGACCGAAGTGCTCCTCGTCGGGCACCGCAAGGCCGGTGACGTCGATCAGGCCCGGGGAGAGCAGGCTGGTGCCCTCTTCGAGGCGCTCCAGGCGCGCCAGCACCGTACCGCCCAGGGCCTCGAGGTCATCCTGAACGGCGAGCAGCCCATCCGCTGCCTGGCAGCTCACCAGGCCGCCGTAGAAGGGAGCGGGCTCGACGAATTGGCCGGCCACCCGCAGCCGCGAGATGGCATCCGCCAGGGCGTCGAGCAAGTGATCGCCCACCTGGCCCTCGGGCACGATCAACCGCCGGGCGCAGGTGCAGCGCTGCCCGCCGGAGAGAAACGCCGACTGCAGGATGGTCAGCACGGCGGCCTCCTGGTCCGGCACGTCCTTCACTACCAGCGGATTGTTGCCGCCCAGTTCCAGAGCCAGGATCTTGTCCAGCTGGCCGGCGAACTGGCGGTGGAGCATTCCCCCCACCTTGGCGCTGCCGGTGAACAGCAAGCCGTCGATGCCCGGGTCGGCGGCCAGCGCCTGGCCCACCGGGGCGGCGCCCTGCACCAGGTTGATCACCCCGGCGGGCAATCCCGCCTCCTGCCAGCACTGCAAGGTCAAGTCGGCGGTCAGCGGCGTCTGCTCGCTGGGCTTGAATACCACCGTGTTGCCGGCCAGCAGCGCCGGGACGATATGCCCGTTGGGCAGATGACCGGGGAAGTTGTAGGGACCGAACACCGCCATCACCCCATGTGGGCGGTGGCGCAGCACGGCCCGCGCCTCGCCGGCGTCGCGCTCCCGCTCGCCGGTGCGCTCCTGGTAGGCGCGTAGGGAGATCGCCACCTTGCCGATCATGGCGCCCACCTCGGTGCGCGCCTCCCACAGCGGCTTGCCGGTCTCGTGGGCGATGGCACGAGCCAGGTCGTCACGATGGGCTTCCAGTACCTCACGGAAGCGCTCCACCAGCGCCTGCCGCTCGGCGAAGGAGCGGCGCGCCCAGGCGGCAAAGGCATGGCGGGCTGCCGCCACCGCTGTGCCGACCTGCCCCTCGCTGGCGACCTCGCCCTGCCACAGCGTCTCGCCGGAGACCGAATCGCATTTGCTGATGCGACTTCCATCCCCCGACTGCCAGGCACCGTCGATGAACAACTGCTGCATGGCCTTCATGGTGTCTCCTCGGTATCCAGGATGCGCAGGGTATCGCCGGCGCTGACCTCCAGCCGGCACGCCTCTGCTTCGCTCAAGGTAACGACGCCCTCGGCATCGGGGCCACGGCTCACCCAGGCGGCACGAAAGCGCGCCATGTCGGTGGTGGCCGCCAGCCAGCGCGGTCGCTCGGCCGACGTCTCGCCGTGGGCGATCGCCACTCGCGCTCGCCGCGAGGCGCGCACGGCACGCACGTCGTCGACGTAGGCTTCCACGGTCGGGCCGCCGTCGAAGATGTCGATGTAGCCCTCCCAGCGCAGCCCCTCTTTCTTGAGCATGGCCAGCGCCGGACGGGTCTGCTCGTGTACCTGGCCGATACAGGCCCTCGCTGCCTCGGAAAGGAAAGGCGTGTAGATGGGGAACTTGGGCATCAGCTCGCCGATGAAGCTCTTCTGGCCCAACCCGGTGAGCCGGTCGGCTTCATCGAAATCCAGCGGAAAGAAGTGGCTGCCCAGGCACTCCCAGAAGGGACTCTTGCCGCGCTCGTCGAACCGCCCGCGCATCTCGGCAATCACCTTGTCGGGGAAACGGTCGCGGAATTCGGCCATGAACAGCCAGCGCACCTGCGAAAGCAGCACGCCGTTGCGCCCGCGGCCGCGGTATTCGGGCCGCAGGAACAGCGAAGCCACCTCGGCATCGCCGGTATGATCGGAGCTCAAGAAAAGGGTGTCGATGGTGCGGTGCAAATCGAGCTGCACCGAGGAGTGGGCGAGCGTGCCCAGGCGGTAGTGGTAAAAGGGCACTTCGCGCCCCACCTGGCCCTCGATGGCGCAGCAGCCGGCCAGCGCTCCGGTGTCCTCGTCCTCGAGCACGAAGAAATAATTGCGCTGGTCCACCGGGCGGCGTTCGGCGAAGGCGGCCTCCGTGGCGGCGATCTTGTCGGCCAGAAAATCGCTGTTGTCGGGCAGCGAGGTGAAGCCCACGCCCGTCTCCCGTGCCAGGGCCTGCAGCTCGGCCAGGTCGCCTTCGGCAATCGGTCGGATGCGCATCACAGCTCTCCCTCGTCGTAGCCTGGGTCGAACTCGTCGCTGCTCGGCAGCGCCAGCGGTGCTGCGAGCACCGCACGCCCCTCCTCCACGCCGAGCACGTCGGCATGTTCCGGCGAAAGGATGAGCTGTCCGGTGGGCGACAGAGCATAGCGGGCCACCACGCAGCGAAAGTCGCCCAGCTGCTGATTGGCGACCATCGCCGGCTCGGCATCGGGCAGGGCATGGGCAGGACGGATGCGTACCGGGTGCCAGGCAGCGCGGCGGAAGGTCGCCAGCCGCTCGAGCTCTGCCTTGATCACCGGGCCGGCATCGAAGAGATCGACGTGCCGCGAGCGCAGAAATCCCTCGGCGAGCATCTCGGTCAGTGCCGGTTCGTGGTCGGGATGCTCACGACCGATGGCAGCGCGGGCCTGGGGCGTGAGCAGCGCCAGGTAGAGCGGGAACTGCGGCATCACCTCGGCGATGAAGCTCTTCGAGCGCACCCCGGCCAGATAGTTGATGTCATGGTAGTCGCGCACGAAGAAGTGGCGTCCCACGCTGTTCCAGAACGGCGACTCGCCTTCGGCATCCAGATAACCGGGGAAAGCCATGGCGAGCAGCTCGGCGAAGCGCTCGGGATACTGGGCGATGAACATCAGCCGCGCCCGGCGCAGCAGGCTCTCGGCACTGGTGCCCTTGTAGCGCGCGTCCAGCGACAGCGCGCACAACAGGCTGGCCTCGGAAACCTCGTGGGAGAGCGCCAGGGTTTGTACCTCGCGACGCACGTTGAGCTGCTGCGAGGCGTGAATCAGCGTTTCCTGGCGATAGGTGTAGTAAGCCTCCTGGGCGCCGGCCTGGGCACGCACCGTGGCCGTGCCCACCGCCTCGCCGCGCTCGCGGTCCTCGAGCACGAAGGTGTAATGCTCGTCGCCGGGGAAGTCGACCTCGCCGGCGAACGCCTGTCGCGAGCGGGCGATACGCTCTTCCAGGCGGTCACGGTGCGCCGGCAGGTTGGTGAGCCGCGGCGTAGCGCTGCCCGCCAGTCGTTCCAGAGCCGGCAGGTCGGCCGGCCGCACGGGGCGTACCACCAGCATGGCGGGATCTCCGGTTGTCATGGGGGCATGCATCATGGCGCGGCGAGCCCTCACTGCCCGGCCACCAGCCTTGCCACGGCGCGCTCCAGGCGTGCCATGCCCTCGTCGATGTCGGCCTCGGGAATCACCAGCGAGGGCGCCAAGCGCAGCACGTTGGGCCCGGCGATCAGCGCCATCACTCCCTCCTCGATGGCCAGCGGCAGGATGTCCTTGGCCTGGCCCTGGTAGGCGGATGCCATCTCTGCACCGATCAACAGCCCCATGCCGCGGATCTCGCGGAACACGCCATGCTTGGCGTTGATCGCCTCCAGGTGCTCGCGGAACCGCTCATGTCGCTGCTTGACGCCCTCCAGCACCTCGGGCGTGTCGATGTGCTCGACGGCGGCCAGCGCCACGGCCGAAGCCAGCGCATTGCCGCCGTAGGTGGAACCGTGGGTGCCGAAGGCGAAGGCAGGCGCCACGCGGTCGGTGGTGAGCATGGCTCCCACCGGGAAGCCGCCGCCCAGCGCCTTGGCGCTGGTGAGGATGTCCGGGGTCACTCCGTACTGCTCATGGGCAAACAGCGTGCCGGTGCGCCCGACGCCGGTTTGCACCTCGTCGAAGATTAGCAGGGCGTCGTGAGCATCGCACAGTGCCCTCAGGCCCTGGAGGAATTCCGGGGTGGCCGGCACGATCCCGCCCTCGCCCTGCATGGGCTCCACCACCACCGCACAGGTGTCGTCATCGATCAGATCGCGCACGCTGTCCAGGTCGTTGAACTCGCCGTGGACGATACCGCCGGGCACCGGCCCGAAGCCCTGGGCGTACTTGGGCTGACCGCCGACGCTCACGGTAAACAAGGTGCGACCGTGGAACGAGTGCGAAAAGGAGACGATACGGTGCTTGTGCTCGCTAACGTTGTCGTGGGCCCAACGCCGCGCCAGCTTGAGGGCGGCCTCGTTGGCTTCGCCGCCGGAACTGCACAGGTACACCTTGTCGGCGAAGGTCCGCTCGACCAGACTCCGGGCCAGTGCCAGCGCCGGCTCGTTGGTGTAGACGTTGGAGAGATGCCACAGCTTGTTCGCCTGGGCGGTGAGCGCCTCGACCAGCACCGGATGGCAGTGACCCAGCGAGTTGACCGCGATGCCACCGGCGAAGTCGACGTACTCGCGCCCTTCCTGATCCCATAGGCGGCTGCCCTCGCCGCGCACCGGTATGGCCTGCTGGGGCGCATAGTTGGGCACCATGTAGCGGTCGAAATCGGCACGGGTCGGGGTCTGGCTCATAGCGGTCTCCACTCCATCGGGCAAGATTCAAGGTCGAGACTCGAGTATAGGGAGCCAATGGCCATATGGCTTTCAGCAATGGGACGATGACTTGTAGAAAAGGCTGTCACGCTTCCCGCGTGCACCATCCAGCGAATCGGCTAGGCTGACTGGCTGCCATCCGGAGAGTTCACATGTTCAACACCACGGCCTGGAACCGCCTGCGCTACTCCCTCTACGCTCCCGTCTACGATACCGTGGCCGAGCGCTTCTTCCGCCGCGCTCGCCAGCGCTCGCTGGAAGCGGTCGATTTCACGCCCGGTTGCCGGGTGCTTCTGGTGGGCGCGGGCACGGGCCTCGACCTGCCGCTGCTGCCCCACGAGATGGAGGTCCACGCCACCGACCTCTCGCCCGCCATGGTCCGACGGCTGGCGCAGCGTGCCGACCGGCTGGGCAGGGACGTGCAGTGTCACGTCATGGATGCCGAGGCGCTCGACTATCCTGATGCGCATTTCGACGTCGTGGTGATGCATCTGATCCTGGCGGTGATGCCGAACCCCGAGCGAGGGCTTGCCGAAGCCCATCGCGTGCTGCACGACGGCGGACAGCTGTGCGTGATGGACAAGTTCCAGCCCGACGACCGCCCTGCCGGCTGGCCGCGACGCACGCTCAACGCCTTCACTTCGGCCATCGCCACCGACATCACCCGCCAGGCACGCCCGCTACTGGAGAGCGCCGGCTTCGTCATCGAACGCGACCGCCCGGTACTTGCCGGTTCGCTGTTCCGCGCCCTGCTGGCCCACAAGAGCACTGCCCCCGGGCCATGACGGCCGTGCGCTACCTCAGACGCTCCTCGCGCGGCGTGACGCCGAAATGGTTGCGATAGGCGGTGGAAAAATGCGCCGGTGAGGAGAAGCCGGTCTTCATGGCGATCTCTCCCGCCGGCCAGTCGCTGTCATGCAGCAGGCGCCGCGCCTCCTGCAAGCGCAGATCGAGATAGTAGCGCCCCGGCACCGCCTGAAGGTGTTTCTTGAACAGCCGCTCCAGCTGACGGCGCGAAATGCCCAGGTGCGCGGCCAGCTCGTGGGTGGTCAACGGCTCCTCTATGTTGGCTTCCATCAGTTGCACGGCATCGTGCAGCGCTGACGGCGCATTGCCCAACCGCGAGCGCAGGGGCCCCGGTGCCGGCTCATCGGCCATGCGGATGCGCTCGAGCACGAAGTGCTGGGAAACGCGCTCGGCCAGCGAGCTGCCATGATGGGCGGCGATCAACGTCATCATCATGTCCATGGCCGCCGTGCCGCCGCCACAGGTAAGCCGCTCGCCATCGATCTCGAACAGCTGCCGCGACAAGCGCACCCGCGGGAAATCGCGCGCCACGTCGGCGAAGCACTGCCAGGGCAGCGTTGCCCGATAGCCGTCCAGCACGCCGGCGCGGGCCAGCAACTCGCCTCCGCCGCTCACCCCCACCAGCGTCACACCGCGCACGGCCAGGCGTCGCAGGCACGCCAACAGTCGAGCCCAGGGCCCCGTCGGCAGCGGCGTGGGTGCGCAGAGAATGAGCAGATCGAGAGTCTCGGACAGCGACTCGAGCGTGCCGTCCACCGCCAGGCTGAGGGCGGCCTGACTGGCCACCTGGTCACCGCCAGCGCTGAACGCATCGACCCGATAGAGCGGCTGCCCGGCCAGTTGGTTGGCCACCATCAGCGGCTCGATCGCGCCTGCTTGCGCCAGCAGAGAGAACCCCGGCAGTACGAGGGTACCGACCCGACGGGCCGGCGTGACAGCATCGGTGGAGGGTGGTTCGGGCATTCGGCACGGCGCCTGGCACAACGAGCCTGTGATGTTACTCGATAGTGCCGGCGCCGCCGAGTGGCGGTAGCGCCATACAGCTCGGCCCGGGCATCAAGGCCAAACGAGCGTGAACAGCAGGATGGCCCCGGCGAGCAGCGCCGAGATCAGCAGTATCCAGTGCAATCCCTGGGGTGACTGGCGCGCCTCGGGCTGCCCCGCGTCAGGCTCGGGGTGCTCGAGATCCTCCGGCTGGCGCACTTCCTTGAGATGTTGGCGCTCTTCTTCCAGCGTCTTGGCTTCCCGGGTATCCATGGCTACCTCCGTTACCGCGAATCGAACGTCACAGCGCCCCGGATACACGCCGGAAACGCCGGGCTATACCGTGACGACCTCAAAATCGACCTGAGGGTTCACATCGGCGTCGTAATCGACATCGTCCCTCTCGAACCCGAACAGCTTCAGGAAGTCGTGCTTGTAACCAGCATAGTCGGTGATCTCGAAGAGGTTCTCGGTGGTCACTCGTGGCCACAGGTCCTTGCAGGCCTGCTGCACGTCATCGCGCAGTTCCCAGTCATCGAGACGCAGTCGGCCGGCGTCATCCGTGCTGAGCTCCCCAGCGTAGAGGCGTTCACCGAACAGACGGTTGAGCTGGTCGATGGGCTCCTCGTGCAGCCCCTTCTCCTTCATCACCTTGTAGACCATGGAGATGTAGAGCGGCATCACCGGGATGGCGGCGCTGGCCTGGGTCACCACCGACTTGAGCACCGCCACGTTGGCGCCACCGCCACTGGCCTTGAGCTTGGCATCGATTGCGCCGGCGGCGCGGTCGAGATCCTCCTTGGCCTTGCCCAGGGCTCCGTGCCAGTAGATCGGCCAGGTGATCTCGGTGCCGATGTAGCTGAAAGCGACGCTGCGCGCCCCGGGAGCCAGCACCCCGGCACGGTCCAGGGCATCGATCCACAGCTCCCAGTCCTCGCCGCCCATCACCGCGATGGTGTCCTCGATTTCCTGTTCGGTGGCGGGCTCCACCTCGGCCTCGGTGACGACATCCTTGTTGGTGTCGATGGCAGTCGCGCGGTAAGGCTCGCCGATGGGCTTGAGCGCCGAGCGCTTGACCTCGCCGGAATCGGGCAGCTTGCGCACCGGCGAGGCCAGCGAATAGACCACCAGGTCCACCTGCCCCAGATCCTCGCGAATCAGCTCGATGGCCTTGTCGCGCACCTCGTGAGAAAAGGCGTCACCGTTGATCGACTTGCTGTAGCGCCCCTCTTGCTTGGCGAACTTGTCGAAGGCGGCGCTGTTGTACCAGCCGGCCGTACCCGGTTTCTTCTCGCTGCCTGGCTTCTCGAAGAACACCCCCAGGGTATCGGCACCGTAGCCGAAGGCCGCCGTGATGCGCGCCGCCATGCCATAGCCGCTGGATGCGCCGATCACCAGCACCTTCTTCGGCCCCTGCGAGGCGTCGAGACCGCGCTGGCGGGTCGCCTCGATCTGCTCGAGCACGTTCTTCTCGCAGCCGATGGGATGGGTGGTAGTGCAGATGAAACCGCGAACCTTGGGTTTGATGATCACGTCATACCTCTACTATCAATGACCGGGAACCTCGTGCGTCGCCCGGGCGGATGAGCTGTCGCACCCTGGCCGAGCCAGGGACGTCGTCGCGAACCGTGGCGACATTCTAGCGGCCGTGCCCGGCGCTGTCCGCCCTTGAGCGCCTGGCCCGCCTGGGGCACGATGCCGGTTTCGGGCACAACGCAGGCAGGAGGGAAGGATGGATGCACAGACGCTGGTCGATGAGCGCGGTGACCTGTGGCTGGCGCTGGCACCGCTGTGGCTGGACCGCGAGCCGAGCGAGCGTGACTATCGGCACATGGTGGAGGTCATCCAGAGCCACGACCTGACCCTCGAAGAACTGGAGTGGATCTTCCGCCTCGAACTGGCTCCGGTCCTGTCACGCCACCAGCTCTCCGTGGCGGGTGCCTGGCAGCGCTTCGACGATTACCAGTTGATGAAGCAGCTGGTGGCCCACAACCTTCGCCTGAGCGGCTGGCGCCGCCGCGTCTGGGCCTTGTTCTCGGGACTCACCACGCTGATGACGCGTCACCGCTGGACCGAGCTGATCGAGCGCGTGGCGGTGGCCAGAGGTCAACTGCCCCAGTAACCTCACGCCTCGTCCAGGGCCCTCTCGAGTTCGCGCTCGAGCTCGGGGCCGGATGCGTTGGGCGCGAAGCGCCGGATCACCCGCCCGTCTCGCGCCACCAGGAACTTGGTGAAGTTCCATTTGATCGAGGTGGTACCCAATACGCCCGGCGCCTGGCGCTTGAGCTCCACGAACAGCGGATGCGCCCCCGGGCCGTTGACCTTGACCTTCTGCATCAGCGGAAAGGTCACTCCGTATTCACGGCCGCCCAGCGCACAGAAGTCCAGCGCCGACTCCGGCGCCTGGCGGGCGAACTGGTTGCAAGGAAAGCCCAGCACCGTGAAACCCCGTTCGCGATGGCGACGATAGAGTCGCTCCAGGTCGCGCAGCTGCGGCGTGAAGCCACAGCGGCTGGCCACGTTGACGATCAGCAGCACCTGACCCTGCAGGGCCAGAAGATTGAAGGGTTCACCACTATGGGTATGACAATCGTGCTCGTGAATGGCCATGGGTCATCTGCCTTGCTGTCATGCTCCACGATGCCATGTCAGTCGTGCCGACACCACCCTGCTGCCGCGTCATTGACCGCCGCCTCGCGGCTGTCCATGCTGCGAGTCAGCCCTTGCCGCCGGAGTTCCCCATGACCGACCGGGCACCACGCACGCAGCTCGCTACCCATCGGGTCACCAACCACCCCGCACTTCCCGGCGACCGCGACTTCCTCGCCGACGACCCGGCCCTGGGCGAGGCTCTGGCCCGCGAAGCGCCGGCATGGGTGAGCGAGCGCCTTGCGCCCCTGGGACGCGCCGTGGGCAGCGAGCGCATCCAGGCCCTGGGCGAAGCCGCCAATGCCCATCCCCCGACGCTCCGCCTGTTCGACCGACACGGCCGGCGCCTCGACGAAGTAACCTACCACCCGGCCTACCATGAGTTGATGGCGCTGGCCTGCGAGGGCGGCTGGCATGCCGTGGCCTGGCAGCAAGAAGGCCAGGGCGGGCACCAGGCCCACGTGGCCGCCCTTTACCTGCTGACCCAGGCGGAGCCGGGATTCTGCTGCCCGGTGACCATGACCCACGCCGCCATGCCGGCGCTTCGCCATGCGCCGTCGGTGGCGGCCGAGTGGGCGCCGGGATTGCTGGCTCACGCCTATGACTCTCGCCCGCTGCCTCCGACGGACAAGCGCGGCCTGACCTGCGGCATGGCCATGACCGAGAAGCAGGGCGGCAGCGACGTGCGCAGCAACGACACGCGTGCCGAGTGCGACGGCGACGTCTGGCGACTCACCGGCCACAAGTGGTTCTGCAGCGCCCCCATGTCGGATGCCTTCCTGACCCTCGCCCAGACCGATGACGGCCTGGGCTGCTTTCTGGTACCGCGCTTCACTACGGATGGCCAGCGCAACGCCATCGAACTGCAGCGCCTCAAGGACAAGTGCGGCAACCGCGCCAACGCCTCGGCAGAAATCGAATACCGCGGCGCCTGGGCCCATCCCATCGGCGAACCGGGACGCGGCGTGGCGACCATCCTCGACATGGTCCAGCAGACCCGCCTCGATGCCGCCACCGCGCCGGTAGGCATGATGCGCCAGGCACTGCGCGAGGCCTGGTTGCACGTCCGCGAGCGCCATGCCTTCGGCCGGGCACTCGCCGAGCAACCGCTGATGCGTGCCGTGATCGCCGATCTGACGCTGGAAGTGGAAGCCGGCATCGCACTGGCCCTGCGCACCGCCCGCGCCTTCGATGGTGCAGCCCGCGGAGACGCCCACGAAACGGCGCTGGCACGCCTGCTTCCGGCGCTGGCCAAGTACTGGCACAACAAGCGCGGCCCCGCCTTCCAGGCCGAAGCCATGGAGTGTCTGGGTGGCATCGGCTACGTGGAGGAGTCGCCGCTGGCACGGCTCTACCGCGAGGCACCGGTGAACTCGATCTGGGAGGGGTCGGGCAACGTGATCTGCCTGGACGTGCTGCGCGTGCTGGCCAGACACCCCGAAGCGTTTGCTGCACTGCGGACCGAACTGGCCGCAGCCCGCGGCCAGCAGCCCGACTTCGACAGCACACTGGCTGCCCTGGAGCGGGAACTGACTCAGCCCGCCGAGACCCTCGAGCCACGCGGCCGCTGGCTGACGCAGCGGTTGGCACAGTGTCTGCAGGCCGCCCTGCTGCTGCAACACGCCCCACCCGAGATCGGCGAGACGTTCTGCCGCACGCGCCTCGGTGCCGATGCCAGCGCCGTCTATGGGGTCATGCCCACCGGCGCACCGCTGGCAGCGATTCTTTCGCGCACCGTGGCCTGAGCCCGCGCCAGCATCGGGATGGCTTCGGCGGGCACCGGCCGCGACAGCCCGAAACCCTGCACATGGGTACAGCCGAAGCGCTCCAAGGCGGCAACGCTGTCCGCCTCTTCGAGCCCTTCGGCCACCACCCTCAGCCCCAGGCGGCGCCCCAGCAGCGCCACCGCCTCGACGATGGCGGCGTCTTGAGGATCGGCATGCAGATGGCGCACGAAACTGCGATCCACCTTGAGTTCGCTGATCGGCAACATCTGCAGCCGCGACAGCGACGAAAAGCCCACGCCGAAGTCGTCCACCGAGATCTCCAGACCGTTGAGGTGCAGCCGCGCGGCAATTTCGGACCCCAGCAGTTCGTCGTCCATGGCTGCCGTCTCGGTGATCTCGAACACCAGCAGTGGCGGCTCGCCCGGCCCCCGTTGGCGCGTCACCGCCAGCAGGTCGGGCGACATGAGGTCAGCTGCGGTCACGTTCACCGACACCGAGAGCGAGAGCCCCTGACACCGCCACCGCTGGGCATCGGCCAGTGTCTGCTCCAGCACGTAGGCCGTCAGGCGTCGGCTTTGTCCGGCACTGAGCAACGGCAGGAAATTGGCCGGACCGATCAGGCCGATCTCCGGATGGGCCCAGCGCACCAGCGCCTCGACACCGCTCAGCCGCCCGCTGGCCAACTCGAACTGCGGCTGGTAGTGCACCGTCAGCTCGTGGCGCGCCAGGGCCGATTCCAGCTCGGTGGCGGAAAAGAACGGCGTATGCGTCGGCACCCCGGGAGGTTGGCTACCCAGACGCACATCGCTGAGCCGTTCGCGCAATTCGGCCAGCCGCATGGACTTGTCCAGCGAACCGAGCATCTGCAGCCCGAGGGTGTGCCCCACGCGCTCGGCAATGCGCGAGATCTTCGGTTCGACCCCACCCAGCAGCAGCACCCAGCCGCGGTACTCCCGCTCGGCGAGCAACCGCAGCAGAGCGATGCCATCGGGGTCGGCGACGCCCAGCCCCATCACCACCAGCTGCGGCCGGCTGGACTCCACCTCATCGAGCATGGCAGCGGCACAGCGGTGGTAGCGACTCTGCATGCCCAGCACATCCAGTTGGTGGGAGAGAATCGCCGCCGCGTCGGGATCCTCATCCAGCACAACGGCGAGCGCTCGAGCCTCACTGGTAAAGTCATCCATCGTCAGGGGTTCCGGTTACAAAATCATACTGAGGCTAGCAGTGTCGTTTGCCGGTTACCGCTACCGATTCGCGATTGCAGTCAACGCTGGCGCGTCAGCCCAAGGGACCGAGCGCCACGCGCAGCGCCAGCCCCAGCAGCATCACGCCGGTGAGACGATGTATCCAGTGGGCTCGCGCCTGCAGCCAGGGCAATACCCGCGAATGCGACAACGATACCGCCACCAGCAGATACCAGCCACCATCGATCAACATGGCGGTGGCCACGATGATCGTCTTGCCGGCCAGGCTCGTTTCCGGAGTGACGAACTGGCTGAGCAAGGCAATGAAGAAGAGAATCAGCTTGGGGTTGCCCAGCGCCACCAGGAAGCCCTCGCGCACGGCCTGAACGCGAGTGGTCTCGGCGGCAGCCGCTTGCAGCGCCACGCCCCGTCCCGCACGCAGCGACTTGATGCCCAGCCAGGCGAGATAGCCCGCCCCCGCCCAGATGATGCCCTGAAAGAGCGTGGGAAAGCGCACGATCAGCGCCCCGAGGCCCCACACCGTCAACAAGGCGTAGAACCCCACTCCCAGCGCATGGGAGAGCGCTGCCGCCATGCCCGGCACCCTGCCGCCACCCAAGGTATGGCGCAGCACCAGCGCCAGACTCGGCCCCGGCGACATGGCCCCCATGGCACAAACGGCAGCGAGTGACATCCACAACGATAACGGCATGACGACTTCCTGAGTGGTAGCGAGCAGCGCGCTCAGCGGTGAAACTGCCCTTCACGCTCCGGCTGCCACAGGATGGCATCGATGCGCAGCTGCGCTTCGCCGCCACCGGGCAACGGCCAATCGATGACATCGCCGACGCGCAGCCCGATCAGCGCCGCCCCGATGGGCGCCATCACCGAGATCCCATCCTCCGTGGCGGCCAGAGCATGGGGATAGACGAGGGTGCGAATCATCTGCCGGCCGCGAGTCAGATCGGTGAACTGTACCTGACTGTTCATGCTCACGGTATCCGCGGGGATCTCCTCGGGGTCGATCACCTCGCCCCGTGCCAGTTCTTCCTCCAACAGCTCGGCGACTGCCAGGCTCTCTCCGCTGGCCACGTCGATGAGACGCTGCAGCCGTTCGGCATCGAGCCGATTGATGATGATGGGGGGACGGGACGTCATACGCCCTCCTTGCTCAGTTCCAGTCAACGCTTTGTGGACGCAAAACCGGCCATCCAACGAAAACAGCCCTCCGCCCGCCAAGCGGGAGAAGGACTGTATGCCCACCACCATACGCCATCCACACCCAAGGCGACAGCCCCCTGAATTCCTGCGGCCAATGACGCTACACTGACGGCACATCCAGTCAGGAAGTGCACAATGACCGTACGCACCTTCGCCATCGCGCTCATGGTTCTCGGCCCCGTGCTGATGATCGTCGGCTGGCAGACGACCAGCCCGGGCGGCTTCGTGGGCGTCGTCCTGATCGTGCTGGGCGCCATTCTGCTGTGGACCCGCCGGACCTCCCGCCATGGGCGCTGAACGGCCCGATGCCGCCGAGATGCCGGAAGAGCGCCTCACCGGCCTGGTGAGCCTGATCGACAGACTCAAGTACGCCGGCCGATACGACACCAGCGTCAGTCTCGAAGCCATTCTGGACTGCGTGGGGCGACGAACCTTCGCCCCCTTCCTGCTGATCGCCGGCCTGATCACCCTCGCCCCGCTGATCGGCGACATCCCTGGCGTACCCACGCTGATGGCCAGCTTGGTGGCGCTCACGGCCGCCCAGTTGCTGCTGGGACGCGAGCATCTGTGGCTGCCTCGCTGGCTGCTCGCACGGCGGGTGTCGCGCCAGCGCTACCGCCAGACGCTGGAATGGCTGGCGCGACCGGCCGGCTGGGTCGACCGTCTCCTCAAGCCGCGGCTACGTCGGCTCACGCGTCCCCCTGCCCACCTGGCGGTCGCCCTCACCTGCCTGCTGATCGCCCTGGCCATGCCGCCCATGGAGCTGATCCCCTTCAGCGCCAATGGCGCCGGGCTGGCGCTGACGCTGTTCGGCCTGGCACTGTTCGCCGAAGACGGCCTGATGGCGCTGTTCGGTTACGCCTTGACCGGCGGCACCCTGGCCGTGGTGCTCCTCAGTCTGGTCTAACTCGCTGCCGCTACGCGCTGCGCCGCACCTACCTCAGGACCTGGTACCGGCGGGAGATGAGCACGGCCCAGCGCCGGCTGTTCGAGGCCATCACCCGCTGGGGTCTCACGGCGCGCGGCCTGGTCTTCGCGATCGTCGGTCTGTTCCTGTGCAGCGCTGCCTGGCAGACCGACCCCAGCCAGGCCCAGGGCCTGGGCGGCGTCCTTAGCGTACTGGCCCGCCAGCCCTTCGGGCCATGGCTGCTCGGCATCGTGGCACTGGGCCTGGTCGGCTACGGAATCTACTGCCTGATCAACGCCGCGTTCCGCGACACCAGCATCGATTGAGGACAGAGAGCAGAAACGCAAAACAGCCGCCGTTAAGCGACTGCTGCTGAAGTGGTACCGGCGGTCGGACTCGAACCGACAAGGGCTTGCACCCGGCGGATTTTGAATCCGCTGCGTCTACCAATTCCGCCACGCCGGCAACGCGCGTTGCATTATACGTGGGCACCCAAAGAGGTCAATCGAAGCGACTGACTTCGCGGCCGTGAGCCGGTATCCTTGGCGGCTTGTCCAGACGGTCCAACCGTCACGGTTCCCTCCACATCCGTGATTTTCGAGCCTCATAACGCATGCAGCGCGCCGATTTCCATTACGAACTCCCCGAAGAACTGATCGCCCGCTATCCCTCCGAACAACGCAGCGACTGCCGGCTGCTGTGCGTCGACGGCGCCAGTGGCGCCCTCGAACACCGTCGTTTCCCCGAGCTCATCGAGCTGCTAGAACCGGGCGACTTGCTGGTGTTCAACGACACCCGGGTGATTCCCGCCCGTCTGCACGGGCACAAGGCGAGTGGCGGGCGCGTCGAACTGCTGCTCGAGCGCCCCCTCGACGCCAACCGCGGCCTGGCCCACCTGCGTTCGAGCAAATCGCCCAAGCCGGGCACCGAGCTCGTCTTCGAGGGCGGTGTTCGCGCCGTGGTGGAGGGCCGCGAGGGGGCGCTGTTCGCGGTGCACTTCCCGGGCGAGACGCCGCTGGTCCAACTGCTGGAGCAGCACGGCCACATGCCGCTGCCGCCCTACATCGACCGCGAAGACGAACTCGCCGACCGCGAGCGCTACCAGACCGTCTATGCGCGACGTGACGGTGCCGTGGCCGCCCCCACCGCCGGGCTGCATTTCGACGAGCCGCTGCTCGAGGCGCTGGCGGCCAAGGGCGTGGAAAGTGCCTTCGTCACCCTGCACGTGGGTGCCGGCACCTTCCAGCCGGTGCGCGTCGACGACATCCGTGAACATACGATGCACAGCGAGTGGGTCGAGGTTTCGCCCGGTGTCTGCGAGCAGGTACGCGCCGCCCAAGCGCGCGGCAATCGCGTGGTGGCGGTGGGTACCACCAGCGTGCGCTGCCTGGAGAGCGCCTGCGCGGGGAGCCCCGACGGCGCGATTGCCCCGTTAACCGGCGAGACCGATATCTTCATTTACCCGGGGTACGAGTGGCGCTGCGTCGATGCCCTGATCACCAACTTTCACCTGCCGGAATCGACCCTGCTCATGCTGGTATCATCTTTCGCCGGATACGAGACGACCATGACGGCCTATCGCGAAGCGGTGGCCGAACGCTACGCCTTCTTCAGCTATGGCGATGCCATGTTTCTGACGCGCCCGCCAATGCCTGCCTGATTTCAGAGAGCCCCATGCGCAACGACTGTTTCATGACCTTCGAGCACCTGGCCAGCGACGGCCGGGCACGCCGTGGCCGCCTGAGCTTCCCGCGCGGCACGGTGGAGACGCCCGCCTTCATGCCGGTGGGCACCTACGGCACCGTCAAGGGCATGACGCCCGCCATGGTCGAGGAGATAGGCGCCGAGATCATCCTCGGCAACACCTTCCATCTGTGGCTGCGCCCCGGCACCGAGGTGATCGAGGCCCACGGCGACCTGCACGACTTCGCCCAGTGGCAGGGGCCCATCCTCACCGACTCCGGCGGCTTTCAGGTTTTCTCGCTGGGCGACATCCGCAAGATCACCGAGCAAGGCGTGCACTTCCGCTCGCCGGTGGATGGCGCCAAGGTCTTCATGGGGCCCGAGGAGTCCATGGCCGTACAGCGCGCCCTGGGATCCGACGTGGTGATGATCTTCGATGAGTGCACCCCCTATCCGGCCGACTTCGAGACGGCCGAAGCCTCCATGGAGCTGTCGCTGCGCTGGGCGAAACGCTCGCGCGAGGCCCACGGCGACTCGCCCTCGGCCCTGTTCGGCATCATCCAGGGCGGCATGCATCCTGAGCTGCGCGAGCGCTCGCTGAAGGGCCTGCTTGACATCGGCTTCGACGGTCTGGCCATCGGCGGGCTTTCGGTGGGCGAGCCCAAGGAAGAGATGATGCGTGCCCTCGACTACCTGCCGACCTGGATGCCGCCCGAGCATCCGCGCTATCTGATGGGCGTCGGCAAGCCGGAGGACCTGGTGGAAGGGGTGCGCCGCGGCATCGACATGTTCGACTGCGTGATGCCCACCCGCAACGCGCGCAACGGCCACCTGTTCACGGCCGAGGGCACGGTGAAGATCCGCAACGCCAAACACCGCCACGCTACCGGTCCGCTGGAGGCCGACTGCGACTGCTACACCTGCCAGCACTTTTCACGTGCGTATCTTCACCACCTGGACCGCTGCAACGAGATGCTCGGCGCCATGCTCAACACCATCCACAACCTGCGCTACTACCAGCGCCTGATGGCCGGTTTGCGCGGTGCCATCGAAGCGGGTACATTGGCGAACTTCGTGGAAGGCTTCTATGCGCAGCGCGACCTGCCGGTTCCTCCCGCACCGAATTGACCGATCCCCAGCCGGCAGTACCCAAAGGAATGCGGGTGCCGGCTGACGCCACTTTTCACCCGTCTTGTCACACACTCAGGAGACCCATTCATCATGCTGGACTTCTTCATCTCGCCGGCCCTTGCCCAGGATGCCGGCGCCGCCGGTGGCGGCATCGCCCAGATCGTCATGCTGGTCGGCTTCGTGCTGATCTTCTACTTCCTGCTGTGGCGCCCCCAGGCCAAGCGCGCCAAGCAGCACAAGGAGCTGGTTGGCGGCCTCTCCAAGGGCGACGAGGTGGTCATCGGCGGTGGACTGGTAGGACGCATCACCAAGGTCAGCGACGAGTTCATCAGTATGGAAATCGCCGACAACACCGAGGTCAACGTGCAGAAGAGCGCCGTGGCGGCGGTGCTGCCCAAGGGTACCATCAAGTCCATCTGACCCGGGAAAACACTGCACCAGACGATGCCCCGCCGTGCCCGCCACCCGGGGCATCGTGCCGTGGCGACACCCTCCGGTCTCCCTTTCTGCAACCTAGGGCAGGGTTCCCATGCTCAATCGTTACCCCCTGTGGAAGTATCTGCTGATACTCGTCGTACTGCTGCTCGGACTGATCTACTCGCTGCCCAACCTCTTCCCCGAGGATCCGGCAATCCAAATCAGTACCGAGCGCGGTGACAGCACCGTCGGCAGCAGTCAGCTCGAGCGCATCGAGCAGGAGCTGCGCGACGCCGGCATTGCCATCAAGGCCGTGGAAGAGGAGGAGAGCCGCGTCCTCATCCGCCTCGAAGACGGCGAAGACCAGTTGCCCGCCCGCGACCTGATCACCGAACGGCTCGGCGACGACTACGTGGTGGCGCTCAATCTCGCCGAGTCCACCCCCGGGTGGCTGCAGTCACTGTCCGCCTCGCCTATGACGCTGGGTCTCGATCTGCGCGGTGGCGTTCACTTCCTGCTGGAAGTGGACATGGACGCCGCCCTGGAGCAGCGGCTGGAAGTCAATGCCAGCGCCATCCGCGAGCAGCTCCGCGACGAACGCATCCGCTATCGCGATACCCAGATCGAGGAGCGGTCCCTCACCTTCACCTTCGCCAACGAAGACGACCGCGACACCGCCCGCAGCCTGATCGCCCGCGAGTTTCCGGACTTCGACTATGCCAGCGAAGAGGATGGACGAGCCGCGCTTCTGGAGATGACCCTCACCGACCAGGCCGTCACCGAGATCCAGGACTACGCCATCGAGCAGAACCTGACCACGCTGCGCAACCGCGTCGACGAACTCGGCGTAGCCGAGCCGCTGGTGCAGCGCCAGGGACCGGATCGCATCGTGGTCGAACTGCCCGGCGTGCAGGACACCGTGGCCGCCAAGCGCGTGGTGGGTGCTACCGCCAACCTGGAGTTCCGTCTCGAGGCGCGCCCGGACACCCCGGACAACGAGACCCAGAGCTTCCCGTTCCGCAACGACGAGAACCGCAGCGCCGACCTGATGCGCGACGTCATCATCACCGGCGACAGCGTCTCGAGCGCCAACCGCAGCTTCGACGAGAATGGCCGGCCCCAGGTCAACATCGACCTGGACGGCACCGGCGGTACGCTGATGAACCGCGCCACGCGCACCAACATCGGCCGCAACATGGCGGTGCTGTTCATCGAGCACAAGACTCGCGAGCGCACGGTGATGGAAGACGGCGAGGAAGTCACCGAGCGCGAACCCTACACCGAGCGCGGCATCATCAGCCTGGCCACAATCCAGAGCGCCTTGGGCAACAGCTTCCGCATCACCGGGCTCGACTCGCCCACTGAAGCGGCGGAGCTCGCGCTGCTGCTGCGTTCCGGCTCGCTGGCCGCGCCGATCTACTTCGTGCAGGAGCGTACCATCGGCCCCAGCCTGGGCGCCGAAAACATCGAGCGCGGGATCATGTCGGTGCAGATCGGCCTGCTGCTGGTGGTGGCCTTCATGCTGGTGCGCTACAAGGTGTTCGGGATCTTCGCCAACGTCGCCCTGGCGCTCAACCTGACCCTGCTGACGGCTGCCATGTCGATGCTCGGCGCCACCCTGACCCTGCCCGGCATTGCCGGCATCGTGCTCACTCTGGGCATGGCCGTGGACGCCAACGTGCTGATCTTCGAGCGAATACGCGAGGAGCTACGCACCGGCCTGTCGGTACAGCAGGCTATCCACGCCGGTTACGAGCGTGCCTTCAGCTCGATCATCGACGCCAACATCACCACCCTGCTGGTAGCGGTGATTCTGTTCTCGATCGGCACCGGGCCGGTCAAGGGCTTCGCCGTGACCCTGTCGCTGGGGATACTGACTTCGCTGTTCACCGCTCTGCTGGTGACTCGCGCGATGGTCAACCTCACCTACGGCGGCAAGCCGGTCAAGAAGCTCTGGATCTAAGAGGTGACCATGAAGACCCTCATCAACCGACAGTTCGATTTCATGGGCAAGCGGCGGATCGCTTTCGCAGCCTCCGCAGTCATGCTCCTGGTAGCGATCGTCTCACTGCTGTTCCAGGGGCTCAGCCTGGGACTGGACTTCACCGGCGGTACTCTGGTGGAGGTGCGCTACTCGGCAGCACCATCGCTGGATGCCATACGCCAAATCCTCGAGGCTGCCGAGTTCCGCGATGTCTCGGTGCAGACCTTCGGTGCATCCACCGAAGTGTTGATTCGTCTGCAGCAGGCCTTCGACCCGGATGTGGGCGAGCGCGTGGTGGAACTGCTGCGCCAGTCCGGCGACAGCGTCGAGCTGGTGCGCGCGGAGTTCGTCGGCGCCCAGGTAGGCGACCAGCTACGCGACCAGAGCGGGATGGGCTTGCTGGTGGCACTGGGCATCGTGATGCTCTACGTGGCCTTCCGCTTCCAGTACAAGTTCGCCATCGGCGCCCTGCTGGCCCTGGTTCACGACGTGATCATCGTGGTCGGCATCTTTTCGCTGTTCCAGTTCGAGTTCGATCTGACCGTGCTCGCCGCCCTCCTGGCGGTGATCGGCTACTCGCTCAACGACACCATCGTGGTCTACGACCGCATCCGCGAGAACATCCGCAAGTCGCGCATCGACGACATGCCGACCATCTTCAACGAGGCGATCAACGCTACCCTGTCACGCACCTTGGCCACTTCCGGCACCACCCTGCTGGTCCTGTTGGCCTTGCTGCTGCTCGGCGGCGACATGATCCACTACTTCTCGGTGGCCCTGCTCATCGGCATCGTGGTCGGCACCTTCTCCTCCATCTACGTCGCCGCAGCACTGCTGTTGGTAGTGCACCTGGAGCGCAAGGACCTGATCCCACCGCCGAAAGAAGCGGACGAGGAGGAAGAGCAACTGCCCTGACAGCTCGAAGCTTTAAGCTGGAAGCGACCCTGAACTGAAACCGCCCCCGCAGCATATCGCTGCGGGGGCGGTTTTTCTTCCAGCTTCCAGCTTAAAGCTGATGGCTCAGAAGTGCGGCTTGAGCTGCTGCACCAAGGCCTTGTAGAGCCGCGGCCCGGCAGCCATCAGTTGCCCATCCACCGTTACGGCCGGCTGACCGTCAGGGGTGCCCATCAGCGCTCCGGCTTCCTTGAGCAGCAGGCTGCCGACATGCATGTCCTGCTCATCCAGGCCCAGCACGAACGCCACATCAACGTGACCGGCAGCGAGCTCGGCAAGGTCCAGCAGTCCACTGCCCGAGGCGCGCAACATCTCCACCTGGGGACCAAGCTGCTGAGCCAGGGTCAGGTAGTTGGGCAGGTAGCGATTACGCAGTTGGGTCTCGGGCAAACTCAAGGCAACGCGCGCCCCACCGACCGACTTGGTCTTGGGTACGCGAATGCGTTTGCCATTGAGCTGAGCACCGCGCCCGCGGCTGGCCAGGTATTCGTCACCGCTGAAAGGACAGATCACCACGGCGTGTTCCGCTCGACCCTTGATCAGACAAACGACGGAAAGCGCGAATCCGGAAGCGGCCACGCTAAGATTGGAGTAGCCGTGGAAGGGCTCGATGCGCCACAGCACGTCTCTCCCCTCGCCCTCCCCCTCTCGATAGGGGGTGTACCGGCCGACCACCCCATGCTGGGGGTAGCCACGGGAGAGCTGGCGAGTGATCAACGTCTCGGCGTTGCGGGCGGCTTCCTGCAGCGTGCGCTGAAGGTTGTGCTCTTCATGAGCATTCTCGATACGTTCGCGAATGCGCACGAACTGTTCGGCAGCGCTGCGCGAGGCACGCAGCGCAAATTGGACCATCGGATGCATGATCAGGCCTTGGGAACTCGGTGGTGTTAAAGAACGGAGCGTTCGCTCGTAACGATGGCGCGAATCCTAGCAGAAGCGAGCGGGGCACGCCATCGGCCCCGAAGCTCGAAGCTCGAAGCTCGAAGCTCGAAGCTCGAAGCTCGAAGCTCGAAGCTCGAAGCTCGAAGCTCGAAGCTCGAAGCTCGAAGCCAGCATGCTAGACTCTGGGCCTTCCGTATCATCCGTTCCAAGGAAGCCTGCCATGCTCGAGCGCATCCGCATCGTTCTGATCGGCACCAGCCATCCCGGCAACATCGGTGCCACGGCCCGGGCCATGCACAACATGGGCCTATCCGATCTGGCGCTGGTGGCGCCGCGTTGCGAGCCGCTCACCGCCGACAGCATCGCCCGCGCCTCGGGAGCCGACCATCTGCTCCATGCCGTTCAAATCCACGCCAGCCTGGAGGCCGCCGTCGGCGACTGCACCCTGGCCGTGGGCGCCAGCGCCCGCTCGCGCACCCTGCCATGGCCGATGCTCACGCCACGCGAGCTCGGCGCGCACCTGCCCGAAGAACTGGCCGGCAGCGACACCCGGGTGGCCCTGGTGTTCGGCCGCGAGGACAGCGGCCTGACCAATGCCGAACTGCAACGCTGCCACGCCCACGTGCACATCCCCACCAACCCCGACTTCGCCTCTCTGAACCTGGCCACGGCAGTACAGGTGCTGGCCTACGAGTGCCGCCTGGCATGGCTTGCCGGCGAAGGTGCCAACACACCATCCGATGAAGAACCGCCCTCCCTGGCCAGTCACGCCGAACTCGAGCGCTATTTCGAACATCTCGAGCGTACCTTGATCGCCATCGGCTTCCACGACCCGGCGACACCGCGCCAGTTGATGGCGCGGCTGCGCCGCTTCACCCTGCGCGCCCGCCCCGAGCGCCTGGAGATCAACATCCTGCGCGGCATTCTCTCTGCCA
The DNA here is from genome assembly GCA_051749645.1 of Pseudomonadota bacterium. Lineage (GTDB taxonomy): Bacteria > Pseudomonadota > Gammaproteobacteria > Pseudomonadales > Halomonadaceae > Halomonas. The sequence goes on from JBNJIT010000006.1 coordinate 65,743, forward strand.
CCGAGCAGCAGGCCGAAGCCCACCGCGATGATGACGCGGAGAAGTGATGCCCGCCGGCCGCTTGAAGCAGCCTGGCCCCACCCCCAATAATGGGAGAGCATCCCCGGTAGCGTCTGCCCAGCGCCCCGTCACCCCAGCCACACAGGACCACCGCATGTTTCAACGCCTTCGCGAGGACATCAACAGCGTATTCGCCCGCGACCCGGCGGCACGCAACTTCCTGGAAGTGCTGACCAACTACCCAGGCCTGCATGCGCTGCTGATCCATCGCCTGAGCCACTGGCTATGGCACAAGAACCTCAAGTGGCTGGCACGCACGCTCTCCACCCTCGCCCGCTGGTTCACCGGCATCGAGATCCATCCCGGTGCGACGATCGGCCGACGCTTCTTCATCGACCATGGAATGGGCGTGGTGATCGGCGAGACCGCCAAGGTAGGTGACGATGTCACCCTCTATCAGAGCGTCACACTGGGCGGCACCAGCTGGAACAAGGGCAAGCGCCACCCGACCCTGGAGGACGGCGTCATCGTGGGTGCCGGAGCCAAGATCCTCGGCCCCTTCACGGTAGGCGCCGGGGCCAAGATCGGCTCCAACGCCGTGATCACCAAGGAGGTTCCCCCCGGCGCCACGGTGGTGGGCATTCCCGGCAAGATCGTCAAACGCGACGAGCCCGATGCCGCCGAGGTGCTGGCCGTCGACCCCGAGCGGCGCGAGGCCATACGCCGCAAGTTCGGCTTCGACGCCTATGGCGTCAGCGAGGACATGCCCGACCCAGTGGCGCGCTCGATCCAGGCCATGCTCGATCACATGCACGCCGTGGACGAGCGCATCGAACGCATGTGCCGGACCCTGCGCAAGCTCGACGCCGGCTACCGCGACGGCCGTCTGCCCGAACTGCGCGACGAGGATTTCGCCGAGATACTGGCCGACGTGGAGAGCTGCTGCGGGCCGACCCATCCCGATGGCGGAAACGACGACACCCCGGTCAAGCGCGGCAAGACGTCGCAGCATGGCCCGCAGGAGAATGGTTGACCGCCACGCTGGGTCTTTACCATAATAACCGTTTGACTCCCGTGGCCCTGCCGTCGGTGGTGGCTTGAACGCCCACCGGGCGACGGTCTGCCCGCCGCCGAGGTAAGCCAGCTATGCATTCGACGAGCTCGCCATGCGTTTGACCACCAAGGGGCGCTACGCCGTCACTGCCATGCTCGACCTGGCCCTGCATGCCGATCGGGGGCCCATCAGTCTGGCCGACATTTCCCGGCGCCAGGAGATATCTCTGCCCTATCTGGAGCAACTCTTCGCCCGCCTGCGCCGCGCGAAACTGGTTAAGAGCGTACGCGGCCCCGGTGGCGGCTACCTGCTTGACGCATCGCCAGACGCCATCTCCGTGTCGCAGGTCATCGATGCCGTCGACGAGTCGGTGGACGCCACGCGCTGCCAGGGGCTGTCCGACTGCCAACAGGGCGACACCTGCCTGACTCACCATCTGTGGTGCGATCTCTCCGAGCAGATTCGCGGCTTTCTCGACGGCATTACCCTGGGTCAATTGGTCGCCAACGGCGAGGTGCAGCGCATCGCCGCCCGCCAACGCGGCACCCGTACCGCCGACACCATCGCCACCAGCTCGCCCTGACGCCGGCCCGGCCCTGACATTCAGCATGGAGACGCCCGCGAGCCCATGAGCGCCCTCGTCTATCTCGATTATGCCGCCACCACCCCGGTCGACCCGCGCGTGGCCGAGGCGATGAGCCGCCACCTCACCCTGGACGGCATCTTCGCCAATCCCGCCTCGCGCAGCCATATGCTCGGCTGGCAGGCGGAGCAGGCAGTGGAAGGCGCACGTCGCCAGGTCGCCGACGCCATCGGCGCCGACCCCCGCGAGATCGTCTGGACGAGCGGCGCCACCGAGGCCGACAACCTGGCGCTGACCGGCTTGTTGCGCGGCTGCCGGGCACGCGGCCGCCACCTGGTGACCTCCATCGTCGAACACAAGGCGGTGGTCGACACCGCCATGGCGCTGGAGGCCGAAGGCTTCGAGGTCACCTGGCTCACTCCGGGCCGCGACGGCCGGGTCACGCCCGAACAGTTGCACGAGGCGCTACGCCCCGACACCGTGCTGGTCTCGCTGATGGCGGTGAACAACGAGCTGGGCTGCATACACGATCTGGCGGCACTCGCCGAAGTCGCCCACGCCGGCGGCGCCGCCTTCCACGTCGATGCCGCCCAGGCGGTGGGGCGTATCCCGCTCGACGTCGAGCGGCTCGGCATCGACCTGCTGTCGCTGTCCGGACACAAGACCTACGGCCCCAAGGGCATCGGCGCGCTCTACGTACGGCGTCATCCCGGCATCCGCGTGGAGGCCCTGATCCACGGCGGCGGGCACGAACGCGGCATGCGCTCCGGCACCCTGCCCACCCACCAGATCGTGGGCATGGGCGAGGCCATTGCCCTGACCACCGCCGAAGGCGAAGCCGACCAGGCACGCATCACCGGCCTGCGCGACCGCCTGCTCGCCGGCCTCGCCGACCTCGACGGCATCCATCGCAATACCGACCTCGCCGTGTCGGTACCCAACATCCTCAACCTGGCCTTCGAGGGCGTCGACGGCGAGTCGCTGCTCATGGCGCTGCGCGACATCGCGCTCTCCACCGGCTCGGCCTGCAACTCAGCGAGCGTCGAGCCGTCCTACGTGTTGAAGGGCATCGGCGTGCCGCGCTCACTGGCACTGGCCTCGCTACGCTTCAGCTTCGGCCGGTTCACCACCGAGACGGACATCGACCAGGCGCTGGCCTCGCTGCATCATGCCCTCAACGGTCTGCGGCGCTAGTCGCTCCATTCACCCTTAGGAGAAACACCATGGCGCACCTTTCGATCACCGATGCCGCTGCCGAGCAGATCCGCCGGGTGCTCGAGGAGCGCGGCCACGGCCTGGGCCTGCGGGTCTCGGTCAAGCCCAGCGGCTGCTCCGGCTACAGCTACGTGCTCGACTTCGCCGACCAGGCAGCCGATGACGACATCGCCTTCCAGGAACGTGGCGTGACCGTCTATGTCGCCCCCGACGCCCTGGAAATGCTCGACGGCAGCGAAGTCGACTACGTCAACGAGGGGCTCAACCGCTTCTTCCGCTTCAACAACCCCAACGTCAAGGATCAGTGTGGGTGCGGCGAGAGCTTCAGCGTCTGACTCCCTTGCCGCTGGAGCAACGATTGTTCAACGCCCGTCAGGGGCGTTATACTCTGCGCCCACTGCATTTGCGCTGAACCGTCTGCGTCGAGCTGACGGCCGACGCCAACGCATCTTCTTTCGAAGCGCCGCGCCTGCCGACTCCACCACGAGTTTCGGCAAGGCGTGGCGCTATCCTCATCTGCACCGCCCACGGAGAGTACGCCCATGGCAACCGAACGCACCCTGTCCATCATCAAGCCCGACGCCGTCGCCAAGAACGTCATCGGCGAGATCGAGAGCCGTTTCGAGAAGGGCGGGCTGGCCATCGTCGCCGCCAAGATGCTGCACCTATCTCGCGAGCAGGCCGAAGGGTTCTACGCCGAGCACAAGGAACGCCCCTTCTTCAACGACCTCGTCGGCTTCATGACCTCAGGGCCGGTGGTCGTGCAGGTGCTGGAAGGCGATAACGCCATCGCCGCCAACCGCGACTTGATGGGCGCCACCAACCCCAAGGAAGCCGCGCCGGGCACCATCCGCGCCGACTTCGCCGAAACCATCGACGCCAACGCCGTGCACGGCTCCGACTCTCCCGAATCCGCGGCACGCGAGATCGCTTATTTCTTCGAAGCGAACGAAATCTGTACTCGCGGCTGAATGCATGCCTTGCGGGGGCCATGGTCCCCGCCTCCAGCCCAACCCCATAGCGTGACACCATGACCGCTGATACCGCTCCCCAGAAAACCAACCTGCTCGGCCTGTCCCGGGAGGCGATGGAAGACTTCTTCCTCGCACTCGGCGAGAAGAAATTCCGCGCTGCCCAGGTGATGAAGTGGATCCACCACGAGGGGTGCGACGACTTCGCGGCCATGACCAACCTCTCCAAGGCGCTGCGCGAACGCCTGGCCGAGGTGGCCGAGATCCGCGGCCCCGGCGTCGTCTACGAAGGTACCTCCAGCGACGGTACGCGCAAGTGGGTGCTGGAGGTAGAAGACGGCAGCTACGTCGAGACGGTGCTGATCCCTGCCGACGACGGCAAGCGCCGCACCCTGTGCGTTTCCTCTCAGGTGGGCTGCTCGCTCGACTGCAGTTTCTGCTCCACCGGCAAGCAGGGCTTCCAGCGCAACCTCACGGCCGCCGAGATCATCGGCCAGGTGTGGGTCGCCCAGCGCAGCGTCGGACCGCGCAGGGACACCGCCAACCGCCCGGTGACCAACGTGGTGATGATGGGCATGGGCGAGCCGCTGATGAACTACGACAACGTCGTGCCGGCGATGAAGCTGATGCTCGACGACAACGGCTACGGTCTCTCCAAACGTCGTGTCACGCTTTCCACCTCCGGGGTGGTGCCGATGCTCGACAAGCTCGGCGACGAACTCGACGTGAGCCTGGCCATCTCGCTGCACGCCGCCAACGACGAGCTGCGCAACGAGCTGGTGCCGCTCAACCGCAAGTACAACATCCGCACGCTGCTCGACGCCTGCCAGCGCTATCTCGCCAAGTGCGACGACACGCGCATGGTCACCATCGAGTACACCCTGATCAAGGACGTCAACGATCAGCAGGTGCACGCCCGGGAGCTCGCCGAGCTGCTGCACGAGCTGCCGTGCAAGATCAACCTCATTCCCTTCAACCCGTTCCCCCACTCGGGGTACGAGAAACCGTCGCGCAACCAGGCAATGCGCTTTCAGCAGTGGCTGTATGAACTCGGCTACACGGCACCGATCCGTACCACCCGCGGCGACGATATCGACGCCGCCTGCGGCCAGTTGGTGGGGCGGGTGAAGGACCGCACGCGCCGCCACGAACGCTACATCCGCTCGATCCAGATCGACGCCGACTGAGCCGTGCCTGCCTTGACTTCAGTCCGGCACGGCGCTTTGATGGACAGGCTTTTCGCCATGGTCGGCCTGCATGCCTGTGTCAGCGCCACCGGTCCAATGCACACCGTGAAGAGGATGCCATGACGCGTCATCCCTCGCTGCCACCTCGCTCCTTGCCCCTGCCACTCGCGGCAGTCCTGGCCGGGTCGCTGTGGCTGGGCGGCTGTGCGGGCACGCTGGAGCGAGTCGACGACGCTGACGGCGGCGCCGCTGAAGCCTACACGCGGCTGGGCGTCGCTTACCTAGAGCGCAACAATCTGCCACGCGCCATGTCGGCCCTGGATCGCGCTCTGGAGCATGAACCTTCCTCGCCGGAAGCACTGCAAGCCATGGCCGTGGTCTATCAGCGACAGGGCGAGGACGAGCTCGCCGACGAAGCCTTTCAACGCGCCTTGAAAAGCGATCCCGAGCTAACCCGAGCGCGCAACAACTATGCCGCCTTTCTGTATGACCGGGGCCGTACCGCAGAAGCCTGCGAGCAGCTCGAGCGCGCCACCCAGGATACCCAGTACCGTCGCCGCGCTCAGCTGTTCGCCAATCTCGGGCGCTGCCGTCGTGAGCAGGGCGAGTTCGACGCCGCCCGCACGAGCCTGGAACGGGCCGTCAGTCTCGACCCCCGCTATGCCGCGGCCTATCTGCGCCTGGCCGATCTGGCGCTGGCCGAGGGCAAACCCGCCCAGGCTCGGCGCCAACTGGAACGCTACATCAGCCTGGCCGGCGAAACGGCCGAGGCCCGCGCGCTGGCCAACGAGATCGCCACTGCCCGCAGCACCGACGACACAGTGCGCAGTGACCCAGACGCTCCCTGAACAACGCTTATCATGAAGGATGCTCAGCCATGAGCGACACCCACGACACCGATGCCGCCGATCTCGTGTCACAGAGTTCCTCTCCCGGAGAGCTGCTGCGACGCGAACGCGAGACGCAAGGCCTCAGCCGAGGCGAGGTCGCCACGGCTCTCAACCTGCGTCCTGCCGTGGTGGTGGGCCTGGAGGAGGACACCTACGACCAGGTGCCCATCGCTACCTACCGTCGCGGCTACCTACGCGCCTACGCCCGCCTGCTGGGCATCGAGGAGCGCCCCATCCTCGACGCCTACACTCGCCGTTTCGGCCATGAGGAGCCGCCGCAGCACACCACTCCGGTCCAGGTCACCAAGCCACCGTCGCGGCTCGGCGCCTGGCTGTTCAAGCTGGTTACCCTGCTGGTCATCGCCGGCCTCATCGGACTGACTCTGGTATGGTGGCAGAGCCGCGGCGGCGGCGAACCGCCCGACCTGAGCGACAGCAGTCCGGTCTCCGTGGACGGCCTCGACGGTACGTCGTCGGTGGTCGAAGGCCCAGAGCAGCCAACCAATGACGAAGGGCTGCCGCCGCTGCCGGAAGAAGGCGTCGACCCCCTGGGGGGCGAGCCCCAGGCTTCCTCCGTGCCCGACGACGCCCTCACCGCAGCTGATCGCGTCGACCCGAGCGCCAGCGAGACGCTTTCGGTCACCACGCCGGCCGAGCCCGAGGCAGCGGATGCCGAGACGGCCGGCGAGGCCGACGCCGGTTCGGCATCCGACGAGGCACCGACAACCGCCGACGCCGACGACCAGGACGTCGCTGACATCGGCGACGAAGCCTCTATCGCCGACGCCGAAGAGGCATCCACGACACCCGACTCGGCAAACGCCAGCGATGCCGCTACCGAGTCGGACGACGGCAGCGCGGATGCCGACGCCAACGTGCTGACGTTCACCTTCAACCAGCAATCGTGGACCGAAGTGTTCGACGCCAACGACGAGCGTATCTTCGTGGGACTTCAGGAACCCGGCACCAACGCCCGCGTCGAAGGCGAACCGCCGTTTCGACTGACCGTGGGCAACGCCACCGGCGTCGAGCTAGAGTGGCGCGGCGAGGTCGTGGACATCCCCGACCGTGCTGGCGCCAACAACGTCGCCCGTTTCACTCTGGGAGAATGATCCGCCGCCATGCATGCACCATCCCCCATCGTTCGTCGCCCGTCACGCCAGATCCATGTCGGCAAGGTTGCCGTCGGAGGCGATGCGCCCATCTCCGTGCAGAGCATGACCAATACCGACACCCTGGACGTGGCTGCCACCGTGGCGCAGATCCGTCAGCTCGAGGCCGCTGGCGCCGATATCGTGCGCGTCTCGGTGCCGACCATGGACGCCGCCGAGGCGTTCGGGCGCATCAAGCGTGAAGTAGCGGTACCCCTGGTCGCCGACATCCACTTCGACTACAAGATCGCCCTGCGCGTCGCCGAGCTGGGTGTCGACTGCCTGCGCATCAATCCCGGCAACATCGGCCGCGAGGATCGCGTCCAGGCCGTGGTCAGCGCCGCTCGCGACAACGGCATCCCCATTCGCATCGGCGTCAACGCCGGCTCCTTGGAGAAGGATCTGCAGAAGAAGTATGGCGAACCCACCCCCGCCGCACTGGTGGAATCGGCCATGCGCCACATCGATCACCTCGACCGTCTCGACTTTCCCGACTTCAAGGTCAGCGTCAAGGCTTCCGATGTCTTCATGGCGGTAGCCGCCTACCGCGAGCTGGCCTCGCGCATCGAACAACCGCTGCACCTGGGGATCACCGAAGCCGGCGGGCTGCGCTCGGGCACCGTGAAGTCCTCCATCGGCCTGGGCATGCTGCTCATGGACGGCATTGGCGACACCATCCGCGTATCGCTGGCCGCCGACCCCGTCGAGGAGATCAAGGTCGGCTACGACATGCTCAAGAGCCTGCGTCTGCGCAGCAAGGGCATCAACTTCATCGCCTGTCCCAGCTGCTCGCGCCAGAACTTCGACGTCATCGGCACCATGAATGAACTCGAGGAGCGCCTCGAGGACGTGATGACCCCGCTGGACGTCTCGGTGATCGGCTGCGTGGTCAACGGCCCCGGCGAGGCCAAGGAGAGCGATATCGGGCTCACCGGCGGCAGCCCCGCCAACCTCGTTTACCTCGACGGCAAGCCCGCCTCCAAGCTGCGCAACGACCATCTGGTCGATGACCTCGAGCGCCTGATCCGCGAGAAGGTGCGCGAGAAGGAGCAGGCAGAACGGGACGTGATCGCTCGCGGCGACTGAGCCGAGCGACGACAAGGAGCCAGCATTGAGCAAGTCCGCAAACAGTCAGAAGAAGATCCAGGCCATTCGTGGCATGAACGACCTGCTACCGGATCAGTCGGCCCGGTGGCAGTACGTCGAGGGCATCGTCGCGGCATTGATGCGCCGCTACGGCTACGCCGAGATTCGCACGCCCATCGTCGAACAGACGGCGTTGTTCGCCCGCTCCATCGGCGAGGTCACCGACATCGTCGAGAAGGAGATGTACACCTTCGAGGATCGCAACGGTGACAGCCTGACCCTGCGCCCCGAAGGCACGGCCAGCTGCGTGCGCGCCGCCATGGAGCACGGCCTGCTGCACAACCAGACTCAGCGCCTGTGGTACCAGGGGCCGATGTTCCGTCACGAACGGCCGCAGAAGGGGCGCTATCGGCAGTTCCACCAGTTCGGCGTGGAAGCCTTCGGCCTGGACGGCCCGGACATCGATGCCGAGGTAATCCTGCTCTCGGCTCGCCTGTGGCAGGAGCTGGGCCTGGCCGAGCACGTCACCCTGGAGCTCAACTCCTTGGGTTCCCACGAGGCGCGGGCGGCCTACCGCGAGCGTCTGGTGGCCTACTTCGAAGCACACCTCGAGGTGCTCGACGAGGACTCGCGGCGCCGACTCACCAGCAACCCCTTGCGCATTCTCGATTCCAAGAACCCGGACATGGCCGCCATGCTGGCCGACGCACCGCGGCTGATGGACCACCTCGACGCCGAATCCCGCGCCCACTTCGAGGGGCTCACCGCCCGCCTCGAGGCGGCCGGCATCGACTACGTGATCAATCCGCGCCTGGTTCGCGGGCTGGACTACTACGGTCGCACCGTCTTCGAATGGACCACCACGGCACTGGGCAGCCAGGGCACGGTGTGCGCCGGCGGACGCTACGACGGGCTGGTGGAGCAGCTGGGCGGCAAGCCGACTCCGGCAGTGGGTTTTGCCCTGGGGGTCGAGCGACTGATCCTGTTGCTCGAAACGCTCGAACTGATTCCCGCCAGCATCGAAGACTCGCTCGACGTCTACCTGATTCCTCTCGACGAAAGTGCCGAGGGACCAGCACAGCTGCTCGCCGAGCAGTTGCGCGGCGAACTGCCCGAACTGCGCCTGCAACTGCACTGCGGCGCCGGCAGTTTCAAGAGTCGCATCAAGAAAGCCGACAAGAGCGGCGCCCGCCTGGCGCTGCTGCTCGGCGAAGATGAGCTCAGCCAGCAGCGGGTGACCGTCAAGTTCCTGCGCGAGGCACGAGACCAACAGCATCTTCCGCGTGAGACGCTGGCCGTCTGTCTGTCCGAATGGCTGGCCCAGGCGCCGGCCTGACAGGAGATACGCCGTAGCCAAGGCCGCAACCCAATTGCCGCAAGTCAAAGGAGACCGCCCGTGGCGGAGTTGAGAACCGAAGAAGAACAGGTAGAAGCGATCAAGCGCTGGTGGAAGGAGAATGCCGTATCGCTGATTGCCGGCGTGGCCCTAGCCGTTGCCGGCGTGGTGGGCTGGAACGCCTGGCAGAGCTATCAGGACAACCAGGCGACCGCCGCGTCCATGCGCTACCAGCAGTTGGTCAACCTGGCCGGCACCGGCAACCTGGAACTCGCCAACCTGGAAGAGGCGCGCTCCCTCGCCGAAGAAATCGTCACCGAACATGACTCGAGCCTGTATGCCGACCTGGCACGCCTGATCGAGGCACGCCTGGCGGTCCAGCAGGACGACCTCGACGGCGCCCGCAGCGCCCTGCAGGCAGTGATCGACGCCGACCGTGATGCCTACCTACCCGGACTCGCGCGGCTGCGCCTGGCACGCCTGATGCTCGCCTCCGGTGACGCCGAAGCGGCACTGGACACCCTGGGGTCCGGCATTCCCGACGCGCTCGCTACCCAGCGGGCCGAGGTGCGCGGCGATGCCTATGCAGCCCTGGAGCGCCCCGACGATGCGCGCGACGCCTGGCGCGAAGCCCTGTCGCTGGCAGAGCAGCGCGACCAGCCGCTGTTCGGCGTGGAACTCAAGCTCGACAATCTCGGCATGGAAGAGGCCACCCTATGATTCGCAACAAGACCCCTCTCGTTCTCATCGCCACCCTGGCTGTGGTCCTGGCCGGCTGCGCCAGCAAGCCGGAACCGCGCAACGCTCCCAAGGAACTTCGCGATTTCGACGCCACTACCGAACTCGACAGCGACTGGGGACACAGCGTGGGCGATGGCCTGGGACGAGCTCGCAATCCCATTGCCCCAGCCCGGGACGGTGGCACCCTTTTCGCTGCCGATGCCAGCGGCCTGGTGAAAGCCATTGACGCCGACAGCGGCCGCCAGGTCTGGCAGACGCAGCTCGATGTCGACGTTTCCAGCGGTCTCACCGCCGTTGCCGAGCGTGTCTACCTAGGCACACGCAACGGCGAGGTACTCTCCCTCGACCAGGAAAACGGCGAGATCGAATGGCGGGCGGACGTGCCCAGCGAGGTACTCGCGGCTCCGCAAGCCACCAACCAGCTGCTCATCGTCCAGAGCGGGGACGGCACCGTGACGGCTCTGGATCGCCGCACCAGCGACGAGCGCTGGGTGCACACCAGCACCGAGCCCGCATTGACGCTGCGTGGCACCGGCACGCCACAGGCCATCGACCCGGTGACCTTCGTCGGCCTGGGGAGCGGTCGTCTGGTGACCCTGGACAATCGCAACGGACAACCCGTATGGGAGCGGCGCATTGCCGTACCCCAGGGACGCAGCGAGATCGAGCGCCTCGTCGACCTGGACGGCCAACCGGTACTGACCCCCGACGGTCGTCTGTTCGTCACCAGCTACAACGGTCGTCTTGTCGCCCTGGAGGCCACCAGCGGCGAAGTGCAGTGGCAGCGCGAACTCTCCAGCCACCTGACCCCGGTGCTGGTGGGCGACCGGCTGTACGTGGTCGATGCCACCAGCCATGTCGTCGCCCTGAACGCCGACACGGGCGACGAACTGTGGCGCAACGACACTCTCGAAGGGCGTCGATTGACCTCTCCGGCCTTTGCCGACGGCCACCTGGTGGTAGGCGACTTCGAGGGTTACCTGCATCTGATCGATGCCCAGAACGGCAGCCTTGCCGCACGCACGCGGATCGACAGTTCCGGCATCAGCGTACGCCCGCTCACCGACTATCGCCGCATCTACGTGCTGGCCAACGATGGCCACCTCGAGGCCCTGGAAATTCGCGAATGACACCCGTGATCGCCCTGGTCGGCCGCCCCAACGTGGGCAAGTCGACTCTCTTCAACCGCCTGACCCGCTCCCGGGACGCCCTGGTGGCCGACTTCGCGGGTCTGACCCGCGACCGCAAGTACGGTAATGGCCTGCTGGGCGACAAGGCCTACACGGTCATCGACACCGGCGGCATCAGCGGTGACGAAGAGGGCATCGACGCCGCCATGGCAGAGCAGTCGCTGGCGGCCATCGACGAGGCCGACATCGTGCTGTTCATGGTCGACGCCCGAGCCGGCCTTCACGTGGCCGACGAGGCCATCGCCAACCACCTGCGCGTCAACCAGAAGAAGACCTGGCTGGTGGTCAACAAGACCGACGGGCTCGAAGAGCACGGCGCCATGGCCGAGTTCTGGGAGCTGGGTCTGGGCGAACCCCACCCCATCGCCGCAGCCCACGGGCGCAACGTCACCACACTGATCGAAACGGTACTCGCCCCCTTCCCCGAGCGCGACGAGAGCATGCCCGCCGATACCGGCAGCAAGGGCATCCGTATCGGCGTGATCGGCCGCCCCAACGTCGGCAAGTCGACCCTCGTCAACCGCATGCTGGGCGAAGAGCGCGTGGTGGTGTTCGACGAGGCGGGCACCACTCGCGATGCCATCGAGATCCCCTTCGAGCGCCGCGGCAAGCCCTACGTGCTGGTAGATACCGCTGGCGTGCGGCGACGCAAGAACGTCCGCGAGGTGGCCGAGAAGTTTTCGATCATCAAGACCCTCGAGGCGATCAAGGAGTGCCATGTCGCCGTCACGGTGCTCGACGCACGCTCGGGGCTCGTGGAGCAGGATCTGCACCTGCTCGACTACGTGCTGACCACCGGCCGCGCCCTGGTGCTCGCCGTCAACAAGTGGGACGGCCTCGAACAGGAGGCCAAGGAAAAGATGCGCGCCGAAATCAAGCGTCGCCTGGGCTTCGCCGACTATGCCGACCTGCACTTCATTTCGGCACTGCACGGCACCGGCGTGGGCGACCTCTACCCGTCCATCGAGCGCGCCTTCGCCTCGGCCAATGCCCACTGGTCGACCAACCGCCTCACCACCCTGCTGCAGGACGCCGTCGCCCAGCATCCGCCGCCGCTGATCCACGGCCGGCGCATCAAGCTGCGCATGGCTCACCAGGGCGGCAGCAACCCGCCGATCATCGTCGTCCACGGCAACCAGACCGGCTCGCTGCCCGAAGCCTACAAGCGCTACCTGACCAACACCTTCCGCAAGGTGCTCAAGGTCAAGGGCACGCCGATTCGCTTCGAATTCCGCTCGGGCAAGAACCCCTACGACTCCCTGGCTGGCGCCAGCGACCGCGAGAAGGCCAAGCAGCGCGAACTGGGCCGCACCCGCGAGGCGCGCAGCAAGCGGCGCTGACCCCCGGGCACCCGCACGGTCGTGATGAGCGGCGGGTCAACGCCGCTCTTCGTGCAGGCGACGCCGCCCCACCCACTCGCAGGCGAACTGCCAGGCACCGCGACCGCTGCGCCCACCGCGCAGGGTGGCGAAGCGGATCGCTTCGGCGCGCGCTTCGGCACTCCAGTCGTGGGCATGGCCGAGCTGTGTCACCCAGTGGCAGCAGGCTTCCAGGTAGGTATCCTGATTGAACGGGTAGAAGCCCAGCCATAGCCCGAAACGATCGGAGAGCGAGATTTTCTCTTCCACGGCATCGCCGTGGTGCAGCTCGTCGCCAACCAGTTGCGAAGCCTGGTTGTCGTCCAGCGATTCGGGCAGCAGGTGGCGGCGGTTGGAGGTGGCGTAGAGCAGCACGTTTTCCGGCGGTCCGGTCAGCGCACCGTCGAGCACGCTCTTCAACGCCTTGTAGGCATCGTCGTGCCCCTCGAAGGAGAGATCGTCGCAGTAGACCACGAAACGCCGCTCGTGGCGGCGCAGCTGAGACACCAGCAGCGGCAAGCTGCCCAGGTCGTGACGATCGATCTGCACCAGACGCAACCCCTCCGGTGCCAGGCTGTTGAGCAGGGCCCGGATCAGCGACGACTTGCCGCTGCCCCGCGAGCCCCACAGCAGCGCGTGGTTGGCCGGAAACCCCTGCAAGAAGGCACGCGTATTGTCGACCAGGGCCAGTTTCTGGCGTTCGATACCCAGTAGATCGTCTAGGCTCAGGGCACCCCGGGGCGGCACCGGCAGCAGGTGGCCGCCCAGCGAATGGCGCTGCCATAGCGCGGCCACGTCGCGCGACCAGTCGACCTCCTGGGGCGTCGGCGGCAGCCAGTGCTCCACGTGATCCAGCAGGCGGGTCAGGCGACGGCTCAGTTCGGCGTCCATGGCATGCTCCTTTTCCGTATCAGGCGGTTGACCTGGCAGGCGTTCAGGGTATCTTGTGGCGAACCCGGTCGCCCCGTCCAGAGTCACAAGTGTCTGGAATCGATAGGAGCCCCTACCATGCGCTGGACTCACTGCCTCGCCGTTGGTGCCCTCGCCATTGCGCTCGCCGCCTGCACCACCTCGCCCACCGGCCGCTCGCAGCTCACCCTGATGTCTGACCAACAGCTCGACCAGATGGGGCAGCAGGCTTTCGCCCAGTATCAGGAGGAGCTTCCCTCGGTGGGCGGCGCACCGCAGCGCTATGCGGAGTGCATCGCCAGCGCCATCGTCGACGTGCTGCCCGAGCGCGAGCGCAATCAGAGCTGGCAGATTCGCGTCTTCGAATCCGAGCAGGCCAACGCCTTCGCCATGCCCGGCGGCTATATGGGGCTCAACACGGGGCTACTGGAGATTGCCGAGACCCAGGACCAAGTGGCTTCGGTGGTGGCCCATGAGATCGGCCATGTACTGGCCCGTCACGCCAACGAACGCGCCTCCAACCAGGCCGTCACCCAGATCGGCATCTCGGCGCTCGGCTCCGCCGCCGGGCTCGAAGGCCCCGGCGGCGAGCAGATGATGGCGGCGCTGGGCCTCGGCGCCCAGTACGGCATCCTGCTGCCCTTCTCGCGGCGCCATGAGAGCGAGGCCGACACGATCGGCCTGATGCTGATGGCCGATGCCGGCTTCGATCCTCGTGCGAGCATCGCGCTGTGGGAGAACATGAGCGCCCAGGGCGGCGGCCAGCCGCCGGCGTGGATGTCGACCCACCCCAGCCACGGACAACGCATCGGCGGGCTGGAAGCGCAGATGAGCGAGGCGATGTCGCGCTACGAGCGGGCGCGCAGCGCCGGGCGGACGCCCAATTGCCCTCGCCCCTGAATCACCAGCGCACGGCGGCAGGCCGGCGAGGAGGCGCTGTGAATCCCCCCCCTGGACGCTACATTTGCCATCCCTGGCAAATGACCTCCTCTTCGGCCTGCCCCCGGCGCTCCTCGGACGTTGGCTGCAAGATAGCCAAGCCCACAACCAACGGGAAGACGCATGCTGAAACTCGGACTGCTGCTGCTGATCGTGCCGCCCCTGGCGCTGATGGGCCTCTATTTTCACGAGCTGTCGGCGGTGCGCGAATGCACCCTGATCGACGGCGGGCACTGGGACTACCTGGAGGGGGTGTGCCGCGACACGCGCCAGCCCTTCGTGCCCTGGGTGGAGCGCGCGCCCTGGCTGGTCAACGGCGGCATGCTGCTGTCGGTGGTGGGGCTGGTGATGGTGATGGCGCGCTTCTACGTCAGGAAGCGCTGAGCGAGCGGCGTAGCGCTTCCCGCACCGGCGCCGTCTCGGGCCGCTTGCCCCGCCACTGGAAGAACGACTCCGCCGCCTGCTCCACCAGCATGCCCAGGCCGTCTCGGCAGCGCGCGCCACGTGCGGCGGCCCACTGCAGGAAGACCGTGGGTTCGGCGCCGTACATCATGTCGTAGGCGGTGGCACCCGCGGCGAACAGATCGTCGGGCAGCGGCGGCAGATCCCCGGCGAGACTCGCGCTGGTACCGTTGACCACCACGTCGAAGGGGCCGGCGACGCTACCGAAGCCGCCGCCGGCGATCTCGCCCAGGTCGGTGAAATCCTCGGCCAGGGCCGCGGCCTTCTCGGCGGTACGGTTGGCAACGAACAGGCTCGCCGGCCCCTCCGCCAGCAGCGGCTCCAGCACGCCGCGCACCGCGCCCCCGGCGCCCAGCACCAGAACCCGCGCCCCCTCGAGCGCCACGCCGTGATCGATCAGGTCACGCACCAGCCCCACGCCGTCGGTGGTGTCGCCATAGGTCTCGCCGTTGCCACCGAGGATCAGGGTGTTCACCGCCCCGGCGCGCCGGGCACGACGGCTCAGGGTGTCGCACAGCCGGAAGGCTTCCTCCTTGAAGGGCACGGTGACGTTGGCACCGCGGCCTCCCGCGGCCACGAAGGCGCGCCAGGCGCCGGCGAAGTCGTCGAGCGGCGCCTCGATGGCGGTGTAGTCGATCGCTTCACCGGTCTGCTCGGCGAAGGCGGCATGGATGGCCGGCGACTTGGAATGGGCCACCGGATGGCCGAAGACGCAGTAGCGGTCGGGCATGGAAACTCCTCGATCAGTCGCTCGACTCGGCCTCACCGAGCCAGTCGCGGGGGCGCAGATAGTCTCGATAGAGACGCTCTTCCGGGCTGCCCGGCTCGGGCCGCCAATCGTAACGCCAGCTCACCAGCGGCGGCAGCGACATCAGTATCGACTCGCTGCGCCCGCCGCTCTGCAGGCCGAACAGGGTGCCGCGGTCCCACACCAAGTTGAACTCCACGTATCGGCCGCGACGGTAGAGCTGGAAGTCACGCTCACGCGCGCTCCAGGGGGTGGCGCGGCGGCGCTGCAGGATGGGCAGATAGGCGTCGAGGAAGGCATCGCCCACCGCTCGCTGGAAGGCGAAGCTGGTCTCGAAGCCCCATTCGTTGAGATCGTCGAAGAAGAGCCCGCCGACGCCACGCGGCTCGTCGCGATGCTTGAGATAGAAGTAGTCGTCGCACCACGCCTTGAAGCGCGGGTAGACGTCCGCACCGAAGGGCGCGCAGGCATCCCGGGCCACACGATGCCAATGCACCACGTCATCGTGAACCGGGTAGTAGGGGGTAAGATCGAAGCCGCCGCCGAACCACCAAACCGGCGCCTCTCCGGCCTTTTCGGCGATCAGGAAGCGCACGTTGCCATGGCTGGTCGGTACGTGGGGATTCTCGGGATGCAGTACCCAGGAGACGCCCACGGCGTGAAAACTGCGCCCAGCGAGTTGGGGACGGGAAGCCGTGGCCGAGGGCGGCAGGCGCTCACCGTAGACATGGGAGAAGTTCACCCCGGCCTTCTCGAACAGCGCGCCGTTCTCGATCACCCGCGAGCGACCGCCGCCGCCTTCGGGGCGCTGCCAGGCGTCCTCGCGAAAGCCGTCGCCACCATCCTCGGCGGCCAGCGCGTCGCACAGGCGCTCCTGCAGGTCGAGCAGGTAGCGTTTGACGTCTTCCAGGTTGGCCTGGGACATGCACCCTCCCGAATGCCAAGTTTCAGCCGCGCAGCACCCGGCCGCTGATCAAATCGCGAATGGTGCTGGGCCGCTCAAGCCCGCCGAGCTCGCCGGGAACGACGGCATCGAGCGCATCGCCGAAGGCCTCGCGCACCCCCGCCGCGCTGGTGGCTGGTGCCTCGCCGGCACGGTTGGCGGAGGTGGAGACGATGGGGCCGCCGAAGGCCTCGCACAGCGCGATCACCCCCGGATGGTCGCTGACGCGCAGCGCCACGCTGACGTGGGCGCCGCGCACCAGGGCGTGGGTACGACCGTTGTCGGGCACCAGCCAGGTGTTGGGGCCCGGCCAGCTGGCCACCAGCGGGGCATGCAGCGCCGGCGGCAGGCGCTCGAGCCAGGGGGCGAACTGGACGATACTGGCCGCCACCAGAATCAGACCCTTGGCGGGGTCGCGCTCCTTGAGGCGCAGCAGCCGGGCCACCGCCGTGTCGTCGTCCGGATCGCAGCCCAGCCCCCAGACGGCCTCGGTAGGATAGGCGATCACGCCGCCCCGGCGCAGGGCGGCAACGGCATGCTCGATCTGGCTGGCCTGGCTCATGGACTCTCCTCGGAAGTCGACGCGACGGCACGCGAACGGGCGAGGATTCTATCACGCTCCCGACAGACGCACCCAGCCGCCCGGCGACTGTGCCACGCAGCCTTCGAGCTCCAGTTCGAGCAGGCGACGCTGGCACTCGGGCACGCCGAGTCCGGTCAATGCCACCAGCGAATCCAGCGGCGCCGGGGTATCGCTGAGCCAGCGCAGCAACGGATCGTTCGTCGCCTCGGCAGCCGCTTGCGCCGGCGGCGTGGGCACGTGCACCGCCGCCCACTGGGAGAGCTCTTCGAGGATGTCGCCGACCCCGCGGACCAACACCGCCCCCTGGCGGATCAGCTGCAGGCAGCCCCGGGCCTGGGGGTTGTGGATGGAGCCCGGCAAGGCGAACACCTCGCGGTTCTGTTCGCTGGCCAGCCGAGCACTCACCAGCGAGCCGCTCTTCTCGGCGGCCTCCACGACCAGTACGCCCAACGACAGCCCGGTGACGATGCGATTGCGGCGCGGAAAAAAGCCGGCCCTAGCGCGGGTGCCGGGCGGATGCTCGGCGAGCAGCAGGCCGCCCTCGGCGAGCAGCCGATGATAGAGAGTGGCATGACGCGGCGGGTAGATGACGTCGACACCGCAGCCCAGCACGGCGACGGTGCGCCCGCCTGCATCGAGAGCGGCACTCTGGGCGGCCCCGTCGATGCCCAGCGCCATGCCGCTGACCACCGCCCAGTCGCGCCCGACGAGTTCCCGGGCGAAGGCGGCAGCATTGGTCAGGCCCTCCCGAGTGGGGCGTCGGGAGCCGACGATGGCCAGCGTCGGCGGTACCAGCGCCGCCAGGTCGCCCTCTGCCCACAGCAGCGGCGGGGGATCGGCGATCTGGGTGAGCAGCCTCGGCCAGGCGGGATGTCCGGGATACAGCAGATGGCGCGACGGGGCACTCTCGCCCCACGCCAGATCGGCCTCGACCTGCGCCTTCATCGGACTTCGGGTCGGGTGATCCAGCCATAGGCGCAGCGCCGTTGCCGCTTCACGGGGCAGATGGGCCAACCAACCGTCGGGCCAGGCCGGCGCCGCTTCACTCAGCTCGGCCAGGCGGGCACTGCCCAAACCGGGCAGGCGAACGAGGGCCAGCCAGTCGCGCAACGGGGGCAGTGACGCAGTCATGGCGCTCACTGCCCCACACGCCCGACGAGCGAAGCCGGGTTGCGCACTCGGTCACCCACTTCCAGGCTGCGCGTGGCGCGCATGATCAGGGCGTGACTCAGCTTGTCATAGACACGGAAGACCATGGCCAGGCCCGCTTCAGTACCGGGCAGCCTGATGGCCTCGCCGGTACGTGGATCGGCGACCTGCTCGCCGAGCTGCTCGACGGCCAGCACGTGGCCTGGCGCCAGACCGTCGCGCCGGCCGCGATCGAGCGTCACCACCTGCAGGCGGCCGGCAAAGCGGACACCGCCGGGCACCGCCAGGATCTGGCCGTCGATCTCGCTGTCGGGCGCACGCGGCAACAACTCGCGATCCAGTTCGCGGCTCTCAAAGGGCAGCACGATGTCGTCGTCGCGAATTTCGCGGCTGGCGGACGTCACCTGGAGCACGGCGATATCCTCTTCCTGACGCTCGCGGCGCACCTGGCCGATACTCTCCAGCTCCAGCCCGAGCACCTCGCCGGTTGCTTCATCGACATAACGCTCACCGCGTCGATAGACCCCATAGAGGGAACCCGAAGCCAACTCGCCGCGGGCATAGAGGCGATCGCCGGCACCGCTGATGATACGCCGGTCGTCACCGGCCACCACGTAGGCCAGTTCTTCCAGGCTCTCCGGGGCATCGACCACCCGATGATCGCGTAGGAAATGGCGTATCGACTCCAGAGGAATCGGCGCGATCGCTTCGCGGGGCGGAATGCGCCGCACCTCCGGCGACAGGCGAACCACGTTCTGCCCCCGCTCCAGCCCCAGGCATGGTCGGCCATTGCAGTCGTAGAGAAAGACCGTGTCGCCAGGGTAGATCAGGTGGGGGTCGTCGATCTGCGGATTGACTCGCCACACCTCGGGCCACTGCCAGGGGTGATGCAGGAAGCGCCCGGCAATGTCCCACAGGGTATCGCCGCGCACCACGGTGTAGCGCTCTGGCGCCTCGTCACGCAGCCCACGATCCCAACTGGGCGCCTGAGCCCACGCCACCGCCCCCCACAGCGCGACGATCACCGCCAGAGTCGCCCGCATACATTTCCAACTTGCGCTCCCCTTCATCCCTGCCGTCCCCCTGCTCGTCGAGGTCGAGTCTCCCAGGCCCTGGCGACCGGGAACCGCACCCGCATAATCTGGTCGGTATGCTATAGTCGCACGCTATGGCCCACATGCGGGGCACAGTGGTTTCCCCGCTGGCCCCGACCACCTAGAATAAGGCCATCCCCTGAATCAAGCATAACGGTGATACCAACGCCATGGCCAAACTACCCATCCTCGAATTTCCCGACGAGCGGCTGCGCACCCGAGCCGCTCCGGTCGAGGCGGTCGATGACGCGGTACGTCAGCTGGTCGACGACATGCTCGAAACCATGTACGACGCCAACGGTATCGGCCTGGCCGCCACCCAGGTGGACGTGCATCGGCGGGTGATCGTCATGGACGTCAGCGACGACCGCGCCCGGCCGCTGGTGCTGATCAACCCCGAAGTCACGCCGCTCGGCGACGAGCCCGAGCCCATGTCTGAAGGGTGCCTGTCGATTCCCGAATACTATGCCGAGGTGCCGCGCGCGCTCAGGGTTCACCTCAAGGCACTGGACCGCGACGGCACGCCCTACGAGCTCGAGGCCGACGGCCTGCTCGCCCACTGCATCCAGCATGAGCACGATCACCTGGAAGGCGTGCTGTTCGTCGACTACCTCTCGCCGCTCAAGCGCGATCGCGTGCGCAAGAAGATGGAAAAGCGCCACAAGCAGATGCAGCCCGCCTGAGAGGTGTATTCGCCGTTCGCGAAGGCCGGGGACACACCCCGGTCTTCGTCGTTGGGGCCGCCTCCGTTATCATGGACCTTCCGCTCACCGGCAAGGCCCGAGACATGTCCCGATCCCTGCGCGTCATCTTCGCCGGCACGCCCGACTTCGCCGCAGAGAGCCTCACGGCACTGCTCGAAAGTCGTCACGCCGTCGCCGCCGTCTATACCCAGCCCGACCGCCCTGCCGGACGCGGCCGCCAGCTATCGGAAAGCCCGGTCAAGCGGCTGGCGGGCACCCACGGCCTGCCCGTGCTCCAGCCCGAGAGCCTCAAGACCAGCGCGGTGCAGGACGAACTGGCCGCCCACGCCGCGGACGTCATGGTGGTGGTGGCCTACGGCCTGATCCTGCCGCAAGCGGTACTGGAGATCCCCAGGCTGGGCTGCCTCAACGTCCACGCCTCGCTGCTGCCGCGCTGGCGAGGCGCGGCCCCCATTCAGCGCGCCATCGAGGCTGGCGACGCCGAGAGCGGCGTGACCATCATGCAGATGGACGAAGGGCTGGACACCGGCGACATGCTGCTCGTACGGCGCACGCCGATCACCGCCACCACCACTGGCGGCGAGCTCCACGACGCCCTGGCCCGGCTCGGCGGCGAAGCGCTGGTCGAAGCCCTGGACGCCCTAGCGGAGGGAGCGCTCTCCGCCACACCGCAGCCCTCGGTGGGTGTTACCTACGCCGCCAAGCTGTCCAAGTCCGAGGCCGAACTGGATTTCCGCGAACCCGCCGAGCGACTCGCGGCCAAGGTTCGCGCCTTCAACCCCTGGCCAGTGGCCTGGTGCCCTCTGGGCGCTGCCAGACTGCGCCTGCTGATGGCCGAAGCGAGCTCCCCCCGCGCCGGTGAGTCGGCGCAGCCCCCGGGAACCCTGCTGGCCCCCGATACCGATGCACTGCGCATCGCCTGCGGCACTAGCGGTAGCGAGGTCCTGCGCGTCACTCGCGCCCAGCTACCCGGCGGCAAGCCGCTCCCCGCCCGCGACCTGCTCAACGCCCGTCACGCCAGCCTGGCCCCAGGCCAGCCGCTGGGCGCCACCAGCCAGGAAGACCAGCCATGACCCGCTCCACTCCACATTCACGCAATGGCACACGACACGGCGAGATGACCGATGGCGGCCAGGCCGTGCGAGCCAGCGCCGCCCGGGCCCTGGCACCGGTGATCGCCGGCAAGGGATCGCTCAACGACCTCGACGACCATCAGGTAGTTGCCCGCGACCGGGCCCTGTTCAAGGCACTCTGCTATGGCACCTGTCGCACCCTGCCACGCCTGGAAGCGCTCGCCGACCGGCTGCTCAAGAGCCCCTTCAAGGCCCGTGATGCCGATGTCCAGGCGCTCCTGCTGCTGGGCATCTATCAGCTGCTCTACCTGCGCATCCCTGCCCATGCCGCCGTGGGCGAATCGGCCGGCGCCGCCCGCCTGCTCGGCAAGGAGTGGGCCACGCGCGTGATCAACGGCTGCCTGCGCCGCCTGCAGCGTGAATCCGCCGCCCTACAAGCCGAGGTGGACCGCGACCCGGCCGTGGCGCTGCTGCATCCGCGCTGGCTACTCAAGACGCTGCGCCAGGCCTGGCCCGAGGACTGGCGCGCCATTGCCGAAGCCAACAACGTACCGGGGCCCATGACGCTGCGCGTCAACCGCCGCCGCGGGGATCGCGAAGCCTATCTGTCTCGCCTTGCCGATGCCGGTTTCGAGGCACGCTTGTGCGCCCATTCTCCAGACGGCCTGGCACTGGAGACGCCCTGCGACGTCCAGGCACTGCCCGGCTTCGCCGAGGGCGACGTCAGCGTGCAGGACGAAGCCGCGCAGCTCGCGGCGGAAATGCTCGGCCCGGTCCTGGCACCGCGCCCCGGCGGCCGGGTGCTCGACGCCTGCTGCGCCCCCGGCGGCAAGACCGCCCACCTGCTGGAGCTCTTCGACATCGAGCTCGTTGCCCTGGACAGCGATGCCGTGCGCCTGGCCCGGGTCGAGGATACCCTGGCGCGCCTGGGTCTCTCGGCCACCCTGATGCATGCCGATGCCACCACTCGCGACTGGTGGGACGGCACCTCATTCGACGCCATTCTGCTCGATGCGCCCTGCTCCGGAACCGGGGTCATCCGCCGCCATCCCGACATCAAGCGCCTGCGCCGACCCTCGGACATCGCCAAGCTGGCCGACCTGCAGCGCCGACTGCTCGACAGCCTCTGGCCACTGCTGCGCCCGGGCGGCACCCTGGTCTATGCCACCTGCTCGATACTGCCCGAGGAAAACAGCGACCAGATCGGGGACTTCCTGTCACGCACGCCCGACGCCCGGGACACGACGCCGACAGACCTGAGCTGGGGCCGTCCTGCCGCCATCGGGCGCCAGCTGCTGCCGGTAGTGGACCATCACGACGGCTTCTTTTATGCCAGACTGAAAAAAGCGGCCAGTTGAGCCGCCGCCATCCGTCACTCATCAACGGGGAGGCGCCATGAGCCACCACGTTTACAAGCACATCGAACTCACCGGCTCCTCGGAGCTGGGCATCGAAGACGCCATCAACAACGCCATCGTCAAGGCTTCCGAGACGCTGCACGGCATGCGCTGGTTCGAGGTCACCGATACCCGCGGCCACATCGAGCATGGCCGCGTGGCTCACTGGCAGGTCACCCTGCGGATCGGCTTTACCCTGGACTGAAACCCGCTGCCTGGGCAGGACTGTTCCCCAACGGGCGGCTGGTTTATGCTAGCCGCTACTGTATTGCGGCGCACAAGATGCGCCGCCGTCGATTCCGGCGCCCCGGACAGCGGACAACGACCCAATGAAGATCATCATTCTCGGTGCCGGCCAGGTCGGCGGCACCCTGGCCGAACACCTGGCCCGCGAAGAGAACGACATCACCGTGGTGGACACCAACGGCGACAAGCTGCGCGAGCTGCACACCCGGCTCGACATCCGCACCGTGGTGGGGCCCGGCTCCTACCCCGTGGTGCTGCGCCAGGCCGGCTGCGAGGACGCCGACATGCTGATCGCGGTGACCAGCGGCGACGAAGTCAACATGATCGCTTGCCAGGTGGCCCACACCCTGTTTCGCACCCCCACCAAGATCGCCCGGGTCCGCGCCACCGCCTACCTCACCCGCAAGGGGCTGTTCGCCCACGAGGCGATCCCCATCGACGTACTGATCAGCCCCGAGCAGGTGGTCACCGACCACATCCGCCGGCTGATCGAGCACCCCGGTGCCCTGCAGGTGCTGGAGTTCGCCGGCGGCCTGGTACAGCTGGTGGCGGTCAAGGCCTTCTACGGCGGCCCTCTGGTGGGCCAGGAACTGGGCTTTTTGCGCCGCCACATGCCCAGCGTCGACACCCGCGTGGCGGCCATCTACCGCCGCAACCGGCCGATCATCCCGCGTGGCGACACCACCATCGAGGCCGACGACGAGGTGTTCTTCATCGCCGCACGGCGCGACATCCGCGCGGTGATGAGCGAGCTGCGTCGGGTCGACCGCGACTTCCGCCGCATCATGATCGCCGGCGGCGGCAACATCGGCGAACGCCTCGCCGAGCACCTCGAGCACAGCCATCAGGTGAAGATCATCGAGCACGGCATCGAGCGCTGCACGGTGCTCTCCGAGCGGCTCGACCGCACCGTGGTGCTGCATGGCAGCGCCACCAGCAAACGGCTGCTCGAGGAGGAGAACATCGAGGATTGCGACATCTTCTGCGCGCTGACCAATGACGACGAGGTCAACATCATGTCGTCGATGCTGGCCAAGCGCATGGGCGCCAAGAAGGTGCTCACGCTGATCAACAACGCCGCCTACGTCGATCTCGTCCAGGGCGGCGAGATCGACATCGCCATCTCGCCCCAGCAGGCCACCATCGGCAGCCTGCTGACCCACGTGCGGCGCGGCGACATCGTCAACGTCCACTCGCTGCGTCGCGGCGCCGCCGAGGCCATCGAGGCCATCGCCCACGGCGACACCCAGTCCTCCAAAGTGGTGGGGCGAACCATCGGCGAAATTGACTTGCCCAAGGGCACCACCATCGGTGCCATCGTGCGCGGCAAGGAAGTGCTGATCGCCCACGATGACGTGGTGGTGGAATCCGGCGACCACGTCATTCTCTTCGTCATCGACAAGCGGCGCATCCGCGAGGTGGAGCGTCTCTTCCAGGTCGGGCTGACGTTCTTCTGATGCGGCTGCCAGATCTGCAGACCCTGCCGAGCCGCGAGCCGACACGGCGGACCGCAACGCCAGTGCTCCCGGCCTTCGAGGGAACGACATGAGCCTGCGCATGATCCTGCGCATCCTGGGCCTGCTGCTGATGATGTTCAGCCTGACCATGGTGCCGCCGATTCTCATCTCCTGGCTGTTCGCCGACGGCATGTGGCAGGACTTCCTGATCGCCATCGGCATCACCGTGGCGACAGGGGCGGTGATGTATCTGCCCAACCGCCACGCACGCCGTGAGCTGCGCACCCGCGACGGCTTCCTGATCGCGGCGCTGTTCTGGAGCGTTCTGGCGCTGTTCGGTTCGCTGCCGCTGATGTTCGCCGGCGAAGCGGCGCTCTCCTTCACCGATGCGGTCTTCGAGTCTTTTTCCGGACTCACTACCACCGGGGCGACGGTGATCACCGGGATCGACTTCCTGCCCGAGTCGATCCTCTACTACCGCCAGCAGCTGCAGTGGCTCGGCGGCATGGGTATCGTGGTGCTGGCCGTGGCGATCCTGCCGACGCTCGGCGTCGGCGGCATGGCGCTCTATCGTACCGAGATCCCGGGGCCGCTGAAGGACTCCAAACTCACCCCGCGCATCACCGAAACGGCCAAGGCGCTGTGGTACATCTACGCCTCCCTCACGCTGACCTGCATGCTGGCTTACATGGCAGCCGGCATGAATTGGTTCGATGCCCTGGGCCACAGTTTCTCCACCGTCGCCATCGGTGGCTTCTCCACCTACGACGCCAGCATCGGCCACTTCGACAGCGCCGCCATCGAGTTGATCTGTGCCGCCTTCCTGATCGTCTCCGCCATGAGCTTCAGCCTGCACTTCCTGGCCTGGCGCGGCCGCCAGCTCAAGCACTACGTGCAGGATCCCGAAGCGCGCTTCCTGCTGCTGTTCCTGGCCGGACTGACGGTGATCACCGTGGTGTCGCTGTGTCTGACAGAGGTCTATGGTATCGAACGCGGGCTGCGCCACGGGTTCTTCCAGGTGGTCTCGGTGGCCACCACCGCGGGGTTCGGTGTCGCCGACTTCTCCGCCTGGCCGGGGGCGTTACCCTTCCTGCTCTTCGTCACGGCCTTCGTGGGCGGCTGCTCCGGCTCCACCGGCGGCGGCATGAAGGTGATCCGCATCATCCTCATCCTCAAGCAGGGCATGCGCGAGGTGATGCGCCTGATCCATCCCAGCGCGGTGATTTCGGTCAAGGTAGGAAAGGTGAGCGTACCGGACGGCATCGCTCAGGCCGTTTGGGGCTTCTTCTCCGTCTATCTGCTGCTGTTCTTCCTGATGCTGGTGGGCGTGATGGCCACCGGCGTCGACCAGGTCACTGCCTGGTCTACGGTGGGCTCGGCGCTCAACAATCTCGGCCCGGCGCTGGGCGAGGCAAGCGCCCATTACGGCGACCTTCCCACCATCACCAAGTGGATTCTGGTCGTGGCCATGCTGCTCGGCCGCCTGGAGATCTTCACCGTGCTGGTGCTGTTCACGCCGGCCTTCTGGCGCAAGTAGCGCCAGCTCACCAAAGCTCAATCCACAACAAAGCTGGGGTTGCTGACTCGGACGCAACGACCAGCCACTGCCTGCGGCAGCCTGCCACACCCACAACCTTCACTAGCATCTCATTGATTTGTAAGTAATCTATTCGTCTTGTAAACAGACGATTGATCACCATCAATGTCATAACAAAGCCGCAAGGTTAGCGTGCAGTCTCCATAAGGATAAAAAAATATTTTCCAAGGATTGTACATCACCGGTGCAACACCAGCGAGTGCGCCTT
Source organism: Pseudomonadota bacterium (assembly GCA_051749645.1). Taxonomy (GTDB): domain Bacteria; phylum Pseudomonadota; class Gammaproteobacteria; order Pseudomonadales; family Halomonadaceae; genus Halomonas. The sequence goes on from JBNJIT010000006.1 coordinate 92,014, forward strand.
ATTTTTTGCCATTACTTGTACAAATCCATTACAATAATCATCACTCATACAGCAGCTAGGACGCACCTCCGATGGCTCTCACGATCAAAACGCGGCTTTTTATACTACTCGCAGCCCTACTGGCCATGCTGGCAGGCATTGGCACGCTGGCCATCATTGGCAAGAAAGGCATGGAAGCTTCCATCGAAACCATCTACGAAGACAGGCTCATTCCTACTCGCCAGCTTGGCCAGATCGACCAGCTGATGCGAGACAACATCATCATGCTAGGGTTGGCCGGTGCAAAGGACCCAACCCTCGACACCGGCAATCGTGACATCAGTCGTAATGCGGTCCAGTCGCGCCTTGCTCCCTACCTCGAGAGTGTCAACGACAATATCGCCACCATCACGGCCATCTGGTCGGACTACATGGCAACACAGCTGACAGCCGAAGAAGCCCAGCTGGCGCAGAATTACGTGCGCGACCGAGGCATCTTCGTTGAAGAGGGGCTTCGCCAGGCGGTATCGCTCTATGAAGAAGGCCGCTTTGCCGAGGCCCGCCGCCATATGGAAGAGGTCGTTCGTCCCCTGTATCAACAAGCAAACGGCATTGCCCTGGAACTGCTCGGCCTGCAGGACCGGGTCGCTCAGGAAGAATTTGCCGCCGCACAAGCCCAAGCCCGTTTCAGCCAGAACCTCACCCTGGTGACTGTGCTGCTGGCCTTGGCGGGTGCACTGGCCTACGGCTACTGGCTGGTGCGCTCCATCGATCGCCCGCTGAAGCGGATGATCGGTTATTTCAAGGCCATGGCCGAAGGTGACATGACCAGCCGTATCCAAATCGATCGTCAGGATGAAATCGGCCAGGCGCTTGCCAGTCTGGATGTAACCCAGGGCAAGATTCGTGAGCTGGTCATCACCATTCAGCGCTCGGCGGACAACATCACCACAGGGGCCAGTGAGATCTCTGCCGGCAATACTGACCTGGCTCAGCGCACCGAACAGCAGGCTTCTTCCCTGCAGGAAACCGCCAGCAGCATGGAGCAGGTCGCTTCCACGGTGAAACACAACACCGAGAACACCACGCAGGCCAACACCCTGGCCCAGGAATCCGCCGAGTCTGCCACCGCTGGCGGTGACAAGGCACAGCTGGCCATGGGAAAGATGGCCGAGCTCAACGAAAGCTCGGAGAAGATCAGCGGCATTATCAGTGTGATCGATGGCATTGCCTTCCAGACCAATATATTAGCGCTCAATGCTTCTGTGGAGGCCGCCCGCGCCGGAGAGCACGGCCGGGGCTTTGCCGTCGTTGCTCAAGAAGTCCGCACCTTAGCCCAGCGATCCGCTGATGCAGCGAAAGAAATTCAGCAACTGGTTAACCTCAATGCCGACATCGTCAAGGACGGCAGCGGGTTTGTCGAACAGGCTGGCCACGCCATGCAGGGAATCATAGCTGATGTCGGCAAGGTATCGGCACTGATGGAAGAGGTCACCCGCGGCTCTCAGGAACAAACTGCCGCGGTGGATCAGGTGAGCGTGGCCGTCAACCAGATGGATCAAGCCACTCAACAAAACGCGGCCCTGGTGGAACAGACCGCCAATGCCTCGGCCTCGCTTGAGCAACAAGCACAGGAACTGAGTCGGGCGGCTGCTTTCTTTAAGGTTGACGATCACCCAGCCAATGCGCCTGAAACTACCGCATTGTCAGCATCTGACACTCATGACCCTGCTACGACCGCCCGGCCAAACCAGGCGCTGCTGACACAAGACCCCAAGCCCGCACGTCGCAACACTGGCAAGGCAGGCTCGCACAACGTGAGCGCTACGTCAGCCTACCGAAAACCGGAAGCAACCGAAGCAGAGTGGGAAGAATTTTAGTGCCAGGAAGGCAAATGATGCGCTTTCTTGATCGCTTCTCCCTGGAGGCACGCTTTCTTCTGGCGCTCGGGCTCCCGCTGGTGGTGATTATCTGGATGACCACCATGGGGGCCGTTGACCGCCACCGGGAGGTATCGAACCTGCGTGAAGTGGAGATGCTCACCCGGATGGCGGTGCAGGCTGGCAACCTGGTGCATCATCTTCAGGTCGAACGCGGCCTAAGCCAAGGTTATCTGGGTAGTCAGGGTGGCGCCTTCCACGATGCGTTGCCGGCGGCAAGAGCCGCCACGGACCATCAGTTCAGCCGGTTGCGCACACGTCTCAACCAGGGCGATTATAGCTTTCTTAAAAATCAGGAAATGAAGCAGCAAGCACTACTTCGACAGTTTTCCTTGCCCGGCGATGCCTTGGGGACAGAGGAAAGTCTTGAAAATAAAGCGACTGCCTACTTTTGGGGAAACCTTGAGGGTATTATCAATAAATTAGAGGGCTTGTCGGGCGTGCGTCAGCGGATCGATGGCCTCTCTATTCGAGACCAAGAGGCGCTTGATTACTACACTCAGATCAATCTAAAGTTAAGCACCTTGACTGCCTCGCTGATTCAACAGACTCGGCATGCGGAGATCGCTCGAAAGCTTGCCGCCTACCACGCTTTTATGATGTATAAAGAACTTGCAGGACTGGAGCGCGCCAGGGTAAGTCATATGCTAACCGGCGGCACATTGACGGCGGCTTATCGCCATGATCTGCTTGAGCTTTGGGGCGAGCAGCGTGCATTTTACACCACCTTTTTGCGCCTGGCAGATATGCCATATGGCGAACAGTTGCTGGCCGCACAGCAACGTCATACCCACCCGGAGAGGGCCAGCCTTCGCCAGACCCTACGGGAGAGTAATATTTCGTCTGACGCTTCGCTCCAGGCCGCTAACCTACCAACAGCAGAAGAGTGGTTTATCTGGCAAACCGACTATATCGACCAGCTCAAGGTCGTGGAAGACGCCCAGGCAGCGGCGATCATGTCCTGGGCCATCGGTCAGCGAGAGGCGGCAAGCTTTGTAATGTGGCGCTATCTGGTGATATCCCCGCTTTCCATACTGATCGCTCTGCTGCTGCTGTATCTAATTGTCCGAAGCACCCATCTGCGTCTGACGCTGGCCGATACCATTTTCCACCATACCCATGACGGCATTACGGTGACGGATCACCAGGCCAATATCATCGATACCAACCGAGCGTTCACCGCGATTACCGGCTATGTCCGAGAGGAGGTCGAGGGACAGAATCCGCGAATTCTTCAGTCAGGTCGCCAGGGTCCAGACTTTTATCGGGAAATGTGGCAGCAGCTGATAACAACTGGTACCTGGCAGGGCGAGATCTGGAATCGGCGCAAGAATGGCGAGCTCTATGCGGAATTTTTGACCATCAGTGCCGTGCATGACAAGTCTGGAAAGCCGCAGAACTATATTGCCATCTTCTCTGACATCACCAGCCAGACTAGCAGACATCAGCAACAACTGGAGCTAGTGACGTATTATGATTCCCTGACGGGCCTACCCAACCGCACGCTGCTGATCGACAGGCTCCGTCACGCTCTGCACACGGCCCATCGCGACCAGCATTTGGTTGCCATCGCCGTGATTAACCTAGACGATTTTAAGGTGATCAACAAGAATCACGGTTATGCGGCCGGCGACCAGATCCTGGAGATCATGGCGAAACGCTTCCAGACGCTACTTCGCGAGAGTGATACCTTGGCGCGTCTCGGGGGTAACGAGTTTGCTGTCATCATGGAGGATGTTGCTTCTCCTCAGGGGGGCATCGCTATTCTGGAGCGGCTGCACCAAAAAGCGGGCGCTCCCATCAGCCTCAATGACTGTACCCTGACTTGCTCGGCCAGCATCGGCACCACCTGCTTTCCTCTCGACAGCGGTGAGGCTGAAACCCTACTACGCCATGCCCACCAGGCGCTGCTCCAAGCAAAGCTGAATGGCCGCAACCGCATCCAGCAGTTTGACTTGCGCGAAGCAGAGCAGCAGTCAACGCTGTCGCGGCTGGTCCAGCGCCTGGAACTTGCTCTAGCCAATGACGAACTGGTGCTTCACTACCAGCCCAAGGTTGACATGGTAAGCGGTGAGCTGCTGGGTGCCGAGGCGCTACTGCGCTGGGAAGATCCCGAGCGCGGCATGGTGCCACCGGGAGAGTTTCTGCCCTATCTGGAGCATCACCCCATTGCTATCACTATCGGCCACTGGGTCATCGAGACCGCCCTAGCACAAATGGCCAAATGGCAGCGTCAGGGGACTTTCGTGCGGATCAGCGTCAACGTGAGTGCTCAGGAGCTCCATCACCCTGACTTCGTGAAAAATCTTCGCTCATGCCTGGCAGCCCATCCCGAGTTTCCCAACGACCAGCTGGACCTAGAGATTCTGGAAAACGCTGCAATCGGAGATATTAAAAGGGTAAGTCACGTGCTCAGTGAGTGCCGCTCACTGGGCATTACTATCTCCTTGGATGACTTCGGCACCGGCTATGCATCGCTTGATTATCTGAAACACATACCGGCCGACACGTTGAAAATTGATCAGACTTTTGTCCGGGATATGCTAACAGACAGCGGCGATCAGATGATCGTCAAAGCCATTATCGGCCTGGCGGACACCTTTGACTTTGATGTGATTGCCGAAGGCGTTGAAAATGAGGAGCAGGGGCTTGCACTGATCGAGATGGGATGCCAAAAGGGACAAGGCTTCGGCATTGGTCGCCCCATGCCAGCAGACGCATTTTTTGCCTGGCATAAAAACTGGCAAGTATTTGAAAGCTGGAAAAACAGCAGGACAACGAATGAGTAAATTCAAGATACGGAACGCGTGGAACGGCCAGAGGCTTTCTTGTGCTAATGACCATTCCATTCGTCAGTGGAGTCATGTCTGAGATGAGGCCACATGCTGCGCTTTCTTGAACGCTTCTCCGTTGAGGCACGCTTTTTACTGGCGCTAGGGCTCCCGCTGGTGGCCATTGCTTGGATGACTACCGTGGGGGCCCTCGAACGCCACCGGGAGGCGTCGAACCTGCATGAACTGGAGACGCTTACCCGGCTAGCGGTGCAGGCTGGCAGCCTGGTTCATCATTTGCAGGTCGAACGTGGTGTAAGCCAAGGCTATCTGGGTAGCCAGGGTAGCGCCTTCAACGATGCGGTGCAGGCGGCAAGAGCCGCCACGGACCATCAGTTCAACCGGTTGCGAAAACGGCTCGACCAGGATGATTATAGCTTTCTTGAAAGCCAGGAGATAAGCCAGCAAGCATTACTTCGGCAATTTTCCTTGCCAGGAGAAATTTTTGAGGAAAAAAATCTTGTAGATGAGGATGCTAGTTCCTTTCGAAGTGATCTTGAGAGTATTGTCCAGGAGTTGCAGGGTCTGTCTAGCGTTCGGCAGCGGATAGATGACCTCTCTATCCCAGATCAAGAATCCCTTGATTATTACACCCAAATTAACCTAAAGGCAGCCATGTTGGTTTCCAGGCTTTCACATAAAGCTCGGCATGCAGGGATCGCCCGAAATATTGCTGCTCATTATGCTTTAATGGTGTATAAGGACCTTGCTGGCATTGAGCGTGCAAGGATAAGCCACGTGCTGTCCGGCGGCACCCTAACGGAAAGTCATCGCCGTGATCTGCTTGAACTTTGGGGCGAGCAGCGTGCGTTTCATACCGCTTTTTTGCGCCTGGCAGATACGCCGCATGCCGAAGAGCTGCAGGCTGCAAAACAGTATCAGGCGCACCCGGAGAGGGCCGGTTTTCGTCAAACCCTTCGAGAAAATATAATTGCCTATGATTCTTCATCCCTGGTCGGCGAACTACCAACGGTAGAAGAGTGGTTTGGCTGGCAGACCGACTATATTGACCAGCTAAAGGTCGTGAAAGACGCACAGGCTGGGGCGATCATGTCCTGGGCTATCGATCAGCGGGAGGCCGCAAGCTTCGCAATGTGGCGATATCTTGTGATATCCCCGTTGACGTTGCTGGTCACTATGCTGCTGCTGTATTTTATTGTTCGAAGCACCCAGCTACGTCTTAAACTTTCCGATACTATTTTCCGCCATGCCCACGACGGCATTACGGTGACGGACCACAAGGCCAATATTATCGATGCTAACCGGGCATTCACTGAGATTACGGGCTATACCCGCGAGGAGATAAAGGGTAAGAATCCGAGGATTTTGCAGTCGGGTCGCCAAGATTCAGATTTTTATCGGAAAATGTGGGATCAGCTGACAAAAAACGGTGTTTGGCAAGGGGATATCTGGAATCGACGCAAGAGCGGCGATATTTATGCAGAGCTATTGACCATTAGTGCCGTGTACGATAAGTCAGGAGAAGTGAAGAACTATATTGCAATTTTCTCCGACATTACACAGCGCGCCCGCTCTGAGCAGGAGCTGAGGTTGCTGGAGCGGAGCCTGGCATCCACTAAAGACGCCGTCGCTATCATGGAGGTGAAAAAATCAAAGGCTTCCTTGAAATATGTTAATCCGGCCTTTTTAAAGCTTACTGGTTATCAGCGCCGTCAGGTCATGGACTATTTTCCCATGTTTCTTTTCGGTGAATCCACGGATGTCCGTCAGGTCGAGAAGATCAGGTCGGCCATGCGACAGGGCACGCCTCACACCACGACGCTGACGGCCTACCATCGGGATGGGTCGGCGTTCTGGTGCCAGCTTTCTCTATCGCCAGTTACGGACTCCCGCCGCCATATCACTCACTACGTAGTGATCCTCAATGATATTACTCGGCAGCAAGAACAGCAGCGGCAGTTAGCCCACCAGGCCACCCACGATGCTCTGACCGGGCTGGGTAACCGCTCCCTGCTGGAAGATCGACTGAGCCACGATGTGGCCCTGGCTAAACGCCACAACACCCACCTGGCGGTCCTCTTCATCGACCTAGATGAGTTCAAACCGATCAATGACACTCTCGGCCACAGGGTGGGCGATCAGGTGCTGGTCAGTGTAGCGGTCCGTTTGCGGAAAGATCGTCGTGCCAGCGATACTGTCGCGCGCTTCGGAGGGGATGAGTTCGTGCTGCTACTGCCCGACCTGGTGAATGGCCATGACGCTGAGCACATCGCCGAAAAACTGCTTGAGACACTGAACCTACCTCACCGCATTGGTGACAAGGAACTGCACGTTTCCGCCAGTATCGGCATTGCCTACCTGACGGAGGAGCTGAAGGATCCCGAGTGGCTGATTCGCCAGGCCGATATGGCGATGTACCAGGCCAAGCAGCAAGGGCGTAATACTTATAGCGTCTATGAGGCAGATGAGGATCAGCATCTGTCACAGCGCGTGCAACTCCGAAGTCAGCTTCAGGAGGCCATTGAAAAGGAGCAGTTGATACTTCACTACCAGCCGATCCTTGATACGCACAATCGCGTCGTAGCGCTGGAAGCCCTGGTGCGCTGGCAACACCCTACGCAGGGTTTCATCTCCCCCGGCGACTTCATCCCGCTGGCTGAGGAGACCGGCCAGATCATCCCCCTGAGCCGCTGGGTCAAGGAGCGCGCCTGCCGAGATACCAAGACACTGATTGACGCGGGCCTCTTTCAGGGACGTGTGGCGGTCAACCTCTCCCCGGTGCAGTTCCACCGTCCGCAGTTCCTGGAGGGCCTCAGAGACACACTGGCTAATACCGGCCTGCCGGCCAAGCACCTGGAGCTGGAGCTGACCGAGGGTATTCTGATGCGTGATAGCGAAGGCGCTATCGACCAGCTACACGCTCTGGCGGCGATGGGGGTGACAACGGCGATCGATGACTTCGGCACCGGCTACTCCAGCCTCTCCTACCTCAAGAACCTGCCGGTTCATAAGGTCAAGATCGACCGAAGCTTTGTCAGCCAGATCGTCGACAGCCGCTCCGACATGGCGATCTGCCAGGGCGTGCTCACCCTAGCGGGCGAGCTTGGCTTAGCGGTAGTGGCCGAGGGGATCGAGGCCGAACGCCAGCGCGACATTTTAGTGCGCATGGGGTGCCCGCTATACCAAGGCTACTGGTTTGCGCGGCCCATGCCAATGGCAGCGCTGGAGAGCTGGCTGGAGTATCAGATGTGTCAGGCCGAAAGCTGATAGCCTATAGTCTGCCGCTTCCCCGCGAGGTCGGCCGTGCCTAAGCAGTCACCTGCACCGGTTTCGCTCGGATATGCCGCTGTAGGCCAGTTCCCAGTGTCAGGGCTTGCAGACCAGGGGAAGCGGCCAGTTGCGGGAGAGTACCTCCACACACTTCGGCCACAGGATCGGGCCAGGTAAGCCATGGGCGTAGGCAACGTCGGATCGGAGAGGTGCTGGGCCCGGAAGGGTGGGCATGAGGAGGTGACCGCCCTGCTCAAGGTGGCCGGGGCTCAGGCCTTGGCCAGGTCGAGCGTCTGACCACTCTCGACTGTGACAGCAAGGCCCATGCCCATGCCATCACTGGTGACGTGGCTGACAGCCGGTGGCAATCCGACAGTCGGGGCTGCCGTCAACCCCGAAGGCGCCACGAGTTGGCCTGTTGCGCCGCTTCATGGATAATCGGACCACTCACCCTCTACTGCCGAGCGTTCATGATCGACTCCCAGGAACCCGCCACCGCCCCCGAGCCGGCTAGCACCATCAGCGGCCCCCATCGGGTCATCGAGCTGGGAGGCTCTCGCTATACGCTGCTGGGTACGGCCCATGTCTCGGCCCAGAGCGCCGACGACGTGCGCAGCCTGATTCGCTCGGGTGAATTCGACGCCGTGGCCATCGAACTGTGCGACTCGCGTCATCAGAATCTCAGCAACCCCGATGCGCTGGGCGAGCAGGACCTGTTCGCCATCTTCCGCCAGGGCAAGGCCGGCATGGTGGCCGCCAGCCTGGCGCTGGGCGCCTTCCAGCAGCGTGTGGCCGAACAGTCGGGCATCGAGCCCGGCGCCGAGATGCGCGCCGCGTTGGAGGAGACGCGCCGCGACGGCCTCCCGCTACTGCTGATCGACCGCGACGTGGGCATCACCTTGAAGCGCATCTACCACAACGTGCCCTGGTGGCAGCGCTTCTCGCTGTTCTCGGGTCTGCTGGGTAGCGTGCTGTCACGCCAGGAGGTATCGAGCGAAGAGATCGAGCGGCTCAAGGAGGGCGATGTTCTGGAGTCCACCTTCAGCGAATTCGCCGCCGAGTCCGAAGCGCTGTTCACGCCGCTGATCAGCGAGCGCGACCGCTACATGGTGCTGCGCCTGGCCGAACAGGCACCGCCCGGGCGTTATCGTCACGTGCTGGTGGTGATCGGTGCCGGCCATCTCAAGGGCATGGCCGAGCAGCTCGAGGCGCCGCTGCCCGAAGCGCCCACCGCCGAGCGCGAAGTGCTGGAGAGCACGCCGCCACCATCGCGCCTGTGGCGCGCACTGCCCTGGGTGGTGACGGCCCTGGTGCTGACCGGCTTCGCCATCGGCTTCTCGCGCAACACCGAGCTCGGCTGGCAGCTGATCGGCGAGTGGTTCGTGATCAACGGCGTGCTGTCGGGCGTGGCGACGCTGTTCGCTCTCGCCCATCCGCTGACGGTGGCCGCCACCGTCGTCGCCGCCCCGCTCACCTCGCTCAACCCCACCATCGGCGCGGGTTTCGTCGCCGCCGGCGTCGAACTCTTACTGCGCAAGCCAAAGGTGCACGACTTCTCGACCCTGCGCCACGACGTTACCGCGCTCAAGGGTTGGTGGCGCAACCGGGTCTCGCGGACCCTTCTGGTATTCCTGTTCGCCACCCTGGGCTCCGCCGCGGGCACCTGGATCGCCGGCTTTCGCATCGCCGACGCCCTGCTGAGCCTCCCCGGCTAGCCCAACAGGGCGGGCCTCGCTTACTCCTCGTCGCCCGTCGACCGCCTGGCCCGGTAGAAGGCATCGATGACCTGGGCGACCACCTTGCGCTCGGCAACCGGCAGCGCCAGATACTTCTCCAGTACCTGGCGCTCCTCGGCACTGATCGTGGATTTCCAACGCCCTTTCGCCTCGTAAATCCGATTCACGGCGCGCTTTCCATAACGCAGCTCCTGCGGCTCGACGTTCAACCACGCCGCCAGCACTTCGAGCTTCTCCTGCTGGGGCAGGGTTTCGCCTCGCAGCCAACGACGCACGCCCTGAAGCGTCACGGGTTTGCCCCAGAAACGCAGGTTGAATTCACGCTCCAGCACGGCCGGGCGAGGCTCGTAACCGGCCGCGCGCATGGCACTGGCCAATCGATCGGCAAAGGCAGACTCGTCGCTCATCGAGGCAACGTGCCGCCTGTGTCATACGCCAGGATAAACTCTGGTTGAATCATTAGGTGAACCAATGGTTAAATTAATGAAGTTGGATGTTATACTCGCCCAGATACCTAGCGCAGGCGACGGCAGCCCCGGGGCCCTCGACCGGGGCGGGGCCACGCCAAGGACACCGCCATGGACTCGCTGGAAACGGACCTCGTAGCGAGCGACTACCGTGCCGTACTGGCGCACGACCCACGGACCATTCAACCGTGCGGCTGTCTCATAGCCGTCGACCGGCAATGGCAACGGATCCGTCTGGCCAGCGCCAACCTGGCGGACTTTCTCGATCCGCCCCAGACGGACGTCTTTCGCCTCTCTCCCCATCAGTTGCTAGGCGCGTCGTTCATCGAGACCTTGCAGCACCAGCTGTCACGGCCATCGACGGCGCGTGCCTCGCGCCGCCTGACCGGTCGGCAGCGGTCGCTGCTGGTCACCGCTCACGGTTCGGCCGCTGCGGCGACCCTGGAAATCGAGCCCGTGACAGATCTCGACGACGACCTGACCAACCTCGGCGTCGCCTGGGGGCATCGGTTCGACGCCTGCCACGATTCGCAGCACCTCGAAAACGTGCTGCTCCAGGCGGTACGGGAGATCACCGGGCATGCCCATGCCTGCATTCGCTACTGCGCTGCGGGCATCGACGATCTCGACGCGGGCATCGGGCTACGCATGATCGCAGACACCCAAGCGCAGCCGGTGCCGCTCATCGGTGACGCCGGAACTCATGCCTACCCCGCCCCCCGGGTGCTGCCCGCCCTTCCCGACCGACAGGCTCGACGGCTGCGCCGACGTGCCGTGCGCTCCGTACTGGCCTTCCCCCTGCATGACGAGACGCCATCCCCCAGCGGCGTGCTGATCGCCTACAGTGCCATACCTCGCTACCTGGCACCTCCCATTCGTCAGCTGCTGCAGCTGGTGACGCACGCTGCCTGGCAGCGCCATCAGTTGCTGGAGGAGCGCAGCAATCTGCAGCGCCGCCAACGCTTGTTGGACGCCTACGAGTGCCTCGGCAGCGAAGGCCTGCAGCACCTGTCGATCCGCAGCCTGCGGGAGGCCGGTCAGACCTGGCTCGAGGTATTCCAGGCCTGCGGCATGCTGTTGACCCAGGGCGACCAGATCAACGGCATCGGTACCCACCCCGAGAAATCGACCCTCGGCGCCATCCTTCGCTTCCTGGACGCCAACGGCCGCCGGCGCCCGTGGAGCCATGACGATCTGGCCAACACCCCGCTTGCAAGCGACCTGACGACCGACGCTGCGTTTGCCGGCCTGCTCGCCGTTCCGCTCCGAACGGGAAACGACACCACCGGCTGGCTGCTGCTCTTCCGTCGGGCAACCGCCCGCGGCACCAGCCTGCCCTGGCAGGCCGCCGACCTGCATCAGGCACAAGAGCTCGCCCGCCTGCTGTCGGCCGACATGACGCTGTGCCAGGCACGCCAGCTCGCCAAGCGACTGCAAGAACACAACACCACGCTGGCGCGACTCGCCCACACCGATCCCGTCACTCAGGTCGCCAACCGGCACCGCATCGAGCAGGTGCTGGATGCCGAACTGCTCGCCTGCGAGCACAGCCACGAGCCCTGCTCGCTGCTGCTCTTCGACGTCGACCACTTCAAGCGCATCAACGACACCCACGGACACGATGCCGGCGATCGGGTTCTGTATCACCTGGCGCAGGAAACCCTGGCCCGCCTGCGCACCAGCGACCACCTCGGTCGCTGGGGTGGCGAAGAGTTCCTGATCATCGCACCGAACTGCACCCTGCATGCCGCTGCCGACCTCGCCCAGCGGCTGTGCGACGAGATAGCCGAGCTGCGGATGCCATTCGCCGGTCATGTATCGGCCAGTTTCGGCGTCACCCAGTGGTCAGCGGGCGACACGCCCAAGAGCATCGTCCGGCGTGCCGACCTGGCGATGTATCGAGCCAAGCAGGCAGGCCGAAGCTGCGTGCGTACGGCTCAAGCATGACACCGTCAGGCGTCGCGGCGCGCCAGCAGCCGCTGCATCGCCGCCGTCGGCGCAGCGATTTTCTCGAAGCGCCGGCTCGCGGCATAGCTGTCGTTGAACGCATCGAAATAATCGTCGAGCACACGGCCGGCATCCGCGTCGCCGCCCTGGCTCAACAACTCGGCGGCCACTTCGGCAGTGCACAGGTGCTCCCTGGAGGCGGGCTTACGCAGCCGATATCGGGTCTCCCGCTGGGTATGCAGGGGCAACACCGGCAAAGCGTCGAGGTAAGGGCTCCTGCGAAAGATGCGCCGCACCTGCCGCCAGGTGCCATCGAGCAGAATGAACACCGGAATTTTCCCCGAGCGCTTGCTGCTCTCGACGCGCTGCATCCCCACCACCCGTTCGGCATAGTCCGGCTGGTCATCGGGGAAGATCACGAAGGGGGCGTAGCGCGGATCGTCGAGCAAGGCCAGCAGGTCCGGATCCGGCGCCGTGCGGTACCAGGTGAACACCTGGGTATCGGGTAGCACGTCACGAATCAACCGCCCGGTATTGGTGGGCTTGTGGTGCTCCAGGGGATGGGTGAGCAACCATACCCGCGCCACACTCTGGGCCTCGCCCCGATAAGGACAGAGGCAGTTGAGTTCAGGCAGATTGCAGCCCGCACAGCGCCTGACGAAGCTGCCACGGGCCTTGAACTCCCGCCGCGGCGGACGCGGATGACCGGTGGCGGGGTCGCGAGAAAGTCCGCTGGCGGAGGCATCCGACTGGCCAGTGGGCGAGGGGCTGGCGAGAGCGCCGCTCTCGTGAGTATCCGAGACGGGAAACGGGTCCGACATGATTCTGGTTGGCTCTCGACAGGGGCCCGGCATTCTAGCAATGCTGTACACTGCGGTCACCCGCTCAGCGTGTCCGGCATCCGGGGCAGATCCTCGCGCCGACAGCGGTTCCCCTGCCATTGGCCTCATCGCCTCTGGCTGACGAATGGTGCCGACACTCGTCTCGCGGCCATATCGACGCCATAATGAGGGTCCCACGAGATCTAGCGTCTCGATTCGGACCCCATGCTGTTTTGTGAACCTCAAGCAAGGATGCTGTCATGTCCAAAACCATCACCCTCCTCCTCGCTGCGCTGGGTGGCCTAGCCGTCGGCGCTTTCGCCACCCACCAGTTCGTCACTTCGGAGCCCACCGCATCCAAGACCGACGCCATTCCCCAGCTCCAGCTCGGCGACCGCCATCATGGCGAGATCACCTCGGACAGCGAGCTCAACGGTAACGACGGCAGCCGCTACCGGCGCCACCACCTCTCCCTGGAGGAAGGCGAACTGGTGGAAATCTCGCTCGACGGCGCCCTACATGGCCGGCTGGCCCTCTTCGATCCTCACGGGCAGCTGGTCGGCGGTGCCGGGCCAAGCGCAACGTTGCGTCGACGCATCGACGAAAGTGGCGACTACCTGCTGGTGGTCAGCGGCGACGACGCCCGCAGCTATGGGCCCTTCGACCTCTCCAGCCGCCCCCTCGATCTCGCCCTGAGCGATACCGGCGAGCTGGAGGGCGAATCCCGGCTGGACGGTTGGCTGCAGGGCAAGGCCAACGAGCATTCTCTGGCCATCGAGGAAGCGGGCCTCTACGAAATCGAGCTGCGCTCCGACGACTTCGACGCCTTCCTGGTACTGGAGGGGGACAACGGGCTGCACCGCGAGGACGACGACAGCGCCGGCGACCTGAACGCCCGTATCACCACCTTCCTCGAGCCTGGCGAATACCGGCTTACCGGCCGCAGCCTCGATGCGAACGCCGGGGCGGAAGGGCTCTACCAGCTGGAGGTGGCGTCCAAAGCGTTGTCCCAGCCACTGCAGCGCGACGGTGAGCTGCCCATCGACGGCAACACCCACGGCTGGTACGACGGCAGTCCCCTGCACTACCAGCTGATTCTGGAGGAGGATGCCATCGTCACGCTGGAGATGCGTTCCGACGACTTCGACACCTACCTGGAGCTGGAGGGGCAGGGACGTCATCTGCACGACGATGACGGCGGCCAAGGCACCAACTCCCGACTCCGGCAGCGCCTGTCGGCCGGAGAGTACACCGTCACGCCCAGCGGCTACGGCGACGGCAATTCCGGCCTCTTCGAACTCGACGTCAACCTCGCCCCCGCGAGCGAGCCGGCCGATGACGAGCCCCTACCCTTCGACGCTCCGATCCAGGCTTGGCTCGATCCCGGCGCCATGAACGAGTACGTCATCGAGATCGAGGAAGCCGGCCGCTATCGTCTGGACATGACCTCCGAGGCGCTGGACGCCTATCTCGAGCTGGAGGGAGGGGGCCTCTCCCTTTACGACGACGATGGTGGAAACGGCTTCGATGCACGTATCCAGGCCCACCTAGAGCCCGGCGTCTATCGAGCCATCGCTCGCTCCTTCGACCGCGATGATACAGGCCCCTATCGCCTGAGCCTGGTCACGGAGTAGTCGACCGACAGGCGGGCCCCGTCGCCCCCGTTCCTGCTCGCCGGAGCGGCGCGCCGCATCAACGCCTAGCGACTGGGGGCCGCCAGCAGCGTGTCCGGCACCCAGAGCCGCCCCTCACGCCGCCAGTGGCGGGTAAGCGACGGCACGCCCTTGCCGGCCGGCTGGCTGAGGCGCGTAACCCCCGGCGGCGCCAGCGCATGCGCCTCGGGGTCGACCAACACGCAGGGAACCTCCTCCCCCACCTGGTCGAGCAGCGAAGCCGCCGGCATCACGGCCAGCGACGTGCCCACCACCAGCAGCAGGTTGGCCGCGGCGGCAATCTCGCACGCCTCGCCGAAGCGCGGCACGTTCTCGCCGAACCAAACCACATCGGGGCGCAGCTGGCTGCCCTTGTCGCACACGTCGCCCAGGCGGATGCCACCGCGCCGCAGCGGGTAGCGCAGCCGCGGGTCCACCGAGGAGCGCGCCTGGAGAATCTCCCCGTGCAGGTGCAGGACATCCCGTGAGCCGGCACGCTCATGCAGGTCGTCGATGTTCTGGGTGATGATGCTGACGCGAATGCCCTGCCCCTCGAGGGCCGCCAGCGCCCGGTGGGCAGCGTTGGGTCGGGCACGGCGCACCTGTTCACGGCGAGCGTCGTAGAAGCGCAGCACGCGCTCGGGATCGCGATGCCACGCCTCGGGGGTCGCCACCGTCTCGACGGGGTGGTCGGCCCACAGCCCATCGCTGGCACGAAAGGTCTGGATACCGCTCTCGGCACTGATGCCCGCGCCGGTCAGCACGACCAGATGGGGACGCTGCGACTCGCCCAAGATCCGCTCCTCGTCATGTCGCATCGACTCAATAGACCAGCCCGTTGCCGTCGTTTCCGGCAAAGCGCTGCTTGTTGCGATAGGGATAAACGTCGATCACCCGCCCGTCGCGAATGGCCTGCTGCAACCCCTGCCAGTAGTCGGCATCGAAGAGTTCCGGATGCAGCGTGTAGAAGAGCTTGCGCAAGCGCAGATTGGCGAACAGGAAGGGGCCGAACTCTTCGGGAAAAATATCATTCGGCCCCACCGAGTACCAGGGCTCGTCGGCCAGCTCCTGCTCGGGATAAAGGGGCTCGGGAATGTGGCGGAAATTGCACTCGGTGAGATAGCAGATCTCGTCGTAGTCGTAGAAGATCACCCGGCCATGGCGGGTCACGCCGAAGTTCTTGAGCAGCATGTCGCCGGGGAAGATGTTGGCAGCGGCCAGTTGCTTGATGGCATTGCCGTAGTCCTTGAGCACGGCCCGCATCTCGGCTTCGTCGCACTGCTCCAGGTAGAGGTTGAGCGGCGTCATCATGCGCTCGGTGTAGCAGTGTTCGATGATCACCTTGTCGCCCTTGAGATATACGGTGGAGGGCGCCACGCGCAGCAGCTCATCCAGGCACTCGGGGTCGAAGTGATCGCGGCGGGCGATGAAGTGCGAGAACTCCTGGGTGTCGGCCATGCGCCCCACGCGGTCGTGGCGCTTGACCAGGCGATACTTGTCGCGAACGTCCTCGTGACTCATCTCCTTGGTGGGATCGAAGCGATCCTTGATGATCTTGAACACGGTGCGAAACGACGGCAGCACGAACACGGCCATCACCATGCCGCGCACCCCCGGCGCGATGATGAAGCGATCCTCGCGCTTGGCCACCTGCTGGTTGAGAGCGCGAAAGAATTCGGTCTTGCCGTGCTTGAAGAAGCCGATGGCGGCATAGAGCTCGCCGGCGGGCTTGTCGGGCATCAGTTCGCGCAGGTAGTCGACGAATTCACCGGGCACCGGAACCTCGACCTGGAAGTAGGCGCGCGTGAAGGAGAAGATGATCGACACCTCGTCGGGCTCGATGAGCACCGTGTCCAGGTGCAGCCCCTCGCCCTCGTCATGCAATACCGGCAGCACCAACGGCACCTGCTCGCCACCGCCACGAATGCGCCCCACCAGGTAGGCGCCCTTGTTGCGATAGAACACGCTTTCGAGCAGCTCCACCTCGGCATCTGCGGCATCGCGCAGCGCCGCCGGCAGATGGCCGTGCAGGAAGTCGGCACCCAGTCTGGCATCCCGTTCCAGATCGTCGAAGGGGGTTTCGAAGGGCACTTCCGTCAGCGCCCAGCGAATGGCCGCCTGCCAGTCGCCGTTCACCGCGAGGCGCCGGCAAAGCTCGATGCCCGAGCGGTGTGCCGCGCCATCCCGTGAACTGTAGACGAACATCCAGTCGTTGCGAATATGGCGATGATGGAAGACCGAACAGAACAGTGAGTTGAAGTAGGTCTCGGCCAGCTCGTAGTCGAGCCGCTGGCTGATCAGCTCGGCATAGTGGTTTCTCGCCTCGCGCCAGCATTCGCAGTGGGTCAGCTCCTCCTCGCTGAAGGTTCGTCGCAGCCGTTCCAGGGTATCGCCGACTTTCTCCTCGTAAAGGTTGATGCGCTCCGCCGAGGCCTGCTGTGCCTCGCGCCAGGCAGCATCGCGAAAGCGTCGGCTGGCATCGGCGGTGATGGCCTTGAAGCGCGAACGATACTCGTCGAAGCCATGCAGGATGGTGGCGGCAAGGCGATAGGCAGGCGACAGCTTCATGGCGAACTCCAGGCGGCTTGAGCGCCCAGCATCGCGGATTTTGTGCCGCCGAGCGAGCCGACCATGGTGTATCGACATGTAGCCTGACGACACACCGCACGACACTCGCTGTCATCGTTTCATCATGCCGTTGTCGCCGCGGCGTCACGCGTTACCGGCAGTCTCGCAGTCAGATGGTCACCTAATGAGGTCGTCATGCGCATCTGCCTGGTCAGTGAAACCTGGGCACCCGACATCAACGGCGTCGCCCACACGCTCGGCCACCTCGCCGACGAGCTGCACGGCCGCGGCATCGAACTTCAGCTGGTACGACCTCGGCCACCGCAGACCACACGGCTCCAGCGGGCATCGGGCATGCAGACGGAGCTTCAGGTGCGCGGCGTGCCCCTGCCGGGGTACCGGGAAGTCCGTATCGGCCTGCCTGCGCCACGGCGGCTGCAGCGCTTGTGGCGGAAACAGCGCCCGGACGTGGTGTATCTCGCCACCCAGGGGCCGCTGGGCTGGTCGGCCCGCCGCATCGCCCGCCGCCTGGGCATTCCCGTCGTGGCCGGCTGGCACACCAACTTCGATCACTACTGCCACGATTATGGGCTGCCCTGGCTGGCCCCGACCCTGCTGCGGGCGCTACGCCGCTTTCACAACGGCTGTGCGGCCACTCTGGTTCCCACCCAGGCCCAGGCGCAGACGCTGAGCGATCAGGGCTTCAGCCGTCTGGCGGTGATGAACCGAGGCATCGACGGCGAACGCTTCTCGCCAGCCCACCGCGACCCGCAGTTGCGCACGCAGTGGGGGGTCGATGCGCATACACCGGTCGCCCTTCACGTCGGACGGCTGGCATCGGAGAAGAATCTGCCACTGCTCGAAGAGAGCTTTCGCGCCCTGCTCGAGGCTCGGCCCGACATGGCGCTGGTGATCGTCGGCGACGGGCCGGCACGAGCACGGCTCGAGACGGCGCTTCCCGATGCGCACTTCACCGGCTTCGTACCCCGCGAGGCTCTGTCACGCTATTACGCCAGCGCCGACCTGTTCGTGTTTCCCTCGCTCTCGGAGACCTGGGGCAACGTGGTCCTGGAGGCCATGGCCAGCGGCCTGGCGGTGATCGCCTATCGCCATGCCGCGGCGGCCGAGCTGATCACGCCGGAATACCAGGGCCTCCTCGTCACGCCTGGCGACGCAACGGCCTTCCGTGAAGCGGCCGTGACGCTTTGCCAACAGCCGGCCCGCTCCGCTCGCCTCGGCCGGGCCGCCCGCCAGCGTGCCCTGGAGTATCGCTGGCCCGCCATCGCCGACATCTTCCTCGCCGTTCTCGATCATGTCCGGGAGAGTGCCCATGAAACCGCGCGCCCCTGCGGTGTTTGACCGCCTCGACCTGCTGGAGTGGCAGCTCTGCCAGCGCATCGCCCACTTCAGTCTCTATCGCCCCTGGCTCGGTACGCTACGCCTGGCCAGCAAGCTCGGCGACTGGCCGGTCTGGGTGGCGCTGATCGCCGCCCAGCCGTGGCTTCACGGTCCCCAAGGCTACGCCCATATGGCGCAGTACACGCTCACCGCCCTGCTGGCCATCGTCGTCTATCGAGCGCTCAAGACGCGCCTGTGCCGCGAACGGCCCTTCATCACCTTCGGCGCACGCATCACCTGCCGAGAACCGGCTCGCGACCGCTACAGCTTTCCCAGCGGCCACACCATGCACGCGATGCTGTTCTGCGTGCTCACGGCTCACCACGCCCCGGCACTGCTGCCCTGGCTGGTGCCGCTGGCGCTGATGATTGCGGTATCACGGGTGGGGTTGGGGCTGCATTACATGAGCGACGTGCTCGCCGGCGCGGCCATCGGCTACGCCTTCGCCGTGGCCAGCCTGGCATTGGTGGGATGAGTCGCCCCCTTCCGTGGTTCTCGACCGGAGTGCATCACGCCACGCGGCCGGAGCTTGCCCGGATGCCGACGTCTGGCACCGGGCAACCCATTCTCGACTTCAGGCCACCCCAGGCACCGTGACACGGAGCGTGCGCCTTTCTGACCACCCGGCATGGGCGTTGCCTCGTCTGCCCCGGTGCGCGGCCGTCATCGCAGCAACGGACCTTCCTTCGCCATCGAAGGCTTCCAGACGCGTGTAACGCTGGCCGCCAGGACGCTGCTGCGGCACCTGCCACAGGTGCTCGATACCCTGCATGTCGAGTCGTAGAGAGTAAGATTCGCCGCTGACGACCAGCCAGCGCCCGCGACACCGCAGCCGCAAGATGCGCCCGCAGGCCGTCTGACGACAGCCCGAATTGGCGACTCGGATCGTCAACTCCACGCCCCAATCGGCAGTCGCGGCAAGCCACAGGGGCAGCGCGGCCAACGGCAAGGCTCGGGTGAAGCGTCCTTCCAACAGCGCCAGTGCCTCGTGGCGCTCGAGGCGATAGCGGTTGAGCAGCGCCTGGCATGCGGACTCATCGGCCGCTCTTGCCCAGGCTGCAGCCAGACCAGGCGCTTCGGGCAAGGTGCGCGGCGGAAGAGGTGCCAGCCGCGTAAAGGCCGGGGGCGTGTCGCTGCGCATCGCCACCAGCGCTTGCCAGCCAGACGACAGCCGGCCATTCAACGGCGAGCAGCGGTGCACGCAGCGGCCATGCGGATCATAAAGCTGGAGATGCCAGGGAGCCAACGGCGACTCTCCGCGTACCAAGCAGGCCCAATGCCAACGCTGTGGCTGCCAACCCAGCACCCGACGGCAAGAATTCCGGACGGTCGCATCGCGCACCATACCGGGATAGAGCCCCGACTGAACGAGCCTAGCTGACGTCGCCTCCGTCACCGCCCGGGCGCTACCCAGTTCGCCCAAATGACGCGCCAACTGGCAAGGGATCAAGGGCAGCGTCCAGACGTCCCGTCCCAAACGGGACGCCTGCACTTCGCCCTCGCTGATGCCGAGTCGCTCGGCCAGTGCCGGGATCGGCAGCGACAGACGAGCCGCTTTCACGGCATCCATGGCTTCCAGGATGGCCCGCTGACGTGCATTCGAGAACTCCATGGGTCACTCCTTGGCGGTCCGCAACCGCCGCTCGCTTCAGCTGAGTCAGCCAACCACAAACAACAATAATTATCATTTATATAAAAAGCAAGGCACTCCTGCCCGCTGCAGCATCAGCGGTTATCCGTTGCGTCATCCCACGGTCACCGATTCGTCACGTCATCGACACGACTCTGTCATCGATGCCGACCAGCATCGAGGGTGTCATTCACCCCCCACAATCACAGGTGACAGCATGCGTTGCGTATTCCCCAACCGTACTCTGTTCGGCGCCGCTTTCGCCGCCAGTGCCGTCTTCATGGGTCTCTCCTCGGCCCACGCCGACTTCGCGCTGAGCGAACGCTACAGCGATGCCGACGGCGACCTGGTGGCCGATGTCCCCGAGGACAAGTCCCAGTGGCTCGACCCGGATACCCTGGTGTTCGCCTACACCCCGGTGGAGGATCCGGCCGTCTACGCTGAAGTCTGGGCCGGCTTCCTCGAGCACATGGAAGAAGTGACCGGCAAGGAGGTGCAATTCTTCCCGGTGCAGTCCAACGCCGCCCAAATCGAGGCGATGCGCGCCGGGCGCCTGCACGTGGCCGGCTTCAATACCGGCTCCAATCCGCTGGCCGTGGCCTGCGCGGGCTTTCGCCCCTTCGCCATGATGGCCGCCGAGGATGGCAGCTTCGGCTACGAGATGGAGGTCATCACCTACCCGGGCTCCGGTATCGATGAGGTGGAAGACATCCGCGGCCGCACCCTGACCCACACCTCCGAAACCTCCAACTCCGGCTTCAAGGCCCCCACCGCGCTGATGGCCTCGGAATTCGACATGGTCTCCGGCGAGGACTACGAGGTCGACTTCTCGGGCAAACACGACAACTCCGTACTGGGCGTGGCCAACCAGGACTACGAGGTCGCCACCGTCGCCAACTCGGTGAAGAACCGCATGATCGATCGTGGCGTGATCGAGGCCGATCAGGTGGAAGTGCTTTATCAGTCCGACACCTTCCCCACCACCGGGTATGGCACCGTCTACAACCTGGCACCGGAGCTTCAGGAAGCGGTCCAGGAAGCCTTCTTCAGCTTCGACTGGGAAGGCAGCGCGCTGGCCGAGGAGTTCGGACGCAACGGCGAGGAGCAGTTCATTCCCATCTCCTTCCAGGAGCACTGGGCGGTGATCCGTCAGATCGACGAGGCCAACGGGGTCGAGTACGACTGCAACTGAGCCCTTCCTCCCTGCGAGTTCGCGGGCGGCCCGGCCGCCCGCCTTTTGCGTTCATTGCGGAGCCTCCCGTGCTAGACATTCAACGACTTTCCAAGACCTATGCCACCGGCGACAAGGCGTTGCACGACGTCTCCTTCCGCGTGCCGCAAGGCCAGACACTGGGTCTGATCGGCCCCTCCGGGGCCGGCAAGTCGACGCTGATCCGCTGCATCAACCGCCTGGTGGAACCCTCGAGCGGCGAAATCCGGCTCGGCGAGATCGACCTCGCCGCCCTGGGCAGCCGCGACTTGCGTCGCGCGCGCCGACGCATCGGCATGATCTTCCAGGAGTACGCCCTGGTGGAGCGCCTCACCGTGATGGAGAACGTGCTCTCCGGCCGGCTGGGCTACGTGCCTTTCTGGCGCAGCTTCACGCGACGCTTTCCCGGTCGCGACATCGAGAACGCCTACCGCCTGCTCGACCGGGTGGGCCTGCTCGACCATGCCGACAAGCGCGCCGATGCCCTCTCCGGCGGCCAGCGCCAGCGGGTGGGCATCGCCCGTGCCCTGGCCCAGGAGCCGGAGCTGCTGCTGGTGGATGAACCCACGGCCAGCCTCGACCCCAAGACCAGCCGTCAGATCATGCGCTTGATCACCGAGATCGGCGCGGAGCGCAACCTGCCGACCATCGTCAATATCCATGACGTGCCCCTGGCGCAGCAGTTCATGAACCGCATCGTCGGCCTGCGCGGCGGCGAACTGGTATTCGACGGCAGCCCCGAAGCGCTGACGGAAAGCCACCTCACCACCATCTACGGCGCCGAGGACTGGACCGCCATGCGCCACGACCATGAAGAGGACGAGGCCGCCGAACGGGCCAATCGCCTGACGCTGGCGGGAGGTGCCGGATGAATGGAGCCGGCCACTATCCGCGTCGCTGGCGTCGCCCCCCGCAAATCTTCACCCACCGCGGCTGGCGCCTGGCACTGCAGCTGGCCATCCTGGCCTATCTGGTGCTGGCTTTCGGCACGGTGGAAGTCAACGGCTCGCGAGTCGTCGAGGGATTGGAGCGTGGCGCACGTTTCGTGCAGGGCTTCCTGCAGCCGGACTTCACCAGCCGCTGGAGCGACATCCGCCAGGGTCTGATCGAGAGCCTGACCATGACCCTGACCGCCACCGTGGTGGGCATTCTGGTCTCGGTGCCCATCGGCATCGGTGCGTCCCGCAACCTGGTACCGCAACCCGTCTACCTGGTGTGTCGCTCGATCATTGCCGTGAGCCGTTCGCTGCAGGAGATCATCATCGCCATCTTCCTGGTGGCCATGTTCGGCTTCGGACCCTTCGCCGGCTTCGTCACCCTGGCCTTCGCCTCCATCGGCTTTCTTGCCAAGCTGCTCGCCGACGACATCGAGGAGATCGATGCCAGCCAGGCCGAAGCCATCCGCGCCACCGGCGCCAGCTGGTGGCAACTGATCCACTACGCCGTGCAGCCCCAGGTGATGCCGCGACTGATCGGCCTGTCGCTCTACCGTCTGGACATCAATTTTCGCGAGAGCGCAGTGATCGGCATCGTCGGCGCCGGCGGCATCGGCGCCACCCTCAATACCGCCATCGACCGCTACGAGTACGACAGTGCCGGCGCCATCCTGCTGATCGTCATCGCCATCGTCATGCTGGTGGAGTACAGCTCCAGTCATCTGAGGAAATATCTGCAATGACCCGACTCGATCCGACCGCCAGCGAGCCGACCCATTACTCTCAGGTGTGGTCCTTCCGCACGCCTAAGGCGCGGCTGGCGCTGTGGGCCGGCTGGCTGGCCCTGGTGGCACTCTTCGTATGGTGCTGGCAGGTGATGAACGCCGGCACCATGTGGGTCTTCGTCGCCGACGCGCCGAGCCAGGCGGCCGACATCGGTAGCCGCATGTTTCCGCCGCGGCTGGCCTACCTGCCCGAGCTGCTGGCACCGCTGTGGGACACCCTCAACATCGCCACCCTGGGCACCCTGGGCGGGGTGATCCTGGCGGTGCCGGTGGCCTTCCTGGCGGCCCGCAACACCACCCCCTCGGCACTGCTGGTGCGCCCCGTGGCACTGCTGGTGATCGTCACCTCGCGCTCGATCAACTCGCTGATCTGGGCGCTGCTGCTGGTGGCCATCATCGGGCCCGGCCTGCTTGCCGGCATCGTGGCCATCGCCCTGCGCTCCATCGGCTTCGTCGGCAAGCTGCTCTACGAAGCCATCGAGGAAACCGATACCCGGCAGGTGGAGGCCGTCATGGCCACCGGCGCCAACCGCACCCAGGTGATCCACTACGGCATCGTTCCCCAGGTGCTGCCGGCCTTCTGGGGCATCTCGGTATTCCGCTGGGACATCAACATCCGCGAAAGCACCATTCTCGGCCTGGTCGGTGCCGGCGGCATCGGCATGAAGCTGCAATCGTCGATCGATACCCTGGCCTGGTCCCAGGTGGCAACCATCCTGGTCGTGATTCTCGCCACGGTGGTGGTGAGCGAAGCCGTATCGGCGCGGATGCGCCACGCGCTCATCTGACTCGTTGACGCAGACGGTTCTTCAACCATCGCCGACTGGCAAATGGTGGGGGACGCATGTCTCGCCGCCCCACCATGACGGGACTCATGCCGTTAGACGCCATCGCCGCGCACACGACACTGCTGTTCGGCCAGTAGGCGGCGAAGGCGGAGGATCAACGGCTCGACAGCGGCGAAAGCCCGTGAGTGAGGCGATAGCCCTCATAGATCCCATGCTCGCGGGGGTATTCGTCCAGCGCCTCGTCGTAGCAATGGATCATCGCCCCCCAGCCTTGACGCCCCATGGGCTGGCTGGTGGCTGGAGTCGTCTCGCCTTCTTCCGCTTCGCCCTCGGGCAAGCGGATTCCGTATTTGTCTCGGGTCTCACGCTCCACGGCACGAACGAGATCCTCGCCCAGCTCCAGGGAATCCAGCAGCCTCCGCTCGACCTGGTAGGTCAGGTGAGACCGAGCTTCATCGTCGCGGCCCGCTTCAAACAGCCCCAGCGCACGCTGCTCGACGCTGCCCCGCTCGGCGATCAGCTCGCGCTCGAAGGCTTCAATCTCACCGGTCACCGGGCGAAGAAAGTCTGCCGGATGCTCACAGGTATGGTAGAGCAGGCGCTTGAAGGTTCGCGTGGCATAGCGCGTGGCCTCCAGTGGGCCGTAGTCGGGATCAATAAAGTGCGAGTCGGCATCCTTGGTCATGTAGCGGTGCTGCCGAAATTCCGGCGGCACTTCTTGTGTAGCGATGGGAATCGGTACGAAAGGCGTGGTGATCCCACTGGTCACGGCAACCCACAGGGTCTGCAGCTCTGGGTGACTGTCGCGACGTAGCTGAGCGACCTGTCCATAGCCAGTGAAGTCGGTGGACCAGCGCGGGTCGCGCACATAGGCCAGCATGTCCTCGAGGCTCACCGGCGTCATCTCACGCAGCTCCTTCTCTCGCGCCGGTGGATTGCGGCCCTCGGTATAGAACGCCGGATAGAAGTCACCTGGTTCCTCGGCCGGAAACGGCTGGCCATAGACCTCCTGGACGTTGAACGAGTCGCTCTTGCCGTCCCACCAACCCTGCTCGCGGGCGAACTGAACGAAATTCTCGGACGCGAGATAGTCGTCGCTCGACTCATGGTCAACGGGGAAATCATGAATGTAGCCGGGATACATCACCCGCACTTCATCCGGCCCAAGCCGCTCGGCCGCCCATAGCCCCTGACCGCCGGCGAAATTGATGAAGGCCCAGCCCTCCTCGGCATCGGCGATCAGGTGGGAGTTGCCTCCGTAGGTCGAGAAGCCGTGCTCATCGATCAGCCCGCCGATGATCTCCACCGCCTCACGAGCCGTAGTGGCACGCTCCATGATGGCTTTGGCCAGATCGCTGTATTGCGGACCGGTCTGCGGCGTTTCCTCGGCGGCGGTTTCCGACATCTCCACTAGCTCCGGACGCGAGGGTGACCAGATGTCGCGAGCCGCTACGCCGTGCTCGTTCAGCCCTCCATTGGTTAGCGGCGGGGGGAAGCCGGCAAACTCCGAATAGTTGGAACTGATGTATTTGTAGGTAACCTCGGCCTGCGGAATCTCGATCAACTCGCCCGGAATGCGCGCTTGGTCGGTCACGCCCACCTTCCAGGTCGCTTCCCGAGAATGGGACTGGCGCGGGACGATCTCGATCCAGTGACTCGACGGTTCGTGCCCAAAGCCAGCCAGGAAGGTCGAGCCGTCTTCGGTCAGGTCGCCGCCAATGTAGATCCCGATGCTCTTCTCGTTAGGATGGCCTTGAGGGGAGAGCGAAGACTGCCCAGCCATGACTGCGCCACCCAGCGCACAGCCTCCCAGCAGCATCACCGGCTGCCACCATCGCATCTCGTTCGTGCGTATCATGATGACCTCCTACATCATTGGTTGGCATCGAACGGCTCATCCCGGCGGCCTCCCCCCGGGCTGACCAGTAAGACACTTAGCAGGAGGGCCGAGATTGTCAAATCGGCACCGACTGAGCCAGCGCGTGCCCCTTCCGACGCCGCGCGCCATGACATCGCATCGTTCAGCCTTCGGTTCGCCGGCGGTCCACGAACAGGCTGTTGCCCGGCTGTTTCTTGGCCTGCTTCTTGAGATCGGAGAGCTCCGTGGCGATGTCCAGCGCCATGTCCTGCGCCCCGGCCGGTACCGGGCGGGCCGCCAGCGACACGCTGACGATGGGGAAGAAGGTCTCGACGCCCTGGCGATTCTCGAGATGGATGCCGCCGGCGAGACGGTCGCCATCGTCATAGAAATCCGGAGCGATCGTGGCGAAGGCCTCGAGGATGCGACGACAGGTATCTCGCCAGCTGGCATCCTCCAGCAATAGCACGAAGTCGTCGCCGCCCACGTGACCGACGAAATCGGCCTCATCCGCCTGGGCCTGCAGCAGGCTGGCCACGGCGATGATCACCCGGTCGCCTCGGGCATAGCCGTAGGCGTCGTTGAACGCCTTGAAATGATCCAGATCGCAGTAGACCGCCGTGAAAGGCTCGCCGCGCTCCAGCCACCGGCTCAGGGTCTCGTTGATCAGGATATTGCCCGGCAGGCCGGTCAGCGGATTGGCATGCCGCGCCTGCCGCACCTGTATCGCGGTGATCTCGCGCAACAGGTCGACGATATTGCCCATGCCTTGATAGTTGCCGTCACCGTCGACGATCACGAAGTCTTCCTGCTGCCCGTCGTCGCCGGCGGTCACTCGCTGGCTGAGCTTGGCCAGCGGCGTGTCGGCGGCTGCCACCAGCATCTGCGTATCGGCCAGCCCACGTACCTGACGCTTGGCATAGAGCGAATGGCTGAACGGGTTGGTGAACAGCATCAGAAAGGCGTTGCGCCGCACCACCCCCAGCGGCCGCCCTCGATCCACGACGGGCACGCAGCGCAGCGACGGATGGCGGCGAAAGCGCTCCACCAACGCCGGCACAGGCATGTCTGGCGGCACGGCGGCAATGTCTCGGGTAATGGAACAGGCGCAGCGCGCTGGCTCCTGGCACGGCGGCCCATGGTCAGGCAGCAGATGGGTGATGCTGTGCGGGGGCGCTTCGCTGGGCCGCGCGAAGAAATAGCCCTGCAGCAGCGACAGGCCGCGGTCGAGCTCCCACAGGCAACGATGTTCCTGTTCGGTCTCGATGCCTTCGGCGATCAGTTGGCAATCCAGGCTGCGCGCCACATCGAGGATCGAGCGCAGGAATTCGCGCTTGGCCGGTGCCTGGTCGATGCCCGCCACGAAATGACGGTCGAGCTTGACGAAATCCGGGCGCAGCTCCGACCAGTGCCGCAGGCTGGAGTGACCTGCGCCGAGATCATCCAGCGCCACCTGAAAGCCCATCTCGCGGTAGTGGGCCACGGCCTGACGCATCAAGGCGTAGTCATGGATCGGCATGTGCTCGGTGAGTTCGATCACCACCCGGTTGGGGGGCAGTCCCGCTTCGTGCAGGAAGCTCAGGGTGAGGCCTTCGCGAAAGTCGCGCTCGACGATGGTGGCTGGCATGACGTTGAGAAACAGCTGCCCCGGCAAACCCAGTGTCACGAAACGCTGGATCGCCAGACGCCGACACAGCAGGTCCAGTTCCACCAACAGGCCGGCCTGAGTGGCCACGTCGAAAAGGCGCACCGGCGAGCGCAGGGGTGATGCCTCGGGGCCGCGGGCCAGGGCTTCGTAGCCGTGGATCGTTCGACGACCGGCATCGACGATGGGCTGGAAATGCACCGTCAGCCGCTCCCCCTCGATGATCGCTCTGAGTGCGTCTCCCTCCGTCGTCATGGCTCGTCCTCGCATCATGGTCATGCGAAAAGAATGCGACACCGCCGTGACACGAGCATGACAGCGTGGGCACGCTGCCGGTCAGCCCATAAGGCTGGGAGACCCCGGACGATCGCCTGGCTCGGTACCCGCCATGGCTGGGCAACGGCCATCCCCTCGGCGCCGGATGACAAGTCCCCCCTTGGCGGCGACAATGAGCGCCCTTCGCGAGTGGAACGGACGGCATGACCAACGAGCTGCGGATACTCCATGACGACGCGCACCTGGTCGTCGTGCACAAGCCGGCGGGGCTGCTGGTACACCGCACCGCCCTGGCCCGCGGCGAGCGCGAATTTCTGCTGCAGCAGCTGCGCGACCGGTTGGGCCGGCGCGTCTACCCGGTGCACCGACTCGACCGCCCCACCTCGGGCGTGATGGTGTTCGCCCTCGACCCCGAGAGTGCCGCCCAGCTCGGCGCAGCGTTCAACGAGCGCCGCGTGACCAAGCGCTACCTGGCCGTGGTGCGCGGCATCGGCCCCGAGGCCGAGCAGCTAGACTATCCGCTGCGCGAGGAGGATGGCCGCCGCCCCAAGGCGGAGATGCCCGCCCAACCGGCCATTACCGAGGTGCGCCGCCTGGACGGCGTGGAGCTGCCGGTGCAGGTCGACCGCTACCCGCATGCCCGCTACTCGTTGATGGAAGCGCGCCCGCTGACCGGCCGCCGCCACCAGATTCGCCGCCATCTGTCGCGCCGCGGTTATCCGATCATCGGCGATGCCAAGCACGGCAAGAGCATCCACAACCGTTTCTTCGCCGAGCGCCTGGAAACCCCGCGCCTGCTGCTGGCCGCCGTGGAGCTGGGTTTCGAGCATCCTGCCGATGCGTGCTGCCTCAGGGTGAGCGCCGCCCTGGATGCGCCCATGAGCCGGCTGTTCGAACGCTTCGGCTGGGGCGGCCACCTGCCGGTGAACGCCGTCCGCCGCGACAGTTCTGCCGAACCCACCGTGGAACCGATCACGCCATGACCGACCTGCCTCAGGCCCCCTCGCTCGACCGGGACGACTATGCGCTACGCTTCGGTGGCATCCGCCGCCTCTACGGCCGGCGCGCCGCCGAGCGGTTTCGTTCGGCTCACGTGGTGGTGGTCGGCGTCGGCGGCGTGGGCAGCTGGGCCGTCGAAGCGCTGGCGCGCTCCGGCATCGGCCGGCTCACGCTGATCGACCTCGACGATGTCTGCGTGTCGAACGTCAACCGTCAGCTGCACGCCCTGGACGGCACCATCGGTCGCCCCAAGGTGGAGGTGCTCGCCGAGCGCTGCCGGGCCATCCACCCCGGCATCGAGGTCACCGCCGACACCGCCTTCGTCACCCCCACCAACCTGGCCACGCGACTGCCGCTGGAGGCCGATCATGTGGTGGACGCCATCGACAGCGTAGTGGCCAAGGCAGCGCTGATCGCCTGGTGCCGGCGCCACAAGATGCCGATCACCGTCACCGGTGCCGCTGGCGGCCAGACCGACCCCACCCGCATCCGCACCGCCGACCTCACACGCACCGAACACGACCCGCTGCTGGCCAAGGTGCGCGCCCGGCTGCGCCGCGATTACGGATTCTCGCGCAACCCCAAGCGGCGCTTTTCGGTCGAATGCGTCTACTCTGACGAACAGCTGGTCTATCCTGCCGCCGACGGCGAGGTGTGCTTCGAGAAGCCCGCTTCGAACGAGTCCACACGGCTCGACTGCGCCTCGGGTTTCGGTGCTGCGACTGTCGTCACCGGCAGCTTCGGCTTCGTCGCCGCCTCGCGGGTGCTGACCAGACTGGCCAAGCAGGCCACGGCCAATGACGACGGCGAAACCGGCCCCTGACCTTCGGAACCCATTGACCATCGTTGCCTGCACCGCCGCTCGCGAACCGGTTCTCAGCATGGAGCTCGAGATGTCACAGCCCCACCCCGTCCCCGGGATCTACTGCCACTACAAGGGCAACCGCTACGAGGTGCTCGGCGTGGCCCATCACAGCGAAACCGAAGAGCCACTCGTCGTCTATCGTGCCCTCTACGGCGATTACGGCCTGTGGGTACGTCCGTTGGACGACTTCAACGAAACCGTCGAGGTGCAGGGCGAGCCCGTGCCGCGCTTCGAGCTCGAAAAGGCGTTCTGAGTCGCATAGCGATGCACTTGCCACCCCGATGGACCGGGGCGGATCAGAAACGGCAGCGCATTGGGCAGCCTCACCCCGTCCGGACTCCCGAAGAGCTGGGTGCGGATCACCCGATAGACGCCGGAATGAGCCACCACCAATGGCAGATCGTCGCTGGCCAGCACGTCGTTCAGTGCAGCCAGCACTCGTGCCTGGAAGCTCGCCCAGCTTTCTCCACCGGGCGGCGTGATCGCGTAGGGTGGCTGCCGCTCGAGCGGCACCCCTTCCAGCAGCCCCCAGTCGCGCTCGTCGAGCCCGCTCAGGCGGGTGACCGCATAGCCTGGCACCACCAGCTCGGCGGTCCGCCAGGCGCGCTGCAGCGTACTCGTCACGACCCGGCTCCAGGGCCGAGCGAGCCACGCGGCTGCCTGCCTCGCCTGGGCCTCGCCCAGCGCCGTCAGCGGCACATCGGTGCGCCCGCCGATGCGCTGTTCTCGGTTTAGGGGCGTTTCACCATGACGGATGAAGACGAATGGCCTAGCCAACAGCATCGCTGTTCTCCTCGGAGACGGCCGGAGATCCTGGTGCCATCAACCGTTCGTTCACCTCGCGTACCTCGGTGGTAAACAACGGCATCACGCGCTCGGCTCCCAGCCGGGCAACGAGCGTGCGCAGATGGGAAAGCCGCAAGTGGACGTTCCAGCGCAGCCAGTCGACCTCGCCTGCCGCCCGCTGACGTTGTCGCCGGGGCGTGAGGTAGCCCGTATGCAGCAGGCGATGATCCGGCCAGTCCTGTGGATCGTCGTCGCAGTCCTCCACCAGCCACAGTTCGGGGGAGTCCACGCGCGGCGCATCGAGCAGCCGGCGAATGGTCGCATCATGCTCTTCCCTACGCAGCGAACCTGGCAAGCGCAGCAACTGCTCGAGCGCCTGACGGCAGGCGGTGTCCAGGTTCCAGGCAACACCCTGCCGCTTGGCGTGGATCTCGAGCCAGAGTGCCATTTCCAGCGCCCGACCCGACAGCGGTACCGGTAATGTCCGCGGCTCGGTCAACCGCTGGGCAATGGCTGCACGACATTGCGCCTGGGGGGTATCGTAGCGGCCGTAGGAGGCATCCAGCAGGGCAACGCGGGCTGGTGGCGGCGCATCGAAAGGAAACAGCGATGACTCGAGACAGGCGTCGCCGCTGTAGAACACCCCGCCATCGACGCCCAGGTGTAGCCATACGCCGCCAAGCGAGTGCCCGGCCTGGCCGGTGGTCACCGGAATTCCCTCGATGCGGCACTGACCGCGCTCGGGCAGCGCTCGCCACTCGCGGCCGCTGGGCAGCGCTGCCGCCACCACGGCGGTACAATAGAGCGGCAGCTCGTCGGGCAGCGCCCCCACCCCACCGATGTGGTCGAAGTGATCGTGGCTGATCAACACGGCATCGACGTCCAGCCCGGCGGCCCAGGCCGTCGACTGCTCCGGATGCAGGGCGCCGCCGGCGTCGAGCAGCAGACGCTTGCCTTCGGCCTCGACCAGGATGGCGGCGGGCGCCTTGTCGCCCAGGCCGCTGAGCACCTCGATGCGTGGGCTCATGCCTCGGATTCCAGGCACCAGCCCTCGCGCAAGACCAGCGCCACCGGCTGTCCCTCGGCAAGCGCCGTGTGGTGATAGGCCAACAGCGCTTCACCGTTTTCTAGGCGCAGGTGCAGCTCGTAACGCTCGCCGCGGAAGGTCACGCCTTCCACTCGCGCGCGCAGGTCGTGGAGGCAAGGGGAATCGGGCAGTACCGTTACGTGCTCCGGGCGCACCAGCACCGCCTGGGTGCGCTCGGTGGCAACGGCGGCGAGCCCCCGCATCAGGGTGCTCTCCTCCAGGCGCTGGCCCGGCCGCCCCGCAGCCACCTTCAGTTGGCTGCCCTGGCCGATGAAACTCGCCACCCAGGTAGATCGCGGCCGGCGATAGAGCGTTTCCGGCGTGGCCCACTGCTCCAGCCGACCTTCGCGCATGACCGCGATCCGGTCCGCCAGTGCCATGGCCTCGCTCTGGTCATGGGTGACATAGACCAGGGTAGCGCCGGTGCGGCGGTGGAATTCGCGAAAGCTCTGCTCCATGGCGGCACGCAGATGGCGATCGAGGTTGGCCAGCGGCTCGTCGAGCAGCACGACTTCGGGGTCGGTGACCAGGCAGCGTGCCAGCGCTACGCGCTGGCGCTGACCACCGCTGAGTTCCTGTGGCGAACCCCGGGCGTATGACTCCAGGGCCACCAGAGCCAGGGCCTGGCCCACCCGCCGTCGATAGGCTTCGCCGCCCAGGCCACGCAACTTGAGCGGATAGCCGACGTTGTCGGCCACGCTCATGTGCGGCCACAGGGCATACGACTGGAACACCATGGCCATGTTGCGCTGCTCGGGCAGCACGTGCCGCTCCCGGCTGGCCAGAGTGCGCTCTCCCAGGCGGATCTCGCCGTCACTGAGCGGTTCGAAGCCAGCCAGCATGCGCAGCATGGTGGTCTTGCCGCAGCCGCTGGGGCCGAGCAGAGCGACGAACTCGCCCGATTCGACATCCAGCGAGAGTGACTCTACGGCAGCATGCTCGCCGAAACGCTTGGTGACACGATCGATCGTCAGCTCTGCCATGGCACGACTCCCTTGGGCAGGCGCGGTGCCAGCAGGCTCAGCAACAGCATCAGTGCCGCCAC
Source organism: Pseudomonadota bacterium (assembly GCA_051749645.1). Taxonomy (GTDB): domain Bacteria; phylum Pseudomonadota; class Gammaproteobacteria; order Pseudomonadales; family Halomonadaceae; genus Halomonas. The sequence goes on from JBNJIT010000006.1 coordinate 124,493, forward strand.
CATCGCCACGACCAGCACGGCAACCGCAGCGGCCAGCACGCTCTCGCCGCCCTCGTCCAGGTTGAAGATCAGCACGCCCAGGGTCTCGTTGCCCGCACTCCACAGCAGGGCAGAAACGGTCAGTTCATTCACCGCCATCAGGAACACCAGCAGCCCGCCGGCGAACAGTGCTGGCGCCACCAGAGGCAGCACGATGCCCCCCAGGCGGCGCCAGGGGCCGGCACCCGCCAACTGCGCGGCTTCCTCCAGAGAAGGATCGAGCTGCGAGAGTCCGGCGGCCACCGGCTTGAGACACACCACCAGAAAGCGCGCCAGATAGGCGATGAAGATCAGGCCCAGGGTGCCGTAGAGCGCCACGCCAATCAGCGGGATGGGGCGTACGAAGAGCAGGATGCAGGCTACCGCCAGCACCACGCCCGGCAGTGCATAGGGCAGCTCGATGGCGCTCAGGGTCAGGCTCTGCCAGCGCTGCGGCAAGCGCTGCAGCCGGTACGCCAGGGGCAGGCTGCACAGCATCAGCACCAGCGCGGCACCGCCCGCCAGCCACAGGCTGTTGCGCACCGCCCGCCAGGTCGCACCCTGGCGGCCGATCACCTCGTGGTAAGCATCCAGGGTGAGCGTTTCCCAGGTCAGCGGCACCCCCATGGCGGGCACCAGCGAGCTCACCGCCAACGCCGCCAGCGGCGCGACGAGGATCGCCAGCAATACGACCACCAGCAGGGCGGTCACCGCCGCTCGCCAACGTCCCAGCGAGAAGTCGTGGGCACGCCCACTGTGGCCCACCAGCCCGAAGCGGCTGCGTTTCATCCACGCCTGCTGCAACGCCACACCGGCGAGCGCCAGCATGCCGATCAGCAGCGAGAGCGAAGCCATCTCGGCGAGCACGCCGGTACCGAAACTCGCCATGCGCTGATAGATGAGGGTCGGCAACACATAGTAACCGGCGGGAATGCCCAGCATGGCGGGAATGCCGAAGTTGCCCAGGCTCGAGATGAAGGCCATGGCCGCGCCGGCAATCAGGCCGCTGCGTGTCACCGGTAGGATGATCTGCCCCCACACCTGGGCCTGGCGGGCGCCGCTGATGCGCGCCGCCTCGACCAGCTCGCGGGGAACCGACAGCAGGGAGGTCCGCAGCGCCAGGAACACCAGCGGTGCGCTCTGGATGCCCAGCAGCAGACCGATGCCCTGCGCCGAATAGAGCGGCTGTGGACTGCCCAGCGGCGGCGCCATGCCGATGCTCTTCAACAGCGGGCTGGCGGGGCCGAAGAGCTGCAACCAGCTGAGCGCCGTGACCTGGGGCGGAATCATCATCGGCAGCATGAAGCAGAACACCAGCCAGGCCTTGCCGCGGATGTCGGTCAGAGTGATCACGAAGGCGAACAGGCTACCCAGCACCAGCGCTATCAGCATGCCCAGCCCCGAGGTGTAGAGACTGCGCCATAGCGCCCGCCAGGTGCTTTCGGCCTGCAGCACCCGCCATAGCGGCGCCTCGCTGCCCTGGGCCAGATCGCCCAGCGCCTCCATCAGCAGACGCAGACTGGGCATCAGGCTGAGTACCACGATGACGGTCGTCAGCAGGGTGAGCAGCCAGCGATACTGGCTGCCGTAGGTGAGGCTGGGTGTCATGATCAGCTACCGAACAGGTCGCTGAACCGCTCCTTGAGCTCGGCCTCCGTGGCCAGGGCGCTTTCGACATCGAGCGGCATCAGGTCGATGTCGTCGCGTGTCGGGAAGCCCTCCGGCGGTGCCACTTCGGGATGCGCCGGCAAATAGCCCTGATCGCTCACCAGCTGCTGCCCCTCCTGCGAGAGTAAGAAATCGACGAATTTCTGCGCCGCCTCGGGGTTATCGGCCTCCTGCATGATGGCTACCGGCTCGGTCACCGCGCTCACCCCCTCCTCGGGGAACACGAAGTCGACCGGCGAGCCATTGGCCGCCTCGCGAATCGGCAAAAAGTCCACCACGATGCCGTAGGGCTTGGTACCCGCCGCCACGGCATTGAATACGCCGCCGTTACCGCCCTGGGCTTCGACGCGGTTGTCGTGCAGCGCCTCGTAATAGCTTTCGCCCAGTTCGGGATGGCCGCTGAGCGTCGCCATGTGAATCAGGGCAGCACCGGAGTAGAGCGGGCTCGGCATGGTCACTTGCCCTTCGTATTCTGGCTTGACGAGATCTTGCCAGCGCTGTGGCCTATGTTCCGCAGCGGTATTGTAGACGATGCCCGTGGTGATCAGCTTGGTGCCGTAGTAGTAGCCTTCCGGGTCGTACAGCTCGGCGTCGTAGGCCTCGCGCTCAGGGCTCAGGTAGGGCCGCAGGTGCCCTTCCTGCTTGAGCGACTCCATGGTCATGCTGTCGGCGATCAGCAGCACGTCGGGATTGCTGACGCCGGCGGAAAGCTCGGAGCGCAGGCGTGTCATCAGGCGAGTGGTGCCATCGCGCACCCATTCCACCTCGACCTCAGGATGGGCGGCCTGGAAAGCGTCGACGGTTTGCTGGGCATCGCCGTTGGGCTGACTGGTGTAGAGCACCAGCGTCTCGCTGCCCATAGCCGGAAAGGCCAGACCTGCAAGCGCTGAAGAAAAGACAAGAGCGGATACCAAGGGGCGTTTCTGCATCATGAGAAAACCTCCGATGAGTGAGCCCCAGCGACATTACCGTCATCGCCTTACAACACCGTGACAGTCGGTTTTCACTTTGCGAGCGGCCTGGCTGCGTGACGACAAGCCATCGCGATGACCGCCGGATGCAGGAGCTGGCATCGCCCTGAAATGACAGCACCCGCATCGGTGAGGCCGATGCGGGTGCTGCGAATGGCAGAAGGCAGGATATCGACGTTACTCGCCGGCTTCCTGCATCTGCTTGTGCAGGTAGTTCTCGATGCCGACCTTGTCGATCAGGCCGAGCTCGGTCTCGATGTGGTCGATGTGCCCCTCTTCGTCGGCCAGCAGGCTACGCAGCAGATCACGGGTCACGTAGTCCTGTACCGTTTCGCAATAGGCGATCGCCTCGATATAGCCCTTGCGACCCTCGTGCTCGATCTTGAGATCGCACTCCAGCATTTCGCGGACGTTCTCGCCGATGTGCAGCTTGCCGAGATCCTGCAGATTGGGCACGCCCTCAAGGAAGAGGATACGGTCGATCAGCTTTTCCGCGTGCTGCATCTCCTCGATGGACTCGTCGTACTCCCACTTGCCCAACTTGGTGAGGCCCCAATCCTGATACATCTTGGCATGCAGGAAGTATTGATTGATGGCGACCAGCTCGGCACCCAGGGCCTTGTTGAGATGCTCGATGACCTTGGCATCACCTTTCATGGTGCGTCTCCCTCTTCATTGCGTCTTGGATCGATCCTGAAACGTCGGGGTGTAGCGTCGCACCGTTCTCTGCGGCACGTCGAACACCCCCAGTATTGTCTACTGAGGGAAAAAAGTCCAAACATGACAAAGGGTTGGGAGAAACGCAACTAGAATGAGAAGAATTGGCTATCGATGCTGCAACCCTCTCGGGTTCGCCATGAAGGCGCGCGGCATCAGACCGCGTAGGCCAGGTCGTCCACGGCGGCCGACATCTCGTTGACGATGGCTTCACGCGTGATGTGCTTGGCCGTACAAGCACACTTGCCGCACTGGGTGCCACAACCGGTCTCGCTCTGGACTTCGCGCCAGCTGCGGGCGCCGCCCTCGACGGATTCGCGGATTCGATGGTCGGTCACACCCTTGCAGATACACACGTACATTGCAGCACCTCGCCAGTCGTTGCGAGATCGAATGTAAATGATTCGCATGGCGTAATGCAACCCCCAATCGATGAAAAAATGATCAGGGTCAGTTGAGCGGTATCTCAACGTCGCGCTGGCTTGGGCAACACCACGGTACGCGTGCCGGAAACGATATCGGGCCAGCTGCGCCGCTCGGTGTCGAACAGTACCCACAGATAGCCGAGCCCGAACGCGACGAATGACAGCCACGCCACGCCATAGCGCACCAGGCTCTGCCCCAGCGAGATGGCGCGACCATCCACGGTCTGTACGCGTAGCCGCCAAGCCTGCATGCCCAGGGTCATGCCGCCGCGCCGCCAACAGAAAGCGAAGAACAGGAAAGCACTGGCGAGCAGCAGCAGCTGCAGAGTGCCACGCTGCAGCCAGCCGGAACCCACCGCCTCGGCCTCCAGCCCGAAGCCGAAGCGAACCACCGCCAGATGGGCCACCGCAACCAACAGCCAGATCGCCGCTACCAGGAAACCATCGTAGAGCATGGCGCCCAGCCGCCGGCCCAGGCCCGCCGGCCAGGTGTCGTCGAGGTGCTCGAAGCGTCGCGGCATATCCTTTATCTCCCGTATTACCCGCTGCGCCGTAACAGATAGAGACCCAGCACGGCGCACAGCAGGGTCGGCCCCAGCACGGCCCAGATCGGTGAAAACCCCCAGACCGTGGAGGCCGGTGCCAGCAGATCCTGCAAGTACTTGAAGACCAGGCCGGTCACCACGCCATAGAATACCCGCGTACCCGCCGCCACGGTTCGCAACGGGCCGAACACGAAAGAAGCGGCCACCAGCACCAGAGACGCCATGGTCAGCGGCATCAGCAGCTTCTGCCAGAAGTAGAGCAACGGCTGAGTCGCCTCGAGATTCTGGCTGCGCAGGTAACTGGCATAGGCCCACAGCTCGCTGGGCGCCTGGCTATTGACCTCACGCAGCAGACGGTCGAGCTGGGCGGGGGTCAGCCCCGTTTGCCAGGGCAGGCTGTCGTGACGTTCGACATCGGTACTCTCATCATGGAAGCGCGTGATGGCAACATCCTCCAGCCGCCAGGCGCCGTCATGCCAGATAGCCCGCTGGGCCACCATGGCATCCCGCAGGGCATGCCCCTCGAAGCGATAGCGAGTCAGATCGAGCACGGTATCATCGGCGCGAATGGCACCGAAACGATAGATGCTGTCGCCTTCGCGCTGCCAGCCCCCCTGCTGGGTGAGCACGGCGCCTTCTCCTTGCAGTTTCTCGAGGCGCCAGGCACTGGCGAACTGCTCGGTGCGGGGACTCACGTACTCGGCTACCAACAGCAGCACGACCACCACCACCAGAACCGGTTTCATGACGCCCCACAGAATGCGCGTCAACGACCGGCCGGCAGCGCGCATCACGGTGAGTTCGTTGCTCGACGCCATGCTGCCCAGACCGATCAGCGCGCCGATCAGCACGCCAACGGGCGCATACTGGTAGAAGCGCCAGGGCAGGCGCATTAACAGGTACTGCAATACCTGGAAGGCGCCATAGTCGCCGGCCACGTCCTCCAGGTCGTTGATGTAAGTGATGACGAGGTCGAGGCCCAGCAACACCACCTGTACCACGATGATGGCACCCAGCACGTTGCGGGCGATGTAGCGGTCGAGGCGATCGGCAATCATCCCGCCATCCCCTGGCGCTGGGCACGCACCATCAAACCGAGACCGAGAAGCAGGAAGACGACATGAATGGGCCACATGCCCAATACCACCGGCAGCGAGCCACGCCCGATGGCATCCAGCGCCGCGAGCAGCAGGCTCAGGTAGCAGACGTGCAGGAATACCGCCGGTAACAGCTTGGCGAAGCGCCCCTGACGGGGATTGACCTTGGAGAGCGGCATCGCCAGCAGCGTCAGGATGAACACCATCACGGGCAGCGACAGCCGCCACTGCAGCTGTGCCTGGGCGCGCGTATCGTCATCATCGAGCAACGCCGCGGTGGTGGCATACTCGGGAGACCCCAGCTCGGCTCCCTCTCCGGCCCGCGAAAGGCGCACCGCATAGGTCGCGAATTCCAGGCGCTCGGCCTCGTGGCGTCCCGGCTCCACGCTGTAACGCTCACCGTTCTCCAACACCAGAAACCGGCTGCCGGTGTCATCGTCCACCGTTTGGTAGCCGCTGGCGGCACGCGTCACGGCGCTCTCCGGCGTGCCGTCGCGGCGCCGCTGGCGCTCGCTGATGAAGACTTCCTGCATATGACTGCGATCGTCATCGAAGCTTTCGGTATAGGCAGTGCGCCCGTCGCCGAAGTCCTGGAACCGCCCCGGCGCGAGCGCCGTGAAGTCCAGCCGGCTGCGCTGCTCCTCGAGCAACTGCTCGTTGTGCAGGGCGCCGGCCGGGGTCAGCCACAGACTGCACAGCCCCACCAGCACCGCCACCAGGGCAGCAGGCACCAGACTCACCTGCAGCAGGCGCATGGGGCTGGTTCCGCAGGCCACCAGTACGGTGATCTCGCTGTTGAGGTAGAGCTGACCATAGGCGAGCAGAATGCCCAGAAAGAAGGCGAGCGGCAGGATCAGCTCGAGAAAACCCGGCAGATGGAAAAGCATCAGGGTGCCGAGGATGCTGACCGGAATCTCGCCTTCCGCGGCATCGGAGAAATAGCGGATGAAACGGCTGCCCATGATCACCAGCAGCAGCACGCCGGCTACCGCTGCCATGGTCAGCAGGATCTCGCGGGTCAGATAACGGAAAACGATCATGCAGCGCTTTTATGCATTGGAGCCATGCCTTGGGTACACTGGGGTGATTCGGCACGGGCCTAGGGCCGTGCCGGCATTATCCAGAATCCCCCTTCGCTTGTCTTGTGGAGTCACCATGGAATTCCCCGTTCAGACGGCCAACCCTGCCAAGGTCGAGACGGCCTGCCTGGTATTACCGGTGTTCACTGACGGCGAGCTGCTGCCCGCTGCCGCCAAGCTCGACGACGCCAGTGAGCGGCTTATCGGGCAACTGATCGAGCGCGGCGATTTCGAGGCCAAGCTGGGTAACGTTCAGCTGATTCCCTTCGCTCCCGGGCTGGGCGCCGACCGCCTGCTGCTGGTGGGCTTGGGTAGCCGCGACAAGTGCCAGGAAGGCGCCTTTCGCAAGGCGCTGGATGCCGCCTTCGGCTCGCTGGCGAAACTCGCCGTGGACGATGCCGCCGTGGCCTTCACCGATGTGCCGATCGGCGAGCGCGCCTGCGACTGGAAGGCCCGCATGGTCGCCGAGGCCGCCAACCGCGCCGTCTATCGCTTCACCGAGTTCAAGTCCGAGCCAGCGGCGGCGCCGCAGCTGACCCAGGTGACCCTACTGGTCAGCGAAGGCGGCGACAGCCAGGCCGCCAAGCGGGGCGCTCGCGTGGGCGACGCCATTGGCCAGGGCGTCAGCCTGGCCCGTACCCTGGGCAACCTGCCAGGCAATGTCTGCACGCCCCGCTACCTGGCCGAGCGCGCCGAACGACTGGGCGAGGCATCGAACGGGGCGCTCTCCGTGGAAGTGCTCGACGAAGAGGCCCTGGAGCGCCTGGGCGCCCACAGCCTGCTCGCCGTGGGACGCGGCAGCGCCGAGCCCTCACGGCTGATCGTGATGCGCTACCAGGGCGCCGAGAGTGCCGACGAGGCGCCCCACGTGCTGGTCGGCAAGGGCATCACCTTCGACACCGGCGGCATCTCGCTCAAGCCCGGCGAGGCCATGGACGAGATGAAGTTCGACATGTGCGGCGCCGCCAGCGTGTTCGGCACCGTTCAGAGCGTGCTGGCGCTCGCGCCCAAACTCAACCTGGTGTTCATCGTCGCCGCCGCCGAGAACATGCCCGACGGCCGCGCCACCAAGCCCGGCGACATCATCAAGACGCTCAAGGGGCTCTCCGTGGAGGTGCTCAACACCGATGCCGAAGGGCGTCTGGTGCTGTGCGATGCCCTGACCTACGCCGAGCGTTTCGAGCCTGCCAGCGTGGTGGACATCGCCACCCTCACCGGCGCAGCGATCATCGCGCTCGGCCACCACGCCACGGGGCTGCTCGCCAACGACGACGACCTGGCGCTGGACCTGCTCGACGCCGGCGAAATGGCCTGGGACCGCGCCTGGCACCTGCCGCTGTGGGACGAATACCAGGAGCAGCTCGACTCCAACTTCGCCGACCTGGCCAACATCGGCGGCCGCCCGGCGGGCACCATCACCGCCGGCTGCTTCCTGTCGCGCTTCGCGGACAAGTTCCCCTGGGCACACCTCGACATCGCCGGCACCGCCTGGCACTCGGGCAAGCAGAAGGGCGCCACCGGCCGCCCGGTGGGGCTGCTCACCCAGTACCTGCTGGATCGCGAGGTCGAACTGGGCGAGACCCCGGAAAACGTCGAGTAGCACGTCAAGCCGAGCGGCACTTCGCAACGCATAACTCGCGTGCTACGTTTATCTGCGAAGCGCTCACCACATGGGCCGGACTTTCCCGGCCCATGGCGTTTATGTCATTCTCGCTGTCATCGTTCGCCACGCCGCTGCGTGACGACACTCAACCGCAACGGCCCGACGATTCGTCGGCTGCCGGTGCAGAGTTCTGTAACGGAGACCCCCGGTGACCACTTCTGGCTTCGATATACGGCCGACCGCTCACCCCACGGATGACGCCATCCGCGACGAGATCCTCGGCAATTCCGGCTTCGGCCGCTATTTCAGCGACCACATGGCGCACATCCGCTGGACCTCGGACGACGGCTGGCACGGTCACGAAGTGCGCCCCTACGGGCCGCTGACCCTCGACCCCGCCGCCGCCGTGCTGCACTACGCCCAGGAGATCTTCGAGGGTATCAAGGCCTACCGCCACGCCGATGGCTCGGTGTGGACCTTCCGTCCCGAGAAGAACGCCGCGCGTTTTCGCGCCTCGGCACGCCGGCTGGCACTACCCGAGCTCAGCGACGACGACTTCATCGGCTCGTTGAAGGCGCTGGTCGCCCAGGACAACGCCTGGGTGCCCACCCCGGCCAGCGCTGCCGAGGAAACCAGCCTCTACCTGCGCCCATTCATGATCGCCAGTGAGAAGTTCCTCGGCGTGCGTCCATCGCAAGAGGTCGACTACTACGTGATCGCCTCGCCGGCGGCCGCCTACTTCAAGGGCGGCGTCAAGCCGGTGTCTATCTGGCTGTCGTCGAACTACAAGCGCGCCGCCCCCGGCGGCACCGGCTACGCCAAGTGCGGCGGCAACTATGCCGCCTCACTGGCGGCGCAGAAGGAAGCCGAGAAGCATGGCTGCGACCAGGTCGCCTTCCTCGACGCGGTGGAGAACAAGTGGGTCGAGGAGCTCGGCGGCATGAACCTGTTCTTCGTCTACCGCGACGGGCGTATCGTCACGCCCAAGCTGACCGGCACCATCCTCGAGGGGGTCACCCGGGACTCGATCATGCAGTTGGCCCGCGACGAGGGCCTGACCCCCGAAGAGCGCCACATCAGCATCGACGAATGGCGTGACGGCGCCGCCTCCGGCGAGATCAGCGAAGTCTTCGCCTGCGGCACCGCAGCGGTGGTCACGCCGATCGGCGAGCTGGTCAGCGACGACGAGCGCATCCGCCTCACCGCCGACAACGGCGGCGAAATCGGCAAGCGCCTGCGCACTCAACTGCTCGACCTGCAATACGGGCGTCGCGAGGATACCCATGGCTGGCTGACGCGCCTGGCGTAAGCTCGCTGAATCGAGCCCCGGGCTACGAGTCGCGAGCAGTACGCTGCCGTCTCGTAGCCCGTAGCTCATCATCAGGCCATAGCCGTGACCGAAATCGATTTCTACATCCTGCCCGATACCACGCTGGCGGCGCGTCTCGGCTTCGCCTGCCGGCTGGCCGAGACCATCCACGGCAAGGGCTACCGGCTGCACCTGCACGCCGAGGACGACGCCATGGCGGCCGACCTCGACGAGCGGCTGTGGACCTTTCGGCCCGATGCCTACCTGCCCCACGCCCGGCTGGGCAGCGACATGGCCGACAGCGTGGCGGTGACCATCGGCCACGCAGGCCCGCCCGAGCCTCATCCCGAGGCGCGCACCGCCATGCTCAACCTGGCCCCGGACATCCCGGAGTGGTTCTCGCGCTTCGAGCGGGTCGCCGAGATCATCAACCAGCATCAGCAGGTGCTCACCGCCAAGCGCGCCTGCTGGCAGACCTACAAGCAGCGCGGCTATCCGGTGAAGGCGCATCAGCTGCGCTCCAACAGCTGACCTCGGAACACCGTCGGCATCCAGTCGCTCGGGGCTGATTCGTCGACAGCTCTACGAGCGGCGCCGGCCCTCCGGAGGCGCTGTGAATCCCTCCCTGGACGCTACCGATTCCCTCCCTGGAATCGGACCTCCTCTTCGAGCTGTCCCCGATGCCCCTCACCGCAGCCGGCAGAGTTGATCCTCCTGAGCGTCAGGCCCATGACGCCAAGTACCTCATCGCGCTATAATTGGGCCCATTTTTCGAGCCATCGCGAACGACTTCCTGCCGTCCGGCCTGCCAGCCGGCGGCGACCATTTCTGGACCCGGAACGCCCATGGACAAGACCTACCAACCCGAGCAGATCGAATCCCGCTGGTACGAGCGCTGGGAAGCCGACGGCCGCTTCGTCCCGTCCGGCGAGGGTAAGCCCTTCTCGATCATGATCCCGCCGCCCAACGTCACCGGCAGCCTGCACATGGGTCATGCGTTCCAGGACACCATCATGGACACCCTGATCCGCTGGAAGCGCATGCAGGGCCACAACACCCTGTGGCAGGTGGGCACCGACCACGCCGGTATCGCCACGCAGATGCTGGTGGAACGCAAGGTCGCCGCCGAAGAGGGCAAGACGCGCCACGACCTGGGCCGCGAGGCCTTCATCGACAAGGTGTGGAAGTGGAAGCACGAATCCGGCGGCCACATCACCCGGCAGCTGCGCCGCATGGGCGCCAGCGTCGACTGGTCGCGCGAGCGCTTCACCATGGACGACGGCTTCTACAAGGCGGTTCAGGAAGTCTTCGTGCGCCTGTTCAACGAGGGGCTGATCTACCGCGGAAAGCGCCTGGTCAACTGGGATCCGACCCTGCATACCGCCATCTCCGATCTCGAGGTGGAAAACCGCGACCAGCAGGGGCAATTCTGGCACTTCCGCTACCCGCTCGCCGATGGCGTCAAGACCGATGCGGGGCTCGACCACCTGGTGGTCGCCACCACCCGCCCCGAGACCCTGCTCGGCGACACCGGCGTGGCGGTCAACCCCGAGGACTCACGCTACGCCTCGCTGATTGGCAAGTTCGTCGAGCTGCCGCTGGTCGGCCGGCGCATTCCCATCGTCGCCGACGAGCACGCCGACATGGAAAAGGGTTCGGGCTGCGTGAAGATCACCCCCGCCCACGACTTCAACGACTACGAAGTAGGCCGTCGTCAGAACCTGCCGCTGATCAACGTCTTCACTCAGGACGCGGCAATCCTGCCCCAGGCGGAAGCCTTTGACATTCAGGGCCGCCCCCTGCCCGACATCGACACCACCCTGCCCGAAGCCTACGCCGGCCTCGACCGCTTCGCGGCCAGACAGCGCATCGTCGCCGACATGGAGACCGCCGGTCTGCTCGATCAGGTGGAGACGGTCAACAACACCCTGCCCTACGGCGACCGCTCCGGCGACGTCATCGAGCCGCTGCTCACCGACCAGTGGTTCGTCGCCGTGGAGAGCCTGGCGAAGCCTGCCATTGAGGCCGTCGAGAACGGCGACATCGAGTTTGTGCCCAAGAACTACGAGAACATGTACTTTGCCTGGATGCGCGACCTGCAGGACTGGTGCATCTCGCGACAGTTGTGGTGGGGCCACCGCATCCCGGCCTGGTACGACATCGACGGCAACGTCTTCGTGGCGCGCAACGAGGTCGAGGCGACCCGCCAGTACCTGCAAGAGCTGGCAGACTTCATCGAGCACGAGCAGGGCGATTTCGACACCGCCATGCGCCTGCGCTCCTTCGACCAGCTGCTCGGCGGCACCCCCGAGCTGACCTCGGATGCGCTGACCACCATGGAGAAGCTCGGCGTGCCCCGCCTCACCCAGGACGATGACGTGCTCGACACTTGGTTCAGCTCGGGGCTGTGGACCTTCGCCACCCTCGGCTGGCCCGAGCGCGGCGAGGACTTTCGCACCTTCCACCCCTCCAGCGTGCTGGTGACGGGCTTCGACATCATCTTCTTCTGGGTCGCACGGATGATCATGCTGACGCTGAAGTTCACCGGAGAGGTGCCCTTCAAGCAGGTCTACGTGCACGGTCTGGTGCGCGACGGCCAGGGCCAGAAGATGTCCAAGTCCAAGGGCAACGTGCTCGACCCCATCGACCTGATCGACGGCATTGAGCTGGAGAGCCTAGTCGAGAAACGTACCGGCAGCCTAATGCAGCCGCAGAAGGCCAAGGCCATCGCCAAGGCGACCCGCGACGAGTTCCCCGAGGGCATCGAGCCCCACGGCACCGACGCGCTGCGCTTCACCTTCCTCTCCCAGGCCACCACCGGTCGCGACATCAAGTTCGACATGGGCCGCCTGGACGGCTACCGCAACTTCTGCAACAAGCTGTGGAATGCCTCGCGCTACGTGCTGATGAACGCCGAGGGTGAAGACTGCGGAGTGGATGGCGGAGCGGTGGAGCTGTCGTTGGCCGACCGCTGGATCGTCTCCGAGCTGCAGCGCACCGAGTCGCAGGTGACCCGGGCCATGCAGGAGTACCGCTTCGACCAGGCCGCCCAGACAATCTACGACTTCCTGTGGAATGAGTATTGCGACTGGTACCTGGAGCTCTCCAAGCCGGTCCTGTGGGACGAAGCCGCCAGCACTGCCGCCAAGCGCGGCACGCGCCGCACCTTGGTGCGCGTGCTGGAAGCGATCCTGCGCCTGGCCCACCCGATGATGCCCTTCATCACCGAGGAGATCTGGCAGCGCGTGGCGCCGCTGGCCGGCAAGGCCGCAGGTACCGGCAACGAGTCGATCATGGTTCAGCCCTGGCCGCAGCCCGAAGACGACAAGCTCGACGAGGCTGCCGGCCGCGACATCGCCTGGCTCAAGGGCGTGATCGTCGCCGTGCGCAACGTGCGGGCCGAGATGAACATCGCTCCCGGAAAGCCGTTGGAAGTACTGCTCACCAAGGGCAGCTCGAGCGACCGCAAACGTCTCGAAGCCAACCGGCCGTTCCTGGCCAAGCTGGCCAAGCTCGAACGCATCGAGTGGCTCGACGACCCCGAGCAGGCGCCGCTTTCTGCCACGCAGCTGGTGGGCGACATAGAAGTGCTGGTGCCCATGGCCGGGCTGATCGACAAGGAGTCGGAGCTCAAACGCCTCGACAAGGAGATCGACAAGCAGGACAAGCTGATCGGCGCCGTCGAGAAGAAGCTCGCCAACGAGAGCTTCGTCGCCAAGGCGCCAGCCGAGGTGGTGGAAAAGGAGCGCGGCAAGCTGGCTGACTTCCAGGCGGCCCGCCGGGTGCTCGCCGAACAGCGCGACAAGATCGCCGCTCTGTAAGGGCTACCCGACATGATGACGCCATCCCAACCTCGCTTTTCCCCCAGTCGCATCCTGCTATGCAACCTGCTGGGGGCCGCACTGATCGCAAGCTGGCTGCATCCGAGCCTGACCTTGTGGGAAGAACTCGACGATGCCGTTTTCTTCCTCACCAATGCCTGGCTGCAGGACGCCGACACGTTGTGGGTGCATTTGGTAGCTATCACCAATCACAGGGCGTTCGATGTAACCAGCCTGCTAGTACTGCTGGTCACCTTCGTGTGGGCAATGCGCCGCGACTCGACGCCCAGCCCTACTCCGCGCCTGCTGCGCTGGGGCGGCATCGGCCTCACCATGCTGATCACCGCTGTGGTTCTGGCACAGGGTGTGCGCCTGGTGGTGCCCTATGGCCACCCGAGTCCCACGCACGTCTACGATGACGTCAACCTGGTCTCACAACTGGTCGACTTTTCCACCAAGGATGGCTCGGGCAACAGCTTTCCCGGCGATCACGGCGTCAACCTGTTTCTGTTCACCGCCTTCATGTGGCGCTTTGCCGGATACAGAATAGCGCTGGCCAGCCTGTTCCTCACGCTATTGCTCAGTGCACCGCGCATCCTCAGCGGCGCTCACTGGTTCAGCGACGTCTGGTTCGCGGCCCTGGCCATCAACCTGATCGCAGCGCCCTGGATATTGCTCACCCCGCTGGGCCCCTGGCTTGCCGACACGATTGCCGGAGGGCTGGTGAGAGCACGCAACCGCCTCCTGTCAGGCTAGTCGGCACGCCGCCAGCCACCCAACACCCGCTGATCGGGGCCGAAGAACACCAGCCGGTCATGGTCGATCAGGTAACGGTAGGCGTTCTCCAGCATGCGAGTAACCCGCTGGGCGTCGTCGGCCTCGGGACAGGCGCGCCGGGTGGTGGCAAGCTCCGAGAAGTCAACGCGCCCCTTCTCACCGAAGCGCACCTGGCCAGTGAGACGGTTACAGCCATCGCTGCCGCTCACCCGGCCGTCGCCGGAGACCGTGAAGTGGGGCGTTTCGGGCATCGACAAGCGCTCGTCGGTACCCACCAGCAGCAGATTCCAGCGCGGCCCCACCACGGGGCCGGCCACGTCGTCATCGCCAGCCGGCAGGCGGGCATCGGGAGCCGGCCGCCCCCCGCAGGCACCGAGCAGCAGGGTCGTCAGCAACAGCAGGAAAAGCCCCGCTGGTCTCAGCTTGATCATCGTTCGGTTCCTTCCCTCGCTTGGCCCCGGCTTACCAGGTGCCGGTATTCTCCATGGACGCCCACGGCTCCTTCGGCTCCTGGGGCTCGCCCTTCTGCAGCAGCTCCACGGAGATGCCGTCGGGACTTTTCACGAAGGCCATGTGGCCATCGCGGGGCGGACGGTTGATGGTCACGCCGTTGTCCTGAAGGTGCTGACACAAGGCGTAGATATCGTCGACACGGTAGGCCAGGTGGCCGAAATTGCGTCCGCCGGTGTACTCCTCGGGGTCCCAGTTCCAGGTCAGCTCCAGCTCCGGCGCCTTGAGCTCGGCGGAACGCGCCTCGTCCTCCGGCGCGGCCAGAAAGACGAGAGTGAAGCGCCCCTTCTCGTTCTCCTTGCGACGTACCTCCTTGAGGCCCAGCAGATCACAATAGAAGTGCAGCGAAGCATCCAGATCGCTGACGCGCACCATGGTGTGCAGGTACTGCATGGTCGACTCCTTTCTCGGGTCAGGGATATTGCGGCGCCGCATGGCAGGGGCGCCGGGGACAGGTCGTAGCGGAGGTCATTCGCCAGGGATGGCGAATGTAGCGCCCAGGGAAGGGTTCACAGCGCCTCCGCGCAGGCCTGTCGCCGGATCAGCCCCGAATGCCATCGCGAACGCCAAAGCCACGTTATTAGTCTGGGTTCATTGAGTGTACTCGTTGAAGATTTCCGGCCTGCGCTCGTCGCGCTGCCAGCTCAGCACGGCATAGTCATCGTGGCGCCCGGTCTCCATGCCCGGCGAGCCGTGGGGCATGCCCGGCACGGCGAGCCCAGCCACGTCGGGCTGCTCCTTGAGCAGCCGCTCGATGTCGGCTGCCGGCACGTGCCCCTCGATGACGTAGCCCTCGACGGTGGCCGTATGGCAGGAGGCGAGCTCGGGCGTGAGGCCATGCTCGATCTTCACCGCGCGCATGTCGTCGGTGTCGTGAACCTCGACGTCGAAGCCGGCGGCTTCCAGGTGCTCGGCCCAGGCGGTGCAGCAACCGCAATTGGGATCCTTGTGCATCTCCACCAGCGGGCCGGCCCAGGCGGTGGTAGCGAACAGCGCAAGCGAAGCGGCAAACGCCGGGCGTAGCCGACGAGGCACGGGACGATGGGTCATGGCAAACCTCCAGGTAAAGAATGCGGTCGCAGCCGTTGCCTGAATCCTGACAAGAGTCGCGGCGCTTGCCAATAGCCGATTGCACAGCATGATATCCTCAGCGGTGGCCGGCCACCGCCAGCCGAGGCTCACGGAGAAGGAACCTACGCGTAGAGCCTGGCATCATAGGGAACACTTCCTGCCAGCGAGGGACCGTTCGCTCATGGATACCGTGACGCAGGCCACCCTGGGCGCGGCCGTCGGCGGCGCCGTACTCGGCCGGCGCCTGGGCCGCAAGGCAGTACTGATTGGCGCGGCACTGGGTACGCTGCCCGATCTCGATGTGCTGATCGACTACGGCGATGCCGTGGCCAACGTGACCGAACACCGCGGCTTCAGTCATTCGCTGTTCGTGCTCACCGGCCTGGCCACCCTGCTAGCCACGTTCACCCAGCGTTTCGCCGCTGCTCGCGACATCTCCCGGCTCCACTGGTGGGCCTTCTTTGCTCTGTGCCTGCTCACCCATCCGCTGCTCGACGCCCTGACCACCTACGGCACCCAGCTATGGTGGCCGCTGAACGTCCGCCCCACGGCCTGGCCGGTGGTGTTCATCATCGACCCGCTGGTCACCCTGCCACTGTTGGTCGGCATCGCCACGGCCCTGGCGACCGGCAACGGCCAGCGCGCCCCCACCTGGGGACTGGCGCTGGCCTGCGCCTACCTGGTACTGGCCTTAGGGGCCAAGACGCTGGTCACCCAGCGCCTGGCACCGGTGCTCGCCGAACAAAAGCTGGAAAACGTCCCCCGTCTGGTGCAGCCCACCCCGTTCAACATCCTGCTGTGGCGCGCCACGCTGATCGACGGCGAGCGCCACCACGAGGCGCTGATCGGCGTGTTCGACGGCGATGCACCACCGGCGCTGGAGACCTTCCGTCGCGGCGCCGAACTCGAGGCGGCGGCGCTGGCCACCCGCCATGGCGAGCGCCTGGCCTGGTTCGCCGGCCCCTTCCTGCGCTATGCAGTGCAGGAGCACGACGGACGGGAAACGCTGGTCGCCACCGACCTGCGACTGGGGTTTCCCGGCTTCTATCCCTTCCGCTTCACCCTGGCCACACGCGACGACGACACCTGGCAACCGGTGGCCGCCAGCGTTCAACTGCCCTCGCAGAATCGCGCCAACCGCGATGCCCTCTCGCGTCTTGCCGGCCGCCTGCTCGATACCGAGCCGGCCTTCTGTACCAGCCGGTTCGTCGCGCCCCAGTGGCACATTGCCACCCCCGGCCACTGCTGAACATCAATCGAAATTCAGGGCGACGAAGTCCCAGTTGAGGATCTTCCAGACGTTTTCGAGGTACTTGGGCCGCGCATTGCGATAGTCGATGTAGTAGGCGTGCTCCCACACATCGATGGTCAGCAGCGGGATCTGGCCATGGGCGATAGGGGTGTCGGCGTTGCTGGTGTTGACGATGTCCACACCGCCGTCGCCGGTCTTGATCAGCCAGGTCCAGCCGGAGCCGAAGTTGGCCACGGCCTGGGCGTTGAAGGTCTCCTTGAACGTGGCGAAGGAGCCGAACCGGGCATCGATCGCCTCGGCCAGCGCGCCGCCCGGCTCGCCGCCGCCATGAGGCGACAGGCAGTGCCAGTAGAAGGTGTGGTTCCACACTTGCGCCGCCTGGTTGAACAGCCCGCCAGAGGACGACTGGATGATCTCTTCCAGGGTCTTGTCGGCGTCCTCGGTGCCCTCGATCAGCTCGTTGAGTTTGTCGACGTAGGCCTGGTGATGCTTGCCATAGTGGTAGCCGAGCGTCTCGGCAGACAGATACGGTTCCAGCGCATTCTTCTCATAAGGCAGTGCGGGCAGTTCGAATACCATGCTCATTGACTCCTTGGCGTCACGGTCGATGCAGAGTAATGACAGCCTGTGCCGTCCGATTCAGTCGGCTGGCGCGATGCCCTGTCCACAGCCCCGATACGTCTCGTCGTCGAGCGACAGGGTCACCCGGGCCGGAAAGGGCTTGCCACTCATGGAGTCGAAACACGCCCGGGCTTCCAGCTCCAGGGTGAAGGGCTGGTCGGCCCGGCCGCTGGCGAGCTTCACCCGCCCATCGGCGTTATCCATTTCGACGACGCGATAGGGCAGGGAAAGCTCGCGCTCGCCATAGTCCAGCACCATCGACAGTTCTGGCACGTCGTGGGCCAGGCTGACCGTCCAACCGGGTTCGTTGCCGCGCCCGTGGAACATCACGCCGGGCCGCTGGTTGCGGGTCAGGGTGCTGCGCGTCATGTCGGCCGTGCAGTCCAGCCGGCCGTTGGCGCTCTCCACCATGGCCTCGTCTCCCTTGGCCCAGAAGCTGAGGTCGCCCTGTTGATAGCGCGAGCCGCTGGCCACCACGGCCGGCAACAGGCGGTAGGCGCCATGGGCGGACCACAGCCGCAGTTCCTCTTCGGTCACCGCGGCAACCAGATCCTGGGCCGGAGTACAGCGCCAGGCCTGGAACTCGTCCGCACCGCCGGCAAAGAGCAGCGATGGCATCAATGGCGCCGTCGGCGACACGGCCGAGTCATTGTCGGGCACCACGCTCCCACGTGACTCACTGACTTCAGGCGCGGGAGCTTCGGACTCGGGGGCTTCACCCGGCGTCGTGGCACAGCCGGCCACGGCGGCCACAGCCGTCAACAGCAGCGGCAGGCGCAGCAACGGCCCGAACGGTAAGCGAAACGTCATGGCAGACTCCTTGCGGGGTAGGGATTCCATCGCCGCAAGCATACCAGCCTCGGCGCCGGGCACCGACTCGGCAAGGTTAGCGGTAGCGCTGCCGCAGTTCCCGAGCCGCCTCGACCATGCGCGCCAGCGCCGCCTCCACCTCCGGCCAGTCACGGGTCTTGAGGCCGCAGTCCGGGTTGACCCACAGCCGCTCGACCGGGATGCGCTCGGCCGCTCTTTCCAGCAGTTGCACCATCCACGCCACCTCGGGCACGTTCGGCGAGTGGATGTCGTAGACCCCCGGACCGATGGCGTTGGGATAGGCGAAGTCGCGAAAGGCATCGAGCAGCTCCATGTGCGAACGCGAGGTCTCGATGGTGATGACGTCGGCATCCAGCGCCGCGATGGCAGCGATGATGTCGTTGAACTCCGAATAGCACATGTGAGTGTGGATCTGGGTGGCATCGTCGGCCACCGAAGCCGCCAGACGAAAGCACGCCACCGCCCAGTCGAGATAGCCCTGCCACTCGGCCTGGCGCAGCGGCAGCCCCTCGCGCAGCGCCGGCTCGTCGATCTGGATGACCGGCAGGCCGGCGGCTTCCAGGTCGGCGACCTCGTCGCGCAGCGCCAGGGCGATCTGCCGACAGGTGGTCTCGCGCGGCTGATCGTCACGCACGAAAGCCCACTGCAGCATGGTCACCGGGCCGGTGAGCATTCCTTTCATCGGTCGCTCGGTGAGCGACTGGGCATAGCGGCTC
This sequence comes from Pseudomonadota bacterium, assembly GCA_051749645.1. Classification (GTDB taxonomy): domain Bacteria; phylum Pseudomonadota; class Gammaproteobacteria; order Pseudomonadales; family Halomonadaceae; genus Halomonas. Next base: position 143,524 of record JBNJIT010000006.1, read on the forward strand.
CACGCTACCGTCATGGGCGCGGGTCGGGTCACGTCACCATACAGGATCGGCGGCTTGACGCAGCGCGAGCCGTAGCTCTGAACCCAGCCGAAACGGGTGAAGGCATAGCCTTCGAGCTGTTCGCCGAAGTACTCCACCATGTCGTTGCGCTCTGCTTCGCCGTGCACCAGCACATCGAGCCCCAGCGCCTCCTGGCGTGTCACGGCGTCGGCAATGGCTTCGCGCATGCGCGCCTCGTAGGCCTCCCACGACAGCTCGCCACCCTTGTAGGCCCGCCGGGTGGCACGGATCTCCGCCGTCTGCGGGAAGGAGCCGATGGTAGTGGTGGGGAACAGCGACAGATCGAGGGAGCGCTGCTGGGTGCGGGCCCTCACCGGATAGGGATTGGCGCGGGAGACGTCGGCGTCGGTTAGCCGTACCAGCCGCTCGGCGACGGCCGGCCGGTGCAGACGCGGCGATGCACGGCGGGTATCGAGTGCCGCCGTGGCGGCCGCCACCCGGTCGCGCTCTGCCGCACCGTCGCGGCCATCCAGCAGCCGCGCGAGGGTCACCGTCTCGTCGAGCTTCTGGCGGGCGAAGGCGAGCCAACTGGTCAGCTCGGCATCCAGCTCGGTCTCGCTCGCCAGATCCACCGGCACGTGCAGCAGCGAACAGGAAGGTGCCAGCCACAACCGTTCGCCGAGACGCAGGCGGGCGTTCGCCAGGCGCTCGCGCAGCACGGCCAGATCGGCGCGCCACACGTTGCGCCCGTCGATGGCCCCCACCGAGAGCACCTTGTAGGCCGGCAGGTTGTCGAGCACCGCCGTGAGCTGCTCGGGCGCACGCACGGCGTCGATGTGCAGGCCCTCCACCGGCAGGTTCACTGCCACCTGCAGGTTGTCGCCGAGCCCGCCGAAGTAGCTCGCCACCAGCAGCTTGGCCGGCGCGCTCTGCAGGGCGTTGTAGGCGGCCTCATAGGCCTGCTTCCAGGCTGGCGGGAGATCCTGAACCAGCGCCGGTTCGTCGAGCTGGACCCACTCCACACCCTCGCCGGCCAGCCGCGCGAGGATCTCGCCGTAGACCGGCAACAGCTCCTCGAGCAGGGAGAGGCGGTCGAATGACTCGTCGTGCGCCTTGCCCAGCCACAGCCAGGTCAGCGGCCCGGTGAGCACCGCCTTGACCGAGTGCCCGGCGGCACGCGCCTCGGCCACTTCATCGAAGAGTCGCGAACTGGCCAGCCGGAACGTCTGCCCGGCATGCAGCTCCGGGACGAGGTAGTGATAGTTGGTATCGAAGTACTTGGTCATCTCGCAGGCCGCCGCCGGTTCACCGCTGGGCGCCCGGCCGCGTGCCATGCGAAAGGCGGTGTCCAGATCCACATCGCCACGGGCGAGCTCATCGTCGGCGGCGAAACGCGACGGCACGGCACCGAGCATGACCGAGACATCGAGCACCTGATCGTAGAAGGCGAAATCGCCCACCGTGACCAGGTCGAGCCCTGCCTCGCGCTGGGCCAGCCAGTGCTGTGCACGCAGCTCGCGGCCGGTGGCCTCGAGGGTCTCGCGGTCGCTGTCACCGCGCCAGTAGGCCTCGAGGGCATGCTTGAGTTCGCGACGGGCCCCGATGCGCGGGTAGCCCAGTACATGAGCCAGTGTCATGATGAATCCTCTGCCGAATGAATGATTCGGCAAAGTCTCGCTGGCCACGTCTGGTGAATCAAACTAAACTTGCTAATTCAAAACATGAAGTGAATTCACTCAATGCTCGAACTACGCCATCTCCGCACGTTGATCGCCCTGCGCGATGCCGGCTCGCTAGTGGAAGCCGCCGAGCGGGTGCACCTCACCCAGTCGGCACTTTCCCACCAGATCAAGGATCTCGAGGAGCGGCTGGGCAACCCGTTGTTCGTGCGCAAGACCCGCCCCGTCGAGTTCACGCGCGCCGGCCAGCGCCTGCTGACCCTGGCCGAGCAGGTGCTACCTCAGGTACGCATGGCCGAGCGTGACCTGGCCAGACTGGTCGGCCAGGAAGCCGGACGACTGCACATGGCCATCGAGTGCCACAGCTGCTTCCAGTGGCTGATGCCCACCATCGATCACTTCCGCAACCACTGGCCGGAAGTGGAGGTCGACATCCCCGGTGGCCATCACTTCGACCCACTGCCGGCACTGGCCCGTGAGCAGCTCGACCTGGTGATCACCGCCGACCCGCAACCGCTTGCCGGGGTCCACTACGAGCCGCTGTTCCGCTATCAGGGCCTGCTGGCCGTAGCGCGCCAGCACCGACTGGCTGGCCAGGCCTTCGTCACCCCCCAGGAGTTGGCCGACGAGACGCTGATCACCTATCCGGTGGAACATGGCCGCCTGGATGTCTTCACCCAGTTTCTCGACCCTGCCAACGTGCGCCCCCGCGAGGTACGCACGGCCGAGCTCACCATCATGATGATGCAGCTCGTGGCCAGCGGACGCGGCGTCTGTGCGCTGCCCAACTGGGCGCTGACCGAGTATCTCGAGCGCGATTACGTGAAAGCGGTGCCCCTCGGCGAGAGCGGGGTCTGGAGCACGCTGTTCGCGGCCGTACGCGAGGAGACCCGCAGCCTGCCGTGGATGGAGGACTTCTTGCGCACGGCCCGGGAGACCTCCTTCGCCGTATTGGAGGGCATTCGCCCAGCCTAGCCGTCGTGGCTCACCGGGTAGCGACGCGGCAGCAGCAGCGTGAAGCGCGCCCCGCCCAGCGTGGGACTGTCGTCCACCATGGCGCTGCCGCCGTGCCAGGCCATGATCTTCTGCACGATGGAAAGCCCCAGCCCATAGCCCCCGGAACGACGAGCGCGGCTGTCGTCGAGGCGCGCGAAGGGCTTGAATACCGCCTGGCGCTGGGCTTCGGGGATCCCGGGGCCGTCGTCTTCGACATCGATGCGTATCGCACGGTGCTCGCCGTGCAAGCTGATCAACACTTCGGACTTGGCATGGCTGCAGGCATTGCTCACCAGGTTCTGCAGGGCACGCTGCAAGTAGCGCGGCTCGGCCTCCACCTCGATGTCTTCGCCGGGAGCCGTATTCAGCCCGAGGTGCGGGTGTAGCGGCGCCAGCGCCTCGACCACGCGCTGAGCCATGGCCCGACAGTCCACCGGCTCGGTCTCCAGCGCCATGTTCTGCCCCTGATCGCCACCCAGCCGTGCATAGGTGAGAATCTCGTCGATCAGGCCATCGAGCTCCTCGATATCGCTGTCGATGCCCCCCAGCTGGCGGCGCACGGCCTCCTCTTCGGTCATGTCCTCGACCATCTGCACGGCAAAGCGAATGCGCGCCACGGGGGTGCGCAGCTCATGGGAGACGGCACGAATCATCTCCTGCTGGGCGCGCAACAACGACTGCACCTGGGCCGCCATGCCGTTGAAGGCCATGCCCAGACGCCCCATGAAGTCGCCGCTCTCGACTTTCACGCGCGTATCCAGGTGGCCGCTGGCAATACGCGTTGCCGCCAGCTCGAGCCGCGCCATGCGTGCCTCCACGCCACGCACGATGACGTAGATGGCCCCGGCCAGTCCCAGCAGAATGATGACCGCCAGCAGGATCGACAGCGACAGCGGCATGGGCTCGAAGGCGTTGAGCGGCCCCACCTGAACCCATTCGAACCCTTCGCGCTCGGTGGGCAGGCGAAGGTAGAGGGACAACGCCCAGCGCTGAGGCAGCAGGCGAATGACCACCTCGGCTTCCTGCAAACGCGCCAGCTGCGCCGGTTCAAGGTCTTCCGGCGGGGCCTCGGTGAGCACCAGCGGAATGGCCGACCCCTGAAGCCGCTGCAAACGCTCGAGGCGCTCCTCGCCCTGCACGGCCGAGAGCCAATCGCCCAGCATGCCGGTCAGCCCCAACAACTGGTGCTCACCCAAGCTGCTCAGCGAGGCGGTGAGCACCCGCGCTTCACCGGGCAGCTTGCGATGCAGGCGCCAGCCCCCTTCCTGGCGCGTTTCCACCAGGGTGCGTCCGGCTTCCAGGCGTGCCCGCTCGAAATAGCCCAGAGGATGAGAAGGGAGTTCGTGCAGTGCCATGTCGATATCGAGCTCACCGCCCTGGCGCTGCAGCCAGGCGCTACGTTCGGCCTCGGGCAGAGCCGCCAGTTGGGCGGTCAACAGCGCCATGGGAGAGGTGGCCAACTGCTCGTGGTAGTGCTCACGGCGTACCTTGTCGACCAACAGGAAGCCACCCACTGCCAGGCCACCGGTCAAAACCAGAACCAGCGCGATCAGTACGTAGACGCGCAGGAAGGTGTTGTCGACCAGAACCCGAGGAAGCGCCATCAGCCATCCTTGACGAACAGATACCCCTTGCTGCGCACCGTCTTGATGCGATGCGGATGATTGGGGTCGTCACCGATCTTGGGCCGGATGCGCGACACCCGCACGTCGATGGAGCGATCCTGACCGTCATACTTGATGCCGCGCAGCTGCGAGAATATCTCCTCGCGACTCAGTACGCGCCCGGCATTGCTGGCCAGCAGCCACAACAGATCGAACTCGGCGCTGGTCAGCTCGATGCGCTCGCCGCGAAGCCAAGCCTCGCGGGTCGCGCTGTCGATTTCGAGATTGCCGAAGGTAAGGTGCATCTCGCCGCCCACCGACTCGACGCTCTCGGCACGGCGCAGCAACGCCCGCATGCGCGCCAGCAGCACGCGGGGCTGCACCGGCTTGGCGACGTAATCGTCGGCGCCCATCTCCAGGCCCAGCACCTGGTCCATATCGTCGGTGCGCGCCGTCAGCATCAGGATCGGTCCGGCGTAATCGGCACGTGCCCGACGGCAGATCGACAGGCCATCCTCGCCAGGCAGCATCAGATCGAGAATCACCAGGTCCGGCTGCAGCGTCACGATCCGCTCGACGCCGTTGGCCCCGTCGGCCTCCAGAGTCACGTGGAAGCCATTGGCCACCAGGTAGTCGCGGGTCAGGGTGGCGAGGCGCTCATCGTCCTCGATGATCAGTACGTGTTCCCGGTCACCGGGCTCCAGATTGTCTTCCATCCTCGTCTTTCCCTTGCTTGGGCATGGTTACCAGGCAGGTGGTTTTCTGCTGCCCCATCACTGCGTCAAGGATACCCGAAAAGCGCCCCGGCGCGTGCAAGCGTGCACGGCAATCACCCTTCACAGGTAGCACACCGTACTATCACAGGTTATCCACAGGCTTTGACGTGGATCAGCCATGAACGAAACAGGATTGATTCGCACATCCATCAGGCGTAGCGTAAGACGAAACATTCATCCGACAGGAGGGGCTGACCGATGAGCAACGACAAGCCACGCAGCGTCATCAAACGGGTCTACGTGCCGACGTACGTGAAAATAGGGCCGCATGGGGAGCGGGTTATCGTGCCGGGGCATTATAAGCAATAGCCGAAATAATCTTTTAGCGCCAGGATATTATACTCTTCTCTTCATCTTCACCGGGAGGAAGATTCACACTCCCATCAGGCTCATGCTTGAAAGTCATACCGCCATTTCTTCTTATTGTACCATGCGCTACGATGGAACCATTAAGCACTGAACTACCATTTTGCCGAACATCCCCGCCTGCCAAGAACCAACCGTATACAGTACTTGCCCCATTAAACCTTATATCGCCTTTTGCAAGAACTGCCACATCAATGCCTTCTTCCCCTGCTTGTATAGAGCCATTCTGCGTCACACCACCCTCACTTAGCAATATCGCATTACTAAAAGAACCCGAAGACGCCATTTCAATATCACCGGAACAGTAAAACACCCTACCATCTAGATCTCCAGAGTAGGAAAACTCGCAGCTATCAGGATCACTCCCTTTCCCGGACTCAACCTCAAGCTCAACAATCTCGTAACCACCACTCATATAGGGAGAAAAATCAATCTCCGGAATTTCAACTTCGAACCCATCGGTCATCGTAGCGTCATCATTTCTCTGAACATAACTCCCCTTAATATCCAGAACCTCATTAGCATGCAGACTACCATCAAAAACGGACGATCCTTTAATATTAATATTTACCCCAGCCAGCATTCCATTTCCCGAAAAAACGGAACCTCCGCCGGGAAGCATCACCTCGACTATCACATACTGACTCTTAGCCAACAAATTTTCTCCATCAAAAACACCACCTAAAGCAATTATATAATTACCCCCCCCGTCTCCAATAAGCCGAAAATAACACTCCAGCCCGCCTTCGCAGTAATTGTCACTTATAGGCTTTTCAAAAGAGCCATTACCTACAAACTCCTCCCAACTCATTGACTCGACATCAGAAATTGAATAAGACTCAAACTGTCCTTCTTCCTCAGTATCAGCCCAGCCCTGTGTCGCGGCTTTCTCTGCTGCCATCTGAGCCTCTGTCGCCGCTTTATAATTCCCCGACAGGCGCTCTTCCACCAGCGACGACTGCATGCCGGAAAGGCCAAGCATCAGCGACATCGTCAGCATGGAAAGGACGACGACCAGCGCAGCACCCTGCTGTTTATTCATATCCCACCCCATCAGTTGGTAGTGGCTTCAGTCCGGTTCATGGCATGAAACACGATATCGTTCCCTTCGGACACCAGCTGGAATGTGATCACATAGAGCCCGTCACTTGCTCCGTCCTCCACCGCAGAAAATGCACTAGCACTGCTAAACCCCTGCACTACCGGCTCCTTTGACCCACCTTCTTCAAGATACATAGACCAAATGGCCCGAGCTTCACCATCAGGCCTATCCAGGTAGTATTTTCGCGTCGTTCCATCTGCCAGGGTGATCTGCAATTCATCCTCGTCTCCAGCATCGGTACCCTCAATGCTGTCAGCCCGCCGAATATCCCTGATCAAGACATCCGCCGCAAACATCAGCGCAGCTTGCTTGTCACTCAGCTCTTCGACTTTTCTGAAATTCTGAAACCCCGTGAGAAACAGCTGCCCGGCCCCAAGAATGATGACGAGACCGATCAGCAGTGCCACCATCAGCTCGACGAGAGAGAAACCTCGAGAATGATGCATCCCCCCTTTCATGGCCGGCTCCCCGGCAGCCGAGTCGTGTAGGTAAAACTGGCATCGCCACTATCACCAAGACGAGAGTCGTCCCAGCTCAAGACCACATCGAACACGCACTCATTGCCGTTGGGCGTCACACTCCCGTCCAGCCCTGGAATGACCGCTCGCCAGCGAGTCTGCCAAGCCGCTTCGTCTCCACCCAGATCGGGGCACTCCATTTCATCGGCATCGAACTTGGACCACAACAGCTCGACGGCATCCTGAGCCGCAAGCGATGCCGTCGCACGTTGATAACCGGCATGCGCACTCTGCAGCGACTTTAGCTGCATGGCCGCCACGCCCAGCAGGCCGATGGAGAGCACCAGCAGCGCCACCAGCGCTTCGATCAGCGTGAAGCCGCTTTGCCGACCCGCCTTCATGACCCACCTCGTCCGACTCTGCCGAAGCTACTGATCCCGATGTTCTTGCTACCGCCATCGTCGTGACTGACGGTCAGCCTGCAACCACCGTCACAATCCGAACCCTCGACGATGCGCCCCAGCCGATCGAACTCGACAGTGCTGCCAGCGGATACCGTGATCTCATCACCTGAGGCATTGCGAGTTCGAATGGGGGCTCCACTGCCGTCATCCGTCACGTAGACGCGGTACTCCCAGGGCGAGTCGGTCATTACCTCGAAGGAAATCTCCTCGCGCCGCTTGATGGCTTCGCTGCGGGCAAGATAGAGCCCGGAGAGAATCTCGTTGTAATCGCTGTTGAGGCGGTTGGTGGCCATCATGCTCTGGAACCCCGGAATGGCGATGGTCGCCATGATCACGATCACGGCAATGGTGACCAGCAGCTCGATCAGCGTGAAACCGCGCTGTCGCATGCCATCACCAGCAGCCGGACGCATCGGCACTCGTTTCCCCCGTTTCATCGACGCTCAAGTCACCACAGGCATCACCTGCTTGAGAGCCCTTCGGGCTGGCAGTAGCGGTGAAAGCGCCACCATCTGCCGACACCGTAAAGCTGTAGTAGTCGCTTTCGGTGTTGGCATCGCTCTCGGCATCGTCAGCCGGACCACAATCCGAATAGCTGTAGTCGTTCGTGTAGCAGCGCTCCAGGGCCCCGGCGATATTCATCAGTAACGACTGCGCTTCTGCCCTTCGGCTCTTCTCCACGTACCCCGTGTAGCTGGGATAGGCGATGGCGGCCAGGATGCCGATGATGGCCACGGTGATCAGCAGTTCGATCAGCGTGAAACCGGCACTTCGGCTTACCCGGACTGGCGGTATCTGGCGGCGGCATCGTTGGCGACTGGTCACGCGGCGCGTCTCCTGCGGATTGACTTTTGATGTCAGTATGTGGCAAGTGCATCGCACGTACCAGAGACGAGATCAACGAAGCCGGACTTTTTGCCCGGCTTCGTTGATGAAGGATGGCAGACGAGCCTAACCAGATGGCTAGCACTCGAGTGGCACCTGTCTAGCCGCTGGCGATGACCCGCTCGCGCAGTTCCCGCGGCATGGAAAAGGTGATGGTCTCCTCGCGGCCGGCAAGCTCTTCCGGCGCCGTGGCGCCTAGGCGCTGCAGGCGCTCGATCACCCCTTTGACCAGCACCTCGGGGGCGCTGGCCCCGGCGGTAACGCCCACCGAGTTCACGCCTTCCAGCCAGGCCGGATCGATCTGCTCGGCGTTGTCGATCAGGTAGGCCGGCGTGCCTACCCGCTCGGAGAGCTCGCGCAGGCGGTTGGAGTTGGAGCTGTTGGGGCTGCCCACCACCAGCAGCAGGTCGCTGCCGGCGGCGAGATCGCGCACCGCATCCTGGCGGTTCTGGGTGGCGTAGCAGATATCGTCCTTGCGCGGCCCGTCGATGACGGGGAACTTGGCACGCAGGGCGTCGATCACCTTGGCGGTGTCATCCATGGAGAGCGTCGTCTGGGTGACGAAGGCAAGCCGGCTCGGATCCTTGACCTCGAGCCGGGCCACGTCGTTCTCGTCTTCCACCAGGTAGATCTGCCCGCCATGACGAGTGTCGTAGCGCCCCATGGTGCCTTCCACCTCGGGGTGACCTTCGTGACCGATCAGGATGCACTCCTGGCCACGCTTGGCGTAGCGCAACACCTCCATGTGCACCTTGGTGACCAGCGGGCAGGTGGCGTCGAAGACCTTGAGGCCGCGGCGCTCGGCATCCTCCTGCACGGCGCGTGAGACGCCATGGGCGGAGAAGATGACGATGACGTCGTCGGGCACCTCATGGAGCTCTTCCACGAACACCGCGCCTCGCTCACGAAGGCTGTCGACCACGAAACGGTTGTGGACCACCTCGTGGCGCACATAGATGGGCGGACCGAAGACATCCAGCGCGCGGTTGACGATCTCGATGGCGCGATCGACGCCGGCGCAGAAGCCGCGCGGATTGGCCAGCTTGATCTGCAAAGAATTAGCTTGCATGGTTGCCTTGCCTTGATGCCTGGGCATCCCCGTCATGAATGGTGTCACGGGTCGGGGCTGTTTCGGCGGCAGGCCTATGCGAAGGCGCTGTGAACCCTTCCCTGGGCGCTACTTTTGCCATCCATGGCAAAAGACCTTCGCTTCGACCTGCCCCCGACGCCCCCTATTGCAGAGAGAGAATATTGCGAGGCGCGCTCAGTGCGTTCGAGCGGGCTTCACGTCCAGCACTTCCACCTCGAAGGTCAGGGTACGCCCCGCCAGCGGATGGTTGAAGTCCACCTCCACCTGTTTTTCGTCGACGCGTTTGATCACCCCGGGCAGCTCGCCGCCGGCGGGGTCGGCGAAGGACATCACAGTGCCCACTTCGGGCTCCATGTCCTCGAAGTCATCGCGCTTGAGTAACTGGATGTTCTGCGGGTTGTGCTGGCCAAAGGCATGCTCGGGAGTGATTTCGAAAGCGCCGCTTTCGCCCGCCCCCATGCCCTGAATCGGCTTTTCGAAGCCGGGCGGCAGGTTGCCGTCGCCCACCGCAAAGGTGGCCGGCGACTTGTCGTGGGTGGAATCCACCACGGTGCCATCTTCCAGCTTGAGGGTGAAGTGCAGGACCACTTCCATGCCTTCGTCGATGCGATAATCGGTCATCGTTTCTCTCATGCGTTACGACTCGAGACTCGCCCGAGCGTCAGTGGTTCCGTTGGCGCGCCCGGCGCCGCTCGCCGAACACCGACTCCCAGATCAGCCCGATGGCCCCCAGGGTGATGCCGATGTCCGCCACGTTGAAGGCCGGGTAGTACCAGCCGGCCAGATGGAATGACAGGAAATCCACCACGTAGCCGTGGACCAGACGGTCATAGAGGTTGCCCAGCGCCCCGCCGATGATTGCTGCCAGGGAGACGGCCATCAGGGTCTCGTCGGCCTTGAGCCGGCGCATCCAGATCGTCAGGCCGACGCTCGCGCCCACGGCGATGGCAGCGAAGAACCAGCGCTGCCAGCCGGGGTGATCGGCCAGAAAGCTGAAGGCCGCACCGGTGTTGTGCAGCAACGTCAGGTCGAAGAAGGGTAGCACTTCCACCGGACGGGCGTACTCCAGCCAGGCCGTGGCGGCGGTCTTGGTGGCCAGGTCCAGCACCAGTACCGCCGCAGCCAGCCACAGCCAGCGCAGCGGACGGTGCATGGGTGCCATGCCCTGCTCGTCAGGCATGATGACGCGTCTCGCCGGGGCCGTCGGGCAGGTTGATCACGCAGCGCCCGCACAGGTCGTCGTGGCTGGGGTGCGTACCCACGTCGGGACGGTGGTGCCAGCAGCGCTCGCACTTGTTGTGCTCACTGGCCGCCACGCTCACCTTGAGGCCGTCGAGCTCGGTGGCCTCGGCGTCCGCGCCATCGGAGAGAGGGGCCAGAGTGACTTCGCTCGTCAGCATCACGAACCGCAGTTCGTCGCCCAGCTTGGACAGCGTTTCGCGTAGGCCATCGTCGACGTAGAGCGTGATCTCGGCGGCCAGGCTTCCCTTTATCACCTTGGCGTTGCGGGCGTCCTCCAAGCACTTGTTGACCGCCTGCTTGACCTCGAGCACCTGTTCCCAGAAGTCGCGGCCCATCTCGGCGTCGGCGCCGAGCGTTTCCAATCCAGGGTAGTACTCCTCGAGCAGCACGCTGTCGTTGCGCTTGCCGGGAATGTGTTGATAGATCTCCTCGGCGGTGAACGAGAGGATCGGCGCCACCCAGCGGGCCAGCGCCTCCACCACGTGGTAGAGCGCGGTCTGGGCGCTGCGCCGCGCTACGGAGTCGCGCTGGGTGGTGTACTGGCGATCCTTGATCACGTCGAGGTAGAAGCCGCCCAGCTCGCGCGCGCAGAAGCCGTGTACCTGCTGGTAGACATCGAGGAAGCGGTACTCCTCATAGGCCGTCTCGATGCGCGCCTGCAATTGGGCGGCACGATCCACCACCCAGCGGTCGAGCGCCAGCATGTCGTCGAAGGCCACGACATCACGGCCCGGCTCGAAACCGTTGAGGTTGGCCAGCAGGAAACGCGCCGTGTTGCGGATGCGCCGGTAGACGTCGGCGGTGCGCTTCAATATCTCGTCGGAAACGGCCATCTCGCCGGCGTAGTCGGTGGAGGCGACCCACAGGCGCAGGATGTCGGCGCCGAGCTTGTCCATCACCTCCTGGGGCGCCACCACGTTGCCCAGCGACTTGGACTGCTTGCGCCCTTGAGCATCCACGGTAAACCCGTGCGTCAGTAGTTGCCGATACGGCGGATGGCCATCGATTGCCGAGCCGGTCAGCAGCGAGGAGTGAAACCAGCCGCGGTGCTGGTCGGAGCCTTCCAGATACAGGTCGGCACGCGGGCCCGCCTCGTGGCCATGGGGATGCGAGCCGCGCAGCACGTGGCGGTGGGTGGTGCCGGAGTCGAACCATACGTCCAGTGTATCGGTGACCTTGTCGTATTCGGCGGCCTCGTCGCCCAGCAGCTCCGCCGGGTCGAGACGGAACCAGGCATCGATGCCCTCTTTCTCCACCCGCTTGGCGGCCTCCTCCATCAGCTCGACGGTGCGCGGATGCAGCTCGCCGGTGGTCTTGTGCAGGAAGAACGGAATCGGCACGCCCCAGTTGCGCTGGCGCGAGATGCACCAGTCGGGGCGGTTGGCGATCATGCTGTGCAGGCGCGCCTGGCCCCAGCCAGGGGTGAAACGGGTGGCCTCGATGCCGGCGAGCGCCCGCTCGCGCAGCGTCTTGCCGTCCTTGCCCTTGACGTCCATGCCCACGAACCATTGCGCCGTGGCGCGATAGATCACCGGCGTCTTGTGGCGCCAGCAGTGCATGTAGCTGTGGGTGATCGGCTGATGGGCCATCAGCGCGCCCACCTCATCGAGTTTGGCGACGATCTGCGGGTTGGCCTTCCAGATCAGTTGGCCACCGAAGAACGGCAGATCGTCGGCATATACGCCGTCGCCCTGTACCGGGTTGAGCATGTCGCTGAAATCCATGCCGTGGGCACGGCAGGTGACGAAGTCGTCGACACCGTAGGAGGGAGCGGAGTGAACGATGCCGGTGCTGCCCACTTCCACCTCGACGTAATCGGCCAGGTACACCGGCGACAGGCGATCGTAGAAGGGGTGGCGGAACTCGAGTCCGTTCAGACGCTCACCGGTGGCGGTAGCGATGATCTCGCCTTCCAGGCCGAAACGCTCGAGGCAGCTCTCCACCAGTTCCTCGGCCAGCACCAGCAGGCGCTCGCCCGCGTCGACCAGCGCATAGGTGTATTCGGGGTGAACGTTGAGCGCCTGGTTGGCGGGCACGGTCCAGGGTGTGGTGGTCCAGATGACGATCGCCGCGGGCCTGGGCAGCTCGGAGAGCCCGAAGGCAGCGGCAAGCCCGGCATGGTCAGCGCTGGGGAAGGCCACGTCGATGGCGTCGGACTGCTTGTCCTGGTACTCCACCTCGGCTTCGGCCAGCGCCGAGCCGCAGTCGAAACACCAGTTGACCGGCTTCAAGCCCTTGAAGACGTAACCCGCCTCGACCATGTCGGCCAGGGCGCGAATCTCGCCGGCCTCGTTGGCGTAATCCATCGAGCGGTAGGGGTTGCCCCAGTCGCCGACCACGCCCAGGCGCACGAAATCCTGCATCTGTCCCTGGATCTGCTCGGCAGCGTACTCGCGGCACAGCGAACGGGCCCGTTCGGGCTCAAGGTGCTTGCCGTGGGAGGTCTCCACCTTGTGCTCGATGGGCAGGCCGTGGCAGTCCCAGCCGGGCACATAGGGAGCGTCGAAGCCGGCCAGGTTCTTCGACTTGACGATGATGTCCTTGAGGATCTTGTTGAGGGCGTGACCGATATGGATGCTGCCGTTGGCATAGGGAGGGCCGTCGTGAAGCACGAATTCCTCGCGACCGCGGCGCTCTTCCCGCAGGCGGTGGTAGAGATCCAGCGCATCCCACTGCGCCAGCCGCTCGGGCTCGCGTTTGGGCAGCATGCCGCGCATGGGGAAGTCGGTTTCGGGCAGGTTCAGCGTGTGCTTGTAGTCGCTCATATTCGGGGGTCAGCCGTCGTCGTGGTCGGCGGGCAGCTCCGCCGAGGAATCGAAAGTCGCGGCCTCGCGCGCCAACGGCGCCGATGCCAGGAAAAGGGTGTGGTCGCCCATGCTGAGCGGGTGCTCGACGAAATAGCGCTGCGCCCGCCGCAGATCAGCAGCAATCTGCCGTTTGAGCGCCGCGAAGTCGTCGAACTTGATCTCGCCGCGCAGCTTGGCACAGGGCGTGACCGCCAGACGCTCGCCGTAGAGTTCGCCGTCGAAATCGAACAGGTGCACTTCGAGCACCGGCCGATGGCTGCCTACAGTGGGCCGCCAGCCGATGTTGGCCACACCGGCGCGAGCCGTGCCGTCGGGCAGCTCGGCGACCACGGCGTAGACGCCGCGCAGGGCCAGCGGCAAGGGCAGCAGCGGCAGGTTGGCGGTGGGCACGCCAATGGTGCGGCCGAGCTTCTGGTCGGCCACCACCCGGCCGGAGAGCCGATAGGGGCGACCCAGCATGCGTGCCGCACCGGCGAAGTTGCCGCTGGCCAGAAGGGTTCGAACTCGAGTGCTGGAGACGCGTTCGTCGTCGAGGGTGAAGGTTCGCGTATGCTCGACGCTGAAGCCGCTCGACTCGCCAACCGCCGTGAGCAGATGGAAGTCGCCGCGGCGGTCGCAGCCGAAGCGGAAATCGTCGCCCACCACCAAGTGGCGCACCCCCAGCCCTTCGATCAACACGCGGTCGATGAAGGCCTCGGCGGTCAGGCTTCTCAGCGCCTCGTTGAACGGCAGACAGAGCACGTACTCCACGCCGCACTCACCGAGCAGGCGCACCTTTTCGCGCAGGCGTGTCAGCCGCGGCGGTGCCTGGTCGCCGGCGAAAAACTCGCGGGGTTGCGGTTCGAACACCACCACCGTCACCGGCACTCCCAGGCGAGAGGCCTGCTCGCGGCACTGCTCGAGAATCGCCCGGTGACCGCGATGCACCCCATCGAAATTGCCGATGGTTGCCACGCAGCCACGATGCGTCTCGCGCAGGTTGTGCAGTCCTCGAATCACTTGCATGGCGATGCCACCCGGACGGTGTAAAGTCGTCGATTATAACGGACCGAGCCCCCCTTGACAGCCGAACCGGCTTGGTCTTTAGCGAGGAGCGGCCTCGGGAAGGCTCGGATAACCCCGTGAATCCAGCGTCACTGCCGCGAAACCGAAGCCATAGGGCCCAACGGCCTCGATCTCCAGCCGCCAGTGGTTGCCACGACCAAAGCGCACGGCGGCCATCATGGTGGCCAGGTCGAGGCGCCAGGCGTCCGCCTCGCGAACGAGGAAGTAGGGCGGACACTGACGCTCGGCGAGGGGAGCAAGCAGCACGGCATGCCGCCCCTCGGCGTCGGCCAGCACACGCTCCACAGGACAGTCCGCCAGGCTGCGCGCCATGTTGTCCATCTGCGCCGGTGTCATCACCCAGTCGGCGAGCAGGGTGCGCGTCTCGCGGCTGTAGATCTCAAGCGCCGGGTTGTCGTTGCGGCCGGCCATGGCCCGCCGGTAGGCAGCCAGCACCTCGCGGGGCGAGACGCCCTCCCCGGCCGCCACTGGCGCGTCGCTTGGTGCCGCCCTTCCCGCGTCCAGACGCGCCGGCAGGCGCGCCCCGGCACCACCGCTGCCGGCGATGGCCGGCACCAGCTCGCCCTCGGCCTGCTGGGCCTGGCTCACGATCAGTTCTGTGCTGGCCAGGATGCCGTCTGCGACCCGCCCCACGGCGAAGAATTCGGTCATCTGGCGCGCCTCCAGGTAGGCAACGAAGGCATCGACGAACTGCCCCTCGAGGCCGAACCCCACCTCGAGGCGCACCTGGTCGGCCGAGGCGTCCAGCACCAGCAGCAGCCCGCGCCCCTCATCGCCCCCGACCCCGTGGTGGCGCATGTACTCGACGGCGAAATATTCCAGGTCGCCCAGCTCGTGGCCAATCACCACCCGGAAATCGATGCGGTGGTCGTCGGCCAGCAGGGCATGGTATTCCGACAGGCGACGGCGCTGCTCCTCGCCGAGCAGGCCGGCGCGGTCGTCCACCCGCTCGACGCCCTCCGACCACAGCGCCACGCCCGCGACCAGCAGCAGCCCGGCCAGAGCCGGCGCCGCCCACCCGAGCCGGCGCTGGCCGTAGCGCGCGAGAGGCAGGGCGAGAGCCAGCAGGCCGAGCCCGAACAAAAGACCGCTCATGCTCAGAAGGCCAGCTCAACCGGCGCAGCCGCCCCGGGCCGCGCCTCGAAGTAATCCCGGGGCTGAAGCCCCATCGGCTCGGCCACCCAGCGCCCCACGAAGCCGCGCAGGTCGGCGTTGTACTCGCGCACCGCCGCGTTGTAGCGCATGCGCGCCACGTTGATGCGGTTCTCGCTACCTTCCAGCTGGGCCTGCAGACGCAGGAACTGGTCGCCGCTGCGCAGCTCGGGATGCTCGCCGGCACGGTGCATCAGGCGCCCGAGCCCCTCGGCCAACGCCGCCTCCAGCCCGGCCAGGCGGGCAGGGTCCTGCCCGCCGGTAGCCGCCAGCGCCTCGCTGAGTGCCGCGGCACGCTCGCGCACCAAGCGCACCAAGGTCTCGCTCTCGTAGGCCATGTACTCCTGGACGCTGCGCACTAGGTTCGGCACCAGGTCGGCACGGCGCTGCAGGTTGCTCTCGACGTCTGCCCAGGCTGCCTCCACCCGCTCCTCACCGACCACCAGGCGATTGTGCGTCAGCCAAGGCACGGCGACCAGCACCGCTCCCACCAACAGAATAATCAGCAGGCGTAGGGTGCCGCCGTCGATCCCTCCCCGCTCGCATGTCGCCACCATTGCCGTGCCCTCCCTGGAGTCGTTACCTCAGCCAGCATAGACGTTCCCCGCGCCACCGGGCCAAGCGACCTCTGCTACCCCTGCAAGCGGAAGTGACGGATGCGCACACCCAACGCCGCCAGCCAGGCGAAATAGAGCCCCGCCCCGGCGAATACCAACGCCCCCAGCCAGGCTGCGCGCGTCCACACCGACCAGCCTAGCCAGGCCTGCCACTCGGGCGCGAGCCACGCCAATCCCGCCACCATCACCGTGCAGCCGCCGAGCAGCTGCACGCCGTAGCGCCCCCAGCCAGGCTGGAAGACCAACACGCCCTCGCGACGCAGCAGCCAGCCCAGCATGCCGGCGTTCATGAACGCCGAGAGCGCGGTGGCCAGCGCCAGGCCGGCATGGGCCAGCGGCCAGATGAGAATCAGGTTGAAGACCATGTTGGCCACCATGGCGACGATGCCCACTTTCACCGGGGTCTTGGTGTCCTGGCGGGCGAAGAAGCCCGGCGCCAGCACTTTGATGAGCATGAAGGCAACCAGACCCACGGCATAGGCACGCAGGCTCATCGCCGCCATGGTGATGTCGTGTTCGGTCATGGCGCCGTAGTGGAACAGGCTGATCAGCAGTGGCTCGGCGAGCACCACCAGCGCCAGTGCCGCCGGCAGGCCCAGCAGCAGCACGCTGCGAATCGCCCAGTCAAGCATGGCGCTGAAGTGCTCGCGGGACTGCTCGGCATGGCGCTTGGAGAGTGCCGGCAGGATCACCGTGCCGATGGCGATGCCGAATACGCCCAGCGGCAGCTCGACCAGGCGGTCGGAATAATAGAGCCAGGAGACGCTACCCGCCGCCAGCAAAGAGGCGAGCACGGTATCGAGCAGCAGGTTGATCTGCGATACCGAGACGCCGAACAGCGCCGGCACCATCAGCTTGAGGATGCGTCGCACTCCGGCGTGGGCGAAGTCGGGCCAGGGCCGTGGCAACAGACCCAGGCGCGCCAGGAATGGCACCTGGAAGGCCAGTTGAGCGAGGCCGGCGATCAGCACGCCCCAGGCCAGCGCCATGGCCGGCTCGGCGAACAGCGGGGTGAGCAGCAGCGCCGAACCGATCAGCGCAAGGTTGAGCAGCACCGGGGTGAAGGCCGGCACCGCGAAGCGGTTCCAGGTGTTGAGCGTACTGCCGGCAAAGGCGGTGAGCGAGATCAGCAGCAGGTAGGGGAAGGTAAGGCGCAGCATGTCGGCGGTGAGCGCCAGCTTCGCCGGGTCGCGACCGAAGCCGGGGGCGAAGAGCCATACCAGCCAGGGAGCGGCAAGCATGGCCACGGCAGTGATCAAGGCGAGCACCGCCGCGAGGCTGCCAGCCACCGCATCGAGCAGCTCGCGCACCTCGCGCTTGCTGCCACGGGTAGCCACCTCGGAGAGTACCGGCACGAAGGCCTGGTTGAAGGCCCCCTCAGCAAACAGGCGACGCAGGAAGTTGGGGATCTTGAAGGCTACGAAGAAGGCATCCGCGCCATTGCCAGCCCCGAGCAGCGCGGCGATGACCACGTCGCGCACCAGCCCCATGACACGCGAAAGCATGGTCATGGCACTGACCACCAGGCCCGAGCGCATCAGCCCCCCGCTTTTGGGGGCCACGGCGCGCTCGTCATCGGTCACGGGCGGTGTCTCGGAGTCCGGCGGTGAACCGGGTGGCTGGCGATCCGTCACGATCTTCCTCGGTCGACGCGGATGTCTTGCGGGCAGGCACAAAAAAACCGGCCGCAGCCGGTTTTTTCTGGCGCCTCACCGGCCTTACGCCGCGAGCGCCTTGATGCGCGCGTTGAGACGGCTCTTGAGGCGAGCGGCCTTCTTCTTCGACAGCACGTCCTTGTCGGCAATGCGATCGATGATCGGCTGCGCCTGCTTGAAGGCGTCCATGGCCTGGGCGTGGTCGCCGCCGTTGATGGCCTTGATGACGTTCTTGACGTAGGTACGAACCATGCTGCGCTGGCTCGCCTTCAGGACACGACGGCCCTCGGCCTGACGGGCCCGCTTGCGGGCTTGCTTGCTGTTTGCCACTGACTGTCTCCTTGGAGAAAGTTGCTGCCGCCGACACCGGGCGACACGTATTTAACCGATTGATCCGACAGGAAAAGAAAAAGATCCCCGTCGGCTTGGCCATCTGGCCGACCGCTTGCTGAGAAGCGATCGCTTACGGGCCGTGTCTGAGAGGATGGCGCATCCTATCATAGCCTCGATGCGTCATGCCAGCACCCGACGCCCCCCGCGCCCATCACACGACCACGAGGTTGTCGCGGTGTATCAGCTCCGGCGCCTCCATGAACCCAAGGATCGCCTCGATCCGATGGCTGGGTTGCCCCTGTATCTGGCGAGCGTCGTCGGCACCGTAGTTGACCAACCCCTTGGCCACGCGCTCGCCGTGTTCGTCGATGCATAGCACCATGTCGCCTCGCACGAAGCTGCCCGACACCGCTTTGACACCCACCGGCAGCAGACTCGAGCCACGATCGCGCAGCACCTTCACCGCCCCGGCATCCAGGGTCAGGCTGCCACGCACCTGTAGCTGGCCAGCCAGCCAGCGCTTGCGCGCCGCCATGGGCGCTTGATCGGGGCTGAGCAGCGTGCCCAGCCGCTCGCCCTCGACCAGCCGCGTGAGCACTTCGGGCTGACGACCACTGGCGATCGCCGTGCAGGCACCGGAACGCGCGGCCAGCCGAGCTGCACGCACCTTGGTGGCCATGCCGCCACGCCCTAGAGTGCCGCTGCCTCCGGCCATCGCCACGAAGGAGGGGTCATCGGCCCGCCCTTCATGGATCAGTCGCGCCGCGGAGTGGTGGCGCGGGTCGGCGTCGAAGAGGCCTTCCTGGTCGGTGAGGATGACCAGCGCATCGGCCTCCAGCAGGTTGGCGACCAGCGCACCCAGAGTATCGTTGTCGCCGAAGCGGATCTCGTCGGTGACCACGGTGTCGTTCTCGTTGACCACCGGCACCACCCGCAGGTCGACCAGGGTACGCAGGGCGGAACGGGCATTAAGATAGCGCTTGCGGTTGGAGAGGTCGTCGTGGGTCAGAAGCACCTGCGCGGTAAGCAGGTCGTGACGCGCGAAATGGTGCTCGTAGCACTGAGTCAGGCCGTTCTGCCCCACCGCGGCGGCGGCTTGCAGCTGGTAGACCGCCGAGGGTCGCGCCTGCCAGCCCAGCCGCACCATCCCCGCCGCCACGGCGCCGGAGGAAACCAGCACCACCTCGATGCCACGGCGATGCAGCGCAGCGATCTGGTCCACCCAGCCGCCGATGGCCGCCTCGTCGAGGCCGCGGCCGTCGTTGGTCAACAACGCACTGCCGATCTTCACTACCACCCGGCGGGCGCTACGCAAGGTGGCACGCTCCCCTCGCTGATCTTCGAGCGTCATCTCACGCGCTCCTACTCCACATATTCGACCTCGACGTCGTAGTCGTCGTCATCGAAATCGTCGTCGTCATCAGCGCTCCGCTTGCGCTTGCGGCCCAGCCTCGCCTCAGCGCGGGCCACGGCTTCGGCCTCCATGCGCGCACGCATGTCACGGGCCTGGGCGGCGGCCTCTTCGTCCTCGTTCTCCAGACGCCGCTGCTCGGTCAGCCAGCGATAGGCAGCCTGAACCAGGGCATCGGTACCCTCGTTGGATATGGCCGAGATACGGAACACCGGCCCCTGCCACCCCAGGCGGGCGATGATTGCCTCGGCCGTCGCGTCACGCTCGTCTTCGGGCAGCAGGTCGAGCTTGTTGAGCACCAGCCAGCGCGGCAACTCGGCCAGGGTCGGCGAGAACGCCCCCAGCTCGTGGGCTATCGCCTCGGCGGCCGCCACGGGATCCGACTCGTCGAAGGGCGCCACGTCCACCACGTGGAACAGCAATCGCGTGCGCGTCAGGTGCTTGAGGAAGCGCAGCCCCAGACCGGCGCCGTCGGAGGCGCCTTCGATCAACCCCGGCACGTCGGCCATGACGAAGTGCTCGTGCATGCCCAGCTTGACGACGCCCAGGTTGGGCACCAGCGTCGTGAAAGGATAGTCGGCGACCTTGGGCTTGGCCGCGGAGACGGCACGGATCAGCGTCGACTTGCCGGCGTTGGGCAGGCCCAGCAACCCCACGTCGGCCATCACTTTCATCTCCAGGCGCAGGTTGCGCCGCTCCCCCTCCGTTCCCGGCGTGGTTCTGCGCGGTGCACGGTTGGTCGACGACTTGAAATGGATGTTGCCCAGTCCTCGACGGCCACCCTGGGCTACCAGCACCTGCTGGCCGATCTCGGTGACGTCGGCAATCACCTCCAGGGTATCTTCGTCGATCACCGTGGTACCCACCGGCACCTTGACCGCCAGGTCGCTGCCGGCGCGGCCGCTCATCTGCCGCCCCTGGCCAGGGCGGCCGTTCTCGGCGGCGTAGAAACGCTGGTACTTGAAATCGATCAGCGTGTTGAGCGAGTCGTCGCCCACCAGGTAGACGCTGCCGCCATGGCCGCCGTCGCCACCGTCGGGCCCTCCCTTGGGGACGTACTTCTCGCGGCGGAAACTCAGGCAGCCGTTGCCGCCCTTGCCGGCGGCAACGATGATCGAGGCCTCATCGACGAACTGCATCGCTTCACTCTCCTGACGGCTTCTGCCGTCATGATACAAGAAGGCCCCGCCGGAGCGGGGCCTTCTCACTGCAAGGTCCGGCGCTCTCAGGCAGAGACGACGCTGACGAACTTGCGATTCTTCGGACCCTTGGTCTCGAACTTGACCACGCCATCGCTCAAGGCGAACAGCGTGTGGTCGCGGCCGAGGCCGACGCCGGAGCCGGCGTGGAACTTGGTGCCACGCTGGCGCACGATGATGTTGCCGGCGGTCACGGTCTGGCCACCGAACAGCTTGACGCCAAGGCGTTTGGACTCGCTATCGCGACCGTTACGGGTGGAACCCGCTGCCTTCTTGTGAGCCATTGCAAATACCTCGCTGGTTCAGGGGGAAAGGACCGCTTAGGCGGAAATCCCGGTGATCTTGACTTCAGTGAACCACTGACGGTGGCCCTGACGCTTCATGTGGTGCTTGCGGCGACGGAACTTGATGATGCGCACCTTCTCGCCGCGGCCATGGGAAACGACCTCAGCGGAAACCTTGGCACCCTCGACCAGCGGCGCGCCGACCTTGACGTCGTCTTCGCTACCCACCAGCAGGACCTCGTCGAAATCGATGCTTTCGCCGGTCGGCACCTCGATCTTCTCGAGCTTGAGGGTCTGGCCTTCCTGAACGCGGTACTGCTTGCCGCCGCTCTTGATAACTGCGTACATGCTTCTCTCTCCAGAACTCATCGGGAGTGGGCTCTTCATCGGCCTGCTTCGAGTGGCGCCCCTTACGGCAGCCATCTGACAGGGAGCGTGATGAGTGGGTCGCGAATTATAACGACGTGTGCCGCCGGGCACAACTGCCAGCGCGCCCGTGCCGCGCGTGGCGCTTGACGCCCCTGCGGGGGCCCCATAGCATGGCCGGCATCCCAAGGCCAACGGCGTCCAGCGCCATGCGCCGGCCCCACCCGCTCGATGAAACCGCGCCATGCCTGCCAACGCCTCGACCACAACCGCTTCACCACCCGCTGCCTCGCCGCTGCACGCCGCGGTTGCCGATGACTTCGCGGCGGTCAACCGCACGATCATGGCGCAGCTGACCTCCCGCGTGCCGCTGGTGGAAACCATCGGGCAATACATCGTCGCCAGCGGCGGAAAACGGCTGCGCCCGCTGTTGGTGCTGCTCGCCGCCCGTGCACTGGACTATGACGGCAACCGACACGTGACGCTGGCCACGCTGGTCGAATTCATGCACACCTCGACCCTGCTGCACGACGACGTGGTGGACGATTCGCATCTGCGCCGCGGCAAGGCCACCGCCAACGATGCCTGGGGCAACGCCCCGTCGGTACTGGTGGGCGACTTCCTCTATTCGCGCTCCTTCCAGATGATGGTAGAAGTGGGCTCGATGAGAATCATGGAGGTACTCTCCAGCGCCACCTGCGTCATCGCCGAGGGCGAGGTGCTGCAGCTCACCAACGTCGGCAACCCCGATATCGACGAGGCCGCTTACTTCGAGACAATCCAGGGCAAGACGGCCATGCTTTTCGAGGCGGCCTCGCACAGCGGCGCCATCCTCGCCGATGCCACGCCCGAACAAGAGGCCGCCCTGCAGCACTATGGACGCTACCTGGGGCTGGCCTTCCAACTCGTCGACGACCTGCTCGACTATCAAGGCAACGCCGAAGCCATGGGCAAGAACGTCGGCGACGATCTGGCCGAGGGCAAGCCCACCCTGCCGCTGATCCAGGCCATGGCAGTCGGCACTCCGGAGCAGGCCGAGCTGGTGCGCCGCGCCATCCGCAAGGGCGGTCTCGACCACCTAGAGGCCGTACTCGACATCGTCCGCGACACGGGGTCCCTGGACTACACCCGGAGCCGTGCCATCGAAATGGCCGACCGCGCCCTGGCCCAGCTCGACGCCCTGCCGGCCAGCCGCTACCGTGACAGCATGGCCGACCTGGCGCGCCTGGCCGTGGATCGCCAGACCTGACCGCGGGGCTTGCACCAAGACTCGATTCAGGTATAGTACGCAACGCGTTTACGGCAACGGCCTTCACGACGCGACAACGGAGTATAGCTCAGCTTGGTAGAGCGCTGCCTTCGGGAGGCAGAGGTCGTAGGTTCGAATCCTGCTACTCCGACCAAAGATTCCAGCAAAAACGGCCACTTAGCCCAACGAGGCAGTGGCCGTTTTTCCTTCTCGGCTTTCTAGGTTCCACTCAGGTTCCATGCGTAAAGAACTCGCGGATCACCGCAGGTCGCATCAGGTGTTTACAGAGTTGACATTAGTTGACAGTCCATCCCGCTGTCCCCAGAAGGGCAACCTGTCATCGCAGCGGGGTCAGGGTCGGCTACCTATTGGCCGCGCCTTGCCTGTCGGCGCGTTGATCGGCGTCGGCGCCTTGTGGCACTCAGGGGAGGCAGTCGGGATAGTGTAGGTCGAGCCAGTCGGGTATGACCCGACGTCCACACCCTCGTCGCGGCGCGGCCACCTGACCCCCATTAACACATTGCCGGCACGATACAGTGGGCTCCGCTCGGTCATAGACCATCCTCCCAAAGCCTGAGTCCGCCGTTAGCCTTCGATGGGCTCGCGAAGCGTCACTTCCTGAACTTGGCCCGACGCTTCTTCGCCTTTGGGCTCTTGGCCAGGTACTCCTCCCCCTGGCGCTCGGCCTGCCGAGTCTCCTCGCGCAGAGACGCGATCTCGGCGTGTGTCAACTGAGATGACTCGGAATCGAGGGTGGATGCGTGAGGAGGCTGGGAATCAGAGGTCGTCATGATGGCCACCGTTGATGATCTTGCCACCGAGGCAGTCTGGTTGAGCGCCGCAGGGCAGTCAAAGCCACCATGGGGATGCTAGGGATGCCGTTCTACCTGTCGAAGGTGCAGGCGGTGCTGCCATGATCCGCTGATTACCAAGAGCTGCCGGGCATCGCTCTCAATCATGACTTCTCATCGCGTCGCGTTCCGTTGATACTGTATATACGTCCAGTTATACGACAGAGGGAACCGATGACGCTCGATGACCTGATCCCCGCCCATCCGACGCCGCCCGCCTTGGCGCTGCCCCACCCGCTGGCACTGATGCGCGCCGGCCTGTCGGGCTTTCCCAGCCCGGCCCAGGACTACGAGGGCAGCACCCTGGACCTCAACGAGCGCCTGGTGAAACGGCCCTCGGCGAGCTTCTTCATGACCGTCACCGGCGACAGCATGGAGACGCTGGGCATCCACGACGGCGACCTGGTGCTGATCGACCGCTCCATCGAGCCGCGGCCCGGGCATATCCTGGTGGCCCTGGTCGAGGGCGAGATCACCGTGAAGCGCTACCAGCTGATCGGCAAGCGCCCCCACCTCTGCTCGGCCAACCCCGAGTACCCGCCGATCCTGGTCGAGGATCTCGACTGCCAGGTCTGGGGTGTGGTGCGCTCGGTCATCCACGAGTACCCGGTATAGCCATGATCGGCCTGATCGATTGTAATAATTTCTACGTCAGCTGCGAGCGGGTTTTCCAGCCCCGGCTCGAGGGCTTGCCGGTCGGGGTGCTGTCGAACAACGACGGCTGCGTGATCGCCCGCTCCAACGAGCTCAAGGCGCTGGGCGTAGCGATGGGGACCCCGGCCTTCGAGCTGCGGCCGCTGTTGCAAGGCGGTCAGATCCGCCTGCTGTCCTCCAACTACGAGCTGTATGGCGACATGTCGGCCCGGGTGCAGGCGGTGCTGGAGGAATTCTCCGCCGGGGTAGAACCCTATTCCATCGACGAAATGTTCGTACGCTTCGACGGCTTCGCGCACGACCAGTTGCTCGCCCACTGTCGGGACCTGCATCGCAAGGTCCTCCAGTTCACCGGCATCCCGGTCAGCATCGGCGTGGCGCCGACCCGGACCCTGGCCAAGCTGGCCAACCGGGCGGCCAAGAAGATGCCGGGCTACCGAGGTGTCTGTGTCTTGCCACCCGGCAGCCCCGAGACCGCCGGACTGCTGCAGCGCACCGAGTTGGGCGATGTCTGGGGGGTGGGCCACCGGCTGGTGGAGCACCTGGCCCTGATGGGGATTCGCTCGGCGTGGGACCTGGCCCAGGCCGAGCCCAAGGCGATCCGTCGGCGTTTCTCGGTCACCCTGGAACGGACCGCGCTGGAGCTGCGCGGCATCCCCTGCATCGAGATGAACGACAGCGACGCACCCCGCCAGCGGATCATGACCTCTCGCTCCTTCGGCAAGCTGACCGCTGATCGTGGCGAGATCCACGAGGCCCTTCGCCAGTTCGGGCAACGCAGCGCCGAGAAGCTACGCACCCAGGACAGCCTGGCCAGGGCCATCTATGTCTTCCTCAAGACCAACCCCCACCGTCCGGATCAGCCCCAGTATTCGCCTAGCGCCGTGGTCGAGCTGCCCGAGCCGACCGACGACAGCCGGGAGATCCTGCACGCCGTCGCCCAAGCCTTCGCTGCCATCTATCGCCCGCACTATCGGTTTATGAAGGCCGGCGTGATGCTGATCGACCTGATCGACGCCAACCGCCAGCAGATGTCACTGCTCAATACGTCGCAGAGCGAAGCGGACCGGGCGCGTGGCGAGCGGCTGATGGCCACCCTGGATGCCCTCAACCGCCAGATGGGCAGGGGTTCCATCAAGCTGGGCATGCCCAGCCCCAACGCGGCCTGGCACCTGCGCTGTGCCAGCCGTTCGCCACGATGGACAACTCGCTGGGAGGAACTGCCGCGGATTATGGCCCGTTGATCGGCTCGACCAAGTCGGCGCCATCCTCGATGGGCTTGTTGACCCGCCGGCTCACCGGCCAATGCGTGATCAGCGCGGCATCCAGATGATGCACCACTTGGCGGATCGTCTCGCGATCCGTCAGGTCGGGATCGAGCCAGGGCGCCAGGCTCTCGGATCACCAGGACCCCGTCCATTGGGAACTCCTCCTTCGAGCGGCCCGGAGCCGGCCAAAAGAGCGAGCGTTGGGGCCAACTAGACCGGGGCCGCAAGACAAGGTAATTTGCCCTTTATTGCCTCAACAACCCCTGTTTGCGTAGGGTTACAAAGCCGAACAGATCACACCACAAGCTCATGGAAGACTCATGCCCTCATCATTGATGCGTTCAACCCTGCTGGTCGCAGTTGCCTTGCTCGTTTCGGCTTGCGCTACCCCCAAACCACCCTCCTGGCAAAAGGAAGGAGTCAGCGCCGAAGAGACTCGTACCGTCTATGCCGAGTGCCGCTATGAAATTGGCATGTCGGACAAGACCCAGGCAGAAAAGCATCAGCTGCTTAACTACTGCATGGAGCGGCATGGATTCAGGCTCCGCCGCTAGTTGCCATCAATCGGGCATGGCCTTCCTGGCCCGGGTCTGGTGAGATAAGCACCAATCACCACGGCCGCCTGAAGCGGTCGGTTCATCGAACCCAGGGAACCGCAGTACATGATCCTCACCCTCAACCAGCTGGAGCGGCACCTGTTCAAGGCGGCCGACATCCTGCGTGGGCGCATGGACGCCTCGGAGTTCAAGGAGTACATCTTCGGCATGCTCTTCCTGAAGCGCTGCTCGGATGTCTTCGAGCAGCGCCAGGAGGAGGTGCGGGCGCAGCTCGCCCAGGCCGGCAAGAGCGAGATCGACATCGCCCAGGTGATCGAGATGCCGAGCTGGTACAAGGCCACCTTCTACGTGCCGAAGCAGGCGCGCTGGGGCTACCTGCTGAAGGAGGCCCACCAGGGCGTGGGCAATGCCCTGAACAAGGCACTGGCCGGCCTGGAGGAGCACAACCCCAGCCTCGCCGGGGTGCTGGAGCATATCGACTTCACCCGCAAGGTGGGCTCCACCACACTACCGGACAAGAAGCTCCGGGATCTGATCGTTCACTTCAGCGAGTACCGCCTGCGCAACGAGGACTTCGAGTTCCCCGACCTGCTCGGCGCCGCCTACGAGTACCTGATCCGCGACTTCGCCGACTCCGCCGGCAAGAAGGGTGGCGAGTTCTACACCCCGCGCCCGGTGGTCCGCATGATGGTCCGCCTGATGAACCCACAGGAAGGTCACCGCGTATATGACCCCTGCATGGGCTCCGGCGGCATGCTGATTCATGCCAAGGAATATCTGGAGGAACAGGGCGGAGACCCACGCCAGCTGTCGCTTTACGGCCAAGAGGCCTCCGGCTCGGTGTGGGCCATCGCCAAGATGAATATGCTGCTGCACGGCATCAGCAGCGCCGACCTGCGCAACGACGACACCCTCACCGACCCGCAGCATATCAAAGCCAATGGTGAGCTGATGCGCTTCGACCGCATCCTCACCAATCCGCCCTTCTCCATCAGCTACACGCCGAGCCAGCAGTTCCCCGAGCGCTTCCACTACGGCAGCGTGCCGGAAGGCGCCAAGAAGGCCGACCTGATGTTCCTGCAGCACATGGTCGCCTGCCTCAAGTCCGACGGCCGCCTGGCCACTGTCATGCCCCACGGCGTGCTGTTCCGCGGCGGCGACGAGAAGCGCATCCGCGCCGGCCTGCTCGAGGACGACCTGGTGGAGGCGGTGATCGGCCTGGCGCCCAACCTCTTCTACGGCACCGGTATCCCGGCGAGCATCCTGGTGCTGCGCGCCAAGGGGGCCAAGCCCGAGGAGCGCCAGGGCAAGGTGCTGTTTATCAACGCCGACCGCGAGTTCTTTGAGGGCCGCGCCCAGAACCACCTGCTGCCCGAGCACATCGAGAAGATCGCCAGCACCTATGACGCCTTCGAGGACGTGCCCGGCTTCGCCCGGGTGGTGCCCCTCGCGGAGCTGCGCGACAACGACTACAACCTCAACATCCGCCGCTACGCCGACAACACCCCGCCGCCGGAGCCCCAGGACGTGCGCGCCCACCTCAAGGGGGGCGTGCCGGTGGCCGAGATCGACGCCAGGCGACCGCTGTTCGAGGCCCAGGGCCTCGACCCCATGGCGCTCTTTATCCACAGGGCGAACGATCCCGACTATGTGGACTTCGCCGAGCCTCTGAGCGAGAAGCGCGACCTCAAGCCCGCCATCGAGGGTGATACCGGCCTGCAGCAGAAGGAGGCCAGCGTGATGGCCGCCTTCGAGGCCTGGTGGGCCGAGCACGGCGCCAGCATCACCGGCCTGACCGGCAACGGCGGGCGCCTCACCCGGCTGCGCGACGAGTTGCTGGGCAGCTTCACCGCCGCCTTTGAGCCCACCGCCATGCTCGACCGCTTCGCGGTGCGCGGCATCATTGCCGGCTTCTGGTTCGACAACAAGAACGAGTTCCGCACCCTGCAGGCCCGCGGCTGCCTGGGCGTGGTGGACGCCTGGCGCACCAGCATCGTGAGCCTGCTGGAGGACGAGCAGAGCAAGGCCAACCCGCTGGACCACCGCCTGGTCCACTTCCTGCTCAAGGAGTACGTCGCCGAGCTGGAAGAACTCGCCGCCCGCAAGGCGGAGCTGGACGCCCGGATCAAGGCCGCCGAGGCCAAGCCCGAGGGCGACGACGGCGACGAGGCCGAATCCGCCGAGGACGACGACGCCCCCACGCCGGCGGAGATCAAGGCCTGGAAGAGCGAGCGCACCCAGGTGCGCAAGCAGCACAAGGCCAAGGTCGCCAGCTTCGAGGAGCACCTCAACGCCGCCGTGGACGCCCTGGACGAGCCCGCCGCCGCCGAGCTGGTCGGCACCATCCTGCACAACGACCTCAAGGGCATCCTCGAGCGCTATATCCGCCAGCAGCGCCAGCAAGTGATCGCCGCCTTTGAGACCTGGTGGGACAAGTACCGGGTAACGCTTACCGACATCGAGAGCGAGCGCGATGCCGCCGCCAGGGAGCTTCAGCAGTATCTGGAGGGGCTGGGGTATGTTTGAACGTTTAGCGCTCGGCTCGCTTGTTGAAAAACAGCAGGGCGGCGGCACTCCACCTCGCAATCATCCGGCTTTCTGGCATGGGGATATTCCTTGGGCATCCGTCAAAGACTTCCAGGATAATCAGATAGAGTTGCAGGCTACCGAAGAAACCATTACGAGCTTGGGGTTGAGGTCCAGCACTAGCAGCCTCATCCCCCCCGGCACTCCTATGGTCTGCACCAGAATGGCTGTTGGGAGGTGCTCTGTTAGCGCAGCACCTACGGCAATTAATCAGGATATTCGGGCTCTCTACCCAAGAAAAGGGGTCAACCCCCGGTATCTTCTTCGCTTGCTTTCAAGCCTGCAGGGAAAGGCTGAAAGCCTATCAGTTGGCTCGACAGTTAAAGGGATACGGTCGTCCGATTTCCTGGCAATAAAAGCCCACATCGCCCCTGAGAATGAGCAGGGCGTAATCGCCCACATCCTCGACACCCTCGACACCCAGATCCAGAAGACCGAGGCGCTGATCGCCAAGCTTGTGAAGGTCAAGGAGGGCCTGCTCCACGACCTGCTGACCCGCGGCATCGACGAGAACGGCCGGCTCCGCCCCAACCCGGAGCAGGCGCCGGAGCTCTATAAGGAGTCGCCGCTGGGGTTGATTCCGATGGAGTGGGAAGTTGATTCGCTTAAGAGCAAAGGTGAAAGTGGCACCCCATACCTTCGAACTGGCCCATTCGGTTCCTCGTTAAAAGGGGAGCATTGGAAAAAGCAGGGCCACCCAGTCATAACGATAGGCTCCTTGGGCCAGGGTCACTTCATAAAAGAAGAGCTTTTATATGTTGACAACCGCGACGCTCAACGACTTATCGATTTTCAGCTAAGCTGCGGCGATGTAGTTTTTTCCCGAGTTGCTGATGTTGGGCGATCGGTAGTTATTACAGAAAATGAAGACGGATGGATAATGTCATCCAACCTAATGAGAATACGCCTTGATAGAAAGGCTGTTAACCCTGATTTCCTGCAAGCCCAACTAGGCTCATTCTTCATCAAAAATCAAATCAAAAGGAAAGTTAACTCCGGTGGGCGTGACGTCGCTAATAGCGAGATAATTGGACAATTGTTTTTTTCCTGGCCTTCACAAGGAGAACAAATAAGAATTTGTAACCGATTGAACGCCTTATCTGATACGTTGGGCACAAGATCTCAGGAGCTCAGAGTGCTCCAGCAGATTAAGGAGGCCCTAATGGACGACCTCCTTACCGGTCGCGTCCGCGTCACCCCGCTTCTCGATAATGCCCACAACACCACCCCGGCATAGACCGGGGGTTCATAGCAGACAGGGGTCATGCCATGAGCACCATCGTTCCAAACTATCGCACCATCAAAGTCTTGCTGGACAAGAACTCTTTCTCCATTGATGAGTATCAGCGCGAATACAAATGGGGCCGGAAGAACATTGAAGAGCTGATCAGCGACCTGCGTGAAAAGTTTTTCAGCAGCTACCGGGAGAGTGACGAGCCTTCTGCTGTCAGCCAGTACGATGACTATTTTCTCGGCTCGATCATCGTCAGCAACCGCAACAATACCAGCTACCTGGTAGATGGCCAGCAGCGAATAACCTCGCTGACACTCCTTTTGATCTACCTCTATCGAGTTGCACTGGATAAAGCTCCCTGGATGGCTAGCAACCTTCAGGGCATGATCTATTCCGACAACTACGGAAAACCGGCATTCAACCTTGATATTCCTGAGAGACTATCTGTAGTCGAAGCCCTATTCTACGGCAATGAATTTAATCCGGATGGCAAGGATGAGTCCATCCAGACTATGTACGAGCGCTTTCAGGATATTGCTGAGATCGATCTGGCCTCAGATCTTGGAGAAGCACTACCCCATTTCTGCTATTGGCTGATGAATCGAGTGGGCCTCATCGAGATCGCTACGGACAGTGACGCTTCTGCCCGAACGATCTTCGAAACCATGAATGACCGCGGTAAGCCGCTGAGTCCCGTCGATATGCTCAAAGCGTATCTTCTGGCGCCGATTGACGAACGCGAGCATCGACGTGCAGCCAACCAGCTCTGGAAGCGGGAAATGTTAGCACTTACCTCTTGGGGTGGTGAGCATGAAGCTGACCGCGACGCAACTTTTTTCAAAGCCTGGTTCCGCGCTCAATATGCCGACTCCATCCGTGAGAGGCGTGCTGACTCGACGAACCGAGACTGGGAGCTGGTCGGCACTGCTTTCCATCGCTGGGCCAGGGACAAGCGGGCAACCATTGGCATAGGCAATCAGAAAGAAAATCTTCATTTTATCAACGGCCGATTGCCATTCTACTCCCGAGCCTATCGCCGCATTCTCGATGCCAGCGAGCAGTATCTGCCTGGGCTTGAACCAGTGTTCTACAACGCCCACAACGCTTTCACTTGGCAGAACACGGTTCTGCTGGCTCCGCTGCACGAAAATGACAGCGATGATGTCGTGGATCGCAAGATTGCAGTTACGGCTCGTTATCTCGATATATGGTTAATGCGTCGGGTCGTCAACTACACCCGCGTCAGCTACTCCAGCAGCTCCTATGCAATGTACCTGCTTTGCAAGGAGGTTCGTCAGCTCCCGCTACCTGAGCTGGTTGAGTTGCTGATTAAGCGCCTTCACGAGGACGACTTCAGTTTCGAGGGGAGTACATCACGCGATCGTCACGGTATTGAGGACCTTCGTCTCAACCAGTTCAGCAAGCGCTACATCTACCATCTTCTTTCCAGGGTGACAGCCTATGTTGAAGTGGAATCCGGTGGCTCTGATCGATTTGCCGAGTACGTAGACCGCACCCTGCCCAACCCTTACGACATTGAGCATCTCTGGGCGAATAATTTTTCCCGATACCGTGATCAGTTCGATGACAGTGAGGAGTTTCGCTCTTGGCGAGATAATGCCGCTGGGCTGGTGCTAATTCCAGCAGACGTCAATCGCAGCTATGGGGCAAAGCCCTTTGAGGAAAAGGTCATCCACTATACTAAGCAGAACCTGTATGCAGCCAGCCTGGCAAAAGCCACGTACCAACATGCCCCCCAGTTTCAAGCGTTCCAGAAGCGCGAGAACCTTGATTTCGAGCCCTATGCAGTTTTTGGCAAAGAAGAGCAGCTGCAGCGGCGTCAACTGCTTAAAGAGCTGGCGCTGAGAGTCTGGGCGCCTGAACGGCTGCGCGATCACCTATAAGGTTATGATACTTCATGTTGACTTCATATAGTCTTGTTCTAAAACCGAGTTGAACCATGGCCACTGACCTGTCACGCAGCCTGAACCCCGACAAGGCGCTGGTCTTTCGCATCACGCACCGCGACAATCTGCCGTGGCTGCTGGAGCGCGGGCTCTACTGCCGCTCGGCTGCGGATCAGGACCCCGGCTTCATCACCATCGGCAAGCAGGAGCTGATAGAGAAGCGGACGGCACGGACGGTGCCGATTCCGCCTGGGGGAGCGCTGAGTGATTACGTTCCTTTCTACTTCACGCCTTCCTCAATGATGCTGTACAACATCGTCACCGGCCACGGTGTCAAACAGCAACGCCGTGATGAGATCGTCGTGCTGGTGAGTTCGCTTCACCACCTGCAGCAGCTTGGCGTCCCCTTCCTGTTCAGCGACCGGCATGCCTACCTTGCCAATGCCGAGTTCAGCAGTCGGATGGAAGATCTGGCGGAGTTCGTGCCCTGGGCGCTGCTGCAGGCCAAGGACTTCAAGCGCGACCCCGAGAATCCCGACAAGACAGACCGCTACCAGGCCGAGGCCCTGGTTCACCACCATCTACCGATCTCGGCACTGCTGGGCATCGGCACGTATACTGATGCGGTAAGAGCGGCCGTCGAGGCGCAGGTGGCGGCACACCAGCTTCCGCTGAAGGTGGTTAAACGACCCAACTGGTTCTTCCCATGATCGAGTACACCCGTGGCAACCTCCTCGAAGCCGATGTCGAGGCACTGGTCAACACCGTCAACACCGTCGGCGTGATGGGCAAGGGGATCGCCCTGATGTTCAAGGAGGCCTTCCCCGAGAACTTCTCGGCCTACGCGGAGGCCTGCAAGCGCCAGGAGGTGGTCACCGGTCGCATGTTCGTCACCGAGCGGGATCGCTTGCTGGGGCCGCGCTGGATTATCAACTTCCCGACCAAGCAGCACTGGCGTGCCAGGACACGTATGGAGTGGATCGCCGCCGGCCTGGAGGATCTTACGCGGGTGATCCGCGAGCGAGGCATTCGCTCCATCGCTCTGCCACCGTTGGGCTGCGGCAACGGCGGCTTGGCCTGGGACCAGGTCCGGCCACGCATCGAAGCCACACTTGGCGAACTGGACGAAGTGCGAGTGCTGATCTTCGAGCCTACCCCCGAGTACCAGAATGTCGCCAAACGCTCGGGCGTCGAGAAGCTGACACCCGCGCGCGCGCTGATTGCCGAGCTGGTGCGTCGCTACTGGGTATTGGGGATCGAGTGCTCACTGCTGGAGGTGCAGAAGCTCGCCTGGCTGATGGAGCGGCGGATCGTCGCCCATGGCATCGATAACCCCCTCAAGCTCGAGTTCCAGCCCCATCGCTACGGCCCCTACTCCGACCGGCTGAGGCACCTGCTCAACGGCCTGGACGGCAGCTACCTCCACAGCGAGAAGCGCATCAACGATGCCACACCAGAGGAAGTCGTATGGTTCGATGAGGCGCGCCGTGATCGCCTCGGCACTTACCTGCGCAGCGCCGAGGCCATGCCCTATGCCCAGGCGCTGGAAGAAGTGGACGCGCTGATAGACGGCTTCCAGTCGCCGCTGGGCATGGAAGCACTGGCCACCCTGGACTGGCTTATCAGCCAGGAGCACGTCCAACCGACCGTCGAGGCCATCAAGGAAGGCTTGAAACACTGGCCCGATGATGTCGCTGGCCAGCGCAAGCTCCGGCTGTTCTCTGATCGCCTGATCGCGCTGGCGCTAGAACGACTGACCGGCGAAGCTATCTATCCCTCGGCACTAGCCGCCGAAAGATAGCGGCATCTTCCACTGGTACAGCAATTCTGATGTGGCCAGCGCATGGCAGTCATCCGGATCGGGAAGGCTCAGGCTGCCGATGAGAGGCTCATGACCGGTGACCAGTGCGTCAGGCACCGCCTGGTTCATCAGCTCGATGGTACTTGGTAGGGCCTCGGCCAGTTCCGGTCGCTTCTTGAGGAGGTTGCTCGTCCATTTGTCATGGATTTGCTCGGTTCAGTGCGCATAGAGCCCCCTGGTGGCAAGGCACACCAATACCTAAAGCGCCGGAGCATATTACGTCCGGCGCCTTGGTTTACCAGGCGAGCTTACTGAAGTGGGTTGGTTTCTGAGTGGTTGCTGATAGTGTGGGTAATCTCAGCAGCATTTTTGTCGCGGAAATGACGATCCAGCTTATCGGCCACACCGCTTTTCGTTACAACCGTAGAAGCTTTTAGTGCCTCCTTTGGATCAACGCCAGCATCGATCATCTCTGATGCGAGTTCGTCTTTAACGTCCAACGCTGTGTTAACCCACTGTTGAATACCGTCTTTCATGCCCATCTGCTTCACCTGCTCGTGGAAACCCGGCGACATTGCCACAGATCTCTTTGGGGGCATTGTCGCTAAAATCAAGTGACCATGGGAATACGGATACGTAACAGTTCACGCGTGGGCTATAGAGCGACAATTACTCAGGCGTCGTAGACGACCACGAAGTGCATCAGTAGCCCATATCCAGGTCCTGAGCCTGGTCAGCCAGCTCCTGTAGAGCGGCCTCGGAGGCCTCCTCCTGCTGGCGCTTGTAGGCCAGTAGGTCCTGCAGACGAATCCGGCGATGCGTGCCCACCCGGGTAAAGGGAATCTCGCCCTCTTCCAATAGCTTGACCAGGTGGGGCCGCGAGACATTGAGCATGTTGGCGGCTTCCTGGGTCGTCACCTCGGCATGGGTGGGAAGGATGGTCACGGCATTGCCCTGGGCCATCTCGGTCAGCAGGTCACGCAGCATCACCAGCGCCTGACGGGGCAGCACCAGGTCTGCTCCATCCAGCTTGATATGCGCCCGGTCGCTCTCGGGCCGCTCGCGGAGCAGCTGGCTAAGCTCGGTGGCGCTGGCCCTGGCCAGGCGGGTGAGCTCGAGGTTGTCGGACACTGTATCTTGGGTGGCGGTGTTCATGGCATGACCTCCACGCAGCCCGTTACTGCTGGCTGCCGTCCCGTGTTCTATCGTCACCTGCCAGGCTATTCGAAATAAACAAAAGTCGCAATATCCGAAACGAGCTGCTGGCCCATGGACTGGTATGCTCAGGGAAGTGAATTCACATAGGGAGCCACAGCATGGCAGGTCCCGAGTACACGGATGTCGAGAAACCCTTCATCGACCAGCTGGTCGATCAGGGCTGGGAGTACCTGGCCGGCTCGGTGGACGATCCCGCCGTGACCCACCGCGAGAGCTTCGCCCAGGTGGTCATGGAGCCGCTGCTCCGGGAGCGACTGCGCAAGATCAACCTGCGAGACGGAGAGCCCTGGCTCGACGAGGCGCGTCTCGACCAGGCGGTGGCGGCCATCACCCGGCTGCCGGCCAGCAAGGTACTGGAGGCCAACAAGCAGGCCACTGAGTTGCTGGTGAATGGCCTGCCCGTCGAGGGGATCGAGGGCTGGGACGGCGGCCGCGGCCAGATACTGCGCTACATCGACTGGGACGAGCCGACCAACAACGTCTTCACCGTGGTCAACCAGTTCAAGGTGAAGTGCCCGCCCGGCCACGACTCGGCCAAGGGCCACGTGATCCCGGATCTGGTGCTGTTCGTCAACGGTATCCCGCTGGTGGTGGTGGAGTGCAAGAGCCGCACGGTGCCGGAGGGCCTTAGCCAGGCGGTGGACCAGCTGCGTCGCTACCACGACCAGCGCTTCCTGGAGAACGAGGTCGAGGAGCACGAGGGAGCGCCGGCGCTGTTCGCCACCAGCCAATTCCTGGTGGCCAGCAACTTCGACGAGGCGCGGGTGGGCACCATCGGCGCCCGTTTCGCCCACTACCTGAGTTGGAAGACGGTAGCGCCGCAGCGCGAGGCGGAGGTGGCCATCGACCTTGGTGTGGCGGACCTCTCCGCCCAGCAGCGTCTGGTCGCCGGCATGCTCACCCGGGCCAGCCTGCTCGACATCGTGCGCCACTACACCCTGTTCATGAATATCGGCGGCCAGGAGATCAAGCTGGTCTGCCGCTACCAGCAGTTCCGTGGCGTCACCCGGGCCGTGGAGCGCCTGAAGCACGGCAAGACGCGCCGCCAGGACGGCGAGAGCGACCGACGCGGCGGCATCGTCTGGCACACCCAGGGCAGCGGCAAGAGCCTTTCCATGGTCTTTCTGGTGCGCAAGCTGCGCACCGACCCCGCGTTGCGCCGCTTCAAGGTGGTAGTCATCACCGACCGCAAGGACCTGCAGGCCCAGCTCTCCGCCACCGCCGAGCTCACCGGCGAGAGCGTCGAGAAGGCCGGCAACACCGCCCAGCTCAAGAAGCTGCTGGGTCGCGCCGGCCCCGGCCTGGTATTCGGCACCATCCAGAAGTACCGCGACCCTGACGCCGAAGACGAGCCGGAGTCAGAAGAGGACGAGGCTGGCACCGGTAGCGGGCTGGACAGTGGCCGCCGCGATGCCGCCGAACCCCTCAAGAAGCCCACCCTGAGCGAGCCCTTCGAGGTGCTCAATACCAGCGAGGACATCCTGATCCTGGTGGACGAGGCCCACCGCACCCAGGCCGGCGACCTCCACGCCAACATGATGCGCGCCCTGCCCAACGCCGCGCGCATCGGCTTCACCGGCACGCCGATCATCATGGGCGACAAGAAGCGCACCCACGACATCTTCGGCGAGTACATCGACCGCTACACCATCAAGGAGGCGGAGCAGGACGGCGCCACGGTGCCGATCCTCTATGAGGGACGCACCGCCAAGGGCGCGATCAAGGAGGGTGCCAGCCTCGACGGCCTATTCGAGGACCTGTTCCGCGACCACAGCAAAGAGGAGCTGGAGGCGATCAAGAAGAAGTACGCCACCAAGGGGCAGATCTTCGAGGCGCCACAGCTGATCCAGGAGAAGGCCCAGGACATCCTGCGCCACTACGTCACCCATATCCTGCCCAACGGTTACAAGGCCCAGCTAGTGGCCTACAGCCGGCGTGCGGCGTTGCGCTATGTCGAGGCCCTCGATCTGGCCAAGACCGAGCTGCTGGAGGAAGCGCTGGCGCTCTCCCCCGAGGACAAGGCGCTGGACGACACCCAACTGTTGAATCGCCCGCTGCGGGTCAAGGCGGCGATCCAGGCCTGGCGCTATCGTCAGGTGCTTCGCGAGCTGGAGTTCGCCGTTGTGTTCAGCAGCGGCAACAACGACGACCCCAGCTGGGCCAGGTGGAGCGACCGCGCCGCCGTCGAGAACCACATCAAGCGCTTCAAGAAGCCGCTGCCGCCGCTGGATGGGGCAACCCTCCAGGACCCCGCCAAACACGACCCGCTGGCCTTCCTGATCGTCAAGAGCATGCTGCTCACCGGCTTCGACGCCCCCATCGAGGGGGTGATGTACCTCGACCGCTCCCTGCGCGAAGCGGAGTTGCTGCAGGCCATCGCCCGGGTCAACCGCACCGGCCACGGCAAGAGCCACGGCATCGTGGTGGACTACTTCGGCGTGGCCAACCACCTCAAAGAGGCGCTGGCCGCCTACAGCGAGGAGGACATCGAGGGCGCCCTGCAGAGCCTCAAGGACGAGATCCCGCTGTTGCGCGACCGTCACCTGCGGGTGATCGACGTGCTGCGCGGCCAGGGGGTGGACGACCTGGATGACGCCGAGGAGGCGGTGCAGGCGCTGGCCGACGAGCGGGTGCGGGCCGAGTTCCTGGTCAAGCTCAAGGAGTTCAACCGCGGCCTGGACGACGTCCTGCCGCGCCCCGAGGGGCTGGAGTTCGTCAACGACGCCAAGCGGCTCGCCTACATCCACGCCCTGGCGCGCAACCGCTACAAGGACACCCCGGAACTCGGCCGAGACATCGGTAACAAGGTGCGCAAGCTAATCGACGACTACGTGATCTCGCTCGGCATCGACCCGCGCATCCCACCGGTGCAGCTCACCGACGCCGAGTTCGACTCGCACCTCGACCGCCAAGTGGGCGACCGGGCCAAGGCCTCAGAGATGGAGCACGCGGTGCGCTCCCACGTGCGCAAGCACCTGGACGAGGATCCGGTGAAGTACGGCCGCCTCAGCGAACGCCTGGAGGAGCTGCTCCAACAGCTCGATGGCCAGTGGGCCGAGCAGGTGGAGGCGCTCAAGACACTGATTGATCAATTACGGGATGGTGCAACCGGACCAGGAGAAGGTATTCCGGACATGCCCGCCCATGCCCAACCCTTCTGGAGGGAGCTGGTGGCGAGCGCGGGCCTGGAACCAGAGCAAATGGACGCTGCTACCGCCCAGAAACTGCTCGACGCCACCGAGGAGGTCGTCGCCATGATCCAGCAGGAGATCGCCATCCCCGACTTCTGGAAGCCCTCGCATATCCCCGACCAGGAGCGCCTCAAGCAGCACCTGTTCGAGCAGCTGATGATGGGCGGCCTGGTGCCCATGGATCAGGCCGAGGTCGTGTCAGAGCGGCTCCTCGACCTGGCCCGCAGCAACCACCACAAGCTGGTGAACGCATGACGCAGCTGGCCGTGGACGACCTCACCTTCGAGGTGCGCGAGAGCTCGCGCCGCAAGACACTGGAGATTACCGTGGACCGCGACGGCGAGTTGGTCATCGCCGCGCCCACCGGCACCGACGAACAGCACCTGCGCGACTTCGTACTCGAGAAGCGGCTGTGGATCTACCGGAAGTTGGCCGAGAAGGCCGAGCGCCGCCGCCGGCTGCCCCGCAAGGAGTACGTTAACGGCGAGGGCTTCCTCTACCTCGGGCGCAGTTACCGGCTGAAGCGGGTGGCCAACGACGCCCAGGACGCCCCGCTCAAGCTCGTCGCCGGGCGCTTCCAGTTGCGCGAGGACGCCCTGGCCGATGCCCGCGAGTACTTCGTCCGCTGGTACAGCGCCCGCGCCAGCGACTGGCTCACCGCCAAGGTGAAGGAGCACGCCCAGCGTATGGGGTTAGAGCCCGCTGGAGTGACGGTGCAGGATCTCGGCTACCGCTGGGGCTCCTGCGGCAAGGGCAACCGCGTCTACTTCCACTGGAAGACCATCCTGCTGCCGCGCCATATCGCCGAATACGTGGTCGTCCACGAGCTCGTCCATCTGCACGAGCCCCATCACACCCCGGCTTTCTGGCGCCGCCTGGAGCGCGCCATGCCGGACTACGAACAGCGTAAGGAGTGGCTCGCCCGGCATGGCATCGAGGTGGAGGGGATTTGATCCGTCCTCGTGGTATCTGTGCCGGGTGTCGGAACCTCTCCCCTCTTGTTGGAGGTGTCCCGCGTGTCCCGCCTGTCCCAGCGGCTCAACCATGCGGCCTGCAGCTGGGACGAATACGGGACAGATGGCCCGGGAGGGGTGTCCCGGTGAACCATCATCCAGGTTCAGGCGGCCCCTCCTCGCCGTCCGTCGGGCGGATTGCGTAGACGCGACGACGGTTGCCATTGATCCGCACGCGCACGGACCGGGCATCAGGATCTCGCTCTACGATCCAGCCAGCGATTTCCAGGGCCTCAGTACCGCGCGTAACATCGAAGGCGCCCAGCGCCTCGGCCAAGCCCTCGCGGTTGAACAGGTAGGTTCGCCCCTGGGCATCATCGCGCCACCAGCCGGCGCGGTTGTGGACGGTGGGAGGATGGGTCGGGTCGGCATCGACGCTGCTGAAACGAGCATCACCGTGTCGCTCGATGAAGCCCGACACGTTGGCCAGAATCTGCTCATGCTCGGAGCGCACGCTCCCCTGGCCAGAGACCCATGCTTGGAATGCCTCGATGGCGGCGTCCATAGCTTCACCTGCTTGCCAGCCAACCAACCCATACTCGGCGGCCAGTTCGCCGGCCAGCCCGATCAGCGCCAGCACCTTGGCGGCGCGACCTTGCAGCTGACGCGACGTCGTAAAGCCAGGAAGCTGAGAGCAGCGGTCCAGCTCTCCGGCCAGGTCGCGCTCCTCCCTCACCAGCTTCTCGATGAAGGCGGGGCCGACGCAGCCATAGTGTCGCGTGACCGCGCTCTTGAGATGATCCGCGAAGGCTCTCCCGTCGCCCAGATGGTGAAGGTGATCGAAGACCCCATGCTGGCGCTGAGCCGGAATATCCAACAACCGGACTGCCTGTCCGGCATGAGCTCGCTTGCCGGCCTCGCTCATGTGGGCGGCCAGGGTGCGCTCTCCGCTGCTCAGCAAAGCCGAGCGCCAGCGATTAGGGCGGCGTGCGGTACCGTTGCGGCTGGCGCGAGCTTTCCCGATACCATTACCCAAGGCGTAGATGATGCTGCCGATCTCCCGCCCATCGGCCTCACCGATTTCGTCCAGGATCAGTGCCGTGTCGCTCAGGGCAGCGGCAATGCCCTCCAGCCCATTGCCGGTGGCCCGCCAGGTGCGCTTGAAATCGGGTCCACCCCAGACACTCGCCGCCACCTCCAGCAGCGTGGTCTTGCCATTGCTGCTGTCGCCCACCAGGTGGATACCGGCATATTGCTGATGGGTCAGATCCAGCAGCGGCCCAGCCAGGGCAGTGGACACGGCCAGGATCGCCAGCGGATTACCGCTGCACAGCCGGCCAATGTTATCGCGCCAGCTTACCGGGGTGCCGGCGGTGGCGAACTCATCCTGGCTGGCGTCCTCGCTCTGGAAGATGATCTGGCGGGCCAGTTCACCCTCGGCGATGGTGCGCCGAGGCATGACGAAAGCGCGATTGCCCTCCCGCTGGTGCCAACCGACCCGGGTAGCTGCCACCACCACCTCATCTGGCTGGCATTGAGACGCCCAGCGATGCAGCAGCTTGAAGCCGTCGGGGCTGATACGTACGCCCATATCCAGGAGCTCGCCGCGCATCTCCTCGCCGCTGCCCTTCAGCAGCCGCATCGGCATCGCCCATTCCCGCCACGGCCCATAGGGCGGCTTAAAGCGCAGCAACAGCCCGTGGTTATTGCCACGCTCGTCATGCGTAGCGGCGGTACACTCGATGGGGCTGCTTACCCACACATCATACGGCTCGGGGTCACCGCCACCCTTGGGCTGGCGCAGGCCGTGGTAGTACAAGCCCGGTGGCCCGTACTGGCTGGGGGCCTGATAGCAAGCGAAGGTGGGCCGACGGGGCTCCTTCCCCTGGGTTGGCCCCACCTTGCTGGGGTATACCTCTTGGTCGATGGGACAATTGGTCTCGGGTGGTGTCCCGCTGGTGTCCCGGGGGGAAGCCACGTCATTGCGGGACTGGGACACATGGGACAAGCGGGACACCTCACACAGGGCACGAGCCGGCTCAGGCTCCTGCGTCTGCGACTCGCCACGCATGTCACTGGTGTCGGCACCGCGGTTATCCCTCGCCATGAGCACCTCCCAGCCGGCGCCAGACAGCCGACAAGACATGGACTAGCTCAAACATTGACATCCTCCTCCAGAGCCTCGTTGAGGAAGTCGGCACGCTCGCCTAACTCGTCCGCGATGATGTCGATGGCCGTCAGCAGCCCATCACGCCGGAATGGGGTCATCTCACTGTCGTACAAGGATTCGGTGATAGCCGCCAAGGCAGAACTGGCACGCGCCATCGTGCGGGCATCGCCGCTCAGGGCTGCACGTGCCACTTGATAGAGGTCAGTCAAGGTCATAATGCCGCCCTCCCTGCCAAGTTGGCTTCAGCCGTACTGCCGTAGGCATCGCCATCAGCCAGCCAATCGAGCACGTCCTTGAGCCGGTAACGAACAGAGCGTCCGCGCTTCACAAAACGCGGTGCTGGCCGGCCGAGCAGAGTGCCGGTAGTGCGTGCCTTGCGCGCCGTGGTCGGTTGCGCGGGGATGAGGTGAGGAAAGACGGCTGTCTCAGGCAGCTCGATCAGTGCCGGGTCGAAACCGTCACGGTAATGGGCCAGGGCATTGGCCAAGATGTCGCTGGGATCGGTTTGCTTGGTAGGCATCGAAGCGCCTCCACGTTGCTCGTGTGGGTTGGCGCTTTGATGGTGGCAAATGCCAATAGGGCTGTGGTTTGATTGGACCCAAGGCCAGTCCAGTTTCAGTCTGAGTCGGCATCTTGGACTGGCGGCAACTGCTTGAATAACTCGCCTAGTGTGCTACGACCTGCTGGGGGTCGAATGCCATTCAGTTGGCAATCATCCAGCACCTCCTCGGCCAGCTGAAAAGGCTTAGCTATCTCCTTATTCCCATATTGCAATGCTACCAATGCAGCGATAACGCTCTGGTATGTCTTTATGCGTGACGGGTGAAGACCATCAGCTTCACCAGCCTGCCTCTTCCTAGGCATCACCCGGAGTGCTTCTGGTATGTCATCATCTGCAATTCCAGCTGACTTCAGCCAACGGTACACCTCTTCGCGTTTCAGAGAAAATTTTATACAGTTGGTAAGGTACTTACGCCATGATTCATCAAAGCACGGGTGCCAGTTCATTTCAGGTGGGATGGGGTCGCTATACCTCAGCTTATCCAGTGGATCTTCCTTATACACCTCAACCATATCAGGGGTTAAATTTCCATCCTTTGCGGCTTCAACAATTATTCGGCGCCACTCCTCAAATTCCTTAATTTCATGATCGCATACGCTCTCCATACTCGTTAGAGACATATCGAGCCCAGATAATAGTTTCGCAACCTCATCAACTTTTAGCCATGGGGCAACATGCCAAGGAGAAAGTGCCATAGAGCTACTCTTCGCCTTCAATCCATCAGAGATGGCTGACCAGATTGGTGGAGTTTATCGCGCATTCGGGAACCTCTTCAGGCCGGCCAAAAGGGGCGCACTCACGCCAGTGGTGTGAGTGCTTGCCCGATATTTACCGTGACTACTTTTACCGGTGCACAACTGCATGGCGAGGCCGCAGAATGCTAAAGGCACGGCGGATCCGCTACAGGAAGTACAGATCAGATTGTGACTGAACATATCCTATCTCGCTCACGTCGGCACCTCCTCTCAGTCGTTGCGAGCAAGGGCAGCAGTTGATGACAGCACACTGGAGCCACCTTGTGCCACCCCTTCGACAGTTGTTTCAGTGCTCAACCTAGGCGCCCTCCGAGCGAACGTTTCAACGATGTCGCGCTTATGGTCTGGGGCCAGGTGCGCATAGTGCGCGATGGTCGTCTGAATATCAGCATGGGCCATCAGCTTGGACACTGCCAGAAGGTCGGCGCCAGCCATGAC
The DNA here is from genome assembly GCA_051749645.1 of Pseudomonadota bacterium. GTDB lineage: Bacteria > Pseudomonadota > Gammaproteobacteria > Pseudomonadales > Halomonadaceae > Halomonas. The sequence continues at coordinate 186,469 of JBNJIT010000006.1, forward strand.
CAACTGGGACGCGAAGTTGTGGCGCAATGTGTAGAGCTGCAGATCGTCGGGCAATCCACCCAACTTGCGAACGGTCGCCCAAGGCCGCTGCATTGAGGTCGGCGCCATGCGCTTGCCAGTGACCGGTGACGGGAACACCAGGCCGACCTTCGGCTCCCCCTGCTGCTTCCACCAGTCCGTGAGCACCTCCACAGCCGCACTGGACAGCGGGAAGGTCTGAGGCTCGGGGCGCTTGTGGGCGGTTTTCTCGATGGTTTTGCGGATCGTGGCGAATGGGAGATTTACGTGCTCCCAGCGTAATCCGAACAGGTCACCCGGACGAAAGCCGGTGTAATACATAGTCAGGATCCACGGTGCGACGTGATTGACATAGGCCACGCTATCCAGGTCGGGCAGATGCACCTTGCCATGAGCGCGACTGCTGCGCCGCTGTTGGCGCTTCTCGTCCTGGTACGCTTCGAGGCCGGCAAACAGCGCCCTCACCTCCTCTCGCTCCAGGTAGCGACGCTCCGTGCCCTGCTCGGCCAGCTGCTCCTCGGTCAACGCCGGCTGCTGTAGCTTGACACCCTGCAGTGGATTCGCCGGGATGACCTTGCGCTCGGCGGCATGAGCCAGCAGCGTATAGAGTGCGCCGAAGTCACGCTTCAAGGTGGAGAAGGCCCGAGGCTTGGCTACTGATGCATCGTCCTGCGAGGATTTCACACCTTCCTGCTTGGCCTGCCAGCGCTCGACATCGCCACGGGTCAGACTGCCCATCGGCTTGTCGAGCCAGTCATCGAAAGCATAACGGATACGCCGCAGCGTGGCCGCTCCATCCTTCATGCGGTTCTGGTAGGCCGCATAGGGACCATCAAGATAAGCGCGAAGGGTCTGCTGCTGCTGGCGCTCGGCTTCCGCCTTGGCTTCCTCCAGCACGGCGCGTGGATCCCCCCCTTGGGCCACGACCGCCAGCGCTTCCTTGGCATCTTCACGTCCCTGGGCCGCAGTCAGTGGTGCACCGTAGCGACCGAGGGTCAGCACACGACGTTGACCGGCGATATTGTAGTAGGACACACGAAGTGCCAGCCCTCGTTTTCCAGCGCGAACGTGATAGCCGGAGAGATCAGCATCCCATGCCTCGTCGCCCTCCGGCAGCTCGCGGGCCAGACGGTCGAGCGTGCGTGTCGTCAGCTTTTCCGTCGTCTTTGCCATGCCCCTTCTCCTAGGTTCCAAATAGGTTCCACGGGAAGGATAGAACGAGCCATAACTAGCAACAAGGAGAAGCCAATGAATTAAGATATATAATTGTTTTTAAAGTATTTTTATGTTCTCCGAATGAGAGGTTTGTTTCTGCCAGTTTCTCGCGGTCACGCCTTCGGGAGGCAGAGGTCGTAGGTTCGAATCCTGCTACTCCGACCAAAGAATTCAGCAAAAACCGCCAATTACGGATCATGCCGGGTGGCAGTTTTGCATTTCCGAAACTTCAAGAGCCAAACCGTTCCACCTCTCCCCCCATATCCACCCTCAAGCTTTCCTCGTTGCTGCCGATCAACCTCTTCGGGGACGGTTCGATCTTACTCACTTATCTATCCAACTCCCCTTGCACTTCGAATCGCCCGTCGGCTGCCGAAATACCCGACCTCACTTCAACGCCATGCGTGTGCTTCCAATGGATAGAAAGCAGGCTCTACTTGTTATCGTTTCGCTCTTGCTGGCGCCAAATTTCCTGAAGGCGCAAGCGGACACGCCTTCGCTATCCGTGAACGGCTTCGGCACCCTTGGCGTCGTCCACTCCGATGAAGATCAGGCAGCCTTCGTAGCCAACATCTTCGCTCCGAGAGGGGCTGGACACAGCAGCTCCTGGAGTGCCGAAGTCGATAGTCGGCTCGGGCTGCAGCTTACCGCCGACTTCACAACCCGCCTCTCCGGTGTCGTTCAGGCTGTCTCCGAGCAACGCTACGATGGCTCCTACCGGCCGGATATCGAATGGGCCAATGTCAAGTTCGATGCCACCCCGGATTTCAGCTTGCGTGCCGGCCGCGTGATGCTTCCAATCTTCATGAATGCGGAATATCGCAAGGTCGGATACGCCATACCTTGGGTGCGCCCACCACAGGAGGTGTATCGCTCTATCCCCGTGTCCAACATCGATGGCGTCGACGCCAGCTACCGGTTCCACTTCGGTGAAGCCGTCAACACGCTACGCGCCACCTACGGCCAGACCAATGCGAAATCACCCTACATCGATGAGGCGGGCAACCGAGCCACAAGCGAAGCCGAATCCCGCGACGGACTCACGATCAGCAATCACCTAGAATGGTACGATTTAAGCCTTTTTGCAGCCTACAGCCAATTTCGCTTAACTATCGATGAATTCAGCCCTTTCTTCGACATTTACCGAATGTTCGGCCCTCAGGGCGAAGCCATCGCCAACCGCTACGACGTCGAAGACAAGCGGTTCGAGGTCGTGAGCCTTGGCGCCAACTTCGATAGGGGCGATTGGTTCGTAATGGGCGAATGGACACAAATGAAGAGCCGTACCTTTCTCGCGGATAGCCACGGTTGGTATGTGACCGGGGGGTATCGGATTGGAACCATCACGCCCTATATCACTTATGCCAAACACCGTATCACCAGCAGTACGTCGACTCCCGGCCTATCGCAGCCGGGTACAGCACAACTCGACGCGATACTAAACACTTTCTTGAGCTACCAACCGCAGCAGACGGGCGTGTCCTTGGGCGTGCGCTGGGACTTCTCACGCAACATGACCTTAAAGGCGCAGCTTGACCATATCGATATGGAGCCGGGATCGCCAGGATATCTGGTCAATCCGCAGCCAGGCTTTGAACCCGGGGGGACGGTGAAGCTGTTCAGCCTCGCTCTCGATTTCGTGTTCTGAGGAGACAGGAATGCCTTCGCGGCTCCAGCAGATCGGCTTCACCTTTCTCCTCAGTCTGGCCTCATGCTCAGCCTGGGCCGAAGTCGTCGTTGTGGTATCTATCCAGAATCCGATCGACAGCCTTACCCGCAGCGAACTTTCGAACCTTTACTTGAGCAATGACCGCCGATTCCCCAATGGCCAGCCAGCCACACCCGTGGATCAGAAAGAGAGTTCGCCGGCTTACGCCGCTTTCTACGCAAAACACCTGGGACAGACTCCCGCCCAGATCAAAATGCACTGGTCGCGCCTGATCTTTACCGGTCGCGGCCAGCCGCCGCGCAGCCTCGCGGACAACAAGGCCGTGGCCGATTTCGTGGCCGAGAATGACACTGCCATTGGTTATCTTGAGGACACACATATCGACGAGAATTTGCGGGTGGTGGCCATTGATTGATCGCGATGCTCATACCAGCGCCGATGCGGACCACGCCTTTTCCAGGCGCCACTGTTTGCACCGCCTAATTGAGCCAGCCGTACTATTCACGATCCTCGCTTTTCTAACACTTGCCGCTATCTGGCTAGTGACCTCGGATCTAGTCAAGCGGGAGCAGCAGGCTACCGACCGCCGCGCGGCCCAGTTGGCGGTGGACATGGCCGATACCTACGAGGCCCAGATCGTACGGTCACTACGCGAGATCGACACTACCTTGAAGTTAGTACGCTACAGTCTTGATGACCGCCCACCGCAAGAGACCCTCGACGACTTGCGCCAACGGGACATGCTCCCTCCTTCACTGCTGTTCGAGATCCGCATCAGCGATATCGCAGGCAAATATCATCGCCAGCACGCACGATACATTATCCGAGCAAGACACTTACCCAGTGTCTGAGCAGGACGGCATGGTAATTGGCCTCTCCCGCCATGAAGCCTCGGGGAAAGACAGCAGGCTCGCCTTCAGCCGACAACTGACCGACGATGAACATGTCGAATCGGGGCAGGTGACACTACTGGTCAGCGCCTCCTATTTCGTCAGCGACTACGAGCCGGATACGTTGGGAGAGCATGGCATCCTAGCCCTACTGGGGAGCGGCGGCACTTTTCTTGTGCGTCGCACCGGCGACACTATTCACACGGGGGGGCAGGCCGACCACGACGCCCTGTTGGAGGGCAACAGCGCTCTCGATGAGCCTGCCCGAGTAAGAGTCAACGAATGGGATGGCATACACCGCTACACGGTGGCCAGGCCGCTTTTCGAGTTTCCGGTTGTCATCATACTTGGCCTCTCCAAGACCGAGCAGATGGCAGCGGCCGACAGGTTGCAGCGAACCTATTATTGGCGAGCGGCACTGATCAGCCTCTTTGCACTCTCCATACTGGCACTGCTCGGTCGACTGAGCGGAAAGTTACGCAAGACCCAGGCCAGAGTCCTCAACGAGCGCTTGAGTCATGCACGCCGTGCCGAGTATCTAGCCTTCCATGACAATCTGACCGGACTGCCCAATCGAGCCTTCTTCAGCCATCTGCTCACCAAGTCTATGCAGCAAGCTCACCGCTACGACAAGTCATTTGCATTGCTCTTTCTCGACCTGGATAGGTTCAAGGCCATCAACGACTCGCTGGGGCATGACGCGGGTGACGAGCTGCTTCAGGAAGTCAGCCACCGCCTTGGCCAGTCCGTGCGCGAAAGCGACACCGTTGCCCGCCTGGGAGGCGATGAATTCGTCGTGCTGCTTCCCGAGATCGAAGAATCAAGCCATATCACCCAGGTCGCCAACAAGATCCTGGCCGCCGTCAGCACTCCTTTTACCCTGGTTGGCCAGGAGTTTCGTATCACGATCAGTATCGGCATTGCCCGATTCCCTGACGATGGGGAAGACGAGCAAACTTTGATGAAGCATGCCGATGTAGCGATGTATCATGCCAAGGAAGAGGGAAAAAATAACGCTCAGTTCTACTCTGCACAGATGAAGTCAGACTCTCTCGAGCGCTTAGCTCTCGAATCAAGCCTACGCAATGCCCTCGAACGCCAGGAGTTCGTCCTCTACTACCAGTCCAAGTCGGAGATGAAAACCGGTCGCATCACCGGCATGGAAGCATTGCTCCGCTGGCGGCATCCCGAGCTCGGCCTGATACTACCCAAGCACTTCATACCACTAGCGGAGGAGAACGGCCTCATCGTGCCCATCGGCCGCTGGGTTCTTTACACTGCCTGTCGCCAAAACGTTGCCTGGCAGAAGGATGGTCTTCCAGCTCTGAGCATGGCGGTGAATCTCTCAGCGCGCCAATTCCTCGATGACGACCTACTAAGAGATATCGAAGGGGCTCTCAAGGCATCTGGTATGTCTCCCGACCTCCTGGAGGTAGAAATCACCGAAAGCATGATGATGCTGGACATGCCAAGAGCCGCCAGGATTCTGCACGACCTACATGAATTAGGCATACGCATTGCGATCGACGATTTCGGCACCGGCTACTCATCACTCTCCAAGCTAAAGGCATTTCCTCTCGATACCATCAAGATAGACGGCTCGTTCATCCAAGATCTTGCCAATAGTGCCAGCGACCGGAGCCTCACAGAAGCCATCATCGACCTCAGCAGAAACTTAGGCCTGACAGTCGTTGCCGAAGGCGTAGAATCGGCGGCACAGATAGACTACCTACGACAGAAGGCTTGCGACCAGGTCCAGGGATTCTACATCCATGAACCTCAGCCGGCAGACGAAGCCGCGCTCTCGATAAAGCAACGAGTGGACAATACATTTCCCTCCTAGCCAACCCTCCAGATCAAGTTCTAACCCTGCTACTCCGACCAACGAATTCAGAAAAACAGCTACTTACGGATCATGCCGGGTGGCGGTTTTGCGTGGCCGGACCGTGACCTCGGCGGGGCCGATGAAATCGCTGACATTCAGCTCGTCGGCCGGTACGGGCTTGGCGAAGTAGTAGCCCTGATAGGCATGACAGCGTTGTGCCGCCAGGTAGCGCCAGTGCTGCAGGGTCTCGACACCCTTGGCGATGACCTGCAGGTCGAGTGCCAAGCCCATGGCGATGATGGTCTCGACGATCACCCTATCATCCGGATCTTCGTGCAGGTCGCGCACGAAGGACTGATCGATCTTGATCTGATCCAGTGGCAACCGCTTGAGGTACTGCAGCGATGAGTAACCGGTGCCGAAATCATCCATGGCAAGTGAACCAGCCTGCTTCTGACCCCATATCTTAGGCGGCATATCATTATTGTACAATTTATTAGCACTATTCACTGCCAAATGCATCGGTATTGTACGATTTTATACTAGCCCCATGTCGGGTACCCAGACACGGGCAAAGGCGGTATGCTCTGGGTCGCATCACCCTTTTATGATTCCCCTTCGCTCAAGCTACTTGCCTGACTCGGCTTGCTTCAGGACAAGGAGAGTGCTCGTGACGTCCAATGGGCTCGACACCGCTCCCGGCAACGACTTCCGTCCCCCTCGGCCATTCCGCGACATCTGGGCCAATGCCGATGTCGACACCCTGCGCGAGAAGTTCTACCAGCTCTATATCGCCGTGGAGCAGAGTCCGGCGGCCACTGCCATCACCGACACCGAAGGCCGCATCGAGTACGTGAACCAGCGTTTCCTCGACGTCACCGGCTTCAGCCGTGAAGAGCTGCTCGGCAAGACACCCGCCATGATCCAGTCGGGCATGACGCCGGAGAGCGTCTATCGCGACATGTGGCAGACCCTGCGCAGCGGCCGGGTATGGAAAGGGGAGCTACAGAACCGCAAGAAAACCGGGGAGCTCTACTGGGAGTCCGAAACCATCACCCCGGTGCGCGACGACCATGGCCAGGTGGTCAACTTCGTGGCCGTCAAGGAGGACATCACCGAGCGCAAGCGCCAGGAAGACGAGCTGAAGGTACTGGCCAGCGTGTTCGAGACGGGGCAGGCGACACTGATCACCGACCCGGACATGCGCATCGAAAAGGTCAATCAGGCCTTTACCGACATCACCGGCTACCACGCCGATGAGGTGATCGGGCAGACGCCACGGCTGTTCAAGTCGGGCGTGCACGACAGCGCCTTCTACGCTCGGCTGTGGGATGCGGTTCTGGAGACCGGACACTGGCAGGGCGAAATCTGGAATCGCAACAAGTACGGCGATATCTATCCGCTATGGCAGTCCATCACCGCGGTACGCGACACAGCCGGCAAAATCCGCCACTTCATCGCCGTGTTCCACAGCATCGCCGAACGCAAGCAAATGGAGAGCGAGCTGGAACGCCAGGCCACCCGCGACCACCTCACCGGCGTCCACAATCGCCGGGCCTTCGACCAGGCCATTCGCCAGGCGATCCGCCACTCGGAGCACAGCGGTGACAGCTTCTCGCTACTGCTGTTCGACATCGACCACTTCAAGGCCGTCAACGATACTTACGGGCACGACACTGGCGACGCCATTCTCAAGCGCCTGGCCAGTCGAGCCGGAGAAGGGTTGCGCAGTACCGACCTGCTGGCACGCTGGGGCGGCGAGGAATTCGCCATCCTGCTCCTCGACACACCGCTCAAGGGGGCTGCCACCTTTGCCGAGCGCCTGCGCGACCAGGTCGCCACAACGCGTTTCGAAGGGCTGACCATTACCATCAGCCTGGGCATCACCGAATACCTGCCCGGCGACGATCTCGACAGCATGCTTGCCCGGGCCGACGACGCGCTCTATCGCGCCAAGCGCGGCGGCCGCAATACGGCCGTGGTCGCCACCAGCCAGCACGACTGACCCAGCGCCATCAGGTCACCGTGATCACCGTACAGGGGGCCGCATGTGACACCTTGTGCGAGACGCTGCCGAGCAGCATGCCCTGCAGGTTACTCATGCCACGGCTGCCCATGACGATGGTGTCGACGCCGAGGGCCTCGGCTTCGGCGAGTATGACCTCGTTTGGCCTGCCCTCACGAACGTGCTCCTCGACGACAATCCCGTCGAGGTTCACCGACCCGCGCGCCTGGGCAAGGACCTTTTCGGCGTCACGGCGCATGCGCTCGGCCAGCTGCGCTCGGCGCTCTTCAGTGAAGGGCACCCCCGGGGCACCAGCCAGAATGCCGATGTCATCAGGATATTCGCTGACATGCAGCAGATGAAGGGTGGCCGTGGCGCTGCGCGCCAGCTGCGCGGCCACCGCCAGGGCCTTCTCGGCATGTTCTGACCCATCGAGGGGAACCAGTATGGCGTGTGTCATCGGCAATCCTGCCCTCCCATGCATGATCGTGAAGACGCATAGCTCCTCTCCAGGTTAGACGCAACCGGGCAGACTCACCATGGCATCACGACGCAGCCCAGCCGAAGCCCAGTACCGGCATGGCCAGCACGAACACCACCAGGGTGATCAGGAGGACGCCCACCAGGCTCACCAACGCCCCGGCCCGCACCATATCGATCACGCGGAGCTTGCCACTGGCAAATACTACGGCGTTGGGCGGAGTGGCCACCGGCAGCATGAAGGCACAACTGGCTGCCATGGCGACCGGCACCGCGAGCAGCAAGGGACTCGCCCCCAGGCTCACCGTCAGCGAAGCCGTCAATGGTAGAATGGCCGCCGCCGTGGCAGTGTTGCTGGTCACGTGGCTCATCAGCATCACTACCGTAGCCACCAGAGCGACCAGGCTCCACGTCGGCCAGCTACCGAAGGTGGCGAGCCCTTCGGCCACCGCGGCGGCCAGACCGCTCGACTCGATGGCGCTGCCCAGACTGAGCCCTCCGCCCACCAGTACCAGAACCCCCCAGGGCAGGTGGCGAGCACTCTCCCAGTCGAGCAGAAACTGACGCTCGCGCCACCGGGCCGGCACCACAAACAGCAGCACCGCAGCGATCATGGCGATGCCTGCATCGCTGAGCTCGATGCCGGGCAGCCAGGCCTGCAACAGGGGGCGGGTCACCCAGGCCACGGCCACCAGAGCGAAGATCGCGGCCACTCGCCGCTCCGGACCGCTCATTCGCCCTAGATCGGCAGTCTGTTCCTCGATCAACGCCGCTACTCCGGTCAGCGGCTCGCGCGGCAGCGGATAGACGAGGCGGGTGAGCAGCCACCAGGCCAGAGCCAGCAGTATCAACGCGGGGGGCACGGCGAACAGCATCCATTGGGCAAAACTGATTTCGATGGCATAGTTCTCGGCCATGAAACCCGCCAGCAAGGCATTGGGGGGTGTGCCGATCAACGTACCCATGCCGCCGATGTTGGCCGCCAGCGCGATCCCCAGCAGCAACGTCAACGCCATGTGCCGACTCGCCCCCACGCCGCCCTGGCGCTCCAGCAGCCCCAGTACCGAAAGGCCGATGGGTACCATCAAGGCGGCCGTGGCCGTGTTGCTCACCCACATGCTGAGGCCGGCGGTAGCCAGCATGAACCCCCCCACCAGTTGATGGGGACGCGCCCCTGCCACGCGCAGTACCAGCATGGCGATGCGCCGGTGCAGGCTCCAGCGCTGGATGGCCTCGGCCAGCAGAAAGCCGCCCAGGAAGAGAAACAGCAAGGGGTTGGCATAGGGCGCGGCGACCTCACCAATGGGCGCCACGCCCATGGGCGGCAACAACGCCACGGGCAGCAATGCGGTTACCGCGATGGGCACCGGCTCGGCCACCCACCAGATCGCCATCCAGGCGGTCAGCGCCACCACCTGCCAGGCCGCCACAGGCACACCCTCCGGCGCCGGCAGGCTGGCCAGTGCCAGAGCCGACAGCGGACCGCCCAGCAGCCCAACCGCCAGCCAGGCGCGTTGGCGTCGCTCTGCCCGGGTCGCCTCGGCCCGCTTCTGTCGCGGTTCGTCCATCGCCTATCTCCTGAATGCCGACATCGCTGGCCTGAAGCACGCGCCTCAAGGCGTCTCGTCATCGTCGAGGGCGGCCAGACGGCGATCCAGCGCCTTGCGTGCCCGGTTGCGCCGATACAGGCGTACCACCGCGATGGCCAGCGCGCACAGCACCATGGCGGCCAGCGTCCAGCCCTGCCAGGGCCGAGCGGCATCGCCCATCAGCGTTTCCAGAGTGATGATCAGAATGAAACCGCAGGCCTGACTGGCAATCGCCAGGGCACGCAGGGTATCGAAAGCTTGCTTGGCCATGAAGGCTCCTGCCAGGTGACATGCCCCGCCACGAACAGTAGGCTTGGCCAGACGTCGTGACGCAAGTCCGTGATTCTACCCGGTCCCGCCGCCCGCGCCGACCCGTAACGGAGCCCCTTCCATGGACGCCATCGCCCTTGGCCCCGTGCTGATTTCCATGCCGCGCCTGTACGCGCTGGTCTGCGCTGCGCTACTGCTCGTTGCTGCCTGGCTGCTGCTGGGCCTCTCATCGGGGGCGCGAGCGCACTGGTTCAACGGCCTGATGCTGACCTGGCTGGTGGGCGCCCGGCTGGGCCATGTGGCACTCAACCTGGATGCCTACACTGCCGCGCCGCTGGATGTCCTCAAGCTGTGGCAGCCCGGTTATCACGGCCTGTGGGGACTGCTCGCGGCCCTCGTCTGGACCGGCTGGGCCCTGCGCGACCACCTGCTGCGCCTGATCGGCGCCATGGCGCTGACGCTCGGCGCCTCGGTGCTGTGGCTGGTGCTCGTCACCCTGGCTCCGCTGGGCAGCGATGGCGGCCTGCGCGAACTGCCCGACCTCACCCTGGAGAACCTCGAGGGCGAAGCGGTCGAGCTGACGTCGCTGGCCGGCGAGCCCGTGGTGCTCAACCTGTGGGCCACCTGGTGTCCGCCCTGCCTGCGCGAACTGCCCCTGCTCGCCGAAGCCGACCAGCGCGACGACGTCACCGTGGTGGTGGCCAACCAAGGCGAAGAGCTGCTCCAGGTAACCCGCTATCTGGACGAGCAGGAGCTGAACTTCCGCTATCCGCTGCTCGACCCCAACCAGGAACTGATGGTGCTCAGCGAATCGCCGGGGCTGCCCACCACCCTGCTCTTCGACGCCGAGGGCCGCGTGGCCGAGCGCCACGTGGGCGAACTGACCCGCGCTCAACTCGACGCCTGGCTCGATCACGACTGACAGCCTCCAAGAGGGTGTTTACAAAAGTCACGAGCGACGGACAGGCAAGGCGGAATCAGCCGAAAAAACGGAGTTTACGAGCTTGTAAATGAGTATTTTGACCGGGCTCGCGCACGAGGCTGATTCCAACACAGCATGGGCGAGCGCAGTAGTTTGTAAACACCCTCTTAAGCCGCGCGGGGCTTTCAGGTAGAATCCTCCGCCCCATGGCCGCCAGCCTCACGATGGCGGCTCGCGCACCGTGACATCGGCATCCTTCGAGGCAGCATGAGCGACTTTTCCCCCGGCCAGCGCTGGATCAGCGACGGCGAAGCCGAACTCGGCCTGGGCACCATCTTGAACAGCGACTCACGCAGCGTCACCGTGCTGTTTGGCGCCAGCCAGGAAACCCGAACCTACAGCAGCCGCCAGGCACCGCTGACCCGGGTAGTGTTCGGCAGCGGCGACCGCATCCAGGCCGCCAATGGCTGGACGTTGACCGTCGACGACACCAAGGAGGTGAACGGCCTGATCGTCTACATCGGCGAGGACGAGCAAGGTGAGCTCACCGAGCTGCCCGAGGCGCGCCTGGCCGACACCATGCAGTTCGACCAGGCCCGCGACCGCCTGCTCACCGGCCAGGTCGACCGCAACGACTGGTTCGACCTGCGCTTCCGTACCCTGCATCACCATCACCGCGTGGAGCAGAACCCGGCGCTGGGCCTGGCCGGCCCACGCATCGACCTGATTCCCCACCAGCTCTACATCGCCGACGAGGTCTCGCGGCGCCATGCACCGCGGGTTCTCCTGGCCGACGAGGTGGGGCTGGGCAAGACCATCGAGGCGGGGCTGATCCTGCATCGCCTGTTGCTTACCGGCCGCGCCGAACGCGCACTGATTCTGGTGCCGGCCAGCCTCTGCCATCAGTGGCTGGTGGAGCTGCTGCGCCGCTTCGCCCTGGAGGTGACGCTGCTCGACGAGCAGCAGAGCCAGGCCCATGGAGACACCAATCCCTTCGATGCCGGCCAGTTGATCCTCGCCAGCCAGGACTGGCTGTTCGCCAACCCTCACCGCCAGGCCCAGGCCGTGGCCTGCGATTGGGATCTGCTGATCGTCGACGAGGCCCATCACCTCGACTGGAGCGAGGCCCGGGTCGGCCCCGGCTACGCCTGCGTGGAGCGCCTGGCCGCCGAGAGCGAGGGCGTGCTGCTGCTCACTGCCACCCCGGAGCAGATGGGCATCGAGAGTCACTTCGCCCGCCTGCGCCTGCTCGACCCGGACCGTTACCACAGCCTGTCGGCCTTCCGCGAAGAGGAGGCCCACTACGTCGAGGTCGCCGATGCCATCGACGCCCTGGAGCGCCTGCCCGGTGCCGAGACCGACCGTCAGCGGGTCGCCGCGGTGATCGACGAACCCGACAGCCTGGCGCTGCTCGCCACCCTGGCCAACGCCGAGGCCGACGAGCCCCAGCGAGCGGCCGCCCGGGACCAGCTGCGCGATCAGCTGCTCGACCGCCACGGCACCGGCCGGGTGATGTTCCGCAACAGCCGCCGCCACGTGGGCGGTTTCCCCGAGCGCCGCCTGCACGTTACACCGCTGGCACCGCCTGCCGCCTACCGCCGGGTGCTGCGCAGACTGGCCCGCGACGAGGACTACCTGGACGAGCTGCTGATCGAGACCGGCCTCGACCATCCCGAGGTGCTGGTCTACCCGGACGCCATGTACCGGGCGCTGACCGATGACCCACTGAATGAGGAACCCTGGTGGCAGATCGACCCGCGGGTCACCTGGCTGCTGGAGCGCCTGGCCGATGACGGTGAGACAGGGCTCGCCGGCGACAAGGTGCTGGTGATCGCCCACGACCGCGAGACCGCCGAGGGCCTGGCCGAGGCGCTGCGCGTGCTGGGCGGCTACCACGCTCCGCTGTTCCACGAAGGGCTCTCCCTGGTCGAGCGCGACCGCGCCGCAGCGGCCTTCGCCGACGAGGAAGAGGGCTGCCAGGTGCTGGTGTGTTCGGAGATCGGCTCCGAGGGCCGCAACTTCCAGTTCTGCCGCCACCTGGTGATGTTCGACCTGCCGCTGCACCCCGACCAGTTGGAACAGCGCATCGGCCGCCTGGACCGCATTGGCCAGCGCCATGCCATCGAGCTCCACGTACCGGTGTTCGAAGCCAGCCCCGGCGAGCAGCTGCTGCGCTGGTACCGCGATGGCATGGACGCCTTCAGCTCCCCCCACGGCATCGGCAGCGAGATCTTCGATGCCTTCGGCGATGCCCTGGCGGATGCCCTGCTGGACGATGAGGCCCTCGATGAGGTGATCGAGGAGACTCGAGCGCTGTTCGAGAGCCGCCTGGCCGAGCGCGATGCCGGCCGCAATCGCCTGCTGGAGTGGGGCGCCTGTCGTTCCGAACGCGCCGAGGCGGTGGCTGCGGAAATCCGCGAACTGGACGAAGACCGCGCCCTGCCCCGCTACCTGGACCTGGCACTGGATATCTTCGGCGTCGACAGCCAGGAGCTGGGTGGCGGCATCCAACATCTGGTGGCGGGCCCGCAGATGCTCGATGGCCTGCCCGGCCTGGCCAAGGGCGAGGAAGGCTTCTCCGCCACTTTCTCCCGCTCGCGGGCCCTGGCCCGGGACGACATCCAGCGGCTTTCCTGGGAACATCCGCTGCTGCGCGAGATGATGGGGCGCATCCTCGACGGCACCATGGGCAACACCGCGCTGGCGCTGCTCAAGCACCCAACGCTGCCCGCCGGCCGCGTCATGGTGGAGCTGATCTACCGCACCCACTGCCCGGCACCGAGAAAGCTGCATCTCAACCGGTTTCTGCCGCCTACCGCAGTGCGCGTACTGCTCGACGAGTCCGGCGCCAACCTCACCGACAAGATCTCCTTCACAGGGCTGGCCAGGAACGTGCAGAAGGTGAAGAAGGCCATGGCACGCGACCTGATCCGCAGCCGCCTGGCAGTGCTGCGCGAGCTGCTCGATAGCGGGGAGGCCGAAGCGGAGCGCGAGCTGCCGAGCATCGTCGAGGCCGCCCAGGCCCGCATGCGCGAGGCCCTCGACGGCGAGCTGGCGCGCCTGGTGGCGCTGGCACGCCGCAACCCCGCGGTGCGCGACGATGAGCTGACGGCGCTGCGCGACGAGCGCGCCGCGCTGGACGCAGCTATCGAAGGCACCCGCCTGCGCCTGGACGCCGTGCGGGTGGTCGTCACCGTCGGCGAGGAAGCGCGCTGAAGGCATTTAGCCCAGGATATCCGCCAGGGCGGCCTCCAGCGTCTCGAAACGGAACGTGAAGCCCGCCTCGAGCAGCCGCTTGGGGCGCATGTCGGCGCCGGTGAGCAACAGCCGCGACATCTCGCCGAGGGCGGTCTCCAGCACGATGGCCGGTACCGGGAGAAACGCCGGGCGCCCCAGTTGCCCGGCCAGAGTGCGGGCGAACTCGGCGTTGGTGACCGGATGCGGAGCACTGCCGTTGAACGGCCCCTCCAGGTCGTCGCGCTCCAGCAGAAAGAGAATCGCCCGAACCAGATCCTCGCGGTGGATCCACGGCATGGACTGCCGGCCGCTGCCGAAACGCCCGCCCAGTCCCAGCTTGAAGGGCGGCAGCATCTTCTGCAGGCTGCCACCGTCGGCGTCCAGTACCAGGCCAATGCGCAGCCATGCCACCCGCGTGCCAAACTCCTCTGCCTCCCTGGCGGCATCCTCCCAGCGCTTGCACAGCCGATGAGCGAACTCATCATGGGGCGGCGTCTCCTCGCTCACTTCGCGATCGCCCTGGTCACCGTAATAGCCCATGGCCGAGCCCGACACCATCACCTGTGGCACGGGGTCGCCGCGCTGTGACAGCTGCTCGCAGAGAATCACCAGATCGCGAGTGACATTGACCCGCGAGTCGATCAGCCGCGTTTTCTGCTCGTCGCTCCAGCGCTTCGCGGCGATGGACTCTCCGGCCAGGTTGACGATGGCCTGCGGTGGCGATTCGACGAAATCGAGCACCGAATGGCGGATGTCGGTACCCGTCGGCAGACGCGAACGCACCGCTTCGGGGTCGCGGGATACCACCAGCAGCTCATGCCCAGCCTCCGACAGTCGCTGACACAGCCGCTGGCCGACGAAGCCGCTGCCTCCCGTGATCAACACGCGCATAGCGATTTCCTCCCGTGAGACAGATATTGTACATATATTGTACAATATCTGTTAGTCTAGTAGAAACTCTATCCGGTGCGAGACCGTAATGACCATGATCAACCGCCCCAACACCGCCATCATCGGCGCCGGCGTTGCCGGACTGGCCTGCGCCCGTGCGCTCCAGGACGCCGGCCATCCGGTCACGCTGTTCGAAAAAGCCCGCGGACCGGGAGGACGCATGGCGAGCCGGCACCTCGGCACGGCCACGGTGGATCTCGGTGCACAGTACTTCAGCGTAAGGGATGAAGCCTTCCGAGGCGAAGTCGAGCAGTGGGTGGCCGCTGGTGTGGTGGCCACTTGGCCAGCCAGCCACTACCGGGTCGACGGCAATGCCTGGCAGGCACACAGCGACCAAGCCCAGCGCTACGTCGGCGTGCCGCGCATGAGTGCGGTCACCCGCCACCTGGCACGGAGTTTGTCTCTGGTTACCGAGACCCGCATCTCTCGCCTTACCGAAGAGGCCGATGGCTGGTGGCTGAGCGATCCCGAGGGAATGGAACACGGCCCTTTCAACCGAGTAGTGATCAGCATCCCGGCTCCCCAGGCACAAGCCCTGGTGGAGCCACACGACACCACCCTGGCCTCGGCCTGCCGGCCACTTGCTCAGCACCCCTGCTGGGCCGCCTGGGTACGCTTCGATGCAGCACTGCCGGCAATGCCCGGTGTGGCTCCGGGGTGGCAGGCGGCAACGTTGAACGACGGCCCGTTACGCTTCGTAGCCCGCAACGACCACAAGCCTGGCCGCGAGCGGCAGGGCGAAAGCCTTACCCTGCTTGCCCGTACCGACTGGAGCGAAGCCCAGTACGATGCGTCTGCCGACTGGGTCGCCGAACAGCTTCTGGCCGCCTTCTTCGCTGCCCTGCCCGATGGCACCCACCTGCCGCTGCCCGTCGTCACGGGCGCGCATCGCTGGCGCTACGCGCATCCGGCATCGCCCGGCGGCACCCGATCTCATGACTACCGAACGACCGCCAGCGGACTGGCCCTGTGCGGCGATGGCTGGCGTGGCCCCCGAGTGGAGGATGCCTGGCTCTCGGGGCACCATCTCGGCCAATCCCTGACTCGCTCCCAGCCATGAACCGGGGGCGCACTCTCCGCCTTCACGGGGGCATTGCCCGCCGTCATCGCGGAACGCGCCGTGAAAACCGCGGCGATCGAATCGCAACGGTTGTACATGGCGCGTTTGGTGTACAATATTAGGCGACACAGAGCCCCGCGCGCTTCACCGGGCCGAATTCGCGCAAGCAAGAGGCAAACTCCGTCATGACCGACCCCCATCCGACCGACACACCGCTCTACCCCATTCGCGAGGTGTCCCGTCTCACGGGCGTCAATTCGGTCACCCTGCGCGCCTGGGAGCGCCGCTACGGCCTGATCCGCCCCCAGCGCACCCCCAAGGGGCATCGCCTCTATGCCCGGGAGGACATCGAGCGCGTCGAGCGCATTCTTCAGTGGCTCAACCGGGGCGTGCCCGTCAGCCAGGTCAAGGATCTGCTCGACCAGCCGGAAACCGCCGGCGCTCCCGAGCCCGCCTCCGACGACTGGCCCAGTCAACGTCGCCAGCTTGCCGCCGCCGTCGAGGCCCTCGACTTGGTACGTCTGGAAACGCTGTTCAATCAGAGCCTGGCCCTGTATCCGGTGAACACCTGCCTCGCCGAGCTATGGCAGCCAACGGTGCGCCAGCTGGAAGAGCACTGGGACGAACAACTGGGGGCCCGCTTGCAGCGGCTGAGCCTGGAAGCCTTCCTGCGCACGCGCATCGGCACGCGCCTGTATCACGCCAACCAGATCTCGCTGGGACCCACGCTGCTGATCACGCCGCTGCCCGACGACCCCGGCCCGCTATGGCTGCTGTTGACCGCCCTGGCCGCCAGCGATGCCGGCTACCGCGTCCAGTTGCTCGACACCTCGCTGCCCATGGCCGAACTGCCCCTGGCAGTCGAGCGCCTCAAGGCCAACGCCCTGCTGCTGGCCAGCGGCCGTGCCGAGCGCGCCGAACTGATTCGCCGCCAGTTGCCCAGGCTCGCCGAACAGCTCGACGTACCCCTGGCGCTGTGTGGCCCGGTAGCGCGAATTCGCGAGGCGGATCTCACCGACACTGCCGTGGCGCTGCTGGGTGATGATCTCCCCCAGGCCGTGGCACGTCTGCGCCCGTTGCTGCGCGACGGCTGAGTCCCACCGTGACCGAAGGATCCCTACCATGTCGCCCGTGCTGATGTGGTTTCGCAGCGACCTACGCATCCACGACAACACCGCCCTGGCAACCGCCGCCCGGCAAGGGCCGGTGATCGCTGTCTTTCTGCGTAGCGTGCCGCACTGGCGTCGCCACGGCCACGGTGCCAACAAGCTCGACTTCTGGCAGCGCGGCGTGGTGGCGCTGCGCGAGTCCCTCACCGGTCTTGGCATCCCTCTGCTGCATCGCGATATCGACGACTTCCGGGACGCCCCCGGCGTCTTGCTGGCCCTGGCACGCGAGCACGGCGCCAGGGCACTGCACTTCAACCACGAGTACCCGCTAGACGAACAGCGCCGCGATACCGCGGTGATGAACGCCTTCACCCAGGCAGGCCTGGAAGTCCATGGCCACCATGATGCCGTGGCCTTCGCGCCGGGTGAACTGCTCACCGGAAAAGGTGACTACTACGGCGTTTTCACCCCCTTCGCCAAGGCCTGGCACCGTCAGCTGACGCCGCGGCGCCTGGCGCTGCACGATGCACCCGCGCCTCAGGCGATGCCGGGGATCGAATCCAGCCCGCTGCCCGAACTTCCCGTATTGGAAGATGCGCCCGTCGATGCCAGCCAGTGGCCCGCCGGCGAGGACGCGGGCGGCGACCGCCTTGAGCGCTTCCTGCGATTTCGTGGGCGCCACTATTCCGCGCAACGCGACTTCCCCGGCGTGCGGGGCACCAGCGAGCTATCGCCCTACCTGGCGTTGGGCATGCTCTCCCATCGCCAGTGCCTTCAGGCGGTGCTCGCCGAGAACAACGGCAGCCTGGCAGAGGGCAACGCGGGCCTGACCAGTTGGGTCAATGAACTGGTCTGGCGTGAGTTCTACCGTCACGTGGCCGTCGGCTTTCCGCACGTCTGCCGTCACCAGCCCTTCCAGGCCTGGACCCAAGACCTTCCCTGGCGCGACGACGAGGCCGGCTTCACCGCCTGGTGCCAAGGGCGTACCGGTTACCCCATCGTCGACGCTGCCATGCGCCAGCTGGTGCAGACCGGCTGGATGCACAACCGCCTGCGCATGGTCAGCGCCATGTTCCTGGCCAAGCACTTGCTGATCGACTGGCGTCGCGGCGAAGCCTTCTTCCTCCGCCACCTGGTGGACGGCGAGTTCTGTGCCAACAATGGCGGCTGGCAATGGGCAGCCTCCACCGGCACTGACGCCGTGCCTTACTTTCGCATTTTCAATCCCACCACCCAGGCCCAGCGCTTCGATCCGGAAGGCCGCTTCATTGCCGATTTTGTACCGGAACTGTCAAACCTTTCTCCTCGCCAACGCCATGACCCACCCCATGACGCCCGGCAACGGCTGCACTACCCAGCGCCCATCGTCGACCACAAGGCTGCGCGCCGGCGCGCCCTGGAAACGTTCAGCGCATTGAAAACGCCCAGAAATCACCCCTGACCGACCAGGAGAGTTGCGCATGCCCACCGACCCTTCACTGGAGGCGTTCTGCGCCTTTTTCAATAAACTCGACAAGACATGTACAAAAAAGCTCTACGAGTTCTATACTGACGACGTGGTGTTCAAGGATCCCCTCCACCATATCGAGGGGCGTGACGCCTTGAAGCGCTATTTCGACACGCTGTACGCCAACGTCAGTACCTGTCGTTTCGAGTTTCACGACGCGCTGCAGCAAGACCGAGAGGCCTGCGTCACCTGGACGATGCACCTCGAACATCCACGGCTGGCGGGCGGTCAGCCGATCTCGGTGTCGGGCTGTTCGCGCCTGACGTTCTCTGTCGATGACCCTCAGCGGGTCTGTCGGCACCACGACTACTTCGACGTGGGCGCCATGCTCTACGAACGGCTGCCGCTGCTCGGGCCCACGATTCGCTGGATCAAGCACCGCGTCGGCGACTGACGACCACTGAGTCGGCGCCAGGCGGCAGGAGAGGGACACGCATGACGGCTCTCAGCGGTTCACGCCGCATCTGGCTGACCGGCGCCAGCTCCGGCATCGGTCTCGCCCTGGCCCGGCGACTGTTGACCCAAGGGCATCGGGTGGCTCTCAGCGCCCGCCGCGAAGCGCCGCTGACCGAGCTTGCCGGAGCGCGAGACAAAGCCCTGGTGGTACCGTTCGATACCACCGATCCGCAGGCGGTGGCACGCGCCGCCGAGTGCATCGACGACGCCTTCGGCGGCCTCGATCTGGCGCTGCTCAACGCCGGTACCTGCGAGTACCTGGACGCCCACTACTTCGACATGCCCCTGGTGGCGCGGGTGCTCGACGCCAACCTCTACGGCACGCTGCACTGCCTGGATGCGGCACTGCCACTGCTGCGCCAGGCACGCTCAGCGAACGGCCGCCCACTGCTCGCCGTGACCTCGAGCGCCGCCGCCTACCTGCCGCTACCGCGTGCCGAGGCCTACGGCGCCTCCAAAGCGGCGCTGAGCCACTTCATGGAAGCCTTGCGTCTCGACCTGGCCGACGAAGGAATCGACGTGAGTGTGATCCATCCCGGCTTCGTGAGGTCGCCTCTCACCGACCGCAACGACTTCCCCATGCCTCTGCGCATCAGCGCCGAAGCCGCCGCCCAGGCGATCCTCGAAGGCCTGGAGCGCCGCCGTCTGGACATCCACTTCCCCCGCCGCTTCACGCTGGTGCTACGCCTGCTGGGGATACTTCCCCCCGGTCTGCGCTTCCGGCTTGGGCGGCGGCTGGCCCACCCCACCGACATGGAGAGCCGCCCATGAATGCCCCCGTTTTCCGACCCGATACGCCACAGCGCATTGCCGTCGTGGGCAGCGGCATCAGTGGTCTCGCTGCCGCCTGGTACCTCAGCGCCCGTCACGAAGTCACGCTCTTCGAGGCCGCCGACCGCCTGGGAGGCCACACCGCCACCGTCGACGTGAACGTCGCGGGTCGCGACTACGCCATCGACACCGGCTTCATCGTCTTCAACGACCGCACTTATCCGCATTTCCGCGCACTGCTCGCCAACCTCGGGGTAGCCGCCCAGCCCACCGAAATGAGCTTCTCGGTACACGAGACGGACCGCGATTTCGAGTACAACGGCCATACTCTGGGCACGCTCTTCGCCCAGCGACGCAACCTGTTGCGCCCGCGCTTCCACCGTCTGCTGGCCGATATCCTGCGTTTCAACCGCCGAGCGATGCGCGACCTCGATAGCGGTCGGCTGGCCGACACCCTGACCCTCGGCGAATACCTGGCCGCCGGCGGCTACGGTCACGACTTCGCCACCCGCTATCTGCTACCCATGGGGGCGGCCATCTGGTCGGCCAGCCTGGCCGATCTGCGTACCATGCCGGCACAGTTTTTCGTGCGCTTCTTCCACTGCCACGGTTTGCTCTCCCTCAGCGACCGACCGCAGTGGTACACCCTGATGGGCGGCTCACGGGCCTACGTTCCGGCCCTGACGGCTCCCTATGCGCAGCGCATCCGCCTGGCCACGCCGGTGCTCGGCCTGCGTCGCCTGACCGATGGAGTCGCCCTGCGCACCGCGTCCGGCTACGAACGCTTCGATCAGGTAGTGCTGGCCTGCCACGCCGACCAGGCCCTGGCGCTGCTCGACGACCCCAGCCCGGCGGAGCGCGACATCCTCGGCGCTCTGCCCTATCGCGACAACCAGGTGGTACTGCATACCGACACGCGTCTGCTGCCGCGCCGTCGCCGCGCCTGGGCAAGCTGGAACTATCGCCTGGACGGCCGCGGCGATGGAGCCCGGGTATCGGTCACCTACGCCATGAATATCCTCCAGCGCATCGACGCCCCCGAAACGTTCTGCGTCACTCTCAACGACAGTGCCACCATCGACCCACGACGCGTATTGGGTCGCTATACCTATGCCCACCCGCAGTTCAGCCGCGCCGGCCTCGCTGCCCAGGCTCGGCACGTCGAGATCTCGGGCGTGGCGCAACGCACCCACTACTGCGGTGCCTACTGGCGCAACGGCTTCCATGAGGATGGCGTTTGGAGCGCCCTGCGCGTGGCACACGAGCTGGCAGCGGCGACGTCTCCACATCGCCACGTCACGGCTCCCCTGGAGGTCACGTCGTGATGCCGGCACCGCACTCCCGGGTGTACCGCGGCACGCTGCGCCACCGGCGCTTCGTGCCTCGCCACCACGCCTTTCGCTACCGACTGTGGATGCTGTGGCTCGACCTGGACGAGCTACCATCGCTCTTCGACGGGGTTCCCGGCTTCAGTGCCCAACGCCCGGCGTTGGCCCGCTTCCGTCGTGAGGATCATCTCACGGGCTCGGTCAAGAACTGTCTGGCGCCTCACGATCGCCCGCTGGCCGAGGCGGCCCGCGCAGCGGTGACCGCACAGTTGGGCAGCGCTCCGACGGGGCGCGTGTGCCTGCTCACCCAACTGCGCACCTTCGGCTCGGGCTTCAACCCGCTGTCGCTCTACTATCTGCACGATGAGGCCGGAGCGCTGCGCGCCGTGCTCGGCGAGGTCACCAACACCCCCTGGAGGGAGCGCGCTTACTACGCCTCTAGCGTGAACCCTCAGCGCCACAGCCATGCTTCCACCTTCGTCAAGCGAATGCATGTCTCCCCCTTCCTGCCCATGGACATGACCTACCGGTGGCGTTTCAACACGCCGGGCGACCGGCTTCTGATGCACATGGAGAATTGGCGGGATGCTGAGCGCCATTTCGACGCCACCCTGACGCTGACCGGCGAACCGGCCACCCGCACTGCCCTGCTCGGCGCCCTGGCCCGCCAGCCCGTCATGAACCTCGCCACGCGCCTGGGCATCCACTGGCAGGCGTTGCGCCTGTGGCTGAAGGGCGTGCCGATCCACGACCATCCTCCCCACTCGCCTTCCGAGGAGACGACACCGTGACCACGCTACGCTCCGCCACCTCTCGCCCCCACCCGGCGCCTCGCAACCGCCTTTCGCAGTGGCTGAAACCCAGGCTGCTCGCCACCCTCGATCGCCTCGAAGGCGGCCGGGTCATGGTGATCGAAGGCAGCGACTGCCACCATCTGGGTCAGGGCGGCGCCCTGCATGCCACCGTGGTCGTACGCAACGGCGAGGTGTGGAAACGTCTGGCGCTGGGCGGCAGCGTCGGCGCTGCGGAGGCCTACATCGACGGCGACTGGGAGGTCGACGACCTGGTCACCCTGGTGCGCCTGTTCGCGCTCAATCTCGAGCGGGTCAACGGCGAACTGGAAACCGGTACGGCGCGGTTCGGCCGCTGGCTGCTGGGCGCGTTCTACTGGCTGCAGCGCAACAGCCCAGCCGGCGCGCGGCGCAACATCACCGCCCACTACGATATCGGCAACGCTCTGTTCGCCACCTTCCTCGACCGCGACCACGCCATGTACTCCAGCGCGCTCTTCCCCCATCCCGAGGCCAGCCTGGAAGAGGCCTCCACTCACAAGCTCGACCGGCTCCTCGACCGGCTCGACGTGCGAGCCGAGCACCATCTGCTGGAGATCGGCACCGGCTGGGGCGGCCTGGCCATCCACGCGGCAAAGACCCGCGGCTGTCGGGTCACCACCACGACCATCTCCGAAGAGCAGTACACTTTTACCGCCCGACGCATCGCGGAAGAGGGACTTGGCGAGCGCATCACCCTGCTCAAGCGGGACTACCGGGAGCTTTCCGGCCGCTATGACCGGCTGATCTCGGTGGAGATGATCGAGGCGGTGGGCCACCAGTACCTGGACACTTATCTGGCGACCCTCGACCGACTGCTCACCGACGACGGCCTGGCCATGCTGCAGGCCATTACCATCCGCGATCAGCGCTACGCGGCGGCCCGGCGCGAGGTGGATTTCATCAAACGCCATGTCTTTCCCGGCGGTTTCCTGCCCTCGCACCACGCCATTCTCGTCGGCCTGACGCGGCGCACCTCACTCAACGTACTGGCCCTGGAGGAGGTCGGCCCCCACTATGCCCGCACCCTGCGCGAATGGCGCCACCGCTTCGAGGCCAACCTGGAGCGCATACGACGACTGGGCTACGACGAGCGCTTCATCCGCCTGTGGCGCTACTACCTGTGTTACTGCGAAGGGGGATTTCTGGAACGCACCATCGGTACCTGCCACCTGCTGCTGGCCAAGCCCGGTGCACGGCCGGCACCGCTCAGCGGCGCCCCGTGAAATCGCTCAGGCGGTCGGCTCGGAGCCCAGCGCCGAGGAATCGGCGCGTGCCGACGCCGAGGCCTGCTGCCACTGGTCGATCAACGCCTGAGCCGGAACCGGGCGAGCGAACAGGAAGCCCTGAACCAGACTGCAGCCGGCCGCATTCAGGAAATCGAGCTGCTCCCGTGTCTCCACGCCCTCGGCGATGACATCCAGATCGAGGCCGCGGGCCATGGCCAGAACGGCGCCCACGATGGCGGCATCCGCCGCCTCGTCGGGGAGCGAGCGGATGAAGGCACGGTCGAGCTTGATCTTGTCCAGGGGCAGGTGCTTGAGGTAGCTCAGCGAGGAGTAGCCGGTGCCGAAGTCGTCGATGGCAATGCGATGTCCGCGGGCGCGCAACGCCTTCAAACGCGGCACGATGTCCCCCGCACGCTCGTCTAGCAGCACCGATTCGGTGATCTCGAGACCGAGCTGAGCGGCAGGAATGCCGTGGCGTGCCAGCCCCGAAGAGAGTGCCGACTCGAGCTCGCCCTGGAACATCTGGATCGCCGAGATGTTGATCCATACCGGCAGCGCCGGCAGCCCCAGCTCCCGCCAGCGCGCCATCTGCGCCAACGCCTCGTCGATCACCCAATTGCCCAGTGGCCCCATCAGGCCATGGCGCTCGGCCAGCGGAACGAACTCTCCCGGCGACACCATGCCGTGCTCGGGATGACGCCAACGCAGCAGAGCCTCCATCCCCACCACGCCGCCGTCCTGGGTGCGATGCTGGGTCTGGTAATGCAGTTCCAGCTGCTCGCCAGTGGCCAGGGCGTCACGCAACGCATAGACCAGTGTCATGTGAGGGCTGTCCTGGACATCGAGGGCCGGGCGAAAGCGCTGACTGACGTTGCGACCGTGCCGCTTGGCGGCATACAGCGCCGACTCCAGGCGCTGGAAGAGCACACCGGAGTCGCTGCCGTCCTCCGGTGCACGACAGCTACCGATGGAGAGCCCCAGGCGCAGCGTACGGCTGGCCACCTCGAAGGGTTCGCTCATGTGCTGGCGCAGACCCGCCACCCATTTTTCGTGGTCGTCGAAGGTGGTCGTCCGGATGACCAGAAACTCGTCGCCGCCCAATCGACCCACGACACCGCCGGCCACGTGACGCGCCAACCGCTGGCCGAAACGGGCCAATAGACGGTCGCCTTGCTCGACGCCCAGGCTGTCATTGACCGACTTGAAGCCGTCGATATCGATGATCGCCATGTCGAGGCTCTCGCCGGCGCGCAGGTGGCGCAGCCGCGACGTCATGAGGTCGTGCAGGCGACGGCGATTGGGCAGGCCGGTGAGCGGGTCTTCGAAACCGATGCGCCGCAAATCCTGCTCGCGCGCCTTGTGCACCGAAATGTCGCTGAAGGTGCCGACGTAGTGGGTGATGCGCCCTTGGCGATCGACGACGGCCTTGAGGCGCAGCCACTCGGGATACTCATCGCCCTGCTTGCGACGGTTCCATATTTCACCCTCCCAGCGTCCCTTGGTTTCCAGGGTCTGCCACAGCCGCTGAAAGAACGCACTGTCGTGACGGGCTGCCACCAGGTTGGCGGCATTGAGCCCACGTACTTCGTCCTCGCTGAAGCCGGTGATGCGGGTGAAAGCGGGGTTGACGGCCAGGATGTGGTTCCGGGCATCGGTGATCTGCACCCCCTCCTCGGAGAGCATCAGTGCCTGCTGCATCAGCTCGGCATTCTGGCGATCGCGGCGTAGCTGCCGCCAGGTATCTGCCAGGCCCAGCACCACCACACTCACCGCCACCAGCCGAAGGC
The DNA here is from genome assembly GCA_051749645.1 of Pseudomonadota bacterium. Classification (GTDB taxonomy): domain Bacteria; phylum Pseudomonadota; class Gammaproteobacteria; order Pseudomonadales; family Halomonadaceae; genus Halomonas. Next base: position 211,617 of record JBNJIT010000006.1, read on the forward strand.
CGGGCGACGGCAGCCAGACGCAGGCCGGCAAGGCCGCCAGGGCGAGCCAGAAGAGGGGGCGGTTGAGGGTAAGCGAAGGCGCCATGTGGGTTCCCGGTGGGCGGCAATTAGCGCAGGATAACGCGTCACGGCAATATGCCGTGAGTACCGTAAGGTATCGTCACCTTGCGCGAATACTTTACCCTCTGGGCCGGGTGCCGTCATGCTGGCGTGCATTCGCCCGCCACGGCCAGTAGACTAGTGCGGGGCTGTCCGGGCGGGATGGCCGCCTGCGCCATGCCGCATCGTTATGCCCGCGGCTGGCCCACAACAACTGCGACTCGGAACGACTCAGTGACCAAGCAACACTCTTTCGAACGCGAAGAACTGCTGGCATGCTCGCGCGGCGAGCTGTTCGGTCCCGGCAATGCCCAGCTGCCGGCCCCCAACATGCTGATGCTCGATCGCATCACGCACATCCATGAGCAGGGCGGCCAGTTCGACAAGGGCGAGTTGATCGCCGAACTGGATATCCATCCCGACCTGTGGTTCTTCCAGTGCCACTTCCCCGGCGACCCGGTGATGCCCGGCTGCCTGGGCTTGGATGCCATGTGGCAGCTGGTCGGCTTCTACCTCGGCTGGCTCGGCCATCCCGGTCGCGGTCGCGCCTTGGGCTGCGGCGAGGTAAAGTTCACCGGCCAGATCCTCCCCGAGGCCGAAAAGGTCAAATATCATATCCACATCAAGCGCATCATCACGCGGCGCCTGATCCTCGGCATGGCCGATGGCATGGTGTCGGTGGATGGCCGCGAAATCTACCAGGCCCAGGACCTGCGTGTCGGGCTGTTCACCTCCACTGCGAATTTCTGATCAGGAGGCTTCCATGAGACGAGTGGTAGTCACTGGCCTGGGCATCGTTTCCTGCCTGGGCAACGACCGGGAAACCGTCGTCGAGGCGCTCAGAAACGGGCGTTCCGGCATTCGCTTCAAGGAGGAGTACGCCGAACGCGGCTTCCGCAGTCAGGTCGCCGGAGTCGTCGACATCGACCTCGACGCCCTGGTCGACCGCAAGCTGCGCCGCTTCATGGGCGATGCCGCAGCCTACGCCTATGTCTCCATGGCCCAGGCCATCGAGGATTCGGGCCTCACGCCCGAGCAGGTATCCAACGAACGCACCGGACTGATCGCCGGCTCGGGCGGTGCTTCCAGCGCCAATCAGGTGGAAGCCGCCGACGTGATGCGCGAGAAGGGGCTGCGCCGCGTGGGGCCTTACCGGGTCACACGCACCATGGGCAGCACCGTTTCCGCCTGCCTGGCCACGCCGTTTGCCATCAAGGGGGTCAACTATTCGATCTCCTCGGCTTGCGCCACCTCGGCCCACTGCATCGGCAACGCCATGGAGCAGATTCAGCTCGGCAAGCAAGACGTGGTCTTCGCCGGCGGCGGTGAAGAGGAGCACTGGACGCTCTCCTGCCTGTTCGATGCCATGGGCGCACTGTCGACCCACTACAACGATGCGCCAGACAAGGCCTCTCGCCCCTACGACCAGGCCCGTGACGGCTTCGTCATTGCTGGCGGCGGCGGCATGCTGGTGCTCGAGGAGCTGGAGCACGCCAAGGCGCGCGGGGCGACGATCTACGCCGAGCTGGTCGGCTACGGCGCCACCTCCGACGGCCACGACATGGTCGCCCCTTCTGGCGAGGGTGCGGTGCGCTGCATGCGCCAGGCGCTGGCCAGCGTGGATGGCGAGATCGACTATATCAACACCCACGGCACCTCCACACCGGTGGGCGACGTCGCCGAGCTCAAGGCGATCCGTGAAGTGTTCGGCAATTCCACGCCGGCGATGAGTTCCACCAAGTCGCTGACCGGCCACTCTCTGGGTGCCACCGGCGTCCAAGAGACGATCTACTCCCTGCTGATGATGGAGCAGGGCTTCCTCGCCGCCTCCGCCAACATCGAGAATCTCGATGAGCAGGCCGAGGGCTTCGACATCGTCGACCGTCGCCGCGACGACGTGGCCGTGGAGCGCATCCTCTCCAACAGCTTCGGCTTCGGCGGCACCAACGCCTGCCTGGTATTGCAGAAATACCGCGACTGAAACCACGTCAAGCGACGACCGCCAACGGCGCCCCGCGGGGCGCCGTTGGCATTTGGGCTTTCCTTGCAACTCAGGCCTGGGGGCTTTCCACCGCCTCTCGACTCGGTGTAGCCGGCCGCGGCACATCGGAGATCTCCGCCAGGCGTGCCTCGATCCACGCCTCCACCTCCACCAGCACCTCCTCGGGGGTACGCCCCTCGGTGGCAATCGGCTCGCCCACGACCAGGCGCAACGTTCCCGGGTTCTTCACCCAGTGCCGTCCCGGCCAGCGCTCACCGGCATTGTGCGCCACCGGCACCACCGGCGTACCGGCACGACAGGCGATCACCGCACCGCTCTTGCTGTAGCGCTTGCGACTTCCCGGGGCGACGCGCGTTCCCTCGGGAAAGATCAGCACCGACAACCCCTCTTCCAGGCGCTGCTTGCCTTGAGTCAGTACCTGCCTCATGGCGCGCGCCGGCCGCGAACGGTCCAGCGCGATGGGATGCAGCAGGCGCAACCCCCAACCAAATAGCGGGATGTTGAGCAGCTCCTTCTTGAGCACCGTGCACACCGGCGGCTTGATCAGCTGCAGATAGACGGTTTCCCACTCGCTCTGATGGTTGGACAGTATCACGCAGGGCCCGGGCGGCAGCCGCTCGCGCCCTCGGATCTCGTAGCGCACGCCACACACGAGGCGAAACCAGGCGATGATGAAATGGTTGTAAAGGTTGAGCAGGCGGTAACGCGACTTGAGCGGCAGAAACGGAGAGGGCAGCAGGAATAGCAGGCCGCAGACCAGCATGGCGGCAAAATAGCCGATATAGAAGATCCCGCTACGGATGACGTTCATGGTTGGGCATTACCTTCGTCTTGCGCCGGCGCACGCGCCTGCACCCACTCGTCCAGCATGCGCCCCACTTCCAGCCGCCAGGGGCGCTGGTGCACACCGAACGCTTCCAGCACACGACGGCAGTTGAGCACGCGGCGCAGCGGCTGATCGTGATGGTGCTTGAGAGCCTTGACCTCACCAAGATACGGCTGCTCGCCGAGCCCTTCCAGGCGCGTCGACAGCTGGGTTCGCACCATGGAAGCGAAGGTGTAAGCACTCACTGGCTCGGTGCCCGCCAGGTGGTAAGCCCCCCAGGCCTGAGAGCCACAGGCCAGCTGGTGGAGCATGCCGACCAGCGCCATGGCCACGGCATCCGCCGACGTGGGACAGAAGATCACGTCCTGGGCGGCGCGCACGGCGTCGCCGGCCATCAGGCTGTCAATGAGCCCGCCCAGCCAGGCATGGCTTCCCTCCAGGGCGAACAGCGGGCCGAGACGCACGATCAGGTGGTGGGGATGACCGCTGCGAACGCGATCGCCGATGGCGATCAGTCGCCGCAGGCTCTCGTCGCGCGGCGCCGGGATGACGTGCTCATCGATGGGGGCATCGAAGCCGTCCTGATAGAGCTGGTCGGAGACGCACCACACCAGGGGCGTGGCAGTCTCCCGGCACGCCGTCAGGCAAGCGTCCACGCCTTCGCCATGGGCGATCACCGCGGCCGGCTCGATATCCATGGGTCCGGCGAGCGGCGGTATGATCACCGCATCCGGTGCCAGCTCGCGCAACTGCTGCGCCGACACCGACAGCCCCGGCTCGATGACCAGCTCGGTGTCACTGCGCCGGTGCGCAATCCGCGCCAGCGCCAGGTTCAGGCAATGTCCAGCATCCAGTATCAGCAGCTTCACGCGTCCCCCTCGACATCCCGGCGATCAGAACGGGATTTCATCATCGAAGTCATCGAAGCTACCCGGGTCGGGAGCGCCATAGCTGCCCTGCTGTGGCGAGTTGCCTTGCTGCTGGGGCGGATCGTTGGCCGGCTGCCGGTTGGGTTGGGCTGCAGGACGCTGTGGCTGGCCACCCTGCTGCTGGGGTGCGTTGCCATAGCCACCCTGTGGCTGCTGACTCATGCCCCCGCCCTGGAAATCGCCACCGCTGCGCGAGTCGAGCATCTGCATGTCGTTGACGACGATCTCGGTGGTGTAGCGGTCCTGGCCGTCCTGGCCCTGCCACTTGCGGGTCTGCAGGCGCCCTTCGACATAAATGCGCGAACCCTTCTTGAGATACTGCTGGGCGATCTCCGCCAGCTTGTTGAACATCACCACGTTATGCCACTCGGTTCGCTCCTGGCGCTGACCGCTCTGGCGGTCCATCCAGGTGTCGGTGGTGGCCAGACGCAGGTTGGCGACGGGATTGCCGGAAGGCATGAAACGGATATCCGGGTCCTGCCCCAGATTGCCGATGAGAATGACTTTATTGACGCCGCGGGCCATGCTGAACTCCCTGTTGTCTGTCATGAGGCGCGCAGTGCGCGCAGTCGGCTCGTCGTAGTCACGAGCGCGGTTGCTGTCCCAGCGTACCGGACTCTTCGGCGGCATGCTGGGGACTGGTCAGGCGCGCCAGCGCCTGCTCGTCGAGACGCTGGCGATCCACCTTGAGGTAGGCCAGCCGCTCCTCGGGGACGACCAACACGTCCTCGACACCGGCCACCTCGGCAAAGCGGGTCATCAGTGTTTCCAAGGCATCCTCCGGCTGGTCGGCGTCCAGTGCCACCACTTCGCTGGCCAGGTGAGGCGGCGTCGGCATGCCAAGCATCAACGCCCCCCACGCCAGGGTCAGCGCTCCAGCTCCCAGGAACACAGCGGCCAGCCCCCACTGCTGGGCCAGAAAACCGCCCAGCAGCCCGCCGAGAAAGGCGCCCAGGAACTGGCTGGTGGAGTAGATGCCCATGGCCGTGCCCTTGGCGCCCGCCGGCGCCAGCTTACTGAGCATCGACGGCAGGGTCGCCTCGAGCAGATTGAAACCGATGAAGAACACCAGCAGCCAGGCGAACAGCGTCACGCTGCTGCCGGCCAGGCCAGCCAGGCCGAACAGGCTCGCGGCGATCGCCGCAATGGCAAGCAGGCACATGCTCTTCATGCGCTGGCGCTTCTCGGCAACGATCACCAGCGGCACCATGCCGATGAACGCGAGGGCCATGACGCCGAGATAGGTCAGGCCGTGTCGGTCGACGGCGATACCCGCCTCGACCAGCCGGAACGGAACGGCGACGAAGATGGCCATCAACACCAGGTGCAGAGCGAAGATCGACAAATCGAGCCGCCACAGGTCGGCACGCGTGATGATATCGGCCAACTGCCTGCGATCCATGCCCACATCCCGGTGACGCAATCGGCGTGGTGCCGGGGGTACCAGCCAGGCCAGCACGGCAAGGCCCACCAGCGCCAAGCCGGCGGTGAACCAGAACACAGCCGCCAGGCCGAAGCTCGCCGCCAACCAGGGCCCGAGAACCATGGCCACGGCGAAAGCGACGCCGATGGAGAGCCCGATGGTGGCCATGGCGGCGGTGCGTACCTGCTCGCGGGTCTGGTCGGCGAGCAGTGCCATGATGGCGGCCGCCACGGCACCACTGCCCTGCAGGCAGCGCCCGGCGATCACCCCGCCGATGCTGTCGGCGCTCGCCGCCACCACGCTGCCCACCAGGAAGAGCAACAGCCCGACGGTGATTACCGGTTTGCGCCCCAGACGGTCGGACACCATACCGAAGGGAATCTGCAGGATCGCCTGGGTCAGCCCGTAGACGCCCAGTGCCAGGCCCACCAGCAGCGGCGTGGCGCCGGTCAGGTCATCGGCATACAGTGCCAGCACCGGCAGCACCATGAACAGCCCCAGCATGCGTGACGCGTAGAGCCCGGCCAGGCCGGTAATGGCGCGCCGTTCGGCGGTGAGCAACAATCCTGAGACCTTGCACATAGGCAATCGCGCGTCCTTTGATGGGCGGGCCGCAGCCCCATGGTCGAAACGACCATTCTAGCGCCTCTGGCCGGTGCGGGAAACGCCACTCGGCAGGCGCTTTGCCGCTCACCGCCCGGCGGCCGTATAATGGACGTTTTGCCGCGCGACACGAGGTGGGAATGGACAGGATTCTGGTCAGGGGTGCCCGCACTCACAATCTCAAGCAGATCGACGTCGACCTGCCCCGCGACAAGCTGATCGTGGTCACCGGGCTCTCCGGCTCAGGCAAGTCATCGCTGGCCTTCGACACCCTCTATGCCGAGGGGCAGCGTCGCTACGTCGAGTCGCTTTCTACTTACGCGCGGCAATTCCTGTCAATGATGGAAAAACCCGACATCGACCACATCGAAGGGCTGTCTCCTGCCATCTCCATCGAGCAGAAGTCCACCTCCCACAATCCGCGCTCCACCGTGGGCACCATCACCGAGATCTACGATTACCTGCGCCTGCTGTTCGCCCGCGCCGGCACCCCGCGCTGCCCCGAGCACGGAGAGGATCTCGAGGCGAGCACGGTGTCGCAGATGGTCGACCAAGTGCTGGCGCTGCCCGAAGGCAGCAAGCTGATGCTGCTCGCACCAGTGGTCTCGGGGCGCAAGGGCGAGCACCTGCAACTCCTCGCCGAGCTTCGTGCGCAGGGCTTCGTGCGCGCCATGATCGACGGCCAGGTGCTCGAACTCGACGACATCGCCCCGCTGGACAAGAACAAGAAACACGACATCAGCGTGGTGGTCGACCGCATCAAGGTCCGCGACGGCCTGCAGCAGCGTCTGGCGGAGTCTTTCGAAACCGCCCTGAACCTGGCGGACGGCACGGCAGTGATCCACTTCATGGACGGCGAGGCGGAGGACATCCCCTTCTCCTCGCGCTTCGCCTGCCCGGTGTGCGGCTACGCCATCGCCGAACTCGAACCACGAATGTTCTCATTCAACAATCCGGCCGGCGCTTGCCCTACCTGCGACGGCCTGGGCGTGCAGCAGATCTTCGATCCCGCCAAGCTGATCAGCCACCCCGAGCTATCACTCGCCGAAGGGGTGATCAAGGGTTGGGACCGGCGCAGCGTCTATTACTTCAGCCAGCTGCAGTCCGTCGCCGAACACTATCGTTTCACCCTGGAGACGCCCTGGCAGGAGCTGGCGCGTCACGAACGCGACGTCATTCTTCACGGCAGCGGCCATGACGACATTGCCTTCCACTACGTCAACGACCGTGGCCGCAAGGTAACCCGCGAACACCCTTTCGAAGGGGTGCTACCCAACATGCAGCGGCGCTATCGCGAGACCGAATCGAGCATGGTGCGCGAAGAACTGGCCCGCTACATCGCAGATCGCCCCTGCCCCACCTGTGCGGGATCGCGGCTGCGAAAGGAGGCCCGCCACGTCTTCGTCGACGGCCGCAGCCTCCCCGATCTCGTGGCCCTGCCCATCGGCGAGGCTTGGGCGTACTTCCAGCAGCTGACGCTGTCGGGGCGCAAGGGGGAGATCGCCGTCAAGATCGTCAACGAGATCCAGGCCCGCCTGGAGTTTCTCGTCAACGTCGGCCTGGACTACCTCAACCTGGAACGCAGCGCCGACACTCTCTCCGGTGGCGAGGCGCAGCGCATTCGCCTGGCCAGCCAGATCGGCGCCGGCCTGGTGGGCGTGATGTACATCCTCGACGAACCTTCCATCGGCCTTCACCAGCGCGACAACGACCGGTTGCTGCGCACCCTGACCCGCCTGCGCGACCTGGGGAACACCGTGATCGTGGTGGAGCACGACGAGGAGGCCATCCTGGCCGCCGATCACGTGCTGGATATCGGCCCCGGAGCCGGTGTACACGGCGGCCGGATCGTCGCCCAGGGCACGCCCGAGGATGTCATGGCGTGCCCCGACTCTCTCACCGGCCAGTATCTCGCCGGCAAGCGGCGCATCGAGGTGCCGCCATGGCGCATTCCCGGCAATCCCGAGAAAACGCTGCTCCTCACCGGCGCCAGCGGCAACAACCTCCACGACGTCACCCTTACGCTGCCTCTGGGCCTGTTCGTCTGCGTCACCGGCGTATCCGGTTCGGGCAAGTCGACGCTGATCAACTCGACGCTGATGCCCATCGCCGCTCGCGAGCTCAACCGGGCGACGACGCTCACTCCGGCGCCTTACGAACGCATCGAAGGGCTCGAGCTGCTCGACAAAATCATCGACATCGACCAGAGCCCCATCGGCCGCACGCCGCGCTCCAACCCGGCTACCTACACCGGCATCTTCACCCCCATCCGTGAGCTCTTCGCCGGTACCCAGGAAGCACGCTCACGCGGCTACAAACCCGGCCGGTTCTCGTTCAACGTCAAGGGCGGGCGCTGCGAGGCGTGCCAGGGCGAGGGGATGATCAAGGTGGAGATGCACTTCCTGCCCGACATCTACGTACCCTGCGACGTCTGCAAGGGCAAGCGCTACAACCGCGAGACGCTGGAGGTCCAGTACAAGGGCAAGAGCATTCACGAGGTGCTGGAGATGACCGTGGAGGAGGCACTGGCCTTCTTCAGTCCGGTACCGGCCATCGCCCGGCGCCTGCAGACGCTGATGGACGTGGGCCTCTCCTACATTCGCCTGGGACAGAGCGCCACCACTCTCTCGGGCGGCGAGGCTCAGCGCATCAAGCTGGCCAGGGAGCTAGCCAAGCGGGATACCGGCCAGACGCTCTACATCCTCGACGAGCCCACCACGGGGCTGCATTTCGAGGACATCCGCCAGCTGCTCACCGTGCTGCACCGCCTGCGCGACCACGGCAATACCATCGTGGTGATCGAGCACAACCTCGACGTCATCAAGACTGCCGACTGGCTCATCGACCTGGGCCCCGAGGGCGGTGCCGGCGGCGGACGCATCATCGCCGAGGGCACCCCGGAGCATGTCGCCGCCACGGAAATCTCCCACACCGGCCGCTTCCTCAAGCCGCTGCTGGAGAGGCAAGCCACGGGCCACAAGCCACGGACTACGAGTGCAGCGGAGACCTGACCAAGCTCGAAGCTCGTCTTCCCGCTTCCAGGCGCAAAGCGCCGCTCTTCAAGTTTAGGGCTAAAGAAAAACCGGCTCTCCGAAGAGAGCCGGTTTTTTGTCAGCGCTGGCCGAAGCCGGAGAGCCGGCGAGGATCACTCCTCGACGGCTTCCTCGACCTCCTCGACGACCGGACGGTCGACGAGTTCGACATAAGCCATGGGCGCATTGTCGCCAGTGCGGTAGCCGCACTTGAGAATGCGCACATAGCCGCCGGGGCGCTCAACGTAGCGCGGGCCCAGCTCGTTGAAGAGCTTGCCGACCGCTTCCTTGGAGCGAGTGCGGCTGAAGGCCAGGCGACGGTTGGCAACGCTGTCCTGCTTGGCCAGGGTGATCAGCGGCTCGATGACGCGCCGCAGCTCCTTGGCCTTGGGCAGGGTTGTCTTGATCACTTCGTGCTCGATCAACGACACGCTCATGTTCTTGAACATGGCCTGGCGGTGCGAGCTGGTACGATTCAGGTGACGACCACTCTTACGATGACGCATGGTTGTGATTCCTTACCAAACTGGGACTCGAGTCGACGCTCAGGCAGAGGTCTTGTCGTCCTTCAGGCTTGCCGGGGGCCAGTTTTCCAGCCGCATGCCCAGAGACAGACCGCGGGCCGCCAATACGTCCTTGATCTCGTTCAAAGACTTCTTGCCGAGATTGGGCGTCTTGAGCAGCTCCACCTCGGTGCGCTGGATGAGATCGCCGATGTAGTAGATATTCTCGGCCTTCAGGCAGTTGGCACTACGCACGGTCAACTCGAGATCGTCGACGGGACGCAGCAGGATGGGATCGATGTGATCCTCTTCCTCTTCGACCTCCTGCTCCTTGTCGGCCTCCAGGTCGACGAACGCGGCCAACTGCTCCTGCAGGATGGTGGCGCTGCGACGGATGGCCTCTTCCGGATCCAGGGTGCCGTCGGTTTCCAAGTCGATGATCAGCTTATCGAGATCGGTACGCTGCTCGACGCGTGCCGCATCGACGGAATAGGAGACGCGGCGCACCGGGCTGAAGGTGGCATCCAACTGCAGGCGACCGATGGCGCGGGACTCGTCGTCGGCATCCAAGCGAGTATCGGCCGGCTCGTAGCCACGCCCCCGCGCGACCTTGAGCTGCATCTTGAGCTCGGCACCCTCGTTCACGTGAGCGATGATGTGGTCGGGATTGACGATTTCGACGTCGTGGTCGAGCACGATATCACCCGCAGTCACCACGGCCGGGCCCTGCTTGTTCAGCGAGAGCATCGCCTCGTCGCGACTGTGCATGCGGATGGCCACGTCCTTGAGATTCAGCAGAATCTCGATGACGTCTTCCTGAACCCCTTCGATGGCGCTGTACTCGTGCTCGACACCGGCGATCTCGGCTTCCACCACGGCACAGCCGGGCATGGACGAGAGCAGGATACGACGCAGCGCATTCCCCAGGGTGTGGCCGAAACCGCGCTCGAACGGCTCGAGCACGATCTTCGCGTGGTGAGCGCTGATCTCTTCGACCTTGATATCGCGCGGACGGAGAAACTCTGTCACTGAACGCTGCATAACTACACCTATAAGGCTGCCAAACGGTTACTCGGTACTCGGCGCCGACCCCAGCCGGGGCCGGCACGACGCGAACAGCGACGCTTACTTCGAGTACAGCTCGACGATCAGGTTTTCGTTGATGTCGGCAGACAGGTCGCCGCGTTCCGGGATAGCCTTGAAGGTGCCTTCCATCTTCTTCGCGTCCACCTCGATCCAGGCCACATCACCGCGGTTGGCAGCGATGCCGAGCGCATTCTGGATACGCGCCTGATTCTTCGCCTTCTCGCGGACGGACACCACGTCACCGGGCTTGACCTGATAGGACGCCACGTTGACGGACCGGCCATTGACGGCGATCGCCTTGTGGCTCACCAGCTGGCGTGCCTCGGAACGGGTGGAGCCGAAGCCCATGCGGTAGACGACGTTGTCCAGTCGGGACTCGAGCAGCTGCAGCAGGACTTCGCCGGTGGCCCCGGAGCGGCGGGCCGCTTCCTTGTAGTAGCTGCGGAACTGCTTCTCGAGTACGCCATACATGCGGCGCACTTTCTGCTTCTCGCGAAGCTGCAAGCCGTAGTCGGAAAGACGCTGACGGCGCTGGCCGTGCACACCCGGAATCTGCTCGGATTTGCACTTCTTCTCGAAGGGAGTGACACCGCTCTTGAGGAAGAGGTCGGTGCCTTCACGACGAGACAGTTTGCACTTCGGTCCAATATAACGAGCCATGAATCTGTCTCCTTAAACGCGGCGTTTCTTCGGCGGACGGCAGCCATTGTGGGGAATGGGCGTCGCGTCGGTGATGCTCTGCACGCGAAAGCCGGCAGCGCTCAGCGCGCGCACGGCGGATTCACGGCCCGGACCGGGGCCTTTGACCAGCACGTCGACGTTTTTCACACCATACTCGGCTGCAGCATTGGCTGCACGTTCGCTTGCCACTTGAGCAGCGAACGGGGTGCTCTTGCGAGAACCACGAAAACCCGAACCACCGGCAGTCGCCCAGGAGAGCGCGTTGCCCTGGCGGTCTGTGATCGTCACGATCGTGTTGTTAAAAGAGGCGTGGATATGCGCGACGGCATCCACTACCTGCTTTTTAACCTTCTTGCGGTTGCTACGCGGGTTAGCCATGTTGATGTCGTTTCCTGTCGTTACGCCAGAACGTGCGTGTTACTTGCGAATCGGCTTGCGCGGGCCCTTGCGGGTACGCGCATTGGTCTTGGTACGCTGACCACGCAGCGGAAGACCGCGACGATGACGCAGACCACGATAGCAACCCAGGTCCATGAGACGCTTGATATTGAGCGTCACATCACGACGAAGGTCACCTTCCACGGTGTACTTGCCGACTTCACTACGCAGGGTATCCACTTCCTCAGAGGACAGCTCCTGGATCTTGGTGGTCGGCGCGATGCCGGCGGCGGCACAAATGTCACGTGCGCGCGTACGGCCAATCCCGAAGATATAGGTCAGCGAGATCGCCGCATGCTTGTTGTCCGGGATATTGACGCCTGCTATACGGGCCATCAGCTTACTCCGAAATTTGAGCGGCTTGCTCGTTGGGTCACTACAAAAGGCGCAACAGCATACCCCTTTATCCGGACAAGGACAAGGGGCATGCCGGCACCGCTTTCAATGAACGCCAGAAATCAACCCTGGCGCTGTTTGTGCCGCGGCTCCGTGCAGATGACGCGGACGGCGCCATTGCGACGGATGATCTTGCAGTTGCGGCACATTTTCTTGACGGAAGCTCGAACTTTCATCGTTCTCTCCAAATCGCGTGCGGCACGCCTCAGCGCATGATGCCGCCGCTACCGTAGCCTTTCAGGTTGGACTTCTTCATCACCGAGTCGTACTGATGCGACATGAGGTGCGACTGTACCTGAGCCATGAAGTCCATGATCACCACCACCACGATCAACAGGGACGTACCGCCAAAGAAGAACGGCACGTTCCAGGCGACGATCAGGAACTGTGGCATCAAGGAAACGCCCGTGATGTACAGAGCACCGAACAAGGTGAGACGCGTCATGACCTTGTCGACGTAGCGAGCGGTTTGCTCGCCGGGGCGAATACCAGGCAGGAAGGCCCCCGACTTCTTGAGGTTGTCGGCGACGTCCTTGGGATTGAAGACCAGCGCTGTGTAAAAGAAGCAGAAGAATATCACCGCTGCGGCGAAAAGCAAGATGTACAGCGGCTGGCCCGGGCCCAGCGCCTGGGAAGCACGCTGCAACCACTCCATACCGTCGCCGGCACCGACCCACTGCCCCAGCGAAGCCGGGAACAGCAGGATGCTCGAGGCGAAGATCGCCGGAATCACGCCCGCCATGTTCACCTTGAGCGGCAGGTAGCTGCTCTGGCCGGCATACATCTTGTTGCCCACCTGGCGACGCGGATAATTCACCGTGATGCGACGCTGGCCACGCTCGATGAACACGACCAAGGCGACGGTGGCAATACCCAAGGCGGACAGCCCCAGCAGCGGCAGCACGTTCCACGCGCCTTCGTTGCGGGCCAGCTCGAACGCCTGCCCCACGGCACCTGGCAACCCGGCAACGATCCCCGCGAAGATCAGCAGCGAAATGCCGTTGCCGATTCCCTTCTCGGTAATCTGTTCACCCAGCCACATCAGGAACACCGCCCCCGTGACGAAACTCACGATGGCAGTGAAATAGAAGCTGAAGTCGGCCGTGTACGCGATTCCCTGACTGGCCAGCCCCACCGACATGCCGGTAGCCTGGATCAGCGCCAGCAACACCGTACCGTAGCGGGTGTACTGGCTGATCTTGCGGCGGCCGGCCTCGCCTTCCTTCTTGAGCTGCTCGAGCTGTGGCGAGACGGCGGTCAGCAGCTGCATGATGATCGACGCCGAGATGTAGGGCATGATGCCCAGCGCCATGATGCTCATGCGCTCCAGGGCACCGCCCGAGAACATGTTGAACATGCCCAGGATGGTACCCTGCTGCTCCCTGAACAAGGCAGCAAGCTGGTCAGGATTGATACCGGGCACGGGAATGTGGGCACCGATGCGGTACACCACGATGGCGAGGAGCACGAAGCGCAGGCGCGCCCATAGTTCACTCAAACCGCTGCCCATCGCCGGCATGTTTCCTGACTTGGCCATTTAGTCCTCTACCTTGCCGCCGGCGGCTTCGATCGCGGCACGGGCACCTTTGGTGACCTTGAGACCGCGCACGGTGACCGCCTTGTTCAGTTCGCCGGAAAGAATGACCTTCGCATGCTGCGTGGCGTCCTTCAGCACGTTGGCCTGCTTCAGCGTTTCCAGAGTGGCTTCGTCGCCAGCGACTTTGGCCAGCTCGGCCAGGCGCACTTCCTCGGAAACCAGCGATTTCGCGGAGGTGAAGCCGAACTTGGGCAGACGACGCTGCAACGGCATCTGGCCGCCTTCGAAACCGGGCTTCACCGTACCGCCGCTGCGCGACTTGAGACCCTTGTGGCCACGGCCACCGGTCTTGCCGAGGCCGGAGCCGATGCCACGACCGACGCGCTTCTCGGCGTGCTTGGAGCCCGGTGCCGGGCTCAGCGTGTTGAGTTTCATGGATTACTCTCCCTCTACCCGCACAAGGTAATTGACCTTGTGGATCATGCCGCGGACGGCAGGGGTGTCTTCCAGTTCCACCGTGTGACCGATTCGGCGCAGCCCAAGGCCTTTCATGGTGGCCTTATGCTTGGGCAACGTACCGATGGTGCTGCGGGTCTGGGTAACCTTGATCGTTGCTGCCATGGTATTCACCCCGTGATCGCTTCGACGCTCAGGCCGCGCTTGGCGGCGATGTCGTCCGGCGACTGCATGGAGGCGAGACCGTTGACGGTCGCCCGCACCACGTTCACCGGATTGGTGGAGCCGTAGCATTTGGCCAGGACGTCGTGGACGCCAGCCAGCTCGAGTACGGAGCGCATGGCGCCGCCGGCGATGATCCCGGTACCCTCTGAGGCCGGCTGCATGTACACCTTGGAGGCGCCGTGACGCGCCTTGACCGGGTACTGCAGGGTATGACCCTTGAGGCTCACCTTGACCATGTTGCGACGTGCTTGATCCATCGCCTTCTGGATCGCGACCGGCACTTCGCGTGCCTTGCCGCGGCCAAAGCCTACGCGACCGTTGCCATCGCCGACGACGGTCAGGGCGGTGAAACCGAAGATCCGGCCACCCTTGACCACCTTGGCGACACGGTTGACCTGCACGAGTTTCTCTTGCAGATCGCCGGTGTTCTGTTCGTTCTTCGCCATCGTAAAACCCTTTAGAATTCCAGGCCGCCTTCACGTGCGGCGTCGGCCAGGGCCTTGACGCGGCCGTGGTACTTGAACCCGGCACGGTCGAAAGCCACCTGGGAGATGCCAGCCTGCTTGGCGCGTTCGGCAATCAGTGCGCCCACCTTGGCGGCAGCGTCCGAGTTACCGGTCGCACCCTCACGTAGCGCCTTGTCCAGCGTGGAAGCGCTGGCCAGAACCTTGGCGCCATCCGGCGAGATGATCTGCGCGTAGATGTGACGCGGGGTACGGTTGACACACAGGCGATACACGCCCTGCTCGCGAATCTTGGCGCGAGCGCGGCGGGCACGACGGAGACGAGATTCTTTCTTCGCGTTCATAACCCTGCCTTACTTCTTCTTGGCTTCTTTGCGACGCACCTGCTCGTCGGCGTAACGAACACCCTTGCCCTTGTAGGGCTCGGGCGGACGGAAGGCGCGGATTTCCGCAGCGACCTGGCCGAGCTTCTGCTTGTCCGCGCTTTTCAGCACGATCACGGTGTTCTTGGGCGTTTCCGCCGTGACACCGTCAGGCAGTGTGTAGTCGACCGGGTGCGAGAAGCCCAGTGTCAGGTTGAGCGTCTGGCCCTTGGCCTGGGCACGATAGCCGACGCCATTGATCTCGAGGGTCTTGGTGAAGCCCTCGGAGGTGCCGGTGACCAGGTTCTGGACCAGAGCGCGCGTGGTGCCGGCCATTGCCCAGGACTTGGCCGTCTCGCTGGGAGTGAAAGTCAGCTGACCCTCCTCCTGGCCGATGACCACGTCGGGATGGACGGACATGGAAAGCGTGCCCTGGCTGCCCTTGACGGTCAGCTGGTCGCCGTCGAGCTTGACGTCGACGCCGGCAGGCACTTTAACCGGATATTTGGCTACGCGGGACATTCCAAACTCCTAGAATACGGTGCAGATGACTTCGCCACCGACGCCGGCCTGACGGGCGGCACGATCGGTCATCACGCCCTGTGAGGTAGTGACGATCGACACGCCCAGGCCGTCTGCCACCTTGGGCAGGGAGTCCTTGCCGCGGTACTGCCGGAGGGACGGCTTGGAAGCCCGCTGCAGGTGCTCGATGACCGGCCTGCCCTCGAAATACTTGAGGGTCACGGTCAGCTCGGGCTTGGCACCCTCGGCCACCGCGAAGTCGGCGATGTAGCCCTCTTCCTTCAGCACGCGGGCCACCTCGACCTTGAGCTTGGAGGACGGCATGGAGACCGTCTCCTTGGTGGCCTGCTGCGCATTGCGGATACGGGTGAACATATCCGCCAGAGTGTCTTGCATGCTCATTTACGTTGCGCTCCTGATGATTCCACGTGGCGGTCTTACCAGCTGGACTTCTTGAGTCCAGGGACCTCGCCACGCATGGCGGCTTCACGCAGCTTGTTGCGGCCCAGGCCGAACTTGTTGTAGTAGCCGTGCGGGCGACCGGTCACGCGACAGCGATTGCGCTTGCGCACCGGGCTGGAATCGCGCGGCAACTGTTGCAGCTTGAGCGTTGCGTCGAAGCGCTCTTCGTCGGAAGCGTTCACGTCCTGGATGACTGCCTTGAGCTGGGCGCGCTTGGCCGCGTACTTCTCGACCAGCTTCGCGCGCTTGAGCTCACGCTCTACCATGCTTTTCTTTGCCATGATCCCACCCTTATCTCTTGAACGGGAAGTTCAGCGCGCTGAGCAGAGCACGCCCTTCCTCATCGGTGTTGGCGGTGGTGGTGATGGTGACATCCAGACCACGAATCCGGTCGATCTTATCATACTCGATCTCCGGGAAGATGATCTGCTCACGCACCCCCATGGAGTAGTTGCCACGACCGTCGAAGGACTTCGGGTTGAGACCACGGAAGTCACGTACGCGGGGGATCGCGATATTGACCAGACGATCGAGGAATTCCCACATGCGCTCGCGGCGCAGGGTCACCTTGATGCCGATCGGCCAACCTTCGCGCACCTTGAAGCCCGCGATGGACTTGCGCGCCTTGGTCACCACCGGTTTCTGACCGGAGAGTTTCTCCAGGTCGGCGATGGCATTCTCGATCAGCTTCTTGTCACTGGTCGCGTCGCCGATGCCCATGTTCAAGGTCACCTTGGAGACCCGCGGCACCTGCATCACGTTGGCGTAGCTGAACTGCTCTTTGAGCTGAGCCACCACCTCGTTCTGATAACGTTCTTTCAAGTTCGCCATTTTGCTACCCGACTCGCGTTAGGCGTCGATCTGCATCTGCGTCGACTTGTAAATGCGTACCTTGGTACCGTCTTCCTTAACCTGGAAGCCGACGCGATCCGCCTTACCGGTCTCCTGATTGAAGATCGCCACGTTGGACGCGTGAATCGGAGCCTCGCGCTCGACGATACCGCCCTGCTTGCCCGCCATGGGGTTGGGCTTGGTGTGACGCTTGATCATGTTCACACCGGACACGACGAAGCGTTCGTCCTTGAGGACGCGCTTCACCGTGCCGCGCTTGCCCTTATCCTTGCCGGCGATGACGATCACTTCATCGTCACGTTTGATCTTTTGCATATCCGCCTCGCTCCTTACAGCACTTCGGGCGCCAGGGAAATGATCTTCATGAACTTCTCGGTACGAAGTTCACGGGTCACCGGTCCGAAGATACGGGTACCGATCGGCTGGTCGTTGGTATTGTTCAACAGAACCGCCGCATTTCCGTCGAAGCGGATCAGCGAGCCGTCATTACGACGAACGCCGCTGCGGGTGCGAACCACCACCGCCTTGAGCACCTGGCCCTTCTTGACCTTGCCACGCGGGATGGCTTCCTTCACCGTTACCTTGATGATGTCGCCCACGCGGGCATAGCGGCGGTGAGAACCACCCAGCACCTTGATGCACTGCACCCGGCGCGCTCCGCTGTTGTCGGCGACATCCAGCATTGTCTGAGTCTGAATCATCGGTTTTCTCCAAACCTAACCTGACTGCACTCGCCGAGCTCAGCCCTTGGCCTGCTCGATCACCTCGACCAGGGTCCAGGCCTTCTTGCGTGACAGCGGACGACACTCCTGGATGGAGACCGTGTCACCGATCTTCGCCTGGTTTGCCTCGTCATGGGCATGCAGCTTGGTGGAGCGCTTCATGTACTTACCGTAGATCGGGTGGCGCTCGCGGCGCTCGATCATCACGACGATGGATTTTTCCATCTTGTCGCTCACCACCTTGCCGGTGAGCGTACGGGCTTTTTTCTCTTCGGCCATCTCAGTCACCTGCCTTCTCGTTGAGCACCGTCTTGACGCGGGCGATATCCCGACGGACCTGCTTGAGCAGATGTGTCTGGCTCAGCTGGCCGGTGGCCTTCTGCATGCGCAGGTTGAACTGCTCCTTGAGCAGCTCGAGGAGCTGCTCACGGAGGTCCTCGACTGACTTTTCGCGAATTTCCTGGGCTTTCATCACATCACCGTCCGTTTCACAAAGGTGGTGGAGACCGGGAATTTCTGAGCGGCAAGGGCAAATGCCTCACGAGCCAGCTCTTCGGAAACCCCTTCGATCTCGTACAGCATGCGACCGGGCTGAATCTGTGCGACCCAGTACTCCACGGAGCCCTTGCCCTTACCCATACGAACTTCCAAGGGCTTCTTGGAGATCGGCTTGTCAGGGAACACGCGGATCCAGATCTTGCCACCACGCTTGACGTGGCGAGTGATCGCACGACGTCCGGCCTCGATCTGACGAGCGGTGACGCGACCCCGGCCAGTGGCCTTGAGGCCATACTCGCCGAAACTCACCTTGCTGCCGCGATGCGCCAGACCACGATTGCGGCCCTTCTGCACCTTGCGGAATTTCATGCGCTTGGGTTGTAACATCGACTCGCTCTCCCCTTACCTGGAACCTTTCTTCTTGGAGGGCGCGGCCTGAGACTGCTTGGCCTTGGCGCGTACCTCCTCGATGCCCCCGAGGATTTCACCCTTGAAGACCCACACCTTGACACCGATGATGCCGTAGGTGGTTTTTGCCTCAAAGGTGGCGTAGTCGATGTCCGCACGCAGGGTGTGCAGCGGCACGCGGCCTTCGCGGTACCATTCGGTACGCGCGATTTCCGCACCGCCGAGGCGACCTGACAGCATCACCTTGATACCACCAGCGCCCAGGCGCATGGCGTTCTGTACGGAACGCTTCATGGCGCGACGGAACATCACACGGCGCTCGAGCTGTCCGGCGATGTTCTGCGCGACGAGCTTGGCATCGAGTTCCGGCTTGCGAACTTCCTCGATGTTGACGTGCACCGGCACGCCCATCATGGCGCCGACATCACGACGCAGGCGATCGACGTCCTCACCCTTCTTGCCGATCACGATGCCCGGACGGGCAGTGTGAATGGTGATACGGGCGTTGTTCGCCGGACGCTCGATAGTGATGCGGCTCACGGACGCATTCTTCAGACGCTCCTCGAGGAAGCGACGCACTTCGAGGTCGTTGTTCAGCTTGTCGGCATAGGTATCGCCCTCGGCGTACCACACGGAGGTGTGGTCCTTGACGATGCCCAACCGAATGCCTGTTGGATTGACTTTCTGACCCATCTGGTCGACTCCTACTTCTCGGCTACCTTGACGGTGATGTGGCAGGTGCGCTTCAAAATGCGATCCGCACGGCCCTTGGCGCGCGGACGGATGCGCTTGAGCGTCATGCCCTCATCGACGCAGATGGTCGAGACACGCAGCTCGTCGATATCCATGCCGTTGTTTTCTTCCGCATTCGCGATGGCGGACTGCAGCACCTTCTTGACCAGCTTGGCAGCCTTCTTCGGTGAGAAGGTCAGCAGGTCGAGCGCTTCGGCGACCGGTTTACCGCGCACCTGGTCAGCCACCAAACGGGCCTTCTGGGCGGATAAACGAGCGCCACGCAGCTTAGCTGTGACTTCCATCTCTCAATCCTCTCTGGCTTACCGTTTGGCTTTCTTGTCCGCCGCATGACCGCGATAGGTGCGGGTGGCAGCGAATTCGCCCAGCTTGTGGCCAACCATTTCCTCGGAGACGTGCACCGGGACGTGTTGGCGACCGTTATGGACCGCAATGGTGAGCCCGACCATGTTCGGCAGGATCATGGAACGACGCGACCAGGTCTTGATCGGTTTGCGGTCGTTCTTCTCCACTGCAGCCTCAACCTTCTTCAGCAGATGAAGGTCAATGAAGGGACCTTTCTTCAGTGAACGTGGCACAGCCGTTACCCCTTAATGTCTGTTACTTGGCCTTGCGGCGACGAACGATGAGCGCATCGGTGCGCTTGTTCTTGCGGGTCTTGTGGCCTTTGGTGGGAATACCCCACGGCGACACCGGATGACGACCCCCGCTGGTGCGGCCTTCACCGCCGCCGTGCGGATGGTCCACCGGGTTCATGGCCACGCCGCGAACGGTCGGGCGCACCCCTCTCCAGCGCTTCGCACCGGCCTTGCCAAGCTGACGCAGGCTGTGCTCGGAGTTGCTCACTTCCCCCAGGGTCGCGCGGCACTCGGCCAGCACCTTGCGCATTTCGCCGGAGCGCAGGCGCAGGGTGGCGTAGTTGCCCTCACGGGCCACGACCTGGGCGCTGGTACCGGCACTACGGGCGAGCTGAGCGCCCTTGCCGGGCTTGAGCTCGATGCAGTGCACGGTGGAACCCAGCGGGATGTTACGCAGCGGCAGGGCATTGCCCTTCTTGATCGCTGCGTTCACGCCGGACTCGAGTCGGTCGCCGGCCTTCACGCCCTTGGGCGCGATGACGTAGCGACGCTCACCGTCCAGGTACTTGAGCAGTGCGATGTGGGCACTGCGATTGGGATCGTACTCCAGGCGCTCGACGATGGCCGGAACGCCATCCTTGGTGCGCTTGAAATCGATGACCCGGTAGTGCTGTCGGTGCCCACCGCCCACGTGACGGGTGGTGATGCGACCGTTGTTGTTGCGGCCACCGCTGCGCGACTGCTTCTCGAGCAGCGGCGCATAGGGCTTGCCCTTGTACAGCTCGTCGCCGACGATCTTGACGACGTGGCGACGACCGGCGGATGTGGGTTTCGTCTTGACGATTGACATGATCCGTACTCCTGCCCTTATTCGGCGCCAGTGAAGTCTTCGAGCGTCTCGCCGGCGGCCAGGGTCACGTAGGCCTTGCGATAGCCGTTGCGACGCCCCATGCCCTGCGCACTACGCTTGGTCTTGCCCTTGACGTTCAGGGTCTGGACGCGATCGACCTTCTTGCCGAACAACGCCTCGACGGCCTTCTTGATCTCGGGCTTGGTCGCGTCACTGGCCACCTTGAACACGTACTGGTTGCGTTCGGCAGCCATGGCGGCTTTCTCGGTCACGTGAGGACCGAGCAGCACCTTGAATACACGCTCCTGGTTCATGCCAGCTTCTCCTCGAATTTACGCAGGGCGGAGACGGTGACGAGCACCTTGTCGAAGGCGACCAGACTCACCGGGTCGGCAGCAGCCACGTCCACCACATCCACGTTGGGGATGTTGCGAGCAGCCAGGTAGAGATTCTCGTCGAGCTCTTCAGTGACGATCAGTGCCTTCTCCAGACCCAGCTCGTCGAGCTTGGCCACGAGCTGCTTGGTCTTGGGGGCTTCCACACCGAAAGTGTCGACGGCGACGAGACGATCCTGGCGAACCAGCTCGGAGAGAATGGCGCGCATCGCCGCGCGGTACATCTTGCGGTTCACCTTCTGGGTGTAGTCCTGCGGACGTGCCGCGAAGGTTACCCCGCCGCTGCGCCACAGGGGCGAGCGAATGGTGCCGGCACGGGCGCGACCCGTCCCCTTCTGACGCCACGGCTTCTTACCGCCGCCGCGCACATCGGAACGGTTCTTCTGGGCGCGGGTGCCTTGACGGCCTGCCGCCAGATAAGCGGTGACGACCTGGTGCACCAGCGCCTCATTGAATGCGTTGCCAAAGGTGGCATCGGACACTTCTACGGTACCCGCGCCTGCAGCAAGATTCAGATTCATCGGTAAACTCCCCTTCAGCCAGCTTTGACGGCACTGCGCACGATGACGTCGCTGCCGGTGGCACCGGGCACGGCGCCCTTGATCAACAGCAGGTTGCGTTCGGCATCGACCCGCACGACTTCGAGGCTCTGAACGGTGCAGCGGGCATTGCCCATCTGCCCGGCCATCTTCTTGCCCTTGAAGACGCGACCTGGTGTCTGACACATGCCGATGGAGCCCGGCGCACGGTGCGACAGGGAGTTACCGTGGCTGTTGTCCTGGGTGTGGAAATTCCAGCGCTTGACGGCGCCCTGGAAGCCCTTGCCCTTGGAGGTGCCGGTCACGTCGACGATCTGACCAGCTTCGAAGAGGGATACGGTGAATTCGCCGCCCACTTCCGGAGCCTCGCTGCCTTCGGGAAGGCGGAACTCCATCAGCGAACGACCGGCCTCGACACCTGCCTTGGCGAACTGCCCGGCCTGAGCTTTGGTCAGGTGCTTGGCCTTGCGGGAACCGGTTGTCACCTGAACCGCTGCGTAACCGTCGGACTCGACGGACTTCACGCGAGTGATGCGATTCGGCTCAACCTCGATCACGGTTACGGGCACGGATGCGCCATCTTCGGTGAAGACGCGGGTCATCCCGGCCTTCTTTCCGACTAAACCGATAGTCATTCTCAGTCTCCTTTAGTGTACGGGGCTATCACCCGCTATGGCTGCCCTTTCCAGAGCATTCCACTAGCACGTTGTGTAGCGCCTCACGGCGCGGCGGCTGCTGCTCGAACGACGCGACTGTCGAGCGCTGGGCCACGGGTGTCTAGTGTGGTGTCAATCGAGCTTGATCTGCACGTCCACGCCGGCGGCGAGGTCGAGCTTCATCAGGGCATCGACGGTCTTCTCGGTCGGCTCGACGATATCGAGGACGCGCTTGTGCGTGCGAATCTCGTACTGGTCGCGCGCGTCCTTGTTGACGTGCGGCGAGATCAGCACGGTATAGCGCTCGCGGTTGGTCGGCAGCGGGATCGGACCGTGGACCTGCGCGCCGGTCCGCTTGGCGGTTTCGACGATCTCCGCGGCGGACTGGTCGATCAGGCGATGGTCGAACGCCTTCAACCGAATGCGAATCTTCTGGTTCTGCATTTGCCCTAAACTCCAATGGAAGTCGACGGCCTAAGCCGCCTACCCACGCATTCAAAGGATGCGCATTATAGGCACGCCGCACACGAGAGTCAAACCCTTCGTTGCGGTGCGCAGAAAGGGGGCTCCTTGCGGAGCCCCCTTCGATCACTCAGCAGCTCGGAACTTACTGAATGATCTTGGCCACGACGCCGGCGCCGACGGTGCGGCCGCCTTCGCGGATGGCAAAGCGCAGACCTTCGTCCATGGCGATCGGGGCGATCAGATTGACAGTCATCTTGACGTTGTCGCCCGGCATGACCATCTCGACGCCTTCCGGCAGCTCACAGGTACCGGTGATGTCGGTGGTACGGAAGTAGAACTGCGGACGGTAGCCCTTGAAGAACGGGGTATGACGACCGCCTTCATCCTTGGACAGCACGTAGACCTCGGCCTCGAACTGGGTGTGCGGGGTAATGGTACCCGGCTTGGCCAGCACCTGACCGCGCTCGACGTCGTCACGCTTGGTGCCACGCAGCAGGGCACCGATGTTCTCGCCGGCACGACCTTCGTCGAGCAGCTTGCGGAACATCTCGACACCGGTGACGACGGTCTTGGTGGTATCTTTGATACCGACGATCTCGACCTCTTCACCGGCCTTGACGATGCCGCGCTCGACACGACCGGTCACTACGGTACCGCGACCGGAGATGGAGAAGACGTCCTCGATCGGCATCAGGAACGGCTGATCGATGGCACGCTCCGGCTCCGGGATGTACTCGTCCAGGGCCTTGATCAGGTTGGCAACGGCAGTGGTACCCATGCCGTTGTCGTCCTTGCCTTCCAGAGCCATCAGTGCGGAACCGGTGATGATCGGCGTGTCGTCGCCGGGGAAGTCGTACTCGCTGAGGAGTTCACGCACTTCCATCTCGACCAGCTCGAGCAGTTCCTCGTCGTCGACCATGTCGGCCTTGTTGAGGAACACGACGATGTACGGTACGCCGACCTGACGCGACAGCAGGATGTGCTCGCGGGTCTGCGGCATGGGGCCGTCGGCGGCGCTGCACACCAGAATCGCGCCATCCATCTGGGCAGCGCCGGTGATCATGTTCTTCACGTAGTCGGCGTGCCCGGGGCAGTCGACGTGCGCGTAGTGGCGCGTCTCGGACTGGTACTCCACGTGAGAGGTGGCGATGGTGATGCCGCGCTCACGCTCTTCCGGGGCGTTGTCGATGGAGTCGAACTCACGCCAGTCGCCGCCGAACACCTCGGCAGAAACGCGGGTCAGGGCCGCAGTCAGCGTGGTCTTGCCGTGGTCGACGTGACCGATGGTGCCGACATTGATATGCGGTTTGGAACGTTCGAATTTTTCCTTAGCCACTGCTTTAACCTCTTTACGTTAGCTAACGGTTAACCGTTCTGGTTGATGACGGCTTCAACGACGCTGGACGGCGCCTCTTCGTAATCCGCAAACTCCATGACGTAGCTTGCGCGGCCCTGGGTCTGAGAACGCAGATCGGTCGCGTAACCGAACATCTCAGCCAACGGAACCCGGGCGCGGATGACCTTGCCGGCCGGCGAGTCATCCATGCCCGATACCAGGCCGCGACGGCGGTTCAGGTCGCCCATGACATCCCCCATGAACTCCTCGGGCGTCACGACCTCGACCTTCATCACCGGCTCCAGCAGCACGGCCTTGGCCTTCTTGGCACCTTCTTTGATCGCCATGGAAGAAGCGACCTTGAACGCGGTCTCGTTGGAGTCCACGTCGTGGTAGGAACCATCGTACAGCGTAACCTTGACGTCGATCATCGGGTAGCCCGCGATGACACCGTTCTGCAGCTGCTCGTAGGCCCCTTTCTCGACGGCCGGCACGTATTCCTTGGGAACCACGCCGCCGACGATTTCCGAAGCGAATTTGAAGTGCATTTCTTCATCTTCGCCCTTGTCTTCCGCTGTGAGCGGCTCGATCCGCAGGTGCACGTGACCGTACTGCCCGCGACCACCGGACTGACGCACGAACTTGCCTTCTTGCTCGACGCTCCTCTTGATCGTCTCGCGGTAGGCAACCTGCGGCTTGCCGATGTTGGCCTCGACCTTGAACTCGCGGCGCATGCGGTCGACGAGGATGTCCAGGTGCAGCTCGCCCATCCCCGAGATGATCGTCTGACCGGTTTCTTCGTCGGTCTTGACCTGGAAGGAGGGGTCTTCCTGGGCCAACTTGCCCAGTGCCACGCCCATCTTCTCCTGGTCGGCCTTGGATTTCGGCTCCACGGCCACGGAGATGACCGGATCCGGGAACTCCATGCGCTCAAGCACGATCTTGCTGTTGATGTCGCACAGGGTGTCGCCGGTGGTGACGTCCTTCAGGCCGATGCAGGCGGCGATGTCGCCGGCGCGCACTTCCTTGATCTCCTCGCGGGAGTTGGAGTGCATCTGCACGATACGGCCGACGCGCTCCTTCTTCTGCTTGACGGAGTTGTAGACGCTGTCGCCGGAATTGAGGATGCCGGAGTAGACACGGATGAAGGTCAGGGTGCCGACGAAGGGATCGGTGGCGATCTTGAAGGCCAGCGCGGCAAAGGGCGCGCTGTCATCGGCCTCGCGGGTCTCGATGGTGCCGTCCTTGTCGTCCATCTCGCCTTCGATGGCCTTGACCTCGGTGGGCGACGGCATGTATTCGATGACGCCGTCGAGCACCGCCTGCACGCCCTTGTTCTTGAACGCCGAGCCACAGGTGACCAGGACGATCTCGTTGTCCAGGGTACGACGACGCAGGCCAGCCTTGATCTCCTCGACGGAGAGCTCGCCCTCCTCGAGGTACTTGTCCATCAGCTCTTCGGAGGCTTCGGCAGCCGCCTCGACCATCTGCTCGCGATACTCTTCGGCAGTTTCCTGGAGCTCGGCGGGAATGTCCTCAAGCTCGTAGTTCATGCCGAGACTGTCTTCGTCCCAGACGATGGCTTTCATCTGAAGCAGGTCGATGACGCCCTTGAACTCGTCTTCGGTGCCCCAGTTGATCTGGATCGGCACGGCGTTGGCACCCAACCGCTCCTTGAGCTGGTTGACGACCATGAAGAAGTCGGCACCGGTGCGGTCCATCTTGTTGACGAACACCATGCGCGGCACTTCGTACTTGTTGGCCTGACGCCACACGGTTTCGGTCTGTGGCTGCACGCCGGAGCTGCCGCACAGCACCACCACAGCGCCATCCAGCACGCGCAGGGAACGCTCGACCTCGATGGTGAAGTCGACGTGCCCGGGGGTGTCGATGATATTGATGCGGTGCTCGTCGAACTGCTTGTTCATGCCCTGCCAGAAGCAGGTGGTCGCCGCCGAGGTGATGGTGATGCCGCGCTCCTGCTCCTGCTCCATCCAGTCCATGGTGGCAGCGCCATCATGCACCTCGCCCACCTTGTGGGAAAGGCCGGTGTAGAACAGGATACGCTCGGTCGTGGTGGTCTTGCCGGCGTCGACGTGGGCCACGATACCGATATTGCGGTAGCGCTTGAGCGGGGTCTTGCGTGGCACGATGGAATTCTCCATTGCTGTGAAGGGCCACCCCACTGAGTGGCGCTTCGTGTATGGAACTCGTCGTCTGAAGCGGCGCTTGCAGTAGCGCGGCGCTTAGAAACGGTAGTGGGAGAAGGCCTTGTTGGCCTCTGCCATGCGATGCACGTCTTCCCGCTTCTTGACGGCCGAGCCCTTGCCTTCGGCGGCATCCAGCATCTCGCCGGCCAGGCGCTGCACCATGGTCTTCTCGCCTCGACGACGCGCGGCATCCACCAGCCAGCGCATGGCCAGAGCCTGACGACGCGAGGGGCGAACTTCTACCGGCACCTGATAGGTCGCACCGCCGACACGGCGGGACTTGACTTCGACCATGGGCTGAATGGCTTCCAGCGCCTTGTCGAAGATCTCCAGCGGCTCTTCCTTACTACGCTCGGCAACCCTGTCCAGCGCACCGTAGACGATACGCTCAGCAACGGACTTCTTGCCGCTGACCATCAGGTGGTTCATGAACTTCGCCAGACGCTCGCTTCCGAACTTGGGATCCGGCAGGATTTCGCGCTTGGCTACAACTCTTCTTCTAGGCATGACAAGCCCTCTGTTGAAGGGTCCTTCAGGCAAACCCGGCACTCACGCCACCCGCTCTTCGCAGGCAATCACGCCGTCCGGCCTTACTCTTATCAGACCAAAATCTTTTCCGTGTGATATCCGTCCCGGCCAATCAGACCTTGGGACGCTTGGTGCCGTACTTGGAACGGCCCTGCTTGCGGTTCTGCACACCGGAGGTATCCAGCGCACCCCGCACGGTGTGATAGCGCACGCCCGGCAAGTCCTTGACGCGGCCGCCGCGGATCAGTACGACGGAGTGCTCCTGGAGGTTGTGACCCTCGCCGCCGATGTACGAGGAAACCTCGTAACCGTTGGTCAGGCGCACACGACACACCTTACGCAGCGCCGAGTTCGGCTTCTTCGGGGTGGTCGTATAGACGCGAGTGCACACACCGCGCTTCTGCGGACAGGCCTGCAGCGCCGGCACGTCGCTCTTGGCGGCGGGGCGCTTGCGCGGCTTGCGCACGAGCTGATTGATCGTTGCCATTGATTGCTCCGAATGGGTTGCCTTGGCGGAAGCGAGTCGCTGTTCGCTTCCTGTCTTGCGTACCTTTTCGCAGTGGGGCGGGCGCACCCACCCCACTGTTAAAGGCTGCGCATTCTAATGTCTGACCGGGGCGGACGTCAAGCAGGGGGACTACCCCTGCCGTCGTCCTCATCCGCCTATAGATCGTCGTCATCCGAGTCCAGTGCCGTGAGCTGGGCGCCCAGCTCCTGCTCGACATCGTGGGCCGACGGATGGAAGGTGCGCTCGGCCTCGTCGCGCTTGCGGCGGCGCTCCTGGTGATGAGCCAGCCCGGTCCCCGCGGGAATCAGGCGACCCACCACCACGTTCTCCTTCAGGCCACGCAGGTAGTCGCGCTTGCCGGTCACTGCCGCCTCGGTCAGCACGCGAGTGGTTTCCTGGAACGAAGCCGCGGAGATGAACGACTCGGTGGCCAGGCTGGCCTTGGTGATGCCGAGCAGCAGACGCTCGTACCGGGCCGGGAACTTCTCCTCCTTCTCCAGGCGCGCGTTCTGCTCGAGCACGCGAACGAGCTCGACCTGATCGCCAGGGATGAAGTCGGAGTCGCCGGCGTCGGTGATCTCCACCTTGCGCAGCATCTGACGCACGATCACCTCGATGTGCTTGTCGTTGATGCCCACGCCCTGCAACCGGTAGACATCCTGCACTTCGGCAGTGATGTACTTGGCCAGCTCGGCAATGCCCAGCAGACGCAGGATGTCGTGAGGGTTGCTCGGCCCATCGGAGATCACTTCGCCCTTCTCGACGGTCTCGCCTTCGAAGACCGCGATCTGACGCCACTTCGGGATCAGCATCTCGAACGGGTCGCCGCCGTCGTTGGGAGTGATCGTCAGGCGCCGCTTGCCCTTGGTTTCCTTGCCGAAGCTGATGGTGCCGCTGATTTCGGCGAGAATCGACGGCTCCTTGGGCTTGCGCGCCTCGAAGAGGTCGGCGACGCGCGGCAGACCACCGGTGATGTCCTTGGTACCGGACGCTTCCACCGGAATGCGCGCCACCACTTCGCCGATGCCGATCTGAGCGCCGTCGTCCACCGAGACGATGGCATTGCCCGGCAGCAGGTACTGTACCGGCGTATTGGAGCCGGGGACCGCTACCGGTTCGCCGGAGGCATCGCTGAGCGTGATCATCGGACGCTTGTCGCGACCCGCCTGCGGACGCGATGCCGACTCGATCACCTCGATGGAAGAGAGGCCGGTCATTTCATCCACGCTGCGGTGGATGGTGACGCCTTCGACCATGTCGGCGTACTGCACGGTACCTTCGGCTTCGGCGACGATCGGGTGGGTATGTGGATCCCACTTCGCCACCGCCTGTCCGGCCTCGACCGCGTCGCCATCACGCACGTCGAGCTCGGCACCGTAAGGCAGCTTGTAGTACTCGCGTTCGCGGCCATGATCGTCGGCCACCGCCAGAGCGCTGGAGCGCGACACCACGACCAGCTTGCCGTCGGCACGCTCGACGAACTTCATGTTGTGCAGGCGCACCTTGCCGCCATGCTTGACCTGAACGCTGTCGACCGCCGAGGCGCGCGATGCCGCACCACCGATGTGGAAGGTCCGCATGGTCAACTGGGTGCCCGGCTCACCGATGGACTGGGCGGCAATGACGCCCACGGATTCACCGATGTTGACCTGATGCCCGCGTGCCAGGTCGCGGCCGTAACAGGCCGAGCAGACGCCGTGGGCAGACTGGCAGGTGATCGAGCTGCGCACCACGATCTCGTCGACGCCCATGGTGTCGAGCCGTGCGCACCATGCCTCGTCGAGCATGGTGCCCTTTTCGATCAGCACCTCTTCGCTGGCCGGATCGATGACGTCGCGCGCCACCACGCGACCCAGCACGCGCTGGGCCAGCGAGACGATGATGTCACCACCCTCGATGATCGGGTGCAGCGTCAGACCTTGTTCGGTGCCGCAATCCGCCTCGGTGATGACCATGTCCTGGGCCACGTCCACCAGGCGGCGGGTCAGATAGCCGGAGTTGGCCGTCTTGAGTGCCGTGTCCGCCAGACCCTTGCGCGCGCCGTGGGTGGAGATGAAGTACTGCAGGACGTTGAGGCCCTCGCGGAAGTTGGCGACGATCGGCGTTTCGATGATCGAGCCGTCGGGCTTGGCCATCAGGCCACGCATGCCCGCCAGCTGGCGGATCTGGGCGGCACTACCGCGCGCTCCCGAGTCGGCCATGATGAACACGCTGTTGAAGGACCCTTGCTCGACCTCGTTGCCGTCGCGGTCGATGACCTTTTCCTTCTCGATGCCATCCATCATCGCCCGGGCCACCTTGTCATTGGCCTTGGACCAGATGTCGATGACCTTGTTGTACTTCTCGCCAGCGGTAACGAGACCGGAGGAGAACTGATCCTCGATCTCCTTGACCTCGGCCTCGGCCGCATCGACGATCTCCGCCTTGCTTTCCGGAATGACGAAGTCGTTGACGCCGATGGAAGCGCCCGACCAAGTGGCCAGACGGAAGCCGGTGTACATCAGCTGGTCGGCGAAGATGACGGTCGGCTTGAGGCCGGCGCGACGATACACCTCGTTGAGCAGGCCGGAGATCGCCTTCTTCTTCATCGGCTGATCGACCAACTCGAAGGGCACGCCCTCCGGCAGGATGCGGAACAGCAGGGCACGCCCCACGGTAGTGTCGTAGAGACGACGTTGTTCCTTGCGCTCGCCGGTTTCCTCGTCGAATTCCACCTCGGTCAAGCGCACCTTGACCCGGGCATGCAGCGACACGCTCTGGGTGCCGAAGGCGCGTTCCGCTTCGTCGAGGTTGGCGAATACCATGCCCTCGCCCTTGGCGTTGATCTTCTCGCGGGTCATGTAGTACAGACCCAGCACAACGTCCTGGGAGGGCACGATGATCGGCTCGCCGTTGGCCGGCGACAGCACGTTGTTGGTGGCCATCATCAGCGCCCGCGACTCGAGCTGGGCTTCCAGCGTCAGCGGCACGTGCACCGCCATCTGGTCGCCGTCGAAGTCGGCGTTGTAGGCGGCACACACCAGCGGGTGCAGCTGGATCGCCTTGCCTTCGATGAGCAGCGGCTCGAAGGCCTGAATGCCCAGGCGGTGCAGGGTCGGTGCACGGTTAAGCAGAACCGGGTGCTCGCGGATGACCTCGGCGAGGATATCCCACACCTCGGGCAGCTCGCGCTCGACCATCTTCTTGGCCGCCTTGATGGTAGAGGCCTGGCCGTTGTGCTGCAGCTTGGAGTAGATGAACGGCTTGAACAGCTCCAGCGCCATCTTCTTGGGCAAGCCGCACTGGTGCAGGCGCAGGGTCGGGCCCACGGTGATCACCGAACGGCCGGAGTAGTCGACGCGCTTGCCCAGCAGGTTCTGGCGGAAGCGGCCCTGCTTGCCCTTGATCATGTCGGCCAACGACTTCAGCGGGCGCTTGTTGGACCCCGTGATGGCCCGGCCGCGACGGCCGTTGTCCAGCAGGGCGTCCACCGCCTCCTGCAGCATGCGCTTCTCGTTGCGCACGATGATGTCCGGCGCATTGAGGTCGAGAAGCCGCTTGAGGCGGTTGTTGCGGTTGATCACCCGGCGATACAGGTCATTGAGATCCGAGGTGGCGAAGCGGCCGCCGTCCAGCGGCACCAGCGGACGCAG
Organism: Pseudomonadota bacterium; assembly: GCA_051749645.1. Taxonomy (GTDB): domain Bacteria; phylum Pseudomonadota; class Gammaproteobacteria; order Pseudomonadales; family Halomonadaceae; genus Halomonas. Next base: position 242,593 of record JBNJIT010000006.1, read on the forward strand.
GTCCGGCGGCAATACCGGCAGCACCTCCATGACCATCCACGCGGGATCGTTGCCGGAGTTGTAGAACGCCTCCAGCAGCTTCAAGCGCTTGGACAGCTTCTTGATCTTGGTCTCGGAATTGGTCTGCGGAATCTCCTCGCGCAGGCGATCGATCTCCTCGCCCAGGTCAATGTCCTTGAGCAGTGCCTGCACCGCCTCGGCGCCCATGCGCGCGTCGAAGTCGTCGCCGAACTCTTCGAGAGCCTCGAAGTACTGCTCGTCATTGAGCAGTTGGCCGCGCTCCAGGGTGGTCATGCCCGGATCGATGACCACGAAGCTCTCGAAGTAGAGCACGCGCTCGATGTCGCGCAGGGTCATGTCCAGGAACATGCCGATGCGCGACGGCAGTGACTTGAGGAACCAGATGTGGGCGACGGGGCTCGCCAGCTCGATATGCCCCATGCGCTCGCGACGTACGGCGGCCTTGGTGACCTCGACGCCGCACTTCTCGCAGATGATGCCGCGATGCTTCATCCGCTTGTACTTGCCGCACAGGCACTCGTAGTCCTTCACCGGACCGAAGATCTTGGCACAGAACAGGCCGTCCCGCTCCGGCTTGAAGGTGCGGTAGTTGATGGTCTCGGGCTTCTTCACCTCGCCGAAGGACCAGCTGCGAATCATGTCCGGGGACGCCAGCGTGATCTTGATCGCGTCGAACTCGTCGGACTGAGACTGCGATTTGAGGACTTTCACCAAATCTTTCATGGGTCGGCTCCGTTGCGGAGTTGTCATGGGCGGGGGCGTCGCCACCCCCGCGGACCGTCATACTGTGAAGTGCAGGCGAAGCCGCCTCAGCTCTCCAGCTCGATGTCGATGCCCAGCGAGCGGATCTCCTTCACCAGCACGTTGAAGGATTCCGGCATGCCCGCCTGCATGGCGTGATCACCGTCGACGATGTTCTTGTACATCTTGGTACGACCCTCCACATCGTCGGACTTGACGGTGAGCATCTCCTGCAGGGTGTAGGCGGCGCCGTAGGCCTCGAGGGCCCACACCTCCATCTCGCCGAAACGCTGGCCGCCGAACTGGGCCTTGCCGCCCAGCGGCTGCTGGGTGACCAGCGAATAGGAGCCGGTGGAGCGCGCGTGCATCTTGTCGTCGACCAAGTGGTTGAGCTTGAGCATGTACATGTAGCCCACCGTCACCTGACGGTCGAAGGCATCGCCGGTACGCCCGTCGTACAGCGTCATCTGGCCGGAATCCGGCAGCCCGGCGAGCGTCAGCAGGTGCTTGATCTCACCCTCCTTGGCACCGTCGAACACCGGCGTGGACATGGGCACGCCCGCCTTGAGGTTCTTGGCCAAGGCAATGACCTCGTCATCGCTCAAGGTGTCGAGCTCTTCGACCCGCGTGCCCGGCGTGCTGTTGTAGACCTGGGCCAGGAAGTCGCGGATCTCGGCCACCTGGGAGGCGCGCGCTTCGCGCAGCAACTCGTCGATCTTCATGCCCAGACCATGGGCAGCCAGGCCCAGGTGGGTCTCGAGGATCTGCCCCACGTTCATGCGCGACGGCACGCCCAAGGGGTTCAACACCACGTCGATCGGCTCGCCGTTATCATCGAACGGCATGTCCTCGATGGGCATGATCGCCGAGATCACGCCCTTGTTGCCGTGACGGCCGGCCATCTTGTCGCCCGGCTGCAGGCGGCGCTTCACGGCCATGTAGACCTTGACGATCTTGAGCACGCCCGGAGCCAGGTCGTCGCCCTGAGTGAGCTTGCGCTTCTTGTCCTCGAAACGCTCCTCCATCTCCTTGCGGCGATTCTCGAGCTGTTCGTCGGCCTGGGCCAGCAGCTCGTTGAGCGACTCGTCCTGCAAGCGCAGCTTGAACCATTGCTGGCGCGGCAGCTCGTCGAGGTAGCTCTCGGAGAGGATGTCGCCCTTCTTGAGCTGGGGCCCGCCGTTGACCGGCTGACCGGCCAGGGTGCGCTTGAGGCGCTCGAAGGTGGCGTCCTCGGCGATGCGGTAGGTCTCCTGGAGATCCTTGCGCACCTCGTCGAGCTGCATCTGCTCGATGGACAGTGCCCGGGAGTCCTTCTCCACACCGTCACGGGTGAACACCTGGACGTCGATCACGGTGCCACGCATGCCGGTCGGTGCACGCAGCGAGGTATCCTTCACGTCGGAGGCCTTCTCGCCGAAGATCGCCCGCAGCAGCTTCTCTTCCGGAGTGAGCTGGGTTTCGCCCTTGGGCGTGACCTTGCCGACCAGGATATCGCCCGGCCCCACTTCCGCACCGATATAGACGACACCGGCCTCATCCAGTTTGGCCAACGCCGACTCACCGACGTTGGGAATATCGGAAGTGATTTCTTCCGGCCCCAGCTTGGTGTCGCGCGACACGCAGGTCAGTTCCTGGATGTGGATGGTGGTGAATCGGTCTTCCTGCACCGCCCGCTCGGAGAGCAGGATGGAGTCCTCGAAGTTGTAGCCGTTCCAGGGCATGAAGGCGATGCGCATGTTCTGGCCCAGCGCCAGGTCGCCCATGTCGACGGACGGGCCGTCGGCCAGGATGTCCCCGCGCGCCACCTCGTCGCCGGGGCGTACAATGGGGCGCTGGTTCATGCAGGTATTCTGGTTGGAGCGCAGATACTTGGTGAGGTTGTAGATATCGACGCCGGCCTCGCCGCCGATGATCTCATCCTCGTTGATGCGCACCACGATGCGCTTGGCATCGACCGAGTCGATCACGCCACCGCGCCGTGCCACGGCACACACGCCGGAATCGCGCGCCACGAAACGCTCCATGCCGGTACCCACCAACGGCTTTTCGGCACGCAGGGTCGGCACCGCCTGGCGCTGCATGTTGGACCCCATCAGCGCGCGGTTGGCGTCGTCGTGCTCGAGGAAGGGGATCAGCGCTGCGGCCACGGAAACCACCTGGCGCGGCGACACGTCCATCAGCGTGACCTGCTCGGGCCGCATGAAGGTGGTCTCACCCTTGTGGCGGACCTGCACCAGGTCATCGGCGAGCTTGCCCGATTCGTCGACGCTCGCCGACGCCTGGGCAATGACGAAGTCGCCCTCTTCGATGGCCGAGAGATGAACCACCTCGTCGGTCACCTGACGGTCGACCACCTTACGATACGGCGTTTCCAGGAAACCGTAGCTATTGGTATGGCTGTAGGTGGCCAGCGAGTTGATCAGACCGATGTTCGGACCTTCCGGCGTCTCGATGGGACACAGGCGGCCATAGTGCGTGGCGTGAACGTCGCGCACCTCGAAGCCGGCCCGCTCGCGGGTCAGGCCGCCCGGGCCGAGCGCGGAGACGCGGCGCTTGTGAGTGACCTCCGAGAGCGGGTTGTTCTGGTCCATGAACTGCGACAGCTGGCTGGAACCGAAGAACTCCTTCACCGCCGCGGCCACCGGCTTGGCGTTGATCAGATCCTGAGGCATCAGGCCTTCGCTCTCGGCCATGGAGAGGCGTTCCTTGACCGCACGCTCGACACGCACCAGGCCCACGCGGAACTGGTTCTCGGCCATCTCGCCCACGCAGCGGATGCGACGATTGCCCAGGTGGTCGATATCGTCGACTTCGCCGAAGCCGTTACGGATATAGATCAGTTCCTTCAACACATCGAGGATGTCGCGCTGATCGAGCACCCCGGAACCGGTGTCGCTGTCACGACGCAAGCGGCGGTTGAACTTCATACGGCCGACGCCGGAAAGATCGTAGCGATCTTCGGTGAAGAACAGATTCCTGAACAGCGTCTCGGCGGCCTCCTTGGTGGGCGGCTCGCCCGGACGCATCATGCGGTAGATCTCGACCAGCGCCTCGAGCTGCGAGCCGGTGGTATCCAGCTTGAGGGTATCGGAAATGAAGGGCCCGCAGTCGAGATCGTTGGTGTAAAGCGTCTCCACTGTCGTAATGCCGGCCTGGCCGATCTTCTCCAGCAGTTCAGGAGTGATCTCGGTATTGCACGGGCAGATCAGCTCGCCGGTATTGGGGTCGACCTGATCCTTGGCCAGGGTCTTGCCGAACAGGTACTCCATCGGCACTTCGAGACGTTCGAGCCCGGCCTTCTCCAACTGGCGAATGTGCTTCTGGGTGATGCGACGCCCTTCCTCCACGATGACGTTGCCATCGCCATCCTTGATGTCGAAGGTGGCGGTTTCGCCGCGCAGGCGCGACGGCACCAGTTCCACGGAGAACCCACTCTTCTCGACGTGGAAGGTACTGGTTTCGAAGAACTCGTCGAGAATCTCCTCGGCACTCATGCCCAGCGCACGCAACAACACCGACGCCGGCAGCTTGCGGCGGCGGTCGATACGCACGAAGACGTTGTCCTTCGGGTCGAATTCGAAGTCGAGCCAGGAGCCGCGATACGGGATCACGCGAGCGGAATAGAGCAGCTTGCCCGACGAGTGGCTCTTGCCCTTGTCGTGATCGAAGAACACGCCAGGACTACGGTGCAACTGGGAGACGATGACCCGCTCGGTGCCGTTGACGACGAAGGTGCCGTTCTCGGTCATCAGGGGGATCTCCCCCATGTAGACCTCTTGCTCCTTGATGTCCTTGATGGCCTTGTTCGAGGAGTCGCGATCATAAATGATCAAGCGGACCTTGACCCGCAGCGGTGCCGAGTAGGTGACGCCGCGCAGTTGGCACTCCTTGACGTCGAAGGCCGGGGTACCGAAACGGTAGCTGACGTACTCCAGAGCCGCATTGCCGGAGAAGCTTTCGATCGGAAAAACCGACTTGAAGGCCGCATGCAGGCCCAACTCCAGGCGTTCCTCGGCGGCACGGTCCTGCTGGAGGAAGTCGTAGTAGGAATCAAGCTGGATCGCCAGCAGGTAGGGCACATCCATCACTTGGGGCAGTTTGCCGAAATCCTTGCGGATGCGTTTTTTCTCAGTGTATGAGTAAGCCATCTGTATTCCCCAGCTTGTTCACCATGGGTGACCGTTGCGCGGTCGGCGCCACCCAACGGGCTCGGCCCCGTCAGGCGCTGACGGCAAGCCCTCAGTGGAGAGCTCGCCGTCGATATTCGTCTAGCGGCGCTGCGTGAGCGAACCGCTCTTGCAACAGAAAAAGGCCGGCAGCGGGTAGGCCCGCCACCAGCCGTGGAAGCTTACGCAGCGCGTAAAGCCTTGGGGCACAAGGGTTACTTGAGCTCCACGCTCGCGCCGGCTTCTTCCAACTTCTTCTTGGCTTCTTCGGCGTCGTCCTTGGACATCGCTTCCTTGATGGTCGCCGGAGCACCGTCGACGGCACCCTTGGCTTCCTTCAGGCCCAGGCCGGTGATCTCGCGCACGGCCTTGATCACGTTGACCTTCTTGTCGCCTGCTGCGGTCAGCACCAGATCGAATTCAGTCTGCTCTTCAGCGGCTTCGGCTTCGCCACCGGCACCCGGGCCGGCCACGACGGCAGCCGCGGCAGAGACGCCGAACTTCTCTTCCATCGCTTCGATCAGCTCGACGACTTCCATCACGGACATGTCGGCGACGGCGTTGATGATGTCTTCTTTGGTCAGTGCCATTTCGATAATTCCTAAACTTTGCGGGAGACTCGGCGCACCGAGCGCTCGTCTTTACCAGTGTTCGATTCAGGCTACGCAGTGGAGTTCGCCGTTCAGGCGGCCTCTTCCTGCTTCTGATCGCGCAGTGCAGCCAGGGTACGAACCAGCTTGCCGGCAGATGCCTCTTTCATGACGGACATCAGCTTGGCAATCGCCTCGTCATAGGTCGGCAGGGTTGCCAGACGGTCGAGATCGCTTGCCGGAATCAGCTCGCCTTCGTAGGCCAGCGCCTTGACTTCGAAGTTCTTCTCGTTCTTGGCGAACTCCTTGAACAGACGGGCGGCAGCGCCCGGATGCTCGTATGAGAAAGCCAGCAGGGTGGGACCCGAGAAGCTCTCCTCCAGAATCTCCCAGGGAGTTCCGGACAGGGCGCGGCGTGCCAGGGTGTTGCGTACAACACGGATCTGCACGCCATTCTCGCGGGCCTGCTTGCGCAGGTCGGTCATCTTGCTGACCGCAACGCCACGAGAATCGGCAACCACGACGGAGAGTGCCTCCTTGGCCGCTTCACTGACCTCGGCAACGATCGCCTTCTTGCCTTCGAGTGCTAGTGGCACGGTGATCACTCCTTCATTCCGGAGCCGTGCAATGCAGGCTCCGGTGGTTACCATCTCCCCCGACGGGCCATGGCCGAGCCGGGAGTCTTGGGTGATGGTGCTCACCAGTGTCCTGGCGGCCACACCATCTGCGCAGGCACCCTTTCGGGAGATTAAGACGCTCGGAGTGCCGAGCGGCGCCTGCGGTCTTTGACGGTGCCCTGCAGGCCGGCTCGCAAGCCGAACCGCAGGGACCGCAAAGTTACTGCTCTGTCTCGACCGCCGCTCAAACGAACGCGGACTGGTCGATGGTGATGCCTGGCCCCATGGTGGTGGACAGGGTCATCTTCTTGAAATAGACACCCTTGGAAGTGCTCGGCTTGAGCTTCTTCAGGTCGGCGACGAGCGCATCGAGGTTGCCACGAATCGCATCGGATTCGAAATCGACCTTGCCCAACGTTGTGTGGATGATGCCATTCTTGTCGGTGCGGAAGCGCACCTGACCCGCCTTGGCGTTCTTGACGGCAGTCGCCACGTCTGGGGTCACGGTGCCGACCTTGGGGTTCGGCATCAGCCCGCGCGGACCGAGGATCTGCCCCAGTTGGCCGACGACGCGCATGGCGTCCGGCGAGGCGATGACCACATCGAAGTCCAGCTGGCCCTTCTTGACCTGCTCGGCCAGGTCGTCCATGCCGACGATATCGGCACCCGCTTCCTTGGCCGCATCCGCGTTGGCACCCTGAGTGAAGACGGCAACGCGCACGTCCTTACCGGTACCGTTGGGCATGACAGTGGCGCCACGCACGACCTGGTCGGACTTGCGAGGATCGACGCCCAGGTTGATGGCAACGTCCACGGACTCATTGAACTTGACGGTGGACAGCTCGGCGAGCAGGGCCACGGCCTCTTCCAGCGAGTAGACCTTGGAAGCATCGACCTTCTCGCGGATCACCTGTGCACGCTTGGACAGTTTAGCCATGATCAGAGACCCTCCACGTTCAGGCCCATGCTGCGGGCACTACCGGCAATGGTACGCACCGCGGCGTCGAGATCGGCAGCCGTCAGATCCGGCTCCTTGGTCTTGGCGATCTCTTCGAGCTGTTCACGGGTCACGCTACCCACCTTGTTCTTGTTCGGCTCACCGGAGCCGGACTTGATGCCTGCCGCCTTCTTCAGCAGGACCGCGGCGGGCGGCGTCTTGGTGATGAAGGTGAAGCTGCGGTCGGAGTAGACGGTGATCACCACGGGCGTCGGCAGCCCGGGCTCAATCTCCTGGGTGGCGGCATTGAACGCCTTGCAGAACTCCATGATGTTCACGCCGTGCTGACCCAGCGCGGGCCCCACGGGCGGACTCGGATTGGCTTTACCCGCTGCCACCTGCAGCTTGATGTAAGCCTGAACTTTCTTGGCCATGTTGAACTCCAGTTTGGGTCGTAGCGCCTTGCGGCTCCCCGAATGATGCGGCCGTCATCCAGCCGCCTCGTGCTCGCCAGGTCGAGCCGTTATTCCTTCTCGACCTGCGCAAATTCCAGTTCGACGGGCGTCGCCCGCCCAAAAATCAGTACGCTGACCTGCAGCCGACTCTTGTCGTAGTTGACCTCTTCCACGACACCGTTGAAGTCGGCGAAGGGGCCATCGACGACGCGCACGGACTGACCCGGCTCGAACAGCGTCTTGGGGCGCGGCTTGTCGGTGCCGTCCTTGACGCGCCGCAGGATGGCATCTGCCTCTTTCTGGGTGATCGGCGCCGGCTTCTCCTTGGTACCGCCGATGAACCCCATCACCCGCGGCGTCTCGTTCACCAGGTGCCAGGTCGCATCATCCATCTCCATCTCGACCAAAACGTAGCCGGGATAGAACTTTCGTTCGCTCTTGCGGCGCTTGCCGTCTCGCATCTCGACGACTTCTTCGGTAGGCACCAGGATCTCGCCGAAGCGGTCCTCCATGCCATAAAGCTTCACGCGCTCGTTGAGCGAGCGCATGACATGCTTCTCGAAGCCGGAATAGGCGTGAACGACGTACCAACGCTTGGACATGAGGTCTCCTAACCGATGACGCCGGACATCGCCCAGCCAAGAAGGGTATCGATCAGCCACAGCATCAGCCCGACCACCAATACGGCAACCAGGACGATGCCCGTGGTCTGGATCGTTTCCGGGCGCGTCGGCCATACGACGCGTTGAATCTCTTTCTTGGCGTTCTTGGCCAGCTCGGCAAGCTCACGACCTTTCGTCGTCGTCAGCGCGACCAGGGCCGCGACCGCGCTCAGGGCAACGACGCCCAGCACGCGATACAGGATCGCCTGATCCGCAAAATAGGTATTGCCGACGATGGCAAGAACCAGCAGAGTGACAACAACCGCCCACTTGAGCCCGTCGTGGCGCGACTCCTGCACCTCGGCGTTATGTTTCATGAAAACGAGACTCCTCAGAGTGCGGCGATCGAATCGAGTATCTTCCGATGGATATCGAGCCAACCTGGGGAAGGTTGGCAGGCCAGGAGGGAATCGAACCCCCAACCTGCGGTTTTGGAGACCGCTGCTCTGCCAATTGAGCTACTGGCCTGTACCTGACGGCTCCACCCTTTGCAGATGGCGTGCACGACAGCGGGCGCCATGATAGCCGAGCTCTCGCCAGCTGACAACCCCTACGGCTTCGCGAGAGCCGAAAAGAAAAAGGCGAGCCTTTGCTCGCCTTTCGCTGTTGGAGCTCATGGACGGATTTGAACCGTCGACCTCACCCTTACCAAGGGTGTGCTCTACCCCTGAGCTACATGAGCGTGACCTTACTTGGAGCGGGTAGCGGGAATCGAACCCGCATCATCAGCTTGGAAGGCTGAGGTTCTACCATTGAACTATACCCGCCTACCCACTCTGGCCGCCGAATCGCCAAGTCCGATTGCGGCATAAACTTGGTGGAGGGGGAAGGATTCGAACCTTCGAAGCTTTCGCGGCAGATTTACAGTCTGCTCCCTTTGGCCACTCGGGAACCCCTCCAACATGGCGGGCTATTCTACCGCCTCCTGAGACGATGTCAAATGCCTGTTTTATCAGGCGACTTTCGCAGCCAGCGCCGGCCTGGCGCCTCCCAGGACGCGACGCATTTTGTCAAAGCAGCATGGAGAATGCAAGGCCGGCACGAATTTTTTCCAGCCCCGCGGGTGCCGGCACACGCGGGGCCCCGGCCATACGACCGTTCCGTTCAGCCGCGGTCAGCGGAAAGCACGCCTCCAGGCCTCCATACACCATATCCGGCCACACGGCATGGGGCGACTGCACGCCTCGTGCCACGACACGCGCATCCCCGCCGGTGAGGAGCATCGGCAAGGCCACGCCCTCTCGATCACACACTTCGCTATAGATGCGATTGACGGCGCTGACAGCGGCCAGGTAGATACCGTGGTTGACTGCTTCTACCGTCCGCGTGCCTGGCAGCAGCAGCTCCTCTGCTTCACTGTCAGGATCGATGGCCACATTGCGCGTGCCCAGCTTCAGACTCTCCTTCATCAAACGCAGGCCCGGCAGAATGTAACCGCCGAGATGCCGTCCGCCAGGCAATACGAAATCGACGGTGATGGCACTGCCGCAATCCACCGCACAGCACCCACCCGCCAACTGATAACCCGCCAGAACCCCCATCCAGCGATCCACTCCCAGGCGATGGGGCTCGGCATAGCCATTGACCACCCCCAGCGCCTCGGGTGTCGAGCGTGCGACATGGACCTGCTGAACGCGCTGATGCAGCAAGGACACCGTCTGCTCGAGCACGGCCGCCCGTGCCACGCTGGAGATCCGCACGGCCTCGACCACGTCGAGGTCGGGAATGTCAGCCCCCGGCTTCCACTGCTCACGGGTCCATACGGCACCTCGCGAACGAATTTCGCTGCTATCGGCATCCTTCAAGCGCCACTTGGAGAGGGTATTGCCGATGTCCAGATCAAGGATCATGGGCGACCACGCACGCTGATCTCACCCCCCGCCAGGCGCTCGCGCTGCCCATCGCGACGAACCCAAAGGTTGCCGAACTCATCCACGGATTCTGCCACTGCGGACAGGCGCTGCTCGCCTCTCAGAACCTCGATTTCACAACCGGCATAGGCATGGCGTGCATTCCACGCCTCCTGCCATGCACCAAACCCCCGCTCTTCGTAACCGGCCAGCAATGGCAACAGTTCATCGAGCAACTCCGCCGCCAGACGGTTGCGTGTCAATGTCGGCGCCTGGTCCACTACGGCAGCAACGGGCTGATCGAGGCTGTCCCGGAAACTCTGAGGCAGGTTCACATTGATCCCCATGCCAATGACTGCCTCACAGGGCCCTTCGGCATCGCCGCTGATCTCCACGAGAATCCCCGACAGCTTTCCGAGACTGCCATCGGCACCCGCCAGCAGCACGTCATTGGGCCACTTCAGCAGTGGCCGCGCCCCATGACGTTCCAGAACCTGCGCCAGGACCACCCCCACCGCAAGGCTCAGCCCCTCCAGAGCCGCCACGCCGGAATCGAAACGCCAGCCCAGAGAGAGCATCAGCGCTCGCCCCCAAGGCGTGGTCCAGGTGCGCCCACGCCGGCCTCGCCCCTCGCTCTGCTGCTCCACCAGGCACACCTCACCATGCCCAGCTCCTTGAGCGAACCGCTGGCGAATGAATTCATTGCTGGAAGGCAGCGTTTCCTCGATGAATAAGCGCACCAGATGCTGGCGACCGGCACGTGGCAGGTCAGCTACGATGGCTCTTCCGTCGAGCAGCTCCAATGGTTCGGCGAGACGATATCCCTGTCCCTTGACGGCTTCCAGCGGAATGGACATCGCTTCCAGTTTCTTCAGCTGTTTCCATACCGCCGTGCGTGACACCCCGAGCTCTTCGCCGAGCTGCTCACCGGAGTGAAACTGCCCATCACTCAGCAGGCGAATCAGGTCACCGATGGTCATGCTTCATGCCCCTTGCGGGAAAAGCCCCATTCTATCGGAACCGTTGCAGCCGCGGAAATGCAGTACTCCTGAAAAAAAAGAAGCCCCGACCATCGCATGATGG
>JBNJIT010000007.1:0-166839 GCA_051749645.1 Pseudomonadota bacterium
GGGGCGGGGGGGGGGGGGCGGGGGGGGGGGGGGGGGGGGGGGGGGGGGGCGGGGGGGCGGGGGGCGGGGGGGGGGGGGGGGGGGGGGGGGTGGCGGGGGGGCTATCCTCCCCGCCCCCCCCCCCCCCCCCCCCCCCCCCCCCCCCCCCCCGCTGCGCTAAGGTTGCCTTAGGGGTATGCTGGCGGCAGGGTGCGTGGACAGGAAGGCACGGGAGTGGCCAAGGCGAGGAGGCGGCGGATGTGGTTATGGAGCCTGGTAGCGGTGCTGGTGGCCTGGGTTGCCATGGGTATCTGGCAGCGGGGCAAGCCGCTTCCCGAGGGGGTCGGCCAGGCATGGCCGGAGCGTGCCGCCGAGCAGGTGCGTTTTCTGGCCGACGAAACCTGGTACGACGGCAAGGGGGAGCGCCATATCGATCAGGCCATCTTCGACGAAGTCCTGGCGCTGATCGGCCAGGCCAGACAGCTGGTGGTGGTGGACATGTTCCTGTTCAACGACTTTGCCGGCAATGCCGACGGCAAGGATTTCCGGCCGCTCTCACGAGAATTGACCGATGCTCTGGTGGCGGCCCGCCGGCATCATCCCGCCCTGGAAGTCGTAGTGATCACCGACCCGCTGAACGGCTTCTACGGCGGCTTGTCGCTCGACCATTTCGAGCGCTTGCGTTCGGCCGGGGCGACGGCGGTGATGACGGACCTGAACCGCTTGCGGGCATCCAACCCTCTGTGGTCGGGTCTCTGGTATCTCGGGCCGCGCTGGCTGGGCAACCGTGCCGATGCGGGCTGGCTGCCGAACGTTCTGGGGCCCGGTCGGGTGACGCTGCGTAGCTATCTGGCCATGCTCAACTTCACTGCCAACCATCGCAAGACGTTAGTGGTGGACCAGGGCGACGGCTGGGCAGGGCTGGTCACTTCCGCCAACCCTCACGATGCCAGCAGCTTGCACGGTAATGTGGCGCTGAGATTTTCCGGTGAAGCGGCCCGCGACTTGCTGGCTTCCGAGAGGCCGGTGGCGGCCTGGTCGGGTGTGACACTGCCCGGGCCTGCCGCTTCCGCGGCGGAAAATGACGAACCGCACGGTGCCCGGATTCAACTGCTCACCGAAGGAGCCATCCGCGATGCCCTGATCGAGGCCATTGCCGCCGGGGGCGTGGGCGACCGCCTCGACGTGGTGGTGTTCTATCTTGCCCACCGTGGGGTGATCCAGGCACTGAAGCGGGCGCAGGCGAGGGGAGTCGAAGTTCGTGTACTGCTCGACCCCAACCGCGATGCTTTCGGGCTGGAAAAGGGCGGTATCCCCAATCGCCCGGTGGCCCGCGAACTTCACGAGAGCGGTATCCCTGTTCGCTGGTGTGCCAGCCGTGGCGAACAGTGTCACTCCAAGTTGTTGTTGCGTAGGCCCGCCGATGACGCTGACGAGGCCGAATTGATCCTGGGCTCGGCGAATTTCACCCGGCGCAATCTGGACGACCTGAATCTGGAGACGAGCGTGCGCGTGGCAGGGCCAACCGCCATGCCGGCGCTACGCGATGCAGCCGGATTCTTCGAGGGGCGTTGGCATAGCTCTTCCCGGCGTGTCACTAGCGAGCCCTTCGCCGCGCATGACGATGCCACCGGCTGGCAGCGCTTGCGCTACCGGATTATGGAGGCGACCGGGCTATCGACCTTCTGAAACGGCTCAGTCGACATGGGTTACGGCCTGGTGTCGAGGGTCGACGTACCAGGGCAGGCCAAGTCGGGCGTTGCGTTCCAGCTCGGCGATCACCTGGGCGCCGAGCAGCAGGATGATGGCACCGACCTCGAGACTCAGCAGTACCACGATCAGGGTGGCCAGGGAGCCGTAGACGGCGTTGACGAAGGAGAGGTGGGCGAAATAGTAGACCAGCAGCAGCCGCACGCCTTCCCATAACAGCGCCGCCACGAAGCCGCCGACGACGGCGCGTCGAAGGGCAATGCGCACTACGGGCAGTACCTTGTAGATGGCGCTGAACAGTGCGAACACCCCGCAGAAACTGAACAGGTTGAGCGCGGTCTCCGAGAGTCCGGCCAGGGGCAACTCGCGGCCGAGCAGGGCCAGCCATAGACTATTCACGGCACCAGCCAGGGTGACCAGCAGCGTCAGGGCAAGCAGACCGGCGCCAAGCAGCAGCATGAACACGTAGGGCAGCAGTACCGAAACCCAGATGCTGCGTCCGCTGTGGACATCGGTTGCATGGAAGATGAGAGCCAGAGCGTCCTCCAGCATGCGAAAGGCAAAGGAACTGAACACCAGCAGCACCAGGGTGCCGAACAGCCCGATCACCTCTGGCGAATCGAGCAGCGTGCGCACGGCATCCAGCAGAACCTCGGCGTGGGCCGGCGCCAGATGCCGCACCTGCACGGAGAGCACGTCGAACAGGGTTTGTTCGTCCACTACCTGAGTGAGCAGGACTACCAGCAGGGCGAACAGCGGAACGATGGAGAGCAGAATGTTGTAGCCGACACCGCCGGCCAGAAGGATGCCGCGGTTGCGCAGGAATGCCGTCAGCACCCGCCACAGGAAGCTGGCCACCCTCGGCAGCAGGACGAAGGCCAGGCGACTGGAACGGTTCGACGGACGGAAGGCCATGCGCTATCCCTGTCGGGGCTCTATACGGCATGATACGTGCAGTTCGACCTCGGCGGTCAAACGAATCCGGCATTGTCGTCGGCCGTCGTCACCCATATCCCCACGAGGAGTCCAGCATGAGCGAGGCGCCGCCACCTGAAAAGTCCCTCCCCGGCACTCCGCGCAGTCGTCTCGAGCGGCGCTTCGAGCACTTTCTCTGGCAGTCGCGGCTGCTGGTACTGCTGGCGGTGATCCCCGCGCTGCTTGGCGCTTTGATGCTCTTCGTGATCGCTAGCCTCGATATCCTTGGCGTGGTGGTCGATACCTGGCGGCACTACCTGGCGGGCGGTCCCGACATCCACAAGAGCGTGGTGACCGACATCATCGTGGCCATCGATATCTATCTGATTGCGCTGGTACTGATGATTTTCGGACTCGGTGTCTACAAGCTCTTCGTGTCGCGTATCGAGCCTGCCGAGGGGCGAGACATCTCCCATCCTTTCAACATCCAGTCGCTGGATCAGCTCAAGGACAAGATCGCCCGCGTGGTGATACTGGCGGTGATCATCGAGTTCTTCCGTGCCGTCGTGGACATCCAGTTCGATTCGCCGCTGGATGCGATCTACCTCGCGCTTTCGGTACTCGCACTGGCGCTGGCACTGTATCTCATGGCGCTGGCACACAAGGTCGAGTGAGCCTTGCCACGGTGCGAGGAACACGGCAGGTTACGCGCGTCGACTATACTGCTTCGCAGCACCGATGGCGGAGGCGCGCATGTTGCCGAGCCGATCAGGGTGGAGAGTCTATTGCCACTGCGTGGTCTGGACAGCGTTGCTGGCGCTGCTGGTTGGCTGTGCCGGTCGGCTGGTGCCGCCCGCCGAAGTGATCGATCCGGTGGACGTCTACCTGCTCGACCATGGCCGTCATGCCAGCCTTGTGATGCCTCATCACGAGGGGGGCGTGGTGCGCTACAGCTACGGTGACTGGCAATGGTACGTGGAAGGACGGCGGCACCTGCTGTCGGGGACGGCGGCGATGCTGTGGCCGACCGCCGGGGCACTGGGGCGGCGTATCGACGAGGGGCTGGAGCTTCCCGGCCAGCTCTCCCGCCTGTCCCCCGAAGGGGTGGTGGCGAGCCATCCACTGGTGGTCGAACGCTCGCGCGCCGGGGCATTGAGCCGACGGCTGGATGCGCGCTTTGCCGCCTCGGGACCTGGCGTGGAGAGCCCCGAGTTCAACCTGGTCTTCGTGCGCGACCCGCGCGACTACTGGCTGGCTCATCAGTCCAACCTGGTCGTGTCTGGCTGGCTCGAAGAGCTGGGCGTGGAGGTGCGTGGGGCTCCCTGGCTATCGCGTTGGCACGTTAACCCTTGAGCGTTGAAAGCCTGATGCGAGTCATCTCTAGGTCGTACAAGACTGTGTAAACGTATCAGGGTGTGTATGCTGAAAGATCGACGGCACGTGCTTGTCGCCCGTGTTGCGGCAAGCGTCATCGATCAACTGGAGGGTACAGCGCATGTCGGATAATCCCAACAGCCCCTTGTTCAAGGACAATCGCGTCAGGGCACTGGCGGCCGTGGCCGTGGTGGCCATCATCTGGGCGATCTTTGCCCACACCAGCGGCAGCTCCTATCGCGAGCACAGCGAGGCGCTCGAGTCACAGCTCTCGAGCATGGAAGCCGAGAATCAGGAGCTAAGTAGCCAACTCGAGGAGCGTGAGTCGCAGCTTGCCGACCAGCAAGAAGCGGGTGAGGAGCTGGCTGCCCTCGAATCGCAGATCGCCGAACTCGAGGAAGAGCGCGAGGCCATGCAGTCGTCTATGACCCAGGAGCAGGAAGCTGCCGAGGGCGAGCTCGAGACGCTTCAGGCCGAGGTCGAGGACACGGAGGCTGAACTGGCCGATCTACGCGAGCAGAAGGAGTCGCTGCAGGCCGATATCGAGGCTCGCCATGACGAGTTTGCCGAGGCGGAAGAGAGCCTGGCGACGCTGCGCGAAGAGCAGGAGTCCGCCGAGGAGGCCCTCGACGAGGCCGTGTCGGAGCGTGAAGCGGCCGTGCAGGAGCGCGAAGAGGCGGAAGTGGCGCGCGATGACGCCATCGAGGCGCAAGAGAGCGCCGAGGCGGCGCGTCAGGAAGCCGAGGTCGCTCGGGATCTGGCCGACAATGAGCTGGCCGCCATCGAGGACGAGATCACCGCCGCTGAGGAACGACTGAACTCCCTCGAGGCCGAAATTGCCGAGCGCGAGACCATGCGCGAAGCGCTCGACGACGATATCGCTGCGTTGGAGACCTGGCGTGACGAGGTGGCCAATGAGGTTGCCACCGTTCGCGAAGAGCGTGACGCGCTCCAGTCCGAGGTGGAGCAGGCACGCATCGATCTCGACGATACCCTGGCTGCCATGGAGATCGGCCGCGAGGAGCTGGCCGATCTCGACAAGCAGGTGGAGCAGCGGGAATCGCAGCTCGAACGTCTCGAGTCCCAGTTGAATAGCTGGCGCAACGAGCTGGAGCAGCTGCAGCAGCGTACGGCCTCTAATGAGGCGCCAGCCTCTGAATCTGAAACGATGGCGGAATCTGACGACAGCGCTGATGATGAAGAGTCCGACGAGGGCGCCTCCGCCCTGGATGCCCAGTCCGAAGCACTCCAGGAGTAAGCGACCGAGCAACAGCAGCCGGCTAAGCCAACCAAATAGGATACTGGGAAGTAACGAACGGCGAGCCAGGCTCGCCGTTCGTCGTTTCGGGCCACTGGAAGGGCACGTTATACTGCCAACAAAGATTACCGTTGCGGCGGTCGCCGCTTCGCCATCAGCACGAGGAGTCAATCGTGATCGAAGGGGTCAAGCATATCGTCGCCGTGGCATCCGGCAAGGGCGGTGTCGGCAAGTCGACCGTCACCGTCAACCTGGCGCTGGCCGCGGCTGCCGAGGGCTACCGGGTGGGTATTCTGGATGCCGACATTCACGGCCCCAGCCAGGCGCAGATGCTGGGCGTCGGCGAAGGCGTGCGTCCCCAGGCTGCCGGTGAGAACCGCATGCGTCCGCTCGAGGCTCATGGCATCCAGGCCATGTCCATGGCCTTCATGGTCGACATCCGCGAGCCCATGGTGTGGCGCGGGCCCATGGTGGCGGGTGCCTTCCAGCAGCTGCTCACCCAGACCGTGTGGGACGACCTGGATGTGCTGTTCATCGACATGCCGCCGGGAACCGGCGACATCCAGCTCACCCTGGCGCAGAAGGTGCCGGTGGACGGCGCGGTAATCGTCACCACGCCCCAGGACATCGCCCTGCTGGATGCCCGCAAGGGCATCGAGATGTTCCGCAAGGTGAACGTGCCGGTGCTTGGCGTGGTTGAGAACATGAGCCTGCATGTCTGCTCGCAGTGCGGCCACAGCGAGCCGATCTTCGGCGAGGGAGGCGGTGAACGCATCGCCGGCGAATACGACACCCGTGTGCTGGGGCAGTTGCCGCTGACCCTTGCCATTCGCGAGCAAGCCGACGGCGGGCGGCCCACCGTGGTGGCCGAACCGAAAAGCGAAGTCACCGCCACCTTTCGCGACATGGCTCGCCAGGTTGTCGAGCAGCTGGCAGAGCAAGCCTCCGAGGGGCCTTCCATCTCCTTCAGCGATGACTGAGGCTCGGTCGTGACGCCCGGCGCCGGGGTCGCTATCATGTCGGGCCGGTGCCGTGAGGCATGTCGCCAACCCAGCAGGAACCGTCCCGATGAGCATCAAGTCCGACAAGTGGATTCGTCGCATGGCCGATCAGCAGGGAATGATCGAGCCTTTCGAAGCCGATCAGGTGCGTTACGTGAACGAACAGCGGGTGATCTCCTACGGGACGTCCAGCTACGGTTACGACGTACGCTGTGCCGACGAGTTCAAGGTGTTCACCAACATCCATTCGGCGGTGGTCGACCCCAAGGGTTTCGACGAAAAGAGCTTCGTCGACATCAAGGGCAATGTCTGCGTGATTCCGCCCAATTCGTTCGCTCTGGCGCGCACCGTGGAGTACTTCCGCATCCCGCGCAGCGTTCTGACCATCTGCCTGGGCAAGTCGACCTACGCGCGCTGCGGCATCATCGTCAACGTGACGCCGCTGGAGCCGGAGTGGGAAGGGCACGTGACTCTGGAGTTCTCCAACACCACCAATCTCCCGGCCAAGATCTACGCCAACGAGGGCGTGGCGCAGATGCTGTTCCTGGAGTCGGACGAAGTGTGCGAGACCTCCTACAAGGACCGCGGCGGTAAGTATATGGGCCAGAGAGGGGTGACCCTGCCCCGAACCTGACCCCGGGCTGCGCCCGGGAGCTGTAAGCCATAAGCTCGAAGCTGGAAGGAAAACCGCCCCTGGCGCTTGCCACGGGGCGGTCCGTTTCAAGCTGTCCAGCTTACCGCTCCTGATCCTCGTCGAGTTCTTCGGCGGCGTCGGCGTGGGACATGCGCAGCCCGTGTGGCGGCAGTGCGACGCCGTCGAAGGTCGCGCCACCGTTGGCGAACTTCAGTCGGCCTTCCAGGCACCATTTTACGGCGATGGGGTAGATCAGGTGCTCGCGGGCATGCACCTTGGCCTTGAGGCTCTCTTCGGTCTCGTCCTCGGCCACCTCGACCACCGCCTGCAGCACCACGGGGCCGCCATCCAGCTCTTCGGTGACGAAGTGCACGCTGCAGCCGTGCTCGGCCACGCCGTCGGCCAGTGCCCGGGCATGGGTGTTCAGCCCCTGGTAGGCGGGCAGCAGCGAAGGGTGGATGTTGAGCATCCGCCCCAGAAAGCGTTGCACGAAACGTGGTGTGAGGATGCGCATGAAACCGGCCAGCACGATCAGATCGGGCTCGTGACGTTCGATCACCTTGATCAGGGCGCCATCGTAGGCATCGCGGCTGTCGTACTCGCGGTGCGGGAGCACCACTGCCTCGATGCCGGCTTCGTGGGCGCGGTGAAGACCGTAGGCGTCGGGCTCGTTGGCAATCACGGCGACGATTTCGCCGCCCAGGCGGTCGTGGGCCTGTTCGTCGATCAGCGCCTGCAGATTGCTGCCGTTGCCGGAGATCAGCACCACGACCCGGCGAGCTTCGGCGGGCTGAGGTGCCATATCGTTGAGGGTGTCGCTGGCGTAATCGGTGCCGCTCATGCCGTGAGGTTCTCCAGCCGTACTGCTTCCCCGTCGCCGCGAGTGACGATTTCACCGATACGCTGGACGCTCTCGCCCTGCGCCTGGAGGTGGGCGCGTGCCTGGTCGGCCTTGTCGGCCGGCACGACCACCACCATGCCGATACCGCAGTTGAGCACGCGGTGCAGCTCGTGCTCGTCGACGTTGCCTTCGCGCTTGAGCCAGTCGAAGACAGCCGGGCGCTCCCAACTGGTGACGTCGATGCGTGCTGCAAGCCCGTCCGGCAGTACCCGTGGCAGGTTCTCGGTGAGCCCCCCGCCGGTGATGTGCGATAGAGCATTGACGGTCACGCCGCTATCGCGGATCAGCGACAGCAGCGGTTTGACGTAGATCCGGGTGGGGGCGAGCAGGGCGTCGGCCAATGGCCGGCCGTCGACGGCGGTATTGAGGTCGGCGCCGCTGACCTCGAGGATCTTGCGGATCAGCGAGTAGCCGTTGGAGTGCGGGCCGGAGGAGGCGATGCCCAGCAGGACGTCGCCCTCGGCGACCCGGCTGCCGTCCAGGATCTCGCTCTTCTCCACCACGCCGACGCAGAAGCCGGCCAGGTCGTAGTCGCTATCCTGGTACATGCCGGGCATCTCGGCGGTCTCGCCGCCCACCAGGGCACAGCCGGCCTGCTCGCAGCCCTCACCGATGCCGGTGACCACGTCGGCGGCGATGTCCACGTCGAGTCGGCCCGTGGCATAGTAGTCGAGAAAGAACAGTGGCTCGGCGCCGGCCACTATCAGGTCGTTGACGCACATGGCCACCAGGTCGATGCCGATGCTGTCATGGCGGCCCAGATCCATGGCCAGGCGCAGCTTGGTGCCCACGCCGTCGGTGCCCGCAACCAGCACCGGCTCGCGGTAGCCGGAAGGCAATTGACACAGGGCGCCGAAGCCACCCAGGCCGCCCATCACTTCGGGGCGGGTGGTGCGCTTGACCACGCCCTTGATGCGGTCGACCAGGGCGTTGCCGGCGTCGATGTCGACACCGGCGTCCTTGTAGCTGAGCGAGGGGCGGGAAGAGGAATCGGTCATCTCGGGTCCTGTCGTGAGTCGTCGGCGTGCTGCGCCGTTCGCTGGGCGAGCCGATGCAGTGGGCAAGATCGGGTCGAAATTGTAGCATCATGGCACGCGACTGGCAGCCGCTGGTGGTGCCTGGACACAGGGAGAGCGGGATGCGCAGAGAGTGGTGGATTGTCGTTGGTGTGGCCGGCCTGGCACTGTGGTTTCTAGTCAGCATCGAGCCGGTGCTAATGCCCTTCTTCGCCAGCATGATCCTTGCGTACCTGGGCGATCCGCTGGCCGATCGGCTGGAGGGATACGGTCTGTCGCGGCGCCTGGCCGTCAC
Organism: Pseudomonadota bacterium; assembly: GCA_051749645.1. GTDB lineage: Bacteria > Pseudomonadota > Gammaproteobacteria > Pseudomonadales > Halomonadaceae > Halomonas. The sequence continues at coordinate 9,084 of JBNJIT010000007.1, forward strand.
CGTGGTGTTCCTGCTGCTGACCCTGGTGATCGCTCTCACGCTGCTGCTTGTGGTTCCCATTCTTGGCCGGCAGCTCGGCCAACTGGTCGATGCCTTGCCGGCAATGCTCAACTGGGCTGAGGCGAGCCTGGTGCCGCGTATCCAGGCGCTGACCGGCATGGATCTCTCCACCGATATCGGTCAACTCCGCCAGGCGGTGGTCGATAACTGGAAGGAAACCGGTTCCTTTGCCGCCACGCTGCTGGCCCAGGTTTCGCGCTCCGGCCTGGCCCTGGTGGGGTGGGTCGGTAGCCTGTCACTGATCCCGGTGGTCACTTTCTACCTGCTGCTGGACTGGGACGTTCTCGTCGAGAAGGTGCGTGGCACTCTGCCGCGCCGCTGGGAGCCCGACGCCGTCCGGTTGGCCAAGTCATGCGATGAAGTTCTTGCCTCTTTCTTGCGGGGCCAGCTGATCGTGATGCTGTGTCTGGGCGTCATCTATGCCATCGGCCTGACTCTGCTGGGCGTGCGTTTCGGCCTGCTGATCGGCCTGCTCTCGGGCCTGGCAAGCATCGTTCCTTACCTGGGTGTGATCGTGGGGATCAGTGTCGCTGGACTGGTGGCGTTCTTCCAGTTCGGTGACTGGCTGATGCTGCTCGGCGTGGCGGCGGTATTCGCCTTCGGCCAGGTGGTGGAGAGCGTGGTGCTGCAGCCCAAACTGCTTGGCGACAAGATCGGTCTGCATCCGGTAGCGGTGATCTTTGCCGTTCTGGCCGGCGGCAACCTCTTCGGCTTTACCGGGGTATTGCTGGCGCTGCCGGCGGCAGCAGTGATCATGGTACTCTTGCGGGAACTCGACGATCGTTACAAGCGCAGCCGCTTGTACGATGTCAGACGGCCGGAACGCCCCCACGACGAGGAGTCGACATGAGTCGAGCACCCGCGCAGCTGCCGCTGGGCGTGGGGCTGCGCGATGATGCCACCTTCGCCAGCTTCCATGCCGGGCCCAATGCGAGCCTGGTTGATCGCCTCGTGCGCCAGCTCGATGACGAGGGAGAACCGTTTCTCTACCTGTGGGGGGCGGCGGGCACGGGGCGCAGTCACTTGCTGCAGGCGGCTTGCCATGCGGCCTCGGACCGGGACCGGCGCGCGCTTTACCTTCCGCTGCGCGAGCTGGGCCATTTTCCACCGCTCATGCTGGAGGAGATAGAGCGCTTGGATCTGGTGGCCATTGACGACCTGGAAACCGTGGTGGGTCGCCGGCGTTGGGAGGAGGGGCTGTTTCACGCCTTCAACCGGCTGCGCGATGCGGGTCGGCGCCTGGTGATAGCGGCCGATGCATCGCCACGTCAGCTGCCGGTCGAGCTGCCGGATCTCGCTTCACGGCTCACCTGGGGGATGACTTTTCACGTCAAGTCTCTTGACGACGAGGAGCGCCTGGCCGCCTTGCAGTTGCGTGCGCGGGTGCGCGGCATGCACCTGTCCGGTGAGGTGGCGCGTTATATCCTGCATCGCGGCCCGCGCGAGCTGGGTGACCTGTGCGAAGCGCTGGCGATTCTCGACCGAGCTTCGCTTTCCGCGCAGCGCAAGCTGACGATTCCCTTCGTCAAGCAGGCGCTGGGGTGGTAGATCAGCGGCTCAGCTCGACCTGAAGATGCTGGCCCCGGCCGAGCGATACCTGGCGAATCACGATGCCGGGCTCTCCACTGCGAGGGTTCTCGACGCTGCCCGAGACATAGAATTCGCCGGACGGCAAGCCGGAGAGTTTGAAGTGTCCGCTACCGTCGGTGCGCGTGGTGTGGGTGTATTCACGGGCCCGTGGATCGGCCGGTTCCACGGCGATGCCGGCCAGTGCCTTTTCGGCCGCTTCGGCAGAGTAAGTGGTCACGGGGGCGACGGCGACAGCGGCATGGGAAGCGGCCTTGCCACCAACGGTCAGACGGCCGCTGATCGATGCCGTGCCCCGCTTTTCCAGGCGGGCGTACTCGGACTCGGGAAAAGCGACCTTGCGGGCCGTCCGGCCTGATGGGGGAGAGGGCCGAGATTCGGGCTCGGCTTCGCGCGGGGCCGGCTCGCTGCGGTCGATCACTTCGATGCGTTCGGGAGAAGTGGTGGAGCGCGGCTCCATCATCTGGCATCCGGCCAGCGTCAGACCCAGCAGCATGGCGATGATCCAGGCTTTCATGGTGTGCGGTCCTCGTGATCGTTGGCCCCGTGCATCTCGAGGATAGCCGATGCACCTCCGTGGCCGACAGGCCCGGGGACCTTGAAAGCCACGGGTGGGAGCACGATGCTGCAATGAGGACTTACGAATCTCTGCAAGGAGACGGTCATGAGTGAGCAGCGAATCGAACGTGACAGCATGGGCGAGCTGGCAGTACCGCGTGACGCGCTCTACGGTGCCCAGACGCAGCGTGCCATCGACAACTTTCCCGTTTCCGGCCAGCCGCTGCCGGCGTCGTTCATCCACGCCATCGCTCGCATCAAGCTCGCTGCGGCGCAGGTCAACGCCGAGCTCGGGCTGTTGGATGCCGAGCGTGCCGAAGCCATCGCCGCGGCGGCACAGGCCATCGTCGATGGGCAGTACGACGATCAGTTTCCGGTCGACGTGTTTCAGACCGGTTCGGGTACCTCGAGCAACATGAACGTCAACGAGGTGATTGCCAATCTGGCCAGCCGCGATGGTCTTACGGTCGGGGCCAACGATCATGTCAACATGGGACAGTCGAGCAACGACGTCATCCCCACGGCTCTCCACCTTTCCGCGGCATTGGCGGTCACCGTGGTGCTGCGTCCTGCGCTGGTCCAGCTACGCCAGACCATCGATGCCCGTGCCGCTGAGCTCGACGGGGTGGTGAAGACGGGACGTACCCACCTGATGGATGCCATGCCACTGCGCATGAGCCAGGAACTGGGCGCCTGGTCGAGCCAGGTGGGGCAGGCGATCGAGCGCTTCGACGGTGCCCTGCTGCGTTTGACACGTCTGGCACAGGGGGGCACGGCCGTGGGCACCGGCATCAATGCACATCCCGAATTTGCCGCGCGCATGGCGCAGACGTTGAGCGACCAGACCGGCCTGGCCCTGCGCCCCAACGATAGCTTGTTCGCCAGCCTGGGCTCCCAGGATGCGGCGGTGGAGCTGTCGGGGCAGTTGCGAGGCCTGGCCTGCGCGATCATGAAGATAGCCAACGATCTGCGGTGGATGAATTCCGGTCCGCTGGCGGGGCTCGGGGAGATCGAGCTCGAGGCGCTGCAACCCGGCAGTTCGATCATGCCAGGCAAGGTCAATCCGGTGATTCCCGAGTCTGCCGCCCAGGCGGCGGCCCAGGTTATCGGTCTGGATACTGCCATCACCGTGGCCGGCCAGAGCGGCAACTTTCAGCTCAATGTGATGTTGCCGTTGATTGCCAATAACCTGCTCACCCAGATCACCCTGATGACCAATGCGTCGCGATTGCTCGCCGACCGGGCCATTGCCACCTTCCGGGTGCGCGAGGCGAATCTGGCGGAGCCTCTGTCGCGCAACCCCATCCTGGTGACGGCGCTCAACTCGGTGATTGGCTACGACGCGGCTGCCGCCATTGCCAAGTCGGCCTATCAGGCTGGACGACCGATCATCGAAGTCGCCGAAGAGCAGACGGACCTGTCGCGTCAGGAGCTCGAACGGCTGCTCGATCCCGCCGCTCTGACACGGGGCGGTATCCCGGAGTAGCCCATGGCGCTCAGGCGGCGCGTTCGTGGCGCCGCCGCGCAAGGTAGGCGTCGAGACGCTCGAACTGGGCCGGGGTCAGGCGCAGGCCGAGTTTGGTGCGACGCCACAGGATGTCGCTGGCATCACGTGCCCATTCCCGGTCGATGAGATAGTCCACCTCGGCCCTTGTCAGGCCGGCTCCCAGGGGCTCTCCGAGATCGTTCTGACAACGGGCATCGCCCAGGAAATGCAGGCACAGCGAGCCATAGGTGCGTGAAAAGCGGCGGACCTGGTCTTCGCTCAAGAAAGGGTATTCGCGTCGCAGCCGTTGCTGGAAGGCAGCCTGGCTTTCGATGTCGCCTCCCGGCAGGGGGGCAGCGCTCGTCCAGGGGGCGCCCATGGCCGGCAAGTGGGGGGCCAGGCGCGCAAGCGCCGACTCGGCGAGCTTGCGGTAGGTGGTGATCTTGCCGCCGAATACCGAAAGCAGCGGGGCACCCTCGTCATCGAGATCCAGGGTGTAGTCGCGAGTCATGGCGGTGGGTTCGGCCGACTCGTCGTCGCACAGGGGGCGCACCCCGGAGAACGTACGCAACACGTCGTCGCGCGTCAGCGGTATTCGGAAGTGATCGTTGACCACCGACAACAGGTAGTCGATCTCCGCATCGCTGGCTTCGACACGAGCGGGATCGTCGTCATGGCGGCAGTCGGTCGTGCCGATGAGGCTGAAGTCGTCCTCGTAGGGGAGTACGAAGACGATACGCTTGTCGGTGTGCTGCAGGATGTAGGCGCGGGAGTCGGTGTTGCGGCGAGGCACGATGAGATGGCTGCCACGGATCATGCGTACCGTGTAGCGCGAGGGGCGGTGGGCCCGCTCGCGTACGACTCGGTCCACCCAGGGGCCGGCTGCATTGACCAGCACACGGGCGTATCGGTGGGTCAGTTGGCCGCTGGCGACGTCTTCCAGCGCGATCTCCCAGCCCCCCTCGACCTCGCGAGCGTTCACGCAGCGGGTGCGCACCATGATATCGGCACCGTGCTGGCGGGCCTGCAGAGCATTGAGGACCACCAGGCGTGCATCATCCACCCAGCAGTCCGAGTATTCGAAGCCGCGAGTGATGTCCGTGGCCAGGCCTTGTTCGTGACCCAGGCGGACCCCTCGGGAACCCGGAAGTCGCCGGCGCTTGCCCAGGTGGTCGTAGAGGAAGAGGCCGGCTCGCAGCATCCATGCCGGTCTCAGGTGGGGGCGATGGGGCAGTATGAAGCGCAGCGGCCAGATGATATGTGGCGCCTTGGCCAGCAGCACCTCGCGTTCGTGCAGCGCTTCGCGTACCAGGCGATATTCATGGTGCTCCAGGTAGCGCAGTCCGCCGTGGATCAGCTTGCTGCTGGCCGAAGAGGTCGCGCCGGCCAGGTCGCCCTGCTCGCAGAGTGCCACCGAAAGGCCGCGCCCGGCAGCATCGTTGGCGATACCGGTGCCGTTGATGCCGCCGCCGATCACGAAGAGATCGAGCGGGCTGCTGGGGGTGTCGTTCATGTGCGCTCCCGAAACGGGCAGGCAGTGGATCGGAATCGATATGTTTGAAAACGAAAGTAGACGATAAAAAAGCGAACATCAAGCGGCAAAGCTCCGCCCTAGCTAGATGCCTGGGTCGTGAGCCGGGTGGTAGTCGGGCGTGTCGGAGAGGGTCAGGCGAGGTGCAAGGCGACGTCGTGCTGCTGCAGCAGGCGAAAGATGGCTTCGGGGGGCTCGCGGTCGGTGAACAGGGCATCCAACTGGGCGAGATTGCCTTGACGTACCACCGGGTTGCGCTGGAACTTGGAGTGGTCCGTGGCCAGGAAAACCTGTCGGGAGTTGCGGATGATGGCCTGTGCCACACGCACTTCCTGATAGTCGAACTCGAGCAGCGAGCCATCCTCGTCGATGCCGCTGATGCCGATGATGCCGAAATCCACTTTGAACTGGTTGATGAAGTCGATGGTGGCTTCCCCGATGATGCCGCCGTCCCGGGTGCGCACTTGGCCGCCGGCGACGATGACGTTGAAGTCCTCCTTGTGCTGGAGGATGGCCGCCACGTTCAGGTTGTTGGTGATGATCTCCAGTCCCTGATGATCGAGCAGGGCTTCGGCAATCACTTCGTTGCTGGTACCGATGTTGATGAACAGCGAAGCCTGGTCGGGAATGTGCCGGGCCACCAGGGCGGCAATACGTTGCTTGGCATCCAGGTTGAGCGTCTTGCGCGTGGAATAGGCGGTGTTGACGGTGCTCGATTCAAGGCCGGCACCGCCGTGAACACGGCGAATCAGTCCTTCGGCGGACAACGCATTGAGGTCGCGACGGATGGTCTGCGGCGTGACCGTGAAGTGTTCGGTGAGCTGTTCGATGCTGGCATAGCCCTGACGGCGCACCAACGCGATGATGGCGTCCTGGCGTTGTTGCTGATTCATGGCGTCTCCCTGTGACTGGCGCCAGTGTAGGTGATACGCGAGGGGCAAGCAGCTCTCGAACGGTCGCTGCGACCATCGTCGTAGAGAATTCCGAACATTTTGCCGTACCCTGAATGATTATAAACGAACATGACGACAGGATCCCCATGGCCGACTATCTGCTAGCCATCGATCAGGGCACCACCAGCTCCCGCGCCATCCTGTTCGATAGGTACGGGAACAGCGTGGCTACGGCTCAGCGCGAGTTCAGCCAACACTATCCGCAAGACGGCTGGGTGGAGCACGATCCCGAGGCGATCTGGGAGAGCGTGGTGGCGACCTGCCGCGAAGTTCTCGAGCATGCCGGTGTCGATGCGGCCGCCGTGGCGGGTATCGGCATCACCAATCAACGCGAAACCACGCTGCTGTGGGACCGAGCTACCGGCAAGCCGCTGTACAACGCCATCGTCTGGCAGGACCGACGGACCGCGGAGAACTGTCGGGCGATGCGCGAGGCCGGCCATCTGGAAGTCGTGCAGTCCCGCACCGGGCTGCTGATCGATCCCTATTTCTCGGCCACCAAGCTGGTCTGGTTGCTCGACAACGTGGCTGGGGCCCGTGAGCGTGCCGAACGTGGCGAGCTCGCCTTCGGTACGGTCGACACCTTCCTCATCTGGCGGCTTACCGGAGGGCGTGTGCATGCTACCGATGCTACCAATGCCTCGCGCACTGCCCTGTTCAACATCCATGAGCAGCATTGGGACCCGCAACTGCTGGCACTGTTCGACATTCCGGAGTCGCTGCTGCCCGATGTCAAGGATTCCAGTGACGACTTCGGCACCGTTGAGCCCCACTGGCTGGGGGGAGAGTTGCCCATTGCCGGCGTGGCTGGCGACCAGCAGGCGGCGCTGTTCGGCCAGGCCTGCTTTACTCCCGGCTTGGGCAAGAGTACCTATGGCACCGGCTGCTTCATGATCGTCAATACGGGCGACAAGGCCGAACGCTCGCGCAACCGGTTGTTGACCACCGTCGCCTATCGCCTGAACGGCAAGCCCACTTACGCCATCGAAGGCAGCATCTTCGTTGCCGGGGCCACGGTACAGTGGCTGCGCGACGGGCTGCAGTTGTTCCGCGATGCCGCCGAGACGGAGGCCTTGGCGCGACAGACACGCAGCGGCCACAGCGTCTATCTGGTGCCGGCTTTCACCGGCTTGGGCGCGCCACATTGGGATCCTCAGGCGCGAGGTGCCATCTTCGGCCTGACGCGGGATACCGGCATCGCCGAGATCGTTGCTGCCGGCTTGCAGGCGGTTTGCTACCAGACCCGTGACCTGCAGGCGTGCATGAGCGACGACATGGATGCGACGCCCGCTACCCTGCGTGTGGATGGTGGCATGGTGGCCAACAACTGGGTGATGCAGTTCCTGTCCGACATGCTCGGTGTGGGCGTGGATCGCCCCACGGTGCTGGAAACCACGGCACTGGGGGCGGCCTACCTGGCCGGTTTGCGTCTGGGGTGGTACCGCGATCTCGATGAGATCGCCGCGCTCTGGCAGTGCGAGAGGCGCTTCACGCCGCAGATGGAAGAGGACGAGCGTGAACGGCTCTATGCTGGCTGGCAGGAGGCGGTGGAGCGGGTCAAAAGCGAGCGCTAGAGGCTTGCAAAATCCAGCGCAATCGGTAGTATGTGCATCCGTTGCCGCGGCGGTGAAGCCGTCGTGGCAGATTCGAGCGAATCGAGATGGCACTACACAGGACCATAGCTCAGTTGGTTAGAGCGCCACGTTGACATCGTGGAGGTCGGCGGTTCAAATCCGCCTGGTCCTACCAGATTTGCGATTCGTCACCGAGATTCAGGACCATAGCTCAGTTGGTTAGAGCGCCACGTTGACATCGTGGAGGTCGGCGGTTCAAATCCGCCTGGTCCTACCAGATTTCCGAAACGCCCCGCAGCCTTGAACTGACAGTTCGCCGGCTGTGGGGCGTTTCGCTATGTGAGATCGCTGCTTGCGACGAACACGGCCGTCAGGTGTTCGATGCCGGTCTGGTCTGCTTCGTTGAATCGGTGTTTTAGGGGGCTATCCAGATCCAGTACGCCCCACAGGCGGTTTGCGGTGACGATCGGAACCACCAGTTCGGCACTGGAGGCCGCATCGCAGGCGATATGATCGGCCACGGCGTGGACGTCGTCGATGCGCTGCGTTTGCCGCGAGCGCGCCGCTGCGCCGCATACCCCCTTGTCGAAGGGAATGGGATGGCAGGCCGGCTTGCCCTGGAAGGGGCCGAGCGAGAGCAGTTCGGGTTGGCGCTGCAGGTAGAAGCCGACCCAGTTGAGGTCGGGAACTTCCTGCATGAGGAAGGCGCAGGTCTGGGCGCTGTTGGTGAGCCAGTCGCGAGTGTCGAGCAGCGCCTCGAGCTGGCGGGCGAGCAAGGCATAGTCGGGTGTCATCTCGGCTCCTCGAACGCGTAGGGCCGGCACTGCGGCCGGCCCAAGGATATCGCATTGTTATAACGCTCGGGGCTGATCCGGCGGCAAGCCTGCAAGGAGGCGCTGTCAATACTTCCCTGTACGCTACCGATTCCTTCCCTGGAATCGGACCTCCTCTTCGGCTTGCCCCCGGCGCCCAATTGGCGAGCACATCAGCTGCGGTTACTTCCAGCCGGGTACTGCCTGCGCCCCGAACAGCTCCTCGGCCTTGGCCTCGACCTCTTCGGTCTGATAGGCATCGACCAGCTGCTGGATGGCTTCGCGATCCTCATCGCCGCCGCGCACGGCAATCAGGTTAACGTAAGGGGATTCTGCGCCTTCCTTGATCAGGGCGTCGTCCAGAGTCAGCCCGGCGGGTTGGGCGAAGGTGTTGTTGATGAAGGCCATGTCCACGTCGGGCAGTACGCGCGGCAGCTGGGCGGCCTCGATCTCGCGGAATTCGTAGTCGTTGGGGTTGGCCACGATGTCCAGGGGCGTGGCTTCCAGGTTCTCCGGGTCGTCCAGCTCGATGAGCCCCTCATTGTGCATCAGAATCAGCGCACGGCCTTCGTTGGAGGGGTCGTTGGGCAGCGCGATGGTGGCGCCGTTCGGCAGTGCTTCGATGCTGTCATACTTCTCGGAGTAGGCGCCGATGGGATAGACGAAGGTGTAGCCCGCCACCGCAAAGTCGTAGTCGCGATCCTCGACCATGGAGCGCATGTAGGGCTCGTGCTGGTAGGCGTTGGCATCGAGGCTGCCGTCGGCCAGGGCCGCGTTGGGGGTGACGTAGTCGGTGAACTCGATGATCTCCACCGTCAGGCCGTATTCGCGCTCGGCGATGTCGGCAGCGACCTCCATCACCTCGGTTTCGGGGCCGGCCACGGTGCCGACCTTGATGCCGTGCTCGTCGGCTAGAGCGCCACCGGCGCCCAGTGCCAGGCTGGAAGCTAGCAGGGAATTCAGCAGTGTCTTGCGCATGTGTCGTAACCTCCTCTGGTAATGATCCGATATTAACGGAATAAAAAGCACAAATTAAATAGCCAAAAGCTATTAATCGAGAGCTTCCCTCTTCATTTGTGATCGCTCTTGCGGACCAGATAATCCCCTAGGCTCTGGAAACCCTGCACCATCACCACCAGGATCGCTACGGTGATGAGCATGATGGTGGGGTTGAAGCGGTTGTAGCCGTAGCGGATGCCCAGGTCGCCCAGACCGCCGCCACCCACGGCACCCGCCATGGCCGAGTAGCTCACCAGCGTCACCACCGTCACGGTCAATGCCGTGAAGATACCGCCGCGTGCCTCGGGCAGCAGCACCTTGCAGATGATCTGCCAGGGGGTTGCCCCCATGGATTGGGCCGCTTCGACCAGGCCGGGGTTGATCTCGTTGAGCGCACCCTCCACCAGACGGGCGATGAAAGGAATGGCGGCGATGGTCAGCGGGACGGCGGCGGCATTGGTGCCGATGGAGGTGCCGACCAGCATCCGCGTGAAGGGAATGATCGCCACCATCAGTATGATGAAGGGGATCGAGCGACCGATGTTGGTGATGACGCCGAGTACGGCATTGCTCACTGGCTGTGCCAGCACCTGGCCGGGGCGCGTCACATAGAGCAGCACTCCCAGCGGGATGCCGACCAGGGCGGCGATCACCCCGGAAATGGCCACCATGTACAGGGTGTCGAGGGTGGCCTCGAGGATCAGGTCAATCATTGCGCTGGACATGGCCGAGCACCTCCACGTGCAGATCATGGGATTCGAGGTAGTCGAGGGCCTCGCGGGTCTTGTCGGGTGGGCCCATCAGTTCGGCGATCATCAGCCCTAGGGTGCGTTCCTGTATGGATTCCACCTTGGCCTGGAGAATGCTGACATCGACGCTGCATTCTCTGGCGAGGCGAGAAATCAGGGGGGTGGAGACGGCATCGCCGGAGAAAGCCAGGCGCACCACCGGGTGGCTGTTCCGGCTGGGAGTGTCTTCGAGGCGGTCGATCAGGGCGCGCGGTGGTTCGAGCTTGAGGAAATCGTTGAGAAAATCGCGCCCTAACCGGGTTTGCGGCGCCGTGAAGAAATCCCCTACCTCGGCTTCCTCTACCAGTTCGCCGTCGGAGATCAGGCTCACCCGGTGACAGATCGACTTGACCACTTCCATCTCGTGAGTGATCAGCAGGATGGTCAGCCCCAGCTTATGGTTGATGTCGCGCAGCAGTGCCAGTATCGAAGCGGTGGTCTGTGGGTCCAGGGCAGACGTCGCCTCGTCGCACAGCAGTACCTTGGGGCGGCTGGCCAGTGCCCGGGCGATGGCCACTCGCTGTTTCTGACCGCCCGAGAGCTGGGCCGGGTATTGAGAAGCCTTGTCGTCGAGGCCCACCAGCTCCAGCAGGGGGGTGACGCGCTCGCGGATCGTGTTGCGCTGCATGCCCATCAGTTCCAGGGGCAGCGCCACGTTGGCGAACACGGTGCGATTGGTCAGCAGGTTGAAGTGCTGAAAGATCATGCCGATGCCGTGGCGCGCCTCGTTGAGCGCCGGTCCCGACAGGGCGGTGAGTTCCTGGCCATTGACGGTCACGGTGCCGGTGGTGGGACGCTCGAGCAGGTTGACGCAGCGGATCAGGGTGGACTTGCCGGCGCCGGAGAGGCCGATGACACCATGGATCCGTCCCGCTGGAACATGGAAGTCGATGTGCTTCAGGGCCTGGATCGTTCGCGGAGAACCGCTATCATCGCGACGCCCCTTGAGCGTGTAGGTCTTGGAAACGTTGTGGAGTCGAATCATGGGTGCCACCGCAGGTGGGCGCCGGGCGGGCGAGTGCGGCGGGCGAAAAAAAGGCCACCCTGTCGGGTGGCCATCAACGCTGGACACACCCTTTTAGCTGCACTTCACACCGAGGCGAACCTCGGCGCAGGCGCCCGCAATCCGGGTACAAATCGGCGCCAAAATGTAGCGGAAAATGCTAAGACAAAAGGCTGAAGCTGTCAACGACCGCTGGGTTAGATTGGTGGCAGCATGCATCGCAGTAGGAAAAAAAACCATTGATTGGCGTTAAAACGACGAAATGCACCATGGCTGTGGGGGCAAGATGTCCTGGTGGATGGACGCCGGAGCCACGACTTTCTACACTGCGTCTCTCGTTTTCATCTTCCCGTACGCGGGAGCAGCGTGAGGATTGCCCATGTTCACAGGCATCGTGCAGGGAATGGCAGAAGTGGTTGCCGTCCAGGAGGCGGAGGCGTTCCGCACGCATGTAGTGGTGTTGCCGGAAGCGCTGCGCGAAGGGCTCGAGACCGGCGCGTCGGTGGCTCACAATGGCGTCTGCCTGACGGTGACTGCCATCGAGGGTGAGCGGGTCAGTTTCGATCTGATGCGCGAGACGTTGGCGGTGACCAATCTTGGTGCGCTGGCGGTGGGCGATCGCGTCAATGTCGAGCGTGCGGCGAGGTTCGGCGACGAGATCGGCGGTCATGCGATGTCGGGCCACGTCATGGCGATGGCAGAAGTGGTGGAGCTCGACGAGGCGCCCAACAATCGCCGGCTGTGGTTCCAGCTCCCAGAGGAGTTGGCGCGGTTCGTGTTCGTCAAGGGCTACATCGGGGTCGACGGGGCCAGCCTGACCGTCGGGGCGGTACGTCCGGGGCAGGGCGGACAGGGGGCGCGCTTTGCCGTCGACCTGATTCCCGAGACGCTGTCACGTACCACGCTGGGCGAGCGCGTGCCCGGTGCGCGCGTCAACATCGAGATCGATCCGCAGACTCAGGCCATCGTCGAGACGGTGGAGCGCGTACTGGCGTCGCGGTCGTCTGACTGAAACATCCGTCGCGCCTGCGTTGGTTGCCGAGCTGGCGTATGGCCCACACTTTGCTTATACAGAGCGAACCGTGCCGCCACGGGTGACCCTGATCCAGTCGCCTCGCATCGCGAGGCCCCTTTGGTTACCATGAGCGGCTTTTCTCGCACCCTGGTCGATGACCAGCCCTAGCGCGCAGGAATGCCACCATGCTGAATCGCCTGATCGACAATCAGTTCAAGCTCACCGAGCACAATACCAGTGTGAAGACCGAGGTCATTGCCGGGATCACCACTTTCCTGACCATGGCCTACATCATCTTCGTCAACCCGAGCATTCTGTCCCAGACCGGCATGGATTCGGGGGCCGTCTTCGTCGCCACCTGCCTGGCAGCGGCCTTCGGCTGTTTGATCATGGGACTGTGGGCCAATTACCCGATCGCCCAGGCGCCGGGCATGGGGCTCAATGCTTTCTTCACCTACGGCGTGGTGATGGGCATGGGTTACAGCTGGGAGGCGGCGCTGGGTGCCGTGTTCTTTTCCGGTTTCATCTTTTTCCTGCTCAGCGTGTTCAAGGTGCGTGAGTGGATCATTCATTCCATTCCGCTCTCCCTGCGGCTGGGCATCGCCGCCGGCATCGGCCTTTTCCTGGCGATGATCGCGCTGCAGAACGCCGGGATCGTGGTGGCCAACGATGCCACTTTCGTGGCACTGGGCGATCTCTCGGAGCCGGCCGCCATCTATGCGCTCCTGGGATTCTTCGCCATCACGGCCATGGCCTACCTCAAGGTCACCGGCGCAGTGATGATCGGCATCCTGGCCATCAGCGTGCTGGGGATGCTGCTGGGCCACAACGAGTTCGGCGGCCTGATGTCCATGCCGCCTTCCATCGCTCCTACCTTCATGGCGCTGGATCTCGCCGGGGCACTGGACGTCGCCATGCTCAGCGTCATCTTCGCCTTTCTGTTCGTCGATCTCTTCGATACTTCAGGCACCCTGGTGGGCGTCGCCCAGCGAGGCGGTCTGCTCGACAAGGACGGCAAACTGCCGCGACTCAATCGCGCCATGATGTCCGACAGCAGCGCCTCCATGGCCGGCGCACTGCTGGGCACCTCGACCACGACCAGTTACATCGAGTCGGCGGCGGGCATCGCCTCCGGCGGGCGTACCGGCCTGACTGCCGTGGTGGTGGCGATCCTCTTCCTGGTGAGCCTGTTCTTTGCGCCGCTGGCCGGGTCCATTCCTGCCTATGCCACGGCCGGAGCCCTGCTTTACGTGGCAGTGCTGATGGCCGGCAGCTTGGCCCACGCCAATTGGGAGGATCCGACCGACGCTGCCCCGGTGCTGATCGCCGCCCTGGCCATGCCGCTGACCTTTTCCATTGCCGAGGGCATTGCCCTGGGCTTCATCAGTTATGCAGCGATCAAGGCACTCTCCGGGCGCTTCCGCGACCTTAATCCCGCCGTGGTCGTGCTGGCGGTGCTGTTCGTGCTGAAATTCCTGTTCCTTGATTGATCACCCATCACCGAGACCTGCGATGAGCATCTACGGCGACTACATCAAGTCCGTGATTCGAACCGTCCCCGACTGGCCTCAGCCGGGGGTCAATTTTCGCGATATCACGCCACTGCTTCAGAACAGTGCGGCGTTTCGCAAGCTGATCGACAGCTTCGTGCACCGCTACCAGGAAATGGAGATCGATGCCGTTGCCGCCATCGACGCCCGCGGCTTCATCATTGGGGCGCCACTGGCCTACGAGCTGGGCTGCAGCTTCGTGCCGGTGCGCAAGAAGGGCAAGCTGCCGTTTCGCACCATCAGCGAAACCTATACCCTGGAATACGGCGAGGCCGAGGTGGAACTGCATTCCGACGCCTTTCGCGAAGGGGATCGAATCCTGATCGTCGATGATCTCATCGCCACCGGGGGAACCATGATGGCAGCGGCCAAGCTGATCAGCCGGAGCGGCGGTCAGGTCGTGGAAACCGCCACCATCATCGATCTGCCCGATATCGGTGGATCGCAGAAGATTCGTGAGGCTGGCTTCAGCGTCTTCGCAGTCTGTTCCTTCACCGAGGATGAGTGACGCCGTCATGAGTACCCACCGCTATCACCAGCACTTCACCGTCTCCTGGGATCAGCTGCACCGCGACGTACGTGAGCTGTGCCACCGGCTGATCGAACGCGATTTCGACGGCATCGTGGCGATCACCCGCGGGGGCCTGATCCCGGCGGCGCTCATCGCCCGCGAGCTCAACGTGCGCCTGATCGATACCGTGTGCATCAAGAGCTACGATCACATGGATCAGGGCGGCCTGCAGGTGCTCAAGGGCATCGATCATGACGGCGAGGGCTGGCTGCTGGTCGACGACCTGGTGGACACCGGCAAGACGGCGCGCAAGGTGCGCGAGATGCTGCCCAAGGCGCATTTCGTGACCGTCTACGCCAAGCCCGAGGGCAAGCCACTGGTGGACCAGTACCTCACCGAGGTGGCTCAGGACTGCTGGATTCAGTTCCCCTGGGACATGGGCGTGGCCTATGTGGAACCCCTGGCCGATCAAGTCAAGCGCTGAATGATGAGTATGCCGCTTCCCGACAGTTGGCAGCAGTGGCTGGGGGGGGAGTTCCAGGCCCCTTACATGCAGTCGCTGCGCGATTTCCTGGCCGCCGAGAAGGCGGCCAGGAAGGTGATCTATCCTCACTCCTCCCACTGGTTTCGCGCTTTCGAGCTCACGCCCCTCGATCGGGTCAAGGTCGTGATCCTCGGCCAGGATCCCTATCATGGCCCCGGCCAGGCCCATGGCCTGTGCTTTTCGGTGCGCCCGGGCGTGGCGATCCCTCCGTCGCTGGTCAACATCTACAAGGAGCTGGCTGCCGATGTCGGCTTCAAACCGGTGGGCCACGGCTGCCTGGAGCACTGGGCGCGCCAAGGCGTGCTGTTGCTCAACACCTCGCTGACGGTGGAGCAGGGCAACGCCGGCTCGCATCGCGGCAAGGGCTGGGAGACCTTCACCGACCGAGCCATCGAGACCGCCAACGCCCATGCCGAGCCTTCGGTGTTCCTATTGTGGGGCAGTCATGCCCGCCAGAAGAAGGCGCTGGTAGATACATCCCGCCATCTGGTGCTGGAGTCGCCGCATCCTTCGCCGCTGTCCGCTCATCGCGGCTTCTTCGGCAACCATCACTTTTCGCGAGCCAATGCATTCCTCGAGCAGCACGGCCGCGAGCCCATCGACTGGCAACTGCCGGGAGATCCCGGCTGCGCGCCTTAACCTCAACGAGGGATGCGGGTAGAATGGCGCGCAATTTGTCGGTGCCGTCCATCCGACGAAGGTCGTTCCTGCCCACTCCGTCGTAATGAGGTCACCCATGAGCGTACACGCCATTCAGCACCCCTTGGTCCAGCACAAGTTGGGACTGATGCGCGAAGCCGGCATCAGCACCAAGAGCTTTCGCGAGTTGGCCGGCGAGGTGGCCAAGCTGCTGACCTACGAGGCGACCCAGGATCTGGAACTCCAGACCCAGGAGATCGATGGCTGGAGCGGTGAGAAAATTCCCGTGCAGTTGCTCAAGGGCAAGAAGGTCAGCATCGTGCCGATTCTGCGCGCCGGTCTCGGCATGCTCGACGGGGTTACCGACCTGATACCCAGTGCGCGCATCAGCGTGGTGGGGCTCTATCGCGACGAAGAGACGCTGGAGCCGGTTCCCTATTTCGCCAAGTTCGCGAATGATCTCGACGAGCGCCTGGCCATCGTCATCGATCCCATGCTGGCCACCGGCGGCACCATGGTCGCGACCCTCGACATGCTGCGCGAGCGCGGCTGCCAGCACATGAAGGTGATCGTGCTGGTGGCGGCGCCCGAGGGCATCAAGCGCGTTCAGGATGCCTACCCCGACATCGAGATCTATACTGCCGGGGTGGACGATCATCTTGATGAGAACGGCTACATCGTGCCGGGGCTGGGCGATGCGGGGGACAAGCTCTTCGGCACTCGCTGACGCCTCTATGCCTGACAGCTCTCTCGGCGGCTCGTGTTCATCCGTGAATACGAGCCGCCGTTTTTTTACGACATTGAGCGGTTTCGATACCGCACAGCGATCTGCAGCTAAAGTATAATCGATATTTTATTGCTTTATATTCAGTAGATTACCTTTAGTTGAGCAGGTCTGGATAGCCGATCTCACATTTTCGTTAAGCAACATGCGTGTCAAGGAATCGCGCCTGATCTATGCTGGCTGGACGTCGATTCTGATCGTCGCATCACCATAACGAACAATCGAGATCCGTCATGTCACTCACTCTGGAAGACATCGACCTCAGCGTCGGAGGCGAGCCCTATATCTCGGGCGTCAGCCTGGAACTGCAGCCCGGTTCTTTCAACGTTCTGCTCGGGCGCACCCTGGCTGGCAAGACCACACTGATGCGGCTGATGGCGGGCCTAGACAGCCCGAGCGGCGGGCGTGTGCTGATGAACGGCCAAGACGTCACCGGCGTCTCGGTGCGCCACCGCAACGTATCCATGGTCTACCAGCAGTTCATCAACTACCCCTCCTTGAGCGTCTACGATAACATCGCTTCGCCGCTGAAGCTGGCCGGCGTCGAGCGGCGCGAGATCGATCGTCGCGTTCGTGAAACCGCCGAAATGTTGCATATCGAACATTTGCTGGACCGCCTGCCTCTGGAGCTCTCCGGAGGACAGCAGCAGCGCACCGCCATGGGCCGGGCGCTGGTCAAGGACGCCGACATCGTGCTCTTCGACGAGCCGCTGGTGAACCTCGACTACAAGCTGCGCGAGGAGTTTCGCGAGGAACTGCGGGCGCTGTTCAACGAGCGCCACTGCATCGCCGTCTACGCCACCACCGAGCCATCCGAGGCATTGGCCCTCGGCGGTCATACGGCGGTGCTCCACGAAGGCCAGTTACTGCAGTATGGCCGGAGCGAGGACGTCTACCATCGGCCGCTCACGCTGCAGACCGCAGAGCTGTTTTCCGAGCCGCCGATCAACGTGCTGCACGGCATCGTCTCCGGCAACGAGGTGACTTTCGACCGTCAGGTCCACTTCCCCTTGAGCGACGAGCTGAGCCGGCTGGTGCCGGGAGAGTACCGTTTCGGCGTCCGTCCGGCCCATGTCTCGCTGACGCGCCGTGCCGACGACGACATCGAGGTGACCATGGCGGTCGACATGGCTGAGATCAGCGGCTCGGAAACCTTTCTGCACGTGGCCGACGAGCGTTTCCACCTCACCGTGCATCTCGAGGGGGTGCACGAGTTCGAGCCCGGCCAGGCGGTGACGCTCTACATCCCCGCTCACAAGGTCTACGCCTTCGACCGGCAGGGTGGCGTGGTGCATATCCCGGTTCATGCGGGGAGGGCCTGACATGGCGGAGATCACCTTGAAGGGGCTGGCTCATTCCTATCTGCCCGACCCCCGAGGCCCGGAAGACTACGCGATTCGCGAAATGAACCACGTCTGGCACCAGGGCGGCGCCTTTGCACTACTGGGCCCCTCGGGTTGCGGCAAGTCGACCCTGCTCAACATCATTTCCGGCCTGCTCGAACCCTCAGGCGGTGAGGTTCTGTTCGATGGCGAGAAGGTGAACTCGCTGTCGCCCGAGGCCCGCAACATCGCGCAGGTGTTCCAGTTCCCGGTGGTGTACGACACCATGACGGTCTACGACAATCTGGCCTTTCCCCTGCGTAATGTCGGCACCCCGGCCGGCAGAATCCATGAGCGGGTGATGGAGGTGGCCGAAGTGCTGGAGCTGACTCCCCAGCTCAAGCGCAAGGCCAAGAACCTCACCGCCGATGAGAAGCAGAAAGTCTCCATGGGGCGCGGTCTGGTGCGTGAGGATGTCTCGGCGATTCTTTTCGACGAGCCGCTCACGGTCATCGACCCTCAGCTCAAATGGAAGCTGCGCCGCAAGCTCAAGGAGATCCATCGGCGCTTCAACATCACCATGGTCTACGTGACCCATGACCAGCTCGAGGCATCCACCTTCGCTGACAAGATCGCGGTGATGTACGAGGGGCAGGTGGTCCAGTTCGGTACCCCACGCGAGCTCTTCGAGGCTCCCAACCATACTTTCGTCGGCTATTTCATCGGCAGTCCCGGCATGAACTTCCTGCCGGTGGCCATGGAGAGCGGCCGAGTGATATGCGGCGAGGCTCCGCTGGAGGTCGGCGAGGCGTTCGAGAAGGCGCTGCGAACGGCGAGCTCTGACAACGTCAAGCTGGGGATTCGTCCCGAGTTCGTCGAGGCCCATGCCACCGAGGTGCAAGGAGCCACGGAGGCCGAGGTGGTCGATATCCAGGATCTTGGAACCTACGCCATCCTCTCTCTGCGCCTGGGCGGGATACCCCTCAAGGCACGCCTCGACGAGGACGAACCGCGGCCTCGAGGTCGGGCCTGGCTGCGTTTCCCGGCCGCGCGGCTGGGTCTCTATGTCGACGAATTCCGGGTAGAGGTGCCTCATGAATAACAAGGTTTACAACAATCGGGCATGGTGGCTGATTCTGCCTATGCTGCTGCTGGTGGCATTCTCCGCCATCATCCCCCTGATGACGGTGGTCAACTACTCCGTCCAGGATGTCTTCGATGCGCATACGCGCTTCTTCACCGGTACCGAGTGGTTCCGCAAGACCCTCAACGACCCGACCTTGCAGATGGCGTTGCTACGTCAGTTCGCTTTCTCCTTCACGGTGTTGGCCATTGAGGTGCCGCTCGGCATCGGCATCGCCCTGTTGATGCCCAAACGCGGTTGGCAGGCCTCGGCGGTGCTGATACTGGTGACCATGCCGCTGCTGATCCCCTGGAACGTGGTCGGTAGCATCTGGCAGATCTTCACCCGAGGCGACATCGGTCTGATGGGCTGGAGCCTGCGTGAGCTGGGCTATGGCTACAACATCACCCGCAGTGCCGCCGATGCTTGGGGCACCATCGTCCTGATGGATGTCTGGCACTGGACGCCTCTGATCGCACTGCTCAGCTACAGCGGGCTGCGCTCGATTCCTGACGCGTACTACCAGGCAGCCCGTATCGATCGGGCCTCGCAGTGGGCGGTGTTTCGCTATATCCAGCTGCCGAAGCTCACCAACGTGCTGGTCATCGGCGTGCTGCTGCGGTTCATGCACTCCTTCATGATCTATGCCGAGCCCTTCGTGCTCACCGGTGGCGGACCGGGCAGTTCCACCACCTTCCTAAGCCAGTCTCTCACCACCATGGCCATTGGTCAGCAGGATCTGGGCCCCTCGGCGGCGTTCTCGATCATCTACTTCCTGATCATCCTGCTGGTTTGCTGGGTGTTCTACACCGCAATCATGAACCTTCAGAAAGACAAGCAGGAAAAGGGGGTGTGACATGAACAGGGAACTGCCCACCACCCCGGAAGCCGTCCGTGAGCGTGCCGCCCGGGCCGACAATCGGCGCCGCCGTCGAGCACGGCCCGTCTCGCGCCAGTGGCGCCGACGCGGACTGATGACCGCCTATCTCCTCTTTGTGCTTCTGCCGATCTATTGGCTGCTCAACATGTCGTTCCAGGCCAACAGCGAGATCCTCGGGGCCCTTACGCTATGGCCCCAGGATTTCACTCTGGAGCACTACGCCAGGATCCTCACCCAGTCGAGCTGGTACATGGGCTACGTCAACTCCATCGCCTATGTGCTGATGAACATGCTGATCAGCATTAGCGTGGCGCTGCCGGCAGCCTATGCGTTCAGCCGCTACCGGTTCATCGGCGACAAGCACCTGTTCTTCTGGCTGCTGACCAACCTGATGGCGCCGCCGGCGGTCTTCCTGCTGCCCTATTTCCAGCTCTACTACACCGTGGGTCTGTTCGATACCCATGTGGCCGTGGCGTTGGCCCACTGCCTGTTCAACATCCCCCTGGCCGTGTGGATCCTCGAAGGCTTCATGAGCAGCGTGCCCAAGGAGATCGACGAGACCGCGTTCATCGACGGCTACAGCTTTCCGCGCTTCTTCGTGAAGATCTTCATTCCGATGATCAGCTCCGGCATCGGCGTGACCCTGTTCTTCCTGTTCATGTTCTCCTGGGTCGAGTTGCTGCTGGCCAGCACTCTGACCTCGACCGGTGCCCAGCCCATCGGTTCGGTGATGACCCAGACCAAGGGGGCCTCGGGCATCGACTGGGGAGCGCTCTCGGCAGCGGGAGTGCTGACCATCCTGCCCGGCATCCTAGTCGTCTACTTCGTGCGCAACCATATCGCCAAGGGCTTCGCCCTGGGCCGGACCTGAGGAGGACGCGGCATGGAATGGATGGTCTGGACTACTCCCACGGCGATCTTCTTCGCGGCCATCGCCGCCATCCTGCTGGGGATGACTGCCTGGGAGATCGTCTCGCCAACGGTGGAGCGCAAGGGGTTCCTGCCGATCGCCACCACTCGCGGCGACCGGCTCTTCATCGGGCTGCTCAGTGCGGCCTACATTCACCTGGCGGTGGTGGGCTTCACCCCGCTTAGCCTCTGGCTAGCCCTGGGCACCTCGATCTTGTGGCTCATGATCCTGATGCGCTGGGGCTGACAGACCCTCTGGACCGACCGTCCAGGGAACAACCACAACAACCCGAGAGGTCAACATGAAACCGATCACCACGCGTCTCTCACTGATCGCCGCCGGTGTGCTGCTGGCCAGCGGCCCGCTACACGCCGACGACCACGATGCCCGGGCCATTGCCGAGCGGCTGGTGGACGAACACTTCCAGGATTCCACGCTCTCGCGGGAGGAGCAGATCGAGGAGTTGCTGTGGTTCGCCAAGGCCGCCGAGCCGTTCCGGGATATGGAGATTAATACCGTCGCCGAGGGCCTGACCACGCACATCTACGAGCGCGATGTCCTGGCGGAGGCCTTCACCGAGCTCACCGGTATCGAGGTGACGCACAACATCATCGGCGAGGGCGACGTCGTCAACAACATGCAGACCCAGATGCAGTCGGGGCGCAACATCTACGACGGCTACGTCAACGACTCCGATGCCATCGGCACCCATATTCGCTATGGCACCACCATCAACCTCAGCGAGGCAATGGACAACGAGTGGGCCGACTATACGCTGCCGACCCTGGACCTCGACGACTTCATCGGTCTGCAGTACGGCACCGGGCCGGATGGCAGCCTCTACCAGTTGCCCGACCAGCAGTTCGCCAACCTCTACTGGTTCCGCTACGACTGGTTCCAGCGTGAGGATTTCCAGGAGCAGTTCCGCGAGACCTACGGCTACGACCTCGGGGTGCCGACCAACTGGACCGCCTACGAGGACATCGCCGAGTTCTTCACCGAACACGTCGGCGAGATCGACGGCGAGACGGTCTACGGTCACATGGACTACGGCCGTCGCGATCCGTCGCTGGGCTGGCGCTTTCACGACTCCTGGCTCTCCATGGCGGGCATGGGCAGCCCCGGGGTGCCCTTCGGCAATCCGGTGGACGACTGGGGCATCCGCGTCAACGAGGAAAGCGAGCCGGTGGGCGCCAGCGTCAGCCGCGGCGGCGCTACCAACTCCCCGGCCTCGGTGTATGCGGTGACCAAGATGGTGGATTGGCTCGGCAAGTATGCACCGCCCGAGGCCCAGGGTATGACCTTCGGCGAGGCCGGGCCGGTGCCGGCCCAGGGCAACATCGCCCAGCAGATATTCTGGTATACCGCCTTCACCGCTGACATGACCGACCCTGACCTACCGGTCACCGATGACGAGGGCAATCCCAAGTGGCGCATGGCGCCGTCCCCCGCCGGTCCCTACTGGGAGGAGGGAATGAAGGTCGGCTACCAGGACGTAGGCTCCTGGACCTTCTTCGACTCTACCCCGGAGGATCGCCGCACCGCGGCCTGGCTGTTCGCCCAGTTCACCGTGTCCAAGACGGTGTCCCTGGAGAAGCTGATGGCCGGTCTCACCCCGATCCGCGAGTCGGACATCTTCTCAGATCAGATGTCCGAGATGGCGCCCAAGCTCGGCGGTCTGGTGGAGTTCTACCGCAGCCCCAATGAGTCCAACTGGACGCCGTCTTCCACCAACGTACCCGACTACCCGCGCATGGCGCCGCTGTGGTGGCAGAACCTGGCCCCCGCGGTCAACGGCGAGATCTCGGCCCAGGAGGCCCTCGACAACCTGGCGGGCGACCTGGACAGCGTGATGGCACGCCTCTCGCGGGCCGGCGTCTTCGAGGTCTATGCGCCCAACCTCAACGAGGAGCGCGATCCCCAGGAGTGGCTCGACGAGCCGGGCGCGCCCAAGGCCAAGCTCGATGACGAGCGCCCGCAGGGCACCACCGTGCCCTACGACGAGATGATGGAGGAGTGGATGGCCGCCGGTACTCGCTGAGTCGTCAGGGTGGACGGATGGTCGTTCACCCTGGTCGACCTTGATCTCAGGCATACCAAGCCGAGTCACTTTCCACTGACGGCCGGGCCTCGTACGGTTGGCGCCGTGCGGGGCCCTTTGCATTCCAGGGGCAAGAGATGCAACTCAGAGAGATCCATCTGCGCAAGCTGCCCGACCGCTGCCACGACGTACTGGTGGTCGGCGGTGGCATCAATGGCGCGTCGGCGGCCGCGGCCCTGAGCGGCAAAGGCGTCAAAGTGGCCCTCATCGACAAGGGCGACTTTGCCGGCAGCACCAGCATGCATTCGTCCAATTTGGTGTGGGGCGGCATCAAGTACATGGAGAGCGGCGAGTTCTCCCTCGTGCGTAAGCTCTGCCGAAGCCGCAATCACCTGATCAGGAGCTACCCCTCTTCGGTGCAGGAGATTCGCTTTCTCACCACCATACACCGCGGGTTTCGCCATCATCCGCTGGTGCCCTGGGCAGGCACCTGGCTCTACTGGCTGATGGGCAATGCCTTCACCCGGCGCCCTCACTACATGCGGCCTTCCGCTCTCAAGGCGAGGGAGCCGATCATCGACACCTCGAACGCCGTGGGCGGTTTCGAATACTCTGACGCTTACCTGCATGACAACGATGCCCGCTTCGTTTTCAACTTCGTCCGCCGAGCGCTGGATTTCGGTGCCTTGGCCGCCAACTACGTGGAGTATCTCTCCTCCCGCCGTGAGGAGGGCGTTTGGATCACCCAGGCACGAGATGTGATGACTGGCGACACCTTCGAAATTCGCTCACGCGTGTTGATCAATGCCGCCGGCCCCTGGGTCGACGATCTCAACCGCCGCGCCGGGCAGCGTACCGAGCACTACCATGTCTTCTCCAAGGGGATACACCTGATCGTGCCGCGGCTCACCGAAGCGCGGCGGGTACTGGCGTTCTTCGCCGACGACGGCCGCCTATTCTTCGTCATCCCCATGGGGCCCCGTACCTGCATCGGCACCACCGACACCCGGGTAGAGAGTCCGGCGGTGGCGGTCACATCGCAGGACGTGGCCTTCGTGCTCGACAACATCAACAAACGCCTGACCCTGGAGCGCCCCCTCGTCGAGGCCGACATCATCGCCACCCGCTGCGGCGTGCGGCCGCTGGCGATCAAGCCCACCGGCGGAGGGGAGCGGGATTTCCTCAATCTGTCACGCAAGCACGCCATCGACCTCGATCGCGAGCGGGCACACCTCAGCATCTTCGGCGGCAAGCTCACCGACTGCATCAATGTCGGCGAGGAGGTCGTCGAGACGGTGAAGGGGCTCGGCATTGCCGTCCCCGACGAGGACCGTCGCTGGTATGGAGAGCCCGATGGTTCGGTGCGCGATGGCTTCCTGCAGGAGGCTCGACGGATGAATCTCGATGAGCTGACCGCGCCGCACGCCTCGGAGCCGATCAGCCAACGTCTCTGGCGCCGCTACGCCGATCAGGCCTTCGATATGCTGGAGGTGGTGCGGCAGGATGAGCGTCAGGCCGAAGTGTTGATCGAGGACACTGAATACTTGCGGGTCGAGCTTGC
The DNA here is from genome assembly GCA_051749645.1 of Pseudomonadota bacterium. Taxonomy (GTDB): domain Bacteria; phylum Pseudomonadota; class Gammaproteobacteria; order Pseudomonadales; family Halomonadaceae; genus Halomonas. Next base: position 33,315 of record JBNJIT010000007.1, read on the forward strand.
GCAGGCGCGGGATCGCGAAATGGTCACTCGGCTCGAGGATTTGCTGAGGCGACGTTCGAAGATCTCGCTGGTGGTTCCCGAGGCATCGATTGGCCGATCCGCTGGCCTGAGGGAAGTGTGCGATGTGTTGTTCGGTGATGCGGCGGAGCAGCGTCTCGCCGAGTACCTGGAAGCGCTGTCGGTGGAGCAGCGTGAGCGAAGAGTGGATGAGGGCGACGTCGTGCCGGGAGCACGAGGCTGCTAGAATGCCGCGCGATTCCCGCCCAATCGTTCCAGGAGCCCTGCCATGACCGATACCGCGGCCGTTCTGCGATCCGCCGACTCCCTGCCACGCACTCTGCTTACCGGGGCCCAGATGTTGTTCGTGGCTTTCGGCGCCCTGGTGCTGGTGCCTCTGCTGACCGGCCTTGATCCCAGTGTGGCCCTGTTCACTGCCGGCATTGGCACCCTTATCTTCCACGGGGTGACTCGCGCCAGCGTGCCGGTCTTTCTCGCCTCCTCCTTTGCGTTCATCGCCCCCATTCAGGGCTCGGTGGCGAACTTTGGCGTTTCCGCCACCTTGGGTGGGCTGCTGGCAGCGGGGCTCGTCTACGTGGTGATCGCTCAGTTCGTGCGTCTCAAAGGCACTGCTTGGCTGCATCGCCTGCTGCCGCCGGTGGTGGTGGGGCCGGTGATCATGGTGATCGGTCTCGCCCTGGCGCCGGTGGCAGTGGATATGGCCACCGGCGAGACCAGTGAGCACATCGGTTACGGGAAGGCGATCGTGCTCTCCATGGCGAGCCTGCTGGTGACGCTGGTACTGGCGGTGTTCGGGCGAGGCCTGCTGCGTCTGGTGCCCATCATGGGGGGCATCGTCACCGGCTATGCGCTGGCCCTGATCATGGGCGTGGTCGACTTTACGCCGGTTCGCGACTCGGCCTGGCTGTCGTTGCCGAGTTTTACGGCGCCGAGCTTCCACTGGGCGGCGATCCTATTCATGATCCCGGTGGCCATCGCTCCGGCGGTGGAACACATCGGCGACATGATTGCCATCGGCTCGGTGACCCGCAAGAACTACCTGGACAAGCCCGGCCTGCATCGCACTCTACTCGGTGACGGTCTGGCCACTTCCGCAGCGGCACTGTTCGGTGGCCCGCCCAACACCACCTATTCCGAAGTAACCGGTGCCGTGACCCTGACTCGCGCCTTCAATCCCAAGTTCATGATCGTGGCTGCCTGCCTGGCGGTGTTCCTGGCCTTCGTCGCCAAGCTCGGCGCCTTGCTGCAGACCATTCCCGGCCCGGTCATGGGTGGCATCATGACGCTGCTGTTCGGCTCCATCGCCGTGGTGGGCATGAACACCCTGGTCCGTGCCGGCCACTCGCTCACTGCACCGCGCAACCTGGTGGTGGTCTCGCTGATCCTGGTGTTCGGTATCGGCGGCATGCAGTTCGGTGGTGGCCAGTTCACCCTGCAGGGGGTGAGTCTTGCCGCCGTGGTCGGCATCGTGCTCAACTGGGTGCTACCCGGAGCCGAAGAGGATGCCCCGCGCGCTCAGACGTGATGCTGTTCGCGCCCGCCCTCGGCGAAGGAGGGCGGCGAGTTGGCACTGACGATCACGCACTCTTCTTTGCCACGGTTGCGAAAGCGATGGGGCAGCCGTGAGTCGAAATAGTAGGCGTCGCCGGGCCCGAGCTCCTCGACTTCATCCCCGACGGTGAGCTCTATCCGCCCGGCGATCACCACGCCGCCTTCCTCGCCTTCGTGTTCGAGCATCTCTTCGCCGCTGTCGGCGCCGGGCGGGTAGCGCTCGTGGATGATCGACATGCGACGGTCCGGGCGGCGTGCCGCCACGAGCCGCCACGAAAGGTGGCCGTCGCCGATTTCGGTCAATTCGCCGGCCGTGTAGAAATGGTGCGGAGGTGCGGGTTCATCGCCGGCGAAGAAGGTGCTGATCGACACCGGCAGGGCATCGAGGATCTTCTTGAGCGAACTCACCGAAGGGCTCACGCTGTTCTGCTCGATCAACGATATGGTGCTATTGGTGACGCCGGCGCGTTTGGCCAGCTCACGCTGAGAGAGTCGGCGCGCCTGGCGCAGCTCGCGCAGGCGGCTGCCCACATTGAATCCTTCCATTGCTCGGTCTGCCGTCAAACGTTCGATTGGGTCGATGGATGATACCCCTTAGCGGTGCCTCGTCTCCACGTTCGATGACCGGGGTCATGCGGTATCGTGGCAGGCGTGGCACGCCGAGGCTCCCTCAGGCATCATGATCGCAACGCCAGACGGTCGAGCGAGAGCGCTGATGGATCCGCGACATGAGGTGACCGGCTTGATCCTCGCCGGTGGACAGGGCCGCCGAATGGGGGGCTGTGACAAGGGGCTCGAGCCCTTTGCCGGACGGCCGCTGGTGGGCCATGTCCGTGAGCGGCTGGAAGGGAAGGTGGCGGCGGTATGGATCAATGCCAATCGGCACCTCGCGGAGTACGAGGCGTTGGCCGAGCGCGTAGTGAGCGACCGCGAGTCGGGCTTCCAGGGGCCCTTGATGGGCATCCACAGTGGCCTGTGCGCCGTCGCCACACTCTGGGTGCTCGTGGTGCCCTGCGATACCCCGGCCTTGCCGCATGATCTGGTATCGCGTCTGGTGACGGGTATCGGTGAGGGGGACATCGCCGTTGCCCACGACGGCGAGCGGCTGCATCCCGTGGTCGCATTGATTCGCACGTCACTGGCCGCTGACCTCGCGGCTGCGCTGGGCGATGGCGAGCGCAAGATCGACAGCTGGTATGCTCGCCATGCCTGGCGTGCAGTGGATTTCAGCGACTGTCCGGAAGCCTTTGCCAATCTCAATACCCAGGATGAGAAACAGCGCCTAGAGGCGCGACTGAGCGAGGAGTGACGCCTGCCATGAGTGCCGTGATCGATGCTTCCCTGTCGTTCGATGACACCCTGCCGTTGCTGGGCATCGCCGCCTGGAGCGGTACTGGCAAGACGACCTTGCTGGAGCAGTTGCTGCCACGACTGACCGAGCATGGCCTGCGGGTGGCCGTGATCAAGCATGCCCATCACGCCTTCGACATCGATCAGCCAGGCAAGGACAGCCATCGTCTGCGCCAGGCCGGTGCCTCGCCGATGCTCATTGCCTCGCGGGCACGTGTGGCGCTGATGATGGAGACGCCGAATCAGCTCGAGGCGGATCTGGCACAGCTGATCGAGATGATCCGCCCCCAGCGTCCCGATCTGGTACTGATCGAGGGGTTCAAGGCGTGGCCGCTACCCAAGCTGGCGCTGCATCGGGAGGCGCTGGGCAAACCATTGCTCGTGGACGATGACCCCTGGGTCAGGGCCGTCGCCAGTGCCGCGCCTCTGTCGTTGCCGGCGGGAGTGGAGGCGCTGGACCTCGACGACCTCGAGGCGATTGCCGACTGGGTGGCTGCCTGGCCGGCCCGTTGGCCGCGCGAGCAGGCTCCTCGCGAGGACGTGGAGGCGGGGGCATGAGCCTATCCTGTTTCGATCTCGGCGAACGCATGCTCGGTGTTGCGGAAGCTCGGGCGGCAACGGCACGCTTGGTCGCGGCTCCCTTGCCGTCGGAATGGCTGCCGCTGGCGGCCCTTCACGGTCGCGTGCTGGCCGAATCGCAGGTGTCGCCCATCGACGTGCCACAGAACACCAATGCGGCCATGGATGGCATCGCCCTGTCCTGGCCGGAAGAGGGCGTGCCCACGGCACCCTGGCCGCTGCTCGGTGAGGTTCTGGCAGGCCATCGCTACGCGACGGTACTGGCAGACGGCGAATGCGTACGCATCACTACCGGAGCGCCACTGCCTGCCGGGGCGAATACCGTGATCATGCGCGAACAGCTCGACGAGCGGGATGGCTGCGTGCAGGTTCATCGACCGGAGGACGTGCGGCGTGGCCAGAACGTCCGCATGGCCGGGGAGGACATCGCCCGGGGCGCCACGGCACTGCCTGCCGGAGCCCGTCTTGGGGCTGCCGAGCTCGGCTTGCTCGCCTCGCTGGGCATGGCCGGGGCCAGCGTTCATCGGCGTCCGCGTGTGGCGCTCTTCTCCACCGGCGACGAAGTGACGGCGCCCGGCGACGAGCTACCTCCGGCCGGCATCTTCGACGCCAACCGCTTTTCGTTGCGGGGACTGGTCACCGAGCATGGAGGCGAGATTCTCGACCTGGGCATCCTCCCCGACCACCAACCGAGGATCGTTGCGGCCCTGGAGGAGGCGGCTCGCCAGGCGGACCTCGTGATCACCAGCGGCGGCGTGTCGGTCGGTGAAGCGGATCGGGTACGCGGAGCCCTGCAGGAAGTCGGCGAGCTGGGCTTCTGGAAGATCGCCATGCGTCCCGGCCGGCCGTTGGCTTGTGGCCAGCTGGGAGCCGTGGCCACCCCCTTCTTCGGGCTACCCGGCAATCCGGTAGCCGCCATGGTCACTTTCCTGCAGTTCGTCGCGCCGTTGCTGCGGCGTTTGCAGGGGTGTCGCGATCCGCAGCCGCGGTGCCTCATTGCCCTGGCCGACGAACCACTGGCCAGTCGCGCGGGGCGCGTGGATTTCCTGCGCGGCCGCTTGCGTAGCGATACCGAAGGGCGACTCTGGGTGTGCAGCACAGGGCGGCAAGGTTCCGGCATACTCTCTTCCATGGTGGCCGCAGATTGTCTGATCGAGATCGACCCCGAACGAGCCGAAGTCGCTGCTGGCGATCCCGTTACCGTACAACCGTTATCCGATGACCTTTGTTGAGGCGTTGCTGACATGACCCTGACCCATCTCAATCGACGCGGCGAAGCCCACATGGTGGACGTTGCTGACAAGCCGGAGAGCCGCCGCGAAGCGACCGCCTCGGGGCATATCACCATGCAACCGGCCACCCTGTCGCTGCTTGCCGAGGGTGGCCTGCCCAAGGGTGACGTGCTCGCGACCGCACGAATTGCCGGCATCCAGGCCGCCAAGCGCACCCATGAACTGATCCCGCTCTGCCATGCCTTGCCGCTCTCCAAGGTGAGCGTCGATTTCCGGCTCGACGAGGCGAGTTCGCGGGTCGAGGTGAGCGCCACCTGCCGTCTCAACGGACGCACCGGCGTGGAAATGGAGGCGCTGACCGCCGTTTCTGTGGCCTGCCTGACGCTCTACGACATGTGCAAGGCGGTGGACAAGGACATGGAGATCGGTGCCATTCACCTGGATGCCAAGAGCGGTGGCCGCTCCGGTGACTATCACCGCGAATCGGCCGGAACCGTTGCGCCGCCCGAAGCGCCGATCGTTACCGGAGACGGTGCGGCGGGCGAAGTGTCCGTGGGCCTGCGCTGCGATCTGGAAACGCCTTGCGTGCGCGTCAAATGCCTGGCCGAGCTGCGCGAGAGCCTCGGCATCAGCGAGCTCAGCGTCGCTCTCGATGACCTACCCACGGCTGACGTCGGTGGCCTCAAGGCTGCGCTGATCGAGCTCGACGAGCGGTTTTCGCGGCTTTCGGAAGGTCGTGTACTGTGTGCCGTCAACCAGGTGATGGCGGTGGATGCCACGCCAATCACCGACGACGATGAAGTGGCCTTCTTCCCACCGGTCACGGGAGGCTGAGCATGATCCGGGTACAGCAGGCGCCCTTCGATGCCGGTGAGGAGCAGCGTGTCTTGCTCGGGGACCGTACGGACATCGGCGCCGTGGTGAGCTTCATCGGGTTGGTACGTGATTTCAATGAGCGCCCGGAGGTGAACGCCCTTACTCTGGAGCACTATCCGGGGATGACCGAGGCCGCCCTCGGCGAGATCGTGACCGAAGCCGAACAGCGTTGGTCGCTACAAGGCGTCAGCGTGATCCACCGGGTTGGACGGCTGGCCCCCGGTGATCCTATCGTACTGGTAGTCGTGGCCAGCGAGCACCGACGCCAGGCCTTCGAGGCCTGCGATTTCATCATGGACTATCTCAAGACTCGGGCGCCATTCTGGAAAAAAGAGCACAGCGCCAGCGGTGATTATTGGGTCGCCGAGCGCGAGTCCGATCGACGGGATGCCAGTCGCTGGGAGAAATGAGGATGGAGTCAGAGCTGATCGATGACTTCGGACGACGCGTCCGCTATGTGCGACTGTCGGTCACGGACCGCTGCGATTTTCGCTGTGTCTACTGCATGAGCGAAGAGATGACCTTTCTGCCGCGGGCCCAGGTACTCACGCTCGAGGAGCTCGCCACGGTGGCGCGGGCCTTCGTCGAGCTGGGCGTGGAGAAGGTGCGTCTCACGGGAGGCGAGCCTCTGGTTCGACGCAATATCGGCAAGCTCGTCACGGAGATCGGCGCCCTTCCCGGGCTCAAGGACTTCGCCATGACCACCAATGGCGCCGGGCTCGAGAAACAGGCCGTGGCACTGCGCGAGGCCGGACTTCAACGGCTCAACATCAGTCTCGACTCGCTCGATCCGGAACGTTTTCGCCGCCTGACCCGCACCGGGGATCTCACCCGGGTACTGGCCGGCATCCGGGCGGCACGCAATGCCGGTTTCCAACGAATCAAGCTCAATGCCGTCATCCTCAGGGGGCGCAATGATGACGAGGTGTTGAACCTGGTAGACTTCGCGCGCGACGAGGATCTGGATATCAGTTTCATCGAGGAGATGCCGCTGGGTGACGTCTCCGACCATTCGCGTGCGGAAACCTTCTGTTCCAGCGATGACGTTCAGGCGATTATCGAACGTCGCTATTCGCTATTGCCCACGACGGAAAGTTCGCTGGGTCCGTCGCGCTATTTCCGCATGCCCGACAGCACATCGCGTATCGGTTTCATCTCGCCGCACAGTCATAATTTCTGTGCCAGCTGCAATCGCGTTCGCGTTACCGTGGAAGGGCGGTTGCTGCTGTGTCTCGGCAACGAGCATTCCGTGGATCTGCGGGCGGTACTGCGCCGTTATCCAGGCGATCTCGATGCCCTCAAGGAAGCCATTATCGGAGCCATGCCGCTCAAGCCGGAGCGGCACCATTTCACGACGGATGGTGACGTCCAGGTCGTGCGCTTCATGAACATGACCGGGGGTTGAAGGTCCAGGGTCTTTTCGCTCCTTTGGCAGACATCGCAGAAACCTGCGGTGTTTTTTGCCGCTCTTTTCTTGCCAAGATGGCATCAACGCATATACTTTTGACGAGAAAGACGTCAGATTCTCACGTCGTTTCCTGCATGGAGGAGACCAATGTCCAGCGAAACTCTGGAGCGAATCGCCCGCAACAAGAACGTGGCCCGCGCGGCCGCTCGCCAATTGAGCATGGAGCAGTTGTACAAACTCTCCGATGTCATTGGCGAAGTCATCGAACAAAAGAAGGAAGAAGAGAAGCGCCGTGAGCAGGAAGAGGCGGACAAGGAAAAGAAGCTGGCCGAGATTCGCGAGGCCATGCAGGATGCCGGTCTCTCCGTGGAGGATCTCGTGGGAGAGCCGCCGCGCCGCCGTCGTGGCCGGCCTCCCAAGAATGCCAACGGCAGCTGACGCCGAGACCGCTGGCGTGGCTCGGTCGTACGATCGATTCACGCCGTCTGCGTGGGCTGTCGGATGGACTGCTGCGCACTGTCGACGGGGGCCAATCCAGGGATTGGCCCCCGTTGCGTAGGGTCAGGATGAAGTGCTGAAAACGGGGGATTCCATCGCCATCAGTTGCAGGTGAACGTCGGGAAGCTGACGCAAGCGCTCGCTCAGCCAGGCGGTGATGAGGGGCTGCAGCTGCAGGCGCAGTTCGGCGAGGGTTTCGGCGGGCAGTGCGTCGAGTCGTTCATCCAGCCAGTCGCTGAAGTCGTCTTCGTCGAGAGGGCGCATATGGTGGGCATCGAGGATCAGGCGGCCCAGCCGGGTCCAGCCCGTGCCGGTGGCAGCGACCGGAATCGCCAGGTACAGAATGCCGTGGCGCGAAGAGCCTCGCTCGGCGGCCAGGCCAGGCAGGGGGGCGACGTTGTCCTGGCTGACGATGCAGGGGCGTTGAGGGTGGCGTGAAACCCTGCTCAAGCCGTGGCTATCGAGGCGAATCAAGTCGCCATTCACTGGACTGAGTGGTGCTCGAATGCCCAGACTTTCGGCGAGCTGGCAGTGGGCCCGCTGGTGGCGTGCTTCGCCATGGACGGGGAGCAGGTGGCGTGGCTTGATCCACTCGTACATCGTGCGCAGCTCATCCTGAGCCGGATGGCCAGAGGCATGCAGCTCGGGGTGATTGAACTCGTCCCAGATGGTCACGCCGAGCTGACGCAAACGGTGCTTGAGGCGGTCGATGAGCGGCTCGTTGCCGGGAATCGCCTTGGCGGAGAAAATCACGGTATCGTCGGGCAGCAGTTCGAAGCTGGCGTGGCGGCCACTGGCCAGCCGGTTCAGGGCAGCGCGCGGTTCACCCTGGCTGCCGGTGGCGATTACCAGTACCTCTTGCGGCGGCAGATAGCCGAGATCCCGAACCGGGACCAGCGGTGGAAGGTCGTCGAGATAGCCCAGCCCCCGGGCCACGCTTACCATGCGCTCCATGGCCCGGCCCATCAGGCTGACCCGGCGGCCACAGCGTTCGGCCGCCCTGGCTACGGCAAGCAGCCGTGCCAGGTTGCTGGAAAAGCAGCTCACCACGACGCGGCCGGTACAACCGGTGAGGGTACGTTCCAGGGCACGAGCGACATCGCCTTCGCTGCGCGAATGGCCGGGCATGGGGGCGTTGGTGGAATCGCCCACCACCAAGTCGACGGGGGCCAAGGCGCGCAGCCGGCTGCCGTTCACGGGCGAGCCGATGAGCGGCTCGGGGTCGAGTTTCCAGTCCCCGGTATGCAGTACGCGATAATCTCCTGCAGCGATCAGCAGCGCACAGCTTTCGGGAATCGAGTGAGTGAGCGGCACGAAGCGGATCGTGAAGGCCCCGCACGTCAGGGCTTCGCTGGGTTCGATCACCCGGATGGCGCCGGTGGACAGCCCCCGCTCGATGAACTTGGCTCGCAACAACCCTGCGGCTAGGGGCGTGGCATAAATGGGACAGCCCCATTGCGGCCACAGCCATGCCGCGGCGCCGATGTGGTCCTCGTGGCCGTGGGTGATGAGCAGGGCATCGGGGGAGATTTCGAGCCTTTCCAGCGTTTCGACGCTGGGCACCTGAAGAGGCGTATCGGGCAGATCCTGGCGCAGCATCATGCCGCAGTCGACGGCTATCCAGGCGTTTTCATAGCCATATAGCCCAAGGTTCATGCCGATCTCTCCGCAGCCGCCCAAGGGGAGGTAATGAAGCGGTGGGCGGCGGCGGGGACGAATCGTCACGCGGGGTGGTTGCATCGGCATGTCAGCGGTCGAATCATGAGCCTTTCACTATACGGGATGGCCCCGAGCCTCCACAATCGGGGCCGCTGCTATTGGCCGCATCCAACGGCGAATTCCTTGGGTAGGCCGCTGCCATGGCCATGGCAATTTCGCTACAATGCCTGACCGATTTCTCGAGCTGCTCAGCGTTGACCGACATGTCCCACTACTATCGCCTGGTCGTTTCCTGTCCCGATCGTCGCGGCATCGTGGCGCGTGTGTCTGGCTTCATTGCCGGCCATGGCGGCTCCATCACCGAGGCGAGTCAGCATTCGGATCTGGAGGCCGGGCGTTTTTTCATGCGCTACGAGATTCTTGCCGATTCCATCGGTATGACGGCCGAGGAATTGCGTGGCGCCTTCGCCCCAGTGGCGCGGGAGTTCGATATGCAGTGGGCGTTACGCGACACTCGCCATCGTCCGCGTGTGGTGGTGATGGTGTCGCGGGAACGCCACTGTCTGGTGGATCTGCTCTATCGTTGGACGGCGGATGAACTCGAAGGCGACATCGTGGGGGTGATTTCCAACCACGACGACATGCGCAGCCTCGTGGAGTGGCATGGCCTGCCCTATCATCATGTCCCCGTGCCCAGCGACGACAAGGAGGCCGCCTTCGCCGAGGTGGAGCGTCGTATCCAGGCATTGGGTGCCGACTCGGTCGTGCTCGCCCGATACATGCAGATCCTGCCGCCAGCGGTGTGCCAACGTTACGCGGGTCGCGTGATCAACATCCACCATAGTTTTCTGCCGTCTTTTGCCGGAGCGCGCCCCTACCACCAGGCGCATGCCCGCGGTGTGAAACTGATCGGCGCGACCTGCCACTACGTGACCGAGGAGTTGGATGCCGGCCCCATCATCGAGCAGGACATCCACCGGGTCAGCCATTGCCATACGGCGGGTGACCTGGTCCGCTTCGGACGGGACGTGGAGCGAGCGGTGCTCGCCCGTGGACTGCGCTGGCACCTGGAAGATCGCGTTCTGATCCATGGCAACAAGACGGTGGTGTTTGCCTGACATCGCCGCTGGAGGAGGGCCGTGACATTCTCCGAGAGCCTGCTCGAATCCTGGTTGCTCATCGTGGCCGGCTTGGTGTCGGCCGGCATGGTGGGGTTGGCCCTGGCACAGCGCCCCTGGCAAACCCTGTTGGATGACCTTGGCCAGCAGCACCGCTGGTTGGCGGCGACGGTAGCCGTGCTGCTGCTTTGGCAGCTGCGTGCCCAGGCCGTGGACTGGCTGACCTTGCACCTGATGTTCACGGCCCTGTTGACGCTGGTCTTCAAGGCGCCACTGGCGCTGATCACCAATCTCATCGTCAACCTCGGCCTGGTGGCGCTCGGCAACGCGGCCTGGCCGTTGCTGGGCATCAACGTCCTGATCACCGGTGTCGTGCCGGCACTGATCACGGTCATGATATGGCGTCTGGTGGATCGCTTCCTGCCGGATAACCTGATGGTCTTTCTCTTCGTGTGCGGCTTCTTCGGGGCCGCCCTGGCAACCCTGGGTACCGGTCTCGCCGGACTGGGGCTGGTGATGCTGGGTGCTACGGACCCCGAGGCGATCCTTCTGGCGCAAGAGTACGCGCTATTCCTGCCGCTGCTGATGCCCTCGGAGGCGTTCATCACCGGCATGCTGCTGAGCATTCTGATGGTCTACCATCCGGACTGGGTGGCGACGTTCAATGACCATCGCTATATCGACACCAAATGAGTGCCCGATTGACGACTGCCCCGTTTATCTTCGCTCGCGACATGACTCGTTGCTTTCATGCGATTCGATCTACAGGGGCAGGGTAAGCTGGCGGCGGGCATCCTCGGACACCAGGCGTACGCCGACGCCAAGCAGGCGCACGGGGCGCTGGCGGCGTGCCCAGGCCTGGTCGAGCAGGTCGAGGAAGCCGGGCAGGGTGGGGGCACCGCTGCGTTCCTCGAGAGTGGTGAGGCGGAAATCGTCGCAGCGCAGCTTGACGAAGCGGCCGGCCACCGGGGGGTGTCCATGGCGGGCCAGGCGCGCTTCGAGACGTTCGCATAGCGGCGCCAGGGCTTCACGGCAGTGGGGCAGGTCGGGCAGGTCGCGGGCGAAAGTGCTCTCGACGCTCACCGACTTGCGCTCGCGTTCGACTCGCACCGGCCGGTCGTCGATGCCGCGGGCGAGTTCGAAGAGCCGGCGACCGAACTTGCCGAACTCCTTTATCAGGCGCTCCAGTGGCTGTCGCTCGAGATCGGCACAGGTTTCGATGGCCAGCGCCTCGAGTCGCGCGGCCGTGGCGGGGCCCACACCATGCAGCTTGGTCACCGGCAGTTCGCGTACGAAGGCGCTCACCTGTTCGGGAGGAATCGCCGTGAGCCCGTCGGGCTTCTCCCAGTCACTGGCGATCTTGGCCAAAAACTTGCTCGGTGCCACGCCCACGGAGACGGTGATGCCGGTGCGCGACAGGCACTCCTGCTTGAGCCACTGGGCCATCCAGGTGGCGCTGCCGGCAAAACGCGTGACGTCGCTGACATCCAGAAAGGCTTCGTCGAGCGACAGCGGCTCCACCAGGGGGGTGAGTTCGTGGAACACGGCCTGAATTCGCCGGGAGACCTGCCGGTACTTGTCGAAGTCGCCGGGCAGTAGGGTCAGGTGGGGGCAGAGCCGCAGTGCCCGAGCGGTGGGCATGGCAGAATGGATACCGTACTCGCGTGCGGGGTAGTTGCAGGTGGCGATCACCCCGCGCTGCTCGCTACGTCCGCCGATCGCCAACGGCACTTCGCGTAGCCGCGGGTCGTCACGCATCTCCACCGCGGCGTAGAAGCAGTCGCAGTCGGCGTGAAGTATCTTCCTCAATGCGGTTGCCCCTATGCCAGAGCGCTTTCCGGGCGCAGTCCTGACAAGCTCCGGATGGCTAGCCCAGGGCCGTTCCACTGCCGCCGCGAATGACCCCCACACCGATGCCTTCGATCTCCAGGGCCTGGTGGCGCAGGTCCACTTCGATGGGCGAAAAATCCGGGTTTTCGGCAGCCAGAGTCACCCGGTGCCCATGACGGTGGAAGCGTTTGACGGTCACTTCGTCATCGAGACGAGCGACGACGATTTGCCCGTCGCGTACCTGCTCGGTGCGGTGTACGGCCAGCAGGTCGCCCTCCAGGATGCCGATCTCCTTCATGGAAAGGCCGCGCACCTTGAGCAGGTAGTCGGCACGCGGTGTGAAGAACTCGGGGGGAAGCGGGCAATAGCGGTCGATGTGCTCGGCGGCGAGTACCGGACTCCCTGCGGCCACCTCGCCGATGATCGGCAATCCTTCGGTGGGCGTTTCATGGGCCGGCTCGGGCTCGGCCAAGGGCAGTCGGATGCCCCGCGAGGTGCCGCGCATCACGCGTATGACCCCCTTGCGCTCCAGAGCGCGCAGGTGCTCTTCGGCAGCATTGGGCGAGCGGAAACCCAGTGCGCGGGCGATTTCGGCCCGGGTGGGCGGATAGCCCAATTCGTTCATCGTCTTGACGATGAAATCGAAGACGTGTTGCTGGCGTGGGGTGAGAGAGCGAGTCATGCGACCTCCGGCTGACGCTGCTTCATTGGTCAAGTATACAGCATGGAAGTTCATCCAGTAAGGCCGTAGACGCTCCCTGAAAGGCAAAGCGTTTCAAACGCGTCACTATGAGCTTGCGTTGGTCCAGCTCCTGTGTTTCCGTAGGATTTTATGACGTTTCAAACAATCGTTTCCATCGAGGCACGGATCATGGCTCAGACCGACACCGTCACGCGCATTCTCGATACGGCCGAGGTGCTGTTCGCCGAAAGAGGTTTCGCCGAGACCTCGCTGCGTACCATCACCAGCAAGGCACGGGTCAACCTGGCAGCGGTGAACTACCATTTCGGCTCCAAGAAGGCACTGATCCAGGCGGTTTTCTCCCGCTACCTCGACCCCTTCACCGAGCGGTTCCATGGTGTGCTGGACGATCTCGAGGCGCGCCATGCCGGCGGCGTCATTCCCCTCGAAGAGCTGCTCGAGTCCATGGCCCGCACCGTGCTCGAGGTTCCCGCCGAGCGTCATAGCCTCAAGGTGTTCATGAAGCTGCTGGGGTTGGCCTACAGCCAGGCCCAGGGGCATCTGCGCCGCTACATTCAGGAGGAGTACGGCAGCGTCTTCATGCGCTTCACCGACCTGGTACGGCGCGCCACGCCGGAACTGCCCGATTCAGAGCGGTTCTGGCGTCTGCATTTCGTGCTGGGCACGGTGATCTTCACGCTCTCGGGCCTCGATGCGCTGCGCGACATCGCCGAGAAGGACTATGGCGAACACGTCACGGTGCGCGACCTCATTCGGCGACTGCGTCCGGTAGTGGTGGCAGCGTTGAATGCGCCGCTGCCCGAGGCGCCGGTGGCCAGCCACGCCGAGGCGAGCTGATGCGTACCCCGACGCTCGAGGCTCTGCCGCCGGCTGGTGGGCCCTGGCTGGAGATCGATATCCCGGCCCAGCGCCTGGTGGTGTGGCATGGCGATGCGGCGGGTGCCGTGTATGCGGTGTCCACCGGTGAGGCGGGTGTCGGCCAGCGGGAAGGCAGCGGCCAGACCCCGCTCGGCTGGCACTACGTGCGTGCCGCCATCGGCGACGGGGAGCCATCCGGCGCCGTTTTTCGCGGTCGCCGTCCTACCGGTGAGGTGTACAGCGAGGCTCTGGCCGATGCTCGGCCGGGCCGCGACTGGATCCTTACGCGGATTCTCTGGCTGTGCGGTTTGGAGCGAGGCGTCAACCGTGGGGGCGACGTCGACAGCCAGCGGCGCTACATCTACTTGCATGGAGCTCCACCCAGCGAGCCCATGGGAAAACCGCGCTCGCATGGCTGCGTGCGCTTGCGCGATGACGACCTGATCGCACTGTTTGCCATCGCGGTGCCGGGTACGCCGGTGTGGCTCCACGACTGACACCGGCGGCCCGCTGGGCTAGAATCGTTTCCCTTCCCGCGAAGGTTACCCATCATGACCCATTCCCTTGGCCCGGTGATTCTCGATCTGGAGGGCACGCGGCTGACGACGGATGAGCGTCAGCTGCTGATGCGTCCCGAAGTGGGCGGCGTGATTCTGTTCGGGCGCAACGTCGAGACGGCTCGGCAAGTGCGGGAACTGTGCGATGCCATTCGCCGCCTGCGCCCTGAGCTGCTGCTGGCCATCGACCAGGAGGGCGGGCGCGTGCAGCGCCTGCGTCAGGGCGTTACCCGTTTGCCGGCCATGGGGCGTATCGGCCGCGACTTTGCCGTGGCGCCGGAGGTCACCTTGCGCCTGTGCCGTGATGCAGGATGGCTGCTCGGGATGGAAATGGCCGCCTGCGGGCTGGATGTGACCTTTGCGCCGGTGCTCGACGTGGACGTGGGGCTGTCCAGCGTAATCGGTGATCGCAGTTTCGGAACCGACCCCGGTGCCGTGGCCGCCATGGGGCATGCTTTCGTCACCGGCCTTCATGAGGCGGGTATGGCTGCCGTCGGAAAACACTTTCCCGGTCATGGCGGCGTGGCTGCCGATTCTCATCACGAAATACCCGTGGACGACCGTCCGTTCAGCGAACTCAAGCGCTGGGACCTGGTGCCGTTCGCCGCCTTGGCCAGCCAGCTCGACGCCATCATGCCGGCGCACGTCATCTATCCGGATTTCGACGCCCGCCCCGCCGGCTTTTCCGTCGTCTGGCTGGGCATGCTGCGCGAGTCCCTGGGCTTCAAGGGCACTCTGTTTTCGGACGATTTGGGCATGGCCGCCGCCGGAGTGGCTGGCGGACCGCGCGAACGCGCCCTGGCGGCGCTAGAGGCCGGCTGCGATGCCGTGCTGGTGTGCAACGACCGCCAAGCGGCTCTCGAGGTGCTGGATGCCTGCGCAGGACGCCATTTCAAGCCGGCTTCCCGCCTTCGCTATGGCCGTGCCCGCCCTGAACTCGACACCCTCGAAGCCCTCAGCCGCTGGCGCCGAGTGCACGCCCGTCTCGAGGCCATGGCGGGCCCCTGAGCCAGCCATGGCGCCAACGTATCGCCATTCGACAGACCAACACGAGTCCACTGCATGTCTCAGCTCGACACCGAACTTCCCGACTCCCTGGCCACCATGCGCGAGGTCATGGAGACCGCCGATTGCCTGATTACCCATGATGAGGTCGAACGCGCCCTCGACCGCATGGCCGATGAGATAACCCAGGATCTGGGCGACCGGCTTCCGGTCTTCTATTGCGTGATGAACGGGGGGTTGATCACCACCGGTCACTTGCTCACCCGGCTGGGTTTTCCGCTGGAAGTCGACTACCTGCATGCCACACGCTATCGTGGCGGCATCCGCGGTGGCGAGCTGTTCTGGCGCGTCTCTCCGGAAATTCCCATGGCCGGCCGACACGTGGTGATCGTCGACGACATCCTCGATGAGGGGGCGACACTGGCCGCCATTCTCGACTATTGTCGCGAGGCCGGCGCGGCGAGCATTTCCACTGCGGTGCTGGTCGACAAGCGGCACGATCGCAAGGCGGTGCCCGGTCTCGAGGCCGACTACTGCAGCCTGGAAGTCGCCGACCGCTACGTGTTCGGCTTCGGCATGGATTACAAGGGCTATTGGCGCAACGCGCCGGGGATCTTTGCACCCAAGGGGTTGTAACCGCCCCTTCGGGGCGAGCTGTAAGCTATAAGCTGTAAGAAAAACCCCACGAGCGCCGGCTGAATGAACCGTCCAACTATTGGGGGTCAGTTCACGATTCTCGCGGGGTCTACTTATAGCTTCCGGCTTAAAGCTTACCGCTCCCGGGCGCAGCCCGGGTCACAGTCCCAGTTCGTGGGTGGCTTCCTCGCGCATCTTGAACTTCTGGATCTTGCCGGTGACGGTCATCGGGAATTCGTCGACGAACTTCACGTAGCGCGGAATCTTGTAGTGGGCGATCTGGCCCTTGCAGAATTCCTTGAGCTCGTCGGCGGTGAGTTGTTGGCCGTCGCTGAGCTTGACCCAGGCCATCACTTCCTCGCCGTACTTCTCGTCGGGCACGCCGATCACCTGGACGTCGGAGATGGCGGGGTGGGTATAGAGGAAGTCTTCGATCTCGCGCGGGTAGATGTTCTCGCCGCCGCGAATGATCATGTCCTTGATGCGCCCGACGATCGCCACGTATCCCTCGTCATCCATGGTGGCCAGGTCGCCGGTGTGCATCCAGCGAGCTTCGTCGATGGCCTTGTCGGTGGCTTCCTGGTTGTTCCAGTAGCCCAGCATCACGCTATAGCCGCGGGTGCACAGCTCGCCGGTTTCGCCACGGGGCACCACGGCGCCGGTTTCGGGGCTGACCAGCTTCACCTCGAGGTGCGGGTGGATGGTGCCCACGGTGGTGACGCGTTTCTCCAGCGGGGCGTCGGTCTGGGTCTGGAAGCTCACCGGGCTGGTCTCGGTCATGCCGTAGCAGATGGTGACGTCTTCCATGTGCATCTTGTCGATCACCTGACGCATCACTTCGATGGGGCAGATCGATCCGGCCATGATGCCGGTGCGCAGGTGGGAGAGATCGAAGCGGGCGAAGTCCGGATGCTCCAGCTCGGCGATGAACATGGTGGGCACGCCGTACAGGGCGGTGGCCTTTTCTTCCGACACGGCGCGCAGCGTGGCCTCGGGCTCGAAGCCGTCGCCGGGGTAGATCATGGTGGCACCGTGGGTCACGCAGCCGAGGTTGCCCATTACCATGCCGAAGCAGTGGTAGAGCGGTACCGGGATCACCAGGCGGTCCTTCTCCGTGAAGCCCATGGTGCGAGCCACGAAGAAGCCGTTGTTGAGGATGTTGTGGTGGGAGAGGGTGGCGCCCTTGGGCGCGCCGGTGGTGCCGGAGGTGTACTGAATGTTGATCGGTTCGTCGAACTGCAGGGTGGCCTGAACCTCGGCGAGGTGCTCGGCGGAGACTTCATCGGCATGTGCCAGCATGCTCTCCCAACTGAACATGCCGGTGAGTGCCCGGTCGCCGTCCAGGCAGATGACACGCTCGAGTTCGGGCAGCTTGGCGCTGGAGAAGGTGCTCGGCGCACCGTCGCGCAGTTCCGGGGCGAGTTCGGCAAGCGTCGCCACGTAGTCGGATGTCTTGAATGCGCCCTGCAGGATCAGAGTCGAGGCACCGGACTGCCTGAGTGCGTATTCCAGCTCGTGAGTGCGGTAGCTGGGGTTGATGTTGACCAGGATGGCGCCGATCTTCGCGGTGGCGAACTGGGTGATGGTCCACTCCGCACAGTTGGGTGACCAGATGCCCACGCGGTCTCCCTTCTTCACGCCCAGCGCGATCAGGGCGCGGGCGGCGGCATCCACGGCGGCGCGCAGTTCACGCCAGGTGTAGCGCAGGCCCTGGTGCAGGCTCAGCAGGGCATCACCGTCGGGAAAGCGGGCCACCGTCTCATCGAAGCAGTCACCGATGGTCTGCCCTTTGAGGGGGGTGTCGCTGATACCGCTGACGTAGCTGTTGTGGTCCTTGTGAGCGTCTTGGCGTGTCATTGCTGTTACCCGTCTCGTTGTGGCGAATGTTATGGCGTGATGAGGGTGACGCCATGGGCCGATCCGACGATGATGCGGCGTCAGGCGTCCTGGCGAGCCAGTCGGTCGAGCACATCGCGGGCCCGGCTCTCCACGTCGTCGAGTTCACGCTGCATCAGGCGAATGTCTTCCAGCTGGCGCTCCATGTTGGCGCGCTTCTCGCCCAGGATTTCCAGCAGCCGCTTGAGCTGCCGGGCGTTGCCGTCCGGCATGGCGTCGTACATCTCGATGACCTCGCGAATCTCGGCCAGCGAGAAGCCCAGGCGCTTGCCGCGCAGGGTGAGCTTGAGCCGAACCCGATCCTTCTCGTGATAGATCCGGGTCTGGCCACGACGCTCGGGGGCCAGCAGCCCCTCCTGCTCATAGAATCGGATGGTGCGTGGGGTCACCTCGAACATCCGCGCCAGTTCGCCGATGGAATAGGTGCGGCGCTGACGGGGGAGGCTGGCATTGACCGAAGTCGTGACGTCGGGGCTGGAGGTGCTCATCGCTGCTGTCCTGTAGCGGGGTGGTGCGCCGTATGGCTGTCCACCATCGTATTCGCAACACTAGACGACGTTGACGTTAACGTAAAGTGGTTGTCGACTAAGGGCGGTATGCGCTAAAACCTAGCAAGTGCTAGGTTGGCCTGCATCGAGCCAACGCTGCGGTGGTGACCCCTGTCGCCGACCATGACGTTTCCGTCTCCACGTCGTAACCAAGAGGATGCCCCGATGGATTTTTCCCTGACCGATGACCAGAAGGCGCTCGTCCAGGCCGCTGCCGATTTCTCCCGCGCCGAGTTGGCAGAGCACGCCGCCGAGTGGGATGCGACGTCGCACTTTCCGGTCGATGTCATCCGCCGTGCCGGTGAGACGGGCTTCCTGGGCATTTACATTCCCGAGGACCGCGGTGGTCTGGGGCTGTCGCGCCTGGACGCCTCGCTGATCTTCGAGCAGCTTTCTCAAGGGTGCATCGCCACGACCGCCTATCTTACCATCCACAACATGGTTGCATGGATGGTGGCGAGCTGGGGCAGCGAGGCGCTGCGCGAGACCTGGGTGGAGCGTTTGGTGAGCGGTGAGTGCCTGGGCTGCTACTGTCTCACCGAGCCCGGCTCCGGTTCGGATGCCGCCAGTCTGCGTACCAAGGCGGTGCGCGACGGCGACGACTACGTCATCACCGGCTCCAAGATGTTCATTTCCGGTGCCGGGGCCAACGACGTGCTGGTGGTGATGGCACGTACCGGCGAACCCGACAGCGGTGCGGCCGGCGTGTCGGCGATTCTCGTTCCGGCCGATGCCGCCGGCATGGAATACGGCAAGAACGAAGACAAGATGGGTTGGAAAAGCCAGCCTACGCGCCTGATCAGCTTCGACGGCGTGCGCGTGCCGGTGGGCAATCGCCTCGGCGCGGAGGGCGAGGGTTTCAAGCTTGCCATGAAGGGACTGGACGGCGGCCGCCTGAACATCGCCAGTTGTTCGCTGGGTGCCGCCCAGCATGCCCTGACGCTGGCGCGCGACTACATGAGCGAGCGCAAGCAGTTCGGCCGGGAGCTGGCCGGTTTCCAGGCCCTGCAGTTCAAGCTGGCCGACATGGCCACCGAGCTGACCGCGGCACGCCTGATGGTGCGCCACGCCGCCTGGCGTCTCGATCAGGGCGATCCCCAAGCGACTGCCCATTGCGCCATGGCCAAGCGGTTTGCCACCGACATGGGATTCAACGTGTGCAACGAGGCGTTGCAGATCCATGGCGGTTACGGTTACCTCAGGGAGTTTCCGCTGGAGCGCATGGTGCGCGACACTCGGGTGCATCAGATCCTCGAGGGCACCAACGAGATCATGCGTGTGATCGTGGCCCGCCGCCTGCTGGCGGATGGCGTGATCGAAGCGCTGCAATGACAATCAGGAGAGAATGAGCATGACGGATCTTGCGGTCATCTTCGATGAACTGCCTACTCGCGACGGTGGCCGAATCGGTGTGGCCACGCTCAACGCCCCCAAGTCGCTCAATGCCCTGTCGCTGGAAATGGCACGGCAACTCGATGCCAAGCTGGACGCCTGGGCGGTGGATCGCAGCATCGTGGCGGTGTGGTTGGAAGGTGCGGGCGATAAGGCATTCTGCGCCGGCGGCGACATCGTGGCTCTCTACCGTTCCATTACCGAGGAAGGGGAAAATCGCGGCGCCGGCCGCGATAGCGTCTTCGCCGAGACGTATTTCACCACGGAGTATCGACTCGATTACCGCATCCATACCTACCCCAAGCCACTGCTGATATGGGGTGACGGCATCGTCATGGGCGGCGGCCTGGGGTTGATGTCCGGCGCTTCCCAGCGCCTGGTCACCGAGACCACACGCATTGCCATGCCGGAAATCTCCATCGGTCTGTATCCCGACATCGGTGCCAGCTGGTTCCTCAACCGCATGCCGCCGGGTGTCGGGATCTATCTGGGCCTCACCGGTGCGCAGCTCAATGCACGAGACGCCCTGGATCTGGGCATGGCCGATCGGTTCGTGCCCCGCGAGCGGCGCGAGGCGCTGCTGGCGGCGCTGGTCGCAGCCGATTACGGTTCGCGGTCTCCCGGGGCGCTGCGTGCCGCGGTTCAGGAAGCCCTCGACGAGCACGAGTCTCGCGATGCGGCGCCGGCCGGACGGGTGTGGCCGCATCTCGATCACATCCAGCGGCTGGTCGGACGGGTCGGTGCTTCCAGCGCCGTACGGCGGATTCTCGACGACGACAGCGATGCCGAGTGGCCTGCCGCCAATCGGGAGCGTCTTGCCGTGGGCAGTCCGCTTTCGGCGCATCTCGTGTGGCGCATGCTCGAGCGCCATCGACATACCAGCCTGGCCGACGCTTTCCGCGATGAGCTGTCGCTGTCGGTGCAGTGCTGTCGCCAGGGTGACATCGCCGAGGGGGTGAGGGCGCTGCTGATCGACAAGGACAAGAACCCCCAGTGGCGACATGCGGATGCCGCCAGCGTGCCGGACGAAGACGTCCAGGCGCTGATGACGCCATTGTGGTCGGACGAAGAAAACCCGCTGCGCGATCTCGGCAGCGGTCATCGCATCGGCTGATCGCGGGTGCCGACGCGACGAAACACGGACTCGCCACGACAACCTACAGGAGCGACATCTATGAAAATCGCCTTCATCGGTCTGGGCAACATGGGAGCCCCCATGGCCACCAACCTGGTCAAGGCCGGCCACGAAATTCGCGTCTTCGACCTGGTCGAGGATGCCGTCAAGGCGCTGGAAGCCGAAGGCGCAAGCCGCGGCGACAGTGCCCAGGCTGCCGCGCGCGGTGCCGAGGTGGTCATTTCCATGCTGCCGGCGGGCGCCCATGTGCGCGGGCTCTACCTGGGCCGCGACGGCCAGCCGGGCCTGTTCGATGCGCTCGACGGCAAGCCGCTGATCGTCGACGCCTCGACCATCTCGCCGGAGGATGCCCGCTTCGTTGGCGCAGCGGCGGCCGAACGCGGCCTCACCTATCTCGATGCGCCGGTTTCCGGCGGCGTTGGGGGCGCCAAGGCGGGTACTCTCACATTCATCGTCGGTGGCCCCGAGGCAGGCTTCGAAAAGGCCAGGCCTGTGCTCGAGGGCATGGGCAAGAACATCTTCCATGCCGGTGAGGTGGGTGCCGGCCAGGTCGCCAAGATCTGCAACAACATGCTGCTGGGCATCCTCATGAGCGGTACCGCCGAGGCCCTGGCTCTGGGTGTGAAGAACGGCATGGATCCGGCGGTGCTCTCCGAGATCATGAAGCAGAGCAGCGGCGGCAACTGGGCGCTCAACGTCTACAACCCCTGGCCTGGCGTCATGGAGGGCTCGGCGGCCTCCCGCGACTATCAGGGCGGCTTCCTCACCGATCTCATGGCCAAGGATCTGGGGCTGGCCTGGGAGCTCGCGCTGGGCAGCAAGAGCACGGTGCCGATGGGCTCCCAGGCGCGTAACCTGTTCGCCCTGCACAGTGCCCAGGGCCATGGCCAACTGGACTTCTCCAGCATTCAGAAGCTGTATCGGGCTGGGGAAGAGGGCTGATCCTGTCTTTGGCAGCTAATCGCGAAACGGGCACAATCGGGTGCCCGTTTTGCCGTCGAGAGCCCGAATGAGCGTCCGCACGCCTGCTTCCCCTGCCGCTTCCCGCCGTCCCGTCCGCCGCGAACTGCTCGAAGGCCCCATCGCCACCACCCTGCTGCGCAAGAGCCTGCCGGTGGTCGGCGGCATGATCGCCATGATGAGCTTCAACCTGGTGGATGCCTGGTTCATCGCCCGATTGGGCACCCAGCCGCTGGCAGCGGTTTCTTTCACCTTTCCGGTGGTGTTCACGGTGATCAGCCTGGCGATCGGCCTGGGCATCGGTACCTCGGCGGTGGTGGCCCGCCGCCTGGGGCAGGGTGACGTGGCGACGGTGCGCCGTCGGGCCACCGATGCGGCCTTGCTCGCACTGGTCGTGGGCGTGGCGCTGAGTTTAGTCGGGCTGGCAACGCTGGAGCCGCTGTTCCGCCTGCTGGGCGCCGATGCGCCGCTGATGCCACACATCCGCGACTACATGGGCATCTGGTACCTGGGGGCGGCGGCGGTGATCGTGCCACGAGTACTCAACAGCGTGCTGCGCGCCCAGGGCAACACCCTGGTTCCAGGGCTGATGATGGCGTTGGCCGCCGTGCTCAACGGGCTGCTCGACTGGCTGTTGATCTTCGGTGTGGGACCCTTGCCCGCACTGGGCGTCTCCGGTGCGGCACTGGCTAGCGTATCGAGCTGGGGGCTGATGAGTGTCGCGCTATGCTTCCAGCGTGAACTGCGTGAGCTCATCGATCTCGCCGGCCTGACCTTGCAGGGGCTGGTCGAGTCCTGGCGGGAGCTGTCGCGAATTGCCGTGCCGGCTGCCATCACCAGTGTCTTCACGCCGCTCGCCATGGCTTTGATCACTCGTATCATGGCTGATCACGGTCACGCAGCCGTGGCGGCTTTCGGGGTCGGCACGCGTCTCGATGCCATCGCCCAGATCGCCGTGCTGGCACTCTCCATGACGTTACCGCCGCTGGTCAGCCAGAACAGTGGCGCCGGGCAGATCGCTCGAGTGCGGCGTGCCGTCCTCGGCTGTTTCGCTTTCGTACTGGTCTGGCAACTGGCCGTGTGGCTGCTGCTGCAGCTGCTCGCTCCCTGGCTGGTGGCGAGCTACGCCGATGGGATGGCGATGGGCGAGGTGCTGCGCACCTTCTTGCTGTGGGTGCCTTTGGGACTGGGGGCCCAGGGCGTGGTGATTCTGTCGGTTTCCGCCCTCAATGCCTTGCACGAGCCGGCGCGCGCCATGCGACTGTCGGTGATCCGGCTGTTCGTGCTCAGCGTGCCATTGGCGTGGCTGGGCGGTTGGCTTGCCGGAACCACCGGCGTTTTCCTCGGCATGCTGGTCGCCAATGGGCTGGTCGCGCTGGTGGCCTGGTGGCAGATCCGTGCGCGGCTGGCGGCGGCCGAGCGACTGGCGGCGACGCCGTAAAGTGATGTCGATTGCCATCAAGTACGCCGTCGACAGGACTGACCTCCTATTCGACCTGTCCCCGGCATCCGTGCATGCCCGGCTCCGATAGCTCGCATCGTCGCCGGGGCGGGTTGGCAGCGAGACGGTTTTGCTCTACATTTATAGAAAATGTAGAAATTATCGTCTCTGCCACCGAGGAGCCCGCCATGAGTTCGATCACCCCAGTCACCTGGGACGACCCCTTCCGCCTCGTCGACCAGCTCAGTGAAGAAGAGCGCATGGTCCACCAGACCGCCCAGGACTACTGTCAGGAGAAGCTCCTGCCCCGCGTGCTCGAGGCCAACCGCCACGAGATATTCCATCGCGAGATCATGAACGAGATGGGCGAGCTCGGTCTGCTCGGTGCCACCATCGACGGCTATGGCTGCGCCGGCCTCAACTACGTCAGCTATGGTCTGATCGCCCGTGAGGTGGAGCGCGTCGACTCCGGCTACCGCAGCGCCATGAGCGTGCAGTCGAGCCTGGTGATGTATCCCATCCACGCCTTCGGCAGCGAGGCGCAGCGCGAGAAGTACCTACCCAAGCTGGCCAGCGGCGAGTGGGTGGGGGCGTTCGGTCTTACCGAGCCCGACCACGGTTCGGACCCGGGCGGCATGTCCACTCGCGCCATACGCACCGACAGCGGCTGGCGTCTCAATGGCACCAAGACCTGGATCACCAATTCGCCCATCGCCGATGTCTTCGTGGTGTGGGCGCGGGATGACCAGGGCGTGATTCGCGGTTTCATTCTCGAGAAAGGCATGAAGGGCCTCTCGGCGCCCAAGATCGAGGGCAAGTTCAGCTTGCGGGCTTCCGTCACCGGCCAGATCGCCATGCAGGACGTGGAGGTCTCCGACGAGGCGTGTTTGCCGGGCGTGACCGGGCTCAAGGGGCCGTTCTCGTGCCTCAATCGCGCCCGTTACGGCATCGCCTGGGGCAGCATGGGTGCCGCCGAGGCGTGTTGGCACGCCGCCCGCGAATACACCTTGGAGCGCAAGCAGTTCGGCCGGCCGCTGGCCGCCAATCAGCTCATCCAGAAGAAGCTCGCCGACATGCAGACGGAGATCGCTCTGGGCCTGCAGGCGGCGCTGCGGGTGGGGCGCATGATCGACGATGGTCAGCTGGTGCCCGAGGCGATTTCGCTGATCAAGCGCAACAACTGCGGCAAGTCGCTGGACATCGCACGGGTTGCGCGCGACATGCACGGCGGCAACGGCATCGCCGACGAGTACCACGTGATCCGTCACGTGATGAACCTGGAGGCGGTGAACACCTACGAGGGCACCCACGACGTGCATGCGCTGATCCTGGGGCGGGCGCAGACCGGCATCCAGGCCTTCACTGGCTGAGGTATACAAACTACTGCGTTCGGCCATGCGGCGTTGAAATCAGCCTTAAAGTACTCATTTACTGGCCGTGAACTCGTGCGCGAGCCCGGTCCGTCTTTTCGGCTGATTTCGCCTTGCCTGGCCGTCACTCGTGACGTTCGTAAGAGTCTTTCCAAGAACTCAGCAAGGAATCGATATGAGCGGACCGCTGGACGGTGTCACGGTGCTCGATATGTCGCGTGTGCTGGCGGGCCCCTGGGCCGGCCAGTTGCTTGCCGACCTGGGTGCCCGGGTGATCAAGGTCGAACATCCCCAGCGCGGCGACGACACGCGTGGCTGGGGGCCGCCATGGCTGGCCGAAGACGACGACCTCGACAGGGTCGCCGCCTATTACCTGTGCGCCAACCGTGGCAAGCGGTCGCTGGCCGTGGATATCGCCACCCACGAAGGGCAGGAGCTGGTGCGCCGGCTGGCCGCAGGGGCCGATGTGGTGCTCGAGAACTTCAAGGTCGGCGGCCTGGCCAAGTACGGCCTCGACTACGCCAGCCTGAGAGCGGAGAATCCGCGGCTGATCGGCTGTTCGATCACCGGTTTCGGCCAGCAGGGCCCTTACGCTCACCGTGCCGGTTACGACTTCATGATCCAGGCCATGGGTGGGCTGATGAGCATCAGCGGCGAGCCGGACGGCATGCCGATGAAGACCGGCGTGGCGATCACCGACGTGATGACCGGGCTCTATGCCACCGTCGGCGTGCTCTCGGCACTGCATGAGCGCAGCCGCACCGGTCAAGGCCGCTATATCGACGTGGCCTTGCTCGACGTCCAGGTGGCAGCGCTTGCCAACCAGGCACTCAATGCCCTGGTCAGCGGCGCTTCGCCCGAGCGTCACGGCAATGCGCATCCCAACATCGTGCCCTATCAGGCTTTCGCCTGTGCCGACGGTCACCTGGTGCTGACGGTGGGCAATGACAGCCAGTTCGCACGCCTGTCCGAACTGCTCGGCCACCCGGAATGGGCGACGGACCCGGCCTATGCCACCAATGCCGCCCGGGTGGGTAACCGCGAGAGGCTGGTGCCGCAGCTGCAGGCGATCCTGTCGACTCGCGGCCGCGATGCCTGGCTGACGGATCTCGAGGCGTGCGGCATTCCCGCCGGGCCGATCAATACCGTGACCGAAGTCTTCGACGATCCCCAGGTGAAGCACCGCGGTATGCAGCGTACGCTCTCGCGCGGCGATCTGGAGGTGCCTCAGGTGGCCAACCCGCTACGCTTCGACGGCGAGTCTGCCACCAGCGAGGTGGCACCGCCGCGGCTCGGGCAGGACAGCGATGCGATACTGGCCGAGATGGGGCTGAGCGTCGAGGACATCGCCCGACTGCGCCGCGAGGGAGTGGTGCGGTAATGGCGCCAGCGCTTGAGGGCTGGCGGGCGTGTCGGGGCTAGGTGCTCATCTCGGCGAGAAGCGACGGTGCAGGCCTGTCTCGGCGATCATGCGGGTGGATATCTCTTCCACCGAGAAGCGCGTGGTGTCGATGAATGGAATGTGCATCTGGCGGTACATTGCCTCAGCCTGCTGCACCTCCTGCATGCATTGGTCCAGCGAGCTGTAGCGACTGTTGGGGCGTCGCTCGTGACGAATGGCGGCCAGTCGGCGCGGGTCGATGGTCAGGCCGAACAGCTTGTGGCGCTGGCTGGCCAGTACCCGCGGTAGCTTCAGCGTGCCATCCTCGTCCTGGTCGTCCTCGGTGAGCGGGTAGTTGGCAGCGCGGATACCGAACTGCAATGCCAGGTAGAGCGAGGTGGGCGTCTTGCCGCAGCGCGAGACGCCGATGAGGATGACGTCGGCTTTGTCGTACTGATGGGTGCGAGCGCCGTCGTCGTTGTCCAGGGCGAAATGCACCGAGTGGATGCGGTCCATGTAGACGTCGTCGCGACCGATGGAGTGGGTGCGTCCCACGCTGTAGCTGGAATGCGTGCCCAGTTCCTCCTCCAGCGGCTTGAGAAAGGTGGAAAAGATGTCGACCTTGAAGCCGATCGCTTCGCGAATCACCGCGCGTACGGATTCATCGACGATGGTGTCGATGATGATCGGCTGCTCGCCATCGCGTACCGCCGTGGCCTCGATGACCTGCACCAGCGTTTCGGCTTTCTCGAGAGTGTCGATGTAGGGCTTGGTGAGCATGCGGATATCGATGTCCTCGAACTGGGCGAGCAGGCTGCGGCCCAGGCCTTCGGCAGTGATGCCGGTGCCGTCGGAAATGAAGAAGGCGGTGCGGGGCATGGCGACGTTGGCTTCCGTGGCGGGACGATACGGGTATTCTCCGGGTTGATGCCTGGGCCGGCAAGTCAGTGTCAGCCCCGGACTACAGGAATCCGGCCAGGCACGAAACTGTTGTAAAAATCCTCCACTGCCTTCGATGTTAGACCAATGGCGAATATGGCGCCGAGCGGGTAAGGTGGCGACCATTGCATTGGAGCCTGCCGCCAGGGCGGGCGTCGCAGATCAAGGGGGTCTCGTGGAAGCTAACATCCTGTGGTTCGATCAGCTCGGCATGGACGATGTAGAGCGCGTGGGGGGCAAGAATGCCTCGCTCGGCGAGATGATCTCCAATCTCTCGGGAGCCGGCGTGACCGTTCCCGGTGGGTTTGCCACCACGGCTCACGCCTACCGCGAGTTTCTCTCCCACGAAGGGCTCAACGAGCGCATCAACCAGGCGCTGGCGCGGCTGGACGTGGATGACGTTGGCGAACTCGCCCGCGTGGGCGCCGAGATCCGCCAGTGGGTGATCGACACGCCGTTGCCCCCGCGTTTCGAAGCGGAGCTGCGCGAAGCCTACGAGGCGCTGGCAGCCAGGCATCCCAATCTCAAGGTGGCGGTCAGAAGCTCCGCCACCGCCGAGGATCTGCCGGATGCCTCCTTCGCCGGCCAACAGGAGACCTTCCTCAACATCCAGGGCTTCGACAACGTCAAACTCGCCGTGCACGAAGTGTTCGCCTCGCTGTTCAACGACCGCGCCATCTCCTACCGCGTGCATCGCGGCTATGCCCACGAGAACGTAGCGCTCTCCGCCGGCATCCAGAAGATGGTGCGCTCGGAGACCGGCGCCTCCGGGGTGATGTTCACGCTGGATACCGAATCCGGCTTCCGCGATGCGGTCTTCGTCACTGCTTCCTGGGGGCTCGGCGAGACGGTGGTGCAGGGCGCGGTGAACCCCGACGAGTTCTACGTCCACAAGCCCACGCTGGCCGCCGGCCGTCCCGCCGTGCTGCGCCGCAACCTGGGTTCCAAGCTGATCAAGATGGTCTATGCCGACGACGCCAGCGCCGGCAAGTCGGTCGACACCGTGGATGTGCCGCTGAAGGATCGCGGCCGCTTCTGCATCAGCGACGACCAGGTCATGGCCCTGGCCCAACAGGCGGTGACGATCGAGCAGCACTACGGCCGCCCCATGGACATCGAGTGGGCGCTGGACGGCGACGACGGCGCACTCTACATCGTCCAGGCGCGTCCCGAGACGGTGGTTTCGCAGCAGGAGGGCGGCAAGCTCGAGCGTTTCCACCTCAAGGAGAAGGGCCGCACCCTGGTGACCGGCCGCGCCATCGGTCAGCGCATCGGTCGCGGCGCCGTCAAGGTGGTCT
This sequence comes from Pseudomonadota bacterium, assembly GCA_051749645.1. Lineage (GTDB taxonomy): Bacteria > Pseudomonadota > Gammaproteobacteria > Pseudomonadales > Halomonadaceae > Halomonas. The sequence continues at coordinate 61,553 of JBNJIT010000007.1, forward strand.
TCACCCCCAACGATATGGACAAGGTGAACGCCGGCGACGTGTTGGTCACCGACATGACCGACCCCGACTGGGAGCCGATCATGAAGCGCGCCTCGGCGATCGTCACCAACCGCGGCGGGCGCACCTGTCACGCGGCGATCATTGCCCGCGAGCTGGGCATTCCCGCCGTGGTGGGCTGTGGCGATGCCACCGATTCCCTGGCCGACGGCCGTGACGTCACCGTTTCCTGCGCCGAAGGCGATACCGGTCACGTCTACGATGGCCTGCTGGAGTTCGACCGCCGCGTCTCCAGCGTCGATGCCATGCCCGAGATTCCCTTCAAGATCATGATGAACGTGGGCAACCCGGATCGTGCCTTCGGTTTCGCTGGCCTGCCCAATGCCGGCGTGGGCCTGGCGCGTCTCGAGTTCATCATCAACCGCATGATCGGCGTGCATCCCAAGGCACTGCTCGAGTACGACACCCTGCCGCTCGACCTGCAGCAGACCATCGATCTGCGTACCGCTGGCTACGCCGACCCGGTGAATTTCTATGTCGACAAGCTGGTGGAGGGCATCTCGACGCTGGCCGCCGCCTTCTATCCGCAGCGGGTTATCGTGCGCCTCTCGGACTTCAAGTCCAACGAGTACGAGAACCTGATCGGTGGCAAGCTCTACGAGCCGGGCGAAGAGAACCCCATGCTCGGTTTCCGCGGTGCCTCGCGCTATGTCTCCGATGCCTTCCGTCCCTGCTTCGAGCTGGAGTGCCGGGCACTCAAGCGCGTGCGCGACGAGATGGGGCTCGACAACGTCGAGATCATGGTGCCCTTCGTACGTACCACCGGCGAGGCGCGGGAGGTGGTCGAGCTGCTGGCTGCCAACGGGCTGGCCCGCGGCGACAAGGGGCTCAAGGTGATCATGATGTGCGAGCTGCCGGCCAACGCGCTGCTTGCCGACGACTTCCTCGAGCACTTCGACGGTTTCTCCATCGGCTCCAATGACCTGACCCAACTGACTCTGGGCCTGGACCGCGACTCGGGCATCGTCGCCCACCTCTTCGACGAGCGGAACCCGGCGGTCAAGAAGCTGCTCTCCATGGCTATCCAGGCGTGCCGTGCCAAGGGCAAGTACGTGGGGATCTGTGGCCAGGGGCCTTCGGACCATCCGGAGCTCGCCAAATGGTTGATGGATCAGGGCATCGATTCGGTGTCGCTCAATCCGGATGCGGTACTGGAGACCTGGTTCATGCTCGCCGGTGAGACTCTCGGCTGAGGCGATCCGTTACCAATATGCCCGGCTGACGTCCGTCAGCCGGGTGATTTCGTCTATGCTGACAGTCTCCCCTGAACGAGGAGCCTGCCCCATGACCGTCTCCTTTCGCCACTCGCTCGTCGTGTCGCTTGCCGCGGCCTGGTTGTCGCTGCCGATAGGCGTCCAGGCCGAAGCGGATTTCCAGTACCGGATGCCGGCCATCGACCCGGAAACCGCCTCCGGCCGCGAGGAAAAGCCGGGCTGGGCCGCCGAACGCTTCGCTGTGGCGGCTGCCAACCCCCTGGCCACCGATGCCGGCTACCAGGTGCTCGAGGCGGGTGGCAGCGCGATCGACGCTGCCGTGGCCGTGCAGATGGTGCTGACACTGGTCGAGCCCCAGTCCAGTGGCATCGGTGGCGGCGCCTTCCTGATGCATCATGACGGTGAAGACGTAGTGGCTTACGGCGGGCGAGAGACGGCCCCCAGCGGCGTGGATGAGACACTGTTCCTCGACGAGGAGGGCGAACCGCTCGACTTCATGACGGCCGTTGCCAGCGGCCTTTCGGTCGGGGTGCCCGGCACCGTGCGCATGCTGGAGCTTGCCCATCGCGAGCATGGCCGATTGCCCTGGGAAGAACTCTTCACGCCGGCCATCCGTCTGGCCGAGGAGGGGTTTGCGATAAGCCCGCGCCTGCACGCCAGCCTGGCCGGCGATGAGCAACTGCGTGCCGACCCGCTGGCTGGCGTCTTCTACTACACGGAAGCGGGTGAGGCGCTGCCCGCCGGCCACATCCTCAAGAACACTGCGCTGGGCGCCATTCTTCGGGACATCGCCGACGAGGGTAGCAGTGCCCTGCACACCGGACGCATTGCCGAGGATCTGGTGTTCCGCGTGCAGAACCATCCCGAGCATGCCGGCTCGCTGTCGCTGGAGGATCTCGCCAGCTATGCCGCCAAGACCCGCGAGCCGCTTTGCACGCCATGGCGGGCCTATCGCGTGTGCGGTTTTCCGCCGCCTTCGTCCGGGCATCTGACCATCATGCAGATTCTCGGCATGCTCGATCGCCTGCCGGCCCTCGAGTCGCCGCTGGTCGAGGGACGACCCAGCGACGATTGGCTGCACCGCTTCCTGGAAGCCTCGCGGCTGGCCTTCGCCGACCGCGGCAAGTACATCGCCGACCCGGACTTCGTCGAAGCGCCGGGCGGTGACTGGGAAACCATGCTCGGTTCCGACTATCTGGCCCTGCGTGCCGAGCGCATCGGCGAACAGAGCCTGGGCAGCGGCGGGGCCGAACCGGGCAATCCCGGTGCGTTGGCTACCGCCTGGGCCGTACAGCCCAATCAGCCCGAATCGGGTACCAGCCATATCAGCATCATCGACGAGCACGGCAATGCCCTGGCCATGACCACCACCATCGAGCAGGCGTTCGGCTCACGGATCATGGCGGATGGCGGTACCGGCATGCCGGGTGGCTATATGCTCAACAACGAGCTTACCGACTTCTCCTTCCAGCCTGAAGGCGAGGACGGCAAACCCATTGCCAACCGGGTCGAGGCGGGCAAGCGGCCGCGCTCCAGCATGAGCCCCACGCTGGTGTTCGACCGCGACAGTGGTGAACTGGTAGCCAGTCTTGGCTCGCCCGGCGGGGCGGCGATCATCCACTACACGGCCAAGGCGCTGGTGGCCATGCTCGACTGGGGGCTCGATGCCCAGCAGGCTCTGAACCTGCCCCATGCGGTCACCCTGGGCGGGCCGGTGTTTCTCGAGGAAGGCGGCTTTCCCGCTGCCACGCACCAGTCCCTCGAATCGCTAGGCCATGACGTCAGCGAGCGTGAGCTGGTCAGTGGTCTGCAGGCGCTTCAAGTGACCGACGACGGCCTCTTCGGTGGCGCCGACCCGCGTCGCGAAGGTGTGGTGATGGGGAAATAGGCGCTCAGTTGGAGAGCCAGTTGCGGAGCTTCACCAGCAGTAGGGCACCGTCGCTGAGTTCGCTACGCACGTCGATCAGGTCGGCCAGGCGTGCGGGATGGTCGGTGATGATGGCATCCACTCCCAGGTCGATCATTCGCGACATCTCCCGGGAGTCGTTCACCGTCCAGGCGTGCACTTCATAGCCGAAGTGGCTGGCCAGCCGTATTTCTTGCTCGCTGATTCGGTTGTGGCGCAGCCCCAGGGCATCGAAGCCGCGCCGCTCCAGCGTGCCGGGCAGAATCAGCTGGGCTAGCAGCGTAATGCGCAGAGACGGCTCGCGCAGCTTGATCGCCTCGATCAGCCAAGGCTGGGCGACGGCCAGGCGCGTTTCGCCGATGACGTCGGGATCGCCGCAGTGAGCGGCGCTGAGCGGCACGCTGAGCATGGCCCGACACGCATGACGTAGTGCGGCTTCCTCCTGCATGGCTTCGATCACCGCTTCGGCCAGGGCCACCTCGCGTCCGGCGTCCGGCTTCATGTCGATCATCAGCGTGGCGCGCCCGCGAGTGACGGCGAAGGCTTCGGCCAGGGTGGGAATCGTCTCGCCGATGAAGGCATCGCCAAACCATTGGCCAACGTCGAATTCGCGGAGTTCCGGCAACGTCAGGTCGCCTACCTGACGAGGGTCGCCGGTGAGGCGCTGCAAGCTGCGGTCGTGGTAGAGCACGACGTCGCCGTCGGCGGTCAGGCGAACGTCGATTTCCACGCTATCGGCTTCATCGTCGATCGCCCGATTCATGGCGGCCAGCGTGTTCTCCGGTGCCGCCTTGGAGCTGCCGCGGTGTGCGATGATGGTCACGTCGTCGTGCAGCTCGAAGCTGTTGACGATCCACCAGGCCTGGCTGAGCGCGAACAGCACGACAGATAGCTCCACCGCCCAGGCGAGCCGACCGGGGTGGGCATCCGCCGGAGGCGATTCGGGATGGGGTTCGCGATGCACGAGACGCAAGTATAGGCAGGCCGACAGCAGGGCGTTGGCGGCGATGCCCAGGAAGGTGATGGCCAGCGTGACCAGTACGTAGGTCGCAACATAGACGAGAGTGGCAGGCACCAGCACGGCGTTGCGTTCAGGCAGCCACCACAGCAGCGGGGCAAAGAGCCGCTCGAACAGGCTGCTGGAGAGCAGCGGCAGGGCAATGATCACCAGCAGCAGAGTGATGACAGCGATGGTCAGCGACCAGGATCGGCCGTGCGTGAGCCGATAGCTACGCTGTAGTGCCGCCAGAGGACGCCGCTTTTCCAGCGTGACGATGGGCAATGCGAGGATCCAGCGTACGTAGAGGTGGCCGGCAACGACGGCCCACAGCAACGTGAGCGGTAGCGCCACGCCCAGGTACTGCCAGAACGCCGGAGGACGCACGTTCTGAACGTAGTAGGGGTCGAAGCCGCCGAGGAAGACCCCGTAAAGCCAGCCCAGGCCGAATGCCAGCGGAAGCAGTAAGAGCAGGTGGGCGCCGACCTGCAGTACCACGAGGCCGGCCAGCGCCGGTAGCCGATGCAGGGTCTGCCACAGGGCGATGAAGGCGAGCTGGAAGTGATTGTCGCGACGGCGCACCGCGACCAGAATCATGCCCGCTTGCTGCAGGTAGAGCACGAGGAAGGCAAGGCCGGTCGCGAGCAGCAGCCATAACACTCCGCCAGGGCTCAACAGCAGGCCGAGCAGTTCGTCGATGCTGAGGATTGCCCGGTTGAACCGCCCCAGCAGATGGGTAAGCGTCCAGGCAACGCCGGGCAACAGCAGACTCGAGGCCAGCAGCGTGAAGAAGAGGTGGTAGGCGATCAGCGGCCGCATGTGTTCACGCAAAGAACGCAACACGCTGCGAACGAGCGACCTGAGTGTCAGCATAGGGAGTGGCGGGACAGCGACATGGCATCAAGCTTGGCACTGCTTGACGGTTTCCGGCAAGACCTGGCGCGTCGCCCAATGAGAGGATAGAGCGGTCCAGCCCTGGCTTTCCGTGGCGTCATCCGTCCAACGGCAGCCGTTCCTCGGCCACGACGATGCCGTTGTTGTCGGCGTATAGCCATTGTCCAGGGCGTAGCGTCACGCCGGCAAAGGTCACGGCGATGTCTCGGCTGCCCTCTCCGCGCTTCTCGCTCTTGCGCGGATGGCAGCCCAGCGCTTGTACGCCCAGGTCGGTTTCGGCCAGTACGTCGACGTCGCGCACACAGCCGTACATCACGACTCCGGACCAGCCGTTCTGGGCAGCCTGTTCGGCCAGCATGTCGCCGAGCATGGCGCAGCGCTGGGAGCCGCCGGCATCCACTACCAGCACCGCACCTTCACCGGGCTCGGCCACTGCCTCCTTGACGCGTGAATTGTCCTCGAAGCACTTCACGGTGCGCACTGGGCCGCAGAAGGTCTCGCGGCCACCGACGTTGATGAAGATCGGGTCCAGTACCTGCGCGTCAGGATGGGCATCGCAGATGTCGGGGGTGACAATGACGCTCATGTCAGGCTCCTCGTCGCGGGAAAAGGGTGAGGCGTTCGCCACTCTCGATGATGCCACGCTTGGTGGTGGAGGAAAGGCGTCTTTGGTTTAGCGTCGACCCCTGCCGGAGGGGGAGTGAGCGTCAGTCGGCGCTATGTACGCAGTTGCGTCCGGTCTGCTTGGCCTTGTACATCGCCTGATCGGCACGTGCGAGCAGTGTCTTGAGCGTATCTTCCGGTCGGCAGGCGGCGATGCCGATGCTCACCGTCACCCGGCCCACCTCCTCGAAGGGAGTCTCCATGATGCGTTCCCGCAGCCGCTCGGCCAGTTCCTCCGCTCCCCTGGCGTGGGTACCCGTGGCCAACACCACGAACTCCTCGCCGCCCCAGCGACCCAGCCGGTCCGTTTCACGCAACGTGTTCTCCACGGCATCAACCAGGGTCTTCAGTACCTTGTCGCCAATCTCGTGGCCATAGTCATCATTGACCGCTTTGAAGTGATCGATATCGAACAGCAGCAGGGCGCAATCCCGCGAGTAGCGCGCGGCGGTGGCGAGCTCCTCTTCGATGGCGAGCTCGATGCGATAGCGATTCCATACCCCGGTGAGACTGTCATGGGAGGCGAGCCGTTCCAGTCGGTCGTTGACCTGACGCAGACGAGCGTTGAGCAGGTGAATTTCGTGACTGGCGATGACCGCCGCCAGGTTCTCGGCCAGGTCGCGGGCGGCGCGCCGCTCGCTGCGGCGCCATACCTGGCCGTGATCGCGAACCTTCTCCTGCCATTCGGCGAACGAGCGACGTGGCGACAGCACCACGAGGTCGCCGTGAGTCTTGACCTGTTTTTCCGGTACTCCGGCCCAAAGGCGCGTCACTACCTGTTCGTTGCGAAACAGCAGTAGCCAGCTGGGCCGATCGGTGTCGATGGGAAGCGCGGCGGCCAGTAGCCCACAGCAGTTGCCGCGCCAGGCGGCCAGCGGCGTCTCTTTCAGGTGGTGGCTGTACCAGGCGTCGGTGCGGTCGGTGTGCTCTCCCAGCCAGGCCTCGATCCGTTCTAGGTCGGCGGAGTCGGGCACCGTGCCACGTACCCCGCGGTGAGCGCGATGCTGCAGGACGAGGCCATCGGCGTGGAACAGTTTCAGCCATTCGTCGCCACGCTGACTCACGATCAGGTCGGGGTCGATCCAGCGTTGGTGGGCCTTGTTCAACAGCTCGCGACCTACCTGAACGCGTTGAAGCAGTTCGTTTTCCTGCTTGGCACGCAGTAGCATGAGCTGGGGAACGGCGATCAGCACCATGGCATGCACGGTGTCGCGCACACTCGGGGAGAGATGCAGCGGTGCGTCCAGGGCGTGGCAGCTGAGCAGGCCGCTCAGGTGCTCTTCATCGTCGTGCATGGCCACCGAAAGCGCGCTGGAAACGCCCATGTTGGCCAGGTATTCCTGGTGAATCGGCGAAACGGCTCGCAGTACGCCCAGCGAGAGGTCGAGGGGCGTGTCGTCGCCGCTCTGCGGGGCGTGCAGTAGCGGCACGGCCGCAGCCGCGGCCTCGGGTATGCTGCGCAGCCGGTTCCGGTCGTAGAGGTGGCGTACCTGAGGGGGAATGTCGCTGGCCGGAAAGTGATGGCCGAACAGGCTGTCGACGCCCTCGGCGAGGCTTTCGGCGACCACGCTGCCGTTCCAGCGCTCATCGAAACGATAAATCATCACGCGATCGAAACCGGTGACCTCGCGCACCTCTGCCACCAGGCGATTCCACAGTTCATCCAGGCTGGTGGTGTCGCCAATGGTCAGCAGCCAACGGTTGAGTACGCTGAGCAGTCGATGGTCGTCATGGAGCGGCAGCGGCTCCAGTTCGACGACCAGGCGTGCTCCGCTGCGATAAGCGGTAACCTGAAAGCGGCGTTGCCCCGGCCCCAGGACGGCGCTGAGCGACTCGGGTATGCGCTGCGCCGTGGCCAGTGCCTGGACCAGTCGTTCGATCAGCGAATCGCCGAGCAGGCGCCGGGGCGATTCGCCCAGCGCCTGCTCGGGAGCAATGCCCAGCACGGACTCGAGATTGGCGCTCACCTGATGGACCGACTCTCCCTGGTCATCCAGGCAAATCAGGCAGCCGCTAGGCTGTATGGCCCCGGGAATGTGGATAGGCTCTTCGGCACAGCCGCGCAAGGCATCAGCGAGTTTCGACTCGCTGAGAGAGGGGTGGGAAGGCTCGTTCACGTTCTCTGGAACCTCGCGCAGTGTGTGTGAGACAGGATCCAGGGGGCAGTCGTTATTCACGGCTCACCCTAGCAGATATGGACAAGCCGGCACAGTCGCAGCGGCCCACCATGGATGAGGGGGAAGGACGTGCTTCGTCGGCACTTGCCGGATAACGAAAAAAGCGCCCCGCAAGGGGCGCTTCGTTCATCGGCTCCGGCCGCCGCGGACGGCGGCCTTCGATGTGCGAGCATCGGAGTCGAAGGATAGGGTATCAGGCTTCCTGGGTGACGGGAATCACGTTGGAAGCGGCGTTCTGATACTCCTCGATCTCGTGGAAGTTCATGTAGCGATAGATCTCGCCGGCCATGGCGTCGAACTCGCCCATGTAGCGGCGGTACTCCTCGACGGTGGGCAGGCGGCCTTCTACTGCAGCCACCGCAGCCAGCTCGGCGGACGCCAGGTAGACGTTGGCGCCGTCGCCCAGGCGGTTGGGGAAGTTGCGGGTGGAGGTGGAGACCACGGTGCTCTTGGCGGCCACGCGGGCCTGGTTGCCCATGCACAGCGAGCAGCCCGGCATCTCCATGCGCGCCCCGGCGCGACCGTAGATGCCGTAATACCCCTCTTCGGTGAGCTGGTGTTGGTCCATCTTGGTGGGCGGCGCCAGCCACAGGCGGGTCTTCAGGCTACCGGCGGGCTGTTTCTCGAGCAGCTTGCCAGCGGCGCGGAAGTGGCCGATGTTGGTCATGCACGAGCCGATGAACACCTCGTCGATCTTTTCGCCGGCCACGTCGGAGAGCAGGCGGGCGTCGTCGGGATCGTTCGGCGCGCAGAGGATCGGCTCCTGGATCTCGTCGAGGTCGATCTCGATGACCTCGGCATACTCGGCGTCCTTGTCGGCGCGCATCAGGCTGGGGTTGGCCAGCCACTCCTCCATGCCCTGGATGCGGCGCTCGATGGTACGGCGGTCGCCGTAGCCGCTGTCGATCATCCATTTCAGCAGGGTGATGTTCGACTTCAGGTATTCGGCGACGCTCTCTTCGCTCAGCGTGATGGTGCAACCAGCGGCACTGCGCTCGGCGGAGGCGTCGGAGAGTTCGAAGGCCTGCTCGACGGTGAGGTCGTCGAGACCTTCGATCTCCAGTACGCGGCCGGAGAAGGCGTTTTTCTTGCCGGACTTCTCGACGGTCAGCAGCCCCTGCTTGATACCGTACAGCGGGATCGCATGGACCAGGTCACGCAAGGTGACGCCGGGCTGGCGCTTGCCCTTGAAACGAACCAGTACCGACTCCGGCATGTCCAGCGGCATCACGCCGGTGGCCGCGGCGAAGGCCACCAGGCCCGAGCCCGCCGGGAAGGAGATGCCCATCGGGAAGCGGGTGTGAGAGTCGCCGCCGGTACCCACGGTGTCGGGCAGCAGCATGCGGTTGAGCCAGCTGTGGATGATGCCGTCGCCCGGACGCAGCGAGACGCCGCCGCGGTTCATGATGAAGTCGGGCAGGGTGTGGTGGGTGTCCACGTCGACCGGCTTCGGGTAGGCGGCGGTGTGGCAGAAGGACTGCATCACCAGGTCGGCCTGGAAGCCCAGGCAGGCGAGGTCCTTGAGCTCGTCGCGGGTCATGGGGCCGGTGGTGTCCTGGGAGCCCACGGTGGTCATTTTCGGCTCGCAGTACATGCCGGGCCGCACCCCCTCCATGCCGCAGGCCTTGCCGACCATTTTCTGGGCCAGGGTGTAGCCCTTGCCGGTGTCGGTGGGCTGCTCGGGCAGGCGGAACACGTCGGAGGGTGCCAGGCCCAGGGACTCGCGCGCCTTGCCGGTCAGACCACGGCCGATGATCAGCGGAATGCGGCCGCCGGCACGCACCTCGTCGAGGATCAGCTGGGTCTTGAGCTCGAAGGTGGTGACGACCTCGTCGGTGCCGTGCTTGCACACCTTGCCTTCATAGGGGTAGACGTCGATGACGTCGCCCATCTCCATGCCGGAGACGTCCATCTCGACGGGCAGGGCGCCGGAATCTTCCATGGTGTTGAAGAAGATCGGGGCGATCTTGCCGCCGAAGCAGAAGCCGCCGGCACGCTTGTTGGGCACGTTGGGGATGTCGTCGCCGAAGAACCACAGCACGGAGTTGGTGGCGGACTTGCGCGAGGAACCGGTGCCGACGACGTCGCCGACGTAGGCGACCGGGAAGCCCTTGGCCCTCACTTCCTCGATCTGCTTGAGCGGACCGACACTGCCCGGCTGTTCCGGCTCGATGCCTTCACGCTCGTTCTTCAGCATGGCACGGGCATGCAGCGGAATGTCGGGACGCGACCAGGCATCCGGGGCGGGGGAGAGATCGTCGGTGTTGGTCTCGCCGGGCACCTTGAAAACGGTGAGGGTGATCTTGTCTTCCAGAGCGGGCTTGGAGAGGAACCACTCGGCGTCGGCCCAGGACTGGATGACCTCTTTGGCCACGGCGTTGCCCGCCTTGGCGCGCTCTTCCACGTCATGGAAGGCGTCGAACATCAGCAGGGTGTGCTTGAGCTGCTCGCCCACTTCCTTGGCCAGTTCGGCGTCGTCGAGGAGTTCCACCAGCGATACGATGTTGTAGCCGCCCTGCATGGTGCCCAGCAGCTTCACGGCATGGATCTTGTCGATCAGCGGAGACTCGGCCTCGCCCTTGGCGATGGCGGTCAGGAAGCCGGCCTTGACGTAGGCGGCCTCGTCGACGCCCGGCGGTACCCGGTTGGTCAGTAGGTCGAGGACGAACTCCTCTTCGCCGGCGGGCGGGGTCTTCAGCAGCTCGACCAGCTCGGCCACCTGCTCGGCATTCAGGGGCTTGGGCGGGACGCCCTCGGCGGCGCGTTCCTCGACATGTTGGCGATAGGCTTCAAGCACGTTGGGGGCCCTCATCTGTGTTGTGGTAGCCGGGGCGGGGGGAGTGGCGCAACGCTGCCGGTGCCCCGCCCCGGCCGTGAAACGGTCTTGACAGTCGGTCTTGACAAACCACGGGTCACTGGGTGGCGAGAGTCTACGGCAAACTGTCGACAATGTTAAGGCGAGGCGATTGTCAGGCCCCTAGAACTTTCGGCAAACAAGACCTTGGGCGAACTCCGCGCCGTGCACCGCACTGGCCAGGTATCATCGGCGGGAAGACGCTTTTCAGGTCGCACTTTGGCCACGGCCGGGAGCGGGTTACCATGTGCGTCGATTGTGACGAGGATCGTTATGGCTGCTGCCGATATTCCCCCAGTGTCTTCCGATGACGATGCCGAGGCGCTGCTGCCTGCCGGCCTGGTCGAGTTTCTGGGCTGCTCTACGCCGGATGCCTGGGTCGACTGGGCGCTTGCCAACCCCGAATTGCTGCTCATCGACCACGCCCAGTGCGAGAAGAAGGCGGCGTCCACCGCCATGAGCCTGCTCTATCGCTATGTCAGCGAGCCGTTGCTGCTGACCAAGATGTCGCAGCTCGCCCGTGAGGAACTGCTGCATTTCGAGCAGGTGGTCAATTTGATGGCGGCGCGCGGCATCGCTTACCGCCACTTGAGCGCCTCGCGCTACGCCGAAGGTCTACGCCGCCATGTGCGCGCTCAAGAACCCGACCGGCTAGTCGATATTCTCATCATCGGCGCTTTCATCGAGGCGCGCAGCTGTGAACGCTTCGCACGGCTCATCCCCCATCTGGATGAGGTGCTTGCCAAGTTCTATCGCAGTCTGGTTAAGTCGGAAGGTCGCCACTACGAAGATTACTTGATGCTGGCGCAGCATCTGGCGCCGTCACCCATCGAGGATCGGGTGGCCTTCTTCGCCGAGCGTGAACGCGAACTGATCGTAACGCCGGATACCGAATTTCGATTCCATAGCGGTGTGCCGGCCTGAAACGGCCGCTCCGCCACGCAGGGTGCCAACATGCAGGACGCTTCAGACGTTCACGAGACCGACCGGGACCGGCTGGCGCTGTTTGGCCACTTCTCGCTGTCGTTGGGTGACGATGTCCTGACCCAGTTCAGCTACGACAAGGTCAAGGCATTGCTGATCTACCTGCTGCTGCACCAGCAGCCGGTCAATCGCGCCAGCCTGGCCGAGCTGCTGTGGCCGGATCAGGGGCTGTCGTCGGGGCGTACCAACCTGCGCCATGCCTTGCACTGCCTGCGCCAGTCGCTTGGCGAAGAGGCCGAGCGGGTGTTGGCGGTTTCTCGTCAGACCATCGCCTTTCGCTTACCGGAGTCGTGGCGTTTCGATCTCCACGTGCTCGACCGGCTGCTGGAGGGCCCGCAGGACGTTGCCAACCTCGAAGCGGTGCTGCAGCACTACCGCGGCGACCTGGTGGAAGAGCTTCAGCTGCCGGCGTGCACGGAGTTCCAGCGCTGGCTCGTGCAACTGCGCAACGAGTGGCGCCAACGCGTGATCCGCTTTGCCGAAGCGGTTCTCGAGGCGCATGACGACGTACCCGACCGGCTGCTCGAAGCGCTGGTCAGCCGCTTCTCCGGCTACGGGCCCTTCCATGAGCGGCTGGTGCGCCAACTGGCCGAGCAGGATCAGCTCGCCGCCGCGCATGAACAGTACAACGCTTACCTGCAGCTGCTGGCACTGTCCGGCCAGCAGCCCGAGCCCGGCTTCCTGCAGCTCGCCCGCTACTGGTCCGACGGTCAGCCCGACCTGCCGGGCATGTCCCCGCAAGGTGCCTTCTCGCGCACGCTGGCCGCTGACAGCTCGCCACTGCGTGACGACGAGATCGAGCAGCGTCAGCTGTCGGTGATGGCCATTCGCCTGCGGCTCAAGGGGGAGCTCTCCGCCCGTGATGAAGCTCGCGCCTGCCTGACCCTGCAGATCGAACTGATGCGTTGGCTCGAGCAGCAGTGCCGCCACCTGGGCGGATTCTGGCTGCCCGGCGCCACCGGCGGGCTGGGACTCGCCTGCTTCGGAACCCACGGTCCGGCCCACCAGCTAGCCGAGCTGGTAGCGCTTTACGAGCATTGCCGTCGGGTGTTGCCCGAGGAGATCGCCCGTCACTGGAGCGGCGAGGGCGAGCCGCCGCGTATCGAATTGGCTGCTGGCCTCAACAGCGGACGCGTGGTCTATCTTCCGGAGCGCCATCTGGTCGATCCTCTGGGTCAGGTGACTCAAGGGTCGGTGGAGCTGATGGATGCCGCCGAGGGCAGTGAGCTGGTCATTTCCCAGGAGGCCAGCCAGCACATGCCGCCGGCGCTCGACCTGCAGCCGCGGCTTGCCTCGCGACTGGTCGCCAGCGATGGCCGCGTGCGCCTGCGAGCGCTGGTCTTGGGGACGAATGAAGGAGGCCGCGATGCCATGCCGCCCAGCCTGGTGGGGCGGGAAGGCGCACTGCGCGTGCTGCGCGACGCCCTGGCTCGGGCCGGTATCGGTCTGCGCCAGAGCGTGCTGGTGCGCGGCGCTTCGGGCATGGGCAAGTCGGCGCTCATGGTGGGCTTTCGCCAGTTGGAGCTGAGCCGCGATGCTGCCATTTGCTGGCAACCCACCACGCGGCTCTCGGTACTCGAACCCTTTGGGGTGGCGCGCACCCTGTTGCGCTGGCATCTCGGCGGTGAGCTGACTGCCGAAGGGCTCGGCGAGCTGCTCGAAGCCCACCTCGAGGGTAGCCTCGGCGACGAGCAGCGCGAACGGCTGGAAGCCGCACTGGGAGTGCGCCAGTCGTCGGAAGAGACGCAGCTCGCCAAGAGCGGCGAGACGGCGGAGCGTGTGGTGGCGCTGCTGTGCCGGATCATCGAACGGCAAACTGCCGAGCGGCCGCTGGTGCTGATGATCGACGATCTGCAGTGGCTCGATGAACCCTCCTTCCGGGTGCTCACCGGCCTGCAGGCGCGGCTGCCCATCAACTGCGCCTTCCTGCTGGTGGCCAGCCACCACGGCCGCGAGGCGTTGCCCACCCGTCTGCACTGGGACCAGCAGCTCACTCTGGGGCGCCTCGACGCCATGCAGTCGTCGCGGCTGCTGTCGCAGCTGGCGCGCCGCTACCGCCTGCACCTGAGTCCGCGCCTGCGCGGTCAGATCATCGAGCGCTGCGATGGCGTACCGCTCTATATGCAGGAGATCTGCCGGCGCCTGGAGATGGATCGCCGCGAAGGACGCAGTGTGCATCTCGAAGAATTGCCCCGCGGCTTGCTAGGGTTGCTCGCCAGCCGTATCGACCAGCTCGATGGCGACCGCGAGGTCGCCCACGTGGCGGCGGTGCTGGGGCGGCGCTTTCGCCTGGATTTCCTGGCCGAATGCAGTGGCTGGGAGATGTCGCGGCTCAACCGGGCGCTGGAGCAGATGCGCCGCCTGGAGATCATCGAGCCGGCCAGTGGCGAGGAGGGGCGTGAATTCCAGTTCAGCCACCAGTTGCTGCAGGAAGCCGCGTACCTGTCGTGCCCGCGCGACGTGCGGGTGCGGATTCACCGCCAGGTAGTGAGCCTCATCGAGGAGCACTTTCCCATGTGGATCAGTCGCCATCCCGGCGACTTCGCCACCCATCTGCGACGCAGCGGTCACTATGCCCGAGGCGCCCGTTACTTCGAACTCGCCGCCCGTGAGGCGCTGAAGGTGAGCGCCAACCGAACGGCGCTGCGCATGGCCGACTTCGGGTTGGCCAGCCTGCGCCACGTCGAGGAACAGGAAGAGCGCGAGATCAGCCTGTTGACGGTGCGCGGCCAGGCCGCCTTTGCCCTGGAGGGCCACGGTTCGCCCACCGCTCACCAGAGCTTCGTGCGAGCCCGCGAACTGCTGGTTGGCCAGGAGGCATGCACGGGTGACGACCTGGAGGATCTGGAACAGGCATTCTTGGTCAAGTGGGGGTTGTGGGTCGGCTGCAGCCAGCGCCATGCCCATGCGGATGCCTTCTCGCTGGCCTCCAAGCTGGCCGATCTAGCCGCGCAGCTGGAAGATCCGCGTTACCGGCGCTTGGCGGATTACGCGCGAGCCAATTGCGAGTACTGGGCCGGAAGAATCCGTCAGGCCTACGAGCATCTCGACGAAATCGATCCCCTCGAACAGCCCATGCTGATCGAGTGGTTGCCGTTCTCCGACCATCCCCAGGTTGCTGCCGCCTGTTTCCAGGGGTGGGCCATGTGCCTGTGCGGGGACTATCGCCGGGCGGAACAGCAGGTCGAATCGGCGATCCGCCTGGCCGAGCGCATCGGCCATCCCGGCTCGCTGGCCATGGCTCTGCTGTTCGCGGCGTCCCTCTATCGTCAGATGGGACACGTCCACCTGGCTGCTCGTCGCGCCGAGCAGGCCGTGGAGCTCACCGAAACGCCGGATCTGCACCTGTGGCAGGTGACCGGGCAGGCCGTGCTGGGCTGGCGTCGCGCGCTGTCCGGCGATCGCGACGGACTGGCGCTGGTCGATGAATCCCTCGAAGAGCTCAGCGAGATCACCGGTCGCGACCGCTTTCACCGCCCCACGCTGTGGTACAGCGATGCCTGCATCGCCCTGGGCGAATACGCCCGTGCCGAGGACTACCTCGACCAGTGCCTGATGATCGCTCGCGAGCGCAGCACCCTCTTCGTTCCCGAACTGGCGGTTCAACTCGCCAAGGTGCGTCAGCAGCTGGGGCATCCGCAGGGTGAGGTGCGCCGTCTGGTGGAGGAGGGCCTCGAGGTGGCGCGCCGCCACGAGAATCGCCACCTCCAGCTGTGCGCGCTGGAAGCCTGGCTGACTCTGGTCGACAGCCGTGACGCCGCTGCCCGCGAAGCCTGCCGTACGCTGCTGGGCGAAGTGAGTCACAGCGATGCACCGGTGCTGGTGCGCTGGCGCACCCTACTCGATCGACGCCAGGCCGAGGCCATTCAGGTTCAGGTGGAGGAGTGAGCCTTCAGCGGGCTTGAAGGCGGAGAGCTTTCAGCGGGGCTCACGGGAGAGCTCTCAAGTGGCGATTTCCAGCACTGCGATGCGCGCCAGCGCCTGGTCGCGATTCGCGCCGCAGAGGTTGGCGTCGTAGTCGAAACGGCGGCAGACCTCGGGGCGGCGCGGGTCGTCGAACAGCCGGCACAGGTTGGCGTCGTCCAGCTGCACGCAGCGCACCCCAGCAGGTTTGCCGTCCGGCATGCCGGGAATAGGCGAGCTGATCGACGGAGCGATGCAGCAGGCCCCGCAGCCGGGGCGGCACTCTCCGATTTCGTCGATCATGGCCAGCGCTCCTCGTCATGAACGGCGGGGCGCGCCAGTCTACGCAACCGGTCATGATCTGGCCAGGATCGGCGCCAATTGCTAGACTCTCGCCCCCTTTTCATCGTCCTGACAACGGTGACCCCTGATGCCAGCTCCCGAACTGCTCTCCCCGGCGGGGACGTTCAAGAACATGCGTTACGCCTTCGCCTACGGCGCGGATGCCGTCTATGCCGGCCAGCCGCGCTATTCCCTGCGCGTACGCAACAACGACTTCAAACTCGAGAACCTCCACAAGGGCATTGCCTACGCCCGCGAGCGCGGCAAGCAGTTCTACGTCGCGTCGAATATCGCCCCGCACAACAGCAAGCTGAAGACCTATCTGCGCGACATGGAACCGGTGATCGAGGCCGGGCCGGATGCGCTGATCATGTCCGACCCGGGGCTGATCATGATGATCCGTGAGCGCTGGCCCGAGCAGCCGATTCATCTGTCGGTGCAGTCCAATGTGGTCAACTGGGCGGCAGCCAAATTCTGGCAGCAGCAGGGCATCAGTCGCATCATCCTCTCGCGGGAATTGTCGCTGGAGGAGATCGCCGAGATCCGCGCCGAGTGTCCGGACCTCGAGATCGAGACGTTCGTCCACGGCGCGCTGTGCATTGCCTATTCCGGCCGCTGCCTGCTCTCCGGCTACTTCAACCACCGTGACCCCAACCAGGGTACCTGCACCAATGCCTGCCGTTGGCAGTACAACACCGTGGCCGCGGCTCACGACGAGACCGGCGATCTGGTGCCGGGCAACTCCGCGGCGGCCCATGCCGGCAGCGGCGTGTGGAGGCCGGAAGGACAGGGTGGCCTGATCGCCTCGGGGGGTGGCAGCACGATTCACAGCACGGCCACTGCCGGTGGCGTGGAAGGCCAGGACGAGCTTTCGGCGCTGATCGAGGATGCCAGTCGCCCCGGCGAGCTGATGCCGATCTTCGAGGACGAGCATGGCACCTACATCATGAACTCCAAGGATCTGCGCGCCGTGCAGCATGTTCCACGGCTCACCGAGATGGGGGTCACCTCGCTGAAGATCGAGGGGCGCACCAAGTCTCACTACTACGTGGCGCGCACCGCTCAGGTCTACCGCCGTGCCATCGACGATGCCGTGGCCGGCCGGCCCTTCGACATGCGCCTGATGGACGAGCTCGACAACCTGGCCAACCGCGGCTACACGGAAGGCTTCTACCGTCGGCACGTTCACGACGAGTACCAGAACTACGAGCGTGGCCACTCGGTGGGCGTGCACCAGCAGTTCGTGGGTGAGGTGATCGGCTACGATCCGGATCGCGGCACGCTGGAGATCGACGTCAAGAACCGCTTCGAGGTGGGCGACGGCGTCGAGCTGATGCTGCCCGGCGGCAATCGTCGCTTCACGCTGGAGCATATCGAGAACCGTCGTGGCGAGTCGGTGCAGGCGGCTCCCGGCTCCGGCCATCGGGTGCGTATCCCGGTGCCCGGCGAGGCCATCGCACCCGAGCGCATCGAGTTCGCGCTGCTTATGCGCGACCTGCCGGGCTAGACACTCCCCGGCCCGGCCCGGCCCGGCGCGACGCTTACGCTGATCGCTTTAGTCGACGACCACCACCGGCAGCGGAATGCGTGCCAGCATGTCCGGGTCTTCGTCCAGCAGTCGGGTGAGCTGGGCTCGATGCAGCAGCAGGCCACCGGCCTCGCTGCGTGCCAGCAGGCGTTCCAGTTCGCCGGCACGGTGGGCGGGCAGGGGCGTTACCCCGTCGAACATAGCGGCCAGCCAGCCCGGCAACGTCCCGCCCTCGAGCGGGCTCCGGGTGTGGTCCACCAGACGCAGCAGTCCGCGTCGGAAGGCGTGGCGTTCATCCCACACCAGCACCGTGCAGGGCGCGTGGAGCAGCACGCGTCGGCTGGTGGAACCGAGCCGCGGGCCGAAGCGTTCCGACATGCCTGCCTTACCCATCACCAGCACGTCGCCGGGGGTTGCCTGGGCCAGGGTTTCCGCCACCACCTGCCCGCGGCTCACTTCCAGTCGATGACGCAGTTCGCGGCCGGCCACGGCACGCTCCAGCGCCTGGTGGATGCGGCTCCGCTGGCGGGCGATGGCCACTTCGAGGCTGCTGTCGGTGAGCGGCCGGGCCAGCCCCGATTGAGCGCCGATCTCGCGGGCAAAGGGAAAGCCCGCGCAGTTCAGCAGGTCGGTGTCTTCCACGTAGAGTGCTACCAGCTCGGCCCGGCGCCGGGTAGCCAGGTCCACGGCCGCCGCCAGAGCCACTAGGCTGTGCCGCGACGCATCGAGCAGAGCCAGAACGCGGGCGAGTTCCGACGAGGTAGGCCCCTCGCCTGAGCGACGCTCGGGCGGATGGGGAGTTCCCTGCCCGTTGCCGGTTCGTTCAGCCATCATGATCGTCGTCCTCCCCGGCTTGGGCGTCTTCGCCGCTATCATCCGACTCCCCCGAATTCTTGTGCTTCACTGCCGCATGGAAGGCGGTGAGCCGCTCCATCACCCGGGCATTGAGCGATTCACCCGGGTAGCGGCCTTCGCCATCGGCTTCGCCCAATGGCAGGCCCGTGAGCAAGGTCAGCGCCTCGTCGAGGTCATGGATAGCGTACAGGCGGAACTGGTCGGCGGCGATGGCCTCGCGCACCTCCTGGGCGAGCATCAGGTGCTCCACATTGGTAGCGGGCAGCAGCACGCCATGGCCAGCCAGTTCGCCGCTCGCCTGGCAGATGGCGAAGAAGCCCTCGATCTTTTCGTTCACCCCGCCCACGGCCTGTACGCGGCCGTACTGATCGATGGAGCCGGTGACGGCCAGGCGCTGGTCGATGCCCACCCGGGCGATGGCCGAGATCAGCGCACAGGCTTCGGCCACCGAGGCGCTGTCGCCTTCGATCCCGCCATAGGACTGCTCGAAGGCGAGGCTTGCGGAAAGCGACAATGGCCTGTCCGGCGCGTAGCGGTTGGCCAAGCAGCGCGTCAGGATCATCACTGCCTTGGAATGAATTCGCCCGCCCAGGCGTGCTTCGCGCTCGATGTCGATCACCTGGCCGGCACCGGGGCGAGCCGTGGCAGTGATGCGCGTTGGCTGACCGAAGGCGAAGTCGCCCAGCGAGAGCACGGAGAGGCCATTGACCTGGCCCACCATCTGCCCCGTGGTACGAATCGCCAGAGTACCGCGGGTGATCAGATCGAAGCTGCGTTCGCGTAGGCGACCGGCTCGCCACAGCTGCTGGGCAACGGCTTTTTCCACGTGTTCGCGGGCGATGACCGTGGCATCGGCCCGCCCCGCCCAGTGGTCGGCCTCCTGCAACAGGTCGCTCATGGCCCGGTGGCGGGCGGTGAGCTTGCGCTGGTCGTCGACCAGGCGGCTGGCACGCTCGATCATCGCCGCGACGCCGCTGCGGTCCAGCGGACGCAGGGCGGCTTCGCGGGCCTGGGTGGCCAGCATGCGTGCGAACAACGGGAGGTTTTCGTCACTCCGCGGCAGGTCGTCCTCGAGGTCCGCCTGTACCTTGAATAGTTCCAGGAAGTCGGGATCGTGCTCGCACAGCAGGTAGTAGAGCAGCCGCTCGCCGAGCAGCACGATCTTGAGGTCGAGCGGTACCGGCTCAGGTTCCAGCGTGGTGGTACTGATCAGCCCGTAGGCCTGCTCCAGCGATTCGGTGCGGATCTCGCCGGCGCGCAGCACGCGCTTGAGCGTTTCCCAGGCGCCGGGCTGGGTGAGGAGGGCGCGGGCATCGAGCACCAAGTAGCCGCCATTGGCGCGATGCAGGCCGCCGGCACGAATCAACGAGAAGTCGGTGAGCAGGGTGCCGTTGTGCACGTGGTGCTCGATACGCCCGACCAGGTGCTGGTGGCTGGGCAGGTCAAGATAGATGACCGGGGCGCCGTCTGTCCCCTGGTTGTCGACGATCAGGTTCAGATGACAGCGGCTGAACACGGCCTCCGGTGGGATGTCCGGCTCGTCTTCGATGAAGGAGTTGACGTGGGCGAGAATCGCTTCGCGAATCGCCGTCAGGTGGGCGAGTATGCCGTTATCGTCGGCATAGCGGGATTCCAGTTCCTCCAGCGGTGCGCCGATGGCGGATTGCAGCATCTCCTCGTTGAGCGCATCGACCTGCTCGCGCAACTGCTTGGCCAGGCGTGGCATCCGACGAATGGCGGCGGTGAGCTTTTTCTGCAGGATCGCGACAGTGCCTTCGATGCGCTCGCGCTCATCGCCGGGAAGTTTCTGGAAGTCCTCCGGCGCCATCATCTGATCGTCGTCGGCAGCGGGAGCGAAGGTGAAGCCGTTGGGGGTGGAGAGCAGCAGAATGTCGTGTTCGCGGGCCTCGCGGCGAACCGCCTCGATGGCATCGCGTTGGCGATCGCTCATGGCCTGCTTCAGTTCGTGCAGGCGGTTCTGGTACTCGTCGCTCTCGAATACCGCGGGAATTGCCGTGCGCAGTTCATCGATCAGATTGTCGAGATCGGCACTCAGCATGCGGCCCGTGCCCGTGGGCAACGAGAGGTAGATGGGGCGTGCCGGGTCATCGAAATTGTAGCGATAGGCGATATCGGACGGAGCGGGCTCGTGATGAGAGCGTTCGGCCAGGAAGCGCCCTGTCATGTCGTGCATGCCGTGGCCGGGTTGGCCGAGCACGAATAGATTGAATCCTTCGCTGCGCATCGCGGTGCCGAAGTCCAGGGCATCTCGGGCGCGGCGGTGGCCGCTGAGCAGATCCAGCGAGCCGAGCTCGCTGGTGACTTCGAAGTCGAAGACATCGTCCGGGCAGGCTCGATAGGCCTGCTCGACGGTAAGGGTCGAGAGGGCGTCCGTTGGTATCAAGGCGCTGGCCTCCTTGGCCTGGGCCGATGCGTGAGTGTCACTCAGTATGGCCAAGGCCGCTGCGTCGTGCATGACACGGATCAAGCCATGCCTCGTCATGGCGGTGATTCGCCGGCTGGGCGGGGCTTCGCTTCAGGCGTTCGTAGCGGCTGTGATGGCGGGAGCGGTCAGCTCCAGGTCGTTGCCAAGCGGCGACAGCGGATTTCACACCGGGTGCACCGTTAAGGGCTAGTCTGAAGGTAACACCCCATGGAAGCGGAGATTGGCATGATCGAGCGCAAGCATTCGGGCGCGATCGTCGGCGTATCGGCACTGGTCCTGCTGTTGGCCGCCGGTCAGGTACCGGCACAGCCGACCGACAACCCCGGCAGGGGGCAGGGCGCAGCCAAGGGTAAGGAAATGCGCCAAGCACCCGGCCAGCAGAAGCAATCGCCTGAGGCGCGCCAACGCGGCGAACGGTCCGAAGGGGTAATACGCGACCGCGACTACTGGCGCGACCGTGAACGCCGCCGCGACGATACGTTCCGCGACGGTCCGAGCATCGACGAGCGCGAACTGAGGCGTATCTTCGATGAGCGTCGCGGCTGGGTGAGTGAGGGTGAACGCGACTCTCTGCCGCCCGGCATCCGCATGAACCTGGAGCGGGGCAAGCCGTTGCCACCCGGCATCGCCAAACGCTTCGACGACCGTGCCTTGAGGCACTTGCCGCGCTACGAGGGTTACGAATGGCGGCGCGCTGGAGCCGATGCCATCCTCGTCGATGCCGCGGACGAGATCATCTATCGGGTGATTCGCGATGTACTGAACTGACGGTGGCAACTATCGATAGCGGTGGATGCGCAGGCTGGGCAGAAAGGGTTCGGATTCCAGGCGTTCGTCGCGGCGGCGGGCCCGGGTTCGCGTCTCGGGCGGGGTGGCGGGGGGCTCATTGCGGTCGGGCAGCCGGCCGCGGGGCGCCGGCACGAACACCGGCAGAGCCACGTTCAGCGCGCGTCGCGTGCGTCCATCCTCTAACGGTTCGGTGAAAAACAGATTGGCGCGCATCAGTGGTGCCTGGCCCTGAACCTGGGCGAGCGGTTCGCTACTGGGCAGTCCGGCGAGCTTGTGCAACTGGATGCGCACGTGGGGGGCGTCAGTATCCAGAGCGAGCAGCTTCTGCTCGGCCTCGCGCACGGTGAGGCGCTTGATCGAACGTCCGCTGGTGTACCAGGCCAGGCGCACCCGCGCTACCGGTGCCTCGGCTACGGGAATCGCCCGCCAGCACTGCTTGAGATGCAGGCGGGCCAGGCCGCTGCCGCGTAAGTGCTGATGCAGCTCGGGATGGCGGAAGGGCAGTACCGCCTTGATCTCGGCTATGAGCGGTGGGTGCGCCTCGCGGATGCGGGCGAGCAGGGCAGCGAACTCGGCCTTGGCCGCGTTCACCGTGGCGACGCGTTCCAGCAGGGTATCGTCGGCAGCCACCAGCCCTACGTGGCTGCGAGTGGCGCGGCCGTCCTGGCCATCCTGATACCAGAAGTCGAGCAGTGCATGGCGCAGCCACTCGGTGCTGGCCTCGTCCTGGAAGGCCCAGGCTTCGCCCGGCGAGCGGGCGTAGTCGGCCAGCAGCGCCTCGGTGCGTTCGATCAGCGTATCGAAGGTCGCTTCCAGCTCGGCCAGGAGGCGATATGCCGGGGCGTGGGCCTGGCTCATTTCAGTCGCCCCGATCGGCGCGGGCCAGCCACTCGTCGATGTTGGTTTCGTCGAGGGCCGGTTCGCCGGCGATACGGTGCGACTCCTCGGCCCAGGCGCCCAGGTCGAGCAGCTTGCAGCGCTCGCAGCAGAAGGGGCGATGAGGGTTGTCCGTCCGCCATTCGATCTTGCGGTGGCACTGGGGGCAGGCGACGGTCAGGGGTGTCTGCGCTGGGTTCATGGGTTCGGTCATGTCGGGAATGTATCGCTCATTCTAGCGAGTCGGCCCCGGTGGAGGACAGTCGTCGATACGTTTTGTCCAGCCGCTGTACCTGAGCGATGAGTGCGGCTTCGTCACTGCCGTTGTCGATCACGTCGTCGGCGCGGGCCAGGCGCTCCTGGCGTGGCATCTGGGCGGCGACGATGGCGCGGGCCTGGGACTCGTCGACATCGTCGCGGGCGGCGGTGCGGGCAATCTGCACGGCCTCCGGCACGTCGATCACCAGGCAGCGCTCGACCATCTCATGCTGGCCGGATTCGAAGAGCAGCGGCGAGACCAGCAACACGTAAGGTGCCTCGCCGGCCTGTAACCGCTCGAGCTTCGCTGCCAGGCGCTGGCGGATGCGCGGGTGGGTGACGGACTCCAGCCAGCGCCGTTCGTCGGGGTCGGCAAAGACGATCTCGCGCAGTGCGCGGCGATTCAAGCTGCCGTCGGCATTCAACACACGCTGGCCGAAGCGTGCGGCGATTTCGGTCAGGGCCGGCTCGCCGGGCTCGACCACCTCTCGGGCCACGTCATCGGCATCCACCCAGGGAATGCCCAGCCGTTCGAAGGCGCGTGCCACCGTGGACTTTCCCGAGGCGATTCCGCCGGTCAGGCCGATGATCATGTGCCACTCCCGTTGCGCGGCGGCATTACAGCGTCCAGGACAGATATATTGCCATCAGCGGCTCGCCGATGAGCAAGGCGATCCAGCCGGCCACGACGAGAAAAGGACCGAACGGCATGGGTGCGCCGCGCAGGCGGGGCAGCGCGAGTTGCACGGCAATGCCGATGAGCGCTCCGCTGCCGGCCGCCAAGATCAGCACCAGCGGCAGGTACTGCCAGCCGAGCCAGGCGCCGAGGGCGGCCAGCAGCTTGAAGTCGCCGTAGCCCATGCCTTCCTTGCCGGTGACGAGCTTGAACAGCCAGTAGACGCTCCACAGCACCAGGTACCCGGCCATGGCACCGATCACCGCGTCGGCGAGCATCAACGGCTGGAACAGCAGCTGGTAGGCGAGCCCCGACCACAGCAGCGGTAGTGTCAGTACGTCGGGCAGGAGCTGGGTGCGAAAGTCGATCACCGTGAGGACGAGCAGCGTCAGGCAGGCGCCGAGTACGAAGAGTGCCGGCCAGGTGGGGCCATGCAGCGCCAGCACGGCCAGCGTCAGCACTCCGCCAGCCAGTTCCACCAGCGGATACTGCGGATTGATGCGTGCCTGGCAGTGGGCGCAGCGTCCGCGACGCTTGAACCAGCCGAGCAGCGGCAGGTTGTCGTGCCAGGCGATGGGCTGCTCGCAGTGCGGGCAGATCGAACGCGGCACCAGCAGGTTGAAGCGCGGGCATTTCTCCTCGGGCAGCTCCAGCGCTGCGCGGGCCTCGGCGCGCCAGCCGTGCATCAGCATCACCGGCAGGCGCACGATCACTACGTTGAGAAAACTGCCCAGACACAGGCCCAGGAAGGCGGCCAGCAGCCAGAGTAGGGCGGGGGGAAGGTCAGTCAATATCCAGTCCTGCATCGATCATCAAGCGGCATGGCTTTTCAATAACGGCCATGCGCCTTGTTTGGAGGCTTCGAGGATGACGACCTCCACGATGGTGCCATCCTCTGCATAGCTGATATGCGTGTTCCAGTCCTGGGAGGTTTCCTTCGCAATGGGCTTGTCATTCAAGTGAAGAACCAGGATGTCATCGTCTTCATCGTAGGTGGTGCGCATCGTTAGTCTTCCCATTGAAAGCGGTGCATGACGGTCTTGACGATCAGTTTATCTTCCAGCGTTACGGCCGCACAGATGAGATTGTCATCGCGATCTTCCATTTTCATGGCAATCCATAAGCGCGGGTCGTCTTTGTAACGCACCGTACCTTGTTCTAGCAGCGTCGACAGCATGAGTTCGCTGATTTCGCGCTCAGCCATGCGCTCTCTCGCGTGTCGAGAAGCATGGATCTGCCGCTGAAACCGTTTGCAGTACATCAGCAAATCCTTTTACAACACCGTCCCCAGCTCGAAGATCGGCAGGTACATGGAGACCACCAGGCCTCCGACCAGTATGCCGAGCACCACGATGATGAAGGGTTCAAGCAGCGACGTGAGGGCGTCGACCTTGTTGTCGACTTCCTCTTCGTAGTAGTCGGCCACGCGGTTGAGCATGGCATCCAGCGCGCCGGATTCCTCACCGATGCCAACCATCTGCACGGCCAGCGGTGGAAAGCGGTCGGTCAGGCGCATGGCGAAGTGCAACTGCTGGCCGGTGGCCACGTCCTCGCGCACCTGCTCGATGGCGCGCTGGTAGACGAGGTTGCCAGCGGCGCCGGCGGAGATGTCGAGCGAGTCGACCATCGGCACACCGGCGCCGTAGGTGGTGGCGAGCGTTCGCGCATAGCGCGCCACGGCGGACTTGTCGAGAATGTCGCCGATCACCGGGATCTTCAGCGCCAGGCGATGCATGCGGTAGGCGAAGCTCTCGGAGCGCTTGATGCCCTGGCGCAGCAGGAAGATCGCTGCCACCGTTGCGCCCAGCCCGTGCAGCCAGTAGGTCTGGGCGAACTCGGAGAGGGCAATGGTCATCTGCGTCATCGCCGGCAGCTCGGCGCCGAAGCCCTGGAACAGGCTCTCGAACTGCGGCACCACCTTGATCAGTAGCAGGGCGGTGACGCCGATACCCACGGCGATCACCGCGGCAGGGTACCACATGGCCTTCTTGACGCGGCCCTTGAGCGACTCGACCTTTTCTTTGTAGCTGGCGATGCGCTCCAGCATGCCGTCGAGCGAGCCGGAGGTCTCGCCGGCTTCCACCAGGTTGCAGAACAGCGAGTCGAAGTGATCGGGATGGCGGCGCAGGGTCTGGGAGAAGCTGGAGCCCGCCGCCACCTCGTTCATCATCTGCTGAACGATGGCGCTCATGGCCGGCTTGCGGATGCTTTCCGCCACCACCTGGAAAGCCTGCAGCACCGGCACGCCGGCGCGGATCATGGTGGCCATCTGGCGGGCGAAGAGCATCACGTCGCGCGGCTTGACTCGGCCCATGCCGCCACCCAGCCCGCTCTTGCGGCGGATGCTCTTGACGATGATGTTCTGGCCGGCCAGCTGTTTTTCCACCTCGAGTTTCTGGCCAGCGACCACCTCGCCTTTGACCGGGCGGCCGCCGGGCCCTTTGCCACGCCATTTCCAGCGGTAGAGCCTGGACTTCTTGCGGGGTTGCTGCGCAGTTCGAGTTGCCATCGAGGGTTCCTGCCAAGTGGGTCGAGCGGCTGGGCGAGCATCAATCCTTGGTCACGCGGTTGATCTCGGTCAAGCTGGTCATGCCCTGCATCACTTTCAGCAGGCCGCTGCGGCGCAGGTCGGGGTGACCCTCCTGGCGGGCCAGCTGGTCGAATTCTATCGAGTTGCCCTGGCGCATGATCAACTGGCTCATGGCGCTTGAGATGGGAACCACCTCGTAGATGCCCACGCGCCCCTTGTAGCCCTGGGTGCAGTGCTGACAGCCCACCGCCTCGAACACCGTCGAGTTCTGCACCTCCTCTTCGGAGAAGCCCTCGCGAAGCAGTGCCTCGCGGGGTATCTCCGCGGGCTGGCGGCACTGCTTGCACAGCCGCCGTGCCAGGCGCTGGGCGATGATCAGGCTCACCGAGCTGGCAATATTGAACGGCGCCACGCCCATGTTGGCCAGGCGGGTCAGCGTTTCCGCCGCCGAGTTGGTGTGCACCGTGGAAAGCACCAGGTGACCGGTCTGCGAGGCCTTGACGGCGATTTCGGCGGTCTCCAGGTCGCGGATCTCGCCGACCATCACCACGTCGGGATCCTGACGCAGGAAGGCGCGCAGGGCACTGGCGAAGTCGAGACCGATCTTGGGCAGCACGTTGACCTGGTTGACTCCCGGTACCTTGATTTCCACCGGGTCTTCCGCGGTGCAGATGTTGCGCTGTATCTGGTTGAGGATGTTGAGCCCGGTATAGAGGGTCACGGTCTTGCCGCTGCCGGTGGGGCCGGTCACCAGGATCATGCCCTGTGGGTGCTCGAGCACGTCCTCGTAGAGTGCACGCTGCTCGGGAGTGAAGCCCAGCGCATCGATGCCCAGCTGCGCCGAGGCGGGGTCGAGTATGCGCAACACGATCTTCTCGCCGTAGACCGTGGGCAGCGAGTTGACGCGAAAGTCGATGGTGCGGCTCTTGGAAACCTTGAGCTTGATGGCGCCATCCTGGGGCAGACGGCGTTCGGAGATGTCGAGCCGTGCCATCACCTTGAGGCGCGCGGCGATGCGCGTGCGCATGGCGAAGGGAGGGCGGGCCGCCTCGATCAGCATGCCGTCGATGCGCATGCGCACGCGGTAGCTGGTCTCGTAGGGCTCGAAGTGGATGTCCGAGGCGCCGCGGCGAATGGCGTCGAGCAGCACCTTGTTGACGAACTTGACGATGGGCGCGTCGTTGGCCGCACTCTGGGCGGCGTCGGTGGTGCCCTGGTCGCTGATGTCCTCGCCGTCGTCGTACTCCAGTTCGCCGACGGCATCGTCGACTCCGGCCAGCTCGTCCATCATGCTCGCCTCGCCCTCGGCCAGGTAGGCTTCGAGGAAGGGCATGAGCTGGTCCACCGGGCAGAGCACCGCCTCGATGCTCAGCCCGGTGGCGAACTGCAGGTCGTCGAGCTGAGCCAGCGTGGAGGGATAGGGCACCGCCACGGTGAGCCGATGTCCACGCCGGGCCAGGGGGACCACGCCGAGCTTGCGCAGGAGCCTTTCGGGGTAGTCCCCCGTTGGCGGCAGGCTGGAGAGGCGCACGGCATCCAGGTCGATGATCGGCAGACCGTACTCCCAGGCGGCGCTCAGAGTGGCACGCCGAGCGGTGACCAGGCCGGCGTCGATCACGTGGCGCAGCAGGGTCACCTCGGCTTCGCGGGCTTCCTGTTCGGCGCGCTCCGCAGCGGCCAGCGACAGGTGCTCGTCTTCCACCAGGCGCCGCGCCAGGCCGCGCAGCGAGCCCGGCTGGGCGGCGCGCTTGAGCGGGGCGTCCGCATCGGCGTTGGGCGGTGTCGGGTAATCGGTCATGGCAACCCCGTGGTACCATGCACACCGGTGTCGCGAGCTCCGGCGAGCTGGAAACGTTGAAGAAACACTGTTTTCATTGTGACCCGCCGGTGGCGACTGCGGCAGCATCGATGCCATCATGCCAAAGACAGGCGATCAACGAACTTGTACCTTACGCTGAGTTTGACATCGGGCAAAGGGGCGGGACAAAGCCCTTGCCGGCCTATCAAAGATGCCATACTGTCAGCGTAACGTCGGATGCGGCGGTCGTTTCGCCATTGCACAGCGTAACGACCGCGGGGATGGCAAGAAATCGGAGAGCGGGGTAACGGCTCCGCCGCCGGACGAGAGACGAGGCAACCAAGGGGAACCCAGGGCAATGAAAGAGACCATGAAGATGAATGAAGCGAAGAATGCGCCGGCCGGCAAGCAGGGCGGTTTCACCCTGATCGAACTGCTGATCGTAGTGGCGATCATCGGTATTCTGGCGGCAATTGCGATTCCGCAGTATAGTAATTACTTGGATACAGCTGCAGAGAATGCTTGTCGCGCTGAACTTCAGTCTTATCGAACCGTGACGGAGGCAAATGACCTTGATGTCGGTGATGATGCTACCGTTACTGAAGAAGCTTGCGATGACGGTTCGTTCTCAGGCGCTGCAGGTGATCCTCCTGGTGACTATTCAGCAACTTGGACGCGTGGAGATAATGGGCCTAATACGATTACCCTGGCAGACTGATGTTTCATTGTTTTCTAGGGTTTATCGTGGATCAGCGTGAAAGATACAGTAGACAATAAAAGGCTGTCCCCTTTTATTTAAGGATTTCCAGAGGTGTCAAATGGCGGTTGGCAGTCATGCCTGCCGCTTTTTTTAGTCTGGAAAGCTGGACTAAAGTAACTTGGGATCGAGGATTTCTCTAAATAAAATGAAGAGAACAGGTATCAGGGAATGATGGAAAAAAATGTCAATGGTTGTAGGAAATATATCCAACAGGGCTTTAGCATCCTCGAAGTGCTGGTGGTGTTGGCGGTCATCGGTTTGTTGGCCGCCATCGCCATTCCGGTTTACATGGGGGTTCGGGAACGTGCCGCCAATGGCGCCTGCCTGGCCGATGTGCGCGCCTATGCATCGGCGGTATATGCCACGCACTATGACCAGGAAGCGGAGAGCATGCCTTCCGTGGCGAGCGTGCTGTCCACCTACCTGGACGATGGCGCCTGCACCGAGATAGCGGTGACCGGTAAAGCCCTCGAAGGCACGCCCAGAGCACCGGGCGATGCCGCTGCGCTGCAGGTGGTCGAACTGGGCTTTGTACCGGAAGGTGATTGATGCGGATATGTTGACTGACTGTTCCAAGGTGGTTCGTCAATTGCCCGCAGCATTCTGTCGATCATTCGCCAATTTTTGAAGTCGTGTACTATGCACTGGCATCGTTTGCGCGTTCACGCTATTGTCATTCAGACAGAGTTGCGGTACTAATTGGCGCCCGCGTTCCATTCATTCATGCATAGCAAGGAAACCGTTGATGTCTCTTCTCAGTCAATACGTTCAGAAAGAACAGCAGCTCAAGCAGATTCAGGAAGAGCTCGAGCGGCTGGAGAACGACGAGCGCCTCAAGGCGGAGCTGGCGTTCAAGGACAAGCTCGAGGCGTTGATGCGCGAGTTCGGCAAGAGCGCTGCGGATGTCATCAATCTGCTCGATCCTCAAGGTAGTGCCAAGCCTGCGGCCAAGTCGCCGGCCGGTGGCGGGCGCCGCAAGCGCAAGTTGAAGATCTACAAGAACCCGAATACCGGGGAAGTGGTGGAAACCCGTGGCGGCAACCAGAAGACGCTGAAAGCCTGGAAAGACCAGTACGGCCAGGATACCGTCGAAAGCTGGCTGGTTCGCGTCGAGGAGTGAGGCCCGCCTCTCGCTTGCACGGTTGACGTATGCAGTGCCGGGCCTTCGGGCCCGGCATGCTACGTTTTTGTCAGTAGCGGCAGGCGTAGTTCCAGCCCGCGAGGATGCCAGTGCACCTGCACGGGTTCGCCATTGGCATAACGCCGGTTGTTCGGCAGGCAATTGACGACCAGTTGTTGCACGGCCGTCGAGACCTCGCCGAACGCTTCGACGACCACGCAGGCGTGCTGCCGGGGCGGTAACTCGATCAGCCGGAAAGTGGGCGGTATGGCCAGGCTGGCGACCGCTTTGGGCGGAACCATCAATCCCAGGTCGACACGTTCCAGCGTGCTGGGTAGCGGCAGATGGTGCACCACGGCCAGGCCGGGTGAGCGGTTCAGCTTGCCGGTCAGGCTCTCGCCTCCGTCGGTTTGTCTGGCCAGGCGGGTGATGTCGCCGATGCGCTTCAAGGGCTTGTAGACACGAGTGACCAGTGCCTGGCGTTCGGAGTGCTGACGAACTTCGAAGGGGGGCGGTACACTACCTGGACATTGTGAGCTCAACTGGGCACGTTGCCGCTGTCGGTAGAGTCGCGGGCTCAATCCGTAATGGCGTTGAAAGGCCCGGCTGAAGGACGAATGGTTGCGATAGCCGCACTCGCTGACGATGTTGCCGATGCTCAAAGGAGTCAGTGTCAGCAGGCGCGCGGCCTTTTCCAGACGCAGCACGTCGCGATAGGCACTCGGAGTTATGCCGAACCTTTGCTTGAAACAGCGCCGGACCTGTGAGGTCGAATATCCAAGACGTCTTGCCAGGTCGTCTATTCCTTTCTGACTTTTCAGGTGGTCCTGCAGCCAGATTTCTGCTCGCATCATCTCGTTGAACATTATCTGGCCCTTAGCGGTATTCCTGGTGGCAAGTCAAGACCTGCCATCGTTGTGGTATCGTCGTGGCCGGGTAGCGGCAATGAATGAGAGGTCTCCTGGCGGTTGTCTCGAGGGCTAGTAACGTTTGCTTTTGTCTTTATGCGACGTTGGCGGTTTCGAAGGCAAGTTTGGAGGCGCTCGTTGAGCGTTTGTGCATACTTTGCCGTTCTGTTGGCAACGGCTGTGAATTGCAAAGTGGAATCGATGTCGGAACGCCCTGCGCTTCGTTGACGTTGACCAGAACGATATACTGTTGCCAGGGGATGCCGCCGGGCCCCCTGCTAGACAATCAATGGATGCCAATGAAGATACAGAGAACCCACCGTCATTTGGATGAGCGCGAGAAACTGCGCCAGTTTCGCGAACTCGACGATGCCTTTGCGCAGGCACTGCGCGAGATGGAAGTCGATACCTTCGAGCAGCGCCTGGAGGCGCTGATGGCGGAATATGCCCAAACCAGCGAGAACGTGACCCGCCTGCTGCATACGCTGCAGGCGCTCGGCCGCATTGCCTGAGGGCGGCATGACCTACTTTCTGATCATGGGCGGCCTGGTGGCTTCGGCCTCCTTTACCTTGGGCTGGATGCTGTGGCGTGGCACGCTCTGGGGTCTGTCTCGGCTGCCGGGCGGCAAGAGCCGGGGTGGCGCGCGCGGCGAACGTCGACCGGTTTCCCGGCGTGGCCGTCCGGCGTCGTCACGGGCGCGCTCGGCCAAGCCTTCCCGGCGTGCGTCGGCATCACGCTCCCCCGGTCGCTTCATTGGCTGGCTGGCGGCCCGCCAAGCCACTCTGCCGCTGGCGGTTGTCGCCAGCCTGGCCTATCTCGTTACCCGCCTGGCCGAATATGGCCTGCGTTTCCGCCCTCCCCACGAACCGCCTTCCGGCTACCAGTCGCTCCTCTCCTGGCTTGGCTGGCTGGCGGCCGGGCTGCTGGTGGCGGCTCTGCTGCAGCGACTTGCT
Source organism: Pseudomonadota bacterium (assembly GCA_051749645.1). Taxonomy (GTDB): domain Bacteria; phylum Pseudomonadota; class Gammaproteobacteria; order Pseudomonadales; family Halomonadaceae; genus Halomonas. Next base: position 93,042 of record JBNJIT010000007.1, read on the forward strand.
GCCTGGCGCTGTCGCTGAGGGGCACGCTGGCGGTAGGTACTTGCGGCCAATGTGTTCAATATAATTGATCTGCGTCAAATATATCTGCATCTATGGCTGAATGTCTGATAGCTACATTTCGTGACAGTTCTCGTACGCTACGCTGAAGATAAGTATAGTGATAACGACATAACTGGAAATGCTAGGGTGCGGAAGGCTCATGCGAGCGAGTGGCGGTGATGTTTGCCGGATATGGCAGCAAGTGGATGCGATGGGGAGCAGGAGGGGAGATGCGTGACCGAGAGGATGGCCAGCGTAGCGATCGCTGGTCGGCGCTGTATTCCAATCGCTCTTCAGCCGACCTGAGCCAGGAGCTCAAGCATTTCTATACCGCCGTGGAACAGAGCCCGCTGGCAACGGCGATCACCGATCCCAGCGGCCGGTTGCTGTATGTGAACCGTCGCTTCGTCGAGGTCACCGGCTATCGGCGCGATGAGTTGATCGGACGTACCTCGGCGGTCATCCAGTCGGGCAAGACTTCGGAGCGAACCTACCAGGAGTTGTGGCAGACCCTGCGTGAAGGGCGGGTGTGGAGCGGCGAGCTGCTCAACCGGCGCAAGAACGGCGAGGAGTATTGGGAGTACGAGCTGATCACGCCGATCTTCGACGATGCAGGGCATATCACCAGTTTCGTCACGGTCAAGCAGGATATCTCCGCGCGCAAGGAGCAGGAAGACCAACTGCGCCTGATGGCGACGGCCTTCGAAACCGGTCAGGCGACGCTGATCACCGATGCGCAGATGCGCATCGAACGCGTCAATTGCGCTTTCACGCAGATCACCGGCTATCGTGCCGATGAGGTGATTGGCGAAACGCCGCGGCTGTTCAAGTCGGGCCGCCATGGTTCTGAATTCTACGCCGCTCTGTGGAGCTCGTTGAAAGAGCAAGGGCATTGGCAGGGGGAGATATGGAACCGCAACAAACGCGGTGACATCTATCCGGTGTGGCAGTCGATCACCGCCGTGAAGGGAGATCATGGCGAGGTGCGCCATTTCGTCTCGGTGTTTCACGATATCGCCGAGCGCAAACGGCTGGAGAAGACATTGACCCAGGAGGCGAGCCGTGACCACCTCACCGGTGCCGCCAACCGGCGCGCCTTCGATCGCGCCCTGGTCAAGGCCATCCGCGCCGCTCGGCAGAATGGCAGTGAGCTGGCTTTGATGCTCTTCGATATCGATCACTTCAAGGCGGTCAATGACAACCATGGCCATGATGTCGGCGATGCCATCCTGCATGCCTTGAGTGAGCTGGTTCAGGTGCGCCTGCGCAAGAGCGACCTGCTGGCGCGTTGGGGCGGCGAGGAATTCACGATGCTGTTGCCAGAGACTCCCGCTGAAGGGGCTCTGCGACTGGCTGAGCGGCTTCGCTCCGATGTGGCGGCGGCAACCATGCCGGGGCCTGGCGTGACGATCAGCATTGGCCTGGCCAACCTAGAAGTCGATGACAGTGCGCGCGATCTGTTGCAGCGCGCAGACCGGGCGTTGTATCAGGCCAAGCACAAGGGGCGCAATCGGGTGGAGTGGCTGGGCGGCAGCGTGGCTGCCGGAGACGCGCCCGCCGATCTTCCGCAGGTGGCGCCGCCGGTGAATGTGGCGGCGCGCTACATCGACGAGTATCGCGGGGCGGCGCAGCGAGCCAGGCTGATCGAGCGCTTGGAGCTGGCCATGGCCGCGGCAAAGGAGCGCAATGGCAGCGTGCTGGTCTGTGCGTTGGATATCGACCATTTCAAGCGCATCAATCAGCAGCTGGGGCTCGCCTTGGCAGATCGGCTGATGCTGTTGCTGGTGCGGCGCCTCAATCTCCAACTGGGTCGCGATGATCTCATCGTACGGACCGGGGGCGATGAGTTCGTGTTGCTCATTCAGGATCAGGACGCTGCAGCGATGAAGTCGTTGCTGACCGGCATTCGTCGTCCCTTCATGCTCAACGACCATAGCGTGACGATGACGGCGAGCCTCGGCCTGGCGGTCTTTCCCGGCGATGCGCTGGAAGCGGATACGCTGATGCGCCATGCCCAGCAGGCCATGTATCGCGCCAAGCAGAATGGTCGCAATACTCTGAGCCGCTTCGATGCAGGGCAGGATCGCCGTCTGCAGCGCTGCTTGAGTCAGCGACGGCGCATCGAGCAGGCCATCGACGCTGGTGAGCTATGCATGCACTACCAGCCGCAGATCGACATGACGACTTCGGCGGTGGTTGGCTTCGAGGCGCTGGTGCGCTGGCAGCATCCCGATAGGGGGCTGCTGCCGCCCGCTGAGTTCCTGCCATCGATCGAGGGTTCGGGGTTGGAGCAGGCGCTGGGCGAGTGGGTGCTCGAGTCTGTGCTCGACCAGCTCGCTTGCTGGCGGGGCGCGGTTGGTACGCTACCGGTGAGCGTCAACATCAGTCCGACGCATCTATTGGCGCCGGATTTCGCCGAGCGCCTCGAGGGGCTGATGGCCACCAGGCCGGGGGTCTCGCCGTCACGCCTCAAACTGGAAGTCGTGGAAACCGCGGCAATGCACGACATCAGCGCTGCCTGGAATGCGATAGCGCGCTGCCAGGCGCTGGGGGTGCAGGTCGCCATCGACGACTTCGGTACCGGTTTCTCCTCGCTGACCTATCTGCGCCAGCTGCCCGTGGATCTCATCAAGGTGGACAAGAGCTTCGTGCGCGACATGCTTTGCGACGACGACGACCGAGCCATCGTCGAAAGCGTGATCTACATGGCTCAGCGCTTCGACCGGGAGCTGCTGGCCGAGGGTGTGGAGAGTATCGGGCACGCCACGGCGCTGCTGGGGCTGGGCTGTCGACTGGCACAAGGCTACGGCATTGCGCGGCCCATGCCGGCCGAGCTTCTGGACGATTGGCTGGAAGCGTGGCCCGCGCGGTACGAGTGGCAAGGGCTGGAACCGGCGGCGCCCACGGCTTGTTGCTAGAGGTTATTGGCTCAGGGCTCTGCCGGCGGGTAACGCCAAGATGGAGTGATTCCAGGTTCGGCGCTGGCGCTGGAGCCCGGTCACGCCTTCAGCGAGTCGCTGCCGCCGGCCTGGGCGGCACGTGCGACGATATCGAAGCGGCTCAGCGAAGGTGTCTCGCTGGACTCGATGTCGACGGGCTCCGTACGAGTCTGGCCGGCTTGCCGGGCGCCGTTCATGGCACTCTGTTGTTGGGCGAGCTCCAACTGAGCGGTGAGAAGGTGCTGGCGGGCGGTGGCGGCGACCTGACGATCCTTGGGTGACGGGTCGGCCGGGGCCAGAGCGGCACTGATCACCTGCTGCATCTTGTCGATGGTGGCGCGGGGGTCGCCGCGTACGGGGCCATAGTCGATCGGTACTTCGCCGGCCACGGCGTAGCGCTGGCCGTCCGGGCCGCGTTCGAATTCGTATTTGGCGGTGCCGGTATAGGAGCCGCCGGCAACCTGATGAGCCATCTCGTGGCGGCGTATTTCCTGGTCGGTTTGCTTGAGCTGCTCCAGCTCGCGCAGTTCCGTCTCGCTCAGGGTTTCGCCATTGGGTTTTTCGATGGCCTCGCCCTGGCTGACCTTGCCGCGGCTGGCTTCTTCCGCTGTGTCGCTGGCCGACGCGGCTTCGGCAGCGGCGCCTGGTTCGCCCACGCGGCGTGTCTCGGTGCGACCGATGGCGGTGTGGTCGGCGGAGGGGCTGGCAGCATTGGCTGAGAAGGCGAGGCTGACGGTACCGGTGACAGGGCTGGCTTGCATGGTGAATGTCCGCGAAAATGGGCCGATTAGGGTAGAGTATTGGTCAATGTGTCGTTAACGACAAGGCCCGCTGGCTGATGCTTGCCATGCTCAGTATCGATGTGGTGATCGAACTCTCTTATGAGACTTGCCTGGCGCATTACGAAGGGCGTGCGGGGCTGGTGTACACGCGCAGCCTCGATGGTCGGTCGGTGGTGTTTCCGGCCGAGGCGTTGAGGCGCGTGGTCACGCGTGATGGCGTGCATGGCGTGTTTCGACTGCACTTCTCGCCGGATGGACGCTTTTCCGCCATTCAGCGGCTTTACTGATCCGACCGTTTTCGACCGACTCTTGGCCCAGGTCAAAGGGAGACTGCTTTTCAACGTGTCCGCTCTGCTAACATCGGCCTCCATGATCGACCACCGTTTACGGGCCAGGCCGGCAGGAGCGCTGTCCGCCCCATCTCGCCGATAGGTTTCGCCATGTCGTCAAGGAAGTCAGAGGATAGCGTCGCAAGCCCGAAGAAACGCCACATGGATGCCCTGGTTGAGCCGCCGGAGGTGAATCATGAGCTTTTCGTGGGTTTGAGTTCGCTACGCGATACGCTCACCAGTAGCAATCATTCCCGCGATTTCGCTTTCGCGCATGCGCACTACCTGCGCAGCCGCGTGCTGGCGCTGGGCATCATCTTCACGCTGTTATCGCCGCTATGGATCGTCGTCGACTCCCTGGTGCTGCCGGCAGAATTACTGCGCTATACCCTGTTGGGGCGCGTGGTGCTGATGCTGGGGCTGGTTGCCGTGCTGGTGCTGGCGCTGTTCAGCGTGGAACGCATTCGTCGCATCCGCTTCTGCGCCGGGATGCTGCTGGCGCTGCCAGCCGGTTTCTACGTACTGGTGCTGGCCATGCTGCCCGACAGTACGGTGCAGGATTTGGTTGGCTACGGTTTCATCCCCTTTCTGCTGGTGGCTTCTCTCAGCGTGTTTCCCTTCACGTTGCTGGAGTCGTTTTTCGCTGGCCTGGCCATGCTGGCGCTGCTGGGCTTTGCCCAGACGGTAGACGGCACCTGGATGACGGGACGTGGCGTGGAGTCGTTCTGGCTGCTGTCGAGCCTGTTGGTGGTCAGCATGGCTGCCAATCACTTTCAGCTCAGCCTGCTGCTGCGGCTCTATCGCCAGGCGACCCATGATCCGCTCACCGGCCTGTTCAATCGCGGTGCCCTGGAGGTGCACCTGGAAAAGATCCAGGCGTGGCAGCGCGAGATCGAGGGGGGCGAGCAGCAAGGCCGGGCGCCCTGCTCGGTGCTGATGCTCGACCTGGACCATTTCAAGCGCATCAACGACAACCACGGCCACTCCGTGGGCGACAACGTGCTGTGTCAGTTCGCGCGGATCCTCAGCGGGCAGACGCGCAAGCATGATTGCGTGGCGCGTTATGGAGGGGAGGAGTTCGTGGTCATCCTGCTCGGTAGTGACGAGGTGCGTGCCCTCGAAGTGGCCGAGCGCATTCGCTATGCCGTAGAGGTGTACGAGTTCACTGATCGCAACCAGCAGCGCATTCCGGTCACCACCAGTATCGGCGTGACACAGCTGCGCCAGGACGAGCCTGCGCAAGAGGCGCTCAAGCGAGCCGACGACGCGCTCTATCGAGCCAAGGAGACGGGGCGCAACCGGGCGCTGGTGGCCGAGTCGGCCGGTGATGCACTGCCTGTCGATTGAGCTGTGAAAGCCTTGCTGCGGTGTGGGCATGACTCAGGGTCATCTGGCCGGGCTGCCTAAAGTCGTGCGGGGTTTTGCCGATAGCTATCCCTAGCGATACGGTCAATGATTCCTACGGGGGCGGCATGCCCAATAGCACGCAGCAGGTGGCAATCCATACCTGGCTGGCCATGGTGGCTACGCTGCTGCTCGTCATGGGCCTCATCAACGGATTGATGGCCTGGCAGCTGCCGGCGCAGTGGCGTCCGCCTCTGGCCAGTCTGCCGATCATGCTGCTGGCCGGTGGCGGGCTCCTGGCGACGCTGTTGGCACGAGCGCACGAGAGACGGCTGTGTGGCGGCGTGCTGGCGATGCTGGGAGTGGTGCCGCTGTTGGTGTGGCTGCCGGCACCGCTGGATGTCGTGGTGCAGGGCTGGCCCTTCCCGATAATGCCGCTCACCAGCCTGGCGGTGGTTGCCTTGGCGTCGTGCTTCATGGTCGGAACGCGCTCTGCCCGGGCGCGTCTGCTCTGGGTCGGTACGGGCGTCCTGTTGGTGCTGGTCAGCGGCGGGAACCTCGTGGCCGAGCTGTGGCCGGTCGTGGAGCTGCCGTCATTCTGGTCGCAGGCGTTTTCGTCGGCATTCACTGCCCTCCCTACGCTGTTTCTGGGGACGGCGTTGGCGCTGGTGGGGCGCAACCTGACCGAACTTCCTGCAGTGCTGCCTCGGTCGGTGATGTTGCCGTTGGCGGCCAGCCTTTCCGCGACGGCACTGGTGTGGTTCGCGCTGACCTGGCAGCACTACGATGCCCGCCTGACCAAGGCCCAAGAGCTGCTGAGCAGCTTCAAGGTGTCGGCCGAGCGCGAGATCGACCAGCATCAACTGCTGCTTCAGCGCATGGCTGAGCGCTGGGGGAAGCTTGGCGGGTTGCCGCAAGCCGGCTTTCGTGAGCTCGAGTTCGCCAGCCATTTTCGCGACACTCCCAGCCTGGTTTCGCTGCACTGGCAGGATGAGAACGAACGCATCGTCTGGGGGCACGACCGTGATCCTGCCTTTGGTGTCAAGTACTGGCTCAGCCGGGAGGATGGCTGGCTGTTCGACTGGCTGGCAGTCGGCGGCCCCTACCCGCGCTGGATTCTGCCCGACGACGAGCGCCCGGAGCTGGCCATGGTGGCAGTGCCCTTGCCCTGGCAAGAAGCGCCCCAAGGGCAGCTGGTGGCCGTGATCGACCTCGAACGGCTGTTGAGCCGCGAGGTGCGTTCGTACGTCAGCCCGCTGGTGATCACCGTGCACCGCGAGGGCGCCCGGCTGCCGCTCAATGCCGGTGATCATGGCGAACCCGGCATCGAACTCAGTCGTGGCCTGCTCATGCTGCCGGGGGGTACCCCGCTGGAGGCCCGCGGCTACGCGCCGACGGCCGAGTCGTCGACCCTGGCCGGGGCGTTGCCCGTGGGCGTGGGCATCGGCGGTTTCATTCTCAGCTACCTGATGGCCTTCAGCCTGGGCGTGGCGAACCTCAGTGCCCGTCGTTCGGTGACCCTGGCCAACACCCAGCGCCACCTGCGGGCTCAGCAGCGCGTGCAGACCATGGTGGCGCGCGACAAGCCGCTGGCGTCGACGCTTCAGGCGATCTGCCGCATGGTGGAAGCCCAGTCGCCGGGTGCGCTGTCGTCGATCATGCTCAGCGACCGCGAAGGACAGCGCCTGGATGAGGTCTACAGCGTCAGCTTGCCCAATGCGTTTCTCACGGCCGTGCGGGGTGTGCCTATCGCCCCGAATGCCGGTGCCTGCGGTTCCGCGGCCTTCCTGTGTGATTTCGTGATCTGCGACGACATCGCCAACGACGCCCGCTGGCTCGGGTTCCATGACGTCACGGCCGAGTACGGCCTGCGGGCCTGCTGGTCCTATCCGGTCGTCGGCAGCGACGGTCAGGTCCTGGGCACCTTCGCGACCTATTATCGCCAGCCTGCCGTGCCCTGCGAAGATGACCGGCGACGCATCATCGAGGCGGCCGATCTGGTGTCGCTGGCGGTGGAGCGCGAGCGCAATCGTGAGTCGCTGCTCATCCTCAAGCGCAGCGTGGAAGCCAGCGTCAATGGCGTAACCATTGCCGACATGCGCCAGCCGGACATGCCGCTCATCTATGTCAACGAGGCTTTCGAGCGCATCACCGGCTATTCCCGCGACGAAGTGCTGGGGCGCAACTGTCGCTTCCTGCAGGGCAGCGATACCGACGAGCAGGCGCTCGCCGAACTGCGCCAGGCGCTGGTCGAGTGTCGTGAGGTGAGCGTGACCTTGCTCAACTACCGCAAGGATGGCACGCCGTTCTGGAACAATCTCTTCATGGCGCCGGTGCGCGACGGTGCCGGTACCGTGACGCATTTCGTCGGCGTGCAGCACGACATTTCGCAGCACAAGGCCTACGAGGCCAAACTGGCTTATCATTCCAGCCATGACGCGCTCACCGGCCTGGCCAACCGCTCGCTGTTCGAGGATCACCTCACTCACGACGTGATGCTGGCGCGACGCCAGGGGGCTCGGTTGGCGGTGCTGTTCATCGATCTCGACGACTTCAAGCCGATCAACGACAGTCTCGGCCATGAGGTGGGCGACCAGGTGCTGGTACAGGTGGCCAAGCGCCTGAGCGACGAACTCGCTCCCGGCGATACTCTGGCGCGCTTCGGCAGCGATGAGTTCGTCATTCTGTTGCCGGGCATCAAGCAGGATGAAGACGCCCTGAACCTGGCCGAGCGCGTGCTGGCTCGCGTGGGGCGCGCCTATCGCGTGGGCGATCATGAGCTCTACCTGGGCGCCAGCGTGGGCGTGGCCTTCCTCACCGACGACCTCAACAGTCCCGTGGAGCTCATTCAGCAGGCCGACATGGCGATGTATCGCGCCAAGCAGAAGGGGCGCAACGTCTGGCAGTGCTTCACGGGTGAAATCAACGATGAAGTGAGCACACGCATGGCACTGCGTAACGAACTGCAGGAGGCCATCGAGTGCGGTAACTTCGAGCTGCACTATCAGCCCTTGATCGCTGCCCGCGATGACAGCGTGGTAGGATTCGAGGCGCTGGTGCGCTGGAAGCATCCGGTGCGCGGCTACCTGTCGCCGGGGCTGTTCATCCCCCTTGCCGAAGAGACCGGGCAGATCGTGCCGATCAGCGAGTGGGTGTTGCGTCAGGCGTGCCGCGACATGTGCGAGTTGGCTCGCGATGGGCTGGGACGCTTCCGCGTCTCGGTGAACCTCTCGCCGCTGCAGTTTCACCGCCCCAATTTCCTTGGCAACCTCAAGCAAGCCCTGCTGGAAACCGGGCTGGGAGCGGAGTATCTGGAGCTGGAGTTGACCGAAGGCATCCTCATGAATGATACGGCCACCGCCATCGAGACCCTGCGTCTGCTGCGCGAGATGGGGGTGGAAGTGTCCATCGACGACTTCGGCACCGGTTTCTCCAGCTTGAGTTATCTCAAGGTGCTGCCCATCGGCAAGATCAAGATCGACCGCAGCTTCGTGCGCGACGTGACGCGCAGCGCCCATGACAGCGCCATCGTGCAGGGTGTGATCTCCATGGCTCACCATCTGGGCCTGGCGGTGGTGGCCGAGGGCATCGAGGAGGCGGCTCAGGCTACCTACCTCCGGAATCACGGCTGCGATATCTTCCAGGGTTTCCATTTTGCCCGCCCGATGCCGCTGGCTCAGTTGCGCGGCTATCTCGTCGACCGTGACATGGCGTCTGGCGCTAAAGATCGCCAGGCTTCGGCCGATAGGTGACCACTGGCGACTGAACGCCTCTTGGTGGCGGTTGCGTTGAGGCGCCCGTCGACGGTTTGTGGTTTCGGGTCGCGCATGTCGGCCCGCTGGGGATGAGGCAAGGATGGCGCAGGCGCAAGACGATTTCACACGCATCACCAGTCCGGCGGCGGTCGAATCGCTGCTCGATCAACTGATCGAGCCAGGCGGGGCGTCGCTGCTGCTCGACAAGCCGGCGAGCAGCCCGCAGCCGGTGCTGCTGACCGAGCAGGTGGTGGGTGAGTCGCTGCTGCTCGATATTACCGCCATCCGCGAGGTGACCAGTCAGCTCAAACGCGGCCTGGGCTTCCGCCTGCTGGGGCAGATCGACGGCAAGATGGTGCGCACTCCCATGCTCAAGGCGGAGAGCTGCAGTGTCAGCGGCGATCGCGTCGTCTGCACGTGCGATTATCCGCTCTACCTCGAGGAGCTGCAGCGCCGAGAGTCGTTCCGTGCGCGCTTGCGTCTGGGCATGGAGGTGGGCGCCATTCTGCGCGGTGATGACGACGCCTCGGCCCAGGGAGACCTCAAGGATCTTTCCCTGGAAGGCTGTCAACTGGAGCTACCGGCATCGGTGGCTTCGCTGCTGGCGTCATCCGCCCATCCACTGGAAATCGAGCTCTGTTTTCCCGACGGTACCCACTTCACGATGAAGGGGTCGCCCCGTCACCAGGCGTCCGACCCCGAGCGCCAGGCACTGCGGGTGGGCTTTCGTTTCGAAGCGGTCACCGGCGAGCAGGAGCGCAAGCTGTGGTATTTCGTCCGCGAGATCGAGCGGGAAGCGACGCGCAGCGCCGGAGACGGGGACAACGGGCGGCTGCCATCGCTGCTGTTTCAGGCTCAGTCTGCCTCGCCGCCGGCAGTGGGGCGTCGTAACCTGCTCGACTATCCCACACCCATGGCGCGCCGCCTGGCGCGGGTGGCGGGCTATCTGGATGCCCAGCTGCTGGAGCTCCAGCAGGAGGGACACATCGACTCCGTGCAGCTCTCTCGGCATGCCGACCGTTTGCTGTTGCTGGCCGACGAAGATGCCGAGGCGCTGCTGTTCGCCACGCGCTGCCTGTATCGCGAGCCGTTGCTGGTGCGTCATGGCTTGGCCGTGGCGGTACACCTTCTGGCGTTGGCCGGTAGTACCAGCGTGCCGCGCGATGTGCGCAAGGCGATGGCCGCCAGCGCCATGGTGCACGACCTCGGCAAGGGGCTGCTGCCCAGGGCGCTGCTGGAGGCGAAATCCTTCGGTAGCGACGAGCGTGCCCAGCTCCAACCCCATGTGGCGACGGTCCTCGAGGGGCTCAGCACGTGTCATTGGCTTTCGGCGAGCGTGGCACGCTCCGTGGTGGGCGGCATCAACGAGCGGCTGGACGGCAGCGGCTACCCGGGCGGGCTGGCCAGCGACCAGTTGCATGAACTGGCGCGGATGAGCGCCGTCGTCGATGTGGTGGATGCCATGCGCCGCGACCGGGCCGACCGTCCGGCCTGGCCCATCGACAGCGTCTACCGCCATCTGCTCAAGGAACCGGGGGCATTCGACCCGCGCTGGGTCAAGCGCTACATCCAGTGCTTCGGACTGCGCCCGGTGGGCTCGCTGGTGCGGTTCAAGGGCGGGGAGCTGGGCTGGATACAGCGCCTGGACGCTCAAAAACGCCCTTTTCAGGTACAGCTCACCGGGCGCATCGAGCCCCCCGGCGAGGCGCTGGGGCGGGTGATTCGCGGCGACGTCGTCGGCCAGCTTGGCGAGCCCGTGGAGGAAGTGCCCGTTTCTACCTGAAGCGAGTGTGAAACGCCTGCCAAGGGCTAAAGTTGTGGCGTGGTGGGCCGATCATAGGAAATGAACGCAGACGATGGCCTTTATTCCCGGCACATTGCCAGCGAAAGTTTGTCAGACTGATTGCCTGCTTTCCCTGCCCATGACGATTGGGTCGAGGTGGGGGCGAATCGATAGAGGAGTCCACCATGAGTTCCACGCGAGGAGCTACCGCCTACGGGCGTGGCGCCGGTGCCTATGCCAGAGTGGGGGTCGAGAGCGCCACGATGTCGGCCAATCCGCATCGGCTGATCGTGATGCTGTTCGACGGTGCGCTTGGCGCGATCCGAGCGGCACGCATCCATATCGAAGCCGGCAACACAGGCGAGAAGGGCAAGTCCATTTCCAAGGCCCTCGAGATCGTCAACAGTGGGCTGGCGGCCGCGCTGGACATCGAGAAAGGCGGCGAGATCGCCGAGCGGCTCGCCTCGCTTTACGACTACATCGCGCGTTTGCTGCTCTCGGCCAACCTCCACAACGACGTGGAGAGCCTCAATCAGGCCGAGCGGCTGCTGGACGATATCGCGTCGGCATGGCGTGAGATCGGCACGGCCGAAGCGCAGAGCTGAGATGACCATGAGCGAAGCGAGTGGCCCCGACGCGGTGATTGGCGCCTATCGGCGGCTTCGCTCCCTGGTGGCCGAGATGCTGGCCCTGGCTGCAGAGGCAGACTGGGGCGAGCTCATCGAGCGTCAGCAGAGCTATCTGGAGCAGGTGGATCGCATCAAGGCGCTGGATGCCGCGAGCGAGCTCCCCGCGGGGCATGCCGCGCACAAGGCCGAGCTGCTGGAGGCGATTCTCGCCGATGACTTGGCGATTCGCCGGCATCTGGTGGCGCGCCGGGACGAGCTGGGTCAGCTCATCGATAGCTCGCGACGCCAGCGTGACCTGCAGCGTACCTACGGTCGGCAGGGCGCGTCTTTGGGTGACGGTTTCGATCAGGGGCCGGCGTGAGCGGCATCAATCCGCTTCTCGATACCCTGCTGCACCAGGTGCTCGGCAAGCGTGTCGACGTGCAGCCGCCGCGGGATCTCAACGAGCCGGTGCGCTCGGTCGATCCGGGGGAGGGACCGCGTGCTCTGCACAGCGATTCTCGTCTCGATGGCCGACGTCCGAGCGGTGCTCCACTCACCGGTCTTTCGCCGACACCGCATCGCGGTGAAGCGCCCAGTCAACGCTTGCCCCTTGCCGAGGCCACTCGGCAGGCCTCCTTCCAGACCCATTTCAGCGCATCGGCGCGCACCATTGCCGATGTCCTGCTGCGCTTTCCGGCGCCGCCTTCCGTGCTGAGCACCCAGGTGCCGCTGATGGGCGCCAATGATCCCCCGAATGCCACGGAGCTGGCGCAACGTTTGCAGAGCGGCGTGCGCGATAGCGGGCTCTTCTATGAAGCGCATCTGTCCCGTTGGTACCGCGGCGAGATGAGTCGCCAGCAATTGCAACGCGAACCGCAGATGATGCGTACCCTGCAGTTCACTCCGGCAGCCACGACGGCGGGTCAGGCTCTGGCCCGCGCTCCGCTGGCCAGCACCACGGGACAAGGTGGCGCTCAGCTTGGGGCAGCCAACCAGTCGGCTCAGGCAGGGGCGGTTAACCAGCCTGCTCAGGCGGGAGCGGCCAATCAGGCGGCGAGTGCGGCTCAGGCAGCGGCGTCGGCCAATGCCGTACGCCAAGCGGGGCAAGCCGCTACGCTGGCAACGGGAGCTGGCGGGCAGGGGGGCGAGGCGTCGACCCCACGCGGCACACAGGCGCCTCAGCCCATGCCCGATGCGACCGGCATGATGGGGACGTCGCAAACGGCCAACAAGGGGGCGGCCCAGGCGGCTGGTTCCTATGCCGCTACCGGGGCGCTACTGCCGGGCCGCGAGGCGGCCGCCGGGGGGGCGGCCGCCGGGGGGGCGGCGGTGCCCCGCAGCGCACCTCAGCCTCAGCCGGCCATGCCGGGAGCCGAGGTGGCAAGCGTTCGCGACACCACCGAGCCGGCGGCGCAGCAGGTACGTGGCGGCGTTGCCGAGCAGCCGGTTCATGAAAGTCTGCAAGGTCTGGTGCGCCATCAACTCGAGATGCTGGTGTCTCCCGTACTGCGCTGGGAGGGAGACGTCTGGTCGGGCATCTTCATGGCGTTGATGGTGCAGATTCCTGCTTCCGCGCAACGCGAGGGGCAGGGCGAGGACCAGGAGCGCAACGACGATGGCGAGGAAGAGCAGACCTGGCATTCCGAACTGCGTCTCGAGGTGCCGCGGCTGGGTGAGATAAAAGTCGCGCTGTGGTTGCGGGAAACCCAGGTGCGCATCGAGCTTCGCTCCGCCGATGAGGCGGCGCTGTCGAGCCTTCGCTCCGGGGTGTCTCGGCTTCAGGAACGGCTGCTGGCAGCCGGGCTGGAAGAGGCGCTGATCGATACCCGGCTTGTGGGCGGGGAGGGCGACGATGGTTGACTCGCGAAATACACCGCGTCGCCAGGCCGTGGCGCTGGCCTACCGTGACGGCGATGATGCCCCGCGGGTACTGGCGAAGGGGTACGGCGACATGGCCGAGCGCATCCTGAGCGAAGCCCGGCGTCAAGGAATCTATGTGCATGATGCCCCCGAACTGGTTTCCCTGCTGATGGGGCTCGACCTGGATGAGCGTATTCCCCCGGCGCTTTATCAAGTCATTGCCGAAATCCTAGTGTGGGTGTACGAGCTGTCGGATACGGTGCCACCAGAATCGTCATGAAGTGTATTTTTTTGTAGTTTAATGCGTTTCTTTTTGCTCGTGCTAACCCTGTCAACCCTCCCGCCGTTTCATATAGTGCTTTTTGACCAAACGGTTATCCCGATATCGCGAACATTTGATCCATGTCATGGCATGCTTGGCCTTTACCCACCTTTTGGCGAGTAGCCAACCCCCTTGGCAACGCGGCACAATCCCCATACTCTGAATAGGCCATGCTGCATGGCAGTTATTCCGGCTTTTAACGGGATGCGTCATGCTTGCTGGGCTTCGAATCAGAAGAAAGTGTTAGATAAAAACGACGCGCGATATCACGTGCAGGGAAACTTATGCAAACGACTGATCACCTGGATGAGATACAGGATCTCAACCTTGCCTATCTGTTGCTCGCCCAGCGGCTGTTGAACGAGGATCGTTCGGCGGCGATGTTTCGTCTCAAGATCGATGACGACATGGCCGACCTGATCGCTTCGTTGAACGCCGCTCAGCTCACCACGCTGTCACGCACCAATCAGCTGCTGTGCCATTTCGGTCACGAGGCCGCGGAACGCCTGCGCCAGGTGGTGGACAACCCTCGAGACAATGGCCTGTCGCGGTTCCATGCCGCGCTGTTGATGGCCGGTCAGGGGAATGTGTCGCCGCTGGCGGGAGGTGAAGGATGAGTCAGAAGAGCCTCGTTGTGGAGATGCAGCAGGTGCAGCTGGCCATCGAGTTGATCGAACTCGGTGCGCGCCTTCAGGTGCTGGAAACCGAGACCGATCTCAGCCGGGCGCGCTTGATACGGCTGTTCAAGGAGGTGCGCGGCATGTCGCCGCCCAAGGGCATGCTGCCGTTCTCCACCGATTGGTTCATCACCTGGCTGCCGAACGTGCATGCCTCGCTGTTCTACAACATCTATGAGCGGCTTCGCACTGAGCAGGGCTGCGAACGCATGCCGGCCTTCGTGACGGCTTATCGCCTGTATGGCGAACAGGTGCGCATCGATGACGTGGAGCCGGTACTGGGGCTGACCCGGGCCTGGACCCTGGTGCGATTCTTCGAGAGCGACCAGCTGCAGTTGTCGTCATGCACGCAGTGCGCCGGACGTTACGTGGTCCACGCTCACTCGCCGGACCACGATTATGTCTGTGGCATCTGCATGCCGCCATCGCGTGCCGGCAAGACCCGCAAGCGCCGCGAACGTGAAGCTGCCCAGGCAGCGGTCGATTCGCTGACGGTAGCCTCCGGATAAGTCGCAGGCGGGAGCGCTTGCTCCGCCCCCAGTCTCGTTGACGTTTCCGCCCCGGTAGGCTCTGCCGGGGCGGCGCTCGCTGAGCGGCTATTTTTTTGTGGCTGCGGCTCAAGTCATGATGACAGTGGCCGATACACCCCTATGACATCAAGACGCATCCCTGACAAAGGATACCGGTTGTGCTGATTCTGATTGGCTACGTCGTCGTCATACTCTGTGTGTTCGGCGGCTATGTACTCGCTGGTGGCCATCTAGGGCCGCTTTACCAGCCCACGGAGCTGCTGATGATAGGCGGCGCTGGGGTGGGTGCATTCATCGCGGCCAACAACGGCAAGGCGCTCAAGGCGACGTTCAAGATATTTCCCAAGCTGCGCCGCACCAAGAAGTACAACAAGGAAATGTACATGGAGCTGCTAGCGGTGCAGTTCAAGCTGCTCAGCAAGGTACGCCGCGAGGGGATGCTCGGCATCGAACGCGACATCGACGACCCCCAGCAGAGTGCGCTGTTCCAGGAGCACCCCAAGGTGAACGGTGATCCGATGTTGATGAATTTCCTGACCGACTACCTGCGTCTGATGGTCAGCGGCGGCATGGATCCGATGGAAATCGACGAGCTCATGCTGCACGAGATCGAGGCCTTCGAGCAGGAGGCGCACATTCCCATCGATGCCATCGCCAAGGTGGGCGATGCCATGCCGGCCTTCGGTATCGTGGCGGCGGTCATGGGGGTGGTCAAAGCGCTGAGCAGTGCCGATGCCGGCCCGGATGAGATGGGCGTGATGATCGCCCATGCTCTGGTGGGTACCTTCCTCGGCATTCTGCTTGGCTACGGTTTTATCAATCCGGTGGCTTCCAGTCTTGACCGCCAGGCCAAGGAAGCGGAGAAGATGCTGCAGTGCATACGCGTGACTCTGTTGGCCAGCCTGCACGGTTATGCCCCGCAGCTGGCGGTGGAGTTCGGCCGTAAGGCACTGCACAGCACGGAGCGCCCCGGATTCAGTGAGCTGGAAGAGTATGTACGCAATGCCAAGGCGGGTGCCACGGTCGAATGAGCGAGAACTCAGGCAAGCGGCCCATCATCATTCGCCGCAAGAAGGTCGTTCACACCCATCATGGCGGCAGCTGGAAGATCGCTCTGGCCGACTTCATGACGGCGCTGATGGCTCTGTTTCTGGTCATGTGGATTCTCTCGGTGGCTACCGAGGAGCAGCGCGAAGGGGTGGCGGAGTACTTCAGCACGCCACTAATCAATGCCGTCACCGGCGGCGAGCGCTCCGGCAGCACTCAGGTGATTCCCGGCGGCGGACCGGATCCGGCGCACAGCGATGGCGAACGGGCGCGCATCGATACTCAGGAACGCACGCGCCCCAGCGAGGAGCAACGCCGCTTCTTCATGGATCTTCAGCGGCGCATCGAGGCGGTGATCGAACAGGATCCGGACCTGCGCCAACTGCGCGACCAGATGCGCTTCGATCTCACGCCGGAGGGGCTGCGCATCCAGTTGCTCGACACCGAACAGCGGCCGATGTTCGATCTGGGCAGCGCCCGCGTGGAGTCCTATATGCGCGACCTGTTGCGGGCGATGGCTCCGTTGATCAACGAATTGCCGAACCAGCTCAGCATCAGCGGGCACACCGACAGCCTCGCCTACCTGAACGGATATCGGGGCTACAGCAACTGGGAGCTCTCCACCGACCGTGCCAATGCTTCGCGTCGCGAGCTGGTGGAAGGCGGGCTGGAGTCGGCCAAGTTGCTGCGGGTTTCCGGCTTTGCGGACCGCGTGCCGATGCCGGACACGGAGCCTTTCGATCCGATCAACCGGCGCATCGAGCTGCTCGTACTGCTGCCCGAAGTGGCGGAGCGGATTCGCAATCCGGGCGTGCTGAACGGGCCCGGCATGCCGAGCCCGATGAGTCGCCGACAGGACGCGCCACTTGGCGGCGATGTGAACCTCGCGCCGGTACGACAATTCACGGAAAGCCTTAGCCGCTCGCTTGGTAGCGAGTGAGTCGGCTTGGATATCAACTGAAACCAGGTGGGACTGCGCATGGATATCACGGACTTCTATGAGACTTTCTTCGAGGAGGCCGAGGAGCTGTTGGCCGACATGGAACGCCACCTTCTGGAGCTGGACGTAGACGATCCGGATTCGGAGCAGCTCAATGCCATCTTCCGTGCGGCACACTCCATCAAGGGCGGAGCCGGCACCTTCGGTTTCGATGTGCTGCAGAAGACCACCCATCTGTTCGAGAACCTGCTGGACCACGCACGCAACGGCGAGATGGCTCTGCGGCGGGACATCGTCGATACCTTTCTGGAAACCAAGGACATGCTCAACGATCAGCTGGACGCCTACCGTAACGGCGACGAGCCCGATCAGGAGGCCTTCGAACGTATCTGCAAGACCCTGCAGCAGATGGCCCTGGAGGAGATCGGCAAGGGGTTGGAGGCGGCCGGCGGCGACATGCCTCAGCCCGATGGCGGAGCCAAGAGCGAGCCACCCAGCCAGCCTGCCGAGCCCGAAGCCGACGCCGAGCCGAGTGGTGATCCAGCCGCCGGTGCGGGGGCCGCGAATGACGGACGTCGGGTGGTCGCTCTACTCGGTGTGGGCGAAAAGGATCGTGAGCTTCTGGTTGAAGAGTTGGGCCAGCTCGGCGAGGTCGTCGAGCACCACGGCGATGAAAAGCGCTACGAAGTGGTGATGGAGTCCACGGTCAGCGATGACGACATCGAGGCCGTGATGTGCTTCATCATCGATGCCGATCAGCTCGAGATTCGTGCGCCGGGGGAGCAGGCCGAGCAAGGCGAGCCGGCGACCACGGCCGATGCCGCCAGCGATGAGGGAACGGCTGAGCAAGAGCAGGCCAAGCCGGCTGCCGAGCCGGAGAAGGCTGCCGTCGCTTCCGACAAGCCGAAGGCGACGGAGTCGAAGGGTGGTGACAAGCCCAAGCCCGCCGACAAGTCCAAGGCGAAGCCCAAGGCCAAGGCCGGCAGCGAGTCGACCTCGATTCGCGTTTCCGTCGACAAGGTGGATCAGATCATCAATCTGGTGGGCGAGCTGATCATCACCCAGTCGATGCTCGACCAGACCGTCAGCGAGCTGGAAGGCCCGGCCAACGGCAACCTGGTCAACGGCATGAGCCTGCTGCAGCGCAATGCGCGGGATCTGCAGGAGTCGGTGATGTCGATCCGCATGATTCCCATGGACTTCGTGTTCAGTCGCTTTCCACGGGTGGTTCGCGAAACCGCCAGCAAGCTCGACAAGGAGATCGAGCTGGTCACCGAGGGGGCTGCCACCGAGCTCGACAAGAGCCTGACCGAACGCATCATCGATCCGCTCACCCACCTCGTTCGCAACAGCCTTGATCATGGCATCGAGCCCCCCGAGGTGCGCGAGGCGGCCGGCAAGCCGCGAACCGGCAAGCTCACCCTGTCGGCCAAGCACCAGGGCGGCAATATCATCATCGAGGTCATCGACGACGGTGCCGGCCTCAACCGTGAGAAGCTGCTCGACAAGGCTCGCGAGAGCGGCCTCAACGTCTCCGATACCATGAGCGACGACGACGTTTGGCAGCTGATCTTCGCCCCGGGCTTCTCCACCGCCAAGGAGGTCACCGATGTCTCCGGCCGCGGTGTCGGCATGGATGTGGTCAAGCGCAACATCCAGGGCATGGGCGGCAGCGTGCAGATCACCTCCAAGCCAGGGGAAGGTACCACCATTCGCATCGTGCTGCCGCTGACCCTGGCGATCCTCGACGGCATGTCGATCAAGGTCGGCAGCGAGATGTTCATCCTGCCGCTGTCGGCGGTGCTGGAGTCGCTGCAACCGGCCAAGGAGGATATCTATGCCATGGCAGGTGACGACGTGGTGCTCAAGGTGCGCGACGAGTATCTGCCGGTGGTCGCGGTGCATGAGGCGCTCGATGTCGCCGACGCCCGTACCGAGTTGACCGAAACCATCGCGGTGATCGTGCAGGGCGAGGGGCGTCGCTATGCGTTGCTGGTGGACGACCTGGTTGGCCAGCAGCAGGTCGTCGTCAAGAATCTCGAGACCAACTATCGCAAGGTGCCGGGCGTCTCCGCCGCCACCATCCTGGGTGACGGCAGCGTGGCGCTGATACTCGATATCACCGGGCTGCACCGGCTTAGCCGTCAAAAGAAAGAAGCGCGTCGGCCCAAGCACGCCGACCGCTCGCTCGAATCCGTAACCGACAATGAGATGGAGACGTCATCATGAACCAGACGACCGATGTAGCGCTGGCCGCGGCGGAAGCGCAGAACAGCGAGTTCCTGGTGTTCTCGCTGGGCGACGAGGAGTACGCCATCGACATCCTCAAGGTGCAGGAGATCCGCGGCTACGAAAACGTCACCCGCATCGCCAACACCCCGGAGTTCATCAAGGGGGTGACCAACCTGCGCGGCGTGATCGTGCCGATCGTCGATCTGCGCATCAAGTTCAATCTCGAGAAGGTCGAGTACGGCGGCCAGACGGTGGTCATCGTGGTCAACGTCGAGGACCGTATCGTGGGGATCGTGGTCGACGGCGTCTCCGACGTGATGACCCTGTCGCCGGATCAGATCAAGCCGGCTCCCGAGTTCGGCGTCACCCTCTCTTCCGACTTCCTGAGCGGCCTGGGCAGCTTGGAGGATCGCATGCTGGTGATCGTCGACATCGACAAGCTGCTCACCAGCGACGAAATGGCCCTGGTCGAGAAGGTTGCCGAGTGAGACTTGGCCGGGGTCAATTCTTCGATGCCCCGGCATCTATACAATAACGCCAGTGAGCCGTTTGGAAACAGGGGGTTGCAAGTTGAAACTGACCACGATGCAAAAGCTGTGGGGGTCGTTCGCCTTCATCTGGTTGGCAATGATCGTGCTGGTCGCCTGGGGCGCCTGGGAGAATCGCCAGATCATGGTCGAGGAGCGCCGGAGTGCATTGAGCGACTACACCGACATGGCCATGAATGCCATCGAAGGGTATGCCCAGCGCGTGGAGGACGGCGAGCTCGATGAGGAGGAAGCCAAGAGCCAGGTGGCAGAGGTCATCAGCAGCATGACCTACGATGAAGGGCGCGGCTACATTTACGTCTTCGACGAAGACTACGACCTGTGGGCCCACCCGCGCTTGCCGGTGGGTACCAATCTGGGCGACTTCCAGAACGATGAGGACCGCTTCCTGTTTCGCGAATTCGTTGACTCGGTGCACAACGACGACGGCTTCGTCAGCTACCTGTGGGCTCACGCGGACGAAGACGACGAACTCGCCACGAAGACCTCATTTCACCAGTACCATGCCGATTGGGGGTGGGTCGTGGGAACCGGCGTCTATGTCAATGACATCAACGCCGCTTTCGTCTCCAAGCTGGCCTGGAGCCTGGTACCCCTGTTGATCGTGGGGCTTCCAATCACGCTGATGATCGGCAGCGTGTTCCGCGACATCGCTCGTCGGCTGGGCGGCGAACCGCGCACCGCGGCCGAATTCGTGGGCCATATCGCCGACGGCGACCTGACGCCGGAAGTGCAACTGCGCAAGGGTGACGACAGCAGCTTGCTCTACCACATCAACCGCATGCGCGGTTCGCTGGCGGGTACCATCGGCGAGATCAATCGCCGCGCTCACGAAGTCGACCAGGAAGTCGAAAGCATCGTTTCGGTCAACGATGAGCTGGCTACCCGCACCGAAGAGCAGGCCGCCTCCCTGGCCGAGACGGCGTCGAGCATGGAGCAGCTCACCCAGACGGTGAAGCAGAATGCCGACAATGCCGATCAGGCCCGTGACCTTGCCGGCAAGACCGAAAAGAGCGCCCAGCGTGGTAGCGAGGCGATGGAGAACGTCATCGAGGCGATGTCGAGCATCAACGACAGCGCCGTGCAGATGACCAGCATCGTCGACACCATCGAATCCATTGCTTTCCAGACCAACATCCTGGCGCTCAATGCCTCGGTGGAGGCGGCACGCGCCGGTGAGCACGGCCGCGGCTTCGCAGTGGTGGCCGAGGAGGTTCGCAAGCTCGCGAGTCGCAGTTCCGAGGCCGCCCAGGAGATCAAGACGCTGATCGAGAAGTCGGACAGCCAGGTCACCAACGGCAGTCAGTTGGTGCGCGAGACGGGCGAAGTCATTCACGGCATGGTGCGCGACATCACCCAGCTCAGCACCCTGGTCGCCGAGATATCTTCGGCTTCGGTGGAGCAGAGCAGCGGCATCGAACAGGTCAATCAGGCCGTCACTCAGATGGACCAGATGACCCAGCAGAACTCGGGCCTGGTGCAGAGCAGCAACAATGCCGCGCAACGCCTCAGTGAGCAGAGCCGGCGTCTGACCCAGCAGGTAGCGCATTTCCGCGTCGACGGCATGGCTCTGTCGACGGCCGATCCGAGGCCGCAATCCTTGCCTGCGCCTGCATACGGGCGTGACGAGGATGCCTGGGGAGAGCGTCGCGAACCGGCAGAGGCGTGAAGCATGACGGTGCCGGCCGCCCCAGCGCGGCCGGTCGACGGACCACAACCATCAGGCTGCGTGCCTGTCGATCATGAGGGAATGACGTGAAGCTTCTCGACAACATGACCGTGCGGGTCAGCTGGAGTCTGGTGCTGGTGTTCTTCGCCGGCGTCATCGTGCTCCTCAGCGGCCTGGGGCTGTATGCCCTTCACATCGGCACCAATGCCGTCGCCGATATCGCGCCCCAGGCGGGAGAGAGCGGCCTGGCGTTGTCGCAATCCTACGAGAGCCTGGCCGGTTGGATGCGCCTGGGTATCATCGTCATCCTGGCGGGTTCAGCCGTGGTGATGGCGATCGTGATGTGGGGCATTACCGTCAACGTGCTCAAGCCGCTGGCACGTCTGGTCGGGTACTTCGAGGGCCTGGCTCAAGGCGATCTCTCCCAGCCCGTGGAGCAGCGGGGCAACAACGAAATCGGGCGGCTGTTCAACTCGCTGAAGCACATGCAGGACGGCCTCTCGGCAACTGTGGGAACGGTGCGTCGCAGCGGCGAGGGGATCTATCACGGCGCCCAGGACATCGCTCAGGGCAACAACGAGCTGTCTTCGCGTACCGAGCAGCAGGCGGCTTCGCTGGCCGAGACCGCGTCGAGCATGGAGCAGCTCGCCTCCACGGTGGAGCACAACGCCGACAATGCCCGCCAGGCCAGCCAGCTTGCCGCCGAGGCCACGCGCACTGCCGAACAAGGCGGCGAGGTGGTGGGTGATGTCGTTACCACCATGCACGAGATCAATGAAAGCTCGCACAAGATGTCGGACATCATCGAGGTGATCGACAACATTGCCTTCCAGACCAACATTCTGGCGCTCAACGCCTCGGTGGAGGCGGCACGGGCCGGCGAGCACGGGCGTGGTTTCGCCGTGGTCGCTCAGGAAGTGCGCAACCTCGCCGGTCGCAGCGGTACCGCCGCGGGGGAAATCCGCGAGCTCATCGAGACCTCCCTCAAGCGCGTCGATGCCGGCACCCAGCGGGTCGACACCGCAGGCAAGACCATGACCGAGATCGTGCAGGCCGTGCAGCGGGTCAGCGACATCATGGATGAGATCGCCTCCGCCTCGCAGGAGCAGAGCAATGGCATCGGACAGGTCAACCAGGCCGTCACCCAGATGGACGAGGTGACCCAGCAGAACGCCGCTCTCGTGCAGCAGGCGGCCAGCGCCGCCACCCAGCTCGAGGCCGAGGCAGCACGCCTGCACGAGGCAGTCTTCAACTTCCGCTTGGCCGGGGAGACGGCCGGCGGAAGGCATTCGCAAGGTCGTGCCAAGCCACTCGCCGATGTCGACCCCAAGCCCCCGGCCAAGGGGACGAGCAGCGCCCCGGCATCGGGCGAAGCGCCGGCATTGCCTGCGTCACGGCGCAGCAACCAGGTGCAGGAAGACGAAGAAGAGTGGGCGTCGTTCTAACCCACCGTCCGGCTGCGTCTTGGCGTGGCCAATGCATGACTGACAACAACGAGAATGCGACTCCCCCCTGACGTGATCGCGCTTGTGATCACTATCCCTTGATGTGGCAGGGAGTCCGGCGCAAGAAGAACAGGAGGGTCCATGCGCAATAACCAGCCCGTCACCCAGCGGGAGTACCGGCTCGACAGCGAAGCACTGTTGATCTCGAGAACCGACCTCAAGGGCCGGATCACCTATGCCAACAGCCATTTCGTGGAGGTCAGCGGCTTCAGTTGGGACGAGTTGTACGGATCGCCCCACAACATCATCCGCCACCCCGACATGCCGCCGCAGGTGTTCGAGGACTTATGGACCACTTTGCAGAACGGCGATAGCTGGCAAGGGCTGGTCAAGAATCGCTGCAAGAATGGCGATCACTACTGGGTGCAGGCCACGGTGACGCCGATCATCGAAGATGGCGAATGTCTGGGCTATACCTCGGTGCGTGTCAATGCCGATCCCGAGGCCGTCCAGCGAGCCGAAAAGCAGTACGCGCGGCTGCGCGAAGGCAAGGGCCACGGCCTGACGGTTCGCAATGGCCGAGTGACCCGTGGCGGTCTGGCTGGCTGGTGGGCACGGCTCAACTTGGGCAGCGTGCGTGCCAAGCTGGTGATGATGACCCTGGTACCGCTGCTGCTGCTGGTGGCGAGCAGCGGTGTCGGTCTGTTCGGCCTGCAGGTTTCCGGCGAGCGCGTCGACGAACTCAATCGCGACGGTTTGCAGGACGTGATTCGCCTGCAGCAGATCGATCAGTTGGTTTCCCAGGCGCACCAGGAGGTCGGCGGGCAGGACCGCATGGAGATCCTGTCCGAACGCGAGACGCATGCCGAGAGCCTGAGCGAGATTGCAGTACGCCTGCGTGAACTGTGGGGCGAGTATCGCGATCGTGATGTCAATGCCACGCCGCTGGCCGATGAGTTCGGGGAGGCGTTCACTCGCTACGTCGACGAGAGCCTCACTAACATTCGCGATGCGCTGGCCTCCGAAGACTCCATGGATACCTTCACGGCCCTCAATAATGACATCGCACCTCTGCGCGAGCAGGGGCGCGAGCTTTCCGGCATGGTCAACGAGCTGATCGAGCAGAAGCGCCAGGCTGCGTTTGATATGTCCGCAGCGGCAGAGGCGGGCCAGCGTCAGATGCTGATCGGCCAGGCCGTTTTCCTGGTCATCGGGCTCGTGGTACTGATCGCCTTCGGTGCCTGGATCATGCGCGCCATCAACCGGCCGTTACAGCGGGCCAGAAACATCGCCCTGCAGATCGCCTCGGGCAACCTGGCCACCGTGGTGCCCAAGCTGAAGGATGACGAGTTCGGCCGGCTCATGGACACCCTCGGCATCATGCGTCGCAGCCTCTACAACACCACCCTGGGTGTCAAGCGCGGAGTCGATGTGGTGGGGCCTGCCAGCCGCTCCATCGCCGATGGCAACGAGGGACTGGCCTCACGCACCGAGCAGCAGGCCTCGTCGTTGCAGCAGACCGCCTCCAGCATGGAGGAGATGACCACCACGGTGCAGCAGAACAGCGACAATGCCCGGCAAGCGAGCGGCCTGGCCATGGACAACGCCAATCGCATGCGCGACACCGGGGATTTGATGCAGGAAGTCGTGTCCAGCATGGAGCGGATCACCGCCAGTTCGCAGAAGATGAAGGACATCATCGGAGTCATCGATGGCATCGCCTTCCAGACCAACATCCTGGCACTGAACGCCTCGGTGGAGGCGGCGCGGGCCGGCGAACACGGTCGCGGCTTCGCGGTGGTGGCCGAGGAGGTGCGCAGCCTGGCCGGTCGCAGCGCCGACGCCGCCAAGGAGATTCGCGGGCTCATCGACGGCACCAACGGCGAGATCGAAGGCGGCTCGAGCCGGGTACAGCAGGTCGAGAGCGCCATGTCCGAGGTCATGCAAACCTCGACCCGCGTCAACGACATCATTGGCGAGATCACCGCGGCGTCGGAAGAGCAGAGCAACGGCATCGGCCAGATCAACCAGGCCATCGGCGAGCTCGACCAGGTGACCCAGGAGAACGCGTCCCGCGTTCAGGAAACCGCCACCGCGGCCAAGGACCTGATGCGCCAGATCGAAGAATTAGCGCAAGACATGCAGGTGTTCCGCATGCGCGGCATGGGGGCGGAGCAGGTGGTCGCCGTGGCGTCGGCGCCCCGGCGGCAGGCCGGCGGGGCCTCGGGGCCCGAGTCACCGCGCCAGGTTCAGCGCGACCCGCTGCCCGAAAAGCGCCAATCGAGATCGGCCCCTGTCAGTTCGGCCGCTGAAGAGGAGTGGGAAACGTTTTGACCCAGCCAGTGGAAGGTTCTGCCTCCGATGCGGGGCAGTGGTCGAGCGGCGGTCAGCTGGAGCGTGACCTCGTTCTGACCGATGCGGACTTCACGAGAATTCGTCAGCTCATCTATGAGCGGGCGGGCATCGTGCTGGCCGAACACAAGCGCGAGATGGTCTACAGCCGCCTGGCAAAGCGGCTGAGACATCATGGCATGACGCGTTTCGGCGACTACCTGGCGCGTCTCGAACGCTATCCGGAAGCGCGGGAGTGGCAGGCATTCACCAATGCCTTGACGACCAATCTCACTGCCTTCTTTCGCGAGGCGCATCACTTTCCGCTGCTTGCCGATCATGTGCGAGATCGCCGTGAACCCGTGCGGGTGTGGAGTGCGGCGGCATCCACCGGCGAAGAGCCCTATTCCATCGCCATGACGCTGATGGAAACACTGGGTTCGCGGGCGTCTAATGCTTTCGTGCTGGGCACCGACATCGACACCGATGCGCTGGAGCGGGCGCGTACCGGCATTTATCCAGTGGAGCAGGTCAACAAGCTCGATGCCGAGCGGATCAGGCGCTTCTTCCAGCGTGGGCGCGGGCGCCACGAGGGGCTGGCTCGTCTGCGCCCGGAGGTCTCGAACCTGGTGGAGTTCCATTCGCTCAACCTGCTGGCGCCGCAATGGCCGCCGGTGAAGGGGCCCTTCGATGCCATTTTCTGCCGCAACATCATGATCTATTTCGACAAGCAGACTCAGGCGCGGATTCTCGAACGCTTCGCGCCGTTGCTCAAGCCCGATGGACTGCTGTTTGCCGGGCACTCGGAGAACTTCTCCTACATTACCGACGTGTTCCGGCTGCGTGGCCAGACCGTCTACACCCTGGCCAAGGGGCGCGGTTAAAGTTCCACCCCGCCCTGGCCGATAGGGTCAATAGTTCGCTATCGCCGCGGACCGCCGGCAGCGGTTCGCCAGACTAGGAGGCTTGCCTTGGGATCGACAACGATCAAGGTGCTGTGCGTCGATGATTCGGCGCTGATTCGCGACCTGCTCAGCGAGATCATCAACGAGCAGCCCGACATGGAAGTGGTTGCCGTGGCACCCGATCCGCTGGTAGCCCGCGACCTGATCAAGCGTCACAACCCCGACGTATTGACGCTGGACGTGGAAATGCCGCGCATGGATGGGCTCGATTTTCTCGAGCGACTGATGCGGCTGCGGCCCATGCCGGTGCTGATGGTGTCCTCGCTGACCCAGGCGGGCTCCGAAGTCACCCTGCGTGCCCTGGAGCTGGGCGCTCTGGATTTCGTCGCCAAGCCGTCGCTGGGCATCCGCAATGGCATGCGCGAATATGCCGACGACATCGCCGAAAAGATCCGTGCGGCGGCCAAGTCGCGGCCCCGCCAGGCGCGCAAGCATGACACGCCAGCGCCTGCACGGCTCAAGGCGCCCATCAGCACCAGTGAAAAGCTCATCATCATCGGTGCCTCGACCGGCGGCACCGAGGCGATTCGTGCCGTGCTCGAGCCGCTGCCCGCCAACAGCCCGGCAATTCTGATCACTCAGCACATGCCGGGCGGGTTTACCCGGTCGTTCGCGGAGCGGCTGGATCGGCTCTGCAGCATCACCGTCAAGGAGGCGTCGGACGGCGAGCGGGTGCTGCCCGGCCATGCCTATATCGCCCCCGGGGATCACCACCTGAAGTTGTCGCGCAGCGGGGCGAACTACGTGGCGCGTCTCGATGACGGGCCTCCCGTCAATCGACATCGCCCCTCGGTGGACGTGCTGTTTCACTCGGCGGCGACTCAGGCCGGGCGCAATGCCATAGGCGTGTTGCTCACCGGCATGGGCAAGGACGGCGCGGCAGGGCTGGTCGAGATGCGCCAGGCCGGTTCGCCGACCATTGCCCAGGACGAAGCGAGTTGCGTGGTGTTCGGCATGCCGCGCGAAGCGATCGCCATGGGCGGCGCTCAGGAGGTGGTGTCGCTGGAACACATTCCCGAGCGCGTGATGTCGCTGGTGGCGGCTTCGGGCCGAGCGCAGCGGGTATGACGTCGCCTGGCTCCATGCGAAAGGAAGCGCAGGAATACCGTCAAGGATGCTGTCAATTTTCCGTTAGTCGAACCGTATCAATGCGTAACATGGCCGTATCCCGAAATCGACTCGAGGCGTCAAAGAAATGATCCGTTTCCTGCGCAATTTGAGCATTCATGCCGCAGTCATCGCTGCTCTGGCATTCTTCCTGGTGGCTTTTGCCGCCAACGTCGTCATTGCGACCCTTGCTGACCGGACATCGCAGGAAACGATCGATACCCTAGAGCAGATCAACGTCGAACAGCTCAACGAGATCAACCGTGCCGACGCCTTGCTGAGAGGCGCTCTCTATGACCTGGAAGTGGCCTCTAACCTGTTCATGCTGGGCCGCAGCGGTCAAGCCGATGAGCGTCTGACCTCGGCTCTGGATGAGCTGGACCGTGCCGAGGTTCACTTCGGGAATTTCGTCGCCGTGCCGCGTACCGAAAGTGGGGAAGAGTTAGGGGCGAGGGTCGAAGAGACGTTCCAAGCCGTTCTCGAGTTGGCGCGCGAGCAGCATGCGGCGCTGGATTCCATGAATTCCACGGCTTTCAATACGCTTCGTGAAGAGATGGCCGACCCGGTTGCCGCCAAGGCTGCCACCATGACCGAGTTCATGAGTTATGCCTCCGAGCGTGGCGATGCGCTCAAGGCGGAACTCGATGCGTTTTCATCACTGGTCGCCTGGGTCGAGTGGGGAGTGATGGCAGCGGTGGCGCTGATCGTCGTGCTGATCTACCTGGGCCTGCGTGCCGTGGTGATCCGCCCGCTCAACGTGGCGGTCGAGAACCTGGATGCCATCGCCAATGCCGATCTCACTTCGCGGATTCCCGAAGGCGGTCGCAATGAGGCCGGGCGGCTGCTCAACGCCATGCGCGGCATGCAGCAGAGCCTGATCAGGATCGTCGGCGACGTGCGTACCAGCAGCGACTCCATCCATGTGGGAACCCGTGAGATCGCCAGCGGCAACGCCGACCTCTCTTCGCGCACCGAACAGCAGGCCGCCTCGCTGGAAGAAACAGCTTCCAGCATGCAGGAACTGACCAGCACGGTACGCCAGAACGCCGACAACGCCCGTCAGGCCAGCGGGCTGGCGCAGGAGGCCTCGACTACCGCCGAGCGCGGCGGTGAGGTGGTCAACCGGGTGGTGTCCACCATGGATGGCATCTCCGAGAGCTCTCAGAAGATCAGCGACATCACCGGGATGATCGACTCCATCGCCTTCCAGACCAACATCCTGGCACTCAACGCCTCGGTGGAGGCGGCGCGTGCCGGCGAGCAGGGGCGCGGTTTTGCCGTGGTGGCTGGCGAAGTGCGCAACCTGGCCAGCCGCAGCGCGGCTGCGGCCAAGGACATCAAGTCGCTGATCGCCGACTCCGTCACCCAGATCAAGGATGGTTCGGTGCTGGTGCGCGATGCCGGCGACACCATGCAGGACGTGGTCAAGTCCGTGCGTCGGGTGACCGACATCATGGATGAGATATCGGCGGCCTCCCAGGAGCAGAGCGATGGCATCGAGCAGGTCAGCCACGCCGTGGAGCAGATGGATCAGGTGACCCAGCAGAACGCCTCTCTGGTTCAGGAGGCCTCGGCCGCCGCTGCTTCGCTCGAGGAGCAGGCCAACCGGCTCGAGCGGGCCGTGGCAGTTTTCTGCCTGGCCAGCGATCAGCATGCCGCCCCGGTCGCGAGCCGGCCGAGCTCACGCGACAGCCAGGGCGGCCGGCATGCAGCGACTTCCGCAAGCCTACCGGCTCCTCGTGAGTCGCGTCAGGCGGCACCGGTGGACCCCAAACCCAAGCCCAGCAAGACGGAATCACGCGAAGCCGTGGCCGAAGGGGACTGGGAAGAGTTTTAATCGTCGAAAGCAATGAGGATTTCCGATGGCCGATAAAGACATGAGCTTTCTGGTGGTCGATGATTTTCCGACCATGCGCCGGATCGTTCGCAGCCTGCTCAAGGAGCTGGGGTACACCAACGTCGAGGAGGCCGAAGATGGCCAGGACGCGCTGTCCAAGCTGCGTGCCGGCAACTTCGAGTTCGTGGTGTCCGACTGGAACATGCCCAACCTCGATGGTTTGGAGATGCTCAAGCAGATCCGGGCCGATGACGCGCTCAAGGACCTGCCGGTGCTGATGGTGACCGCCGAGGCGAAGAAGGAAAACATCATCGCCGCAGCCCAGGCAGGTGCCAGCGGATACGTGGTGAAGCCGTTCACCGCGGCGACCCTGGAAGAGAAGTTGAACAAGATCTTCGAGAAGCTGGGCAAATGACGAGACCGGCGGGCGCCTGGCGTTCGCCGGCACGAGGAGACGAAAGATGAGCGCAAACGAGCAGCCGGGCGATGCCCGGTCGTCGGGCGCCGCGGGCGAAGACCTGGTTCAGCGCATTGGCCAGCTCACGCGCATGCTGCGTGAAAGCATGCGGGAGCTGGGGCTGGACAAGGAGATCGAGAAGGCGGCAGAGGCCATTCCCGATGCCCGCGATCGCCTCAGCTATGTGGCCAACATGACCGAGCAGGCGGCGGAGCGGGCGTTGAACGCCATCGATCGCGCCCAGCCGTTGCAGGACTCGCTCAGCGAGCGGGCCGTCGACCTGGACAAGCGCTGGGCCGAGTGGTTCGCCGAGCCCAAGGAGCTTGATGACGCCCGCGAACTGGTCAAGGAAACACGTACCTATCTGGCCGATGTCCCGGACAAAGCCCAGGCCACGCAGAAGGAACTTCTCGAGATCATGATGGCCCAGGACTTCCAGGATCTGACCGGCCAGGTGATCAAGAAGATGATGGACGTGATTCGCGAGATCGAGCATCAGCTCGTTCAGGTGCTGATCGATAACGTCCCCGAGGAGCTGGCCCGCGAAAGCATGCAGCGCCAGGCCAACGACCATTGGGAAACCGATGCCCGCAAACGCGAGGAGGGTCTGCTCAACGGCCCCCAGGTCAAGCCGGACGCTGCCGACATCGTCACCGATCAGGATCAGGTGGACGATCTGCTGGACCAGTTGGGGTTCTAGACTCCAGCCCAGCTTCCTGCCGCGGCGCGCCCGTCAGCGCGCCGTACGCTTACCCCCGTGACTCGGCCGTGCCGATAAAGCCACGATCATCGGCGCTTTTTGGCGTATGGCTGCGGGCATCTTGCCGCCACAATGGCAGGCTGGAAAAACCCGTGTCGGGTAGTGGTCCATGGCCGATGAGAGCAGCGATCAGGAAAAGACCGAAGAACCTACCCCACGACGCCTGGAAAAAGCCCGTGAGGAAGGGCAGGTTGCGCGCTCGCGCGAGTTGACCACCTTTCTCATGCTGCTGGGTGGCGTCGTTGGCATGTGGTCGATGGGCGGTCTGCTCTATGACCAGTTGGGAACGGTCATGGAGCAGGCCTTCCTCTTCGAGCGCCGTCAGGCCTTCGATACTGGGCCGATGCTTGCCAAGGTGCTCGAGCTCGGCCAGCGTACGCTGGTGGCCATGCTGCCGCTGTTCCTGCTGTTGGCGCTGATCGCGTTGGTGGCCCCGGCCCTTCTGGGCGGCTGGCTGATCTCGGCCAAGTCGCTGAAACCGCAGCTCGGCAAGCTCAATCCCATCAAGGGGCTCAAGCGAATGCTGGGTACCCAGGCACTGGTGGAGTTCGCCAAGGCGGTAGCCAAGTCCGTGCTGGTGGGTGGGGTTGGCATGGGCTTTCTTTATTTGAAGCGTTATGAATACCTGGCGCTACTCGACATGTCGACCACGCAGGGTTTGGCAACGGCCCTGATGCTGGCAGCTCAGGCGTGCGGGTTGATGGTGCTGACGTTGCTGGTGGTGATCCTCATCGACGTGCCGTATCAGCTATGGAGCCATACCAAGAAGCTGCGCATGAGCAAGGAAGAGGTCAAGCGCGAGCACAAGGAGTCCGAGGGCGATCCTCACGTCAAGGCGCGCATTCGCTCCCAGCAGCAGGCCATGGCGCGGGGTCGGATGATGAGCCAGGTGCCTGAGGCGGATGTCGTCATTACCAACCCCACTCACTATGCGGTGGCGTTGAAGTATGACGAAGCTCGCATGGGAGCCCCGCGGGTGGTGGCCAAGGGGGCCGATGCGGTAGCGGCGCGCATCCGCGATCTGGGTGCCGAGTCCGGCGTACCGCTGCTCGAAGCGGCTCCCTTGGCTCGGGCCCTCTACCATCATGTCGATCTGGACAGCGAAATTCCGCTCGATCTGTATACTGCCGTGGCGGAGGTTCTGGCCTGGGCCTTCCGTCTCAAGCATGTGAACGACGAAGGGGGAGACGTGCCGCCAACGCCCGATAACCTGCCGGTGCCGCCTTCCATGGCCGTGCCGGGCAAAGACGATACCGAACCGAACGGGGCGCGTGAATGAAATCCCTGAGCCAATACCTGGGGCGCCGTGACTGGCTGGGTGACGTGCGCATGAAACTGCTGGCGGGACCGGTCCTGATCATGATGATCCTGGCCATGATGATCCTGCCGCTGCCCCCATTTGGCCTCGATCTGCTGTTCACCTTCAATATTGCGCTGGCGGTAATGGTGCTGCTGGTGAGCATGTTCACCCAGAAGCCGCTGGATTTCGCCGCCTTCCCGGCGGTATTGCTGTTTACCACGCTCTTGCGCCTGTCGCTCAACGTGGCCTCCACCCGTGTGGTGCTGATGGAGGGACACGCCGGCGGCGATGCGGCGGGCAAGGTCATCGAGGCGTTCGGCAGCTTTCTGGTCGGCGGCAATTTTGCCGTGGGTCTGGTGGTGTTCATGATACTGGTCATCATCAATTTCATGGTCATCACCAAGGGCGCCGGGCGTATCGCCGAGGTTGGCGCCCGCTTCATGCTGGATGCCATGCCCGGCAAGCAGATGGCTATCGATGCCGACCTCAATGCCGGCCTGATCGGTGAGGATGAGGCGCGCCAGCGCCGTTCCGATGTCGCTCAGGAAGCCGATTTCTACGGTTCCATGGACGGTGCCAGCAAGTTCGTGCGCGGTGACGCCATGGCGGGGCTGGTGATCATGGTGGTCAACATCATCGGCGGGCTGCTGATCGGCATGCTGCAACACGACATGAGCTTCGCCGATGCCGGGCGCACCTATACCCTGCTGACCATCGGCGACGGCCTGGTGGCCCAGATTCCGGCGCTGGTGATTTCCACGGCGGCCGGCGTCACGGTGTCCCGCGTCAACACCGATCAGGACGTCGGCCAGCAGATGATCAGCCAGCTGTTCGTCAACCCGCAGGTGATGATCCTGGCGGCGATGGTCATGGGCCTGCTCGGTCTGGTGCCGGGCATGCCCAATCTGGTGTTTCTGCTCTTCACCGGTGTGCTCGGCGGTATTGCCTGGTTGTTGTTGCGCCAGCAGGAGCAGAAGCTGGTGGAAAAGGAAATGCAGGCCGCGCCACCGCCCGCCCCCGAAGCGCCAGAGGCGAGTTGGGATGACGTCCAACTGGTCGATACCCTGGGGCTCGAGGTGGGCCATCGTCTGATCCCGCTGGTCGATCAGCGCCAGGATGGCGAGCTGCTGGCGCGCATCAAGAGCGTGCGCAAGAAGTTCGCTCAGGAAGTCGGTTTCCTGCCGGCGGTGGTGCACATTCGCGACAATCTGGAACTGGGCGCCAATACCTACGTGATTTCGCTGAAGGGGGCGGAGATCGGACGTGCCGAGGCGTTTCCCGGGCAATGGCTGGCCATCGATCCAGGCCAGGTGACCGGGCAGCTTCAGGGTACGCCGACCCAGGATCCGGCATTCGGGCTGCCGGCGGTATGGATCGATTCCGCCCAGCGCGAACATGCGCAGGTCTATGGCTATACCGTGGTGGATGCCGGTACCGTGGTGGCCACGCACCTCAACCACCTGCTGCATCGCCACTCCGCCGAGATGCTCGGCCGGCAGGAAGTGCAGAAACTGCTCGATAAGCTGAGCGACGATCAGAAATCGCTGGTCGAGGACGTGGTGCCCAAGGCGATCAGCCTCACTGTGCTGCAGCGAATCCTTCAGAACTTGCTCGAAGAGGAGGTGTCCATTCGCGACATGCGCACCATCCTCGATACCCTGGCCGAATATGCGTCCCAGCAGCAGGATCCCAATGAGCTCACGGCTCTGGTACGGATCGCTCTGGGTCGGGCCATCACGCAGCAGTGGTTTGCAGGTCAGGAAACCCTCAATGTCATGGGGCTGGACGCCCAACTGGAGCAGGTGCTCATGCAGGCCATGAACGGCAACGGCGCACTGGAACCCGGGCTCGCCGAAACCTTGATGACCCAGGCCGAGCAGGCGCTGGAGCGCCACGAGACGAGCGGCGAGCCGCCGGTGCTGGTCGTGCAGCACGCCTTGCGGTCGTTGCTGGCGCGCTTCCTGCGTCGCCGCCTCCGGCATCTGGTGGTGATGTCCCAGGCGGAGGTTCCCGATGATCGAACACTACGCGTCACCACCCTGGTGGGAGGTCGATAAACCATGAGCGTCATGCGATTCACCGGTGCCAACAGTCGCGATGCCATGCGCCAGGTACGCGAGGCGCTGGGCGACGAAGCACTGATCCTCGCCAACCGGCGTACGGACAGTGGCGTCGAAATTCTGGCCATGGCCGAGTCGTCGGCGCCGGGCAGCGGTGAGGTGCCGGCGCCTCCCGCCTCGCCTGCGGCGGCCGAATCGCGTGCCGCTCCGGCCAGCAGTGCCGACGGCGCCTTTGCCGCCATGAGCGAGAAGCTGCTCGAGGAGATGCGCGACATGCGCGCACTGCTGGCGCGCGATCAGCAGGGGCGCGATCAGCAGGGGCGCGAGACGCCTAGCGGCCTCGACGCTCAGATACGCGACCTGCTTCTGGGCGTCGGTTTCGGAACGGCGCTGGCCGACGAGGTCGTCGCGGCTCTCCCCGATGAGCTGGCCGGTGCCGACATGCAGGAAGAGCGCGTGATGGCGTGGATCAAGCGGCAGCTGGTGCAGCGCCTTTCCGGACTCGATGACGAGGCGGCGTTCCTGGATCGCACCGGGGTGGTTGCACTGATCGGCCCCACCGGGGTGGGCAAGACGACCACCACCGCCAAGCTGGCGGCGCGTTACGTGATGCGTCACGGTACCCGTCCTGTGGCGCTGGTCACCACCGACAGCTTCCGGATCGGCGCCCACGAGCAACTGCGCATCTATGCACGGCTGCTCGACGTGCCGATGTTCGCGCTTACCGCCGACCAGCCGGTCAACGACCTGTTGGGCCGGATGCAGGGCAAGTCCTGGGTCATCATCGATACCGTGGGCATGAGCCAGCGCGATCACCGGGTCATCGAGCAGGTCGGACACCTGCGCGGTGGCAGCTCCCCTGTGCGCCTGGTGCTGCTGCTCAATGCCGCCAGCCAGCCGGAAACCCTGGAAGAAGTGGTACAGCGCTATCGTCAGGCGGCCCAGGCAGCCGGCGCCGAACTCCATGACTGCGTGATCACCAAGCACGATGAAGCCGGCCGCGTGGCCCCGGCGCTGGACATCGTCATGCGGCATGGCCTGCGCTTGCTGTTCGTTTCCCATGGCCAGCGGGTGCCCGAGGACATGTCGCTGGCCGAACCCCCAGCATTGATCGACGAAGCGCTGGCCCAGCGCCGTGAGCTGCCATATCGAGGTGCCGCCTCCGCCCCTCGCGAAGCGTCCGCGGGACGAACGCCGACGCTGATGGGCCAGGGACGGCGCCTGGCGGGCACGCTGCAGGCGCTGCGCCAGCGTGTGGACGGCTTCGGCGAACTGGAGGGAGTCTGGGATCTGCTGGGCTTGCCCGACTCGGTTCAGCAGCAGCGTCTGGACGATCTATTGGCGAACTATCCCGGTCCCGACCGTGCGCTGGGCATGCTGTGGAGCGAGCGTCGCCGGGTAAGTGGCGCTTCCTGGTCGATGCCGGACATCGCCTTGAATGCCGACGGTGACTGGCTGGCGCTGCCGCTGCTGCAGCACAGGCAGGTCGCCGGGCAACAGCCGCGCCTGGCCGATGCCGAAGCGAGGCTGGGGGCCAGCGTTCATCTCATGGCTGGGTTGCCCGATGCCGATGCCTGCCAGTGGCTGGAAAGCCGTTCACAGAGCTGGGTCAGTCAGGTGCGCGGCAGCCAGCGCGTCGAGCACGCCGGAGAGCGAGACCCCCTCAAGGCGCTGGCTGCGCTCGCCGACCCCCTCGATGAGGCGCATTGCCGCTTCCGCGGCATGGCCGCGCGACTCAAGCTCGGTACTCTGGCGGTCAACGTGGCCCCCAGGTCGGCGCGACGCGGTGATGAGGGGTTGTCGGCACAGGCCTGGTTCGCCGAGGTGCGCGATGCGGAAAGTGGTCGGATGGTAGCTCGGCGCTACTGGCTGACACCGGCGCGACTGGCGCGCCAGCCCGTGCCGCTGTTGCTCCATCAGTTGCAGGGGGATGGCCTGGCACTACTTGCCCGGCGTGCCTGGCAGCGTATCGAACCACAGGAACTCGGCGAGTTGCGCCCCGATGTACGACTGCTGATGGCTAGCGGCACGGCGGCGGTAGCGGCGCACCTCGATCTGGCCGATGACGAGGCGGCCATGGATCTACGTGCCGAGCTGCTGGGCCTGGCTGGCGGACGTCGTCGGCGACGTGACGTGGCGCTGATGGAGGCGTTGGTAGAGCTGTTCCTGGTGCGCGATGCCATTCGCCACCTGGGACTTGGTGAACGGGAGGCTGGCTAAATGGGCATGGATCAAGCCGCCGGCTTGCGGCAGTGGGCCAGCGGAGGAGAGTCGGCCGATACCGGTTGTCCGCGTCATGTGGCGGAGATGCTCGTCGAACTTTCCGCCAGCCAGGAGGCGGCGGAACTGACTGCTCCGCAGCCGGAGCCGGCACCATCTGCGGTGCCGCCGGTGACGCAAGCAGCGCGCGGTACTGAGTCGGCACCCGCGGCATCGTCGGGTGCCGGCGCAGCGGCGAAGGAATCCATGGAGCATTCACGTGCCCAGCCTTCTTCGGCGAATACGGTGACGCTGATGGTGCTGGGGCTGCCGGGCACGGGCGAGCGCCAGGCGCGCAAGGTGACCGAGCTCTTCGAGGCGTGGGCCGAAGAGGGCCGCGACTGGATCGGCGACCCGGCCAACTGGCGCGTGGTACCGCTGGACCCATCCAGCCCCCATTTGCCGGTGCTGGCGGCCGAACAATCGCGCTGGGCCCTGTGGGTCGGCAGTGACGAGGAGGCTTTTCGTCGCGCCTACCGCGTGTTGAAGCAGGTCGCCGAGCGAGGTGGGCCACAGCGCCTACTGGCAGTGCATCCGCCGGACGTGGGCCCCAAGGGCTTGCTGGATAACCTGCGGCGGGTGGCTGCCAACTATTTTGGCATCGAGCTGCTGGTGCTGGCCCGATGAGGGGGGTGATGAGTGCCATGCTGGTGGCCGCCGGCCTGTGGTCGGCCGCAGCCGGTGCGGCCGGCAGTTGGGTAGCCAGCGCGCCGGCCATGACCGTCGTCATGGCCGAGCGTGAGATGAGTTCAGCCAGCCTTGCGCCACCCACGCCTCATCTGGCCCGGGGTGAGCGGATCGGAAGCATTCGCTGGCGTTATCGGGTGGCT
Source organism: Pseudomonadota bacterium (assembly GCA_051749645.1). Lineage (GTDB taxonomy): Bacteria > Pseudomonadota > Gammaproteobacteria > Pseudomonadales > Halomonadaceae > Halomonas. The sequence goes on from JBNJIT010000007.1 coordinate 129,800, forward strand.
GGGGACGCGGCGGTGAACGCCCGTCTCTGTCAGGCCGAGCGGTGCGTGGCGCTGCCCGGTCCGCGCGGTCAGACGGACGGCCTGGCAGGAGGGGATGCACAGGCTCCGCTGTGGTTCCGCTTCACGCTGGCCGAGAGAGGTCAGCGTGCTGTCAGGGTGGAGGGACTGCAGGTGATCGTGAACCACGAAGCGCCATGACGTTGGCATGGGTGAGCGCCCTCGGCGCGACATCCGGGTGACGGCCGCGAGACGAGAGCATGTACACAGCACAAGGCAAGATCGAACAGAACGACCTGCTGGACCAGTACCTGCCGCTGGTGCGACGCCAAGCGCTGTCGCTGCAGGTGCGGCTGCCGGCGAGCATCGAGCTGGACGACCTGATCCAGGCCGGTACCGTTGGTCTGCTGGAGGCCATGGGGCGTTTCGATGCCGGCCAGGGGGCGAGCTTCGCCACCTTTGCCAGCCAGCGCATCCGAGGCGCGATGCTGGACGAGCTGCGCAGTCGTGACTGGCTGCCGCGCAGCGTGCGACGCAATGCCAGGGCGGTGGACGAGGCCGTACGCAGCCTGGAACAGCGCCTGGGACGGGCCGCTGAGGAGACGGAGATCGCCGCCGAACTGGACATGGAGCTGGAAAACTATCGCCAGTTGCTCAGCGATACCAACAGCGGCCACCTGCTGCCCTTCGAGGCGCTGCTCGACGAGGGGCTCGAGCCGGGGGTCGACGATGCCGAGGTCGACCGTCCGTTCGATGAGCTGATCGACGAGGAGAGGCGCGATCGGCTCATCGCGGGAATCGAGGCGCTGCCCGAGCGCGAGAAGCTGTTGATGGCTCTCTATTACCAGGAAGAGCTGAACCTCAAGGAGATCGGTGCCGTGCTCGGCGTGACGGAGTCGCGCGTCTGCCAGCTGCACAGCCAGGCGGTGAGCCGCCTGCGCACGCGCCTACGCGAGGACGACTGAACGTCGCTTGCCTGGCACTCGACCCGGGCGAGTGCTGGCAAGTGTCAAAGGTTGCCCATGAGCGCGCGGGTACTATCCAACGCTGCCATGTAGCAGCGGTGCAACTGGTCCGGGCGAGGCTCGTCGGGCATCTCTTCGATCTGGCGCTCATGGCTCTCGGCAAGACTGAGCACGGCTCCCAGCGGCCCCTGACGATCTTTCAGGGCGTGGATGATGGCCGTGTTGAGCGGCAGCTTGGCCAGCAGGGAGTCGCGATCCTCTTCCAGCAGGGCATCCATCAACGAGAACAGGCCGGTGGTGAAGGCGTCTTCGGGGTCGAGATCGGGGAAAGGCGCCGCCAGGTTGCGACACATGAAGGCTCGCACCAGGGCCATGCGCAGCACGATGCGTGACGAAGGCTGCAGGCTGGCCAGAGTCAGCGTCAGAATCAGGCGGCGCAGCTCGATCAGGCCGAGAATCTGCATGCCGCGGCGCAGGTCGACGACCTCCTTGCCGCCACGGTTGAAGTAGCTTGAATTGGCGCGGCGCAGGATGGCGACGTGGAGGTGGGGCATCTGCACGACCAGCTCCTGCAGCCGTTGCAAGTCGGTGTTTTCATTGTAGAGCGCCTGGATCAGGCGGATCTGGGCGGCCTTGTTGCCGTGCCGTCCACGCGGGCGCGAGGCGATGAAGTCGGGCTTGGCCAGATAATGGCCATCGTAGTAGCGGCAGCCCATGGCTCGGTAGCGTTCGAGCGCTTCCGGGCTGTCGATCTGCTCGGCCAGCAGATCGATATCGGCCTCGGCAAGGCGGCTCAGCGTGTCAGCGTCGAGGTCGTCTGGCGAACTCAGCCGTACGATGTCGGTGCGTGGTAACAGAGCATCCGCTGCCCGTACCATCAGGCTGGCCGGTAGTTGAAGTCGATAGCCCCGCTCGCGCATTTCGTCCAGGCGCTGAAGCAGGTCCTCGGTCAGGTTGGCTGTGGCCTCGATCCCGATCACCAGTCGGCTGGCCGGCGTGGGCAGCAGCTCGGGACGGTTGATCCATGGTAACGGTAGCGTGACGAACAGCAGGCGTTCGTCCAGCAAGCCGGTGTCACCGAGCTCGTAGACGGCGGCGGCCAGAGCGCGGGCGGTGGCGGCCAGGATGTCGTCGCTTTCGTCGTCATCCGGCTGGCGATATACGAGCCGCTCGGCGACGTGACGATGCTCACTGTCGTGGATGGGGTGGAGGGCAAGGGTGCAAGGATCGAGATCCCGTGACTCCGACATGCTGCATGGCTCCTTGCTGGATGCGTATGTGCGCGTGAGCATGATACGGGAAGACGGCGGCGACGTCCTCTTCGATCGCTTAGCTTGACCGGTGCGCTAGCCGGTTGCGACTCAGGCCTCGAGCGTCTCGCGCAACGCTTCCAGGTGTGCGTCGAGCCCGTTGGCCAGTGTTTCCAGAGCGGGCCGAGCATGAAAATAGCCCTGTTGGTGAGTCAGCCCGTTGCGAGCGAGCCACAGGGCTTCCTCTCGGGTCTCGACGCCTTCGGCGATGAGTCCGATGTCGAGAGTGCCGGCGAGCGTCACCATGCTGTGCAGGATGGCCTGGCGGCGTGGATCGCGGTCGCAGTGGCTGATCAGGGTGCGGTCGATCTTGAGGCGGTCGGGATGCAGAACCGTCAGCAGGTCGAGGTTGGCGTAGCCGTTGCCGAAGTCGTCGAGCGCGGTGGTGAAACCGATGCGTCGGTAGGTGTCGATGATGTTGCGCAGGTGCTGCTGGTCCTGTACCCGCTCGGTTTCGGTGATTTCGAAGATCAGTCGCTCGGCGGGCCAGCCGACCTTCCTGGAAACCTCGAGGGTGGCCTGAATGCAGGCGCTGGGCTCGTACACCGCATTGGGCAGGAAGTTGATGGAGAGGTCGCCGGTCATGCCCAACTGGCTGGCCAGTTCGATGGCGCGGATACGGCAGGCCTGGTCGAAACGGTAGAGCAGCTTGGGCGTCACTTGGGACAGAATGCTGAAGGCCGACTCGCCGTTGGGGCCGCGCACCAGTGCCTCATGAGTGGTCACCCGGGCCTGAGCCAGGTCGACGATGGGCTGAAATGCCATGGTGAACTCGAAGGGCAGCGGCTGTTCGCAGCGAGGGCAGCCATCTTCGGTGCTAGTGAGGCATCGACGCATCACGGCTCCTGGTTCGGGGTTGTTGGGGCAGCCGCAACTGGGCCTGCACGCCATGTTATCGGCTTTTTTGACGGAATCTTTAACGGATAGCCATGGACTTGTTCGAGATCAAGGACGATACCGCTGAGTCGTTGCTGTCGAAGGTGGCAGCAGTCTAAAGTCTGGGGCCGTGTCGCCGATATCGTGTTATCGAGAACGCGCGCCCACGCAGTCTGGAGCCCTGAATGAATCCATCCACCATCATCGGCATGCTTGCCAGCATCGTGCTGCTGGTCAGCGTGCTTTTCTTCACCGCCGAATCGCCGCAGAGCTTTTTGAACCTGCCCGGTCTTGCCATCGTGCTGGCGGGAACCATGGCTGCCACCTTCATCAGCTACCCGTTGCGCGAGGTGTTGCGGGTGGTTCGGTTGGTGGGGTTGGTGTTCCGGCGCGAGAACACCTACACCCGCGACGACATCAAGGAACTCGTCGATATGGCGCGGCTGTGGTTCAAGGGCGACGTGCGAGCCGTCGAAGATGCCCTGGAGCGTACGCGCAATCCCTTCCTGCGTACCGGCATCCAACTGGTCATCGCCAATACCAAGGAAGAGGAGATCTTCGACTTGCTGCGCTGGCGCATCGCCCGACTGAAGGCCCGCGAGCACGCCGAAGCACAGATATTCCGCACCATGGCGACCTACGCGCCGGCCTTCGGCATGATCGGCACCCTGGTGGGGCTGGTAAACATGCTGGAGGTGATGGAGGCCGGCGACCTGCATGTCATCGGACCGCGCATGGCGGTAGCACTGCTCACTACTTTCTACGGCATCTTGCTCGCCAACCTGGTGTTCAAGCCCGTTGCGGTGAAGCTCGAGCGGCGCACCGAGGAGCGCTTGATTGCCATGAACATGGTTCTCGAGGGTATCTCGCTGATCACCAAGCGGCGTCTGCCGTCCTTCATCGAGGAGACGCTCAACTCTTTCGTGGCCAACTACCACGATGAGATCCGCGATCCGGGTCCGGCAAACCAGAACGATCCGACCGAGGCGGGTCAGAATGCTTGACAGCACCACTCGCAATACCTTGCAGCCTCCCCCGACCGGTGGGGGTGACGAGGAAGGGTGGCTGATGAGCTATCTGGACGTGCTGACGCTGCTTATCACCCTGTTCGTGCTGTTGGTATCGATGATGGGCAACGGCGTTGCCAGCATGGGCACCCAGGCCGGGGGGCAGTCGCGACAGGAGGTCACGCCGGAGGCTCGGGTGGCAGCCATGATCGTGGCCGGGCAGCTGTCGCCGGGCCTCAAGCCGCGACACGATGGGCTCAAGCCACGCTTTTCCGGTCTCGAAATCGACGGCGTGAGCGTCGCCGAGGGCGATCGCGGCATCACGCTGCGCATTGACGACAACCTGCTGTTCGGCAGTGGCGACGCTCAGTTGACCGGGCAGGGCGAGGAGGTGCTGAGTAGTCTGCACGATACCCTGGCCGAGTTCGACGGTGAGGTTTCCGTCGAAGGGCATACCGACGACGTGCCCATCGCCACCGCACGCTTTCCATCCAACTGGGAACTTTCCACGGCGCGAGCCATCGCGGTACTGCGCTTCCTGACCGAGCTGGGCGTGGATGTCGATAGGTTGCGCGCCGTGGGATACGCCGATACCCGGCCAATCGAAAGCAATGATTCGGCTCAAGGTCGGGCCGCCAACCGTCGTGTGGAACTGCTGCTGCGCCAACCCACCGGCGAGTAGCCCAGCACCGCAAATGAGGAGAGGCCTTGTCGTCGGATAACGACATCCCCATGCTCCGTCGTTGGAGCGCCTGGCAGGCCATCGCCCTGTACGTCACGGCGATGACCTGTCTGCTGGCACTGCTCATCCTGTTGGTCGCGGTCGGTCAGAACGCGGGTAGCTGGCTCTATGACTGGCGTCACAAAGTGCTCGTGCTTTCCTTCGGCTGGCTGCTGGTGGCCCTCGCCGGCTTGCTGGTGCTGGTGCACTATCTGCGCCTGCGAAAAACGGAAGCCGAGCTGCTGCGCAGCGAACGGCGGCTGTGGCACATCAACCGCTCGTTGCAAGCGGAACTGCGCATTGCCGCCATGGCATTCGAAACGCACCTGGGGATGTTCATCACCGACGCCAGGGGGCGCATCCAGAAGGTCAACCGCACCTTCGAGGCGATCACCGGGTATCGCGAGTCGGAGGTGCTGGGCTGCAATCCTCGCATGCTCAACTCCGGACGCCACCCGCCCGAGTTCTATCGCGAGATGTGGCAGCACATCCATGACGAGGGGAGTTGGCAAGGTGAGCTGTGGAACCGCCGCAAGAACGGCGACACCTACCCGCAGCGTCTCACCATCAGTGCGGTGATCGATGACGCCGGAGAAGTCACCCACTACGTAGCGACGCTCAGCGACATCACCACCCGCAAGGCGGCCGAGCAGGAAGCATATCGCCTGGCCTACTACGATCCGCTCACCGGGCTGCCCAACCGCCGCATGATGCTCGACCGCATCGGGCACGCCCTGGAGGCGTATGTGCGTACCCAGCAGCAGGGCGCCTTGCTGTTCATCGATCTGGATGGTTTCAAGCACGTCAACGACAGCCTGGGGCATCAGCAGGGTGATGACGTGCTGCAACTGGTAGCGCGCCGCTTCGAGGAGGCGAGTCACGATGGCGATCTGGTCTCGCGGATCGGTGGTGACGAGTTCGTGATTCTGGTCGAGGCGTTGGGCGAGGATCTCGAGGTGGCTTCTCAGGCCGCCGAACGCAAGGCCAGCAAGTTGCTCGCCGCGCTCGCCGAGCCGTTTCGGGTCGGCGATCAGCGCCACCCGGTTTCGGGCAGTATCGGCATCACTCTGCTCGGTGATGGTACCGAGAGCGTCGAGGAGTGCCTGCAGCAGGCGGAGATGGCCATGTACCAGGCCAAGCAGGCGGGGCGCAACACCTTGCGCTTCTTCGACCCGGTGATGCAGGCCGTGGCAGTCCGGCGAGCCATGCTGGAGTCGGATCTGCGCCAGGCCGTGACGCGCGATCAGTTGCGCCTCTTCTACCAGGTGCAGGTCGACGCAGCGGAGCGAGTGATGGGGGTGGAAGCGCTGCTGCGTTGGCAGCATCCGGAGCACGGCATGGTGCCGCCCGGCGATTTCATCCCGGTGGCGGAGGAGAGCTACCTGATCGTTTCCATCGGGCGCTGGGTGCTGGAGACCGCGTGTCGACAGTTGGCGGCATGGGCCACTCGGGTAGAGACTTCGGGCATGACCATGGCGGTCAACATCAGCCCTCACCAGTTCCAGCAGCCCGATTTCGTGGCCGAGGTGGAAGCCGTGCTGGAGCAGACCCAGGCACCCCCCGAGCGACTCAAGCTGGAACTCACCGAAACCCTGTTCCTGGAGGAGCCGGAAATCGCCCGCGCGACCATGCGTCGCCTGAAGGCACTGGGTGTGCGCTTCTCGCTGGACGATTTCGGCACCGGTTACTCGTCGCTCTCCTACCTCAATCGGCTGCCGCTCGATCAGCTCAAGATCGACCAGTCCTTCGTGCGGCCGCTGTTCGAGGACAGCGCCAACGAAGTGATTTCGGCATCGATCATCCAGCTCGGCCGCAACCTGGGCCTGGAGGTGATTGCCGAAGGGGTGGAAACCGAGGCGCACCGCAAGTGGCTGGCCGAGCAGGGCTGTGACGCCTACCAGGGGTATCTCTTCTCGCGCCCGCTGCCACTCGGTGAGCTGGAGGCGCTGCTGGAAGTTTCAGCCTGTACCACGGGCCGCTGATGACTTCGCCATGCCGCCGCGGCCCGTGAGTCTCAGTCCTCGACGCGGCCCAGCAGCAGAAACTCGATCAGTGCTTTCTGGGCGTGCAGGCGGTTGCCGGCCTCCTGCCAGACCACGGCACGCGGGTCGTCGAGCAGGGTCTCGCTGATCTCTTCACCGCGATGGGCGGGCAGGCAGTGCAGAAACAGCACGTCGCGCTTGGCGCGGTCGAGCAGGTCTTCACTGACCCGGAAACCGGCGAAGTCGGCCTCGCGCTTGGCCTGTTCCTCTTCCTGGCCCATGGAAGCCCAGACATCGGTGGTCACCAGGTCGGCATCCACGACCGCTGTTTCTGGGTCGTGGTGGATCGTCACCCGATCCCCGGCGGCGTCGAGTATGTCCTGGCGCGGCTCGTAGCCTTCGGGGCAGCACACGCGCAGCCGAAAACCGAACTGGCGGGCGGCATTGATCCATGAATGGCACATGTTGTTGCCATCGCCAATCCACACTGCCGTCTTGCCCTTGATGTTGCCGCGCTGTTCCGTCCATGTCATGACATCGGCGAGCAACTGACAGGGATGATAGTCGTCGGTCAAGGCATTGATCACCGGAACGCTGCTGGCGGCAGCGTATGCCTCGAGGCCGGCATGCGAGAAGGTGCGAATCATCACGATGTCGACCATCTCGGCGAGCACGCGAGCCGTGTCCTCGATCGGCTCGCCGCGGCCGAGTTGGGTATCGCGGGGCGAGAGAAAGAGCGCATGGCCGCCGAATTGGGCCATGGCGGTTTCGAAGGAGACGCGTGTGCGGGTCGAGGATTTCTCGAAGATCATCGCCAGAGTGCGGTTGGCGAAGGGGGCGTAAGTCGGCCCCTGAGCCCGCAAGCGGTTCTTGATGGTGATGCCGCGCTGGATGAGGTAATGCAACTCGTCGCGACTCAGGTCCAGTAGCGTCAGGAAATGGCGTGTCGCCATGGTGGTTTCTCCCACGAAAAAACGCCCATCCTAGCCAGCCGCCGGGGGATGCGCAATGCGCCTGGCATGGGTAGAATGTGACCATGAATAAAGGCCAAGCATCGCACTCGGGTATTGCCGGTTGGCGAGCTTGGCACCCATGTGAAAGAACCGGGAGCGCAAATGAGCACCACCATCGAGAACATCCAGCGTCAGATCAGCGAAAATCCGATCCTGATCTACATGAAGGGGACGCCGCAGCTGCCGCAGTGCGGGTTCTCGGCCCAGACCGTTCAGGCTCTGATGTCCTGCGGTGAGCGTTTCGCCTTCGTCAACGTCCTCGACAACCCGGACATTCGCACCGAACTCCCCAAGTATGCTAACTGGCCGACGTTCCCTCAGCTGTGGGTCGACGGCGAGCTGGTGGGCGGTTGCGACATCGTCGCCGAGATGTACGAAAACGGCGATCTGGAGACGCTGATCAAGGATACCGCCGCCAAGCACAACCAGACTTCGTCTGGAGCCTGAAGAGCCGGGCGGTACACGGAGCTGGAAGAACGCGGCTTCGCCGCTCTTACTCCTCCTCCATCCCCTGTTCGCGCTGGGCCTGTGCCCAGCCCCCCAGGTCCTTGTAGCGATTGACCATGGCGCAGAAAAGCTCGGCGGTGCGTTCGGTATCGTAGCGTGCCGAGTGCGCCTCCTGGTTGTCGAAGGGGATGCCTGCGGCCTGGCAGGCGCGGGCAAGTACCGTCTGGCCGTAGATCAACCCGGCGAGGCTTGCCGTATCGAAGCTCGAGAACGGATGGAAGGGGTTGCGCTTGATCCCGCAACGCGCCACGGCTGCATTGAGGAAGCCGTGGTCGAATGCCGAGTTGTGGCCGACCAGCACGGCGCGGGTGCAGCCGTGGGCTTTGATTGCCTTGCGCACGGGACGAAAGATCTCGCCGAGCGCCTCGGGTTCGGAGAGGGCGACGCGTTGGCGCAACGGGTCGTCGAGCTTGATGCCGGTGAAGTCCAGCGCCGATTGCTCGATGTTGGCTCCCTCGAAGGGTTCCAGATGAAAGGCGTAGGTGGCATCGGGTAGCAAGTTGCCGTCCGGGTCCATGGTGAGGGTGACGGCAGCGATCTCCAGAATCGCATCCCGCTGAGAGTCAAACCCCCCGGTTTCCAGGTCCACCACCACCGGCAGGAAGCTGCGGAATCGCTGGGCCATCTGATCGCGGGCTATCGCCTCGCTCATGCACCTCTCCTTCGTCTATGCGCCGATTGCGGTCGTCGAAAAGTGGACAGCAGTCTAGCAGGTTGGCAGGAGGCCGTCCCGCGCCGGTATTCGCCGCGCAGCAGCCACGCTATAATCTCAACCTTCAGTCGTTCATCACAAAGGAGCCCCGAATGTCCGATGTCAAGAAGGTCGTGCTGGCCTATTCCGGCGGCCTGGATACATCCGTCATCGTCAAGTGGTTGCAGGAGACCTATGACTACGAGGTCGTGACCTTCACTGCCGACATCGGCCAGGGCGAGGAAGTGGAGCCGGCCCGTGCCAAGGCTCAGGCGCTGGGCGTCAAGGAGGTCTACATCGAAGATCTCCGCGAGGAGTTCGTGCGCGACTACGTCTATCCGATGTTTCGCGCCAACACCATCTACGAAGGCGAGTACCTCCTCGGTACCTCCATCGCGCGCCCGCTGATCGCCAAGCGCCTGATCGAGATTGCCAATCAGACCGGTGCCGACGCCATTTCCCACGGCGCCACTGGCAAGGGCAACGATCAGGTCCGCTTCGAGCTCGGTGCTTATGCGCTCAAGCCCGGCGTCAAGGTGATCGCACCGTGGCGCGAGTGGGATCTGACCTCCCGCGAGAAACTGATGGCCTACTGCCAGCAGCATGAAATCCCGGTGGACTTCACCAGCCAGAAAAAGAAGTCCCCGTATTCCATGGACGCCAATCTGCTGCACATCTCCTACGAGGGCGGCAACCTCGAGGATCCGTGGGTCGAAGCCGAAGAGGACATGTGGCGTTGGAGCGTTTCGCCGGAAGCCGCGCCCGATACGCCTACCTACATCGAGTTGACCTTCGAGCGCGGCGATATCGTCGCCATCGACGGCCAGCCGATGAAGCCCCATGACGTGCTCTCCCGTCTCAACCAGTTGGGTGGCGACAACGGCATCGGCCGTCTGGACATCGTCGAGAACCGTTATGTGGGAATGAAATCCCGCGGCTGCTACGAGACGCCGGGTGGCACCATCATGCTGCGCGCTCATCGCGCCATCGAGTCGATCACTCTGGACCGGGAGGAAGCCCACCTCAAGGACGAGCTAATGCCCAAGTACGCCGAGGTGATCTACAACGGCTACTGGTGGAGCCCCGAACGCCGCATGCTGCAGGCTGCCATTGACGAGACCCAGCACAACGTCTCTGGCGTGGTGCGCATGAAGCTCTACAAGGGCAGTGCCACCGTGGTGGGCCGCAAGTCCGAGCAGTCGCTGTTCGACGAGTCGATCGCCACCTTCGAGGACGATGCCGGCGCCTACGATCAGAAGGATGCCGAAGGCTTCATCAAGCTCAATGCCCTGCGGTTGCGGATTGCTGCCGGGAAGGGGCGCCAGCAGGATTGATCGCCTGCATGGCGTCGTGTCCGCGCCGGCCCATCGGGCCGGCGCGCTTGCCTTGGGAGGTCACATGCTGAAGAAAATGTTGGGTGCCCTGTTCGGTATCGGCAGCGACACGCCGGGGAGTTCGGCGGCTGCCGAGCCGGTGGAGTATCACGGTTACCAGATCGTCTCCGAACCGGCGGAACAGGGCGGGCAGTTCCGCGTCAGCGGCTGGATACGCAAGCCCGGGGCCGATGGCGAGACCCTCGAGCATCGCTTCGAGCGTTCCGATCTGGTACCCGGCCGCGAGGCCTGCGATGACCTGATGGTACGCAAAGCGCAGGTTTACATCGATCAGGTTGGCGACGAGATGTTCGAGCCGCGCTGAGCCCTCTCGGGCCATTGCAGTGAGACGGGGTAGGGAGCGTCGGGGGTCAGGAGCCCCCGTCTTCCTACGCCTTTTGCGCAAGTGCTGCCACGCGTCGCCCTCGCTACACTTCAGTCATTACTGATCGATGACGTGACCGGAAGTGCCCATGCGCCTGCTGCACCGTCCCTCCTCGTGGCGTGACCTCTTTTCTGCTGACACGATGCCCGACCCAGGGCGGCTGCCCGATCTGTTGGCGCCGTTGAGTTCGGCCCTGGCGGAACTCGGCCCAACGCCAAGCCTTGCTGCCGCGCACGCTTGGCAGGGGCGGCTGGTCGAAGCCCTTGGCCGCCTCGATCTGCCTGCGGGGCGTATCAGCCAACTGATCAGCGACCACAACGATTGGCTCTATCGTCGGGCCATCGAACTCTCCCTCGACGAGATGGCCGGCCAGGGCTGGGGTGCGCCGCCGGTGGCCTACTGCGTGCTCACGCTGGGCTCCGGCGCCCGCCATGAGAGCCTGCTCGGGCCGGACCAGGACAACGCCATGATCGTCGATGACTACCCGGATGCTCAGCACACCGCGATCGACGGCTATTTCCAGAACCTTGGTGAGCGATTCACGGCGCGCCTGGACGAAGCCGGTATTCCACTCTGCAACGGCCATGTAATGGCGCGTTGGCCGATGTGGCGCAAGCGGCTCTCCGAATGGTGCGAGCAGCTGTCGATCTGGACGGCCGAGCGGCGAGTGAAGCGGGTACAGCAGGCCAACATCCTGCTCGACTTCCACCCGGTCCACGGCGATGCCTCACTGGCCGAGTCGCTGCGCGACTGCGTGGCGGAGCGGTTGCCGAAAGCAGGACTCTTCCTCGACGAGATGGCAGCTCTGCTCGATGAATCGCCAGTGGCGCTGGATCGTTTCGGGCGGGTTGCCGGCGGTGGGGAAGTCGCTCCCCATGATCGCGCCGTGAATCTCAAGCATCAGGGGGTGCTGCCGCTGGTGGGTGGGGTGCGGCTACTGGCGTTGCGTCATGGCGTGCGTCCGCCGGATACCCGCCGGCGCCTTGCCTCCCTGGTGGCCAAAGGGGCGTTGGATAGCCGTGAGGCGTATGGCCTGGGGGCGGCGCTGGAGCGGCTGCAGGCACGGTTGCTGGCCGCCCAGCGACGTAGTCTAGCAGCCGGTGGCGGGGCCGATGGCTGGGTCGACCAGGCGCAGTTGGAAGAGGACGAACGCCTTTTGCTGCGCCATGATCTGCAGACGATACGGCGTTTCGTCCGTCAGGTCGGCCGCCGGTAGCGGTTTCCCGGTGGTATCCTTCTTACTAGAAAGCTTCCCACTCCGGCTCCGGTTGGTGTGCGAGACGCTGCGGTGCGATCACCGTGGCGAGCTGGGCAGCTCCATCACCAGGCACGCTCCCCCGAGGGTGGGGGCATCCTCGACCCACAGCCGGCCACCCAGGTGGGCAACGATGCCTCGGCTGATGGGCAGGCCCAGGCCACTGCCGCGCGGGCGTCCACGTACCTGGTCGGCAGTGTCGTCGTGCCGTTGGATCTGGTGGAACTTTTCGAACACGCGTTCGCGTTCGTCAGCGGCGATCCCCGGCCCGTTGTCCTCGACGCTGAGGCGGAAGTGCGCCTTGTGGCGCGCCAGATGCAGGCGTACGCGGGGATTCTCGTCATTGGCGAACTTACCCGCGTTGTCGAGCAGGTTGATGATCACCTGTTCGAGGCGGTCGGGGTCGCCGATCACCATGGCCTCGCCAGGTTCGATATCGACCTCCAGAGCTACGCCGCGATCCTCCTGAAGCCGGTGTACCGCGTCGATGCTGTGGCGGACGAGCTCGACCAAGTCGAGCGGTCGAGGGTCGAGCGTCAGCCTGCCGCTCTCCAGGCGGGCCAGGTCGAGGATCTCTTCGATCAGGCGCGAAAGCCGTTGACTCTCCTTGACCACCACGTCGAGGAAATGCACGCGTTTCTCGTCGGGCAACGACTCGCTGTCGCGCAGGATCTCGGCGAAGGCGCGGATCGAGGTGAGCGGGGTGCGCAGCTCATGGCTGACCATGGCCACGAATTCGTCCTTGAGCCGGTCCAGTTCGCGCAGCCGCTCGTTGGCGGCGCGCAGCTCCTCGCCGATGCGCGCCAGCTCGCGGGATTTCTGCTCCAGCTGGCGGTTGTACTCCAGCGTTTGCGACGTGGTGTCGAGAATGCTCAGGATCGACTCCAGGTCCAGTGCTTCGCCGCGCACGACGGAATTGATCAGCACCCGTGCCGAGGCGTTGCCCAGCGCCCCGGAAAGCGCCTGCTCGGCACGCGCGATCAGTGCCGGTGGGGCGGGTTCGTTATCGTCGCGTTGGTGCTCACCGGGAGTGTCCAGTGTGCGCGCAGTGGCGTTGGCCCCCAGGTAGCGGCCGAGCAGACTTCTCAGTTCTCCGCGGGTGGTCTGGCCGCGCCACAGTGAGGTGTGCTCGAGCCCGGGGTTCATGGCTTCGGTGAACAGGGCTGCCTGGGTCTGTTCCAGCGGGCTCTGGCGAGTGAACAGGGAGACTCCCACCAGCAGCCCGACGTTGGCGGTCAGGCTCCACAGTAGCGAGTGGGCGTAGATGTCCCAGCCCTCCAGACCGAATAGTGCGTAGGGCCTGAGCCACGTGAGCCCCCACAGGCCGTCGTGCAGGAAGGCGTCGTCCAGCCAGCCCGACTGGGCGAAGCCGGGCAGCAGCAGCGTGTAAACCCACACCAGGAATCCGGCGATGAGGCCAAGGCTTGCACCCATGCGGTTGGCGCCGCGCCAGTACAGTCCGATCAACATCGCCGGAGCGAACTGGGCGGCGGCGGCGAAGGAGACCAGGCCGATGGTGACCAGGCTGTAGGAGTCGCCGATCAGTGCATGGTAGAGGTAGCCGAGCAGCAGGATCAGCACGATGGCCACGCGGCGAATGCCCAGCAGCCAGCCGGCAAGCTCGCCCTGGGAGCTCAGGTGCAGGCGGCGCGAGCGTAGCAGCAGCGGCATGACCAGCTGGTTGCTGACCATGGTGGACAGGGCGATGGTCTCGACGATCACCATGCTGGTGGCTGCCGATAGTCCGCCGATGAACACCAGCAGCGGGATGCCGTCGAGCCCGGCTGCCAGCGGCAAGGTGAGAACGAAGCTGTCCGGGTCGCTGTTGCCGCTGGGCAGCAGCAGCCCGGCCATGGCGATGGGGATCACGAACAGGTTGATGGCCAACAGGTAGAGTGGAAAGAGCCAGCTGGCGCGTTTGAGATGCCGCTCGTCGACGTTCTCCACGACAAGCACCTGGAACTGGCGCGGCAAGGCAATGAAGGCGAGGAAGGCGAGAGCCAGTGTGCCGAACCACCCGGTAGCGCCTCCCGGCACGGCGCCCAGCCCGAGGGCACCGCTCAGCTCGGGGTCGGCGGCGACCTGAGCGAACAGGTCGCCCGGTCCCTGGAAGAGTCCGAACACCACGAAGACACCGATGCTGAGAAACGCCACCAGTTTGACCAGCGACTCGAAGGCGATGGCCGCCACCATGCCTTCGTGACGTTCGCTGGCGTCCAGGTGGCGCGTGCCGAACAGGATGATGAACACGGCCAGTACCAGCGCCACCCAGAATGACTTATCCGTCCAGAAACTCTCCTCGGCCAGGCGGAAATCGGCTGCCTCGGGGTAGTTGACCAGCACCGCATGGCTCAGGGTGATGGCCTTGAGCTGCAGCGCGATGTAGGGCGTGATGCCGATCAGTGCAATCAGTGCCACCAGGGCGCCGAGGCTCGAGCTCTTGCCGTAGCGGGCACTGATGAAATCGGCGATGGAGGTGATGCGTTGCGAGCTGGCGATGCGCACCATCTTGCGGATCATCAGTGGACCCATGAGCATCGCCAGGGTGGGGCCCAGGTAGATGAGCAGAAAGCTGGGGCCGAATTCGGCGGCACGACCCACGCTACCGTAGAAGGTCCAGGCCGTGCAGTACACGGCGATGGATAGCGCATAGACGGTGGGCGAGCCGATCAGCGAGCGGTTCTGTTCGGCTCGCCGGTCGCCCCATGCAGCGATCACGAAGAGCAGGGCGAGATAGCCGAAGGCGACCGTCAGGACTACCGGATCGCTGCGCATCGGGCTAGCGCTCCTCCTCGCGCCGTTCCATCAGCCAGGCGGCGAGGCCGATCACCAGGGCCCAGGCGAGGAAGAGGTAAAGCGGCAGCCAGGAAGGGCCATCGCCGCTCGAGCCGGTGTCGAAAATCACCACCAGCGGGGGCGAGAAGAGCAGGGCGGCGAGTGTCGTCAAGGCAATGAGGCGGGCGCGGCGGCTCACATCATTCATGTGCAGGCGTCCTCCCTGTCGAAGGCGCTGGCCTGGAGCGCCAGGGCTTGCTCGAGATTCTCGATACCGCGTGCTTCCAGGCGCGGCAGCAGAGCCAGCCACAGTTCGGCAGTGACCCGGGCGTCGCCCAGTGCCGTGTGGCGGGTGCCTGGAGGAAAGCTAAGGTCATAGCGCTCGGCCAGGCTGTCGAGGTCGTGACCGTCCAGGCTTTCATCCAGAGCCCGCGAGATGAGCAGGGTGTCGAGTACGGGCATGTCCAGCGTGGTACTGCTGCCGGGAAGCTGCAGGGCCAGCAGGTCGAAGGCCGCATTGTGGGCCAGGATCACGGCATCGCCGATATAGTCGCGAAAGCGCGGCAGGGCCACCGACAGCGGCGGGGCGCCGGTGACATCGGTATCGGTGATGCCGTGAATGGCGGTACTCGCCGGCGGAATCGGCTTGCCCGGATCGACGCGCAGGTCGAAGACGTCACTGGCCAGCAGCCGTGCATTGACGATGCGACAGGCACCGATACTGATGACGGTGTCGCCGCGACGCAGCTCGAGACCGGTGGTCTCGGTGTCGAAGGCGACGACTTCCAAGGCGCGCAGCGGGCGGCGGGCGAGTTCGGCGTCGGGAGGCGGCAGGTCGGCGATGCCGAAGTCATGGAACTCTGGGCGCGGCGCCAGCTTGGCACGGGGTGCGCCGACGCGCTCCACTGCGGGTAGCGGCAGGCGCAGACGAGCGTGTTCACCGTCGGCATCGGCCAGGCTCCAGGCGTCACTGGCGTGCTGGCGCAGCAGGTCGCGTACGCGGGGGGACAGCGGCAGGCTCTCCAGGCGCGCCTCGCTCCAGGCGGCCAGCTCGCGTTGGGGCAGCGGTGTGCCGGACCACACCAGGTCGAGATAGACACGGCGGTTGCCGAGCAGCATTTCTCCTTCGAAGCTGGTGGTACCGGCGTGCGTGCGCAGGTGCTCGAGCAGCGAGGCAATCAGCACCAGCAGTGCCGGGGCATCGCCCCGGAACCAGGCCGGCATGCCGATGGGGACGACCTCCAGCGGCGACTCGGCCAGTCGCTCGTTGAGCGATTCCCAGAGATCGTTGGACCACAGCGGTACGAGCCGCTCGCCCTGGTGTTGCATGTCTTCGATGAGCCGGCCGAGGCGTTCGATGGTCTGGCTCAGCTCGCGGCTCTCCTCGTCGATGACCGCTTCCAGGCGACGGCGCAGGCCGTCATCGTCCTGTTCGGACTGGCGGGTACGGCCCAGCACCTCGGCGGCGCTGCCCAGGCTGGCGCCGTGACGACGCAGCGTGGGCAGCATTTCGGTGAGCTCGGACCGTGCTCCCATCTCGCTGGTCCAGGCCGCCGTGGCATCGGTCAGGGTGAGCAGGGTTTCACCTTCACTGTGTGGCACGCGACGCAGAATGACTCGCAGCCAGCGCTCGCCGCAGGGTGTCAGCAGCTCGCGTGGAGCGCCGTCCTCGGGCAGTTGGCCGAGCGCGTCCTGCAGACTGGCCACTGGCAGCAGGGAGTCGAGGCGTTTGCCGAGGCCGAGGCCGGGATGATCTTCGAAGAGCGTTTCGGCGGCCTGGTTGAAGAGCAACAGGCGCCGGTGGTGATCGCAGAGCAGCAACGGAGTGTCGAGCACCTGCAGTAGCGTTTCCAGCTCCTGGCGAATGCGTGCTGCGCTACGCGCCCCCTCGGCATGGGCGGTGGCCAGTCGCTGCCGGTCGGAGCGCCATGCTTCGCGGACTCGGATCAGGTCGGGCCCGAGGCCGCGCAGCCAGCCTTCGGGCGGGTAGTCCTCCCGGGCGTCGGGATTGGCGACGAGACGCGCGAGCTGCACCTGAAGGTGGCGTAGCGGGGTGAACAGCATGCGCTCCAGCAGCAGGCCGCACAGGAAGATGGTGCCGCCACCGGAGAAACAACCCAGCCACAGTACCAGGCGAGCGAGCCCTTGGGGCTCGAAGAGGCTGTCGAGCCAGGCGGCGAAGAGGGCGCCGCCCAGCAGACTGATGCCGCTGAGCAGCAGCCACAGGCCGATCAGCCGCTGGCGGCGGGGAAGCTTGTGCCCGAACATCATGCGTCCTCGGCCAACAGAGCCTTGACCTTGTCGACCAGCGCCTGGGTGGAAAAGGGTTTGGTGACGTAGTCATCGGCGCCCAGGGCTAGTCCTTTTTCGCGCTCCACTTCGCGACCGTGTGCTGTCAGCATGATGATCGGCAGGCGTTGGTGGTTGGGGTCGCCGCGTAGCCGTTCGAGCACGTCGAATCCGCTGATGCTGGGCAGGCTGATGTCGAGCAGAATCAGGTCCGGTGCGCCGTTGGCCACCGTGGCAAGCGCCGATTCGCCGTCCTCGGCGGTAACCACCTCGAAGCCGGCTTGCTGCATCAGGAACTCCAGTGACAAGACGATGTTGGGTTCGTCGTCCACCACCAGTACCTTGGCCATGGCGATCTCCTTTATAGATTGTTGTCGTCAGTCTAGTGATCGCGCCCAGAGCGGCAAAGACGACCTTGGGCGCAGGCAGCCGGAGCGGCGTGGGCGGCGTGTCTGGAGAGCGTCAGTGGGTAGGGCGGTGCGGCGTCAGCGCGCCCGTCGGTGCGGAAAAGCCATGCAGTCCAGGCATGGCGTCGTCACGAATCGCGGTTTCGGTCGAAGCGTGGGCCGAGAGGCCCCAGCCACAGCCATGTCTGCAGCACCACCAGCAGCGGCAGTAGCCAGGCCGGTGCGCCCGTCGTCACCGACAGCAGATAGAAGATCACGTAGCCCGCGATGCCGGCCGCCAGGCCGACGAGAGGAAAGAGCATCGGACGCTGGCTGCCGGGCCTTCGCGAGAGGCGAAACAGCGAGCCGACGAAGGTGCCGAAAGCGGCCGCCATGGCCAGGTGAAGCAGAATCGCTTGCATGTGGTGTATCGCAATCCGGTGGCTGTCATGGCAGCCTATCGCCTTTCGGCGGTGGCCGGCTTTACGACTTTCGACAACCCGGGGAGGAGCGGATGAGGGCGTTGCTGCTGTCGGCCTATGCGGCGGTGAGCCATCGCCACTGGGCACAGAGCATGGTCGAGTGGCTGGATGACTGCGAGTGGACCCTGCTGGAATTGCCACCCCGCCATTTTCGCTGGCGAATTCGCGGCAATCCCCTGACCTGGATGTTGCGCGACCCCGAAACCCTGGCACGGCACTATGATGTCGTCCTGGCGACATCGATGGTCGATCTGGCGACGCTGTGTGGGCTCTATCCGCATCTGGGCCAGGCCCACAAGGTGGTCTATTTTCACGAGAACCAGTTCGCCTACCCCCTTTCGCCTCATCAGGCGCCCCAGCCCGAGGCGCTGATGGTGAATCTCTATGCTGCGCTGGCTGCCGATCGCCTGGTTTTCAACACGGCCTACAATCGTGACAGTTTCGTGGCGGGGGCACGTCGTTTCCTCAAGCGGATGCCGGAAAACCTGCCCGCCGCACGACCGTTGGCCAAGCTCGCCGAAGCGGCCGAGGTGCTGCCGGTGCCGATTTCGCCGCTGCATCGGGCGCCACCAGCGCGCACACCGGGGCGTCGCATCATCTGGAACCATCGTTGGGAGTACGACAAGAATCCCGAGGATTTCTTCGCCGTGCTCTTCTCGCTGGCCGAACGTGGCTACGACTTCGAAGTCGCGGTGATGGGACAGCAGTTTCGCGATTGTCCGGCAATTTTCGACGAGGCTCGCCGGCGCCTGGGCGCACGCGTGGTGTGCTGGGGGCCACAGCCGGAAGGTACCTACCGGGAAGTGCTGGCCAGCGGCGATATCGTGGTTTCCACGACCTGGCATGAGTTCCAGGGACTGTCGATCATGGAGGCGGCTCAATTGGGCGTATTGCCCCTGGTGCCCGACCGCCTCTGCTTCCCCGAGCTCTATGGCCCCGAGTATCGCTACGACGGTACCCGGGAAGGCCTGGAGTCCACGCTCGAAGCGTGGCTGACCACGCCCGAACGGCGGCCGCCACCGCCGGATGTCAGCGCCTGGGAGTGGCCGGCCCTGGCTGGCCGCTATCGTGCCTTGCTGTCAGGCGGTTGACTCGTCCAGCAGGTCGAGGCACCGCGTGGGCCAGTGGACCACGGCCGTATGTGAGACCATGCGCTTCGCCAGTTCGGGGTGGCGCGTGTGGATCACCTTGCTGGCGAAATCGGCGAGGAAATGCGACTTGAGTTCGGCGCGCGCACGGTCGACGCCAACGGTCTGGTAGGGCGTCGAGGCAAGCAGTATGAAGCCGTCTTGGGGGATGCGGCCGGACTGCATGTTGTCGTCGATGATATCGGCGGCGGTGCCGATGGGTTCGGCCAGGTCGGGGCCGTAGGGGCCGATGATCAGCGCCGTGTTGGGCAGATGCAGGAAGTCGAAACCCCGTCCGATGCAGATCACCCATTCGCGGTGTTCGAGGTCCAGGTCGCGCGAGCCCCCGCGCAGTTCCGTAGCGTGCGACAGGTTGCCTTCCAGTAGCGGCAGCAGGTCGCGGCGGATATCGTCGGGCATGTCAGGGCAGAGCTGGGCAAGTCGGCCGGGGAGGCTCGTCCGGTCGCTGGCGTCCAACTGATCGATGTCTAGGGTCGCGTCGTCTGTGCCGTGGACGATCAAGGCGTCGCCGTCGGTCTCGAAGCCGCATACCAGCGGATAGACGTGCTGCCGGTCGCGGCCGAAGAGCCGGTCGGCCTGATTCTGCAGGTGCCGGGCGTGGGCCAGTGCCGCCTGTCGGTCGCAGTCGAAGCCCGCGCAGCCCCGGGCGCGTTCGCCACGGGAGAAATGGTAGGTGATCATCAGCAGGGTGCCGTGGCCGCTGCTGATGGCCTCGCTGACTGCGTCGGTCAGCAGTTCACCGAGATAGGGCCAGCCGAGGTCGAAGATGCCGCCCAAGTTGCGGAAGGGGGTAATGATGCCCAGTGGCGTGCGAGTGGCATGGGGAATGTGGATGCGTCCGTCCATGCACTTCATTACCAGGATGCGTGTCGGGTGCTTGGCGAGGTAACGCTCTCGGGCGAGGCTGGCCGAGGGGCTGCAGAAGGTGGCGGCATGCCTCCGCGACAGCCCCAGCAGGGTGTCGATGCGCTCTAGGATGGGGCGGTCGTGGATGCGCATGGGTGTCAGAACTCCGTTTTCTCCTGGAACTCGCATAAATCCTCGATCACGCAGCTGCCGCAGCGGGGTTTGCGCGCCACGCAGGTGTAGCGGCCGTGGAGGATGAGCCAGTGGTGGGCATCGCGGCGGAATTCACTGGGTACGTAGCGCAGCAGTTTCCGTTCCACCTCGTTGACGTTCTTTCCCTTGGCGATGCCGGTGCGGTTGGACACGCGGAAGATGTGCGTGTCCACGGCAATGGTGGGTTCGCCGAAGGCAGTGTTGAGAATGACGTTGGCCGTCTTGCGACCCACGCCGGGCAGTGCCTCGAGCTCGGCCCGCGTGCGCGGTACCTCGCCGCCATGCTGCTCGACCAGCATCCGGCAGGTCTTCAACAGGTTTTCGGCCTTGGTGTTGTAGAGCCCGATGGTCTTGATGTGTGCCTTGAGGCCTTCCAGGCCGAGATCGAGGATCGCCTGGGGCGTGTTGGCCACCGGGAAAAGGCGCGCCGTGGCCTTGTTGACACCCACGTCGGTGGCCTGGGCGGAGAGCAGCACGGCAACCAGCAGCTCGAACGGGGTGGACCAGTTCAGCTCGGTGGTGGGCTCGGGGTTGTGGGCGCGCAGGCGCGCGAAGATCTCGTGGCGTTTCTGGGTGTTCATAGCGCCTCCTCGCAGGCCTGCCGCCGGATCGGCCCCGTGCGGTAACTCCTGTCTCGTGGTATAGGGTAGTTCAACTGCGCTGGGCTTCCTCCAGCGCCTTCCTGGCCTCGGCGAGCAGCCGTTCGGCTTCGGGCAACTGGGCCATAGCGGTGGCTTCGGCCTCGCTGTCAGCGCGCCGTTGAGCGCTTTCCAGTTGCTGGCGTACCCGTTTGAGGGCCTGCTCGGCGGCCTTGACGGCCATCTGGCGTTGCCGCGGCTGGGTCGCCCCCGCCCGGCTCGAGCCGGGCGAAGTGGGCCGCTGGCGCTGCCGCATCAGGCGGCGCTGGCGCTCGAGGCGCTTCTCGCGAGCTTCGCGCTCCAGGCGCCGTTGGCGTGCCTGAAAGCGCTGCCGCCCCTTCTCGGCGCGTCGCGCGAGATAGGCGTCACGCTCGGCATCGCTGTGCGCGGCCTGCCAGGCCGGATGGGGAAGCAGGTCGATACAGTCCACCGGGCAGGGGGCCACGCATAGCTCGCAGCCGGTGCACTCGTCGGCGATGACCGTATGCATGCGTTTGGCGGCACCGAGAATCGCGTCTACCGGACAGGCCTGAATGCATTTGGTGCAGCCGATGCATTCGTCTTCGCGAATCCATGCCACCAGTGGTTCCTGCGCCGGTTCGGCCAGCGGCAGCGAAGGGCGGTCGGTCAGCTCGGCGAGCCGCTCCACGGTACGTTGTCCGCCCGGCGGGCAACGATTGATCGCCTCGCCAGCGGCGATGGCTTCGGCATAGGGGCGGCAACCGGGCTGGCCACATTTGCCGCACTGCGTTTGTGGCAGCAGGGCGTCGATGGCGTCGATCAAGGCATGTTGGCCCGGCACGGCGGCTCCTCGGTAGGATAGTACGTCGTCGGTCGCATTCTACGCGTTTTGCGGCTTGCGCTATAGCGCTGGCGGAGCGATGGATATCCGCTTAGCGGGATGTCATGTGTTCCTCGGGCTCGTGATAAGCCTCTACACGATTGCGGCCGTTGTCCTTGGCACGGTAGAGAGCCAGATCGGCGTGGCTCATCAGTTGCGTTGCGCTGAGGGGGTGTCGAGAGGTCGATGCCGCTACGCCAATGCTTACGGTGACCACGGCTGCCACGGGTGAGGTGGCATGCGCAATGGCCAGTTGCTGGATGGCAGCGCCGAGCGATCTGGCTTGGTCCATGGCCTTGGTCAGTGAGGTGTTCGGCAGCAGCACGCTGAACTCTTCGCCGCCGGTGCGGGCTACGAGCAGTCCGGGGGCTGAGAACTGGCGGGACATGCATTCGGCGAGGGCGATCAGGCACTCGTCTCCCCGCGGATGGCCGTAGTGGTCGTTGTACGGCTTGAAGTGGTCGACATCCAGCATCAACGTGGCCACGCTCTCGAACGCCTCGGGTATCTGGGCAATCGCTGCGTTCAACTTCTCGTCGAACAAGCGGCGATTGGCCAGACCGGTCAGGGGGTCATGCTGTGACAGGTTGAGCAACAGTGCCTTCTGGGCGTGCTGGTGTTCGTGGAGTTGCCGGAATTCCCGCACTAGCTGGCCTATCTCGTCATGTCGGCCGAGCAGGATCGCTGGGGTATCAAGATCATCGTTCTCCTTTAGACGCTGTGCAAAGCGGGCGAACTGGCGCAGCGGCCTGAGCACGATGCTTTCGAGCAGTAGCAGAGCCACCACCATGGCAGCAAATAGAACGCCACTGGTCCAGTACAGCGCAAAGCGGAAGGTTTCTAGGCTGGCCTGGTAGCGCTGCCGCGGTAGCTTGGCCTCGAGGCGCATGCGATGGCTCTCGGGTATTGCCTGGATGTCACGTTGAATACGCATCGTAGTTGGTGATAGCCGCTCGAGAGCGCGTTGCGGCGACGATTCGGAGGCAATGACGCTAGAGAGTGTCAGGTCGATGCCGGTCGATTCGCGTAGTTGCTGGATCCAGGCCGCTGAGAGGGGGCGGACCATCGCCAGCCAGCCCGAGGGTGGTACTGCCTCTTCGTTGCCTTTGTAGATTGGCGAGACGGCGATCATGGAGAGATGGGGGGCGCCCATCAACCAGGTATGGGTGTCTTCATCGAGCCCATTGGCAATGCGCTCTTGCAGGATACGCACGGTACGCTCGGCCCACGGGCAGGCTTGGGTGGCAGAGCAAGTGGCGAAGTGATTGTCGTCATCGTAGCCCAGCGTCCAGTAGGGTGTCTCGTCCTCGGAAAAGAACACCATCTGCTGCAGGTCCAGCGTGGCAAGGGTGCTTTCATAGAGGTTGGAGTCGACGTACTCGGGGCGCTCGCCGCGCACGAACTGGTAGCTGTCCTCCCACCAGGCCCAGTCTTCGACCAGCCGTTCCATGTGCGTCAGCTCGTTGTCCAGGGCACGTTCGACGCGGTCCAGTTCGGCCTCGGTATAGTGGCTCTCTTCCTCGAGCAGAATGGGGGCGATCTGGTAGCGGGCGATGAGCACCAGGGCCAGCAGTGCCAGAACGAGAACGCCACCGAGTGCCAGCAGGAAGCGGAGGCGCAATGAGTTGAGCGGTGAGGGCATGGAGGCGGACCGGCGGCGATTATTTTCATGCATGTTGCATGATTCATATCGGCTGAAATAGCCGGACCTTGAAAGAGCATGGAAAAGAAACGCAGTTTGGCTCGGTCCTGCACAGTTTTGGCGGGACCGAGCCTTTCACGCCGAGTCGTTCAGCGGACTCGCTGGCCGGGTTCGGCGCCGCTGTCAGGCGAGAGCAGGTAGATGCCGTCGTCGTTGCCGGCTGCCAGTACCATGCCTTCGGAGATACCGAAGCGCATCTTGCGCGGCGCGAGGTTGGCCACCATGACGGTGAGTCGCCCCTCCAATGCCTCCGGTGCATAAGCCGAGCGGATGCCGGCGAAGACGCTGCGGGTTTCGCCGCCCAGGTCGAGGGTCAGCTTCAGCAGCTTGTCGGCCCCCTCGACGTACTCCGCCTTGGCGATGCGGGCGATGCGCAGGTCGACCTTGACGAAGTCGTCGAAAGCGACCTCCGCGGCGATGGGGTCTTCCGCCAGCGGGCCCTTGGGAGTTTCCTTCAGCTTCTGTTCTTCCACCAGATCCTCCTTCGATGCTTCTATCATGGCATCGATCTTGTCGTGTTCCACGCGGGTCATCAGCGGTTTGAACTTGGCGATCTCGTGATCCAGCAGCACCTCATGGCGGCTCTCCCAGGCGAGCGAGTCGAGCTTGAGAAACTCACGGGAAGCCTCGGCCATGGCGGGAACGATGGGGGCCAGGTAGACCATCAACTGGCGGAACAGGTTGATGCCCGTCGAGCAGATGTCGAGCACTTCCTGATCACGTCCTTCCTGCTTGGCCAGCACCCAGGGTTCGGCTTCGGCGATGTAAGTGTTGGCCTCGTCGGCCAGATCCATGATCCGGCGCACGGCGCGGCCGAACTCGCGGACTTCGAAGTCCTCGGCGATATCGTCGCCGGCGGCGATGAAGCGGGCCACCAGATCGGGCTCGGCGCAGTGGGCCGAGAGCCTGCCACCGCCCAGTTTCTTGACGAAGCCGGCGCAGCGGCTGGCGATGTTGACCACCTTGCCCACCAGGTCGCTGTTCACTCGGGCAGCGAAGTCCTCGAGGTTGAGGTCCAGGTCGTCGACCTTCGAAGTGAGCTTGGCGGCGAAGTAGTAGCGCAGGTACTCCGGATTGAGGTGATCGGCGTAGGTGGCGGCCTTGATGAAAGTGCCGCGGGACTTGGACATCTTGGCGCCATTGACGGTAACGAAACCGTGGCAGTTCACCGCCGTGGGGGTGCGGAAGTCGGCACCAAACAGCATGGCCGGCCAGAACAGGGCGTGGAAGTAGACGATGTCCTTGCCGATGAAGTGGTAGACCTCGGCATCGCTGTCTTGCTTCCAGTAGGCGTCGAAGTCGATGCCTTCGCGTTCGCAGAGGTGCTTGAAGCTGGCGAGGTAGCCGATGGGAGCATCGAGCCAGACGTAGAAGTACTTGCCCGGCGCGTCGGGGATCTCGAAGCCGAAGTAGGGCGCGTCGCGGGAGATGTCCCACTCGTTGAAGCCGGCCTCGAACCACTCCATCAGCTTGTTGCGGATCTGCGGTTGGACGTGGCCCTGGTTGATCCATTCGTGCAGGAAGTCGGCGAAGTCGGGCAGCTTGAAGAAGAAGTGGGTGGAACTGCGAACCTCGGGAGTGGCGCCGGAAATGGCCGAGACCGGGTCGATCAGTTCCGCCGGGGTATAGGTGGCGCCGCAGGCCTCGCAGTTGTCACCGTACTGGTCATCCGCCCGGCATTTGGGGCAGGTGCCCTTGATGAAGCGGTCGGCGAGGAACAGGCCTTTCACCGGGTCGTACATCTGCTCGATGTCGCGGGTGGCGATGTGGCCGGCATCGCGCAGACGGGTGTAGATCAGTTCGCTGAAGTAGCGGTTCTCGTCGGAATGGGTCGAATGGTAGTTGTCGAAGGCCACGCCGAAGGTGGCGAAATCCTGCTGGTGCTCGCGGGACACCCGCTCGATCAGCGCTTCGGAGGTGATGCCCTCCTGCTCGGCACGCAGCATGATGGCGGTGCCGTGGGCATCGTCGGCGCAAACGTAGTGGCACTCGTGACCGCGGCTCTTCTGGAAGCGCACCCAGATGTCGGTCTGGATGTATTCCAGAAGGTGGCCCAGGTGAATGGCGCCGTTGGCATAGGGCAGGGCGCTGGTGACCAGAATCTGGCGCGAATCGCGAGTGGTGTTCGGCATGATGGCTCTGCTTGTCCCGTTGAAAACAGGCCCCGATTGTAGCCATCTTCGCTGCACGCTGCATCCGGTCGACGAGTGTTGCCGCGCTCAAGTGCGCAGCACGCCGAAATGCGTCAGGCCCCGGTCGGCCAGGTGCAACGCCTGCATGCGGCTCATCACGCCCTGGTCGCAGTAGAGCAGGTACTCGCGGTCGTGGGGCAGCGACTCGGCCCGTGACTGAAGTTCGTAGAAGGGGATGGCGAGCTGTTCCACCTGGGGCAGGTTCAGCGGTGCCGCCTCGCGTTCA
This sequence comes from Pseudomonadota bacterium, assembly GCA_051749645.1. Taxonomy (GTDB): domain Bacteria; phylum Pseudomonadota; class Gammaproteobacteria; order Pseudomonadales; family Halomonadaceae; genus Halomonas. Next base: position 155,620 of record JBNJIT010000007.1, read on the forward strand.
TCGGGAGGGCGGATATCGATGACGCTGACCGCCTTTCGGTCGGTCAATGCGGCGACACCTTCGACGATGGGTACGTTGTCGTTGTCGGCGACGCTGGCATCGTCCAGCAGACGGTCCGAGCGGGTAGAGACGGCGCAGGCGACGGCCTCGTCGAGTACCCCGAAGTCGAACGCCTGCTCGGCGGCAAGCACCTTGTCGCGGCGTGCCTGAGTGTTGGGTCGCCGCGAGATGGCGCCACACACCTCCGGCATTCCCTCGGCGAAGCGGTCGGTGCCGATCCGGCGTGCCGTGGCGATGATGTCGAGCTTGTCCTCGGCGATCAGCGGGCGCAGCGTGGGAAGTTCGCTCACCTCGTCGATCAATGCCAGGTTGGTCAGGCTCTGGCTGGAGACCTGAGCGATGGCATCGCCGGTGGCGAGCACGGGAATTCGCGCGCGCTTGGCGATGTCCCCTGCGGCGCGCACCATCATGCGCTTGAGCACCACGCCGATGAGCCCATCGGGAATGGTGCGGTGCATTTCGCCGACGACCCCCTCGAAGGGCACGCGAATGAACTGAACTCGGTGCGAGCGGCTGTACCGTTCCCATAGGTGGTGAGCCACCTCGCGTACGGCACGCTCATGGGCGGGGCCACCCATGTCGAAGAACAGGAAGTGCGTCTTGATCCCGCGGCGGATCAGCTTCCAGGCCGCCACAGGGGAGTCGAAGCCGCCGGAGAGCAGGCACAGGGCCTGGCCTTGCTGGCCGAGGGGATAGCCGCCCAGCCCCGGCCAGCCCTGGTGGATCAGACGCAGGCGCTGATCGATGACGTCCACGCGGACGTTGATCTCGGGGTGGTTCAGGTCGACCTGTGCGTCAGGGGCGGCGTCGAGCAGAATACGGCCCAGGTAGCGCTCGAGGTCGGCAGAGGTGAAATCGTGGCTGCCACGACGTTTGGCGCTGACCCGGAAGCGGTGGCCGGCGATGGCGGATTGCCACATGGATGCCAGCCGCTTGCCGGCATCCTCGAAGGAGGTGAAGGGGACTTCTTCGACGACCTGGACGGCATGAATGCCGGGGATGCGCGTCAGGATGCTTTCCAGTTCGTCCCGTCGTTCGGCGGGCAGCGAGGCGTTGACACTGACCTGCAGGGAATCCCAACCGCCCTTGATGCGTACGGCTTCACCGAAAGAGGCGAGCGTGTTGCGGACGTTGCTGACCAGGCAGCGGGTCATCTGCTGGCGTACTGGGCGCGACTTGATGGTGATTTCCGGGAACAGCTTGAGCAGGTAGTACATTACGGTTTCGCTTGTCTAAGATTCGTAAAAACAATTGCTTGTCAGTATACCAGAGGTTCACTCGGTGCTCTTTTCTCTTCCCTCTTCCTGCGGTACTGCCCCGAAGCGAGGCTCGATAACGTAGCGCGCCCGGCTACTGCCGGGCGCGGTGGTGGCATCGACCATGCTAGGTCGCCGTCAATATAGCGCCTGTTCCTCGCTCACCACTTCCTTGAGCAGTTCCAGGAACAGTTTGTCGGCTTCGGAGTGGTCATCCGGGTCTTCGGGGATGTGCACACTGGTGGTGTCGGAAATTTCGTTGGCGATGCGAGCCATCACGTTCCTGGGCGCGTCCTGCTCCAGATGGCGCCGGGCGATGTCCAACGACTGTTCGAGAATCTTGGGATCCTGCAGCAGCTTCTTGATGAAGTCGCGTAGCTCATTGATTACTCGAGTCTTCTGGATTTCCGAAGATGACATGGCGGTCTCTCCTTATCGCGATTAGCCCTGTCGGCGTTGCCGCGACGATAGCACGTTTGCGTGGTGCTGGCAGCGGACCTACCTGGCCCGGTGGCAGTTCGTCTTGGCGTACCTAGGCCCTAGGCTGCAGCACGCGCCGTGTAAGACATGGCTTACATTGTAAGACGCCGATGGATTCGCCTTCGCGCGCGTCCATTGTGTTGGACATTCAGACAAATAGAGTTACGATGAGTTACATACGAATGAGTTCATGCTTTCCGGTGATCAACCTGAGCTTTTTGACTAAAGTTAAGCTAATCCAGCCTGCCCGGATCCTTGATGCAAGCGCACTGCTTATCGATTGGCTGAGAGGGTGAGTGGCGGAGGCGGCACGTTGGCGGTGCCGGACGGCGAGCGGGTGGATTCGAAAAGCAAAAGCAACAGCAACCGTACGGTGACAGGGACTACCAATGGCTTCATCACAAAAAACGCAGCGCATGACGTGGGGACAGCAGGCCGGTCGCATGGCGGGCCGTGCCGGACTTGGCTCGACATTGGCACTTCTCCCGCTGGCAGCAGCCATGGCCCAGGGGCTGCCTCAGGGAATGGCTTCACCTGGCTCCGCAGACCTGCGGGAGGTCATCCAGCAGGCCATGGCCACCAATCCCGAGGTTCGCGCCGCCTGGAACGAGTTTCAGGCCTCCGGCCACGACCGGCGCGAGGCGTGGGGCAACTATCTGCCCAGCATCGATGTCTCTGCCGGGGTCGGTCGAGAGAATCGCGACGACGATGGACGTGGTACCTACGATAGCCAGTTCGCCGAGCTGAGCCTCAATCAGATGATCTATGACGGCTTCGCCACGCGCAGCGAGGTCGAGCGCCTGGACCAGGCCCGCCTGGTGCGTTACTACGAGCTGCTGGGAGCCAGCGAGGAAGTCGCTCTGGAGGCGGCGCGCGCTTACTTGGACGTTCGCCGTTATCGCGAGCTGGTAACGCTGGCTCAAGAGAACTACGCCGAGCACATGAACGTCTATGACCAGATTGAGGAGCGCGTGCGTTCCGGCGCCGGACGCGGGGTCGACCTTCAGCAGATCAACGGCCGCCTGGCGCTGGCCGAGTCCAACCTGATGACCGAGGCCTCCAACCTGCACGACGTGTCGGCGCGCTATCAGCGCATCGTCGGCGATCTGCCGGCGGAAAACCTCGCGGCGGCACCCGAACTGGACGAGCGCTTGCCGGCTTCCGTGGCCGAGGCCGTCGATCTGGCTTACCAGGGTAATCCCGATTTCCACGCTGCCATCGAGAACATCGAAGCCAAGCGTGCCGAGGAGAGCCAGACCCAGGCAGCCTTCCAGCCGCGTCTCGATCTGCGGGCGCGCACGGGCACCTACGAGAACAACGACGGAAGCTACGATCCGCTGGGAAGGCGTGACCGTCATCGCGTCGAACTGGTCGCCAGCATGAACCTGTACAATGGCGGCAGCGACCTGGCTTCCTATCGCGCGGCCAGTGAGCGTGTGGAGCAGTCGGTGGATCTTCGTGACAAGGCCTGTCACGACGTCCGCCAGACGACCCAGATCGCCTACAACGATACCCGGCGTCTGCGTGAGCAGCTCGATTATCTCAACGAGCACCGCCAATCCATCGATCGCGTGCGCGGCGCCTACCAGCAGCAGTTCGACATCGGCGAGCGCACCCTGCTCGACGTGCTGGACAGCGAGAACGAATACTTCGAGGCCAGCCGCGCCTACGTCAATGCGGTCTATGATATCCGCATCGCCGATGCCCGGACCATGGCCGCCATGGGTCAGCTGATGCAGACCCTCGAGGTGACGCGCGAGGACATGCCGACCCTGGCAGAGCTGGGTAGCGATGGCGTGTCCCTCGATCCCGATACGGTGTGCCCGGTGCAGGGGCCGTCCGGCTTCACCCTTGACGACCTCACCCGCGGGCTCGGTTCCACTGCACCGGCGCCGGAGCGCGAGCCGGACGTCACGCTATCGGCCGACGCCCTGTTCGCGGTCAACAGCGCCGAGCTGGGACCCGATGCCCGCAGTGAGCTGGATTCACTGGCCGAACAGATCCGCCAGCGTGACGATCTGGCGCGGGTGTTCATTGCCGGTCATGCCGACAATACCGGTAGCGATGCCATCAACGATCCCCTCTCGCAGCGGCGTGCCGACAGCGTGGCGAGCTACCTGGTAAGCCAGGGCGTCAGTGCCGACCTGATCCAGACGCGCGGCTATGGCTCTCGGCAGCCGGTAGCCAGCAATGACAGTGCCGATGGACGACGTCAGAATCGCCGGGTCGAGGTGACGCTCGAGAGTCGCGGAGAAAGCGCCGCGAACTTCGAACTCGATTCATCAACAAGCGTTTCCCAGCTGTCGAAGCCGATGGAAACGTCCGGCGAGCGTCAGGTTGCCTCCGAATCCAGTGCGACGGAAACTCGCGAGACATTCCTCCAGGTGGCGGCTCTCTCTCGCCAAGAGTCGGCCGAGACTTTGCGCAACACCCTCTCTGAAACCCTCGACGCGCCCACCCAACTGGCCAGTAGCGGCAAGCTCCATCGCGTCCTGGTCGGACCGCTCACGGTTGGTGATCTGGAGTCCGTACAGCAGAGGCTGGGTGACCTGGGCTATCAGGACGCCTACGCCACGCGGGGTTGAGCCGGTGTGCCAGCCGGTGCCCGGTGACATCGGCTGGTGTTTTCCATGCATTCCGGCTGATGGCGAGAGGTGTTCGTGAGCCAACAGGAAAATCTGGAGGCAACGCTCGGTGACGAGCGTTCGTCGGCAGTGCAGGACGAGCTGCTGGAGTGTTTGCTGAGCGTGGCCCGTGCGCACGATCACGAGGCCACTCCCGAGTCTTTGGTGGCGGGCTTGCCGCTCGAGGAAGGGCGGCTGACGCCGGCTGTCTTCCCGCGCGCGGCGGCGCGTGCCGGCATGACGGCGCGCATCGTCAAGAGTCGCCTGGTACAGCTCAACCCGGCTTTGTTCCCGGCAGTGCTGCTGCTGGAGCCGGGTCGGGCCTGTTTGCTGGTGGCTCTGGATATCAAGGCGCGCAAGGCGAGGGTGATCTTCCCGGAGCTGGGCGATGCCGTCTCGGAAGTGAGCCTCGACGGCCTGCAGCGCAGCTACAGCGGCCAGGCGATTTACGTCAGGCCGCGCTTCCACTTCGATGCGCGGGGGCCCGAGGTCAAGAAGCAGCGTGCGCGCCACTGGTTCTGGGGCGTGATTCGCGAGAACCGCAAGCTCTACCGCGATGTCATCGTCGGATCGGTGCTGATCAACCTCTTTGCGGTTGCCATGCCGCTGTTCGTGCTCAACGTCTATGATCGCGTGGTTCCCAATCAGGCGACCGAGACACTGTGGGTGCTGGCCATCGGTATCTTCATCGTGCTGTGTTTCGATCTGGCACTGCGGCTGATGCGCAATGCCTTTGTGGATCTGGCGGCCAGTCGTGCTGACGTCAAGCTGTCGTCGTCGATCATGGCCCGGGTCTTGGGTATGCGCATGGAGGCCAAGCCGGCGTCCACGGGCTCCTTCACGGCCACGCTGCAATCCTTCGAATCGGTGCGTGCCTTCATCGGTTCCGCCACGGTGGTGGGTCTCGTCGACCTGCCTTTCGTGTTGATGTTCGCGGCCATCATCGCACTGATTGGCCCACCGCTGGTGATCCCGGTGCTGGTGGGCATCGTCGTGGTGCTGCTCTACGCCTTGGCGGCCCAGGGCAAATTGCATGAGCTTTCCGAAACCACCTGGCGGGTGGGGGCCCAGCGTAACGCCACGCTGGTGGAGTCGGTTTCGCATCTGGAAACCGTCAAGGCCCTGCGTGCGGAGAGTCGCATCCAGGGTACCTGGGAAAAGGCCAGTGCCTTCCTGTCGCGGACGGCCGCTCAGCTGCGCCTGGTCAGTTCCTCCGTATCCAGCATGGCGCTGTGGACCCAGCATACCGTGGCGGTTGCTGTGATCATCATCGGTGTCTACCAGATCATCGAAGGCAACCTGACCCAGGGCGGACTCATTGCGGCCTATCTGCTCTCCTCGCGGGCCATGGCACCAGTGAGCCAGGCGGCAGCGCTGCTGGCTCAGTATCATCAGTCCTCGACGGCACTGGAGTCGCTCAATGGCGTAATGGACAAGCCGGTCGAGCGCCCCGAGGGCAGCCACTTCATCAGTCGTCCGGTGGTGCGCGGCGATATCGCTTTCGACAAGTTGTCGTTGCGCTATCCCGAGACCGAGAACGAGGCGCTGCGCGATGTGTCGCTGAGGGTCAAGGCAGGAGAAAAAGTCGCGCTGCTGGGGCGGGTAGGCTCCGGCAAGTCGACCCTGCACAAGCTGCTGCTGGGGCTCTATCAGCCCACCGCCGGGGCGGTGATGATCGACGACGTCGACATCCGCCAGTTCGATCCCCTGCAACTGCGCCGTCATATCGGCTATGTACCCCAGGACGTCAGTCTCTTCTTCGGCACCCTGCGGGAAAACATCGTCGCCGGCGGTGGCAGCGATGGCGTCGAGGACGAAGCGCTGCTGCACGCGGTGAAATTGAGCGGCCTGGAATCGCTGGTCAACAGTCACCCTCATGGCGTCGATCTGCCCGTGGGGGAGCGTGGTGGCATGCTCTCCGGTGGGCAGCGCCAGGCAGTGGCCATCGCGCGTGCCGTGGTGCACGACCCTCAGATACTGCTGCTCGACGAGCCCACCAGTGCCATGGACAACGCCAGCGAGGAGGCCTTCAAGAGCCAGCTGACGACCTATGCCGAGGGCAAGACGCTGCTGCTGGTGACCCACCGCACCTCGCTGCTGTCGCTGGTGGATCGCATCATCGTCGTCGACGGCGGCAAGGTCGTTGCCGATGGCCCGCGCGACAAGGTCGTCGAAGCCCTGCGCAAAGGACAGATCGGGAGGGCCAACTGATGGCGAGCCGCAAGCCAACCGCCGAACAGCAAGGCTTCGAAGCCATCGGGCGGTTCTCCACGGTGGGAGGCAAGCCCTTTCGGCCCTTAGTCGATCGTCTCTTTGCCCGCCGCGTGACGGCGGCGCACTTGAACCGCGACTGGGCCAGCGATGCCGACTGGGCGCGCATGCAGCAGGATCCGATCCGGGCGCGAGCCTTGCTGTATGTCTTCCTGCTCGCCGTGGTGGCCCTGATCACTTGGTCGTATTTCGCCGCCATCGACGAAGTGACCCGTGGTGCCGGCCGTGTCATCCCCGCACAGCAGCTGCAGCGCATCCAGTCGCTGGATGGCGGTGTGGTGCAAGAGATCCCGGTACGTGAAGGGCAGGTCGTCGAAAAGGGCGAGGTGCTGATTCGCATCGATCCCACGCGTTACGTTTCCGACTTCCGGGAAAACCGTGCCCAGGCACTGGCCCTGCGTGCGCGCATCGAGCGATTCCGGGCACTGGTGACCGACACGCCGTTCAATCCCGATGATGAGCTGCGTGCCGAAGTGCCGGACATCGTCGCTCAGGAGCGCCAGGTCTACGAGAGCCGCCGTGAGGAGCTTCGCGAGCAGGAGAACGTGCTGCGTGATCGCATTCGCCAGCGCGAAGAAGAGCTGAGTGAAGCGAATGCGCGGCTGGAGGCCGCCCAGCGTGAAGCGAACATGGCCAGCCGAGAGCTCAATCTGACCCGGCCGCTGCTCGATTCCGGTGCGGTTTCTGAGGTGGATGTTCTGCGGTTGGAGCGTGAAGTTTCCCAGGCGCGCGGTGAGCGCGAGCAGGCGGAGGCCTCCGTGAGACGTCTCGAAGCGGCCGTGGAAGAAGCCGAAGGGCAACTGACGGAGCTCGGCAGCGAACGACGCAGCGACTGGCGCAACGACTTGGCGCAAACGCTGGGCGATCTCAATGCGCTGAACGAGTCGAGCACTGGCCTGCAGGATCGGGTGCGTCTGGCCGAACTCCGCTCGCCGGTGGATGGCGTGGTGCAAAAGCTGGAGATCAACACCGTCGGTGGGGTGGTTCAGCCCGGCCAGGAAGTGGTGAGTGTCGTGCCCAGCGACGAGCAACTGCTCGTCGAAGCACGGATCGCTCCTCAGGACATCGCTTTCCTGAGCCCCGGCCAGCCGGCGACCATCAAGCTCACGGCCTACGACTACAGCATCTACGGTGGCCTGAAGGCCGAGCTGGACCACATCAGTGCCGATACCATCACCGACGACGATGACAACACTTTCTACCTGGTGCGTGTCCGCAGCCTGGAAGGCGAATCGTTGGATAGCGACATCCAGGTCATTCCCGGCATGACGGCCGAGGTCGACATCATGACCGGCAAGCGCACCGTGATGCAGTTCCTGCTCAAGCCGGTGTTGCGCGCCTGGCGCGATTCCATGGGAGAACGATGATGGCTCACTGGTTTGTCAGTCACGGACGTGACGAATTTCCTCGCTGGCGCCAAGCCTTTCCCGCGGCTCGGCTCGCCTCCGGTGCCGATGCCAAGCTGCTGGCCAAACCCGGCGATGCGGTCTGGATCATGGACGACACTCCCCAATGGCCGAGCCTGGTGGCGCCGCTGAGTGAACGCGGTGTCATCGTCGTGATCATGAGCCTGGCACCCAATGATCGCGACGCCCTTCAGGCACTGCAGGTAGGCGCTCGTGGCTATCTGCACGCCTTGGCGTCGCCCGCTCTGTTCGAGCAAGCGGGGCTGGTGACTGCCAACAAAGGCATCTGGGTGCCGGCCGACCTCATGGGGCGAGTGCTGGGGGCAACGTATCAGGCCCTGGGCGGTGAACCCCGCTTGCCCAGCGACGAGCTCTCGACACTTACCGGGCGCGAGCGCGACGTGGCCCTGGCGGTGGCAAGCGGCAAGAGCAACAAGGAAGTGGCGCGTTGCCTCGACATCACCGAGCGGACCGTCAAGGCACATCTCGGTGCCGTCTTTCGCAAGCTCGGGGTTCGCGATCGCATGCAGCTCGTGCTGCGTTTGGGGCAGCACGCCGAAGTGTCGTAACCGCTGACAACATTTCGTTACCTGTCCATCGGTACAATACCCAGCGACCGATGGCTTGCCTACCTTGAACCTCATAGAACTCATACGGGCGCACGGTATCCGTACGGTGCGCACCGTACCCATAACATGATTTTTGACGTACGCAGGGGAACGAGCCATGAGCATTGCCACCGTCGTATCCATTACCGGCCAGGCCTGGGCACGCGATGAAGAGGGAAACCTTCGTGAGCTGAGCGTGGGCGACACCCTTCAGGAAGGGGAGGTGCTCGTCACCTCCGACAATGGGCGTGTGCAGCTGGATTTCGGCGACGGCCTCGATCCGACGGTGGTAGCCGGCGGTGAGGAAGTCACCATCACGCCGGAGCTCGATGCCGAGCAGGAGGTCGACGAATCCGAATTCGCGGCCATGGATGACGACATCGATGCGCTGCTGGCCGCCGTGGAAGAGGAAGACGGCGATCTGCTCGAGGCGTTGGATGCCACTGCAGCCGGTGCCGGCGGTGGCGGCGCCGACGGTGGCGGCCATAGCTTCGTGCGTCTCTCGCGCATCAGCGAAGACGTCGACCCCTTGGCGTTCACGTTCGCCGGCGCGAATGCCGCCGGCCCTGACTTCGAAGACGACGTGGCGCCGGCTGAAGTGGAGGATGAAGAAGAAATCACCGGTCCTTCCGTTGAGGACTTCACGCTCGACTTCGCAGAGGCCGACCTTCTGATGGAAAGTGAAGGCGGTGATATCCCCTCGCCCGAGATGCCGCCGCAAGACGGAGTATCTCCCTCCCTCACCTTGTCGGCACCACCCATGGGGGCTTTCCTTGCTCCATGGTTCTCCCCGGTGACCCAGACTTTCACGCCGACCTTCGACTTCGGCAATGGTGGGGCGGGTACCATCGGCTTCGAATCCATGGATGGCCAGACAATCCAGGCTGGTAGGGAGACTTTCAACACGGAGTGGGATGCCGACAGCAATACGCTCACGGTCACCAACGAGCGAATCGAAGAGGCACAAAACAGCGAAGACTTTCTGCTGCAAGTGCAGGTCGATCCGGCTACCGGTGAGCTGACGGTGACACTCGGAAGCAACCTGCTTCATGAGGAAGCCCAGGATCTCGCCTCACTGCCGCTTGTCTTCACCGTGACCGATGGGGAAGGCAATAGCGCGGATGCGAGCTTCACCGTCAACATCGAAGATGATGTGCCGGAGCAGTTCGAGACCCAGGAGTGGGCTGAAGTAGCCATTGATGAGTCGCCTGGGCTGCAACAAGACGAGTTTTATGGCGAAGAGCAATTGCCGACTGATGAAAGGGTCGAAGTCCTGAACGGAGCGCCCGGCAATCCGGCTGCACTTTTCTCTGGCTTGGAAAGCGTCGCTCAGGATCAGAGCTTTGGTCCTCCCCAATATGCGGTGAGCAGCGGACCCGCCTTCGTTCCGTCTTTCTCCTATGATTTTGGTGCCGATGGGCCCGAAGTCGGAGAGGATGGCTTCTCAGGTATCCCTGGAGTTGAGTTTTCCCTAGCACTTCATGATGCCGGTGACGACCAGGCAGTCCCCGTCGCTGAGGGAAGGGATTCCGGTTTGAAGACAACCGATGGCACCGATATCTACCTCTTCAGCGAGGACGGCATGATCCTTGGCCGTGCGGTTGGCTCCGAAGGAGAAGCCGATGAAGGGGGCGACATCATTTTTGCATTGGCCCTGGATGGCCAAGGCCAGATCAACGTTGCTCAGTACGCCTCGCTTCAGCATCCCGATCAGGACGATGCCAATGATAGCGTCGATCTCGAAGGCCTGATCTACGGTGTCGCCACCCTTACTGACGCGGACGGTGACAGTGCAACCGTGGCGAATGAGATCGGTGTGAATATTGAGTTTTACGACGACGGTCCCGAGATTACCGCCTTCACTACTCAAGACGGTGCCGAGCTGGTAGTCGACGAATCGGCAGCGCCGAGCACCGATACCGATCCCAACGCCGGTGACGAAAAGAACGCCGACGACAGCGAGGCCATTGGTTACGCTACCCTGACCGGTGACGAGTTGTTTAGTATCGATGTCGACGGCGGCGCTGACGGTGAGAATGTTGCAGCGCGCAGCTTCGCACTGAATCTGGCGCTGGCCGAAGAGGCCAACAGCGTCGATTCCGGGCTGGATGCTACTGGCGGCGGCGACATCCTGCTCTCCATGGATGGCAGCGATGTGGTGGGCCGGGACAGCGAGAGCGAGTCCGAAGTGTTCCGCATCGAGATCGATGCCGAGACCGGTGAGGTCACCGTCACCCAGCACCAGGCCATCGATCACGGCGAGGACGGCAACGATCATGATGCCGGCCTGTCCATCGACCCGGAGCTGCTCAGTGCCGAGCTGACCGTTGAGGATAACGACGGCGACAGCGATAGCCAGAGCGTGGAGCTGGGCAGCCTGATTACTTTCGAGGACGACGGCCCGAGCGCCCAGCGCGCCGAGCTGGGCCAAGGCGACGCCCCCGTGGTCAGCCTCGACGAATCGCCGGTGGAAGGCGAAGGCAACGATGGCCTGCGCAGCGACAGCGCCGACTTC
>JBNJIT010000008.1:0-155234 GCA_051749645.1 Pseudomonadota bacterium
TCCCATTCCACGTCGATCACCGAACCGGCGGGGGCTTCGTCCAGGGCCGAGAGGCTGGCTTCCACGGGCGTCAGGGTGACCGGCTGACTGGCCAGGGTGGCTTCGCTCTGCTGGTGCACATAGCGGACTTCGTACTCACCCAGGGCATCTGGCGCGATGAGTGACAGCGGCGAGCCGCGCTGCGTACGGGTGTAGTCGAGATGACTGCCTTCGGGAGCGCCGGCTTCGACGATGGTGATGTAGTCCCGGTCGTCATCGGGGCCTTCCCACTCGATGTCGAATTCGGAGCCGGCCGGAATCTCTTCGGCCGTCGAGACATGGGCGTCGGGTTGCGGTTCCGGCTCTGGCTCCGGTCGTGTCTCCGCGGGGGCCGATGCGACCGCTTCCACTTCGCTCAGGGCGCTGGCCAGCTCGGCGCCCGAATTGGTCTGGAACAGCTGACCGCCGGTCTGCTCGGTAACGCAGGAGAGGTTCTGTACCTCCTCTTGGCTCAGGCCGAACCCCACCACATGCGCGCGCAAATCGAGGCCTGCCGCCGCCAGGTCGGAGGCAACCTGGCAGGGGTCGCCGTCACAGGTTTCCAGGCCATCGGTGACCAGGATGATGTCCGCCGCTTCGGCGGAGCGGGGAATCTCCGCGCTGGCCTGGACGAGACTGTCCGCGATGGGTGTCATGCCCTGCGGGTTGAGGGCCCGCAGCTGGCTCGCCAGACTCTCGGTATCGTGGCGTCCCATAGCAGCGACGATCTCGATATCGCCACAGTCGCCGCGCCGATTGTGGCCATAGGCCAGCACGCTGAGCGGAACCTCCTGGTCCCGGTCGTGGAAGTACTCCTCGATGACGTCGCGGGCGACTTCAATGCGTGTAATGTCTCCTTCCATGCGGTTCCACATTGAACCGGATGCGTCGAGTATGAGGACGCTGACTCGCTCGGCCAGGGCGGAGGAGGCCGCAAACAGCAGAAGGGATGAGATCAGGATGACGATAGAGCGTCGCAGGACGGAGCGAGGGACGGATGGCAGCATCTTCGGCCTCATGAGGTTGTCGCGAATCAGAGTAAGCCTAGACTACCGTCACCCGCTGACCGTAATCCCCCTGCAAATGGATAGGTAACGCTGAAGATTCAGGGCTTGAGCCGATAGCCGGTGCGGAAAATCCAGGCGACCACCGCCAGCGCGACGCCCAGGAACAGCAGGATCATGGCCAGACTCACCCACGGGCTCACGTCACTGATGCCGTAGAAACTCCAGCGAAAGCCGCTCACCAGGTAGACCACCGGGTTGGCCAGCGTCACTCCCTGCCAGAAAGGGGGCAGCATGTCGATGGAGTAAAAGGTACCGCCGAGGAAGGTGAGAGGCGTAATGACCAGCAGCGGCACCAGCTGGAGCTTCTCGAAACCGTCGGCCCAGATGCCGATGATGAAGCCGAGCAGGCTGAAGGTGACCGCGGTGAGCACCAGAAACAGCACCATCATGACCGGATGCTCGATGGAGTAGGGCACGAACAGCCGTGCCGTCACCAGGACGATGGCGCCGAGAATCAGTGACTTGGTTGCGGCCGCGCCGACATAGCCGAGCACCACCTCGACGTAGGACATGGGAGCCGACAACACTTCGTAGATCGTTCCCGAAAAACGCGGAAAGAAGATGCCGAAGGAGGCGTTGGACACGCTCTGGGTGAGCAGCATCAGCATGATCAGCCCCGGCACGATGAAGGCGCCGTAGCTGACGCCATCCACCTCGCTGATGCGCGTGCCGATGGCGGCGCCGAACACCACGAAGTAGAGCGAGGTGGAGATCACCGGCGAGACGATGCTCTGCAGCACGGTACGCAGGCTGCGCGCCATTTCAGCGAGGTAGAGGGTCTTGACGGATTGCAGGTTGAGGCGTTCGATGTTCATCGGTGTTCCCGCACTAGGCTCACGAAGATGTCCTCCAGCGAACTCTGGCGGGTGTGCAAGTCCTTGACTCGCAGCCCCACCGCTTCCAGGTCGGCGAGCAGCGCTGAAATGCTGGTGCCATCCTGCTGGTTCGTCGCATCGTAGGTGTAGACGAGGGCATGGCCCTCTTCGGTCAGAGTCAGGGCATGTCCGGTCAGGGCCGGCGGAATCCGTTCCAGGGGTTCGTGCAGGTGTAGGGTCAACTCCTTGCTGCCGAGCTGCTGCATCAAGGCGTGCGTGTTCTCCACCAGCACGATCTCGCCGTTGCGGATGACACCGATGCGGTCGGCCATCTCTTCGGCTTCCTCGATGTAGTGGGTGGTGAGGATGATGGTCACCCCCTGATCGCGGAGCCCGCGCACCACCTCCCACATCTCGCGGCGCAGTTCCACGTCGACGCCGGCGGTGGGCTCGTCGAGGAACAGCACGTCCGGTTCGTGGGCCAGCGCCTTGGCAATCAGCACGCGACGCTTCATGCCGCCGGAGAGTTCGAGCAAGCGGTTGTGACGCTTTTCCCACAGTGTCAGCGAGCGCAGCACTTTTTCGATGTGGGTGGGATCCTTCGGCTTGCCGAACAGCCCGCGGCTGAAGCTCACCGTATCCCATACGGTGACGAAGGCTTCGTTGGTGAGCTCCTGAGGCACCAGGCCGATGCGCTGGCGGGCGGCACGGTAGTCGAGCACGTTGTCGTGGCCATCCACCAGCACCCGCCCGTGGCTGGCGTTGACCAGGCCGCAGATCACGCTGATCAGTGTCGTCTTGCCGGCCCCATTGGGGCCGAGCAGGGCGAAGATCTCGCCGCGGCGTATCGTCAGGTCGATGCCCTTGAGTGCCTGGAAACCGTCGGCGAACGTCTTTGACAGTCCCTCTACGCGGATCGTCGCCTGCTCACTCAAGGGTGATGTCCTCGCTGAACGTCAGATCGACATCGATACCGGCCACCTGGACCCGTACGGTGGCCGGCAGCGACTCATCGCCGTTCAGGCGGCCTTCGTCCACGGCCTGGCGTACGGCCTGCTCGATCGCCTGCTGTGAATTCACTCCCACTGTCTTCAGCAGTTTGCGAATGCTTTGGTGGAAAGCGTCGTCGTTCATCGGGCGCTCCTCGTGACGGATGGCTATCGCTCGGACGTTGGATGCCAAAGCATAGCATGCGAATCGATGGCGCCAGGAACGCTTGTGCTCAGCCCTTCATGGCAGCGGAACCTCGTTGACCCATTTCGGTGAGTGGTAGCCGCGTACCACGGCAGGGCGCTTGGCGATCTCGACGTACCAGCGCTTGACGTTGGGGTAGTCCCCGAGATCGATTCGTTGCCACTCGAAGCGCGAGGCCCATGGCCAGATGGCGATGTCGGCGATGCTGTAATCGCCGGCCACGAAGTCGCGCCCTTCGAGCCGTTTGTCGAGTACGCCGTAGAGGCGCTGGGCTTCCTGGTGAAAGCGCGTTTCGGCATAGGGCGCTTGGCCGGCGTTGAATTTCACGAAATGATGGACCTGACCGAGAATGGGGCCGAATCCGCCCATTTGCCACATCAGCCACTCCATGACCCGATGGCGCGCCTCCCCAGCGCTCGGCAGCAGCTGCCCGGTCTTCTCGGCCAGATAGATCATGATGGCTCCCGACTCCATCAGGCTGATGCCAGTGTCGGGGTCGTGAATCGCGGGGATCTTGTTGTTGGGGCTGACGGCGAGAAAGTCGGGGGAGAACTGCTCGCCCTGGGTGATGTCCACGGCGTGGGTGCGGTAGGGCAAGCCGAGCTCTTCGAGCAAAATGGAGACCTTGCGGCCGTTGGGGGTGCTCCAGGTCCACAGATCGATCATCGTGCACTCCTCGTGATTGTCGTGTTCGCTACACGATAGCAGCCCGCTCTGGCCGGCCGCTCACGATGGGACGATGGCGGATGCCGTGGTGACTGACCGTGTGGGTCGGCTATGTCAGAATGCCATCGGCGCCGCGGTCGCCGGCGATACCTGCAAGGGAGGAGAGGGAATGTCCGATCAGTTCGAGGCCGACGCCGGCATACCGGTCGGCATCAGCGCGTGCCTGATGGGCGAGCAGGTGCGTTACAACGGCGGTCACAAGCGTTCGCGCTACTGCCTGGACGTGCTCGCCGAGCGTTTTCGCCTGGAGCCCTTCTGTCCCGAGCTCGAAGCTGGGCTCGGCGTGCCGCGCGATCCCATTCGACTGGTCGGCAAACCCGGCGAGGAACCGCGCCTGGTGGGCACCAAGGATCCCGGCCTGGATGTCACCGAGCGCCTGGCCGAGGTGAGCGAACGGTTCGTGGAGCAACATCGCCACCTGCGTGGCTTCATCCTCATGAAGGGGTCGCCGAGCTGTGGACTGGAACGCGTCAAGGTCTATCACGACAACGGCATGCCCAGTCACAGCGATTCGGGCGCCTTCGTGCGTGCCCTGCGCCGCCACTTCCCGGAGCTGCCGCTGGAGGAGGAGGCACGCATGAACGACGCCGTGCTGCGCGAGAACTTCATCACCCGTGTCTACGCTTTCGACGACTGGAAGCGCCACGTCGAGGTCGGCCCCAGCCACCACGCCCTGCTGCAGTTCCACAGTCGCCAGAAGTACCTGCTGATGGCCCACCATGTGGAAGCCTACCGTGAACTGGGCCGCTACCTGGGCGACGCCGGTAAGCGGCCGCTGGACGAAGCCATGCGTCACTACCTGGAGCGGTTCATGGCGGCGCTGTCGCGGCCCGCCACGCGCAAGACCCATGCCAATGCCTTGATGCATGTGCTGGGCTACCTCAAGCAGGCCTTGGATAGCGACACCAAGCAGGACTTGCTGGCAGCCATCGATGACTACCGCCAGGGACACGTACACCTCGCCGTGCCCATCCGCATGATCAACCATTACATCAAGCGTCACGGCTCCGACTACGTTCGCTCCCAGACTTATCTCGATCCACACCCCTACGAGCTGGGGCTGCGTAACGCGATTTGAGCGCCTTGACGTTGGAATCCGCCGAGCGCTTCGCCCGCCTCACTGCGCTGCTGGCCGAGTGGCAGGACGTATGGCGTCCCTTGCCCTTTCGACATCGTCGTCTGCCTTGGGAAGTGCGCTTTCCGGAGTTGGCGGCACTGCTGCGAGCCCTGGATGAGGCAACGCTGGCACGGCTGCAGGACGCGCCCTTCGAGGGTTCACCGCTGGCCGCATGGTTGCCGGTGGATGAGCTGGCGACTCTGGTCGATTTGCCGGAACTGGGTGTCGGCCATGACGAACCGCCGGCCGCCTGGGGCGAGCACATCGGCGGGCGCAAATGGCGCCAGATCGTCGCCTTCGCAAGGCGAATGCCAGTGTGCGCGGATCAGCCGGTGGTCGAGTGGTGTGCCGGCAAGGGCCACCTGGCGCGTACGCTCTCCCGGCTGCACGACTGCGACGTCACGGCCCTGGAGAGACAGGTCTCGCTGTGCGAGGCAGGCCGCAACCTCGCCGAACGTCAGGGCGCGGCCGTCACCCTGGTGCGGCAGGATGTGATGGACGACGATGCGGTGCGGCTGCTTGGTACCGATACCCAGGTGGCGGCGCTGCATGCATGCGGCGACCTGCACGTTCGGTTGATCGAGCTCATCGCCGAGTGCGGTGGCTCCCTGACCCTCGCTCCGTGCTGCTATCACCGCACCGCCGCCGAGCGCTACCGGCCTCTCTCGCGTCACGCACGGCCTCGCCCTGGTGTGCGACGATCTGGCACTGGCAGTGCAGGAGACCGTCACCGCGCCGCGGGGCGATCGACGTCGCCGCACGCAAGCCAACGCCTGGCGGTTGGGTTTCGATGCGCTTCAGCGCGAAGTGCGCGGTAGCGACGCCTATCTGCCGGTACCCAGCCTCGCCCACGGGCGAATGCCGGCCACCTTCGTCGGCTTCTGCCGCTGGGCGGCGGAGCAGAAGGGGCTGGTGCTGCCGGCACGCATCGACGGGGCACGCTTCGAGCGGGAAGGACAACGGCGGCTGAACGAGGTCGAACGATTCGAGCTCGTGCGCCACCTGTTCCGCCGGCCGCTGGAAGTATGGCTGGCACTGGATCGCCTGCTCCGCCTGGAAGAGGCGGGCTTTGCCGTCGAGTTCGGCACCTTCTGTGCGCGTGACCTCACCCCGCGCAACCTGCTGCTGCGGGCAAAGCGGCCATCGATGGGGCGCTGAGCCAGGGCTTTCACCGTTTGGCGATGGTTGGCATTACCGCGTTGTCCCTGACTGATGTAGACACTAAACTGCTCCTCTTTTGTAGAGAAGTGTGTCTTTTGGTAACAGGGAAAGGCGAATTGTGGTCGACCAGGAATACAACGCTCAGGCCAGTGCCGAGACATTCGAAGGGCTGGTACGAGAGCTACCCATGCCGATACTGGTGGCGCAACCCAAAGGGCGAACCCTGTTTGCCAACGACGCTGCGCGACGTCTCTTCGATCTTTCCCGGGAGAGCGAGTTGCCCAGTCTGGCGGCGCTGCTCTTCGATGATGACTTGTCCGTCCTGGCCGGTCTCTGGGAAGCGCTCGACCGAACCCAGGACTCAGAAGTCCGTCGCTGCCAGCAGATCTCCAGGGCGGCGCAGTCGGTGGTTGAGCTGCGGGCCCGGCGTCTGCGCTGGGATGGCGAGCCGGCACTGCAGGTCACCCTGATCCTGCTGTCAGAGCAGGGCGGTGCGTCCCACGAGACGATCTACCGCCAGATGTTCAGCACCAATCCAGCGGTCAAGCTGCTCGTCGACCCCCACAACGGCCACATCATGGATGCCAACCCTTCCGCGGCGGCCTTCTACGGCTATCCGCTGGAGGTGCTCAAACGGCTCCACATCGGAGACATCAACTGCCTCTCGCCGGCCGAGCTAGAGCAGCGCATGGAACAGGCGCGGGCCTGTCGGCAGCTGTTCTTCGAGTTCCAGCACCGCACTGCCAGCGGCGAGGTCCGTGACGTGCATGTCTATACGGGGCCGGTCACGGTGGGTGAACGCGAGTACCTGCATTCGATCATCGTCGATGTGACAGATGAAAAGCGCTACTGCGCCCAGTTGGAAGTGCATGACGAACTGATCCGCAACCTGCCGGTGGGAGTCTACCGCAATACGCCTGGCCCCGATGGCCGCTTCATCACCGCCAACCCGGCCATGCTGGCGATCTTCGAGGCGGACTCGCTCGAGGCATTGTGTGCCGTGCCCGTCTCCGAGCTATACGATTCGCCGGCCGAACGCCGGGCATTCAGCGAGGCGATCCTTCGCGAGGGGGCCGTGGAGCGTCAGCGGCTGCGCTTGCGGTCGCTGAAAGGGCGACGTTTCTGGGCCGAGGTCACTGCTCGCAAACAGATCGAAGCGGATGGCCGGGTTGTCTTCAACGGTATCATCGAAGATGTCACCGCCCGCAACGAGGCTCGGGTGCTCAAGGAGCGACTGACTCACCTGCTCGACGCCTCGCCGGATTTCGTCTCCATCACCGATGCCGAGCAGCGGGTGGTCTATCTCAATCGAGCCGCCCGGCGGCTGGTAGGCGAGCTACCCGACCGGTTGCCCGAGGCGTTGAGCCTGGCCCATCCTGAGTGGGCGCGGCGGCTGATCGCCGACCAGGGCATCCCTTTTGCCCAGCAACACGGTCACTGGTATGCAGAGACCGCGCTGCAGCTGCCGTCGGGCGAACTGCCTGTCTCCCAGCTCATCGTCTCACGCCGGGACGCGCAGGGTGAGCTGGACTGCATCGCCACCATTATGCGCGATATCAGCCAGACCAAGCGCTACGAGGCCGAGCTGGAATATCTGGCCGGGCATGACCCGCTCACGGGTGCCGTCAATCGCAACCGTTTCGTCTCCCTGCTCGAACGCGAACGCGTCTCCGCACGACGTCAGGGCCGCTCGGTCAGTCTGGTCATGTTCGATATCGATCATTTTAAGCGGGTCAACGACAGCCACGGCCACGGCGTCGGGGACGAGGTCTTGCGCAAACTCGTCAGGATCAGTCGCTCACTCCTGCGCGAGGTGGATGTGCTGGCGCGCTGGGGTGGGGAGGAGTTCATGCTGATGCTGTCCAATACGGCCCCGGAAGGGGCTTTGACGTTGGCCGAGCGGCTGCGCCAGGCCATCGCAGAGGAAGACTTCGCCCCGGTGTCGGGAGTGACCAGCAGCTTTGGCGTGGCAGAACTTCTCCCCGAAGAACTGGCCGAGGACTGTTTCAAGCGTCTCGATGTCGCGCTCTACGCCGCCAAGGCTGCGGGGCGCAACCGTGTCATGGTGGCCGAGCCCGCAGCGAGCGCGGATGCCATGAGGTCATCGCTCGATAGTCGAGTGACCGGCGTGCGGCGAGAAGGCGCCGGTGCTCGCGGAGAAGATATGCCGTGAGCCGGTCTGCCGAGCCTGGCCGTTGAATGCCGTTGACTCCGCCGGCGGGCCATCTCACTTAGTGTAGAGGGAGGGCACTGGCAACTGGGGGAGCTGGCGGTGAACCGATGAGACGGCTGTTGTTTGCGAGCGCGGCTCTGCTGTTACTGGGTGTGGTGGTGGTCGCTCTGCGACCTCCCGACAGCTCGTCGTCCACGACTGGCGAGCAGGGGCAGGTCGTCGACGAGAGTGCGCTGGCCGAACGCCGCGGGGCGCTGGTCGACCGTGTCGTCTTCACCGGCGAGGACGAGCCGGGGCGGGTCACGGGGCTGATCGAGACGGGAGCCCAGCAGGTCTTCACCCAGGGCATCTCCAGTCCTGCGGTCTTCCGCCGGTTGCGCGATTCGCTGGCCATCGACTACGACCTCGCCTACGGCACCTCCAGCGAGCTGACGCTCAATCCGGCCGGGCCGGAGCTCGCCGACGGCAGTCTCAATCCCTTCCATGTGCCGGCCATCCGCGAGGCGCTCAACCGCCTGGTGGATCGCGACTACATTGCCCAGGAACTCTACGGCGGCTTGGCCGAGCCGCGCTTCCTGCCGCTCTCCACCGCTTTCCCCGACTATGCGCGCCTGGCCGATGTGGCCCGGGAACTGGAACTGCGCTATGCCCACGACCCACAGGCCGCCAGCGAGGTGATCCACCGCGAAATGGAAGCGCTTGGCGCGCAGTTCCGCGATGGGCAATGGCGCTACGCGGGGGAGCCGGTGCGCCTGACCGTGCTGATTCGCACCGAAGACGAGCGCCGCCTGGTCGGCGACTACGTCGCCAACCTGCTGGAGGGATTGGGTTTCGCCGTCGAGCGCCGCTACCGCACCGCCGAAGAGGCCTCGCGGATCTGGATTGCGACGGACCCACAGGCCGGGCAGTGGCATCTCTATACCGGGAGCTGGATCACCATCGAGATACAGCGCGATCAGGCGGAGGTTTTCAGCTTCTACTACACCCCACGGGGGCGGGCGGAGCCGCTGTGGCAGGCTTATGAACCCACCCCGGCGTTCGATGAACTCGCCGGTCGCCTGCTTCGCCGTGACTACCGGGACTGGGAGGAACGTCAGTCGATGATGGCCCGGGCGCTGGAACTGGCCATGCAGGATTCGTCGCGCATCTGGCTCGTCGATCAGCTCAATGCCTCGGCCCGGGCCAGCAACGTCGAGGTGGCCGTCGACCTCGCCGGAGGGCTCTCCGGTTCGGCGCTGTGGCCCTACACCCTGCGCTATAGCGACCGGGTGGGAGGGCAGATGGTGTTCGGCACGCCGGGGCTGTTGACCGAACCGTGGAATCCCGTGGCCGGCAGTAACTGGATCTTCGACCGGATGATCATGCGTGCCACCCAGGATCCGGTGGCGTTGCCCGACCCCTTCACCGGGCTCTATCGTCCCCAGCGCATCGCCGAGGCCGAGGTGACCGTGCAGGAAGACGTGACCGTGGAGCGAACCCTCGACTGGTTGAGCGTGGCGACGAAAGAGCGCATAGAAGTACCGGAAGCGGCGTGGATCGACTGGGATGGCGAAGCGGGGCGTTTCGTCAGCATCGGCGAGAAGCACGACGAACCCGTGACGGCTCGCACGAAGGTGCGCATTCGCTACGACGACACGCTCTTCGAGCAGCGCTGGCACGATGGCTCTCGACTGTCGCTGGCCGATTTCGTATTGCCTTGGGCGCTCAGCTTCGAGCGCGCCGATGAGGCGAGCCCGCTGTACGACGAGGCCCACCTGCCGACCTTCGAGGCTTTCCAGCGCCACTTCCGTGGATGGCACATCGTTTCCCGCAATCCGCTGGTCATCGAGGTCTACAGCGATCAGATTTTCCCCGATGCCGAGAACCTGGTGGCTCGGCGTGCGCCGACGCCGCAGCCGTGGCATGCCCTGGCACTGGGCATTTTCGCCGAGCGCAACGGCGAATTGGCGTTTTCCTCCAACAAGGCGGACCGGCTTCGGGTGGACTGGATGAGCCTGGTGGCCGGTCCCAGCGTGCCGATCCTGGCGCGTCATCTCGAGCGTGCCCGCGTGCGCGACGCCCATCCCTACCCCGGCGTGCTGGACGAGCTGCTCGACGAAGAGGAGATCGCCGCCCGTTATCGCGCTCTCGCTGATTGGCATGACCAACGCGGTCACTTCTGGATCGGCAACGGCCCCTTTCAGCTCGATTCCGTTCATCCGGTGGAGGGTAGCCTGGTTCTCGAACGCTTCGACGATTTCCCCGACCCGGCCGACAAGTGGCTGGGATTCTCCCGTCCGGCGATTCCCGAGCTGGAGCTCGGTGGCCCCCTGGTAGTGGAAGCCGTCAGCGGTGAAACCGCCGATGGCCAGGCGGCAAGCTTCGAGCTGGCGGTGACCTTGGCGGGCGAGCCCTACCCGCCTGAGTCGATCGAAGGCGTGCAGTTCCTGCTATTCGACGGTCGGGGAACGCTGGTCGAGCGGGGCGAGGCCGAGCCCCATGCCGACGGCCGCTGGCGAATCGAGCTCTCGAAGCCGGCGCTCGCCTCGCTGGGCGTCGGCGCCAACAGCCTGGAGGTGGCGGTAACCAGCCGCCGAGTGGCCCTGCCGGCGTTCGCCTCGCATGTTTTCGCCACGGTGCCGCCTGGCGGCATGGAGGCCGCGCCATGAGCCGATTCGGTACTTCCAACCGCGTGCCGACGGCGCGCCGCGGCGGGTGGCGCGACCTGCGTCGCCTGCTGCTGTATACCGTGAAGCGGTTGCTGGCGCTGTTCGTCACCGTGGTGGTGGGGGTCTACCTGACCATCGTCATCGCCAACATGGGCGGTCAGGTGGACGACCTGCGCCGAGTGCAGATCCGCAGCGAGGCGGCCGAGGTGGTGCGCGCCGACCCCGCCTTCCAGGATCTCTCCCCACAGGAGCGCAACGAGATGATCCAGCGTCAGGTGGCCCTCGAGGTGGAGAGGCTGCGCCTCGACGAGCCTTTCCTGGTACGCAGCGTCGACTACCTACAGCAGGCGCTGCGACTCGATCTGGGGCGTGCCGAGCAGATGCATAGCGACCTTGGCTCGCGGGCGGTCCGTGACATCATCGTCGAGCGCCTGCCGGCGACTCTGCTGCTGTTCGGCACCGCCAACCTGCTGATCTTCTTCACCTCGGTGTTCGTGGCGCTGTGGCTGTCGCGACGTTACGGCAGCGCGCTCGACCGCAGCGTGGTCGCCCTGGCGCCCACTTCGGCGGCGCCGGGCTGGTTCTACGGTATCTTCCTGATTCTGATCTTCGCCTTCGTGGTGCCGCTGCTGCCCGCCGGTGGCATGGTGGCGGTACCGCCACCGCAGGAGGGCTGGGCCTATGCCGCCAGTGTGGTGCGGCACATGCTGTTGCCGGTGGTGGCGATGCTGATGTCGCAGATATTCATCTCCATCTACTCCTGGCGCACCTTCTTTCTGATTCATTCGAGCGAAGACTACGTGGAGATGGCTCGCGCCAAGGGACTGCCGTCGCATCTCATCGAGCGGCGCTACATCCTGCGCCCGACGTTATCGCCGATCGTCACCAGTTTCCTGCTGATGCTGATCGGCCTGTGGAGCGGCGCCATCATCCTCGAGCAGGTGTTCAACTGGCCCGGACTCGGCTCGCTGCTCTTCCAGGCCATTGGCCATCGCGACACCCCGGTGATCATCGGCGGTGTGGTGATCTTCGCCTACCTTCTGGCCCTCACGGTGTTCGTGCTCGATATCCTCTACGCGCTGCTCGACCCGCGGGTGCGTATCGCCGGAGGTCGGCAATGAGGGGCAGTCATTGGCAGGCAGGCTGGCGGGAGTTGCGCCGCTATCCCTCGGCGCTGGTGGGCATGGCGATCATTGTCGCCTTGCTGGTGCTGTCGCTCTACACGGTCATCGCCATTCCCTATCCGGAGGCCTTGGCCAAATGGCGCGGCGGCGAGGCGTGGCAGGGCAATCCCGTCAATGCCGCACCGGTATGGCTGGATCGCCTTACCGGCGGTGATGCGCCGCGTACCCAGGTCGTCTCGAGCGAGGCGGCACCGGTCGAGGAGAGCGCCTTCGAGGGCGGTCGTCGCCTGCGCATTCCGCTCGCCTTCGACTACGACGCAAGGGGCTTTCCCAGCGAGCTCAACCTCTTCCTGCGTGCGCCCGATCATGAACAGTCGCCCTTCGTGCGCTTGGCGTGGCATACGCCGGACGGTCGCGAGATCGCGCTCGGAGGGCATCGTATCGGATCAGAGGAGCGCATCTCGATCTCTCAGGACCGGGCCCTGGAGCGCCGCCTGGGTGGGCTGGCGCCGCATATCGGGCTGCTGGCCGAGCCGGGAACGAGGGAAGGTCCGGAAGTCGAGCCGCAAGTGCTGCCAGGTCGCTATACGCTGCTGATGGACGTGCTGGTGTTCGACGAGACGGCAACGCTGGACGCCGAGCTGGTGCTCTATGGCCGTGTGCACGGCATCGCCGGCACCGACCATCAGCGTCGCGATCTCAGCCTGGCGCTGATGTGGGGCACGCCGGTGGCGCTCGCCTTCGGCCTGCTGGCGGCAGTGGGTTCCACCGTCATCACGCTGGTGATCGCTGCTGTGGGCGTATGGTATCGCGGCTGGGTGGATGCCCTCATCCAGCGCCTCACCGAGGTCAACATGATCCTGCCGGTCCTGCCCATCCTGGTGATGGTCGGCACCCTCTACTCGACCAGCATCTGGCTGATGCTCGGTGTCGTGGTGCTGTTGGGCATCTTCAGCGCCAGCATCAAGATGTACCGAGCGATGCTGCTGCCGATCCGCGAAGCGCCCTACATCGAGGCGGCGCGCGCCTACGGGGCCAGCAACGCGCGCATCGTGCTGCGCTATCTGATCCCGCGCATCCTGCCGGTGCTGATTCCCACCTTCGTCACCCTGATTCCCACCTTCGTGTTCCTGGAGGCGTCGCTTGCCGTGCTGGGGCTCGGCGACCCGTTGCTGCCCACCTGGGGCAAGGTGCTCAACGATGCCCAGTCGCAAAGTGCGCTCTACAACGGTTACTACTACTGGGTGGTTTCGCCGGCGGTGCTGCTGATGCTCACCGGGCTGGGCTTCGCCATGCTCGGCTTCGCGCTGGACCGTGTCTTCAACCCGCGGCTGAGGAGTCTGTGATGAGCGAGACGCTGCTGCGCGTGGAGGAACTGGCGCTGCACTACCGAACCCGCCAGGGTACGGTGCGGGCCGTGGACGGCATCAGCTTCGACCTGAAGCGCGACGAGGCGCTGGTGGTGCTCGGCGAATCCGGCTGCGGCAAGAGCTCGCTGGCCAAGACGCTGATGCGCGTGCTGCCGCGCAACGTCGAGCACTGCAGCGGGCGGGTCACCCTGGGGGGAGTCGAAGTGTCGGCGTGGCCCGACGAGCGCTTTCGCCGCGAGGTGCAGTGGTCGCGACTGGCGCTGGTGATGCAGGCCTCCATGAACGCTCTCAATCCGGTGGTACGGGTCGGTGAGCAGGTCGCCGAGCCGATGCGGATCCTGCACGGCTGGTCGCGCAAGCGCGCCCTGGCCCGGGCCGCGGAAGTCTTCGAACTGGTGGGCGTGTCGACGGACTTCCTGGCACGCTATCCCTTCGAACTCTCCGGCGGCATGCGCCAGCGAGCCGTACTGGCCATGGCGCTTATCGCCGAGCCGGAGCTGGTGATTCTCGACGAGCCCACCTCGGCGCTGGATGTGCTGACCCAGGCGAGCATCATGAATGCGCTGAAGCGCATCAAGCGCGAGCTCGGCACCAGCTTCATCCTGATCACTCACGACGTGGCCACCTCCAGCGAGCTGGCCGACCGGGTGGCGCTGATGTACGCCGGCCAGTTCGTCGAGGTCGCCGATGCCGCGCGTTTCTTCGGCGAGCCGGCCCACCCCTATTCGCAGATGCTGATGGCCAGCGTCCCGCGCCTGCATCAGCGCATCCGCCCGGAACCGATTCCCGGCCAGCCGCCGAGCCTCTTTGACCCGCCCGGCGGCTGCCGCTTCGCCGAGCGCTGCCCGTACCGCTTCGCTCGCTGCGACCGGGAACCGCCCGCCTTGCCGCTCGGCGACCGCCACAGGGTGCGCTGCTGGCTGCATGCCGATGACGATCGGGCAGGAGGTGATTCATGAGTTCGGCCCTCATCCCCACCGCAGGCGACGAACCGGCGCATCTGATTGCCGCCCGCAACCTGCACACCTGGTTCGAGTTGCGCCAGTGGGGGTTTCTGCGCGTGGGTGCGGTACGTGCCGTGGACGGCGTCGATTTCGCGCTGGCTCGCGGCGAATCCGTGGCCTTCGTCGGCGAGAGCGGCTGCGGCAAGAGCACGCTGGCGCGCACCCTGCTCGGTCTGCATCGCCCGACCCGCGGCGAGGTGCGCTTTGCCGGCCGCTCGCTCGGCACGCTGAACGGGCGCGAACTCAAGACGTATCGGGCCGAGGTGGGCTACGTCCAGCAGGATCCCTATGGGGCCTTGCCGCCGTTTCTCGACGTGCGGCGCATCCTCGCCGAGCCCTTGATCGTGCACGGCGTGCGCGATCGCAGCGAGCGCGAGCGGCGCATCCACACGGCGTTGGAGGAGGTCCGTCTGTCGCCGGTCGACGAGTACCTGGGCAAGTTTCCCCACATGCTCAGTGGCGGCCAGCAGCAGCGGGTGGTGATCGCCCGGGCGCTGATCCTCGCTCCGCGGCTGGTGATTGCCGACGAACCGGTCTCCATGCTCGACGCCTCGGTGCGGGTGGAGATCCTCGAGCTGCTGTGGCGCATCCAGCAGGAGCGCGAGCTGACGCTGGCCTTCATCACCCACGATCTTTCCACCGTACGCCACTACGCTGAGCGCATCTTCGTCATGTACGCCGGGCGGGTGGTGGAGAGCGCTCCGGTGGACGACCTGATCGACCACCCGCAGCATCCCTATACCCAGGCGCTGCTTGCGGCGCTGGCCGACCCCGATGCCGCCAACGCCACCCGGCTGCGCGAGGTACCTGCCGGTGAGCCGCCGAGCCTGCTGCACCCGCCGGTGGCGTGCCGCTTCCACCCGCGCTGCCCGCACTTCATGCCCGGGCTGTGCGACCGCGACGACCCGCCCGACTTAGAGCCTCGAAGTGGCCATCGTTCGGCCTGTTGGCTGCATCGTTGAGTGGCGTCCATGACTCATCGGCTTGCTATCATCGAGTCTTGACGTAATCAGGGGCGGCTGGCAAGGGGAGACGTGGATGGTGGTGGCATGGAGAGAGCGGCCGGCGTTGCCGCCGGCGCAAGGGCGCATCGCGGCGATCGACCTGGCACGCGGCGTGGCCATCGCGCTGATGATCCTGAGCCACACGGCCAGCGGGCTGCTGGGCATCGATGCGCTTCCCGACTGGGGCCTGGTGCCGGTCCACCTGCTCACCAAGTTCGCGTCGTCGCTGTTCATCACGGTGTTCGGCATCGCCCTGGCGGTGGCCTTCCTGCCGCGTACCGAGGCCTCGGATTGGCCGCGCCGGCGTCTTAAGCTGCTGCTGCGCGGCCTCGAGGTGCTGTTCTGGTACAAGGTGCTCACCGTGGTCGAGATGCTGCCGCTGTACGAGCCCCAGGACATCCTCGATACCCTGCTCTACCGGCGGTTCCCGATCTGGGTGGAGATCCTCGGCTTCTACGCCATCGCGCTGCTGTGGTTGCCCTGGGTGCTGCCACTGTGGCGGCGTCTGCCGCTCGTATCGCGGTTGGTGTTGCCGCCGGCCGTGGCGCTGCTCTCGGGCTGGCTGGAGGGCCACTTCGGTTTCTGGGGCGTGGAGCCGCTCAAGGCACTCCTCGTGGAGGACGACGATCACTACGCCTGGGGGCAGCTCGCGCGCCTGCCGCTGGTGATGCTGGGGCTGCTGATCGGCGAGGCGATACTGCGCACCCACGAGCGGCCGGCGATGCGCCATCTGCTGCTGGCGTTGGGGGGCGGTGGTACGGCCTTGCTGGCGGGGTTCGTGCTGGTCTCGCTGCCCGAGCTCGAACCGGCGCTGACGGCGGTGGCCCGCAACACTGGCAAGCACCCGCCGGAGCTATCCTTCATGCTGTTCAGCCTGGGCGGCGCTCTGGCGATCCTGGCGCTGTGCCTGTCGGGAGGCGAGCGCGCGGCACGCGCCTTGCGCCCGCTCACCGTCATCGGCTCCGATGCGCTGATGGCCTTCATCTTCCATATCGTGGCGATCTTTCTGGTGCTGCGCTTTCTGCTCGGGGCCTGGCAGGTGTACTCCTACCCGCAGGTGCTGGGCATCGCCCTGGCTCTGATCGTTGCCACGGCCGGCTGGATCGGGCTGGTGCGTTGGATTCGGGAGCGCAAGTGATGCCTGTCTTGCTGTTGGCAATGACGCTGATCGCACTGCCGTTCACGGCATGGGCCGAAGCCAGTTGGTCCGCTCGTCTAGAAGCCCGGCTGGAGACACTGGAGGCGGGTCTCGACGGCGAGCTGGGTGTGGCGGTTCATCCCTTGGATGGGGCCGAGCGCTTCGGTTGGCGGGCCGATGAGCGTTGGTATCTCGCCTCGCTGGTCAAACTGCCGGTGGCCATCGAGCTGATGGCACGGGTCGAGTCGGGAGCACTCTCCCTGAGCGAGCCTCTGGTGCTGCACAAGGCGGATTACGTCGACGGTGCCGGCCCCACCAACTGGGCGCCACCGGGGAGTGCGCTGACGCTTGGCGAACTGCTCGAAGCGATGATCACGGTCAGCGACAACACAGCGACGGATCTGCTGATGCGCCGCCTCGGCGTGGCGTCGATCAACCGCCGCGCCCGCAAACTGGTTCCGCCGGCCCTGGCTCCCCTGGGCCCGATCACTCCGCTGATCGAGGTGCGTCGGCACCTTTACCGGCAGTTGCATCCGCGCGCCGTGGCGCTTACCGGCCTCGATTTCATTGAGTTGCAGAAGCTGCCGAACGACGATGCCCGCCTCGCCTGGCTGACTGAGCGGCTCGACCTCGATCCCGACGCCTTGCGTCGGTCGTCTCTGGATGCGGCCTACGATGCCTACTACGCCACCGGCCTCAACAGTGGCCGGCTCGATGCGTATGCCGAACTGCTGGCCGCGCTGGGCGAAGGCCGGGCGCTGGGGGCGGCGGCCACCGCGCACCTGCTGGCAGTGATGGCGCGTACCGCAAGCGGCGAGCGGCGCCTCGAAGCCGGCTTCGGGGCGTCGGTGAGTTTCGCCCACAAGACCGGCACTCAGCGTCGGCGGGCCTGTGATGCCGGCATCGTCACCTGGGTAACGAGCGGCGAGCGGCGAGCGGCAGCGGGCGGTGATCGTAGCCTGCATTCGCGGTGAGCTGCCCCTCGCCCGAGCAGAGCAGGTCCTGGCCAGCGTCGGACGCGCGCTTCGTGAGACGTGGTTCGCCGTGCCGGTGGGGAAGTCTCACTCGTCGGACCGTGCGGCCAGCCAGTCGCGGAAGTAGTCGTCGATCCGCTCCAGGGTACGGGCGTACCAGGCTTCGTCCTTGATGATGGCGCCGTGGGCGTTGAGCGGATGGGTGGGCAGGTGCAGGCGCATGTCCTGGCCGGTCTCGGGATGGTTGGTCACCTGGCGGGTGGCCGAGCGGCGTGCCGGGCCGTAGGGAATGCGCCGCGCCAGTTCGGCGAGCCGCTCGGTGGAGGTGGTGAAGCGGACGAGCTCGCGCGCCGACTCGGGATGGCGGCTGCCGCGTGGTATCACCCAGGTCTCGTGCTCCTGGACCTGACCGTCCCACAGTATCTCGATGGGTGCGTTGCGGTGGATCATGGCGTCGAAGAAGCGGCCGTTGTAGCCCGAAGCCATCACCACCTCGCCGTCCAGCAGCCACTCCACCGGCTCCTCGCCGCCTTCCCACCAGCGGATGGTGTCGAGCTGCTCGAGCCGACCGAGCGCCAGGGACAGGCCGCGTCGTGTGCTGAGCAGCCCGTAGAGCTCCGCGCGCGGTACGCGGTAGGAGCGCAGCGCCCACTCCAGGTTGACCGCCGGGGTGCGTTGCAGGGCGCGTGGACCGGGAAAGCGCTGCTGGTCGAAGAGATCGGCGATGGCGGTGGGGCGTTGGCCGGGGAAGGCGTCGCGACGGTAGGCGACCACCGTGGCGAAGAGAGTATGGGTGATGGCGCAGCGGCCGATGGAGTCGGGCAGAAAGTCCCGCTCGGGTGGGGTGCCATCGGGGGCCGGGGCGAGCAGGTCGGGCGATAGTGGCTCGAGCAACCCCTCTTCGCAGGCGGCCATGGCGTCGCTGCGCGTCATGTCGATGAGGTCCCAGGGTACCTCGCCGCTGGCGACGGCTCGGCGCAGGCCGTCGAGGCCGCCATCGTAGCGCTCCACCTCGACGGGAATGCCGGTCTCTGCCGTGAATGGCTCGAACCATGCCTTGCGCTGGGCGCGTTCGTAGGCGCCGCCCCAGCTCAGCACGGTCAGGGCTTCAGCACTCTCTCCGCTGTCGGCGGCATGCGCCAGGCTCAGGCCCAGCAGCAGGGTGCCGATGCCGTATCGCCATCGTCTAGCCGGTGCCATGTTCCTCCTGCCTGAGTTCGTCGCTGTGAGCCAGGTAGGCGCGGGCGATGCTCGTTTCGTAGACCACGCCCAGAAAGGTCTCGCCGTCCGCTTCGTCGACCACCGGCAGCGCTTCGCCGGTGACCGTCTCGAGCGTGGTCATGGCGGCCCATAGCGAGGTGGTGGGATGCAGCACCGGGCGTTCGGCGGTGGCGAGTTCGCCGACGGAGGCGGGGGCATCTTGCGACGCACGGGCTCCCTCCAGCTCGGCCAGGGTCACGCAGCCGCGGTAGCGGCCCGCCCCATCGACCAGATAGGCCTCGCCATGGCCGCCGCGGCCCAGTTGCACTACCGCGTGCTCCACCGCGATGTCCGGATCCAGGGTCATGCCATCGTGGCTGAGATGTTCGCCCACCGGCATACTCTGGAGCACCGCACGACCGCGTCCCGCGGAGAGATCCAGGCCGCGTGCCCGTAGCTGGGTGTCGAACAGCGAGCGGCCGAAAAGCTGGGCGGCGATGGGGCTGGCCAGGGTGACGCTGGCCAGAGCGGCAGTCGTCAGCGCGTAGCTTCCGGTCAGCTCGAAGACGATCAGCAGGCTGGTCAGCGGCGCGCCGATTACCGGGGCGGTCACGGCCACCATGCCGCATACCGCGTAATAGATGAAGGTGTCTGCGGAGAGGGCGCCCAGCTCGCCCACCAGGCTGCCGCACAATGCCCCGAACAGGGTGCCGATGACCAGCGCGGGGCTGAACACTCCGCCGCTGAAGCCCATGCCCAGGCACAGCGCCGTGGCGGCGATCTTGAGCACCAGCACGATGACCAGTTCGTCGCTGCCGTAGGCGCCGGCGATGGTGGCGAAGCGCAAAGTCTCCTGGCCGATACCCAGGATGTCCGGCACCCACAGCGCAGTGGCGCCCAGCAAGGCACCCGCTGCGGCCGGTCGCAGCGCGGGGGCGAGGGGCAGGCGCGCGGCCAGGCGGCCCGCACTGAGGATGGCTCGCATGTAGGCGCCGGCAACCAGGGCGCCGAGGCCGCCGATGGCGAGAAACAGCGCGAACTCCCAGGGGCGTGGCACGGCGGTATCGGCGACGTGGAACAGCGCGCCACGATCCAGCACGCTGGTAGCGATCACGTAGCCGACGATGGCGGCCGCGGCGATCGGGGCGAAGGCACGCAAGGCGTAGTGGCGCAGCACCACTTCGTGAGCGAAGACGATGCCCGCCAGCGGGGCGTTGAAGGCGGTAGCGATGGCCGCCGCCACGCCGCAGGCGATGGTGATGTTGTCCTCCGAGCGGCCCAGTCGCAGCAGCCGCGTGCCCAGCGAGCCGATGGTCGCGCCCAGGTGCACCAGCGGGCCGTACTGGCCCACCGAGGCGCCGGCGCCGAGCGACACCAGGGCGGAGAGCGCCGAGAGCGCGCCGGCTCGGGCCGGTAGGCGGCCTTGGCGCGTCTGGACGGCAGCAATCACGTCGGCCGGAGTGTGGGCGCGTCGTTCGGCGATGGCACAGTGTAAAAGCCCTACCACGAGGCCTCCCAGAGCGGGTACCGCCACGGTGGCAACCAGCAGCAGTTCGGGTCGGTCGAACATCATGCGGCTACGCGGCGAGATCAGCAGTGCCTCGTTGAGCCACAGCACCGCGGTCACGAAGCTCACTGCCAGCGCAGCAGCCACAGCGCCGATCAGCGCTCCCAGCAGCACCAGTGCCAGGAAGCGCACGACGCCCATCGGGCCACGGGCGGTTGCCTGGCTTGCGGGATGCGTCTCCATGCTCAAGGTGTAGGCGGGGAGCCGCGACACAGCAAGCGGCGGGGCCAACGATCGCAGCCGCATGAGTCGAGCGGCCCTGGTCGAGGCTCAGCGTGGCATCACCCGCACGACGCCGTCGGCGATCTGGGTCAGCGGTGCCGGCCGGCCGAGCAGAAAGCCCTGGGCGAAGTCGATGTCCAACTCACGCAGGGTATCGAGGGTGGCCTCGGTTTCCACGAATTCGGCGATGGTCTGCAGTCCCAGGGTGCGTGCCACCGTGTGGATCGCTTCGACCATGGCGCGGTCGATCGGATCCTGGTGGATCTGGCGGATGAAGTGGCCGTCGATCTTGAGGAAGTCGACCGGCAGCTGCTTGAGGTAGCTGAACGAGGAGAGACCGGTGCCGAAGTCGTCCAGGGCGAAACGGCAACCCAGCGACTTGAGGGTGCGGATCAGTTCGGTGACTCGTGAGAGCTGAGCGATGGCGGCGCTTTCGGTGATCTCGAAGCACAGGGTGCCGGGTGGCAAGGCGGCCTGCGCCACCTGCTTCTCCAGGTAGTCGCAGAAACGGTCGTCGGAGAGCGAGGTGCCGGAGAGGTTGATGCCCCAGGTGCCGTGATGGCGGCCATCGCGGCACAGGTCGGTCAGCCAGGCGAGGAGATTGCGCACCACCCAGCGGTCGATGGCCGGCATCAGGTGGTAGCGTTCGGCGGCGGGTAGAAAGGCTCCCGGGGCGATCAGCTCGCCGTTCTCCTCCAGGCGGATCAGCACCTCCTGATAGCCACGCCCACGGCCGTTGCTCACCGGGATGATGGGCTGGACGAACAGACGCAGGGCATCACTGTCCAGGGCGGCCTGAAGGCGAGGTACCCAGCACAACTCGCCGTGGCGCGCCTGGAGGGTACGGTCATCGACACGGTAGCGGTGTACGCGGTTGCGACCCGCCTCCTTGGCGGCGTAGCAGGCGGTGTCGGCAGCGTTGAGGGCGTCGCCGAGACGCACGGGATGGTCGGCGTCGAGCGCCACCAGGCCGATGCTCACGCCGATGCCGAAGGTGTGGTTCTCCCAGCTGAAACGGAAGGCGTCGATATCGCTGCGTAGCAGTTCGGCGATGGCTTCGGCCTTGTCGAGAGGGCAGTCGGGCAACAGGATGCCGAACTCATCGCCGCCCAGGCGGGCGACCAGGTCGCTGTTGCGAACCCGTGCGCGCAACAGGTGGGTGACTTGGCGCAGCAGCTCGTCGCCGGCCAGATGGCCGCAGGTATCGTTGACCACTTTGAACTGGTCGAGGTCGAGGAAGCACAGCACGTGCTCGCCCTCGGGGCGTTCGAGGCGTTCGCCCAGGGCCGTCTCGAAGGCACGTCGGTTGAGCAGGCCGGTCAGGGCGTCGTGACTGGCCTGGTGGGTGAGCTGGGCAGAGAGCTCGCGAGTCAGGCTGACGTCCTGGAACACCACCACGGTGCCCACGGTGATGCCGTTGCGCGAGCGAATGGGAGCGGCGGAGTCCTGCACGGGATACCGTTGCCCATCGCTTGCCACCAGCAGGTGATGCCCCTTGGAATTGAGGGCGCGGCCGCTGGAGAGCACTCGTCGTGCCGGATTCTCGACCCGAGCCCCGCTGATTTCCTCGACGAGTTGGTAGATGCGCGAGATGGGCTGGCCCCGCGCGGCTTCAAGTGGCCAGCCGGTGAGACGGCGTGCCTCGGCGTTGAGAAAGGTGACGCAGCCGCTGGCATCGGTGGTGATCACGCCGTCGCCGATGCATGCCAGGGTGGTCTGGGCCAGCTCGCGTTCTCGGCCGAGCTGTTCTTCCAGCCGTTTGCGATCGGTGATGTCGCGAACCATGCCGGAGAATGCCGAACGCGAGTCCGCGGCCCCTTCACTGACCATGATCTCCAGGTAGCGGGTGCCACGTTCCGGGCTCGCCAGGCGCAGCTCCCGTCGTTCGCCTGGCGGCGGCATGCCCTGCTTGACCAGTTGAGTCACCGGAGAGCCGAGCAGGTTCTCGGCCGCGACGCCGAAAAGCTGCTCGGCACCGGGGTTGAGGCTGGTCAAGGTTCCGTCGGCACGCCAAGTCACGACACCATCGCGCAGGTTATGCAGCATCACCTGGGTATGGGCCACGGCCTTTTCCAGGGCGCTGCAGACCCGGTTATAGCCGGCGGCGATCTCGCCCACTTCGGTGAAGGGGTCGGCCTCGATCCGTTCGCTAAGGTTGCCCTGAACCTCATGCTCGCGCATGTGTTCGAGCAGTTCATGAAGCTCGGTACGGGCGCCGTGCTCGGCCATGTTGAGCCCCAACTTCTCCGCTTCGGGCGTGACGCGCAGCGGGATGCCACCGTTGATGCCGCGCAACAGCAGCCAGGCCAGGCCGAAGCTCCACAGCCCGCAAGCCGCGATACCCATCACCTGGACGAGCAGTTGCATGCCTAGCCCCAGGCCCGTGTCCAGCGCGTCGCTGTCGCCGAACAGGCCCACTGCGAGGGTGCC
This sequence comes from Pseudomonadota bacterium, assembly GCA_051749645.1. Taxonomy (GTDB): domain Bacteria; phylum Pseudomonadota; class Gammaproteobacteria; order Pseudomonadales; family Halomonadaceae; genus Halomonas. The sequence goes on from JBNJIT010000008.1 coordinate 22,953, forward strand.
CCAGATGCCGGCTGCCAGGTGGGCGGGAATGGCGCCAACGGCGTCGTCGATGCCCCGCTGCAGCATCCACTCGCTGGCCATGACCATCACGACGCCACTGATGGCGCCGATCAGCAGGGCCTCACCCAAGCTGAAGGCGTGGGCGCCGGCGGTGACCGATACCAGCCCGGCGATGGCGCCGTTCATGGCGTAGATCACCTCGGCATAGCGGCGCAGGCGCCAGCCCAGCAACATGGCCGAGAGCACGCCGGAGACGGCGCCCATCAACGTATTGACCAGCACGCCCGGCACGCGATCGTCGAATGCCAGGGTGCTGCCGCCGTTGAAGCCGAACCAGCCCAGTATCATCAGCAGAGTGCCCAGCATGGCCAGCGGCAGGTTGCCGGCGGGCAGCGTGCGCGGTGTCTCGCCGGGCACGAAGCGACCGCGGCGCGGACCGATCTGCAGCACGGCGGCGAGGGCGACCCAGCCGCCCAGGCTATGCACCACCGTGGCGCCGGCGAAGTCGACGAAGCCCAGTCGCGCCAGCCAGCCGGGAGGGCCGTCGAGCAGTCCACCCCAGGCCCAGTGTCCAAAGATGGGGTAGATGAGGATGCCGACCAGAAGGGCCAGGGCCAGATAGCCCAGGAAGGTCATGCGCTCCGCTACGGCCCCGGCCACGATGGTCGCCGCCGTGGCGCAGAACATGGCCTGAAAGAGGAACAGGCTCAGCGTCCAGGGGGAGGCGTTGCCAAGCTGCCAGGCGAACAGGTCGGTGCCCAGCCAGCCCTGGAAGGAGGTGCCGAACATCATGCCGAAACCCACCAGGCAGAATGCGCTGACGGCGACGGCGAAGTCCACGAGGTTCTTCATGGCGACGTTGATGGCATTCTTGCTGCGAGTTGCACCGGCCTCCAGGCACAGGAAACCCGCCTGCATGACGAAGACCAGTGCGGCGGCCCAGAGTACCCAGAGCGTGTCGAGAAGGGAGGGCTGCATTGGTGAGTCTCCTGCGGTGGCGTGCGCCAATGGGGTGCGAAGCCTGCCTCGTTATCGTGCTTTTGCCGCCGGGCTGCCGGGCTGGCGCAGCCCACCGTGGTGGGCTGTGGCCTGGTAGCGGCGTAGCACTGAATTCATTTAGCAAGATACGATAAGCAATATGCGTGCCATGAATTGGTGCAGCACGCTTGGTCGGGCGATCGCTCGAGAGGCGGCTGCCAGCGGCGAGACGCAGGAGGTGGGTAAGAGGCGAGTAAGCGTCCGCTAGCCGGGGCTCAGCCGAACAGCGTCTGCAGGCTGCCGCGGCGTGGCGGTGTCTGCCCCGGCGCATGGACTTCCCAGAGGATGTCGTCGGGCAACAGCCGGAAGCAGACGGTGGCCAGCGTGTTCTCGTCGTCGGGATCGTCCGGAGAGCGGCGGAGAATCGGCAGGCCTCCGTCGCCGCCGTCGCCGAGGATCGCCAGTGGGTCGCGTACGCCGTCGGCGAGTAGCGCTTCGCCACGCTGCTGCCGGTCGCGGGATGAACGGGTGATCACCTGAGCGCCGTCGGTGGCGGGATGGTAGAGGGCGTGGTTGGCGTGTAGCTGCGGTGTGGTGATCGAGCGATGGCACGCCTTGCCGCCACCGATCTCCACGCTGGTCAGGCCCGGCTCGCCGAGCCGGGCGAGGCTGAAGTGGAAGCCGGCGCTGGCCGGGGCGTTCTCGAGCATGTCGAGTATTGCAGCCACCGAGGGTTGCCTGAGCATGGCGCGGCTCAGCACCATGCGCGGCACCTCGGGCATGATGCCGGTCAGACGCAGATTGTTGACCGTCTGCACCAGACTGGTGCCGGTCATGGCGAAGGTGTGACCCGGAAGGGAGCCGGGATAGCAGAACGACACGAAGGCCGGTTGGTCGTCGGGTGTGGCATGGACCAGAAAGGCCGTACCGTCGAGACAGGGTAGACCGTCCTCGTTGTGAGCGAGAAGCGGTGTCTCGCCGGGCAGCAACAGCGTGGTGCAACCTTCGGGGGCGCTTGCCAACAACTCACCGCGGCAGTGCCAGGCAAAGACCTCGCCGAGCGGCAGGGCTAGCCCCTCCGCCAGACCGTCGAGCTCCGCCATCATCCAGGGAAAGCGCTGCGTGGTGTCGGCGCGCATCCGTGCGACCGCCGGCGACTCGGCCAGGGCGACGATGCGCTGCCAGAGTGCCGTGTAGCGAAGCCGGTCGTGCACGGCCGCTCGTCCTTCACGGCCGAGTGCCAGGCCGATGTCGTAATGGCTGCCGCCGGTCGTCAGCCAGCCCAGCGTAGAGGCGTCGTTCACGTGATGGCTCCTGTTCGTTGGCAACGGCTCTACTCTGCGGGTTGATGGCCGGGATGTCATGCCCGCGTCCCCGATCTATCGAAATGCGACCTTGGTCGAAGTGAGGCGGTTCTACGTTGACACTCCCGAGCGGTGCAGCTAGTTTCGAGATGAATGTTACCGGTAACAAAACGAAAGTCGGACATTCATGGGCCCCTCTGATTTCGGCCTAATTCGGGACGGGCTTCCCCTGGCCGGTCCCATCTCGGTAACGACCAACAACAATCCGTTGAAAGGAGATCACGCCATGACTGCTATCTGGCGCCGTACGCTCACTCTGGCCGGTGCGGCCAGTCTCACGCTCGGCATGGCTCATGCCCAGTCGCCGGACCTCTCCGACCCGCCCGCTATCGATGGCGAGGTGGTCGGTGATCACGGCTCCCATACGCTACGCATGGGCATTGGCCTGGCCGAAAGCTCGCCACAATATCTCTCCAGCCAATACTTTGCAGAAATCCTCGATCAGCGCACCGAGGGCCGTATTACCGTCAACGTCTTCCCCAACAGCCAGTTGGGCGATGACGTGCAAATGATGGAGATGCTGCAGACCGGCTCGCTGGATATGAGCTATCCCTCGTCGTCACCCGCCACCACCTATGTCGAAGAGCTGGCGGTGTTCGACCTGCCCTTCCTGCTGCCGACCCGTGAGGCGGCCGTGGAGGTGATGCAGAGCGACGTTGCTCAGGAGATGCTCGATGCCTTCGACGGCACCGGCATCAAGGCGCTCACCTTCTCGGAGAACGGCTACCGTCAGCTTTCCAACAGCGCCCGTCCGGTGGAGACCCCAGAGGACGTGGCCGGCCTCGATGTCAGTGGCCTGACCATTCGCACCATGGAGAATCCCGTTCATCTCTCGATTTGGGAGACGCTGGGCGCCAATCCCACGCCGATGGCTTTCGGTGAGCTGTTCTCGGCCATGGAGCAGGGAGTGGTCGACGGTCAGGAGAACCCCTGGAGCACCATCCTGACTTCCAACTTCTACGAGGTGCAGGATTACGGCTCCGAAACGCGCCACGTCTATACGCCGTTCATCATGATGATGTCCGAGCGTACCTGGGACGATCTGGCGCCGGAGTACCAGGAACTCGTTCAGGAAGCCGCCCGCCAGTCTGCCGAATACGAAATTCAGCTTTCTGCCGAGTATGACGACTGGTCGCGCAAGCAACTCGAGGAGCGCGGCATGGAGATCACACGCCTCACCGATGAGCAGGTAGCCGCCTTCCAGGAGGCCGTGCAGCCGGTGTACGAGGAGTGGGCCCCCGAGATCGGCGAGGAGCTGATCGCCGAGGTCCAGGCCATCGTGGAAGAGACCACCAGCGACTGATTCTTCCTTCCCCACGCCGGACAGGACGGGGGTGGCCCCGTTCTGTCCCCGGAGTTAGGCATGACAACCACTTCCCCACCCCCTCACGACCGCCATGCGGTCGACCCTGAGGTATACCTCGAAGATCCCCGTCGCGGCCCGCTGGAGATCGATCTCGAGCTTCGCAAGGGCCCCGCCTCGTTTCGCTGGATCACATTCGCCATGGAGCAACTGATCGCAACGATCCTGGTTGCGCTGATCATCTCCGTTTCGGCCAACGTCATCGGGCGTTCCTTGCTCAATCAATCCTTGCCCTGGGCCGATGAGCTGGCGCGCATGCTGTTCATCTGGTTGATCTTCATCGGCGCGGCAGCAGCCTTCGTACGCTATGAGCACATCGCCGTGGACTTCACGGTGCGCCGGCTGCCCGTGCGTGCCGCCTATTCGCTGTATCTGCTTCAGCATCTGCTCATCATCGGTCTGATGGGCGTGATCCTGTGGGGCGGTTACCTGGTGATGAGTCGCTCCACCGGGACCACCGCCATCCTTGGCGTGCCCTGGAATCTGATCAACGTGTCGCTGGTGCTTTGCGCGGCGTTCATCGCCGCCGTCGCCGTTTGGCGTGCGGTGCTGTGCGTGCGCTTGCTTCGCGACCCCAATCGGTCGATGCCGACAGCCAACGATGGAGGAGCCTGAGTCATGCTGTGGATTTTCCTGGGCATTCTGTTCGCCTCCATCGCCATCGGCCTGCCCATCGCTTTCGGGCTCGGCATCGCAGCGGTGGTGCTGGCGGTAATCTCCGATATTCCGCTGTCGATTCTCATCGAGCAGTCGCTCCGTGGGGTCAACAACTTCCCGCTGTTGGCCATTCCGTTCTTCATCCTCGTCGGGGAGGTGATGAGCGCCGGCGGCATCGCCCGGCGACTGATGGAGCTGGCGGGAGCGCTGGTCGGCTTCATTCGCGGCGGCCTGGGCCAGGTGGCGATCACCGGCTCGATGTTCTTCGGCGGGATCAGCGGCTCGGCCGTCGCCGACACCGCTGCCACGGGCTCGATGATGATCCCCTCGATGAAGCAGCAGGGCTACTCTGCTGCGCATGCCACTGCCATCAACACCGTCTCTTCGGTGATCGGCATCATCATTCCGCCGTCGATACCGCTGATCCTGTTCGGTATCGTCACCGAGACGTCGATCAGTCGGCTGTTCATCGCCGGCATCGTGCCGGGTGTGATGATTGGCTTCGCACTGATGGTGACCACCTTCATCATGGCCAGTATCGAGCACGCCGGTCAGACCCGGAAGTTCCGCCTCGACCTGCTGTGGCACGCCTTCAAGCAGGCGTGGTTGGCGCTGCTGCTGCCGGTGATCGTGATCGGCGGCATCATCGGCGGGGTGTTCACCGCCACCGAGGCGGCAGTGGCGGCCCTGCTCTATTCGCTGTTCATCTCGCTGGTGGTCTATCGTGAATTCGCGCTGCGCGAGCTGTGGGGCATGCTGGTGCGCACGGCACGCTTGACCGGCATGGTGCTGCTGCTGCTGGCGTTCGCTACGGTGATCGCCTGGTTCTTGACCATCAACATGGTGCCCCAGACGCTGGTCGAGCAGGTGAGGGCGATCACCCAGGATCCGTTCTGGCTGCTGATGATCGTGGCCGGGTTGCTGCTACTGGTCGGTTTCGTCATGGACCTGACGCCAGCCATGGTGATCATGGCGCCGATGCTCACGCCCATCGTCACCTCGGTGGGCATCGATCCCGTCTACTTCGGCGTGTTGATGGCCTTCGTGCTGGGCATCGGTCTGCTGACGCCACCGGTGGGCACCTGTCTCTACGTCGGCTGCGGCGTGGGCAAGGTATCGATGGAGCAACTGGTCAGGGCCATGCTTCCCTACTATGCGGCGCTGCTGGTGGTGCTGGTGATCCTGATCGCCTTTCCGGGCCTGGTCACCTGGCTGCCCGAGATTGCCCATGTGCGCGGCAACTGACGGAGGGATGGCGTGACGGTATCGCAGCGTATCCTGGTGATGGGGGTGTCGGGCTCGGGCAAGACCCATGTCGGCCGCCTACTGGCCGAGCGGCTCGGCATCGACTTCATCGATGGCGATCATTACCATGCTCCGGCCAGTATCGCCAAAATGGCGCGGGGCGTTCCCCTCAACGACGAGGACCGCCGCGAGTGGTTGGAAACGCTGGCCGAGCTCTTCGCTGACTACCGCCAGCGTGACGCCAGCGTGGTGATCGGCTGCTCGGCGCTCAAGCGGCGCTATCGCGACACCCTGCGTCGGGGCGATTCCGCTCTTGCCATCCTCTTTCTCGACGGCAGTCGCGAGCGGCTGTGCGAGCGGTTGATCGGTCGTGAAGGGCACTTCTTCAAGGGCGAGGCGATGCTCGACAGCCAGTTTGCCGACCTGGAACCACCCGGTCCGGACGAGGCCGTGCGGCTGGATATCGCCGAGCCGCCTGCGGCTCTGGTCGAGACGTTCATCAAACGACTGACGGTACCGTGAAGAAACGACGCCCCACCCTCCAGGACATCGCCGATCGCGTCGGCGCGACGAAAATGACCGTCAGTCGCTGTCTGCGCGATCCCGCCACCGTCTCGGAGGGCTTGCGCGATCGCATCTTCTCGGCTGCCGAACAGATCGGCTACATCCCCAATCGCGCCCCGGACCTTCTCTCGCGGGCCACCAGTCACTCCATCGGGGTGCTGGTGCCGTCGCTTACCAACCAGGTGTTTGCCGACGTGCTGGTGGGTATCGAAGCAGTGACCGAACCGGCCGGCTATCATCTGATGCTCTCCCACTATGGCTACAGTCAGGAACTCGAGGAGCGCAGTCTGGCCTCGCTGCTTTCCTACAACGTCGACGGCGTGATTCTCTCCGACAGCCGTCATACCCCGCGTACCCGGCGCATGCTGGAAACGGCCGGCATTCCCACCGTGGAGATCATGGATTCGCGCACGCCACCGCTGCATCAGGCAGTGGGGTTCGACAATGTCGCTGCCTCCTACGACATGGTCAGCGAGATGATCCGCCGTGGTCGCCGCCATGTGCTCTATCTGGCGGTGCGGCTGGACGAGCGCACCCGCCAGCGTGAGGAGGGCTACCGCCAGGCGATGGTGGAGTGGGGGCTGACGCCGGTCACCCTGCATCGCAGCCAGCGCTCCTCCTACAGCGTCGGCGCGGCCCTACTAGGTGAAATCCTTGTCGAGCATCCCGAGACCGATGCCATCTTCTGCACCAATGACGACGTGGCCGTCGGCGCCTACTTCGAGTGTCTGCGTCGCGGTGTCCGTGTGCCGGAGCAGATGGCCATCGCCGGTTTCCACGGCCACGACGTGGGGCAGGTGATGACCCCGCGCCTGGCGAGCGTCATCACCCCGCGTCAGGCAATCGGCGAGCGGGCGGCCAGGTCGTTGCTGGCCGGCATCGGCGGCAGGCCCGATGCCGAGCGGGTCATCGATCTGGGCTATCGCATCGAACCGGGCATGACGCTGTAGCGCTCAGTGCCGGAACAGGCTCATGCGTGCCATGACGCCATCCTTGCGGATCAACCAGTGGTAGAGGGCGGCAGCGATGTGCAGGGCTGCCAGCAGCAGGATCAGCACGCCCACACGGCCGTGCCAGACGAACAGTGTCTCGGAGAGCGCCTCGTCCACGCCGATCAGCCTCGGCAGGTTCCAGGCGAAGAACTGCACGGGAAAATCCCCGGCTGCCGTGGCCAGCCAGCCGAGCACCGGCATTGCCAACAGCAAGACGTAGAGCAGGGCATGGACCAGGGCGCTGGCAAGCCGATGAAAAGTGGGCAGCGGCACGGCGTAAGGCGGCTTGCCGTTGGTCAGCCGGCTCGCCAGGCGCAGTATCATCAGGGCGAGAATCAACACGCCCGAGGTCTTGTGAAGCGTGTAGATCGTGTCGGTGGCCGTGCGGCCGAAGGTATCCACGCTGCCCTCGAAGCCCAGGGAACCTAACGTCATGCCGCTGGTCAGCGAGTACAGCACCAGCACGGCAATCAGCCAATGCAGCAGCCGATGGACGTACGCGTAATGGTTGAGCGGGCCTTCGACGGGCGGTTCGTGAGGGTGATTGACCATGATGTCGCTCCCCCGGTGGGTACCGAAATGGTCTGAGGCTATGGGTTGACTAGCCATGACCGATTAGCCATCGCTTTCCGACAAGATAGTCTATCGATGGTAGCCTTTATAATCGGATACGCGATGTCTTCAGCAAAGGAGTTCAAACCCGTGTGGATTCGCCGCCTAGCGAAGGCCGGGCTGATGATGACAGTGGCCCTGTTGCCGATTCTTGACGTCCATGCCGAAGAGGAGGGCGAGCCCCTTCAGGTGGTGGCCACGACCGGCATGATCGCCGATGTCTTGCGCCAGGTGGGCGGCGATGCGGTCTCGGTGAATGGGCTCATGGGCCCCGGCGTCGACCCCCATCTCTATCGGCAGACCCGCAGCGACGTGCGCGCCATGACCAAGGCCGATGCCGTGTTCTGGAACGGTCTGTACCTGGAGGCTCAGCTCGAGGAGTTCCTCGAGCGGCTGGCAGCGCGGCGTCCGGTCTATGCCGTGGGCGAAGCGGTGCCCGAGGGGGAGCGTCTCGCCGACGAGGCCTACGACGATCAGTATGACCCCCACGTGTGGATGGACCCTTCCCGCTGGCGCCATGTGGTCGTGGCGGTGCGCGATGCGTTGAGCGAGCTGGAGCCCTCGCACGCCGAGGCCTTCGAAGAGCGTGCCGATGCCTATCTGGACGAGCTGGAGTCGCTGGACGACTACGCGCGCCAGGTGCTGGAGAGCGTGCCGGAGTCGTCTCGGGTGCTGGTCACCGCCCACGATGCCTTCGGGTATTTCGGCGACGCTTACGGCTTCGAGGTGCTCGGCATCCAGGGCTTTTCCACCGAGAGCGAGGCGGGCCTGGCGCGTATCGAGTCGCTGGTGGACGAGCTGGTGTCGCGTGATATCGGTGCGATCTTCATCGAGTCGTCGGTGTCGGACCGTAACGTGCGGGCGCTGATCGAAGGTGCGGAGTCGCGCGATCACGAGGTCAGCATCGGCGGCGAGCTGTTTTCCGATGCCATGGGGCCGGCAGGCAGCTACGAGGGAACCTGGCTGGGCATGTTCGACCACAACGTCACGGCCATCGCCACGGCGCTGGGCGGAGACGCCCCTGCTGGAGGACGCGGGGGGCGCCTGGCCGACGACGGGGAAGACTCATGATCGGTGCCAGCGAAACCATCGCCCAGAGCCCTCTGGCGATTCGCGGGCTGACGGTCAGCTATGCTCACCGTCCGGTCGTGCATTCGGTGGACTTCTTGACCCCCCCGGGCAGCATGACGGCCATCGTCGGTCCCAACGGTGCCGGCAAGTCGACGCTGCTCAAGGCCGTGCTGGGCATCACCCGGCGGTTGACCGGCGAAGTGTGGGTGTTCGGCCAGCCCGTGGAAACGATGTCGCGGCACGTGGCTTACGTTCCCCAGCGCTCCAGCGTCGACTGGGACTTTCCGGCCACGGTGATCGACGTGGTCACCATGGGGCTGTTCCGCGATCTGCGCTGGTGGCAACTGACGCGGCGTCGACATCGCCAGCGCGCCCTGGAGAGCCTAAGCCGTGTCGGCATGGAAGCCTTTGCCGATCGCCAGATCGGGCAGCTCTCCGGCGGTCAGCAGCAGCGCGTCTTCCTGGCGCGGGCATTGACCCAGCAGGCGGCGCTGACCATCCTCGACGAACCCTTTGCTGGCGTGGATGCCGCCACCGAGAAGGCTATCGTCGAAGTGCTCAAGCAGCTCAAACGCGAGGGGCGCACGCTGCTCTGCGTGCACCATGACCTGGCCACGGTACGCGATTATTTCGACCACGTGCTGCTGCTCAACGTGCGGCGCATTGCCGATGGCCCCGTGGACGAAGCTTTCACCGCGCCCAACCTGCAGGCGACCTACGGCGGTCGTTTGAGTCCCATGCAGCTGGCGCGGCTGATGGAGCCGGTGGCACACAGCGATCCGCGGAGCGAATGATGGAAATCTGGTGGCTCGCCCTGACGTTCCGGCTGGGCTACAACACCAGCCTGGTGACCCTGGGAACCATGCTGCTGGGGGCGAGTGCCGGCATGATCGGCACCTTCATCCTGCTGCGCAAACGCTCGTTGGTCAGCGATGCCATCAGCCATGCCACGTTACCCGGCCTGGCGTTGGCCTTCATCCTGGTGGGCCTGGTGCAGGGCGATGGCCGTTGGCTGCCGGCGTTGCTCGTCGGGGCGGCGGGTAGCGCAGCTTTCGGACTGTGGGCCGTGCAGCGCATCAGCGAGCGGACTCGCCTGGGCGAGGATGCCGCCATCGGCTCGGTGCTTTCCACCTTCTTCGCCTTCGGCGTGGTGCTGATCACCGTGATCCAGTCGATGTCGGTGACCGGACAGGCCGGTCTCACCGGCTACCTGGTCGGCGCCACGGCCGGCATGGTGGCCGCCGAGGCGCAGCTCATAGCGCTATGCGCGCTGGGCGTGCTGCTGGCCATTCTGGTGATGCGCCGCGACTTCCTGATGGTCTGCTTCGATGCCGATTTCGCGCGCACCCAGGGCGTGCATACGGGGCGGATCGATCTGGCCATGCTGGCGTTGCTGATGGTGGTGGTGGTGATCGGCCTCAAGGTCACGGGATTGATCCTTATCGTGGCATTGACCATCATCCCGCCGGTGACGGCGCGGTTCTGGACCGACCGCCCCCTGCACATGGTGATTCTGGCGGCGCTGCTCGGCATCCTGGCCGGCTATCTGGGAGTCACGCTTTCCAGCGTGTCGGAGGGGTTGCCAACGGGCCCCTTGATCGTGCTTGCCGCCTTCAGTCTGTTCTTCGTCTCCTTCCTGTGCTCGGCGCGGCGCGGCGTGCTGGCTTCGCTGCTTGCCCACCAGCGCTTCCGCCGCCGGGTGCATCTGCGCCAGGGGCTGCTGGCAGTCGCCCGCGATGAGCCGATCTTCGACAACCTCACTCTGCGTATCCTGCAGCGCCGCGGCTATCTCAGGCGCGATGGCGTGCCCACACCGCCGGGGCGGGCGGCGGCCCGGGACGCCGAGCACGAGGAACGCCTATGGGCGCTCTATCGCGAACGTCAGCCCGAGGATGCCCTGCAGCAGGAGCACTCCGGCCTGACGCCCATTGCCAGCGTACTGTCACCGGATGCCATCATGACGCTGGAGGCCGAGTTGCCGCCCAGCGCCACGCAGGAGGCCCGCCGATGAGCGACTTTTTCATGTTCAGCCTGGTGCCGCTGACGGTGGCGGTGGTCATCGGCATGACCTGTGCGCTGCTCGGCAACTTCCTGGTACTGCGGCGCCAGAGCCTGATCGGCGATGCCATCAGCCACGTGGCGCTGCCCGGAATCGTGGTCAGCTTCATTCTCACCGGCATGCTGGCGTCGGGCGCCATGATGCTGGGGGCGGGGGTGTCGGCGCTGGTCACCGTGGTGATGATCGAACTGATTCGCCGGCTGGGGCGGGTGGAAACCAGTGCCGCCATGGGGGTGACCTTCACCAGCCTGTTCGCCCTGGGCGTGCTGCTGCTGGAGTGGCACGACGCGGCTGGTGTGCATCTCGATGTGGAGCACGCCTTGTACGGCAACCTGGAAAGCCTGATCTGGTTCGAGGGCACCGGCCCGGCGGCGCTGTTCGATCCGCTGGCGCTGGCCGAACTGCCCCCGCAGTTGGCGCGTGTCGTACTGGTGTGGGGGCTCGTGGTGGCCTTCGTGGCGGCGTTCCGGCGCCACCTGGTGCTGGGCAGCTTCGACCCGGATTTCGCCGCCAGCGTTCGCGCTCATCCGGCCCTGGTCGATCTGCTGCTGGTGACTCTGGTGGCGGTGGCGGCCATCGCCGCCTTCGAAGCGGTGGGCTCGATCATCGTCATCGCCATGTTCATCTGTCCGGCGGCCGCTGCCCGGCTGATGACCGATCGGCTGTCGGTGCAGATCGCCTGGAGCCAGGGCTTTGCGGTGATCGCGTCGGTGGCCGGCTACGTGTTGGCGGGTTATGGGCCAGGGTGGTTGGGCATCGATGCCTCGCTGAGCGCGGCGGGCATGATCGCCACCGTGTCGGGATTGCTGCTGTTGACCGCCTGCCTGTGGGGACCGCGCCGCCATCCCGCCGTGGCCTGAGGAGGCGCTTCAGGTTTCTTGTGAAGCCGCCTCTTCGCCGTCGCTCCCATTCGGCTCGGGCTGGCGTTTCACCATCAAGGTGATTTCCACGTTGGCGCCGCCGTAAAGGCGCGGCGACTCGGTGCAGGTGCGTGCCGGGTAGCGGTCGCGCTGAAAGAATTCAGCGTAGGCGGCATCGAAATCATGGATGTCGTCGAGGTTGGTCAGGTGGACGTCGGCACGTACGGTATCGGCCAGTTCGGCGCCGACGAAGGCGAGCATGCGCTTCAGGCGGTGCAGAATCCAGGTGGTCTCTTCGCCGATATCGCCGAGTACGGTTTCTCCGCCCTGGATGTCGGTGACGGTCAGTCCCGACACGAAGACGTAGTGGTCGTCGAAGACCAGGTGGCTGCCGGGAAAAACCGGCACTTCCAGCGTCGGGTCGTTGCGATACTGTGGCATGGGGCCTCCTTGACTGCCGTGAATGGCGCCTGTTGGCTCACTATAGATGGCTCGCTCCACCTGTGCTGCTGTTGATGCCTGTCATGCTCCCGTCGTTTGCCGCATGGCATCGTTGGCCAGCATGGCCTTTTTATGCTGCACTGCAGTATGCTGATGCAAATACCGCTTCGGGAGTAGGGCATGGCGAACCATACGGCAGCTGACGCGGGGCAGATCGAGAACCGTACCTTCGACGAGATTCAGGTGGGCGACACGGCAGCCATCGAGAAGCGGTTGACGCTCGACGACATCAAGCTGTTCGCCATCATGTCCGGCGACATCAACCCGGCGCATCTCGACGAAGACTTCGCCAAGAGTACCCGCTTCCAGGAAGTGGTGGCCCATGGCATGTGGGGTGGGGCGCTCATCTCTACGGTGCTGGGCACCGAGCTGCCCGGGGCGGGCACGATCTATTTGGGCCAGACACTGCACTTCCGCGAGCCGGTGCGCCTGGGCGACGTGCTAAAGGTCAGCGTCACGGCGCGCGCCAAGGATACCGTGCGGCATCGCATCACCTTCGACTGCCGCTGCATCAACCAGAATGGTTGTGTGGTGATCGAGGGCGAGGCCAATGTGCAGGCGCCCACCGAGAAGATCCAGCGGCCACGCACCGTACTGCCGCGGGTGCGCATGGCCGAGCGGGCGCGACTCCACGAACTGCTCAGTGCCGCCAACCACCCCGAGCCGGTGAGCATGGCGGTTGTCCATCCGGTCGATGAGGTCTCGCTGATGGGCGCCTGGGAAGCATCGCGCCAGGGGCTGATTCATCCGGTATTGGTGGGACCCGAGGCGAAAATCCGTGACGCGGCCGAGGCCGCGGGCATCGATATCGGCGAGTTCGAGCTGATCGATGTGCCGCATAGCCATGCCGCAGCCGCCAAGGCCGTGGCGCTCACTCGCGCCGGCAAGGTGGGCGCGATCATGAAGGGGGCGCTGCACACCGACGAACTGCTCCACGAGGTGGTCAAGCGCGACAGCGGGCTGCGCACCGAGCGCTGCATCAGTCACGTGATGGCCTTCGACGTGCCCACCTATCCGCGCCCGCTGTTCATCACCGATGCCGCCATCAACATCTACCCAACCCTCGACGACAAGCTGGATATCGTCCAGAACGCCATCGATCTGGCCCATGCCGTGGGCAACGACGACCCCAAGGTGGCGATCCTCTCCGCGGTGGAGACGGTCAATCCCAAGATCGCCTCGACGCTAGAGGCAGCAGCGCTTTGCAAGATGGCCGAGCGCGGTCAGATCGTGGGCGGCACCATCGACGGTCCGCTCGCCTTCGACAATGCCGTTTCCGAGGCGGCCGCCGCTGCCAAGGGCATCGATTCGCCGGTGGCGGGGCGCGCCGATATCCTCGTGGCGCCCGATCTGGAAGCCGCCAACATGCTGATGAAGCAGCTCACCTATCTGGCCGATGCCACGGGCGCTGGCGTGGTAGTGGGCGCGCGGGTGCCCATCGTGCTGACCAGTCGCGCCGACGACGCCATCACGCGTCTGGCCTCCTGCGCTCTGGCTCTGCTGGTGGCCGAACACCAGAAGCGGAGGAGTCGCTAGTGGAAGAGATCCTGGTCCTCAACAGCGGCTCTTCGAGCCTCAAGTTTGCCCTGTTCGGCGCGCCAGAGGGGGCTGGCCTGAACGACCTGTCGCTGCGCTATCGCGGCCACTTCGACGGGCTTGGCAGCCATGCACGGCTGACCCTGGTCGACGGCCGGGGGCAGCGCCAGGAATACGCCGGCCCGCGAACGCCGCTGGGGCGTATCGCTGCCGAGCTTGACCACGATGCGGCGCTGTCTCGGTTGCTGGCTTGGATCGAGGCGCATCCGGAGCTGGCCGAACTCACTGCCATCGGCCATCGGATCGTGCATGGCGGCAGCGAGTTCTGCGCGCCGCTGCGGCTGGATGCCGCGGTGCTTGCCAAGCTCGAGGCGCTGGTGCCATTGGCACCGTTGCATCAATCCTACGGCCTGGCACCGGTGCGGGCGCTCGAGGAGATGCGTCCGCGCCTGCCCCAGGTGGCCTGCTTCGACACGGCCTTCCACGCCACCCAGCCGGCGGTGGCTCAGACCTTCCCGTTGCCACGGCGCTACACCGCCTCAGGCATACGGCGCTACGGTTTCCACGGGCTTTCCTACGACTACATCAATCGCATGCTGCCGCGCTGGGTAGGCAGTGTGCCCGGTCGTACCGTCGTCGCTCACCTGGGCAATGGCGCGAGTCTGTGCGCCATCCGCGATGGCGAAAGCGTCGCTTCCACCATGGGTTTCACCGCTCTCGAGGGGCTGATGATGGGCACCCGTAGCGGCAGCCTCGATCCCGGCCTGGTGCTGCATCTGATCCTGCAGCAGGGGCTCACGGCGGAGCGTGTGCAGCGCCTGCTCTACAAGGAATCGGGCTTGTTGGGCGTTTCCGGTATCAGCAGCGACATGCGCGAGCTGCTGGAAAGCTCGGCGCCGCAGGCGGCCGAGGCCATCGAACTCTTCGTCTACCGGGTCGTGCGCGAGATCGGCAGCCTGGCTGCCGCGCTGGGCGGCCTGGACCATCTGGTGTTCACTGCCGGTATCGGCGAGCGTGCCGCCCCGGTGCGCGCCGCGGTGGTGGAAGGATGTCGCTGGCTGGGGGCAACGCTGGATCCCGATGCCAACGCTGCGCATGCCGCCAGCATTGCCGGGGCCGACAGTGGCATCGGAGTGTGGGTGATCCCCACCGATGAGGAGCGCATGATCGCCTGGCACACAGCGCGAAGCCTGGCCGGCTGAGGCCGTTATAGCGTTTGCCAAGGCGAGGGCGGCGGCTCGTTCAATGTCTCGACGAGGATGTCGAGCGCGCGAGTCAGCGCCTCGCGCGAGCCGGCGGCACTCAGGCACAGGCGTAGCGCCTGTGGCGCCGGCTCGCCACCCACGCAAAACGGCTCGGCGCTGGTTACCCGCACGCCGCGACGCTCCAGAACCGTCTGCAGCTCGGCGCTGCGCAGCTCTTCCGGAAGAGGCAGCCACAGGTTGGCTCCATGGGGGCGGCCGCGGGGTTCGTAAGCTTCCAGCCATTGGTGGGCCAGCCGCTGGCGTTCGCCCAGCTCCTGGGTCTGCCAGGTCAGCAACCGTTCGGCTTCATCGCTCGCCACCCAATGACATACCGCCTCGACCATCAGTGGCGGCACCATCCAGCTCTGGGCGCGCAGCGCCGCTCCCAGCCGCTCCTGCAGCGCCTCGGGTACGACCAGCACGCCGATGCGCAGTCCGCCGGCGAGCACCTTGGCGGTGCTGAAGGCGAACAGAGTGCGCTGCGGTGCCAGCCGGTAGAGCGGTGTGCCCCGTTCGGCTTCCGGCAGGTACTGAACGCCATCCTCGAGGATCCAGAACTCGTGACGCTCGGCCAGCTCGGCCAGCCGTTCGCGACGGGCCTCGCTGAGCATGATGCCGGTGGGGTTGTTCTGTTCCGGAGTGACGTAGACGAGCTGTGGCGGCTGCTGGGCGCAGAGTCGCGCCAGGGCTTCCATGTCCATGCCGCCGGCGTCCATCGGTACGGCCAGGGTCTTGAGGTGTGCCTGGCGCGCCGCGCTGATCAGGCCGGGGTAGGTGAGAGCATCGGCAGCGATGCGAGCCCCGGGCCGGGTGAGGGCGCGCAGCGTGAGATCGATGCCGTGCTGGCCACCCTGGGTGATCAGTAGCCGCTCGGGGTCCACCGGCATGCCCAGCCGGCCCATCCAGGCGGCGAGCTGTTCGCGGTGGGCGGGAACGCCGCGTTCCGGCTGGTACTCAACGGCGCGACTGAGCACTTCGCCATCCTGGCTGATCGCCGCCAGGGCGCGTCCCAGCGCCGCCGCGCGTAGGGGATGCGGTGGCGGCAGGCTGAGGCTCAGGTCGATCACGCCATCCTCTACCGGACGGCTGGTCAGGAAGGGGGCGACGGGGTCGTCATTGCCGCCCCGCACATAGGTGCCGCTGCCCACTCGGGCCCGCACCCAGCCCTGGCGTTCGGCCTCGGCATAGGCGCGGGTCACGGTGCCCACGGTGACCGCCAGTTCGTCGGCCAGGCGACGCTGAGGGGGCAAGCGGCTGCCGGGACGGAGCTCGCCGGATTGCACCGCGGCCGCAATGGCACCGCTGATGGCGCGATAGCGGGGGCCCCGTTCGGTGAGTCGGGGAATCCATATTGTCATGGTGACAATAAAACCTTTGACGCCTTGTTTGTACCCATTATGCTGGATTTCATCGGCATTTAAAGCCGAATCAAGTCAAAATTGTATGGGTTCAATCATATGGAAATCCTGGCGTTCCTGGGGCCGGCGGCTCTCTACATGATCTCTATGACCATCACGCCTGGCCCCAACAACGTGATGCTGACTGCCTCCGGGGCCAATTACGGCTTTCTGCGCACCCTGCCGCACATCTTCGGCATTCTGGGTGGGTGCTTCCTGCTGTTTGCCGGTATCGCGCTGGGGCTGGGGCTGGTCTTCGAGCGCTATCCTATCGTACAGACGGCACTGCGCTTCATCGGCAGTGCCTATCTGCTGTACCTCGCCTGGCGTATCGCCACCGCACCGCCTCCCGATCTGCGCCGCGCTGGCGAAGGTAGACCGTTGAGCTTCTGGCAAGCGGCCGCCTTCCAGTTCGCCAACCCCAAGGCATGGGTGATGGGGCTGGCGCTGATGGCAGGTTTTCTGCCCGAGGGAGGCGATACGGTAGTGAATGCCCTGCTGCTGGCCGGGTTCGCCGAGCTGGTGGGGCTGCCGTGCGTCGCCCTGTGGGCGGGCTTCGGCACCGCCATCGGGCGCTGGCTCGATACGCCGCGTGCCTGGCGGGTGTTCAATGTCAGCATGGGAGCGCTGACCGCAGCCTGCGTGATCTTCATACTCGGCTGAACGACGCATTTACAGGAAATCCAACAGTTCCTCGCGCCCCATGTTGCCGCCGGTGATCACTACCACGACATCGCCCTGCGGGGGCAGTTCGACGGCGCCTTCCAGCAGGGCGGCCACGCCCACGGCGGCACCGGGTTCGGCGGCGAGCTTGCTGGTGTAGAAAAGGTGGTGCATGGCGCGGTGGATGGCCGTTTCGTCGACCCTGACCAGGGCATCCACATGGGTGTGGCTGAGCGGGTAGGTGCGCTCGCCGACGATGGTTGCAGCCAGGCTCTTGGCGCAGGTGTCGACCGATGCCAGCCGTGCCGGGGCGCCGCTGGCCCAGGCATGTGCCATGCTCGCCGCCCCGGCCGGTTCCACGCCGGTCAGGCTGAGCGAGGGGCGCAGGGCCTTGACGGCCACTCCGATACCCGAGATCAACCCACCGCCGCCGATGGGGCAGAGGATCGCTGTCGCTTCGGGGGCCTGCTCGAGGATCTCGAGGCCCACGGTACCCTGGCCGTTGACGATGCGCTCGTCGTCGTAAGGGTGCACCAGAGTCAGGCCGCGTTCATCGACCAACCGATGCATGTACGCCCAGGCGGCGTCGATATCGCCGTGCAGGATGACCTCGGCGCCCAGTTTCCGAGCCGCTTCCACCTTGAAGGGGCTGGCGTTCTCCGGCATCACGATGGTCACCGGCGCGTTTGCCTCGCGCGCCGCCCAGGCCAGACCCAAAGCGTGGTTGCCGGCCGAGACGGCACCCAGCCCGCCTGCGAGTTCCTGCGGCGAGGCCGTGCGTACCCAGTTGAGCGCGCCGCGTGCCTTGAAGGACCCGGTGCGCTGGAACAGCTCGCCCTTGAGCCACACCCGCCGCCCCAGGTGCCCGCTCAAGGAGTGGTCGAGAACCAGGGCTGTGGGGGAGAGGCTATCGGCGATACGCGCCTGGGTTTGTTGAAGACTCGCGAGATCGATCATTCTGCCTGCTCTCATTCCTACTCCAGGGCCGCTTGGCAGACGCCGAGCGGCCCGCTCTTTCCATCCAGTGTAACGGTCAGGGTCGACAGACGAAGTAATCGTTCTGGATGTCGTGTTCGAGCTGGTGAACCTGGATGTCGCTGAATCCCGCTTCCTTCAGGTAGCGAAGCGCTCGCTCGCGACCCCACATGGTGCCCAGGCCTTCGCCGCCCTGGGCCAGCGATACCGTCATGCAGTGGCTCACTGAGACAGCGTAGAGCATCGTGCCGAGCGGGTGTCCGCGATCCAGGTGATGGTGGCTCGAGGCGTGGATGTCCTGCACCAGATAGATGCCGTCCGTTGCGAGGCTCTTGCGGATCCCTGCCAGCAGCCGGTCCGGCCGAGCCTGGTCGTGGATACCGTCGAAGGTAGTGATCAGGTCGAAGGCCGCCGGCTCGGCCGTCGCGTCGAAGTCACTGAGGTCGCGCACCTCGAAGGTCAGATTGGCGAGCCCGGAACGGTCGGCCCGCTCGGTGGCCCAGGCGATTGCCTCTTCCGAAAGGTCGTAGCCGACGAAGCGGCTTCGCGGATAGCGCCTGGCCATGGCCAGCAGGGCCTGGCCTCGGCCGCAGGCGCAATCGAGCACCCGAATGCCGGCTTCCAGTCGTTCGGGAAGCTCCGGGGCGAGGGGCAGAATGGCGTCGAACAGCGCTGGCAGCACCGTCTGGGCGCTGTCGCTGGCCATCACCTCCTGAAAGCGCGGGTAGCGGGAATAGGGGACACCGCCGCCTTCGCGGAAGCAGCGCACCACGTCATCCTCTACGCTTCCCAGCAAGGGGATGAACTGGGCATAGACGGCCAGGTTAGCCGGCCCCCTGTCGGTGAGCAGCTCGGCGTGCTCGTCGGGTAGCCAGTAGGTGGCGCTCTCTGGCTCGGTGTCGATCACGGCGGCTGCCACCATGCCGCCCAGCCACTCGCGCACGTAGCGCTCCTGAAGGCCGGTGCGCTCGGCCAGAGCCTGGCTGGTGAGCGGAGCCTGGCCGGCCAAGGCCTCGAACAGCCCGGTGCGGTGGCCGATGGAGGTCAGCAGCAGCAGGCCGCCCTCGTTGAGTGCCTGCACCAGCCGGGTTTCGAAGGCATCGGTGGTGTCGGCAGCCGCTGTCTGGATAGCGATATCGCACATGCTCATGCTCCTATTGTCGTTGTGAGGGGCAGGAGCAAGATACTCCCGGGGCGATGTCACCACTCAGGCGTATTGCGACGCGATCGGGAGTTTTCTGCCATGAGTCAGCTCGCTCAACCTTCCCGTACGGCGATGACCATTGCCCTGCTGGCCGGGCCGGATGCGACCGCTTCCACGCTGTATGGCATGTATGACCTGTTCGGCTCGGTTGGGCGCGACTGGGAATTTCTGCTGCACGGGCGGATGGGGAAGCCGCTGCTGAAACCAGTGATCGTGTCCCGCGATGGGCGAGGCTTTCGCGCCGCCAATGGTGCCTGGATCGAGCCACATGCCACTCTGGCCGACTGCCCGTCGCCCACGGTGGTGTGCATTCCCGATCTGTTCGTTGCACCCGGTGCCAGCCTGGAGGGCTATGGCGAGGAGATGGCCTGGCTGCGCGCCTGTCATGGGCAGGGCGCCATGCTGACTGCCGCCTGCACCGGGGCGCTGCTGCTCGCCGAAGCCGGTCTGCTCGACGGCGAGGATGCCACCACTCACTGGGCCTACTGCGAGGCGCTGGCGCAACGTCACCCTCGGGTGCGGGTGCATGCCCGTCGCACCCTGGTGGTCAGCGGGGAAGGGCAGCGGTTGATCATGGCCGGCGGGGGCACCTCCTGGATCGATCTGGCGCTGTTCCTCGTCGCCCGGCTGGTGAGTGCCGACGAGGCCATGCGCCTGGCGCGGATCAACCTGATCGACTGGCATCACGACGGCCAGCTTCCCTATGCGGCCTTGAACAGCACGCGTCAGGTCGACGATGCCTGCATCGCGCATTGCCAGGTATGGGTCGCTCAGCATTACGACACCCATTCCCCCGTGGCTGGCATGGTCACGCTCAGCGGCCTGACCGAGCGTTCTTTCAAGCGGCGTTTCAAGGCCGCTACCGGCATGACGCCCATGGAGTACGTGCACACCCTGCGACTCGAGGAGTCCAAGCAGATCCTGGAGAGCAGCGCCGATCCCATCGAGGCGGTGGCCGAGCAGGTCGGCTATGCGGATCCGAGCTTCTTCCGCCGGCTGTTCACCCGCAGGGTCGGCCTTACCCCCAGCCAGTACCGGCGGCGATTTCGCGCCATGCGGCTAAGATTGCAGTGAGCATTCCGGACGAGCCTGCTTCGACATGAACCCCGAATCCACCATCGAACAGCTTTATCACCAGCACCCGCGTCGCGTGCTGGCGATGCTGATTCGCCTGCTTGGCGCCCCAACTGGCAGAGGCCATCGAGTCTGAGCCGCTGCGGTGGTTCGAGGGGCTCTCCAGGGCATGCTGCCCTGGCGCGGCCAGCTCGAGACTCGTCATCAAGGATGGCGACCAACGAAACAGGGAGTTTCCGACAACATGAGAAGACAGTGCATGAAGACCCGGCTCGCATGGTTCCTGTTGGTGGTGCTGCTGGCCGTCTCCTGCCTGGGCGTGGCCCAGGATGAGGACGAAGAAACAAGCTGGTACTCCGTCGATGCGGTGAATGCCGGCCTGGACCAGCCGCCCAAGGAGGTTCAGCGCCAGACGCCGCGGGACGCGGTACGCAGTTTCCTGAATCTGACCGAACAGGAGGACTATTCGACCGCGGCCCATCTTCTCAACCTCAACGAACTGAGCCACGAGGAACAGGCCGAGCGAGGCGCCGTGCTGGCCAGGCAGCTCGCCGCCGTCCTTCGGCGTGGACAGTGGATCAACCTCTCCGACCTTTCGGCGCGTCAGGATGCCATGATCGAGGACGAATCGGGTCAGAGCTCCCGCGCCGGCCAGACACGGCGCAACCTGGAGTTGGCCACCCTCGAGGCCGATGGGCAGAGCTATCTGTTGCGCGTTGCCCGTTACCGGGTGGGAGATCAGGATCCCGTCTGGCTGATCGGCCCGGAGACAATCACCGCGATCCCCAAGTTCTACGAGGAATATGGCCCCTCCTGGCTCGAGGGCCATATCCCGGAGCGCTTCCAAAGCTCCGCCGGCGTGCTGAAACTCTGGGAGTGGCTAGCCATCCCGGTCTTCCTGCTCATCACCGGGGCGGTGGGGTGGGGCATCCACGCGTTGATGGGCCTGCTGACTCGCGGCCTGCCCTCAGGCTTCTACAGCGTCTTCGCCCAGATGATTCGGTTGCCCCTGGCCTTTATCGCCATGGCCCTGCTGGCACAGTGGCTGCTCGACTATGTAGTCTCCTTTTCGGGCATGGTCTCCACCATCCTTGGGGTGGTGCTGATCATCATCATGGCCTGGGGCTTCGGCCTGATTGCGGTGCGGCTCGTGGATACCCTGCTGATCAGGATGACGCGCCGGCTGGTAGGCGAGATCGACGATACCAAGCATCGTGACGAGCGCAATCTGCTGACCACCCTCTATGCGCTGCGGCGTGCCGTGATCCTGGTCACCGTGGTGGGCGTGGCCGCTTTCATGATCGCCCAGGTCAGCCTCTTCGAGACCCTCGGCATGACGCTGCTGGCCTCGGCCAGTGTCCTGACGGTGCTGGTGGGGGTCGCGGGCCAGGCCGTGCTCGGCAACATCTTGGCCTCCTTTCAGATCTCGCTGACCAAATCGATCCGCATCGGTGATCTGGTGGTCTTCGAGGGCCACTGGAGTTACGTGGAAGCCATCTTCTATACCTACATTCGCCTGAGGACCTGGGACGAGCGGCGCATGATCGTGCCGGTGAAGTACTTCGTCTCCAAGCCCTACGAGAACCTCTCCTCGAAGCACGCCAATCTCTACCGGACAATCGTCCTGACCCTCCATCTCAGCGCCGATGTGGCAACTCTGCGGGAGAAGTTCAAGGAGTTCGCGATAGCCGAAGGTCAGGTCATTCAGCACCATAAGCTGGCCTGTTACGTCACGGGACAGCACGGGGCCACCCTGGAGGTCTCCTTCTATCTGATGGGTCCCGAGGCCATGGGCGCCTGGGAAGTGGAGACGAAGGTCCGGGAGAAGTTGTTGGCCTTCATTCGCGACCATCATCCTGAGTGGTGGCCCAGGGAAGTGGTGGTGCTCAGCCATCACGACATCGCCCGAGGCGACACCCCGGCGAAGCGGCGGATCAGGCGAACGGCCACGGCGCAGGAGGTCGACGAGCCGCCACTGCCCGATGGCGAGTCGCCATCCTCCGGCTAGGCCGGCGGCGATTTCGCGCCATGCGGCTAAGATTGCAGTGAGCATTCCGGACGAGCCTGCTTCGACATGAACCCCGAACCCGATATCGAACGGCTGTACCAACAGCACTCGCGGCGCGTGCTGGCGACCCTGATTCGTCTGCTCGGCGATTTCGACATGGCCGAAGAGGCCATGCAGGAGGCCTTCATGGCCGCCGTGCAGCAGTGGCCGGAGCAGGGCGTGCCCGACAACCCCGCCGCCTGGCTGATCCGAACCGGGCAGCGGCGTGGCATCGACCAGATTCGGCGCCGCCAGACCACGCGCCAGCATGCCCATCTCGTGGTGCCCGAAGAGCCCGTGGCGAGCCTCGACGAGCGAAGCATCCAGCACGACCCGCTGCGACTGCTGTTCACCTGCTGTCACCCCAGCCTGGCCCTGGACGAGCGCGTGGCGCTGACGCTGCGCGAGATGTGCGCCCTGACCACCGAGCAGGTAGCCAGAGCGCTGCTGCAGAGGCCCGCCACCCTGGCCCAGCGCATCGTGCGCGCCAAGCGAAAGCTCAGCGATGCGGGCATTCCCTACGAGGTGCCGGATGCCCGGGAATTGCCGGAGCGCCTGCCGGACGTCCTGCGCGTGATCTATCTGGTGTTCAACGAGGGCTATTCGCCGAGTGCCGGAGAATCCCTCGTCGATGTCAGCCTGTCGATGGAAGCCATGGAACTGGCGGATGCGTTGGCCCAGCTGCTGCCGCGGGGCGAAGTGTTCGGGCTGCAGGCACTGATGCGGCTGCACGATGCACGGCGCGATGCCCGCCAGGGCTCGGACGGGGAACTGATTCCCCTGGAGGAGCAGGACCGCAGCCGCTGGGACCGGCAGCGCATCCGCGAAGGCCTGCTCGGCCTGGAGCGGGCGCTGGTGCTCAGCCCCACTGAACCGTACACGCTGCAGGCCTCGATCGCTGCCGAACATGCCCGCTCGCCGAGCGCCGAGGCGACCGACTGGACACGGATCGTGAAGCTCTACGAGGCGCTCTACCAGCAGCAGCCCTCGCCGGTGATCGCGCTCAACCGCGCGGTGGCCCTCGCCATGCGCGACGGCCCGCAGGTGGGCCTGCGCCAGCTGGAGACGCTGGAGGGCCACAAGGCGATCGTCAATTACCACCTCTTCCATGCCGCTCGGGGCGACCTTCATCGCCGCGCCGGTCATCCTCGCGAGGCCCGAATCGCCTATGAGCGCGCCCTGGCGCTGAGCGTCCAGGAGCCGGAGCGGCGCTTTCTGGAGCGTCGTCTGGGCGAGCTGGATCAGCCGGAACGCTGAAAATTCGCCTTCGTTGTCGATTCGTCCGCGCCTCGTGCGACTCGAGGAGGCAACCAGCCGATGAAGGAGTAACCGATGCGATACATGTTGATGCGCAAGGCGGACGAGGCGACCGAAGCCGGTGAGCTACCCAGCCAGGAGGCGCTCGAAGCCATGGCGGACTATAACCGCCGGCTGGACGAGGCCGGTCTGTTCGTTACCGGTGACGGCCTGCGACCTAGCCGCGAGGGTTGCCGGATCGAACGGCGCGATGGTGAGCTGCTGGTCACCGACGGCCCCTTTGCCGAAACCAAGGAGCTGCTCGCCGGCTACACCGTGCTCGAGACGGACTCGCTCGAGACCGCCATCGAGTGGGCCAGGCAGTGGCCCCGCGAGGACGGCGACGTCACGCTGGAGCTGCGCCGCTACTTCAGCCTCGAGGATTTCGAACCGGGGCACGGTCTGGATAAGCATCTCGACCAGGCTCGTCTGCCCAGCGAGCTCAACGTGCACCTGTGCTTTCCCGGCAACTGCCGCGAGGCGATGGCCTTCTACGCCGAGGTCACCGGCGGTCGGCTGGAGGCGCTGGTCACTTACGGCGAGACCCCGGCCGCCCGGGATACCCCGTCCGAGCTGCATGACCGCATCATCCACGCCTCGCTCAACGTGCGCGGCCGGCGGTTGATGGGCGCGGACATGGCCGGCGACTGCTACCAGGCGCCGCAGGGAACCCAGGTGCACCTCGAATACGAGGCGCTCGAACAGGCCGAGGCGGTGTTCCAGCGGCTGGCCGAGGGCGGCCAGGTCACCATGCCCTTCGACGCCACTTTCTGGGCGCAGGGCTTCGGCATGGTCACCGACCGCTTCGGCGTGCACTGGATGATCGGCTGCCAGACCGGGCGCTGTCCGATGAACGACGAGGAGAGCGAACCATGAAATACGCCGCATTGGTCTACTACCAGGAGCGCCTCATCGAGGCCATGAGCGAGCAGGAGTGGCACGACCTCAACCAGGAGTGCCTGGCCGGGGTGGAGCGCCTGACCGACCAGGGGCACTTCCTGGCCGGCCAGGCCCTGCAGCCGGTGGAGAGCGCCGCCAGCGTGCGCCTTCGCGATGGCGAGGTACTGATCTCCGACGGCCCCTTTGCCGAAACCAAGGAACAGCTGGCCGGCTTCTACCTGCTGGAAGCACGCGATCTGAACGAGGCCGTGCAGCTGGCCAGCCGCATTCCCCCCGCCCGCTTCGGCACCATCGAAGTGCGCCCGGTACGGGAACTTCCCCCACGCGATACGGGAGCAGAGTCATGATTTACGTCGATGGATTCGTCGCGGCGGTACCTACCGCCAACCGCGAGCAGTACATCAAGCACGCCAGCGATGCCGCGGTGGTGTTCAAGGAGCACGGTGCCCTGCAGATGGTGGAGTGCTGGGGGGACGACGTGCCGGAAGGCAAGGTCACCTCGTTTCCCATGGCGGTGAAGTGCCAGCCGGACGAGACGGTGATCTTCTCGTGGATCACCTGGCCTTCGCGGGAGGAGCGCGATCGGGGCATGGCCAAGGTCATGGAGGACCCGCGCCTGCAGCCCGATGCCAACCCCATGCCCTTCGACGGCAGGCGGCTGATCTACGGCGGCTTCAAGGTCGTCGTGGACGGATGAGCCCAGATTCTGCCAATGCGAGACGAGGTACACTGCCATGCAGAGGATAACCCCTTGCCTGTGGTTCGATGGCCAGGCCGAGGAGGCGGCCCGGTTCTACGTTTCCCTGTTTCCCGACTCGTGGATAGACCGGGTGGTGCGCTCGCCGGGGGATACCCCCAGCGGGCCGTCCGGAATGGTTCTGACCGTGGAGTTCACCCTGTCTGGCTCACGTTTCGTGGGGCTCAACGGTGGCCCGCAGTTTCCCTTCAGCGAGGCGGTCTCCTTCCAGATCGACTGTGCCGATCAGGCCGAGGTCGATCGTTACTGGGCGGCCCTCTCCGACGGCGGCAACGAAGGGCAGTGCGGCTGGATCAAGGATCGTTGGGGGCTCTCATGGCAGGTGGTGCCCCGCCGTTTGCACGAGCTGCTGAGCGACTCCGATCCGGGCCGTGCCCGGCGCGCGATGGAGCGGATGCTGAAGATGACGAAAATCGTCATCGCCGACCTGGAGTGCGCTGCGGATGGCCAGGTTAACGAGTCGCCCAGGAAGCATTCATGATGGATCGAGAGGCCTTTCGCCTGCATCGGCTCACCGCGCAGGACGTGCCGATGATGCACGCGCTGCTGACCACCTTCGGTGACGTCTTCGACGAGGTGGAGACGTACGGCAACGCTCGTCCCGATGATGCGTATCTGCGCCGGTTGCTAGGCAGCGATACGTTCATTGCGCTGGCTGCCCTCAAGGCGGGTGATGTCGTAGGGGGCCTGGCCGCCTATGAGCTGGTCAAGTTCGAGCAGGCGCGCAGCGAGCTCTATATCTACGATCTGGCAGTGGCCGAGGCCCATCGCCGCCAGGGCATTGCCACTGGTTTGATCCAGGCGATCCGGCAAATCGCCTTTGAGCGCGGTGCCTACGTGGTCTTCGTACAGGCGGACCGGGGCGACGCTGCGGCCATCGCCCTCTACTCGCAGCTGGGCGGATGCGAAGACGTGCTGCATTTCGACATTCCGGTCACCCGCGACCTGTGATCGAGTCAGGACGACTTGCCGCATGGCATCGGTCGATCCCAGCGTATGCGTTTGAGTATCGACGTCTGCAATGTCCCCCCAAGGAGCCGACGGCCGACCGAGCCAGGTCGGAATGCCCAAGAGTCGGTTTCAGACCCAGCGCGGGTCGGCGGTGAAGGCCACCGTGAACCAGCGTCGCTCCGGCGGGGGTGTCAGGCCGGAGGCGATCTGCTCGCGGATCTCGTCCATCACCGCGATTCCTTCGCCGATGGCGAACTCGGGCGTGGTGACGATGTGGATCTCGATGAAGTGACCGCGCCCGGTCTTGGCCACGTGGCTGTAGTATTCGAGAAGCCCGTCGCGCGCCATCACCGGCGTCATGGCAGCGTGTACCTCGCTGTCCAGTTCGCCGGGTGCGATGAGGAATACCTCGCGCAGGGCTCGGCGCACGATGCCGATAGGCACCGGCATGAAGCACAGGGTGAGAATCGCCAGCAGCAACGAATCGACGTAGCGGGTGAGATGCGCCCAGCGCGTGGTTTCCAGTATCAGCGCGATGGCGAAGGCCAGCAGGAGCGCCGAGGTAATCAGCGCCGCCATCAGCCAGCTTTGGGTGTCGATATGCAGGAATTCCGAATCGACACGACGGTTGATGCGCTTTTCGTAGGCATACATGGCAAAGCAGACAACGGCCACCACTGCGGCGTAGACGATGGCCAGCCCGAAGGCCAGCTCGCGACCCCCTTCCATCAGCCCTCGTACGGCGTTGAGGAACGCATAGAAACACAGCAGCAGCAGGATGCTGCCGTTGAGTGCCGCCACCATGGGTTCCAGGTGCCAGTAGCCGTGCTGGAAGCGCTGGCTGACTTCGCGTTCCGCCAAGCGTGCCACTAGCAGAGCCAGCCCCGACATGGCGGCGTCGATGGTGGAAAACACGCCGTCGAAGAGTATCGACTGAGACCCGGCGAGCAGACCTAACGCCACCCCCAGCGCCGACACTGCGAGGGTGGCGACGATGGATATCTTGAGGGTGCGTTGTTCGAGTGACGCGAGCATGGAGGTCGTCCGTCGGTGGATACGACCTCCTATCCTAGCCAAGCGCTGGCACGGGGAGAAATGGCCGCCTCAACGTAGTCATGCTTGCCGGACGTATCCTCCAGCTCAAATCCGTGAGTTAGTCAAAAGTCGTAGATCAACGCAGGGCACTCAACCTTTTGTCGTATCTGCCGATGCTCATTAGAGCGCTAAGAGTGAAGACATACGAGCTACGGGGGAACGATGAAGCATCTATCCATCAAATGGAGCCTGACGGCAGCACTGGCGGTATTGGTGCTGATGATTGGCCTGATCAGCGGGTTGAGCTTCTACTCGAGCAGCACCAGTCAACGCGCGCTTCAAGAACTCGAGAAAACCAACATTCAGCTGGCCAACCGGGCGAACCGGGCCCAGGTGAACGTGCTGCGCGCCCAGACCCACCTGGACCGTTATGCCAGCCTGAGCACCCAGGGCAATTCCGAAAAGGGGCGCGAGAACCAGGAGCTGGCCAAGGAAGCCCTGGCCGCAGCGCGCGAGCGACTAGCTGCCTTCCGTGAAGTGTCGGTCGCCCCGGACGACCCGCGTGCACCCAATGTGGCGGCGATCGACGAAGCGTTCGATACCTACGTGAACGAAGGGCTCGAACCGCTGATCGACGAGACCCCTTTTCGCATCACGCGCAGCCAGGAAGAGCTGGCCGAGCTGGGCGTCGCGCTCGACACGGCCATGCGCGAGTTCATCGACGACTCGGAACAGCATGGCAGGACGGTGATCGATGAAGTCACCGGGGTCAGTCGTATCATTGGCATCATCGATGTCACCTTGTTGGTAGCAGCCTTGCTGGCGGTTCTGGTGATTCGTTTTGGAATGATGCGCGTGGTGGTCACACCGCTGCGACGAGCTGTCGAGCATTTCGAGCGCATCGCCGATGGCGACCTCACCGAGCGGGTCGAGGATCGCGGGCGCAACGAGATCGGCCAGCTCTATCGAGGCCTGGCGAATATGCAGGACAAGCTCAAGGGGCTGGTGGTGTCGTTGCGTAGCAGCAGCGACAACGTCTTCACCGGTGCCGGGGAGATCGCCTCGGGCAGCCAGGATCTCTCCTCGCGGACCGAGCAGCAGGCCTCGGCGCTGCAGCAGACGGCATCCAGCATGGAAGAGATGGCCAGTACCGTGCGTACCAACAGCGAAACGGCCCAGGAAGCGGACAAGCTGGCCACGTCGGCGTCGCAGACCGCCGAAGCCGGCGGTCAGGAAGTCGAGCGCACGGTGCAGGTGATGCGCGAGATCGCCGCAAGCGCCAATCGCGTCAACGAGATCATCGGCGTGATCGACTCCATCGCCTTCCAGACCAACATTCTGGCACTCAATGCCTCGGTGGAGGCGGCTCGCGCCGGCGAGCATGGTCGGGGCTTCGCCGTGGTGGCCGAAGAAGTGCGCAAGCTGGCCAGCCGCAGCGCGGAATCCGCCAAGGAGATCCGCGGCCTGATCGAAGCGACCACTTCGCAGGTGACCAGCGGCGCCGAGCAGGCCGAGCGCAGCGGCACCACCATCGGTGAGACGGTCGAATCGATCCGCCAGGTCACTGCCCTGATGAGCGAGATTTCGACCGCCACGCGGGAGCAGAACGGCGGTATCGAGCAGATCAACAGCGCGCTCACCGAAATGGACTCGGTAACGCAGCAGAACGCGTCACTGGTTCAGCAGACCAGCGCCGCCGCCGTCTCGCTGGAAGAGCAGGCCAAGCACCTGGCCGGCCTGATCGCCACCTTCCGCATCGACGACCGGGACGCGTCTGCGGCCCAACCGGCAGCCCGGCTGACGCATCGAGCCAGCGACTCGTCGCCACGCCAGGTTGATCACGCACCGGCGAGCAGCGAAGTCGATCCCAAGCCCCAGCCGCGCCACAAGAAGCCCGCGGAGGATGTCGAGGAGTGGGCCGAGTTCTGATCGGCCTCGGTCACCACGAAATGCCACCGCAAAAAGGGCCTGCAAGATTGCAGGCCCTTCGGCGAGGGGGGAAGAACGCGCTATCTAGGCGGCTCCAGAATCCTCCTGAAAGTGCTCCCTGGCATGGTGATACAGCACGCCGCTATAGCCGTTGCGCTGCATGAGTTTGAGAATCTTGGCGGGGTCGCCGTCATCGAGGGCCTTGTGCAGTTTTTCCCGCTGCTCGGTGTCGAGCGCTTCGTACCAGTGGTAGGGCTCGCCCTTGGCGTCGCCTTCCTCGGCCTTGCGCAGCAGATCGATCTCGATGCGTCCACCATGCCGGTACAGGATGTCATAGCCCTCCTGCAGGTGGTCCAACGGCACGTCGCTCGGTTTTTCCAAGCCTTCCAGCACGTTGTAGTAGTAATAGCTCAGCGGTTGCATAGGGCTCCTCCAGCGGTATGCCGTAGCTCATCGATTCCTGCTTGCATTGCTCGGTTCCATCTTGCCTGAGACATGGCGGCCCGCTCAATTGCCGCGGCAAGTCGCACTCTTCGGTGCGTTAGCCTGGGGCTCGGTGGGGCGTCGCGGAACGGCAGGGGAGAGGGATATCCAGCGTTGACGGCTATTGCCGTAATAGTTGGAAGCGAGGGGGCTCCTATCCCAGACTGACGAAAACGCTTTCGTTTTCTCGGACCAGGAGCCAGCCCTATGAGCCAGCCGGTCATCGCCGACAACAAGCCCAGGAAGGTCACGCTGAAGCGAGGTAAGGAGTATGCATTCTGCGTGTGCGGCCGTTCGAACGACCAACCCTTCTGCGACGGCTCCCACAAGGGCACGGGGTTCGCCCCCAAGACGTTCGTGGCCGAGGAGGACGGCGACGCCTTTCTCTGCCAGTGCAAGCAGACTGGCGATGCCCCTTTCTGCGACGGTACGCACAAGCAGTTCGGCAAGGAGCAGGTAGGCGAGGAAGCGCCCGAGCCCGAAGTCGACGAAGGCGAGCACCAGGCGCCCAAGGCCAAGAACAGCGAGGAAGAGCCCACGGTGGAGTTCATCCACCAGCTGGCCCGGGAAGGCCTGGAGGGTGCGGGACACCACGGCCCCATCGCCGCCATGGGGGTGCCGCGCCACACCCTGCCGGAGTGGGACGACCTCCAGCTGATGGTGGCCCAACTGGCTACCCAGCCGCTGCTCGACGATGCCGAGGTGGCCACCCGACTGGTGGTCGGTCCCGAGGCCAAGAAGCCGCTGACCCTCGACATGCCGCTGCTGGTTTCCGACATGAGCTTCGGCGCGCTCTCCGAAGAGGCCAAGATCGCCCTGGCCCGCGGTGCCGAGAAGGCCGGTACCGGCATCTGCTCGGGCGAGGGCGGCATGCTGCCGGAAGAACAGCAGGAGAACTCCC
The DNA here is from genome assembly GCA_051749645.1 of Pseudomonadota bacterium. Taxonomy (GTDB): domain Bacteria; phylum Pseudomonadota; class Gammaproteobacteria; order Pseudomonadales; family Halomonadaceae; genus Halomonas. The sequence goes on from JBNJIT010000008.1 coordinate 53,611, forward strand.
GCTACTTCTACGAGCTGGCCAGCGCCAAGTTCGGCTACGAGGAAACGCTGCTCGAGAAGGTGCAGGCCTTCCACTTCAAGGGTGGCCAGGGCGCCAAGACCGGCACCGGCGGCTTTCTACCGGGCAGCAAGAACGTCGGCAAGATCGCCGAGGTTCGCGGTCTGACCGAGGGAGAACCCGCCGAATCGCCGGCCACTTTCACCGATCTGCACGGCGTCGCGGACTTCCGCCGCTTCGCCGATCACGTTCGCGAGGTCAGCGGCGGCATTCCCATCGGCTTCAAGCTCAGTGCCAATCATATCGAGCGCGACATTCAGTTCGCTCTGGACGCCGGTGCCGACTACCTGATCCTGGATGGCCGTGGCGGCGCCACTGGGGCGGCCCCGACGATGTTCCGCGACCATATCAGCGTACCCACGATTCCGGCGCTGGCGCGTGCCCGGCGCTACCTGGATGCCCAGGGCGCCAGCGGGCGCGTCACCCTGATCGTCACCGGCGGACTGCGGTTGCCCATCGACTTCGTCAAGGCGCTGGCGCTCGGGGCCGATGGCGTGGCCACCGCCAACAGCGCCATGCAGTCCATCGGCTGCGTGGCGGCCCGCATCTGCAACACCAACAATTGCCCCGCGGGCATCGCCACTCAGCGGCAAGACCTGCGCCAGCGCCTGGATGTCGACAAGTCGGCCAAGCAGCTCGATACGTTCCTGCGCTCCTCGGTCGAGCTCATGCAGATGATGGCCCGCGCCTGCGGCCACGACAGCCTGGCTAAGCTCAATCCCGATGACCTGGCCACCTGGAACCGCGACATGGCTCTGCTCAGTGGGGTGCGCTACGCTGGAGCGATGCCGTTGGAGTGATCGGAGGCGTGCCGTGAGTGACGGCAACTTGGCGCAGCGTTGCCGGTCCTCATCGAGCCGATGCCGATAGTGGCGTGCCTGACAGGAAAGTGCCGATGAACGATGCCAGCTTACCCCGCTTCTGGCGCGACCCTCGCCTGCCCCATCTGGAGCTGCGCCTGGTCGAGGACGGCCGCAAGGTGTGCTATGCGCCCCACAGCCATGTGCAGTGGTCGCTGGGCGCCGTAACGGCCGGAGAAAGCACCTTCCACTACCGCAAGGCGCGCTATCACATCCACGCCGGCAGCCTGGTACTGATGAACCCGGAGTGGGTTCACGCCTGCAACCCCATCGACGATGAGCCCTGGGCCTACCGCATGCTCTATGTGGATGCCGGCTGGCTGACTCGGCTGCGCCATGCGGCGGGGCTGATCGAAGCGCCGTACTGGCAGGACATTTCCACCGCGGTGATCGCCGAGCCCGAGTGGTACGCGGGCTATGTTGCAATGACCGATGCCCTGCTGGATCCGCAGCGCGACCTGCTGGACAAGCAGAGCGAGGCGGTCGAGTATCTCTCGGCGCTGATGCATCATCTGGCTGGTCAGCCGGCCTGGCCGCAGTCGCTGCCTCCTGCCACCCTCCGCGAACTGGCCGCCTATCTCGACGAACACGCTGCGCAGGAGGTCTCTCTGGATGACCTGTGCCAGCGCTCCGGCTACAGCTCCGGCCACCTCATCCGCGCTTTCAAGCAGCACTTCGGCCTCACGCCCCATGCCTACCTGATCAATCGCCGCATTCAACTGGGCCAGCGGGAGCTCAAGCGCGGCAAGCCCATCGCCGAAGCGGCGCTGAGTGCCGGCTTCAGCGACCAGCCGCACTTCCAGCGCACCTTCAAGCGGCTGGTGGCTGCCACGCCAGACCAGTACCGCCGCCCGCTACCCAAGCAGTAGATAGACACAGCTGGCGGCGAGCAGCACCGCCAGGGTCCGGTTGATGGCAACCAGGACGCCGGGGCGCTGCACATGGCGGCGCAGGAAGGCCCCGGCGTAGACCCAACTGCCCAACGACAGCCAGCAGATGGGCAGATAGAGGGCGGCGAACAGCCACACCAGGCCGACATCGCCACCGGTGTAGGCGCCGATACCCGATGCCGAGGCCAGCCACGCCTTGGGATTGAGCCACTGCATCAGCGCTCCGGTCATGAAACCCGGCGCACGCCGGGTCTCGTTTTCCGGCAGGAGGCCATCGTCGCGGAACAGGCGCAGGCTCAGATAGAGCAGAAACGCCACCCCGGCCCAGCGCAGGGCCGTTTCCAGGCCCGGCACCACGGTCAGCAGCGAATAGAGTCCCAGGCCCACGGCAATGAACAGCGCGACGAAGCCCAGGGTGGCTCCGGTGACGAAGATCAGCCCCCGTGCGATGGGGTAACGGGTGCCGCTGCTCAGGCACACCAGGTTCACGGGGCCCGGTGAAATGGAGGCGGCAAGGGCAAAGGCCGACATCGGCAGGACCATGGCAAGGCTCATCGTCATTCTCCGGTAAGGGCAAGCAGTGGCTCGAGTCTGGCCAGTGATGCTGCGGCGGTATTGCACGAAATTGCCCTGAGCCACGACTAGACTGGGGGCAGACATGTGCAACAGAAGGAACGGCCATGCAACTCGAAGGCTCCTGCCACTGCGGCGCAGTGCACTTCCGCGTCGACTCTCCGCATCCTTATCCCTACCAGCGTTGCTACTGCTCCATCTGTCGCAAGACGGCCGGAGGCGGCGGTTACGCCATCAACCTGAGCGGCCGGGCCGAGACGCTCGAGGTCGAAGGCGCCGAACACAAGAGTATCTACCGGGCGGTGATCGATGGCGAAACCAGCTCCGGCGAGCGTCACTTCTGTCGGCACTGCGCCTCGGCGCTATGGGTGTTCGATCCCCACTGGCCCGAGCTGGTGCACCCCTTTGCCTCGGCCATCGACAGCGACTTGCCGATCCCGCCCGAACGGGTTCACCTGCTGCTGGACAGCAAGGCCAACTGGGTGGACGTCGATGCCAGAGAACACGACAAGTGCTTCGACGGCTATCCGGAAGAGAGCATCGCCGACTGGCACCGACGTCTGGGTCTGGAATGCTGACCGCTTACGACAACGCGTGGCTTTGCAGAGGTGCACGGCGTGGCATAGTCTGAGACATTCAGGCTCCGGCAACGGGCCAGGGAAGGACACGATCACGGAACACAGGGACGCAAGAACGATGCAAGCCCCCGACTCGATTCTCGAAAACCTGCTGTCGGAACTCGAAGCACTGGGAAGCCGGAACGACACCGTTCAAACGCAGAAAGACAAGCGATACCTGAACATCACGCGCGATACCGGTGAGTTCCTGGCGCTGCTGGTCAAGGCGGTCGGTGCCACAACGGTTCTCGAAATCGGTACCTCCAATGGGTACTCCACGCTGTGGCTGGCCTCGGCCGTGCCGGACGAGGGTCAGGTCCATACCATCGAGCACCAGGAGGCCAAGGCCAGGGAAGCCCGCGACAACATCGAAAGGGCGGGCATGGCCTCTCGCGTGACGCAGCTGGTGGGCGATGTCAGGCAAGCGCTGTCCGCCGTGCCCGAGACGGTCGATGTCATTTTCCTCGACGCGGACAGGTCCCTGTATCTTCCCCTGGCCGACAGGCTGTTCGCGCGGCTGAAAGCCGGCGGGCTGCTGGTCTGCGACAACGCCATCTCTCACGAACGGGAGATCCGGGACTTCGTCGCCTGGATCGAAGCGAACGAAGCGCTCACCATGTCGCTGGTTCCCGTCGGCAAGGGAGAGCTGCTGGTGTACAAGGAGGCTGAGTAGCCGTCACCCATCTCCGTCGGCCAACGCAATCCCGGGGCTCACCCATGTCCGATATCGCCAATACCCCTGAACCGCCTTACTACGCCGTGATCTTCAGCAGCCATCGCACCGAAGGCGATCACGGCTACGGCGCCATGGCCGAGCGCATGGTGGCGCTGGCCGCATCGCAGCCCGGCTTTCTCGGTATCGAGTCCGCCCGCGAGGGGTTGGGCATCACCGTGTCTTACTGGGAGAGCCTGGAAGCCATCAAGAACTGGAAGCGGCACGCCGAGCACCGCGAGGCCCAGCGGCTGGGGCACGAGCGGTGGTATGCCGATTTTCGGGTGCGCATCGCCAAGGTCGAGCGTGAGTACGGCATGTAGAGCTTGGCCCGCCGGAATTTTTCCCCGCCGCCCAAGACGAGGCGCGGCGAAAACTGGATAATGGTGGGTTTTCCGCCTCGTGCTGCCCACGCAAAACCTCCGGTGCCCCATGGAAATCAAGGTCAACTATCTCGACAACCTCCGCCTGGAGGCCAAGTTCGACGACTTCACGGTCATCTCCGACCAGCCCATCCGCTACAAGGGCGACGGCTCGGCCCCCGGCCCGTTCGACTACTTCCTGGCTTCCTCGGCCATGTGTGCGGCCTACTTCGTCAAGGTGTACTGCAACGCGCGGAACATTCCCACCGAGAACATCCGGCTGTCGCAGAACAACATCGTCGACCCGGAAAATCGCTATCAGCAGATCTTCAAGATCCAGGTCGAGCTGCCGGCGGATCTCTCCGACAAGGACCGCCAGGGCATCCTGCGCTCCATCGACCGCTGCACGGTGAAGAAGGTGGTGCAGACCGGCCCCGAGTTCCAGGTCGAGGCGGTAGAGAACATCGACGAGGACGCCCAGGCCATGCTGACGGGCGTGCCTCAGGGGGCCGAGCGCGGCGAGGGCACCTGGATCGAGGGCAAGGATCTGCCGCTGGAGCAGACCATCGCCAACATGACGGGCATCCTGGCCGATCTCGGCATGAAGATCGAGATCGCCTCGTGGCGCAACATCGTGCCGCACGTGTGGTCGCTGCACATTCGCGACGCCGCCTCGCCGATGTGCTTCACCAACGGCAAGGGTGCCACCAAGGAGAGCGCGCTGTGCTCGGCGCTGGGCGAGTTCATCGAGCGGCTGAGCTGCAACTTCTTCTACAACGATCAGTTCTTCGGCGAAGAGATCGCGAATAGCGCCTTCGTCCACTATCCCAACGAGGAGTGGTTCCAGCCCGGGGCGGGCGACGCGCTGCCGGCGGGCATCCTGGACGATCACTGCCGGGCGATCTTCGACCCGGAGGGCGAGCTGCGCGGCTCGCATCTGATCGACACCAACTCCGGCAAGGTGGAACGCGGCATCGTCTCACTGCCCTTCGTGCGCCAGTCGGACGGCGAGACGGTCTATTTTCCCTCCAACCTGATCGAGAACCTTTATCTCAGCAACGGCATGAGCGCCGGCAACACGTTGCCGGAAGCCCAGGTGCAGTGCCTTTCCGAGATCTTCGAACGGGCGGTGAAAAAGCAGATTATCGAGGAGGAGCTCGCCCTGCCGGACGTCTCCCGGGAGGTCCTCGAGAAGTATCCCGACATTCTGGCGGGCATCGAGGCGCTGGAGGCCCAGGGCTTTCCCGTGCTGGTCAAGGATGCCTCTCTGGGCGGTCAGTTCCCGGTGATGTGCGTGACCCTGATGAATCCCAGGACCGGCGGCGTGTTCGCCTCCTTCGGCGCGCATCCGAGCTTCGAGGTGGCGTTGGAGCGCAGCCTGACCGAATTGCTGCAGGGGCGCAGCTTCGAGGGGCTGAACGACTTTCCGGCGCCTACCTTCAACTCGCTGGCCGTCACCGAGCCCAACAACTTCGTCGAGCACTTCATCGATTCTTCAGGAGTGATCTCCTGGCGCTTCTTCAGCGCCCGCGCCGATTACGACTTCTGCGAGTGGGACTTCTCAGGCAGCGGTTCCAGCAGTACGGAGGAAGAGGCCGCCAGCCTGTTCGGCATTCTCGAGGCGCTGGGTCACGAAGCCTACATGGCCGTCTTCGAGGAGCTGGGCGCACCGGTATGCCGCATCCTGGTGCCGGGCTATTCCGAGGTCTACCCCGTGGAGGATCTGGTCTGGGACAACACCAACATGGCGCTGCTGTTCCGCGAGGACATCCTGAACATTCACGCCCTGGACGATCGGCAACTGGCCGACCTGCTCGAGCGCCTCGAGGAGAGTCCGCTCGACGAGCAGATGGACATCATCACCTTGATCGGCATCGAGTTCGACGAGAACACCGTCTGGGGGCAGCTGACCATTCTCGAGTTGAAGTTGTTGATCAACTTGGCGCTGCAGCAGCACGAGGAAGCCCTGGAGCGAGTCGAGGCCTTCCTGCAGTACAACGACAACAGCGTCGAGCGGGGCCTGTTCTATCAGGCGGTTCAAGCCGTGCTGGAGATCGCCCTGGACGACGAGCTCGAGCTTTCCGACTACTGCTACAACCTCGAGCGTCTGTTCGGTGTGCAAACCATGGAAGCGGTGATTGGCTCGGTGAACGGCGAGGTCCGCTTCCACGGCCTGACCCCGACCGGCATGGCGCTGGAAGGCCTGGAGAGGCACCAGCGTCTGATCGAGAGCTACAAGAAACTGCATACTGCCAGGACCAAGCGGGCGGGCATGCGGAGGACGAACGCCTAAACGCTTGATGCTTCCAGGCGACGGCGGGGCGGGAGGCTCAGGCATCGCACAGCAATGGCCTGGAATGTCGTGTACTTCGGGGCTTGCCGGCAGCGGCAGGTCTTGCACTGCCGGCATCCGGGCCGTGTTGTTCCGTTAGCGTATCCGCCTATTTATCCTCTTCTTCTGCAGACTGAAAGTCGGCTCGCTCCGACGAAGGCAACACCAGTACGCGACATGGCGCATTGACGGAAACATACTCCACAGTGGCACGGCGCAGGGGCCAGTGGCCGCTGCTGCCGCGGGATACCAGGATCATCAGATCGGCAGAGAGCTGGGCTGCGAGGCCCACCAGCTTTTCGCCAGCGCTTCCTGCTACCACGTGCAGGCTCGCATTTCGGTTCAAAGGCAAATACTTGCGAACAAACAGATCCAGTTGTTTCCGAACCTCGGCTTCTTTCTGCTCTGGCGCTTCTTCCGTCACGTGCGGGAAAAATCCGCCGCCGCCCGGATTGTAAACGCTGGCCAGGTGAAGCTCCCCATCCTCGGTCAGCAGCTCCATGGCAGCTGCTATGGCACACTTGCCCTCGCCATCGTCTTCCGGGTCAATTGCGACCAACAGTTTCTGATACATTCTCGGTCTCCTGTTTAGCGTTGGAAGTGCCCTCCACTTCGGGGAAGGCTCTACCCTGGACCAATTCATCGACACTGAAGCCGCGATAATCCGCTCGTAGCGCTCTGAAAAGCGCTATTGCCATGAAGACCAGAAGGAAGCAAAAAGGTAGACCAAGGGAGGTGATCACATTTTGCAAGGCGTCCAGTCCGCCGGCAAATAGCAGTGTCGCAGCAATCACCCCTTGAGCAACTGCCCAAAAAATACGCTGGCGCACCAACGATGGTTGATCATCGCGCCGCGTCAACATATCGATCACCAGAGAGGCGGAATCGGATGACGTGGTAAAGAAAATAACGATGATGACTACGCTCAATGCCGACGCGACGTCCGCCAGCGGGAAAGCTTCCAGGAAGGCGAAAATGGCCACCGAGGGATCTTGCTGCACCTGTTCGGCAAGAGAGATTTGGCCGTTCATCTCCACCTGGATGGCCGAGAGTCCGAAGATGCCGAACCAGACCAGAGTGAAGGCCGTGGGTGCAAACAAGACACCGGCCACAAACTCGCGGATGGTTCGCCCCCGAGAAATTCGGGCAATGAAAATTCCCACATAAGGCGCCCAGGAAATGGTCCATGCCCAATAAAATAGGGTCCACTGCCGCTGCCAGTCGGTTTCTTTGAAGGTCTCGGTCCAGAAAGCCAGCCACGGCAAGTCGTTGAAGTAATCGCCCACGCTTTGGACCATTCCCTCGGCAATGAATACGGTTGGCCCTACGGTGAAAACGAACGCCAACAATACCATGGCCAGTACAATGTTGACCTGGGACAGGCGGCGCACTCCCTTGTCTAGCCCCAGCGCCACCGAAGTGGCGGCGATGCCGGTAATGACGGCAATCAGGCTGACTTGGATCAGAGCGGTGGAAGGCACGCCAAACAGATAGTTCAGGCCACTGTTCAATTGTAGCGTACCGAGCCCCAGCGAGGTTGCCACACCAAACAGAGTGCCAAGTACAGCAATCACGTCTATGGCCCAGCCCCAAGGGCCAAAGGCCCTTTCCCCGAGGATTGGGTAGAACAGACTGCTAATGCGCATAGGAAGATCATGCCGGTAGGCAAAGTAACCGATCGCCAATCCCGGCATGGCAAAGATTGTCCAGGTGTGCAGGCCAAAATGGTACAGCGCTATGGTCATGGCATCGCTGGCTGCCCGCTCCGAACCCGGCTGTACGTTGTCGAAAGGCGGGTGGGCGAAATGGGAAACCGGTTCTGCGACGCCCCAGAACATCAGAATAGTGCCGATGCCGGCGGCAAACAGCATGGTGAACCAGGTCAGGTTGGAGTAATCGGGGCGGCTGTCGTCCGCCCCCAGCCGGATGTTGCCATAGCGGCTGACCGCCAGTACGAGCAGGAAAATCAACAGAACGCTCACGGCGAGGATGTAGAACCAGCCCAGGTTACGAGCGACCCAACCGGTGAGCAGCCCAAAACTTTCGGCAACGACTTCGTCAAATGGGATCGCCAGAGCGATAAAAAGCGCGGCTATCCCGGCCGAGGTAAAAAACACCCCCGGTATGGTCTGCAGTCCGAGTCGACGTTGCAGCCATTCCAGCACATGAGCCTCCGATTGTTCAGAAAAATCTGCGAAGTGCTCTCACGTTATCATATCCCGCCTCATTCATCCCGCCTCATCCATCAGGGCAGCAAGCGGCGTTCAATACCCGGTCGTTACCGGCGCCAGCCTATTTCAACGTAATCTGGCCGCTTCGTAGTCGGTTTGCCTTGAAGAAAAAGGTTTCTTCTCGTCACTACCAGGCCTTTTCGCATCATTGCCGCGCATCTGCCAGCCGTGGCCGTTGACCTTTTCTGCGGCCACCTTCCATGCCGAGCATTTAAGGCGCTCGGCTTGTTAGGCATCCTCGCCGACATGGACCTGGCTGGCATAGAGCTCGAGGCGGGAGGCGAGAGAAGCCCAGCGCCCGATCGAAAGCGACAAGAACGGCACGCCGCCCACGGCTAACCGCCGTTTTGCATCCATCGCCACTCTTGCATACGCTGACCTTCTAAGGTATCTGAGGCGGTCGGGATTACGAGCAACATCAGAAGGGAACGCAAGGACTACTGCAGGGATGGCGGGAGCTCATCGCGGCTTGCAGGGTAGGGGCGGTAGCGTGCCTTGTGATCGGCTAGCGGCGTAGCAGCTGCCAACACTCCACATTGAAGCGGTACCAGCACGACCGATTCATCATCGACCGGCCGCTACCAGAAACGGCCCGATTCCCGGGCCGACGGGGAAGGGCGCGCTGGGTAGGTACTGATTCCATGACTTCCATTGAGACAAGCATGACACTCGACTACCGCTGGCTTTACGACACCGCACGCAAGCGTTTCGAATCTGACGAAGCCTTGGAGGCCTTCCTTCCCGAAGCGCTCACTCCCGACGAGCTGAAGCGGAAGGGGGATGATCGCTACCTGTCCGCCATGAGCCAGCGGGTATTTCAGGCCGGTATGCAACACTCGGTGGTCGATGCCAAGTGGCCCGCCTTTGAAGACGCCTTCTGGGGCTTTGAACCCGAGAAAATGGTGCTGCTCAGCCCGGAACAAATCGAAGGCTACATGAAAAACGATCGGGTCATTCGTCATCGTACCAAGCTGCAGACCATTCCTAAAAACGCCCAATTCATTCTGGATATTCGCCAGGAGCGCGGAAGCAGCTTTGGCGAGTTCATTGCCAACTGGCCGAGTTTCGACATCATCGGCTTGTGGCGCTTGCTTGCCAAGCGCGGCGCTCGTTTAGGCGGACGCTCGGGCGCTGGATTTTTACGCCTGGTCGGAAAGGATACGTTTTTATTGACCAGCGATGTGGTTGCGCGCTTGATGGCCGCCGGCATCATTGACCGGAGCCCCTCAAGTCAGCGAGATATGCAGGCCGTACAAGATGCCTTCAATGAGCTGCAGCAGTATTCGGGAAGGCCGTTATGTCATCTGTCGGCCATGCTGTCGTTGAGTATCAATCCAAAATTTTAATGCATGCTGGTAGCTGCCATAAGTCTCATCCCCGATCATCGCTCCCCTGCGTTCTCACCCACTCGACTTCCAGCCGAAACGGCCCGGCCTGCTTGTCAGCGATCAACAGGCCCACCTGCTGAATTGCTTCGGGCTCGAGCGGTGGGGCATCCGCCAGTAGCCGGCCGCGAAAGACCGCTTCGAACGTTTGCCAGGGCAGGGCGATGCGTCGCCATTCGCCAGCCGGTGGCTGGAAGCGAGCCCGGTAGGCCGCGCCATCGAACAGCCGATTGGTGCGCAGGCGTAGTTGATAGCAGCGGCCGTCGCCGCGCACGTTGAGCATCATGCCCGCATAGCCGTCCAGCTCGAAGGCTTCGGGGTCGCGGCGCACCGAGGCGAAGCCGCCGCCATGCTCCAGGGAAAGTTCGCCGCTGAACACGCCGATGCCGTTTTCCACCTTCATCTCGCCGCGGGAAATGCCTCCCATGACGTCATCATTGATGGTCCGCCAGCGGGTGGCTTCACGGGCGTCCTGAAAGTCGATCAAGAGTGGCATGGGGGCTCCGTGGCGGGGCGCGTGTTGCCGAGTTGGCTCGTACCATCATGATCGGCGCTCGTTGAGTCTGCAACCGTGCGGGGCAATGGCGGGAACCGGTAAGAGGGCGCCGATCTCGATGCCCCGACCAACTGCTTTTTTTGCAGCTATCGCCGCTCTTGCTTACGCTTCGGATGAATGAACCATCCAATGAGTCCCTGTAAAACACTCGACTCGACGAACGATAGCTCGTCTCAGTCACCGTGAAGAGAGGTTTATCAATGAGCCTATCGGGTAGCTGCCTCTGCGGCGGCGTTCAATACGAAATCAATGGTAGCCTCAGCGACGTTTACCATTGTCATTGCTCCATGTGCAGAAAACTTCACGCAGCCGCTTTCAGGACTTGTGCCAAGGTGCGGACCCAGGACTGGCGAACCGTCAGGGGCCAGGATCTGCTCAAATCTTATGAGTCTTCACCTGGCGAATACAAGGTCTTTTGCTCGAACTGCGGCTCGAGCATTCACACACGGTTCGATTCGAAGCCCGAGGTGTATGCTTTGCCGTTGGGCACGCTCGACACCGATCCTGGGGTGCGGGCGGATCGCCATGTCTTCGTGAACAGTAAAGCGCCATGGTTCGAAATAACCGATAATCTTCCCCAGTATGCGGAGAATGGATGACGTTGGCACGAGTTCGAGGAGGAAAGCCTGATGCCGTCAGGAGTCGTCAATCTAGCGGAAAAATTCGCCAAGTTTTCCGAGTTCTGGTCACCTCGCGTGGTCGCGGAGATGAATGACTACCAGTTCAAGGTGGCCAAGTTCGAAGGCGAGTTCATATGGCACGATCATAAAGATACCGACGAAGTGTTCCTGGTGATCAGTGGTTCCATGGGTATCGAGTTTCGGGATGGAATGGTGCATCTCTCCGAAGGGGAGATGTATGTGGTTCCAAGAGGAGTGGAGCACAAACCGTTTGCCAACTCGGAATGCCATGTGCTTCTCATCGAGCCGCAAGGCGTAGTCAACACGGGGGATGAAGGTGGCGACCTCAAGGCAGAGAACGACGTGTGGGTGTAGTTGCCTCGACATGCGCGTACTCGGCTATCGCTGAATGGGCGACCCATGTCGTCATCGAGAGGAGTCACTGACATGACCGAGCTGATACTCACCACCTTCGACTGGGTTCCCGAGATGCCGCGGGGCTATGTGCGTGACCTGCGCGTGCGCTGGGCGCTGGAGGAGGCTGGGTTGCCCTATCGCGTCGAGAGCGTGCCGTTTCGCTCCAGGGATGCCGAGCATCTCGTGCATCAACCTTTCTTTCCAAGTCCAGCTCGGTTCAACTGAGAACACTGCGTTTGTGGCGCTGGGTCTTGTCGCTGTACATGCGGTCGTCCGCCAGGGTCAGCACCGCTTGAGCGGGCACCTCGCTGGAGCTGGCGCTGCCCAGGCTCAAGCGAAGCGTGACCTCGGCTCTCTCGCCGTCGCTGGCGGTGAGGACACAGCGCTGGCCTTCCAAATGCGAGCGGATCGAATCGCTCATACGTTCCGGCGCCGACAGGTCTGCGGACGGAAACAGGATGACGAATTCGTCACCGCCATAGCGTGCGAGGATGTCGCCCTCCCGGCACTGCACCATCAGGCGTTCGGCGACGGTGGTGATGAGCTGGTCGCCGACCTGGTGGCCGTGCCGGTCGTTGACTTCCTTGAGCCCGTCGACGTCCATCATCAGCACAGCGAAATCCAGCCCGGGCTGCTGCACCTTGCTCTGGATGCTCTGCTGGAGCGCCGACTCGAAAAAGCCGCGGTTGTATAGCCCGGTCAGCCCGTCGCGCTCCGCCGCTCTCTGCAGCGCGAGATGCAGCAGCTTGTTCTCGGTAGCCGCCGCCAACTGGTCGACGAACAGCGTAAGCACTCGCTCCAGTGCTTCGTCCAGCCCCGTGGCACGCACCACCAGCCAGCCCTCGTAAAGACTGAGCCGCCCCGCCATGGAGGTGGCATAGAGCTGCTCGCCGTCGGTGCTTTCGCTCAGTTTGATGATGCCGGCATCCTGCTCATGCAGCGTTGCCAACCGGCTGCCAAGACCGCGTTCGTCCTCCTGGCTCAGGCGAAGGCCGGCAACGGCCGCGTAGTGCGTCACCTCGGGGCGTTGTCGATCCTGGAGGAACACGGCAAACCCATACTCCGGGAAATCGGTATGCAGATGCTTCAAGGAGTCATGGAGCAGGGCACTGAGGTTCGGGGCCCGGTTGGCCACCACGCCGAGATCGAGAAGCGCGTGAAAGACCCGATTCTTGTATTGGATCTCGTTAATGCTACGGCCGATCTGACGATTCTGGCCATACATTACGTGGGCAATCGCCAGGAAGTAGACCACCGCGCCGGCCACCTGGTAGATGTCGAGACTCATGCTGACGTAGGGGCGAAACTCGAATCCCGTCAATGCGCCCCAGCCCAGGGCTCCGCCGGTGAACAGCGCGATAGAGGCCATCATTCGGCGCAAGCCACCCACGACCATGTTGTTCATGAAGCAGGCAAGGCCGATGAATAGCGTGGCCCAGAGGTAATAATCCAGCACACCGCACCAGACGCCAAACAACAGGCTGTCGAAATAGAGGTTCATGAACTCGGCGCGCTTGGAGTTGCGCGCCAGGGCGGCATGCGCGTATGCCACCGCTGGCCATACCAGCAACACCAGGCCCGGCAGGATCAGCCACCAGCCGCTGCCCTCTGCCAAGGCGATCCACACCGTGAGCCCGAAGGTATGGCAGAAGGCGAAGGCGCGCGGGGGCAGCGTTGCCAGGGCGAGCCTGTGGGGGCGATTGAAGGCCAGTTTCGCCCATTTCGGAGATGGCTTGGAAACGCTCATGCCGCCAGGTTCTCCCGATTCCGCCCACGCCAGCAACGTGACGTCAGCTCATCTGGTGTATTGACAGCATAGTGCTTTAGCGAGTGTTCAGGGTTCCGATGCCGACAACCTCCAGCCGATAGGCGCCATCAGCATCATGCCCACGTAGCCGTTCATCTCGAAGGCCCCGGGATTGCAATGCAAAGCCAGCCTAGAGCCAGCGTCGTACCTCTGCCTGGTAATTGAGATATTCTTGGCCAAACTTGCGTAACAGCTTTCGCTCTTCGAATGGGATGTACCAGAAATGGGCCAGAAGGGCGAAACACAGCGCCGCGAGAAACGGTGTCGGAGAGGCAAGATAGATCGCCAAGCCAACCAGGGCGATGACGAAGCCGAGGTACATCGGGTTGCGTGTAAAGCGAAAGAGCCCTTGTCTGGTCAGGGAGCCGGGTTCGCCGAAGGTGTCGATGTTGGTGCCAAGCCTCTTGAACAGTCGGGCGTGCCAACTGGCGATACCCAGGCCAACGAGCACCAGTACAATGCCTTTCCATGTGTATGGCGCTTCCCAGAGTCGTACGAGTGGCGCATATCGGTCGAGAAGCAGCATGGTCGAAGCAGTGAAGATCATTGCCATGGGAGGCAGGATGAGCCAGCGCATTAGCGTTTCCCTCGTGTGCCGTAGAGAAATGAGCATCCCTGCCTGACCAAGCGGTGGCGTTAACCCAGATTAATGCGCAGTGAGGCCCCATGAGCACAGCGAAGCGGATTCTTGAGCAACTGGCCGGCTGCCCACTTCCCGACTGGAATCTCGTCGAGCCCTCGCTACGACGCAAGGCGCTGATGCCTGGCGATTTCCTTTTTCAGGCCGGCGTGGCGCATCCCTTCGTTTACTTCGTGGAAAGTGGGATCATCAAGATGATCTACGAGACCTATGAAGGCGATGCCTGGGTCAAGGCGTTTGCTTCCGAGGAGAGGTTCTTCGCCAGTCTCGCCGCGCTTTCTCCAGGCGGCACCACCAGTTTCAGCGCTCTCGCCGCCTGCCCGGCTTCGGTCGAATCGTTGCCGTACCATCTCTTGCAGCAGCTCGGCGACCGGCACCCCCAATGGCAGCGCACTCTCAGGCGAGCCTTCGAGATTTACGGTTTCCGCAAGGAAGCCCGCGAGCGCGACCTGTTGACCCTTTCCGCGGAGGAGCGCTACCGGCGCTTCATCGACGACCATGCCGATATCGCGGGTCGAGTGACCGACCGTGACATCGCAGGCTATGTGCGGGTCACGCCGGTGGCCCTCAGTCGCATCAAGGCACGCATCCGGCAGGCGCGTTCAGGCAAACGGGGCTGAACTTCTCGTTACACCTTGCTGACGATCAGCGCCGCATTCACCCCGCCGAATCCGAAACCGTTGCACAGCACGTGCTGGCTGCGGTGCTCGCGTGCCGAGCCTGAGACGAAATCCAGGTCGCTCAGATCCTCGTCGGCGTTTTCCAGGTTCAGGGTCGGGGGCAGGCGGTCGTGCATGGCCGAAAGGGCGGAGAAGATGCTCTCCACACCGCCGGCCGCACCGAGCAGATGACCGGTGGCCGATTTGGTCGCGGAGATCGGGATGCCGGGCAGGGCATCGCCGAAGGCATTGCGCAGGGACGCGATCTCGGCCCGGTCGCCGACCGGTGTCGAGGTGGCGTGCGCGTTGATGTGATCGATGGCCTCGGGAGAGAGCCCTGCCATCTTCAGCGCGGATCGAATGGCCGCCGCGGCTCCCGCGCCGTCTTCCGGGCCGGCGGTGATGTGGTGCGCATCCGAGCTGGTGCCATAGCCGCTGAGGATGGCCAGCGGCGTTGCCCCGCGTGCCTCGGCGTGGGCCAGGGTTTCGATCACCAGTAGCCCCGCGCCTTCTCCCATCACGAAGCCGTTGCGTGCCTGATCGAACGGGCGCGACGCCTTGGCGGGTTCGTCCTGCTCGGTGGAGAGCGCCTTCATGGCGTTGAAGCTGGCCAGCGAGAGCGGGTCGATGCAGGCTTCAGCGCCGCCCACCAGGGCGACCTCGGCCTCGCCGCTGCGAATCAGGCGCATGCCATCGCCAATCGCCTGCACGCCCGCCGCACAGGCCGTTACCGGGCAGCCCAGCGGCCCCCGGAAGCCATAGCGAATCGACACATTGCCCGCCGCCAGGTTGGCCAGGAAGGCCGGCACGGTGAAAGGGGAGAGCCGGCGGTGGCCGCGCGTCGACAGGGTGTTCTGCGCCTGGGTGATGGTGGGAAAGCCGCCGATGCCGGAACCCACGATGGTGGCGGTGGCCTCTCGCTCCGCATCGCTCGAAGGGAACCAGTTGGCCTGGGTCAGCGCCTCATCGGCCGCGGCCATGGCGTAGAGACTGAACAGCTCCAGCTTGCGACGCTCCTTGGCATCGAGCACCCGGTCCGGATCGAGGCCGGCTTCCGGGTCGTCGGCGATGCCGGGCACCGCCCCCGCCACCTTGATCGGCAGCTCGCCGGTATCGAAGCGGGTGATGGAGGAAATGCCGGAGCGGCCGGCAATCAGGCGTTCCCAGCCGGCATGAACGCCGCAACCAAGCGGGCTGATCATGCCCATGCCGGTGATGACGAGCGGTGATTGCATGGTGATTTCCTGAACGGCTTGGGTTTGTGCCACGCTAGCAGCCGGCTTGATATGATCAAGATAATATTCAGCGTGGGAGTGAGATCGCCATGCCCTACTCGACGAACCACAAGGCCAAATCGCGGGAGCGCATCCTCAAGTCGGCCATCGAGCTGTTCAGCCGCAAGGGGTTCGAGAAGGTCTCCATCGGCCAGATCATGAAGCTGGCCAAGATGACCCACGGCGCCTTCTACGCGCACTTCTCCTCGAAGGAAGCGCTCTACCATGCCTCGGTGCGGGAAACCCTGGAAAGCAGCCGTGCGGCCCGGCTCGTCAAGGGGCCGCTTTCGGTGAAGCACCTGACCGAACTGGTTTCCAACTGCTGGAATCTCCAGGAACTGGAACGCAAGCACAAGCCGGGGCCGGAGACGGTTCTGTTCAACGAGATCGGCAACGAGAACGCCGAAATCCGCACGCTGTTCGAAGCCTCTTACCTGCGCATGAAGAAGATGCTCGAAACCCGGCTCATCGCCCTGAGCCGCCTGAAGAAACTCCCCTTCGAACCCGACCGCGAGGTCATCGCCGACAAAGCCCGCGTCATCCTCGCCTCCCTGGTGGGCGCCGTGGCCATCGCCAAGAGCCTGCCCGGCGAGCAGGAGCGGCAACGCATTCTCGATGCCGCCCAGCGCAACATCCTGCAGATGCTCGGCGTCGACGAAAGCGAGCTGGACGGCATGCTGGGGGAAGCCAGCTAACAGCGGCCCCGCGTGATTCCTGAGCCTCATTCATGCTTTCGTTGGCGTTGCCCTCGGCATAACGGCTGGTTACGGTACGGCAAAGGCCGTTGAAGATGGCAAGTATGACCAAGAAATACGCAGGGACTACCGCATGGATGGCAACGGGTCATCGCAGCATGCCCAGGTAGGGGCGGTAGCGTGCCCGAATGCCCCCGAGCCTCAGCCCAGCGGGCTGCGTACGCCGGCAAAGCCTTTGCCCAGCACGTGGGTGTAGATCTGCGTCGTTTCGACACTTTTGTGTCCCAACAGCTCCTGTACCGTCCTGATATCCGTACCCTGACTCAACAGCTGAGTGGCGAAGCTGTGGCGCAACGTATGGCAAGAGCCGGGGCGCGGTAGCGATGCGGCTCGCATGGCGCGCCTGACCGCCCTTTGTACTGCCGATGGGTGGATATGGTGGAGCACAACCTTGCCGTCCATATCGCAGCAGGGCCGGGTGGCAGGAAACAGCCACTGCCAAGCCAAGGAGATGCCCGCATTCGGGTACTTGCGATCCAGCGCATGGGGTAGCGTCACCGGTACGCGGCCATGATGCAGGCGATAATCAAGTTGCTGTTTGGCTGTGGAGATTTGATGTTGTAAGGCGGGAATACAGGTCGCAGGGAGCAGGGTGGTTCTGTCCTTGTCGCCCTTGCCGGCTCTCACCGTAATAACCTGACGTTCGAAATCGATATCCCGAACACACCGATCTCTCCCAAGGGCTGCTCGAGAACGTGGCGATAGAGGAAGACGATAGCATTCAGCGCCTGGTTCTGCGTGGCGGCTGCCACTTGGCGTTCCACCGCAAGGTGCTCCAGGAAGGCACGCACCTCAGAGCTTCCCATGCTGGCAGGATGGCGCACGCCATGGAAGCGAATGAAGTAGCGTATCCAGTAGCAGTAGGTTTTCTCGGTACGCGGGCTGTAGCGCTTCACCCGCATGGTGGCCTTCACGCGATCCATCAGCTTTGGCGGTCTGGTGCGCGTATCCATACGGTAGCTCCCTCTTGGTATGGATATTCATACAGTATTATTGATTCCGGCAAAACGCGCGCGCGAATTCTGCATAGGTGCCCGAACTATACTTAGGCTTTAGGAAAATCAATGAGTTGGAAGAAATGAAGCGCGTTAGATAATGTTGTTGAACGCGCAGGATGTTCATTCAATATCAGGACGCGCAGTCCAATCACTGTTAAGGGCAGAAGGAGAGTCGAGTGCGGGATGAGGATGTAGAGTATTTCTCGCAGTTCCTCGGTGAATTTCAAGGGGAGACTGATCGGGGCGCGGCCTTGGTCGGCGCGGCTTTGATCGATGAGCGGTTACACAGAATTTTAGAGTCACATTTTGTTGTGTGCAAGGAGTCTAAAGAATTGCTGAAGGGCGGTAATGCGCCGATTGGTTCGTTCAGCGCACGCATCAAAATGGCGTATTGTCTTGGTCTCATCACGGAGCTTGAGTTCAAAGAATGTGAGCTTATAAGGCGCGTCAGGAATGAGTTTTCTCATCAGGTTCACGGTCTGACATTCGCAGACAACAAGGTAAATGACCTCTGCAATAATTTGCGCGCGAATACGCCGGATGGGGCCAGATTCGACGGTAATGCACGCCAGCTATATATTAACTCAGTTATCTTGGTGTCCCTTGCTCTGTGGTATCGCCCTGAATACAACAAGCCAAACAGGGCTAAGCATCGGGACTGGAGCTATCAGCTCAGCCCTTAACAAGGCCAGGCACGGCGACGACTTTTTCGTTGCGGCTTCGCCTCCACTACAAAGCCGCGCATGCTGGCGGCGTTATATTTGATTCGGACGTTGACTCTATGAAGCAAGAAATTCCCGAGTGCGGCGAAGTAACACCGAATGAAGCCAACGGATACAGTCTGTTTGAGTCTCAGCTTGAAGAGGATGGTCATGTCTTCTTCCATGCAACTCCAGCGAGAAATTTTGATTCCATAGCTGATAACGGTTTTCGCTCGGCAATGGACCTTGGGAGCGAGGGCCTCTCTTCGGTGACTTACGCAAAGCGTAGCTTTAGCTGTTTGTCTCACCTAAATAATAAAGTTTCAGAAGAGTATGTGGTTTTTGCAGTGCGGTTCGAGTCTACTTGCAAGAAGGGTATTGAGCTAACGTCCTCTGATATAAAGGTATTTCTGGATTCAGTTCAGCCAGAAATAATCTGTTTCCGTACGCTGCCACCGGGATTTAAGGTTTCGTAAATATAACAATACGCGTCACGCGGATGGCCTTTACGCCGCTTCGTTCTGTAAAGGCCACCGGTGCGCTCCGCGTTATGTTCACAAAGTCGAAACGCTTCTTTAAGCGTCTCTCAGAGGTGGCCTCCTGAGACTGATGATGACAGGCTTAATTTTTGTAGCGTTAAACCTATCCAATTTTTGGGTGGTGTTCATTCTTTCAGAAATTGTCGGTTATCTATCAACTCAGCCTAAGGAGGGTTTGCTTATGATCATTAAGGCTTTCGGAGAAGTTAAGTCATTTGCTAAACAGGCGTACCAGCGTGTCATCACGGCTTGGGAGCTCCACCTCCCTTACAGGTTTAACCTGCTGATGATCCGGTGAAATTCCGGTGAAAAGGGTCTGAGAAACATAACCAGTAGTTGTAGTTCGTTCCGGGCCTCCGGGCCTCCACCGGACGCCCATTTCGCTGCGCTACATGGGCGCCGCTAAACAAAAGCGTTAGGGAGTGATTTAGATAGTGCGAGAGCGAATATTCAATCTGTTCTATTTCGTTGAGAACAACGAGATTTGCCAGCTTGGGTATGTCGAACATGCCCTGGCAGGAACAGATGAAGAAAAATTATACTATCTCAGAAGATCAGTTGAAGTTGACCTCCCAAATGCTACAAAAACGCTCCCCTCGAAAAAGCTAACTCTGCAGCGGTTCATGGCTTTATCGAGGCAAGGCAGAGCATTAGAGGTTTTTGAGGAGATATTCCAAAAACTCGATGCTCGTGCAGATCCTTTGTGCTGTATTACGGCAGTTGTAGACGGGAAGCCTGAAATCGACATCAGTACACCCCATGAACCATTTCTGGTGAGCAAGTACCAAGGGCACCCTAAGTTAGGTGGGGGGATAATGTCGGACTATCTTGAGGATTACATGAAGCCTGAAGGCTTCGATATGCCGTCTCTAATAAATGACGATTATTTTGATGCCATTAAGATACTGTTTAATAAAGGGTGTTATGTTTCTTCGATGAAGCTTTTGGCTTCATTTATCGATACTCTCGCATTCTTGGAGCACGGCGATACCCCACGCAATTTTGTGAAGTGGCTTGAGGAGTATGCTGAGCTAGATCGAGTGGGAATAACACCTTCTCAGCTTTGGGAGTTGAGAAATTCTATACTGCACATGACAAACTTGGACTCGCGGCGTGTTTTGAAGGGTGAGGAGAAACGAATATCCTTTTGCGTGGCAACTGGAGGGTTCACGCCAGAAGACGATCACGAAAATAGCTACTTTAATCTACTAGATCTTATTAATGTGATTGCTAGTGCGTTGACCAAATGGATCGGTACCTTCAATCAACGACCTGAAAAAATAACCACCTTTATTGAACGTTACGACCGCGTCTTGTCAGATAATCGGCATGCCATATTACGCCGGTAGCGGGTTCCCTAACAATACGCTATTGCCGGACAATTTTTACACCGCTTCGCGGCTCAAAAATTGCCGAAAAGCTTTGCGTTATACGGCACAGCCCGCTTGTCGTTTTCCACCTATGGCGTTCAAGCGATGGGCTCAGCAGACAAACAAAAAACTAGAAACGACAGAAAATTATTCGATGGCTTAGTTAGCATATTGAAATTTAAAGCCAAGGTTGCCATAGGTCGTGCCGAAACTGAGACAAAAATTGGTAGGGTGGGATT
This sequence comes from Pseudomonadota bacterium, assembly GCA_051749645.1. GTDB lineage: Bacteria > Pseudomonadota > Gammaproteobacteria > Pseudomonadales > Halomonadaceae > Halomonas. Next base: position 74,205 of record JBNJIT010000008.1, read on the forward strand.
TTATATGTGGAGAAAGAAATGTTTTTGAGTGCGATCAGGATAAAAAATTATCGCCGCCTTTCGGATGTGACGATCGATCTGGATAACGAAATATCTATATTTGTAGGTTCGAACAATAGCGGCAAGACGTCTGTTGCACATGCAATGCACTTTTTCGTCAGTGGCTCTAGAGATCGTTTTAGCTTCCATGACATCAGCGCATGCCGTTGGGGTGATATCGACGATTTTGAGGCTGGGCAAGACAGTTCTTCGCTTCCTGTCTTGTCTATTGATCTTTGGCTTGAGGTCGAGCGAGCGGATCTTCATCGCGTCATCGATCTTCTCCCTAATCTTGATTGGCAGGGGACAAAGGTTGGCGTCCGTATTGAGTTTGCACCCCGCAATGAAGATGAAACACTGACGAAGTTCCGCGAGTGGCATGCCTCGGCACAAGAAGCTGTCAGGGTGGCTGGAATGACTGATGGTAATGACCAATATGTTGCCCCGCCCCGGACGCTGCGTGAGTTTCTTGAAAAAGAAATCCAGAAAGAATATGAATTTAAATATTTTGTCCTTGATGAATCTCAGTTCAATGATGATCTGGAGCCTAACGCAGGTTACGAACCTCAAGAGCTGCTACGCGAGCAAGGTCGAACAGGAAAAGATATTGTTAACTCTCTAATTAAGACTGACTTTCTGCACGCACAGCGTCACCTTTCAGATAGCGAGGGTGGCAGTCGCTCAGAGGAACTTTCTCGACATCTTAGTCGCTATTACCAAAGAAACCTTGAGCGTCACGGTGAGGACCACAATGCGTTGAGGGCGCTCGAAGAATCAGAGTCTTTGCTCAACCAACATCTTGAACAAGTATTTTCCGATACCCTGCAGCGTCTCGGGCAGTTGGGATACCCTGGGCTGACTAATCCGCGCATGATTATTAAATCGGCGCTTAATCCAGCTACAGTTATGAATAGTCAGGATAGTACGCATGTTCACTATGCTCTGAGTGCCGATGGGCTGACGCTTCCCGATAAATACAACGGCCTTGGTTTCAAGAATCTGATCTACATGGTCGTCGAGCTGCTTGACCTTCATGCGCAATGGTTTGCCATGGAGAACAAACGCCCACCTTTGCATCTAGTGTTTGTCGAAGAACCAGAGGCCCATTTGCATGCCCAGCTACAGCAAGTTTTCGTCAACAAGGTTTTGGAAATTCTAGCGGAAGAAGACGATGACCCAGATGGGTTTAACACCCAGCTTGTTTTAACGACTCACTCTCCACACATTCTCTACGAGCGCGGTTTTCAGCCTATTCGGTACTTCCGGCGCGAAGCTATGGGCATCGAGCAGTCGTCAAAAGTCCTGAATCTGTCAGCGTTCTATCGGACGACAGGTAACCCGAGCCGAGATTTTCTAGAGCGGTACTTAAAGCTAACGCACTGCGATATCTTTTTTGCCGACGCGGCCGTTCTTGTCGAAGGCAACGTCGAGCGACTTGTCATGCCGCAGATGATTGAAAAAGCGGCGCCGGGTTTGCGCTCTTGTTACCTTAGCGTACTCGAGATTGGTGGTGCCTACGCCCATCTGTTTCGTACGCTCATTGAGTTCCTCGGAATAACAACGCTCGTCGTGACTGATTTGGATAGTGTGAGCGGAGTTGCCGAGGAGAATGATGGTGTTGTGCCAATGGAGGAAGGCGATGAAGGTGAAGCTACCCCAGGAAGCACTTGCACGCCAGAAACCCCAGGTGCGGTGACATCTAACCAAATGCTTGCACAGTGGTTGCCTGGTAGAAACAGGATCGATGAACTCCTGGATGCCGATGACGATGCCAAGACGATAGCAGAAGATGCATTTGGATTGGGCGCTATCCGCGTCACCTATCCCTGCACCGTCAATCTTGAGCGCAACGACGAACAGATAGAACGCGCTGGCCGTACGCTCGAAGTCGCCTTCGCGTTCGACAATCTGGATTGGACGCAGGATGCCGCCAATCAGGAATTGAGACTCCGGGTGCGCGCACCGCAAGATCTGGAAGATCTTGCGCAGAAGCTTCACAACAAGGTACACAGCTCAAACTACAAGAAAACCGACTTCGCGCTCGCGCTGCTATCAAAAGACCCGGAAAGCTGGAAAGTCCCTCGCTACATAGCCGAAGGCTTAATTTGGCTCGAGGCTGCGTTGGGCGTAACAGCAGAAGAAGACCAGCACCATGAAGGTGGCGCGTTATGACTAGTCGCATAGGCAAACCCAATACGGAAACCGATACGGCACTTCACAAACGGCTCGAGGATGACGGCAATCGGCACTTCGTGATGGTAGCGGGGGCTGGTTCGGGAAAGACAACATCACTGGTCAAAGCCCTTGCCCAGATAGAGCGTACCCAAGGTCGTGCCCTGCGCCGAAACGGGCAGCAGGTAGCTTGTATCACCTACACCGAAGTGGCCGTGGAAGAAATTCGTGGTGACGTCGGAAATGACGACCTGTTCCACGTCTCTACAATCCACAGCATCCTCTGGACGCTCATCAAGCCGTTTCAAAACGATCTCCGAAAATGGGTCAGTAATCGGTTGCACGAGAAGATTGCTGAAGAACAAGAAAAGATCGATAAACCGCGAACGAGAGAAGCCACGAAGATTCGTGCCGCGGAACTCATTGAGCGCTATGGGCACCAGATCACAGAGGTCGGAACCGTGAGAAGCTTTCGGTACGGAACCGGTAGTGACTATTCAAACGGCGTCCTCGGTCACAGCGATATCTTGAAGATAGGCCCCGAGTTTATTGCAGGTCATGTACTGATGCAGACCGTCTTGGCTCGGCTCTTTCCGGTCATCTTTGTCGATGAAAGCCAGGATACCGCCCCGGCGTTTGTGGATGCTTTACGCCAAGTGGCACGCGCTTTTCCGTTAGGATTTTGCCTTGGTTTTTTCGGAGATCCGGTGCAAAAGATCTACATGCAAGGTGCAGGCCCCATTCCGGCCGAAGAGGGATGGCAGTTTCTGGAGAAACCTGAGAATTTCAGATGTCCGCAAGCTGTACTTCGCGTTATCAACAGGATCAGAGCGGAAGACGACGGGCTTCACCAAACACGGGGGCGTCACTCAACCGTAGGTGGTGCAGAAGCTCCCGTCGAAGGGTCTGCCAGAGTATTGATCCTACCTGCCGATGATCGCCGACAGGAGCGTCTGGAGGAAGTACGTCGATGGCTGGCCGATCAGGATGGCGATGAAGGCTGGCTGGAGGATGAGGACGAGGAGGTGCTGCGACTATTGGTGTTGGTCCATCGGATGGCGGCAGCCCGTCTAGGATTCCCCAATCTCTATAGTGCGCTCAATGATAGATCCCCCGAGGATCTCAACACCGGCTTGGTAGACGGAACGGCATGGGTAGTCCGACCATTCTTATCCTACGTTCTGCCATTGGTGCTTGCGCGGCGCGAAGGACGGGAGTTCGAGATTATGCGCCTGCTTCGTAGACATTGCCCTCGTTTGCAGCCCGACGCTCTGACTGCTATCGACACAGTGGGACTGCTGGACGGTCTAAGAGATCAGATCAGCGAATTGGTGGCGTTGATGGAAGCTGATAGCGGTGTGCGCATCGGTGACGTTATGCGCTTTGTTAGGGATAATAGCTTCGTGGCGTTGGATGAGCGTTATATTGAGCTAATCAATACCTACACTGAAACTGCTGTACCTGTTGTCGAACCAGCAACCGACAATGCTGCCCTTCGCTTCATGCAATGTGAAGCATCGGAACTGTGGGGATACCGAAAGTACATTGAGAAGATGTCTCCCTTTTCTACCCAGCAAGGCATCAAGGGATCTGAGTTCGATAAGGTCATTGTGGTCGTTGATGACCAAGAAGGGCGAACAAACACGTTTTCCTACGGTAAGTATCTCAGTGTAACGGAGCTGTCGGATAGGGATCGTGCAAATATTGATGCCGGAAGGGACTCTACTATCGACCGTACCCGGCGCTTATTCTATGTTTGCTGCTCGCGGGCACTTTCTGACCTTGTCGTGGTGATATATGCAGAGGACACGATGAGAATGCACAATGCATTACTTGATAAGGGTTTTTTTGATCCAGAATGTATTCATGTCTTCGAATAGCTACGATTAAGGAAATCCTGAACTACGAACAATGCATTACCAATAACCGGCTAACTCCTTTATGGGCGTAGATCGAACTAAACTACAGATGATAGGCCCACTTTCGGTTCTATGGGGAACTAGATCCAAGTTCCGTATAACTAGTTGCTGCACGCGGATAAATTACTCGCTGCGCTCCTAATTTACCGGTGAGCAAGGCGTCATGCATAAGGAGTAAGCAATGAGTTTTTACGGAACGTTGATCTTCTTCTGCGGGAAGATGGGAGCTGGCAAAAGCACTTTGTCTGCCAAAATCGCTCGTGAACGAGGAGCCGTGCTTATTTCAGAGGATGAATGGTTAGCCGCCCTTTTCGCCGGTGAGATCAAAGATTTCAATGACTACATCAGTTATTCGTCTCGTCTTAAGCCAGTGCTCAGATCACACGTTGAGCAAATTCTCATAGCCGGGACCTCCGTGGTGCTGGACTTTCCCGGGAACACCAGGAAGCAAAGGGCCTGGTTCAAGGATATCTATTCGCAACGAGGGATACCTCACGAATTGTACTATGTAGCGGTAGATGACGAGGTTTGTCTAAAGCAGCTGAAACAGCGGCAAACGGAACAACCTGAACGAGCACAGTTCGACACTGAGGAGGTCTTTAGGATGGTGACTGCTTACTTTGAGCCGCCCGAAGAGTCAGAGGCATTCAATGTCGAGGTTGTAGAACATAAGTTCGCATAACAAGTTGCTACACGCGGAAAAATTACTCGCTGCGCTCCTAATTTTCTGGTGAGCAAGGCGTTATAGGAAAACTCATGATTGCTTTTGGTAAAATGGTCATCCTCGTCATGGGAACCAGCTTGTGCTCGTGCAGGTGACGAAGGCATGATCGAGCCATGCCAGTCACTACCCACGGTCGCTGAACGCTGGTGATCTTGCACCGTTGATGGCGGCGTTGGATCTCATAGGAGAGTCACCGTTCATGTTCTCTGCCGAATTCCTGCTTACCTCATTGGTCGTCGTGCTCATTCCTGGTACCGGTGTGGTATTCACCGTTTCCACCGGTCTCATGCAGGGACGTAGGGCCAGTCTCTACGCATCGCTCGGCTGCACGCTGGGCATCGTTCCGCACCTGTTGGCCACCGTCCTGGGGCTGGCGGCCATCCTGCATACGAGCGCAGTCGCCTTTCAGGTACTCAAGTATGCCGGTGTGGCGTATCTTCTCTACCTTGCTGTCGCCACGTGGCGCGACCGGAGTGCTTTCTCCGTTCAGGAGGTGCAGGGGAAGGCTGGGGCTGTTTCATTGGTGATCAAGGCATTCCTGCTGAACATCCTCAACCCCAAGCTCACCATTTTCTTCCTGGCGTTCTTGCCGCAGTTTGTGGCAGCCGATGCGGTGTCGCCAATGGCTCAGCTGCTGGGCCTGAGCGCTATCTTCATGGCGATGACCTTCGTCGTCTTCGTCATCTATGGGCAACTCGCCCATGCGTTCCGAGCCGCCGTCATCGAGTCTCCAAGGGTGCAGGGCTGGTTGCGGCGGAGCTTCGCCGCGGCGTTCGCTGGGCTCGGTGCACAGCTCGCTCTGTCGGAGCGGTGAGGCCATGAAGTGACCCCCTCCAAAGCTGCACAGGCCATGTAGGTACTTTCACCCCTATCTATCAGCTCGGTTCTTTTGGCGTCTGTTCTGGCAAAATTTCGTCAGCGTCGATGATCCGATTCCGGCCTGTTTGCTTGGCTTCATAGAGCGCAATGTCGGCTGCCTTGAGCAAGCTATGCACGTCGTGGCCGTGCGGAGGGTAGAGGGCAGTGCCGGCGGAAACGGTGACTTTCTCGGCCAGCTCGGGCAGGTCCAGCGCCTCGATACGGCTGCGCACCAACTCGGCCAGGGCGCGCAGGCCTTTTGTATCGGCTTCGGGGATGATCAGGGTGAATTCCTCGCCGCCGTAGCGGCAGGCGATGTCCTCGCGTCGAACAGTGCTCCTGAGCAGTTCGCCGACTTTGCGTAGCACCTTATCGCCGATATCGTGGCCGTAGCAGTCGTTGAATCGTTTGAAATGGTCCACGTCCAGCATGATGATGCCGACCTGACCGCCATGACGTTGAACTCGGGAAATCTCGCTGGCGAGCATCTCCTCCAGTCGCCTACGATTGAACAAGCCGGTCAGTGAGTCCTTGATGGACTGTTGGTGTAAGCGCTCGCGAAGCCGCAGGTTGGTGACGGTGAGGGCGGCATGTTCGACGACCGTCGTCATCAGCGGCTGACGGTTGCCGAGCACCCGGTTCATGTCTTCGCAGCGCTCGGTGGCCGGGATCAATTTGATGATTCCGATCATGGCGTCTTCCGTCTGCAGCGGCATACACAGGCTCGTTACCCCTTTGTCTTGGCAATGACGACAGGGGGTGTCGTCGGCAGTGGGAACGTGGCGTTGGGTTTTGCCGAGTCGAAACGCCGAGCACGACGGGTCGGGTCCATCATCTGGGCAGTGGTGATAGCTATCGCCCCATTGAGCTGACAGTTGCAGTTGGCCGTCTGAGTCCGCCAGGTAGGCGCAGCCTGCGTCATGCGGAAAAAGCGCCTGGCTAGTTCGGGTCACGGCAGCGAAAACCTGCTTTTCGCTGGAGCAGGAGAGGAGTCGTTCGCCCATGCTGGTGAGTTCGGCGTTCTCTCGGCTGCGGTCTTCTAGGCTCCGGACCGTTTGGGCCAGTGCGGTGGTACGCTCCGCCACGCGGTGCTCCAAGTTGTGAAACTGGTCTCGGAGGCGGGCGACCATGGTGTTGATGGCCTTGGCGAGAATGCCGATCTCGTCGTTGCGGTCGATGTCCGAACTGGCTGAGAGCTCGCCGTCGCCGACTCGGGTTGCGGTTTCGGCGAGCCGGCTGATCGGCGTGATAATTCGACACAGAAATAAGTAGGCGCCGATGAAAGTGACGATCAGGATCAGGCCGGCGATGAACAGGATTCTTGCAGTCAGTTGGTCACCGGTACGCTGTAGCTCGTCGCGATAGACCGAGGAGGCGATGTACCAGTCGAATTCGGGCAGATAACGGACCCAGGAAACCTTATCGTAGATGTAGTTGCCCGGATCGCTCGGCTTGTCCCACTTGTAGACGACCTGATCACCCGGAGTGTCCGCCGCCGTCATCAGTTCGCTCGAGAGCGAGCGGTTGCTGATCGGGTTCAGCAAATCACGGACGTTGGTACCCTCGATGTTCGGGTTGGGGTGGATGACCATCTCATGGTCGCTATCGAATACGAACAGGTAACCGGAATCGGCGATGCGCGTTTCGTGCAAGTGGCGGCGCAGGCGTTCGGTGAAGATGGCCTTCCGCGCCGCAACCTCCTCCTCTAGGTTGTCAACATAGCCGTTGTCCTGCTCGTATCCGGTATGGCGGATGCTCTCCAGCAGCTTTGCCGTGGCCACCCCGGCGTTGAGGTTTTGGGCCGCGATTTGCGTCTCCAGGCGATCGATGCCTGTCTCGACGAGTTGGAGAAGGTTGCGCCGTTCGTGGCGGCGAGTGTGCAAGGCGGATTCTTGCCACGCTTGGATTTCTTGATGCGCGCTGGAGGCAAGTTCGTAAACGTTGTCGAGGACGACCCTGCCGGCGCGCTCCTCCTGCCGCTCGAGAAGGTTCCGAAGCCAGGGTACCGACGACAGGTAGCTGACGCCGGTGAACGCCAGTACGCAGACGATAATGCCAGCATACGTCTTGAGAAAGAGCTTGGATTTTAACACGTCATATTCCAAGGCGGGCTCATGACGGGCTGCGTTCTCTTCTGTATTTTTGCGGGGCAAGCCATCGCCGCCGCAAATACCCATGTAACCAAACCGCTTTATGCAAAAAGGATCGCAGCCTCAATGCCTCGAAAGGCAGAGGTTGCCGGAGCACGGTAGCACCGGGAACTTGGCCGCAGACCATACAATCATTCCGTGGGCTTAGTCTTGATTGAGGTCAAATGCCTATGTTTTTCTTCCGCATAGCGCCGCCGTGAACCGTGCCGCGTTGCCCGGAAAACCGACGAGCTGTCATAAAGCCCCGAGCCAGTGAATGAGCTGACTCGGGGGCTTGTCGTTTCTGCTACGCGATTACTTGGCGGCGAGCGCCACGCCCACCTTGGAGCGGTTGGGCCGCCCGATGGTCTGGGTGATCCAGGTGCCGGTGGCGGCGAGCGTGTCGAGGTCGATGCCGGTCTCGATGCCGAGGCCGTCGAGCAGGTAGACCACGTCTTCGCTGGCCACGTTGCCGGAGGCGCCTTTGGCGTAGGGGCAGCCGCCGAGGCCGGCGACGGAGCTGTCGACCACCGCGATGCCTTCTTCCAGCACGGCGTAGAGGTTGGCGAGCGCCTGGCCGTAGGTGTCGTGGAAGTGGGCGGCGAGCTTGTCCATGGGGATCTCGCGGCTCACGGCCTCGAGCATGCGCTTGGCCTTGAGCGGCGTGCCCACGCCGATGGTGTCGCCGAGCGACACCTCGTAGCAGCCCATCTCAAAGAGCGCCTTGCTCACCTCGGCGACCTTGGCCGGGGCGATCTCACCTTCGTAGGGGCAGCCGAGCACGCAGGAGACGTAGCCGCGCACGCGCACCTTGGCCTCGCGGGCGCGCTCGAGCACCGGGGTGAAGCGTTCCAGGGATTCGGCGACGGAGCAGTTGATGTTCTTCTGTGAGAAGGCCTCGCTGGCGGCACCGAACACGGCGACTTCTTCCACGCCGCACGCCAGCGCCCCCTCGAGCCCCTTGAGGTTGGGGGTGAGGGCGGCGTAGGTGACGCCGTCGCGGCGGGTGAGGCCGGTCATCACCTCGCGGTGGTCGGCCATTTGCGGTACCCACTTGGGCGAGACGAAGCTGGCCGCTTCGATGTAGCCGATGCCGGCCGCGCCCAGGCGGTCGATCAGTTCCAGCTTGGTTGGCGTCTCGATCGGTTCGGGTTCGTTCTGCAGCCCGTCGCGGGGGCCGACCTCGACCAGGCGCACGCGTTTGGGAAATGTCATTGGCTTACTCCTCCGGCGCGAACTCGAGCAGCACGTCACCTTGTCCCACCGTTTCGCCGGCCTGGAAGTGGAAGCTCGCCACGTGGCCGTCGGCGGGGGCGGTCATGGTGTGTTCCATCTTCATGGCTTCCATGACCATCAGCGGCATGCCTTTCTCCACCTGCTGACCGGCTTCCACCAGCAGGGCGACCACGGTGCCGTGCATGGGGGCGGTGAGGGTCGATTCCGCCTCGTGGTGGCCGTGGTCGATGGCGTCGATGCGCCGCCAGAACAGGCGCGTCTCGCCGCTGGGGTCGACCATCACCACCACGTTGCCGTCGCGGCGGGCCTGCAGGCGGCGGCGGTGGCCGTTCAGCGTCACCGCCACGGCATCGCCTTCCAGCGGTTGCAGGCTGGCGGTGAGCGTTTCGCCGCGAATGGCCAGTTGCCAGCCGGTGTCGGTGCCGCGCTCGCGCCGGCCTTCGACCACCACCACGTTGTCGGAGCCCTCGTCGTCCGGCACGTGGGCGGGGTCGCACAGGGCGATGCGGATGGTGTGCGGGGCGTTGAGGCGGAAGCCGTCGTGGCGGTCCCACGGGGAGTCGCTCTCGCACTCGCGGGCCAACTGGTTGAGGCCGACCAGCGCTGCGCCGGCATACTCCTCGATGCGATACTGGCGTGGGGCGAAGAGCGTCGCCTCGTTCTTCTCGATGAAGCGGGTGTCGAGCTCGGCGCCCTGGAACGCCGGGTGGGTGGCCAGGCGCTGCAGGAAGGCGCGGTTGGTGACCACGCCCTGCACGTCCAGCGCGGCCAGGGCGCGGTTGAGAGTGGCCAGCGCCTGCTCGCGGTCGTCGCCGTGGACGATCAGCTTGGCGAGCATGGGGTCGTAGTGCATGGAGACGGCATCACCGGTTGCCACGCCGCTGTCCAGGCGCACCCGTTTGGGGTCGAGCCCGGCGCCTGCGAGGTCCATGGCGAAGCGCGTCAGCGTGCCGGTGGCGGGCAGGAAGTCCTGTTCCGGGTCCTCGGCATACAGGCGCGCCTCGAAGCTGTGGCCGGTGATGGTGAGCGCTTCCTGGGCCAGCGGCAGTGCCTCGCCCATGGCCACGCGCAACTGCCACTCGACCAGATCCTGGCCGGTGATCATCTCGGTGACGGGGTGCTCCACCTGCAGCCGGGTGTTCATCTCCATGAAGTAGAACGAGCCGTCCGCATCCAGCAGGAACTCGACGGTGCCGGCGCCCACGTAGCCGATCTCCTTGGCGGCGCGCACCGCGGCCTCGCCCATCTCGCGGCGTAGCGCTGCGGTCATGCCGGGAGCGGGGGCTTCCTCGAGCACTTTCTGATGGCGGCGCTGCACGGAGCAGTCGCGCTCGAACAGGTAAACGCCGTTGCCGTGGCTGTCGCAGAAAACCTGCACCTCGACGTGGCGCGGCTGGGTCAGGTACTTCTCGATCAGCATGCGGGTGTCGCCGAAGGCGGCCTGGGATTCGCGGCGGCAGCCGTCCAGCGCGGCCTGGAAGCCGTCGGCCGACTCCACCACGCGCATGCCCTTGCCGCCGCCGCCGGCGCTGGCCTTGAGCAGCACCGGATAGCCGATCTTGTCGGCCTCGGCCTTGAGCAGGGCGTCGTCCTGATCGTCGCCGTGGTAGCCGGGTACCAGGGGCACGCCGGCGTTGGCCATGCGCGCCTTGGCGGCGGACTTGTCGCCCATGGCGGCAATCGCCGAGGCGGGCGGACCGACGAAGGTGATGCCGGCAGCGTCCAGCGCTTCGACGAAGGCGCCGTTCTCGGAGAGGAAGCCGTAGCCGGGGTGGATGGCGCCGGCGCCGGTGCGCTGGGCGGCGGCCACCACCGCCGCGACGTCGAGGTAGCTCTCGCGCGCCGCGGCCGGGCCCAGGCGTACGGCCTCGTCGGCCTCGCGCACGTGGCGGGCGGTGGCATCGGCGTCGGAGTAGACGGCCACGGTGCGCAGGCCCATTCGGCGGGCGGTGCGCATCACCCGGCAGGCGATTTCGCCGCGGTTGGCGACCAGCAGGGTGTCGAACGGGGTGGTGCGGGTAGCGGGGGAGTGGCTCATGAGCGGCGCTCCGTGGCGGAAGTCGTGTCGTCGTCGGGGGCGGGAGTCCAGGCCGGGCGGCGCTTCTCGAAGAAGCTGGCCAGGCCCTCCTGGCCTTCGGCGCTCACGCGCAGTTCCGCGATCACCCGGCAGGTGTGCTCGCGGGTGGCCTGGCTGTCGGGCTCGCGGGCGACCTCGGCGAGCAGCCCCTTGGTGGCGCGCTGGGCCTGGGGCGAGCCGGCCAGCAGGTTGTGGAGCATGGCGATCACCGCGGCATCCAGCACCTCGTGCTCGACCACCTGATGCACCAGCCCCAGGGTCCAGGCGGTGTTGGCATCCATGACTTCGGCGGTGAGCGCGTAGCGGCGGGTCTGGCGCGAGCCCAGGGCGCGCTGCACGTAGGGACTGATCACCGCCGGCGAGAGGCCGATCTTCACCTCGGAGAGGCAGAACCTGGCCTTCTCGGAGGCGATCACGATGTCGCAGCAGGCGGCCAGGCCCACAGCGCCACCGAAGGCGGCCCCCTGCACGCGGCACACGGTGGGGCAGGGCAGGGTGTCCAGGCCGTGCATCAGCTGGGCGAGCTTGCGCGAATCGGCCAGGTTGCCCTCGAAGTCGTACTCGACCATGCGCTTCATCCAGCCGAGATCGGCCCCGGCGGAGAAGCTCTTGCCCTCGGAGCCCAGCACCACGGCGCGCACCTCGTCGTGGCCGGCGGCATCGTGCAAGCGCTCGAGGTGGGCATTGAGCTCGGCGATCAGGCTGTCGTCGAAGGCGTTGTGCACCTCGGGGCGATCCAGCGTCAGCCAGGCGATGCCGCGATCGTCGATCTCGAGTCTTGAGTAGGCGGTGTTATCTGACATCTCGGACCTCTTTCAAATAGCTGTAAGCTATAAGCTGCGAGCTGTAAGAAACCCCTCGAGTCCAGGCGCTGGCGCTAATCATCCAGAGCTTACGGCTTACGGCTTACGGCTTACAGCTTACGGCTCCACGCGAAGCGTGGGACTACATGCGAAACACGCCGAACTTCGTGTCTTCCACCTCGGCGTTCATGGCCGCGGCGAGCGAGAGGCCGAGCACGTCGCGGGTCTGGGCCGGGTCGATCACGCCGTCGTCCCACAGTCGCGCGCTGGCGTAGGTGGGGTGGCCCTGGTGCTCGTACTGCTCACGGGTGGGCTGCTTGAAGGCTTCTTCGTCTTCCTGGCTCCATTCGCGGCCTTCGCGCTCGTGCTGCTCACGCTTGACCTGGGCCAGCACGCCGGCGGCCTGTTCGCCGCCCATCACCGAGATGCGCGCGTTGGGCCACATGAACAACAGGTTGGGCTCGAAGGCGCGGCCGCACATGCCGTAGTTGCCGGCGCCGAAGCTGCCGCCGATCAGTACGGTGAACCTGGGCACCTTGGCGCAGGCCACCGCAGTGACGAGCTTGGCGCCGTGCTTGGCGATGCCTTCGTGCTCGTACTTGGAGCCGACCATGAAGCCGGTGATGTTCTGCAGGAACACTAGCGGGATCTTGCGCTGGGCGCACAGCTCGATGAAATGCGCCCCTTTCACCGCGGATTCGGAGAACAGCACGCCGTTGTTGGCGACGATGCCCACCGGATAGCCGTGGATATGCGCGAAGCCGGTGACCAGGGTGTCGCCGTAGTAGCGCTTGAATTCATCGAAGGCGGAGTCGTCGACGATGCGGCCGATCACCTCGCGCACCTCGAACGGCTTCTTGAGGTCGGTGCCGACGATGCCGTAGAGCTCGCTGGGATCGAGCCGCGGGGGCTTGGGCGCCTGCATCTTGAGCTCGCCGCGCTTCTGCCAGTTGAGGCGCGACACGCAGGCACGCGCCAGCTGCAGGGCGTGGGCGTCGTTCTCGGCGTAGTGGTCGGCCACGCCGCTCACCTTGGCGTGCACGTCGGCACCGCCCAGGTCCTCGGCGCTGATGCTCTCGCCGGTGGCGGCCTTCACCAGTGGCGGGCCGCCCAGGAAGATGGTGCCCTGCTCCTTGACGATGATCGACTCGTCAGCCATGGCCGGCACGTAGGCGCCGCCGGCGGTGCACGAGCCCATTACCACGGCGATCTGCGGGATGCCCTCGGCGGAGAGGGTGGCCTGGTTGTAGAAGATGCGCCCGAAGTGGTCGCGGTCGGGGAAGACTTCGTCCTGGCGGGGCAGGAAGGCACCGCCGGAGTCGACCAGGTAGATGCACGGCAGGCGATGCTTGCGGGCGATCTCCTGGGCGCGGATGTGCTTCTTCACCGTGAGCGGGTAGTAGGTGCCGCCCTTGACGGTGGCGTCGTTGGCGACGATCACGCACTCCACGCCCGAGACGCGGCCGATGCCGGTGACCACGCCGGCGGCGGGCACCTCGCTCTCGTAAACCTCATGCGCGGCCAGCGCCGAGAACTCGAGGAACGGCGAGCCCTCGTCGATCAGGTGGTCGATGCGGTCGCGCACGAACAGCTTGCCGCGGCTCTCGTGACGGGCGCGGGCCTTCTCGCCGCCGCCCTGGCTGATGGCCGCGGTCAGCTCACGCAGCTTCATCACCTCGTGGCGCATCGACGCCTCGTTGGCCTGGAAGCCCTCGCTGCGCGGGTTGATTTGGGTAGTTAGCACTGCCATACATCTCTCCGAGATGAGCTGGAAGCTTGAAGCCGGAAGCTCGAAGAAACCCCATGAGGGTAGGGTGGCCACCTCTTCCAGCTTCAAGCTTCCAGCTTATAGCTGGGGTTAAGCCGATTCGTTGAAGATCTCGCGGCCGATCAGCATGCGGCGGATTTCGCTGGTGCCGGCGCCGATCTCGTAGAGCTTGGCGTCGCGCAGCAGGCGCCCGGTGGGGTACTCGTTGATATAGCCGTTGCCGCCGAGCAGTTGGATGGCGTCCAGCGCCACCTGGGTGGCCTTCTCGGCGCAGTAGAGTATCACGCCGGCGGCGTCCTTTCGGGAGGTCCGGCCGCGGTCGCAGGCGGCGGCGACGCTGTAGAGGTAGGCGCGGCAGGCATTCAGGGTGGTGTACATGTCGGCGATCTTGCCCTGCACCAGCTGGAACTCGCCGATGGGCTGGTCGAACTGCTTGCGTTCGTGAATGTAGGGCACCACCACGTCCAGCGCCGCCTGCATGATGCCGATGGGGCCGGCGGCGAGCACGGTGCGCTCGTAGTCGAGGCCGCTCATCAGCACCTTGACGCCGCGGTTCACTTCGCCCAGCACGTTCTCGACCGGCACTTCGCAGTCCTCGAATACCAGCTCGCAGGTGTTGGAGCCGCGCATGCCCAGCTTGTCGAGCTTCTGGGCGGTGGAGAAGCCGGCCATGCCTTTCTCGATGATGAAGGCGGTGATGCCCTTGGAGCCGGCGTCCGGGTCGGTCTTGGCATAGACGACCAGCACGTCGGCGTCGGGGCCGTTGGTGATCCACATCTTGTTGCCGTTGAGCACGTAGTGGTCGCCTTCCTTGCGCGCGCGCAACTTCATGGAGACTACGTCGGATCCGGCGCCCGGCTCGGACATGGCCAGGGCACCCACGTGCTCGCCGCTGATCAGCTTGGGCAGGTACTTGGCCTTCTGTTCCGCGTTGGCGTTGATCTTGAGCTGGTTGACGCACAGATTGGAGTGGGCGCCGTAGGAGAGGCCCACCGAGGCGCTGGCCCGAGAGATCTCTTCCATGGCGATGCAGTGGGCCAGGTAGCCCATGCCGCTGCCGCCATCCTCGTCCGACACGGTGATGCCGAGCAAGCCCATGTCGCCGAACTTCCGCCACAGATCGTTGGGGAATTCGTTCTTCTCGTCGATCTCGGCGGCGCGCGGGGCGATCTCGTCGCGGGCGAAGGCGTTGACCTGGTCACGCAGCATGTCCAGGGTTTCGTCGAGGCCGAAATCGAGGGGCTTGTACGGCGTTAGCATGGCGGAACTCCGTGGTTTGTCACGTCAGTGGTCGATGCCACAAGACTAGGATAGGTTGACGTTAACGTAAAGTGCAGGCTTGTGGCGTGCGACGAATGTCGAAGGCAAGAGGGTACAAGGAAAACGTCAGAGGAAAGAGGGCAGAAGCAAGTAAGGAAGAGGGAAGACGTCAGAAGTCAGGGGGAAGGGTAGAGAGTGAGAGAGCGGGGGAACGAGAAAGGCCGGCCACCGTTGGGTGGCCGGCTCGGTGAGTCTAGCCGGTTAGCCATTGGGCGAGCTGGTGATAGAGCGGGATGCCCACGATCACGTTGAACGGGAAGGTGAAGCCGAGCGAGGCGAGCATCGCCAGCCCGATGTTGGCCTCGGGAATGGCGGTGCGCATGGCAGCCGGCGCGGCGATGTACGAAGCGCTGGCGGCGAGTGCCGTGAGGATCAGCAGCGAGCCGGCGGGCAGCCCCAGTGCCAGGCCGACGGCCAGGCCGGCCAGGGACAGTACCGGCGGCGCGACCAGGGCAAAGGTGAGCAGCCGCCAGTGGAACCAGGGAATGGGGCGCAGCGTTTCCGATGCCGTCAGGCCCATCTGCAGCAGAAAGAGGGCGAGGACGGCGTGAAAGGCGCTGGTGAAGAGTTCGGTGACGTTGGATCCCTGGGCCGGGCCATACATGGCGCCGATCACCGCACCGCCGGCGAGCAGGATCACCCCGCGGTTGGTCAGCGTCTCGTGCCAGATGCCCTGCAGCGCTTCGCCGGAGTCGCTGCCTGCGTGGCGGCGATAGAGGGCGATGGCCACCATGATGGCCGGCAGCTCCATCATCACCAGGTAGAGGGTGACCTCGGCGCCGATGGGCAGGCCGCGCCCTTCGGCGAAGGCCAGCGCCACGGCGAAGGTGCCGGCGCTCACCGAGCCGTAATGAGCGGCGATGCTGGCGCTGTCGGCGGCGGTGAGACGCACCAGGCGGCGCAGCACCGGCATCAGAGCCAGCGGGATCAACGCGCCCAGCGCCGCCACCGCGGCCAGTTCCGGCACGATGGACCAGCCCAGGTTGCCGTAGAGCGCCATGCCTCCCTTGAGGCCGATGGTCAGCATCAGCAGCAGGCTCAGGGTGTCGTAGGCGGCCTTGGGAATGGCCAGGTCGGATTTCACCAGCCCGGCCAGCAGGCCGAGCAGAAAGAACATCACCACGATATCGGGCATAGCGTCGACTCGTTGCAGCAGTGAAGGTGCTGCGGATTGTGCGGATGGCGCGGCATTGATGCCAATAACATTCATGCCATGATTGAATAGACGATCATCTATGATAAAGCCGGACTAGCCATGAATATCCGCCATCTGACCTTTCGCCTGCTGCAGGTCTACGTGGCCGTGGTGCGCGCCGGCTCCATGAGCGAGGCGGCGCGCCTGCTGCACCTGACCCAGCCTACCGTTTCCCAGCAGCTCAAGCGCCTCGGCGAGGCCGTGGGCGAGCCCCTGCTGGAGAGTCGTCATGGCCGGCTGGTGCCCAGCGAGGCGGGTGCTGAGCTCTACCGAGCCAGTCGCGAGGTGCTGGGGCGCTTCGACGACTTCGACGATTACCTCACGGCGCTGCGCGGCGGCGAGCGAGGGCGCTTTTCCATCGCCCTGGTCAACACTGCCCAGTACGTGCTGCCGCGCCTGCTCGGGCCGTTCAGCCAGGCCCACCCGGAGGTGGACGTCACGGTGCACATCGGCAATCGGCGCCAGATGCTGACACGCTTCGAACGCCAGGACGACGACCTCTACGTGTTCAGCCATCCGCCGTCGCTGGCTCATGCCGTGGCCGGTCGTTTCCTGCGCAATCCGCTGGTGGCGGTGGCGCCGCATGGGCATCCGCTGGCGGCTCGCGAGCGGGTAGCGATGAGCGAGCTTCTGGGCGAGCGCTTCCTGCTACGCGAGCCTGGCTCGGCGACGCGCATGCTCTTCGAGAGCTGGCTGCAGGAGCAGGGGCTGTCGCTGGGGGCGACCCTGCAGATGGCCAGCAACGAGGCGATCCGCGTTGGCGTGGCCTCGGGACTGGGGCTGGCCGTGCTCTCCGAGCACGTGCTGCCGCCGGAGCATCCCGACCTGGTGATCCTGCCGGTGGCGGGCCTGCCCATCGAGAGCCACTGGCAGTTCATCGTGCGCCGTGACCGGCGCCTCCCGCACGCAGCGTTGGGCTTTCTGCGCTTTGCCGAAGGACATCTCGCCGAGTGCGTCGAACCACGCTTTCTCGCCAACGAGCTCGAGAGCCTGCTGGCAGGGTTGTCGATGTCGGCAAGGGCCTGAGCGGCCCTTGCCGGCTGGTCACTCGGCGTTGGGGAAGAACAGCTGCTGCCCGTTGACCTCGAAATCGGCGATGGCTTGCTGGCCTTCGTCGGAGAGTAGCCATTCGTGCCACTGCTCGGCCAAGTCGTGCTTGAGGTACGGGTGGCGCTCGGGGTCGATCAGCAGGCTGCCGTACTGGTTGAAGAGCGCCTCGTCGTCTTCGAACAGCAGCTCGAGGTTCTGGGGATTGTCGAAGGCGACCCAGGTAGCGCGATCGGCCATCACGTAGGCATCCATGCCGGCGGCGGTGTTGAGCGTGGGGCCCATGCCGCTGCCCAGCTCGCGATACCATTCGCCGCCGGGTTCCACGCCTGCCGCCTCCCACAGGCGCAGTTCGGCGCGGTTGGTGCCGCTGTCGTCGCCGCGCGAGGCAAAGGGCGCCTCGGCCTCGGCAATCCGCGAGAAGGCGTCTTCCGCCGTCTCGGCATCGCCGATCCCTGCCGGGTCGTCTCCGGGGCCGATGACCACGAAGTCGTTATACATCACGTTGGCGCGTTCGGTGGCGTAGCCCTCGGCGATGAATCGTTCTTCGCCGGCCGTATCGTGAACCAGCAGGCTGTCGGCATCGCCGCGTCGGGCGACCTCGAAGGCCTGACCGGTGCCCACGGCGACGACGCGCACCTTGATGTCGGTGGCCTCGATGAACTGGGGCAGAATGGCATCGAAGAGCCCCGATTGTTCGGTGGAGGTAGTGGAGGCTAGCGTGATGTAGCGTTCATCGTCCTGGGCCGAGGCGCCCAGCGAGAGCCCGAACAGGCCGATGGCGGCAAGGGTGAGTCTTGCTTGGTGCATGGTGCCTTCCTTGTGTCGTTACCAGATCAGTTCGCCTTGGACGAACGCGCGCGTGGTGGGTGATGAAGGCGTCGTGAAGAAGGCGTCGGCCGTGCTGTGCTCCACGAGACTGCCCTCGTGGAGCAGCACCACGTCGTCGGCCAGGCGCCGTGCCTGGTGAAGATCGTGGGTGGTCATCACGATGCGGGTGCCTCGCCGGTAGAAGGCCCGAACGGCTTCTTCCACCGCTCGCATCGAGGCCGGGTCCAGGGCGGCAGTGGGCTCGTCCAGGAACAGTACCTCGGGGTCGAGCAGCCAGGCCCGGGCCAGCGCCAGGCGTTGCTGCTCGCCGCCTGAGAGTACCCGTGCCGGGCGTTTTTCCAGGTTCGCCAAACCAAAGTGTTCAAGAGCTTTGCGTGCTAGATTCTTTCGCGACTTCCAAGGCGTGCCGTTGACGGCCAGAGCGTAGGTGAGGTTCTCCAGGGCCGAGCGTTTGAGCAGCACCGGGCGCTGGAAGACCATCGCCTGGCGCGGCGTGCCGCCTTGCCAGTGGACACGCCCGGCGCTGGGCGACAGCAAGGCGTGGGCGAGGCGCAGCAGCAGGCTCTTGCCGGCTCCGTTGGGGCCCATGACCAGGGTGCAGCGGTTGTCGGTCAGCGACAGGGTCAAGGGGCGAAGCAGGGTCTCGCCGCGGTGTATGACGCTGGCGCCATCGAAGTGCAGGGTGGCCGTGGTTGGCACCTGGCGCGACATGTCGTTCATCCCAGCCGCCTCCGTGCTGACTCGCCGACCAGGTAGGCACCGGCGTTGATCAGGGTGACCAGGGCCAGCAGCACGAGACCGAGCCCCAGCGCCAGGGGCAGATCGCCCTTGCTGGTCTCGAGCACGATGGCGGTGGTCATCACGCGGGTGACGCCGTCGATGTTGCCGCCCACGATCATCACCGCCCCCACCTCTGCGCTGGCGCGGCCGAAGCCGGCGAGGATCACCGTCAGCAGGCCGAAGCGGGCATCCCACAGCAGGGTCGGCATACGGCGCAGCCGGGAAACCCCCAGCGATTGCAGCTGCTCGCGGTATTCGCCGTGGAGTTCCTCCACCTGTTGGCGGGTCAGCGCGGCGATGATCGGTAGGATCAGCAGCACCTGGGCCACCACCATGGCGGACGGCGTGAACAGCAGGCCGAACTGCCCCAGCGGCCCGGCTCGGGAGAGCAGCAGATAGACGGTGAGGCCGGCCACCACTGGCGGCAGGCCCATCAGGGCATTGAGCACGACGATGATGGCGCTGCGCCCCGGAAAGCGCCACAGCGCCAGAGCGGCGCCCAGCGGCAGGGAGAGTAGGGCGGCGATCGCCACGGCGGTCAGCGACACCTGCAGGGAGAGTGCGACGATGCCCAACAGGGTGTCGTCCAGCCCCAGAATCAGGGCGAGGGCGGTGGAGAAGGCGTTGTCGCTGGCGGTCATGTTCACCGGTTTTTGCTTTGACTGAGCTACGCTCGCCGACTTTACCGGGCAAAGCCTCACAGTCGGCTTTGTCGTAGCCGTGGATGACTGTCTGCAGCATGTGCGGAAAAAGCGTTGCCTGCACGCTATGCTGAAATCCATGCAGTCATAGACAGGATAATGCGGAGCCGCCGGTGCCATGACCCTATCCACGACTTATGCCTACCTGACCACGACCGAAGTGGCCGACTATCTGCGCCTCAAGGAGCGCAAGGTCTACGATCTGGTGCGCCAGGGTCAGATCCCCTGCACCAAGGTGACCGGCAAGCTGCTTTTCCCGCGCCACAGCGTCGATCTGTGGCTGATGAACCACCTGGAGGGAGACCAGCCGAGCCAGCGGCCGGCACCCAGGGTGCTGGCCGGCAGTCAGGATCCGCTGCTCGAGTGGGCGGTGCGCGAAAGCGGCTCGGAACTGGCCCAACTCTGTCACGGCAGCGGCGACGGCGTGCAGCGCCTGCTGAACGGCGAAGCGATGCTGGCCGGACTGCACCTTCTGGACCCGGCGAGCGGTGGCTACAACGTGCCCCAGGCGGTGGGACTCGGCGGCATGCGCGACCTGGTGATCGTGCACTGGGCGGTGCGCCGTCAGGGGTTGCTGCTGGCACCGGGCAACCCTGCCGGGGTGGGCTCGCTGGCCGATCTCGCTGCCAGCGGCCTGGTGGTGGCTCACCGTCAGTCGGGAGCCGGGGCCGAGCGACTGTTGCACCACCTGCTGGCGTCGGCCGGCGTGGCGTCCGGGGCGCTGACGTGGGCTGCGCATCCGGCGCTCTCCGAGGACGATCTGGCGCTGGCGATTCGTCACGGCGCTGCGGATGCGGGGCTCGGCGTCGAGGCTGCCGCACGGCGCCAGGGCCTGGCATTCGTGCCCCTGCACGAGGAGCGCTTCGAATTGGCCCTGCGCCGGCGCAGCTACTTCGAACCGTCCGTGCAGCGCCTGCTGGCCTTTGCCCATGCGGCTCGCTTCCGCGACCAGGCCGAGACGCTGGGCGGCTACGACATCAGCGAACTGGGCGCCGTGAGGTATAACGCCTGAACGCTCGGTGGAGGAACGGCCTGCGTGGCAGTGGACTCCCGTCGTGTCTTCTTGAAGACGTGGCAGTTCGAGAAAGCCATTACATGGTGGGCAAGACGCCGATCATCCGCTCACAGCAGCAGGCCACCCTCCAGGGGCACGAAACGCGTGGCCGATTGGATCAGGGCTCCGGCGGTGAGTGCGGGGACGCCGTAGACCTCGACCTCCACGCCGTGTTCGAGACGCAGGGTGTCGGCCAGCAGCGCGAAGTCACCATCGCCGGAGGCCAGTACCACCACGTCGGCCCGCCCGGCGTGCTTTACCGCATCCAGGGTGATGCCCACGTCCCAGTCGCCCTTGGCCGAACCATCGGCCCGCTGGATGAAGGGCTTGAGCTTCACCTCGAAGCCGATGGCGCGGAGGATGTTCTGGAACTGGCGCTGCTTCTCGTCGCCGCGGTCGATAGCGTAGGCGAAGGCTCCGACTACCCGGCGTCCCCGGGTCGTCCGAGCCCATAGGGCGTTGTAGTCGACGTGCCGACCGTAGGCATGGCGAGCGGTGTAATACAGGTTCTGTACGTCCACCAATAGCAGTACGTTCGGCATGATGAGGAACCTTTGGGTGGTGAGGGGCGTCACCCCGTGAGGGCGCCAGTCGACTAGCGCCCATGAGTGCACGGTAACTGCTAGAACTGAGAGTGACATCATCACTTCGGCCGGCGAGCCGGGTGACGTGTCCCTGGCGCTGCGGGCCCTGCCGGCAGCGCTCCCCTGACGTGGCACTTGGAGGCACTGCCATGAATACAACAACAGACCAGCATGTCAGCGAATACGTGGCTTTCTGGAACGACACCCTGGCGGAGAAGTTCGAGCGTTTCCAGGAAATCCTGATGAACGGCCTGAGCTATCACAGCCGCGTTCCCTTGGAGAAACTCGATGTCCCGGCGGGCTCGCGCATCCTCGATGTGGGCTGCGGCTGGGGCGATACCGCCATCGAACTGGCGCGCAAGGCCGGCCCCCAGGGACAGGTGCTGGGCATGGACTGCGTCGAGCCGTTTCTCGAGGAGGGTCGTTATCGAGCGGCGCAGGACGGTCTGGGCAACGTGAGGTTCGTGGCCGCCGACGTGGAGCGCTACCCCTTCGAGCCTCGCTATGACCTGTGCTTCTCGCGCTTCGGCATGATGTTCTTCGAACACCCCGTGGTGGCCATGCGCAACATCAACAGGGCGCTGCGGCCGGGCGGCGAGCTGATGTTCATCGTGTGGCGCGATATCGGGGACAACCCCTGGCTGGGGCTGCCCAAGCAGGTGGTGCTGGACTTTCTGCCGCCTCCCGGCGAAGACGCCCGCACCTGCGGCCCGGGGCCCTTCTCCATGGCCAACCCGGACGTGGTGACCCAGCAGCTTGAGATCGCCGGCTTCGAGGCCATCGACTTCGAGCGCAACGATGGTCCCGTGGAGGTGGGCGATTCGGTGGAGAACGCCATGCACTTCCAGCTTGCTCTGGGCCCGGCAGGGGAGGTCTTCCGCGAGGCGGGCGAGGAAGCGGAACGCCAGCGTCCGCAGATCGAGGAGGCATTGCGCGATGCCCTGGCTCCCTATGAGCAGGAGGGCAAGATCGTGATGCCATCGAGTTCCTGGACGATCACCGCACGCAAGCCGAAAGCTTGAGTGCGCTCTCCTGGGGGCATGGCACCCCGGCAGACGGCCCGCCAGCGACCTGGCGGGCCCCACTGGTTACAGCGTCTCCGGCAGGAGAGGCGGCCGCGTTCAGTTGCGTTTGTGGTCGAAAGCCCATGTGGCGAGCCGATTCGCCTCGCGCTGCTCCAGCGTGGGACTATGAATGCCATGCAATCGATGTTCGGTCTCGGCCCGTTGATCGTGTCGTGATTTCATTTGACGGGGTGCATGGCTGAGCCATGATGATGAATAGACCAGTCGGTCTGCACGGAGTGCCCATGATACGAAATACCAAGGAGCGATTGCTGGAGGCGGGACTCGGCATGCTTCTACAGCACGGCTACAACGACCTGGGGATTCAGGCACTGCTCGAGAAGACGCAGACGCCGAAGGGCTCCTTCTACCACCATTTCAAGAGCAAGGAGGACTTCGCGCTGCAGGTCATCGATCTCTATATGGTCGATGTCCACAAGGGCCTGGACATGTCCCTGGGCAACCCGTCGCTGCCGCCCCTGGAGCGGGTGCGGCGATTCTTCGAGCTATCGCGGGACAAGTATCGGGATGAGGGGTATCTGGGATGCTTGCTGGGGGGTGTCGGTCAGGAGCTGTCCGGGGTGAGCGAGGTGTTCCGGCGCAAGATCGAAACCTGCTTCAACGCCATTGCCGAACGTGTCGCCGAATGCCTGGAGGAGGCGCGCCAGCAAGGGGACCTGCCACCCGAGCGCGACCCACGAGAGCTGGCCAATCTGCTGGTGGACTGCTGGGAGGGCGCCGCGTTGCGCAGCCGCCTGCGAGGAACCCCCGACCCCCTGGATGCGATGCTCGATTTCTACTTCTCGGCCGCTTCTCAGTAGGGCTTTTCGTATGGGTCACGACTGTACCGACTGGTCTATTCGAAGACCGGGTATTAGCCCGGCCGGAAACCAGCAACTAGGGCCGGGGTCGATCCGGCCCGGGAGGTGCAAGATGAGCAGTGCAACCCTGTACGAGCGACTCGGTGGCGAGAGCGGTATCGCCGCACTGGTCGACGATATCGTCGAGGCCCATATGCAGAACCCGACGATCCAGGCCCGCTACCTGCCCACGCGGGACGATCCGGTCCATTTCGAAGAGCTGAAGTGCCACCTGCGTGACTTCCTGTCCGCCGGCAGCGGTGGGCCCGCGGAGTACCGGGGTAGGAGCATGCCCGAGGCCCATCGTGGCATGAACATCGGCGAGGCCGAATACATGGCGGTCACGGACGACATCCTGAGGGTGCTCGATCGTCATGGGGTGGATCCCCAGACCCGCCAGGAGATGCTGGGCATCGCCTATTCGCTCAAGGACGAGATCATGCATCTTTGAAAACGGAGAGGCTTGCACCAGGGACGAGGGGATGTCGAAGAGTATCCACCGGATGCGCACCCCGCCGAACGGGTTGGCCAAGGATGGCCGCTCAAGGCCCGACAATCGATGCCGGACAAGGGTTACAGCCACTCCCGCGTCATGTCGCCCAACCGCCCATCGACGCTACGCAGCAGTTTCTCCTCGATCTCGCCGCACAGCGACTCGACCTTCTGCGACTCGTTCGCCGCCACCAAGAACGTCCATTCGCTGGCATCCAGCCGATCCCGCTCGCCGCTCTCGCACACGGCGACGGCGGGGTTGCGTCCGAAGCGTTCGTGAATGCCACCCATGCGCTGACGCTTCTCCTTGAGTGAACGGCAGCCGGGCAGGGAAATCGAGACGGTCAGGATGGCGATATGCATCGGCGCTCCACGCTTTCGCTGCTCTTCCTCATTCGACGAGGCCGTGATGGGCCAGCGGCATGGCGCCGTGCCGTCACTACATGGGGCGCGTGAACGCCTGGCGGGTGTGTTCCACGTCAGTCCTGAGGAAACAGGCCTCGGCATGATCGTTGATCAGCCCCATGGATTGCATGAAGGCATAGAGGGTGGTCGGGCCCACGAATCGCCAGCCTCGCCGTTTCAGTTCCTTCGACAGCGCGTGCGATTCCGCACAGGTGGTGAGCGTCTGCGGCGCCGGCAGCGCTTCGGGATCGGGCTCGTAACGCCACAGAAAAGCGGCCAGCGAACCTTCCCGGGCGATGAGTTCCTGAGCGCGTCGTGCGTTGTTGATCACCGCTTCGATCTTGCCGCGATGGCGGATGATGCCGGGGTCGGCCAGCAAACGCTCCACGTCATTTTCGTCGAAGCGCGCAACTTCCTCGATGTCGAAATCGCGGAAGGCGGAGCGAAAATTCTCGCGCTTGTTAAGAATGGTGCGCCAGTTGAGCCCGGCCTGGAAGCCCTCGAGGCACAGCTTTTCGAAAAGGCGGCGGTCATCACGGACCGGAAAGCCCCATTCCCGATCATGGTACTCGGTCAGCTCCGGCACGCTGCCGCACCAGAGGCAGCGGGGTCGGCCGTCGGGGCCGGTGATCGTGGTGGTCATGAATCGCGTTTCCTTGGCGTAGTGGCTTGCGACACCCAGCAACCACTACCACAGATTCTGCCTGCTGTCCGATCGATAACGGAGCATCGGCCGATGATCGACAAGCGTGCGGCAGCCGCGAAGAAGTTGAAAAGGGGCCGCGCTGAGTGCGGCCCGGTGGGAGATCAGCCTTTGGCATTCATGCAGTTGTCGTAGAAGGTGACGGTAGCGGGCCAGTCGCTGAACAGGCCGATGATGCCGACATCGCGGGCCAGCACGTCGAGGGTGAGCAGCTTGTCGCCGTCGTTGTCGATCACGTCGTCGGTCGTGCTGTGGTACCACTCGCCGTCATCGGTCAGCGGGCCGGAACGTTCGAAGGTCCAGGCGATGAGGTCGAGTCCGGCTGCCTTGGCGCGTTCGGCATAGACCGAGGGTACGATGCGGCTTTCGCCGTCACCTGCCTCGGGATTGGACGCCAGCAGCATCCACATCGGCGGAGCGAGGATCTGCACGCCCTGGTCGACCAGCTCTTCCATGCTCGGCGACCAGGTGGCCGGATCGGCATGGTCGAAGTCGTCTAGGCCATAGCGGTCGTCGAGGTACACGGCCTGCTCGCCGAATTCGGGTTCGTTTTCGATCCAGTAGCGTACGTCGTCGAGCTCGAACGACTGGGCATAGACGTCGCTGGCCGGCACGTCGGCGGCCTTGTATTCGTCGATCATCTTCTGGGCGTAGTCTTCCTGGCTCATGTCCTCGAACGGCATCTCGACGCTGGGCGCCTTGAGCTCCGGAGTCATCTTCACGCCCAGTGCCTTGAACAGTTCGATGCTTTCGGCGTGGGTCATCAGGGTGCCGCGGGTAGCGTAGAGGTCGGTGCGCCAGCCGGGCGTGCCGGCAAGGTACGCCTCGGTGCTGGTGGCTTCGGTGTTGGCGCCTTCCATCTTGCCCTGGAGCGTACGGAATTCCGCCAGGGTGATGTCGCTGGTGCAGCACTGGATGTCTGCGGCGTTGGTCAACTCACCCGCTTCGTTGAAGGCCGGGGGCACGCTGCATTTCTGAGCCAGTTCCGTGTCGACGATGTTGGTGGTGGTGTGAAGATCGCACTGGGAATGGCGGCAGACGAGCTCCTGGTCGGCGGTGAAGGTGACGTCGCACTCGAGGATGCCGGCCCCCATCTGGGCGCCAGCGATGTAGGACTCGCGGGTGTGCTCGGGAAACTGCAGCGCCGCGCCGCGGTGGCCGATGCTGAAGTCGCTGCGTTGCCACTCGCCAGTGCTGCCTGCACAGCTTAGCAGTTCGGCCTTGAGCTCGCGTGAGCGCTGGGTTTCTTCGTCCATGTCCTGGACCAGAAAAAGCGGGCGGGGCCCGAGGGTGACGTGGTCAGCAGCGGCGATGTCGTCCTGGGCGGCCATACTGGTGGGGGCGCACAGCAGCGTCGCCAACCCGGCGAGCGTGAGCATCAAGGGTGGGGTTTTCATCGGAATCCTCGCTTTTTTTCTATGCCGAAAGTGGAGAGCCAACGCTGTCAGCCTGAACGCTTGGCATGACCGCATGGTTACGACCGGATGTCAGACCGGGCTCGATTCCAGCGTAGAAGGGATTGCGGGGCGCTACCTATGTTCCTCGGCGAGCGATGATGATGGCCATGGCCGAGCGTCTGCCACTACGCGGTTACGTCCTTGTGCCTTGGCTTGGTAGAGGTATTCGTCGGCGCGTACATACAGGGTGTTGAAATCTTGTGCCGAAGCCATGCCACTGGCCACCCCGATGCTGATCGTCGCCGTGAGCGTCTGATCTTTGATGGTGATTGGCGTCTCGCCGATGGCGCGCCGAATGCCATCCGCTCGGGCTTTGGCGTCATCGCTACTGCAATTGACCAGGAGTACGCCAAACTCTTCTCCGCCCAGTCGGCCGACCAGGTCTTCGGCACGCACGGATGCGGCGATCCGTCGTGTGATGGCAATGATGACCTCGTCGCCAATGGCGTGGCCGTAGGTGTCGTTGATGTGCTTGAAATGATCGATATCCAGTAGCAGAAAGGCATAGGCCTGCTCTTGGGCGATCAGCCGATGGCGCGACTTGTCGAAAGCCTCGACGAAATGCCGTCGGTTGGCGATGCCCGTCAAAGAGTCTTTTTCTGCCAGTCGTTGGATACGGGCATGGGCGGTTTCCCGGGCCCGCTCCTGGTAGAAGGCGAGGATGCCGAAGGCAAGCAGAGCGCCGAAGTGGTTGGCTAGCGAAGCCCTGTCCGCCAGAGCGGGCCACTCATGCCGCTTGAGAAGCACCGTCACGGTAACGATGGTTACGAAGAGCAGATACATGGGCGCGGCTCTTCGCGTGCCTAAGAGGACGAAGCTGATCATGGCGAACAGTGCCGCCCAAACGATAGCCGAGTATTCTGCCCGAACGTACCAGAAATAGAGAAGCACCATGCCGCCGGTGGCGATGACCGCAACCCAAGCGGCGCGCTGGGCGTTGTGGTTGCGGTAGAGATCCGCCAGCGCGATCGTGCTGATGAGGCTCACGGCCAACTCAATGGCGGCCAGCCTGGGCTCATCGAAATAGAGCCAGTTGAGCAGACCGTACGTGAATGTAATGACGGCCACCACGGCCAGGCAGAACAGCGACAGGGTAGTGTGCCGATAGGTAGAGGACGAGGTAGGTGCCCATGAGGCTACGCCGTGTTGCCTGAGCCATCTGGTGATCGTCGCTCTGAGCACGTGACTGATTCCTCGTCTGCTTGCCAGTGCCTGGCCAAAGGCATGCGTTTATCGTTTGGCGAGACGCCTAGCGAAGAATGGCCGCTTCATGAGGAGCAGGCGTATAGTGACCGTGGTGTTTCTCTTACATACGATAGCGACATACGCCGTTATGAACCAATGAAAAAGAACTACATTTCATGAGGCAGATCAGCATTGATTGTGATACGAAAGGCTTAGCCTTTTGATGCGGCAGGTACCGCATGGAGTGTGGTTGTGACGCTGTAGCCGTTGCCGGTTGACCATTCAACACAGCCGTCTGCCGAGTAGCAGCAGGCTGGCGTCGCTGGTCTGCCAGCCCCACCAGGCGAGCGCCAGGGCGCCGGCGATTGCGAGCAAGGCAGAGAGACGCAACAGACGATGGCCGGTCATCATGCCCGCGCTTGGCTGGGAGTGGAGCGGTCGATGGGTTGTTCGCTGATGAACCAGTGCAGGGCGGCAGCTACCACCGCGAGCAGGATGGTGAGCTTCCATACCACCGCATAATCGCCGGTGAGGTCGTAGAGGTAGCCACCGAGCCACACGCCCATGAACGAACCCACTTGGTGAAAGAAGAAGACGATACCGCCGAGCATGGAGAGGTGGCGCACGCCGAACACCGAGGCCACGATGCCGTTGGTCAGCGGTACCGTGGAAAGCCACAGCAGGCCGATGGCGATACCGAAGGCGTAGGCGCTGGCCGGGCTCAACGGCACTACCAGGAAGAGGGTGATCACCACGCCGCGGATCAGATAGAGCCAAGTGAGCAGGCGAGGCTTGGAGTAGCTCCCGCCCAGCCAGCCGGCGGTATAGGTGCCGACGATGTTGAACAGTCCCACCAGGGCCAGCACGGTGCTGCCGACATGAACGGCGATGCCGTTATCGAACAGGTAGCCGGGCAGGTGTACGCCGATGAACACTACCTGAAAGCCGCACACGAAAAAGCCCAGGCTGAGCAGCCAGAAACCGCGATGGCCCGCAGCCTCGTCGAGTGCGGCACGCAGGGTGATATCGCTGCCGGTGGCTGGAGCGGGGCGGTCACTCAGCCAGGCACCCAGCGGCAGCATCAGGGCGGCGATGCCACCCATCACCAGCAGCGCCGATGACCAGCCCAGCCACTCCAGTAGCCCCAGAGTGCCGGGCAGCATGGCGAACTGACCGAAGGAGCCGGCGGCGCTGACGATGCCCATGGCCAGGCTGCGCTTCTCCGGTGCCACGGCACGTCCCACGGCGCCCAGCACTACGGAGAAAGTGGTGCCGGAGAGACCCAGGCCGATGAGTACCCCCGCGGAGAGCGTCATGCCCAGGGCTGATTCCGAGACGCTCATGAAAGCCAGGCCCAGGGCGTAGAGTGCCCCGCCGGCGACGATGGCGCGGGCAGCGCCGAAGCGGTCGGCCAGGGCCCCCGCGAAGGGTTGGGCGAGCCCCCATACCAGGTTCTGGATGGCCAGGGCGAAGGCGAAGACGCCTCGCCCCCAGCCCAGATCGCTGCTCATGGGCTCGAGGAAGAGCCCGAACCCGTGGCGCAGGCCCATGGCCAGCGAGATGACGAGGCTGCCAAGCAGCGTCAGTAACAGAGCATGGCGGCGAATGGCGTCCATGTCGGCGAGACCCGTTTGCAGACTAAGGATCCAGCACTATGGCGCGTGTTGCGACATTCTGCCACTGTCTCCATTGTGAGACGGTTACGTCGCCGGTGTGCCACATGAGTAGAGATATTCGCCTTGGCTAGATGAGCAGGCGGGGTCCTTGGGGTGTTGCGTTCGCGGTAGGCGGCGCTACAGTGGAGCGGCTCCCCATGCCAGCCATGGCGCGACGCAGCGGCGTATCGGTGCCGTCGTCGCCAATCGGCGCGGCGATGACGAGACCGAACCACAAGGACCGAGACGATGCTGTTCTTCTACCACCCCGATCAGGAGCGCCATGCGCCAGGCAGCTTCCAGATTCGCGGCCGAACGACCGAGTCGCCGGAAGGGCCCGTGCGGGGGCGACTGCTGGCCGAAGGCCTGGCCACTGTCGGGTTATCGCTGACCGCGCCCACGGAGGTGGACAGCCCCCTGCTGCGACAGCGTTTGTCGCGAATCCATACCGGTCGCTACCTGGCCTTTCTCGAGACCATCCATGCGCGCTGGCGGGAACTGCCCGATGCTTCGGAGCTGGTACTGCCCAACATTCACCCATGCGGTGGCGGGCATCACTATCCGCGGCATCCCGTGGGGCGGGCGGGTTGGCATCTGCATGATATGGCCTGCCCGATCGGTGCCGATAGCTTCGCCGGCATTCTTGCCAGTGCGGCCAGCGCCCAGGCGGCGGCCGAGGCGGTGCTCGGCGGACATGGCAGCGCCTATGCGCTGTGCCGTCCCCCGGGGCATCACGCCGGACCGGACCGTGCCGGCGGGTTCTGCTTCGTGAACAATTCGGCGCTCGCTGCCACCGTGCTGCGCGAGCAGTTCGACCGCGTGGCGATCCTGGATGTGGATCTTCACCACGGCAACGGTACTCAGGATATCTTCTACTACCGTGGCGATGTCTGGACTGGCTCGCTACACGTCGATCCGAGCGATTTCTACCCATTCTTCTGGGGCGGTGCCGACGAAGAGGGGATGGGTGAAGGGCTCGGTGCCAACGTCAATCGCCCCTTGCCCCTCGGCAGCGATATCGCCGCCGTGCTCGAAGCCCTGGACGGGCTGCTCGAACGTCTGGCCGAGTTCAAGCCCCAGGCGCTGGTCATTGCCCTGGGCTTGGATACGCACAAGGACGATCCGCTGGCGGGCATGACGTTGGAAACGCCGGATTTCACCGCCCTTGGCCAGCGTCTGGCTGGGCTTTCGTTACCGACCGTTCTGGTGCAGGAGGGAGGCTATCCCACCGAAGTGCTGGGCGATAACCTGGCCGCCTTCCTGCGCGGCTATTACGCATTGTGACCACCCAGGTCCGGCGGGGCCGCTTGTCTACTCAAGGAGACGACCATGAGCGTGAGTTACCACGACAGCAATGCTCGCATGAGCCAGATCACCATTCACAAGGGCACCGTCTATCTGGCCGGCCAGGTGCCCGGCGATGCGACGGCCGACATGCGCGGTCAGACCGAGCAGGTGCTGGCGCGCATCGATGAACTGTTGGCCAGAGCGGGCACCTCCAAGGAGCATCTGCTGGCAGCGCAGATCTGGGTGACCAGCATGGCCGAGTTCGATGCCATGAATGCCGTCTGGGATGCCTGGGTGGTACCCGGCCGGCCTCCGGTTCGTGCCGCCGTGGAAGCGAAGTTGGCCAAGCCGGAGTGGAAGGTGGAAATCATGGTCACTGCCGCGCTGCCGGAGGGCTGACATGCAGATCATCACCGGTGAACAGGTGGCGGCATCGCTGCCCTGGCCGGCGCTCATCGAGCGGTTGGCCACCACCTTCCGCGAAGGCGTGGAGTCGCCGCCGCGCCATCACCATGCCATGCATCGCCCGGATGGCGAGGCCACCATGCTGTTGATGCCGGCCTGGGAGCCGGCCGGCTACATCGGCGTGAAGATGGTCAATGTCTTTCCGCAGAACGCCGAGCATGGGGTGCCGGCCATTTCCGGCCTCTATGTGCTCAGCGAAGGTGAGCACGGCCAGCCGCTGGCCTGCCTGGACGGCAGCGAACTGACACGGCGCCGCACGGCCGCTGCCTCGGCGTTGGCAGCGCGCGAGCTGGCGCGCACCGATGCCGAGACCCTGCTGGTGGTGGGCACGGGCAAGCTGGCACCCATGGTGATCGAGGCGCATGCCGCCGTGCGCCGCATCCGTCGCGTTCTCGTCTGGGGGCGCAACCCGGAAAAGGCCGAGCGTCTGGCTGACGCTTACCGCGATCGCTTCGACAGCGTGGCGGTGACCGACCTGGCAGCGGCGAGCGCCGAAGCCGACGTGATCAGTTGCGTGACGCTCTCTATCGAGCCGCTGATTCGTGGCGAATGGCTGCGTCCCGGCACGCATCTCGACCTGATCGGCGCCTTCCGCCCCTCCATGCGCGAGACCGACGGCGAATGCCTGGCCCGCAGCGAGGTGTTCGTCGACACCTATGCCGGCGCCCGGGGCGAGGCGGGTGACATCCATCAGGCCATCGACGAAGGAGTCTTCAGCTTCGAGGCCATCCGCTCCGATCTCGCCGAGCTGCTGAAGGGAGAGAGGCCCGGACGGTCCTCGGATGACGCTATCACGCTGTTCAAGTCGGTGGGTGCATCGCTGGAGGATCTGGCTGCCGCCATCGAAGTGTGGGAGCAGCGCGAGGCACACGGATGAGCGAGCGGACCGGTTTCTATTGGCACGAGCGCTGCTTCTGGCACGATCCTGGCTCCATCGGCGTCTTTTCCGCACCGGGCGAGTTTCTTCAGCCCCAGCCCGCCTCGGAGAGCCCCGAGAGCAAGCGGCGGCTCAAGAACCTGCTGGAAGTGTCGGGACTGATCGACGAGCTGGCGGTACGCAAGGCGCCGCCGGCCAGCCGCGAGGATCTCGAGCGCTTCCATACCGCTCGCTACCTCGATGCCCTGGAAGCCGGCGACCGTGAGCGTGGCGGTGACGGTGGCGACTGTGCGCCTTATACGCCTGGCAGCCTCGCTGCGGCGCGCCAGTCGGCAGGACTGGCCATGGCCGCCGTGGAGGCGGTGGCCACCGGTGAACTGGCCAATGCCTATGCGCTGTGCCGCCCACCGGGGCACCATGCCGAGGCGGACCGCGGTCGCGGCTTCTGCCTGCTCGGCAACGTGCCGCTGGCGGTGATGCGCGCCCGAGCGCTGGGCCAGGTAGGTCGCGTGGCGATCCTCGACTGGGACGTGCACCATGGCAATGGCCAGCAGGCCGCTTTCTACGCAGACCCCGAGGTGCTGACGCTCTCCCTTCATCAGGCCGGCAACTTTCCTCTGGAGACCGGTGGCTTCGGGGAGCGTGGCGTTGGAGCGGGCGAGGGGGCCAACGTGAACCTCCCGCTGCCGCCGGGCTGCGGGCTCGGCGTCTACGAGTACGTCATGGGCGAGCTGGTGCTCCCGGTCATCGAGGCCTTCGCCCCCGAACTGATCGTGGTGGCCTGCGGGTATGACGCCTGTGCCAAGGATCCGCTGGGCAAGATGCTGCTCAACAGCCGCGCCTTCGGCGAGATGACCCGGCAGGTCAGGGCGCTGGCCGAGCGCATTTGCCAGGGGCGCCTGGTGATGATTCATGAGGGTGGCTACTCCGAGGGCTATGCGCCGCTGTGCGGCCATGCCGTTGTCCAGGCCCTGGCCGGCAGCGCCATCGAAGTCCCCGATCCGCAGAACGACGAAATCGCCGCCTGGGCCTATCAGGCGCTTCAGCCGCATCAGCGTGAGCTGATCGACGGCTGGCGCCATGAACTTTTCGGGAAGAATGCATGACACCACTCTACGACCGCGACGGCTGGCTGTGGCACGATGGCGAATGGCTGCCGTGGCGCGAGGCGCGCACTCACCTGGTGACCCATACCCTGCACTACGGCATGGGCTGCTTCGAAGGGGTGCGCGCGTATGCAGGCTCTGACGGCAGCCACCTCTTCCGAGTGGCCGAGCATACCCGGCGGTTGCTGGACAGCGCTCACGCGCTGGATATACCGTTATCTTTCAGCGCCGAAACCCTGATTCAGGCCCAGCGGGAGTGTCTGGCAAGAAACCATCTGAGCAACGCCTATCTAAAGCCCACGGTGTTCCTGGGGGCCGAAGGGCTGGGGCTGCGGGCCAAGGGGCTCACCACTCACGTGATGATCGCCGCCTGGGACCTGGGCGACTACCTGTCGCAGGAGGCCGCTTCCGTGGGCATCAGGGCGCTCACCTCTTCCTGGGCACGCCACCATGTCAACATCAGCCTGTGCCGCGCCAAGACCAACGGCCACTACGTCAACTCCATGCTGGCGCTCAACACCGCGGTCAAGGCCGGCTTCGACGAGGCGTTGATGCTCGATCCGGAGGGCTACGTCGCCGAGGCCTCGGCGGCCAACGTCTTTCTGGTGCGCGACGGTGTGCTGCATACCCCTGAGGTGACTTCCTGCCTGCAGGGCATCACCCGCGACAGCGTCATGCAATTGGCCCGCCATGCGCTGGGCATGGAGGTTTGCGAGCGGCGTATCACTCGCGACGAGCTCTACACGGCGGACGAGGCCTTCGTCACCGGTACGGCGGCGGAGATTCTGCCTCTGCGAGAGCTCGACGGTCGCCATGTCGGAGCGCGGGCGGGAGCGCCAGCCGTGGGCGAGCCCATCGCCGACGACTCCGTGACGGCGAGACTGCAGCGGCTCTATCGACGCGTGACGCGCGGCGAGCTGGGCGACGAGTTAGCCGGATTCCGCTCCTGGCTGACGTCTGCCTGAAAGGATGACGGGCGTCATCCGGTTGAGCCGAGCCGTCATCAAACGTGCTAGCCTGCCGGCAGTTTCGGGCAGGCATGAGTGACGATGGCACTGGCAATTGCATGGAGCACGCTTTTCACGTTGCTGACCCTGGGCATGGCCTGGGGGGCGGCGGCGCTGTGGTTTCGGCTATCTTTGCCGACTCCTTGGCGTCAGCTGACCCTGGTGCTGTGGGCCGTGCTGGCGATTGGGCTGGTGACGCTGGCGTTTCGGGGGCATCGTGGCTCGGCGCTGGGCGGACAGATCATACTGCTGGCGGTTCTGGCGCTGTGGTGGTTTCGACTGCGTCCCGCTCACGACCGCCCTTGGGCGGATGATGTGCTGCACCTGGCCACCGGACGTGTCACCGAGGGGCAACTGACGCTCGATCGTGTGCGCCATTTCGAGTGGCAAACCCGAGACCGGGCACGGGCTCACTGGGAGCCGCGCCACTATGATCTGGCCCGTCTCGACTCGGCGGACTTGATCGTATCGAGCTGGGGACGGCCGGGTATCGCCCATGTGATGGTGTCCTTCGGTTTTGGCGGTGAGACGTTCGTGGTCTTTTCGGTGGAGGTGCGGCGCCAGAAGGGAGAGCGATTCTCCGAGATCGGCGGGTTCTTTCGTCAGTACGAATTGGCCATCGTCGCCGCCGACGAGCGTGACGCGGTACGCTTGCGCAGCAACGTGCGCGGCGAAACGGTATGGCTCTATCGCCTCGACATGTCCCGTCATGCGATCCGCTCGCTGTTGCTGGCCTACGTGGATGAGGCCAACCGTCTGGCGCGCGAGCCGCGCTTCTACAACACCATCACCGCTAACTGCACGACCCTGGTGTTCGCCATGGCGCGGCGGCTGGGTGCCGTTTTGCCGCTCGACCATCGCCTGCTGCTCACCGCCAAGCTACCCGAGTATGCCTATCGGGTAGGTGGGCTGTGGCCGGGGTACAGCTTGAAGGCCTTGCAGTATCGGGGCAATATCGTCGAGCGCGCACGGGCTGCGGATGGCGATCCGGCATTCTCGCAGCGCATTCGCGAGGGAGTGCCGGGCTGGGAGACCCCATCCGGCGAGGGGGACTCCACCTCCGAACCGCTCGGCCGTTAGCGCCATACAAGAACGCCACGGGGCTGGCCCGTGGCGTGAGCGCTCCATCGGCACCGTCCCGATGCCATCTCTTCCCTGTCGGACTCCTTGCCCGGCTGCATCCGTGTCACTTGGTGCGGCAGTGTCCCTTGCCCGAGGACCGTTATCGCCGATGTGAGTGACGATTGGGTGACGAAGGAATGACGTTTCGGAGACAACGGTCTCTTTCAGACTAGGAGTCTTTGGCGGTGGGTTCCAGTGCCTTGAGCAGGCCGCGCAGCAGAGAAAGCTCCTTGCGGCTCGGCTGGGCCCGGGCGAACAGCGCTTCGAGCTGTGCCTCGGTGCGGGCGTGGGGCTGGGTGAGAAAGCCGCTGTCGGCCAGTACGCGCGACAGATGGGCATGGAAATGATCGAGCTGCTCGCGCGTGGGAGCGCGCTCGCTACGCGGGCGGGCGGGACGGTAGCCACTCGTCGGGCGCTGACGCCATGCCTTGAAGGTTTCGTAGGCGAGCACCTGCACGGCCTGGGCAAGGTTGAGGATGCCGTAGTCGGGATTGGCAGGAATGCTCACCTGATGCGTGCAGCGGCGGATCTCGTCGTTGGTGAGCCCGAACCGTTCGCGGCCGAACACCAGCGCCACCGGGTCGTTTTCGGCGCGCTCGACCAGGGTATGCGCCATCGTTTCCGGCTCGTCGTAGTGGGGCAGAGGAAGGCTTCGCAGGCGGGCGCTGGCGCCCACCACCTGGACGCAGTCGTCGATGGCAGCGTCCAGAGAAGGAACCACGCGAGCGGCATCGACGATGTCCTCGGCGCCGGCGGCAAGCCGTGAGGCTTCCGAGTCGGGAAACTGGCGCGGATTGACCAGCACCAAGTCGGAAAGGCCCATGGTCTTCATGGCCCGGGCGGCCTGGCCGATATTGCCGGGATGATAGGTCTGGACGAGGACGATGCGGATGTTCGAGAGCATCTCGTAGCCGTGCGTTACCGAAAATCAGGCCGGTAGTGTACTTGGGCTACGGGCTACGGGCTACGGGCTACGGGCTACGGGCTACGGGCTACGGGCTACGGGCTACGGGCTACGGGCTACGGGCTCACACCGAGAACGCTCGTGACTCGTTGCCCGCGGCGGCACGAAAAAGCCCCGCCGGCTGCTCACCGGCGGGGCTTGTCTCAGGCAGAGCCTGGGACTTTTTCAGGGCCTCGGGGGCTGGCTTACATCATGCCGCCCATTCCACCCATTCCGCCCATGCCGCCCATGTCCGGAGCGGCTTCCTTCTCGTCCGGATCTTCGGCGATCATGGCCTCGGTGGTGATCATGAGACCTGCCACGGAGCCGGCAGCCTGCAGGGCAGTACGGGTCACCTTGGCCGGGTCCAGCACGCCCATCTCGAACAGGTCGCCGAACTCGCCGGTCTGGGCGTTGTAGCCGTAGTTGCCTTCGCCTTCCTTGACCTTGTTGATGATCACGGAGGCTTCGTCACCGGCGTTGGTCACGATCTGGCGCAGCGGGGCCTCGAGGGCACGCACGGCCAGGGCGATGCCATGGTTCTGGTCTTCGTTGTCGCCCTTGGTTGCGGCGACCTTGCCCAGGATGCGTACCAGGGCGGTACCGCCGCCGGGCACCACGCCTTCCTCGACTGCGGCACGAGTGGAGTGCAGGGCGTCCTCGACGCGAGCCTTCTTCTCCTTCATCTCCACTTCGGTGGCGGCACCGACGCGGATGACGGCCACGCCGCCGGCCAGCTTGGCCACGCGCTCCTGGAGCTTCTCGCGGTCGTAGTCGGAGGAAGTCTCCTCGATCTGGGCGCGGATCTGGCTGACGCGGGCCTCGATGTCGGCCTCGGCACCGCTGCCGTCGATGATGGTGGTGTTCTCCTTGGACATGGTCACGCGCTTGGCGGTGCCCAGGTGGTCCAGGGTGGCCTGCTCGAGAGTCAGACCGACCTCTTCGGAGATCACGGTGCCGCTGGTCAGGATGGCGATGTCCTGCAGCATGGCCTTGCGGCGATCACCGAAGCCGGGCGCCTTGGCGGCGGCGACCTTGACGATGCCACGCATGGTGTTCACCACCAGGGTGGCGAGGGCTTCGCCTTCGATGTCCTCGGCGATGATCGCCAGCGGCTTGCCGGCCTTGGCGACGGCTTCCAGGGTCGGCAGCAGTTCGCGAATATTGGAGATCTTCTTGTCGACCAGCAGGATGTACGGGTCTTCCAGCTCGACCTGCATGGTGTCCTGATTGGTCACGAAGTAGGGCGACAGGTAGCCGCGGTCGAACTGCATGCCTTCGACGACTTCCAGCTCGTCTTCCAGGCCGCGACCCTCGTCGACGGTGATCACGCCTTCCTTGCCGACCTTCTGCATGGCGTCGGCGATGATCTCGCCGATATTGGCATCGCCGTTGGCGGAGATGGTGCCGACCTGGGCGATGGCCTTGGAGTCGGTGCAGGGCACGGAGAGCTCGCGGATTTCCTTGACGGCCGTGGTGACGGCCTTGTCGATGCCGCGCTTGAGATCCATCGGGTTCATGCCCGCGGTCACGCCCTTCATGCCTTCGGTGACGATGGCCTGGGCCAGCACGGTGGCGGTGGTGGTGCCGTCACCGGCGTCATCGGAAGTGCGCGAAGCGACTTCCTTGACCATCTGCGCGCCCATGTTCTCGAACTTGTCCTTCAGTTCGATCTCCTTGGCCACGGAGACGCCGTCCTTGGTGACGGTCGGCGCACCGAAGGATTTCTCGAGCACGACGTTGCGACCTTTCGGGCCCAGAGTGGCCTTGACGGCATTGGCCAGGAGGTCAACGCCGCGGGCCATGCGCTTGCGTGCATCATCGGAGAACTTGACTTGTTTCGCTGCCATTTTTCGTGTCTTCCTGTGAGTTCGTGAACGTCTTGGGAATCGGATTGGGAGCCGTGGCGGTTCAGCCTTCGACGACGGCGAGGATGTCGGACTCGCTCATGATCAGGACTTCTTCGCCATCGATCTTCTGCTTTTCGACGCCGAAGCCTTCCTTGAAGATCACGGTGTCACCGACCTTGACGTCCAGCGGACGGACGTCGCCGCTGTCGAGAATCCGGCCGTTACCGACGGCGAGGACTTCACCACGTGTCGGCTTTTCCTGGGCATTGCCCGGGAGCACGATGCCGCCAGCGGTCTTCTGTTCTTCCTCAACGCGACGGACGACGACGCGATCGTGCAAGGGACGGATGTTCATTGCTCACGTTCTCCTGATGGTTTGCTGTGCCGGGAAGGCTCCCGGCGGTTCATCATCAACCCTTCCAGATCCCCTGGAAGGGGGAGGCGAAGATCGCCTTCCCTGTCGAAAGTGTCGAGCGGTTTCGACACCAAAATCGCTTGCTGACCGTGAAATGGGGACGGGGCGATCCCTTTCAAGGGGGCGCCGTGAAAAAAATTGCGCCCTCTTGCCGGCAGATGGCCGTGGTCAGCGACGTGGCTCGTCGCGGCCGATGAAATCTCCCTCCAGCGGGCTTTCGTGGTCGCCATCTTGAGCCCGGGATTCCCGGCCCTCGTCGCCCGGCCGAGAGTCGGCCTGCCAGTCGCTCTCGCCACCGGTGCGGGTCGAGCGGTGTGCGTAGGCCATGCCGCGTACGCTGAGGTTGAGGCGAGCCAGGATGCGCCCCGTCAGACGTCGCGCCCCGGGAATGACGCATAGGAAGCCGAGCGCATCGGAGACGAATCCCGGTGCCATCAGCAGCGCACCGCCGAAGATCAGGGCGGCTCCGGTCAGCAGTTCGCTCGAAGGGATCTCGCCCAGCTCCAGCCGCTGGCGGGCACGCGCGAAGGTGGCGGCGCCTTCCCGGCGCACCAGGTGCAGGCCAAGAAAGCCGGTTGCCAGTATCAGCCCGAGTGTCGTCAGCAGGCCGATCTGGCCGCCTACGGAAAAGAGGATGACGAAATCGAGCAAGGCAAACAGAGTGAAGAAAAGCAGGAAAGGCATGTCGTCTCCTGGCGGTCGGTTCCCCTGGAAGTGGGGGTGACCGCGGGAAATTCAAGGTTCGGGAGAGCCGTCATGATCACCGGCAAAGCATGTGGGGCGATAGCCGTTGGTGACTGCGACAGCGATGACGAGGAGTGGTGAGATAATGATGCGGTGCACAATAAGTGCTAGGCTGTCGTTCAAGTTCGCCACCTCGTCTGCCGAAGAACAATGCTGATGGCAGCAGTGTTTCGTGCTCATCGTGTCAAGCACTTCATCTCGCAGGGTGTCGGCAATCCATTTTCGTAGCGAATTTCAAGGTCTGGGGGGAAACATGCAACTCGACAAGCGCGTGATCGCGATCACCGGAGGGGCCCGTGGCCTCGGTTTTGCCATGGCCGAGCGCCTGGGCCGCGAGGGCGCCCGGCCGGCGCTGCTGGACGTCGATCGTGGGGCGCTCGACGAAGCCGTGACGCGGCTTCACCAGGTAGGCATCGACGCGAGTGCCTTCGTGGTGGACGTCGCCGACGAAGCGTCGGTGCAGCAGGCGTTCGCCGATGTCGCCGCCGCCTTGGGGCCGGTCAGCGGTCTGGTTAACAATGCCGGCATCCTGCGTGATGCGCTGCTGATCAAGGCACGAGACGGCAAGGTCGAGAAACGCATGTCGCTCTCGAACTGGCAGCAGGTGATCGACGTGAACCTGACCGGCGTCTTCCTGTGCGGGCGCGAGGCGGCCACGCAGATGGTCGAGGCGGGCCACGAGGGGGTGATCGTCAACATTTCGAGCATATCGCGAGCCGGCAACATGGGGCAGAGCAACTATGCCGCCGCCAAGGCGGCCGTGGTGTCGTTGACCTCCACCTGGGCCAAGGAACTGGCGCGCTACGGCATTCGTTCGGGGGCGGTGGCACCGGGTTTCATCGAAACCGACATGACCGCCTCGATGCGCCAGGACATGCTCGACAAGCTCACTGCCGGGGTGCCGCTGAAGCGGTTGGGGCAGCCGGAAGACATCGCCGAGAGCGTGGCCTTCATCTTCGCCAACGACTACTTCACCGGGCGTGTGATCGAGTGCGACGGCGGCCTGCGACTGTAAGCCGACTTCGGACGCAGCGACGCCGTCAGCCCTGGCTGACGGCGTCGTGGTTTTGACCTGCACGCGAATTGTCAGAACTCGATCTGGTCAGCGATTCCCTCCACGGTGGCTGAGCCGATTCCATTGACCCGGGTCAGGTCTTCGGCGTTCTCGAAGTTGCCGTTGGCATCGCGCTCTTCGATGATCGCCGCCGCGCGAGTGGGGCCAATGCCTGGCAGCTCGGCCAGCAGCTCGGCGTCGGCGGTATTGACGTTGATCGGCGCCAGATCCTGAGCGATGCCCAGTGGTGCAATGGTCAGCAGCGTACCGAGCAACAGGCCCCGTACCAGCGCTTGCCCCTTGCCTTTCAAGTTCGATGATCCTTGCATGTTTCCTCCCTGTGATGACAGCGGCGAAAGCGACACCGGAGCGGTGTCCTGGTTCAACCTAGCTGAGGCAGGGCTGGCCGGGTCGAGTCCTCGAACCATCTCTTATGTAATATATTTCTTATCCTTGCGTTGGCTTTCGTCCGTTGGTGGTGTCCAACGACATGCCCCGACCCTAATGAGATCAGGGTCGGGGCGGAGTGGGCGTGTCGGGACAGGGGGTTCGGGGCGGGTCAGCCGGCAGCCTCGTCGGTGCGGGCGGCCATGACGAAGTCGTTCTTGTGCAGGCCCTTGATCTTGTGCGACCACCAGGTGACCGTGACCTTGCCCCATTCGGTGAGCAGTGCCGGATGGTGGCCGGCTTCCTCGGCCAGGGCGCCTACGCGATTGGTGAAGTCGAGCGCCTGCTGGAAGTTGCGGAAGGTGAAGACGCGCTCGAGCTGCGGTATGCCGTCACGCTCGACAACCTCCCAGTCGGGGATGTCGCGGCGGTAGGTGGCGATCTCCTCTTCGCTCGCTCGCGGTGCCTCGGGGGTGCAGGCCTCGCACTGCTGCTGGGAAAGTTGGCTCATGGTGTCTCCTTGTTGTCGGGGATACTGACGGAAGCACTGCACGAATGCCTGCGCGAGCGGATCACAGCGTTGTGCGGTGCCGTAACGTTGGACCCATACCCATGAGTTCCGGTTCCTGTGCGCCGTGTACCGTGTGCTTCATCTCGCGGGTCGCTTCGTTCAGCGCTTGCTGAAGTCATGAGGCGAGTGATCGGGCATTGGCCCGGGTGCTGCTCGGCGCCGGACGCAGCGCGGGACGTGGAGGCCCCGCTCCGTGGCCCGGTTCACCCGCTCCATGATGTCCTGTCAGGAAAGGTCGTGCAGGGTTGCGTGATCGTCAAGCACGCTACCGGGTGTCGATGCGGCCGGGGCGCAGCGTCTCGATGGGGGCGCAGGGCAGGCGGTTGTGGGAACGCCAGTGTCACGATATGTTGACAGGAGGGCCTCGGCGGCCCGAGGCCTATTACGCCCGGCGGCGTGGAACCACGACAACGACCCTGAACGAGCCCCCGATGAGACTGAGGTTTCACTGCCAGAATCGTATCGGCATTCTGCGCGATATCGTCTCGCCCTGCGTCGACTACGGGCTCAACGTGGCCCGTGGCGAAGTGGGTGGCGAGCACGGCAATGCCATCTACCTGCACGTGCCGCACCTGCTCAACGCTCAACTGGCCACCCTCAAGCCGGTGCTCGAGGCGGTGCCGGGTGTGTTCAGCGTGCGCCGGGTGAGCCTGATGCCCAGCGAACGGCGCCATCTCGAGCTGGATGCGCTGCTCTCCTCGCTCACCGACCCGGTGATGTCCATCGACATGGACGGTCATATCGTGGCGGCCAACCGCGCCGCCGGCCAGCTGCTGGGCGTGCGTATCGACGAGGTGCCGGGGCTGTCGCTCGATCGCCACCTGCCGGATCTCGACCTGCCGGCGCTGATCCGCCGCAACAATGCCCGCGTCAACGGCCTGCGCATCAAGCTGCACGGGGCGACCTTCCTGGCCGACATTGCGCCGCTGCATCGCGAGCACCACGACGACGTGGCTTCGCTGGCCGGTGCCGTGGTGACCCTGCATCGCGCCGACCGTATCGGCGAGCGCATCTACCAGGTGCAGCGTCAGGAACTCCGCGGCTTCGAGGCGATCTTCCAGGCGAGCCCCAGGCTCGCCGAGCTGATCCGCGAGGCGCGGCGCATGGCGCCCCTCGACGCGCCGCTGCTGATCCAGGGCGAGACCGGCACCGGCAAGGAGCTTCTGGCCCGCGCCTGCCATGCGGCGAGCGCCCGCGGCCAGGCGCCCTTCATGGCGCTCAACTGCGCTGGCCTGCCCGAATCCATGGCCGAGACGGAGCTCTTCGGCTATGCGCCGGGTGCTTTCGAAGGCGCTCGGCCCGAGGGCAAGCTGGGACTGCTCGAACTCACCGCTGGCGGCACCATCTTTCTCGATGAGGTGGGGGAGATGAGCCCGCGGTTGCAGGTCAAGCTGCTGCGCTTCCTGCAGGATGGCGGATTTCGCCGGGTGGGCAGCGACGAGGAGACCTTCCTCGACGTGAGGGTGATCTGCGCCACCCAGCAGGATTTACCGCGGTTGTGCGCCGAAGAGCGCTTCCGCCAGGATCTCTACCATCGCCTCAACGTGCTTTCGCTCGCCGTGCCGCCGCTGCGCGACTGCCTGGACGGTATCGAGGCGTTGGCCGCCCATTTCATCGACCGCGCCGCGCGCCAGATCGGCTGTCCGCTGCCGCAGCTCTCGACGGCGACGCTGGCGCAACTGGCCGGTTACCACTGGCCGGGCAACGTGCGCCAGCTGGAGAACGTGCTCTTCCAGGCGGTGTCGTTGTGCGAGACGGGCACCATCGAGCCGTCGCATCTGCGCCTGCCGAACGTGGGGCAGGTATCGGGGATGTCTGGCCTCGACCTGGATGGCAGCCTGGCCGACATCCTCGGCGAGGCGGAGCGCCAGGTGCTGGCCACTCTCTATCCCGAGCATCCCTCGAGCCGTCAGCTTGCCCGGCGGCTCGGCGTGTCGCACACCACCATCGCCAACAAGCTCAGGCGTCACGGCATCGGGGGCAACGAAGGCTGAGCCACCCCTGTCGCCGTCGTAAAACTGACCTAGTATGGGATAGGCGCACAGCCACCGGCAGGGGTAACGACGTCGATGCGATACCCGGCAGGCAAAACGGGCAAGACCTTCTCCGAGTTGCGAAATGAGCTGCGACACGGCCACGCCCACTGTGGTGTGGGGGCCCTGGTCAGCCTGCGCGGCGAGGCGACCCATGCGCTGGTCGCGGATGGCCTGCGCATGCTGCGCCACCTCGACCACCGCGGCGCCCGCGGTGCCGAGGAGAACACCGGTGACGGGGCCGGCCTGCTGCTGCAGGTGCCGCACCGCTTCTTCGCCGAGGAGGTGCCCGACCTGCCCGCCGCCGGCGCCTACGGCGTCGCTCAGTGCTTCCTGCCCCGTGACGGGCAACGCCGCCAGGCCATCCAGCGCCTGATGGAGTGCGCCGCCAGTGAGCTCGGTCATCGGCTGCTCGCCTGGCGGCGTGTGCCCACCGACAACCGCGGGCTGGGACGCACCGCGCTCGAGTCCGAGCCGGTGGTGATGCAGGCCTTCTTCGCTCCCGAGACGCCGCCCGCCCCCGAGGCACTGGATGTCGGCCTCTACGTGCTGCGCTGCGAGATCCAGAATCGCGTGCGCGACCGGGGCCTGGGCGGTGAAGGGGCCGAGCTCTTCTATCTCTGCAGCCTCGATCGGCGCCGCATCGTCTACAAGGGGCTGCTCACCTGCGCCCAGCTGGCGAGCTACTACGCCGACCTGCGCGACCCACGCCTGGAAAGTGCCCTGGTGCTGGTGCACTCGCGCTTCTCCACCAACACCCTGGGTGCCTGGGAGCTGGCCCACCCCTATCGCACCCTGGTGCACAACGGCGAGTTCAATACCCTGCGTGGCAACGTCAACTGGATGCGCGCTCGCGAGGCGCAGCTGGCGAGCCCGCGCTTCGGCGAGGCCATCGAGCGCATCAAGCCGGTGCTGGCGGAGGATGACCAGAGCGATTCCGCCGATTTCGACCACGTGCTCGAGCTGCTGCTCGCCGGCGGCCGCTCGCTGCCCCCTGCGCTGCGCCTGCTGATCCCCGAGGCCTGGGAGAAGGATCCGGACATGGCCCCGGCGCGGCGTGCCTTCTACGACTATCACGCCACCCTCATGGAACCGTGGGACGGGCCGGCGCTGGTGGTGGCCACCGACGGCGAGGCGGTGGGCGCGGTCATCGACCGCAACGGGCTGCGTCCCTGCCGCTACTGCGTGACTCGTGACGACACCCTGATCATGGCCAGCGAGTCCGGCACTCTGGACATCCCGGTCGACGACATCGTCACCCAGGGGCGACTCAGCCCCGGCCAGCTGTTGCTTGCCGACACCCGCGAGGGGCGCCTGGTGCCCGAGGAGGAGGTCTTCGACCGCCTGACCCGTGCCGCGCCCTACGGCGACTGGCTGGCCCGCCACCGCGTGGCGCTCGCCGACCTCG
This sequence comes from Pseudomonadota bacterium, assembly GCA_051749645.1. Taxonomy (GTDB): domain Bacteria; phylum Pseudomonadota; class Gammaproteobacteria; order Pseudomonadales; family Halomonadaceae; genus Halomonas. Next base: position 118,532 of record JBNJIT010000008.1, read on the forward strand.
CCGAAGTCGCTCCCGAGCCGGCCATCGAGCCGCTCGATCCGGCGACGCTGACGGCCCACCAGGGCGCCTTCGGCTATACGCTGGAGGGGCTGCGCGTGCTGCTCGCCCCCATGGCCGAGTCCGGCAAGGACCCGTTGGGGGCGATGGGCAACGACACGCCGCTGGCGGCCCTGTCGGCACAGCGCAAACCGCTGTTCGCTTACTTCCACCAGCTTTTTGCCCAGGTCACCAACCCGCCACTCGACTACCTGCGCGAGGCGCTGGTCACCTCGCTCACCGCCCACCTCGGCGCTCAGCAGAACCTGCTCTCCGAGACGCCCGAGCACTGCCGGCGCCTGCGCCTCGACAGCCCTATCCTCGACGACCGCGAGTTCGCCACCCTGGCCGCCCTCGACCGTGACGGGCTTGTCGCTCGCACGCTCGACCTCACCCATCCGCTCGGCGAGGCCCTGACCGCGGTCATTGCTCGCCTGCGCGGCGAGGCCGAGGCGGCCGTGGACAGTGGGGCCACCCTGCTGGTGCTCGACGACCGGCGCGTGGGACCCGAGCGGGTCGCGGTGCCCTCGCTGCTCGCCGTGGGCGCCGTTCACCACGGGCTGATTCGCGCCGGCAAGCGCACCCGGGCCTCGCTGGTGCTGGCCAGCGGGGAGCCCTATGCCGTCCATCATGCCTGCACCCTGGTCGGCTACGGCGCCGACGGCCTCTATCCCTGGCTCGCCTTCCGCAGTCTCGAGCGGTTGCACGCCGAGGGCGCGCTGGCCGAGGTAGCGGACGTTGCCGCGGCGCGCCGCGCCTACCGGGCGGCCCTCGAGGACGGCCTGCTCAAGGTGATGGCCAAGATGGGCATCTCCACCCTGGAGAGTTACAAGGGGGCGCAGGTCTTCGAATGCGTCGGCCTGGACCGAGCGCTGGTCGACGACTGCTTCGCCGGTACGCCAGCGCACCTGCCCGGGGTGGGCCTCGCCACCCTCGAGGCGGAGACCGAACAGGCGCATACGGAGGCCTACAGCGAGCGCATTGCCGGCAGCCTGCCGCTGCGCCAGGGTGGCGACTTCTACTGGCGCCGCGACGGCGAGTGGCACCAGTGGAACCCGCGCACCATCGGCTACCTGCAGCAGGCGGCCCGCCACGGCGACGCCGCCAGCTACTGGCGCTTCGCCGAGCTGGCCAACGCCCCGTCGCCCAGCGTGCAGACGCTGCGTGGCCTGTTCGCCTTCGATGTCGAGGTGGAGGAGGGGGCGCCGCGCGCCATTCCCCTCGACCAGGTCGAGCCGGTGGAGGCGATCCTGCCGCGCTTCGGCACCGGCTCGATGTCCTTTGGCGCCCTCTCCCGCGAGGCCCACGAGGCCATGGCGATCGCCATGAACCGCATCGGCGGCAAGGCCGGCAGCGGCGAGGGGGGCGAACAGGTCGAGCGCTTCGGCACCGAGGCGGAGAACTCCATGAAGCAGTGCGCCTCGGGCCGCTTCGGCGTCACCGCTCACTACCTGGCCAATGCCCGCCAGATCGAGATCAAGATGGCCCAGGGCGCCAAGCCGGGGGAGGGCGGTGAGCTGCCGGGCGGCAAGGTCGACGCGGCGATCGCCGAGGTGCGCTTCACGGTGCCCGGGGTGGGGTTGATCTCGCCGCCGCCGCACCACGACATCTACTCCATCGAGGATCTGGCGCAGCTGATCCACGACCTCAAGTGCGCCAATCCCGACGCCGAGATCCACGTCAAGCTGGTCTCCAAGGCCAATGTCGGTACCATCGCCGCCGGGGTGGCCAAGGCGCGCGCCGATGCGGTGCTGATCTCCGGCGATGCCGGCGGCACCGGCGCGGCCAAGAAGACCTCGATCAAACACACCGGCACGCCCTGGGAGCTGGGGCTCGCCGAGACCCACCGCGTGCTGATGGCCAATGACCTGCGCTCGCGTATCACTGTGCGTGTCGACGGCGGCATGAAGACCGGCCGCGACGTGGCGATCGCCGCGCTGCTCGGGGCCGAGGAGTTCGGCTTCGGCACCGCGCCCATGGTGGTGGTCGGCTGCCTGCTGCTGCGCAAGTGTCACTGCAATACCTGCTCGGTGGGGGTGGCGACCCAGGACCCCGAGCTACGTGCCCGCTTCGACGGCGCCCCCGAGCACATCGTCACCTACCTGCGCTTCGTCGCCGAGGAGCTGCGCGAGATCATGGCCGAGCTGGGCTTTGCGTCGGTGAGGGAAATGATCGGGCGCGTCGACCGGTTGCGTCGGCGTGAGGGGGATCACCCGCGCGGTATCGACCTCGACACCAGCGAGCTGCTTGCCGGTGTGACATCCTGCGACACTCCCTACAAGGTGCACGAGCAGAACCACCAGCTCGCCGACAAGCTCGACCAGCGTCTGATCGCCGAGGCCGCCCCGGCGCTCGAGCGCCGCGAGCCGGTGCGTCTCGAGGCGGCGGTGTGCAACCGCGACCGCAGCGTCGGCACGCTGCTGTCGTCGGCGCTGGTCAAGCGCTGCGGCGCCGATCTGCCACCCGACGATACCCTGCAGGTGCGCCTCACCGGCACTGCCGGTCAGAGCTTCGGTGCCTTCGTCGCCCGTGGCATCAGCCTGCACCTCACCGGCGAGGCCAACGACTATCTCGGCAAGGGGCTCTCCGGTGGGCGACTCAGCGTGCGCACCCCGCCCGAGGCCGGCTACGCGGCCGCCGACAGCGTCATCGTCGGCAACGTGGCGCTGTTCGGTGCCACCGCCGGCGAGGCCTACGTCAACGGCCAGGCCGGCGAGCGCTTCGGCGTGCGCAACTCCGGGGCGCTGGCCGTGGTGGAGGGCGTCGGCGACCACGGCTGCGAGTATATGACCGGCGGCGTGGCGCTGGTCCTCGGCCCCTGCGGCAAGAACTTCGCCGCCGGCATGAGCGGCGGCGAAGCCTACCTGCTCGACGAGGCCGGCGACCTGGCCGAGCGCATCAACCCCGAGCGGGTCGGACTCGAGGCGGTCACGTCACAGCGCGACCTGGCGCTGGTCCAGCGCCTGCTGGAGAACCACCTGGCCTATACGGGAAGCCGACGTGCAGCGGCGCTGCTCGACGCCTGGCCTGCCGTCGTGGAGACGCTGGTCAAGGTGGTACCCGAGGCCTATGCCGAGGTGGTGAGCCGCGAGCTGGCCCGCGGGCGCGACATCCGCATCACCCTGCCGGCCGCCGCCCGGGAGGTAGCCTGATGGACGAGAACCATCCCGACGGCTTCCTGCGTCATCCGCGGGTTCCCATCGGCAAGCGCGACCCGCGCGAGCGCATCGGCGACTACCAGGAGATCTATGCGCCGAGTTGGCAGGAGACTCACCTGCGGGCCCAGGGTGAGCGCTGCATGGACTGCGGCGTGCCCACCTGCATGGGCGGCTGCCCCATCGGCAACCTCATCCCCGATTGGAACGACCTCGTCCACCGCGGCCGCTGGCGCGAGGCGCTGGATCGCCTGCACGCCACCAACAACTTCCCCGAGTTCACCGGCTACACCTGCCCGGCGCCCTGCGAGCCGGCCTGCACGCTGGCCTACAACGCCGATGCCGTGGCCATCAAGAGCCTCGAGCGGGCCATCGTCGACCGCGGCTGGGAGCGCGGCTGGATTCGACCCGAGCCGCCGGTGCGGCGCAGCGGCAAGCAGGTCGCCGTGGTTGGCAGCGGCCCGGCGGGGCTGGCCTGCGCTCAGCAGCTCAACCGCGCCGGCCACGCGGTGACGGTCTTCGAGCGCGACGAGGCGCTGGGCGGGCTGATGACCCTGGGCATTCCCGACTTCAAGTTCGCCAAGTACCAGGTCGAACGGCGCCTCGCGCAGCTGCGCGGCGAGGGCATCGCCTTTCGCACCGGTGTCGAGGTGGGCCGCGATCTCACGCTCGCCGAGCTGCGCGCGCGACACGATGCGGTGTGCCTGGCGATCGGTGCCCAGCGCCATCGCGATGTGGTGATTCCCGGTCGCGAGCTGGCCGGCATCCACTTCGGCATGGCCTATCTTACCGCCGAGAACCGCCGCCAGGCGGGGCGTGAAGGAGCGGGGATCGATGCCCGCGGCAAGCGGGTGGTGGTGCTCGGCGGTGGCGACACCGGTGCCGACTGCGTGGCCACGGCGCACCGCCAGGGGGCGGCGAAGGTGGTGCAGATCAGCGTGCGTGACCAGCCGCCGCTGACGCGCCCCACCGACAACCCCTGGCCCTGGCAGCCGCGCACCTTCGAGCAGACCTATGCGCTGGAGGAGGGCGGCCGGGCGCTCTATGCCCTGGATGTCGTCGCCTTCGTCGACGAGAACGGGGACGGCACGGTGGATGGGCTCCATGCCGAGCGCGTGCGCTGGACACTCGACGAGCGCGGCCGGCGCGTGGACAAGACGGTGCTCGAGGCAGATATTCGCCTGCCCGCCGAGCTGGTGCTGATCGCCATCGGCTTTGCCGGGGCCGAGGCCGACGCCTTCGCCGAGGCAGGCGTGCCGCTCACCGAGCGCGGCACCTTCACCACCGACGCCACCCTGATGACGCCGCTGGACGGCGTCTTCGCCACCGGCGATGCCCGACGCGGTGCCTCGCTGGTGGTGTGGGCAATCGGCGAGGGGCGCGACGCGGCGTGCCACATCGATCGCTACCTGATGGGCGACTCGCGGCTACCGCCGAGCCTGCAGACGCTGACGCCGCCCACCGATGACGACCGCTGACTCCGGCGCTTTTTCCAGCCTATCGGTGATTGCCGGACGGCGTGTTAGCCGTCGGCGGCCAGTCGCGCCCGCACCTCGGCGTAGGGGTAGTGCTCGAGCGCCGCAAAGCCGGGCAGCTGCCGTGCCTTGAGGCGGGTGATCAGGGGGCTCGTCAGGCCACACAGGAAGCGTGCGAGGCGGTCGGGCGTGGCCAGGCGATCGTCGCTGTTCTCGGCCAGGCACTGTCGGAAGGGGGCGCAGAGTGCCGTGAGGTCGTGGTGCTCCAGCGGTTTGCCGGGCGCCGGGGCGGGTAGTGCCGCCACCTGGCCGCGACAGGCCGAGCAGTGGCCGCAGCGCAGCGGGGCGCGGTCGTCGCCGAACCAGTCGGCCAGCCGCCGGCTGAGGCAGGTGTCGGCCTCGAAGAGCGCCAGCATGGCGTTGAGCCTCTCGATCTCGGCGCGCTCCTTGTCGCGGAAGTAGGCGTGCAGTTCGTCGGCCAGTGCCGCCGGGTCGAGGTCGCCGCGCAGCACCTCGTAGACTTCGGTCATCTGCTTGCTTTCGAGCGTCATCCAGCCCTGGTCGACGAAGTAGTCCAGGGCGGTGAGCACCCGGGGGCGGGCGGTGTCCAGGCCGCGCTCGACGCCGAGACGGTCGAGAGCATCGAAGTCGAGGTTGTACCAGCTGCGCGCCTTGCCGGCCGCGTCGAGAATCGTCTGCACGAAGGCACGCCGCTCGCCCTGGAAGCGTGCCACCAGTGCTTCCGGCTCGCCTTCGAGCTTGAACCGGTAGTCGGCGAAATAGCTGTAGCGAGGGGCGACGATGCCGCGCAGCTCGAGTTGGACGAGCAGGGTCTTGAGCGGCAGCGGGCGGATATCGCTGGCTCGGGAGAGGGCGTTGAGCATGATCTCCCACTGAGCCCCGGCATCCAGCAACTCGTCGATCACGCGGCGAATGCCGTGGGGCTCCGGGGTGTCGCCATAGACGAAGTTTTCCAGCACGTGCAGATGATCGCGACCGGCCAGCATCAGGCAGTCGGAAGCCTGGCCGTCGCGCCCGGCCCGGCCGATCTCCTGGCTGTAGTTCTCGATGGATTTGGGCAGGTCGAAGTGCACGACATTGCGGATATCGCTCTTGTCGATGCCCATGCCGAAAGCGATGGTGGCGACGATGCAGGGCGTTTCACCCGTCATGAAGGCGTGTTGGATGGCGTCGCGACGTTCGCCGTCGAGCCCGGCGTGGTAGGCGGTGGCGGGCAAGCCCGCCTTGCCGAGGTAGGCAGCCAGACGCTCGGCAGTCTGCTGCAGGGTGACGTAGACGATGGTGGGCTGGGGCGGATTGGCTGCCAGCCGCGGGCGTAGCCACTCCACCAGGGCACGCGGGCGCGTCTCGGCCGGCACCGGGGCTACCGTCAGGTCGAGGTTGTCGCGGTAGAAGCCGGTGGCGGTCACGTCGCTCTCGGCAATGGCGAACCGCTCGCGCATGTCGGCGATCACTTTCGGGGTGGCCGTGGCGGTGAGCAGCAGCACCTGGGGAATGGCGAACTCGCGGCGGTAGTCGGGCAGCTTGAGGTAGTCGGGGCGGAAGTTGTGGCCCCACTCGGAGATACAGTGGGCTTCGTCCACCACCATCAGCGAGATGGGTACGCGGCGGATGAAGGCGCGGAAGCGCTCGTTCTTGAGGCGCTCCACCGAGACCATCAGGATGCGGATCTCGCCGCGGGTCACGCCGGCCATCACCGCTGCGGCCTCCTCGCGGCTCTGGCTCGAGTCGAGGCTGGCGGCGGCGATGCCGTGACGGTGGAGAAACGCCAACTGGTCCTGCATCAGTGCCAGCAGCGGCGAGATCACCAGCGTCAGGTGGGGCAGGTGCAGCGCCGGCAACTGGTAGCACAGCGACTTGCCCGAGCCGGTGGGAAAGATCGCCGCCGCCGAACGGCCTTCCACCAGGGCCTCGATCACCGGGCGCTGGCCGGGGCGGAAGTCGGCGTAGCCGAAAACCTGCTGTAATGTCTGCTGGATCATGAGGTGGCACTCCCTTGCCAAGGGGGAACGGTGAACCTGCAACGAGCCCGCACATTCTCGCATATCGTCGGCTTTGACGACGCTCCCTTTCCCCGCGACCACCGCGGCGAGGTGCCCGTGGTCGGCGCGGTCTATTCGGGGCGTCGCCTGGAGGGCGTGCTCACCGGCCGGGTGCGGCGCGATGGCAGCGACGGCACGGCCGAGCTGGTGCGGCTGGTGCGCGACGCGAAGTTCGCCGCCCACCTGCAACTGGTGCTGTTGCAGGGCATTGCTCTCGCCGGTTTCAACGTCATCGACGTGCCGCGGCTGTCGAACGAATTGGGGCTGCCGGTGCTGGTGGTGGCGCGCCAGGCGCCGCGCCGGGAAGCCATGCACGACGCACTGCTGACCCACATCGCCGAGGGCGAACGCAAGTGGGCATCGATCGAGGCGCTGGGGCCCATGGAGCCGCTGGCCGGGGTGTACGTGCAGCGCTGGGGGCTCGGTTGTGAGGAGGCCGCCAGGGTGATCGGCGAGACCGCAATCCACGGCGCCATTCCCGAACCCCTGCGCACGGCTCACCTGATTGCCGGCGCGCTGGCCACCGGGGAGAGCCGCGGTCGAACCTGAGCGGGAGGCGAGGGGGCGACTTTCTACCGCACGCCGCGCGCTTCTTCCTCGATCACCTGTGATCGAGGCATGCCGCGGCGGTGTCTCTCTGGCAAGATAGGCGTTTTCGACGTCAAACGATCAAGGACGCGGCATGGCTCACCTGCTACGCATCGTGATGATCCACGGCCATCTCGAGGGGGTGGTCGAGTTCAGTGTGGATGGTCACACCAACATCTGTGGCACCAATGCCTCGGGCAAGACCACCCTGCAGCGCCTGGTGCCGGTGTTCTACGGCGAGCTGCCCAACAAGGTGGTGCCCAAGACTCGCCTCAAGTTCGATGCCTTCTACCTGCCGCATCGCAACAGCTATCTGGTCTACGAGTACCGCCGCGAGGAGGGCGATGTCTGCCAGGCGGTGCTGACCCGCAAGAGCGAGGGCGGCGTGGAGTACCGCTTCGTCGGCGCTCCCTATCGTCCCGAGGACTTTCTGGTGGAGAGCGAGGGCGGGGTCACTGCCCTGGACTACGCCCAGTGGGCCAACGGCCTGCGCCGTCAGGGCGTCAGCGTCTCGCCCAAGCTCGGTGCCACCTCCGAATACCGCTCGGTGATCCAGAACGACTTCACCCAGCACGGCGCCGTCCAGGCCCAGGGCAGCCGCCGCGAGGGGCTGCGCCTGCGCCAGATGGCCGCCCGCTTCAGCCTGGTTCGCCCCGGGCAGCGCATCCGTCACATGGAGAAACTGGTCTCGGCGGTGCACGCCAAGGAGGGCAAGATGGACACCCTCAAGACCATGCTGGCGGCCATCTTCGAAGAGGACGGCGTCGAACTGCCGGTGACCCGCATCCGCAACACCAAGGCGCGGGAATGGATCGACCGCATGCGCCAGTCGATGCGCCTGGAGCCCCTGCAGCGCTCGCTCGCCGGCCTGGAGAGCCTCGACCGCGAGATCGCCGACATCGAGGCCTCGCTGTGGCAACTGGTGCCCCAGCTCGAGGCCGACCGCCACCGCGCCGAACGCGAGAGCGCCGACCTCGAAGCGCAGCTCCTGAGCCGCCAGCGTGATTTCCAGGCCCGTGAGCAGGGCTATCAGGAGGCCCGCGATGCGCTGAATGATCGCTTGAGCCAGCTCGACAGTGAGTTGGACCAGACTCGCCGTGTGCTCGACGACCTGCAGCGCCAGTTCGAGGCCTTCGAGGAGGCCGACATGCCGGGCCTGGCGCGTGACCTCGAGGCGCTGCCCCAGTGGCGCAAGCAGCAGCAACAGCTGCGCGAGCACCTGGAGCTGATGCAGCAGGCGGTCACGGAGAGCCGGGCACGGCTCGACGCGCGGCTGGTGGAGCTCGGCGACCGGCTCGAGCAGCACAGCGAGGAGATCCAGGCGCTGATCGATGCCCTGGGCGAGGAGAAGGAGGCGTGCCGCGAGGCCCAGCGCGAGGCCGAAGGCCGCCTGGACGCCGACTACCAGAGCCGCCGCCAGGCGCTCGACGACGACTATCGTGCCCGCCTGGAACAGGGTACCGCCCGGCTCTCCGAGCTCAAGGCGCAGCTGGCCCACAGCGCCCCGACCCTGGAGGAGGCGCGCGAGGCCGAGAAGGCCCAGGCCCGGGTCGATCAGGCCCAGAGCGAGCAGAACGCCGCTGCGGCAGCGCTGGAAAGCGTGCAAGGGGAGCTCGACGAGCGTAAGCAGGAGCGGGAGCTCGCCGATCGCGAGCTGGAGCGAGCCCGAGCGCAGTGCGTGCGGGCCGAGGCCCACCGGGAAGCCCTGCAGATCCAGCGCGACCCCGCCCAGGGCAGCCTGCGCCACTTCCTGCGCCACCATCGGCCCGGCTGGGAGCAGACCCTGGGCAAGGTGATCGCGCCCGAACTCCTGGAGCGCCGCGACCTGGCGCCACAGCTCAACGACGCCGCCAGCGACGACCTCTTTGGGGTGGCGCTGGACCTCGCCGCCATTTCGCTGCCCGACCACGCCCAGGACGAGGCCAGCCTGCTGGCCGAGATCGCGGCCGCCGAGCAGGCCCTGAGCGAGGCCCACGCCGTCGAGAAGGCCGCCGAGAAGGGGCTCAGGGCACGCCACGAACGCGTGCAGGAAGCCGATGCCCGGCTCGACCGCGCGCGCAGCGCACGGCGCCGTGCCGCCGAAGAGGTGGACTACGCCCTGCAGGCCCGCAGCCAGTGCCAGATGCGCCACGCCACTGCCCGCAAGGCCCGCGAGGCCGCCTGCCGCGAGGCCCTCGAGGAGCAGGAGGCCAGCCAGCAGGCACTGCGTGACGAGCAGCACCAGGCCCTGGAGGCGCTCGCCGACACCCACCGCGCCCAGCGCCTGGAGCTCACCGCCGACTACCAGGGGAGGCTTTCCGGCTTCGACCAGCAGATCGCCCAGCACCGCCGCCAGCTCGGCGAACTCAAGGAGGAGAACCGCCGCCAGCGCGAGGAGCTGCAGGCCGCCTACGACCGCGAGCTGGCCGAACAGGGCGTCGACACCGTCAGTCTGGGCGAGACCCGCTCACGCCTCGAGGCGCTCGGCAAGCGCATTCGCCAGACCGTCGATCGCCAGGATGAACTGGACGCCTACCAGCGCTTCATGCGCGTGGAGTGGGGCGAGCGCAAGCCGCGCCTGGTGGCCAAGGAGGCCGAGCTGAGCCGAGAGCAGCAAGCCGCCGAGCGCGAGCGCGCGACGCTCAAGAGCGATTTCCAGGTGGCCAAGCGCGAGTACCAGGCGACAGTGAGCGAACTGAAGCGTCGCCGCGACGGCGAGCAGCAGTGGATCGAGACCCTCGCCCCGCTGTTCGCCAGGCTCGAGGCTCTGACGCTGGAGCCGGCGCCCGAGCCGCGCGGGGAGACCCCCGGCGATGCCGCCGAGCGCATCGAGCGCGCCCGCCAGGCGCTGGCCGACCACGCCAGGCAGCTCGACGAGCTGCGCCGCGGCTGCGAGAAGATCGAGTCGGACCTTATCAAGGGTGCCAGCGCCGATTTCCAGGCGACGCTCGAGGCCGAGCGCGCCAAGCTGGACGATTCGAGCCCGCGCCGCCTACTGGGCGTGCTGGCAGAGATGCTCCAGTTGCTCGAGGGGCAGCAGCGGCAGCTGTTGCAGGAGGGGCGCAACCTGAGCGATGACCTCGACAAGTTCTTCACCGTGTTTCGTGACCTCAACCGGCGCATCAACGCCCAGAGCCGGCGCCTCTCCGACGAGGTGGCCGACGACCTCCGGCTGGAGGGCATCGGCCGCGCCGAGGTCAAGATCCAGTCCACCATCGACGAGCTGGGGTTCTGGGAGCCGCTCAAGCGCTTTGCCCAGCGCTACCGCGAATGGCGCGACTCCGGCCAGACGCTGCCCGGAGACGACTATCTCGATGCCCTGGCCGACGTGGTGGAGCTCTTGCGCAGCGACCAGCAGTACAGCTTCGAGAGCCTGCTGCGCCTGGAGCTGCACCTCAACGAGGGCGGCACGGATCTGGTCATCAAGAACGACCGCCAGTTGCTGGAGTCCTCCAGCCACGGCATGGCCTACCTGATCCTGTGCAAGTTCCTGCTCGCCTTCACGCGGCTGCTGCGGGGCCAGGCCGAGGTGGCCATCCACTGGCCCATCGACGAGATCGGCACCCTGGCTTACCACAACGTCGAGAAGCTGTTCGATGCCTGCGACAACAACCGCATCCATATCGTCGGCGCCTTCCCCAACCCGGAGTCGGACGTGCTGCTGCTGTTTCACAACCGCTACCTGATCGACCGCGACGAGGCCGTCCCCAGCCAGCGTCGCCTCAAGCGCATCGAGCCGCGCCTGAGCCGCCTGGCCGAGCGCCTGCAGGCCCGCGCCGCCGAGGAGGTTTCCGCATGACCGAGCGTTCCATGGTTGATCACTCCATGGTGGAACTGGGCCCCCTGCTCGAACGCCTGCTGGCCGGGCAGTTCATCTGTGCGGTCAGCGACGAAGCCGCCTTCCGCCGGCTGCAGGACGACGAGATCCGCGAGCAGCTCGACGCCTACCTGCGTCCCCTCAACCGCCGCCTGGCCACCAACGACGAGGGCAGCGTCTATTTCCTGGCCTGGCGGCAGTTGAACGACGACGCGCGGGAGCAGCTCTCGCGGCAGCTCGGCGACACTGTCAACAGCCTGCTGCCACTGCTGGAGTGGCTACAGCTGGTGCAGGAGGCGCTCGGTCGCGACGGCCTGGCCGCCCCCGGCGACGTGCTCAAGCCCGCCGACTTCAGCTCGCGTTGCGAGGACAACCAGGGCCTGCGCGAGCGCCTCGAGCGCCTGGCCACCGACCCCTTCTTCGGCTCTCAGAGCGACCAGCTCGATGCCCAGATCAAGCAGGTCTTCAAGCGTTTGAAGGAGCACGGCTATCTGCTCCAGCCCCACGCCGACCGGCAGTACTTCGTGGTCACCGCCAAGATCGATTACCTCATCGACCTAGTGCGCTTCATTCGCGACGAGGAGAATCTGCCCGTCGACGAGGCGGCCCCCAGTGACCAGGAGAACCTGCTGTGAGCGGCGGCGACCCCCACGCCCTGGAGAGCCGGCTGATCACCACCGGCGTCGAGCGCCTGGCACTGCTGGGCAAGCACGCCGAAGCGCTGATGGCCGGCTATGCCCGCGACGAGGTGCCGCTGGAGGGGCTGAGTACCACGGCGCTCAACCGACTGCTGGCGGCGCGCATCCTGTGGCGGCCGGACGAGCAGGGCGGTGTCAAGCTCGCCCCCAAGGTGCGCGAGCTGATCGCCGATATGCTCGCCGATGAGACCCGCCGCCACGTCAACGCCGACGTGGCCGAGACCCTGGAACTGATGCGCAGCCTGGTGCAGAGCTACCGGGAAGCCCGCGACGCCGGCGAGTACTGGCGCCAGGAGCAGCAGCTCCTGCGCCTGCGCCAGGAGGTGGACGACCTCAACGGGCGCTTCGCCGACGCCATCGACAGCTTGTGGCGACGCTTCAACAGCGACTTCGGTTTCGTCAGCCGGCTCACTGACAAGATCCGCGAGAACGAGCGCGCCCAGAAGCAGATCGAGCGCCTGCTCAATGGCCTGGCGCTGATCGACTTCGACGAGTTGATCGAACTGGTGGGCAGCGACGGGGCGCTTCGCAAGCTACTGGTCAGCGGGCTTCAGCACCAGCTCAGCCAGCACTACACCAGCCTGCGCGAGGTGCAGCGACGGTTGATCGAGCTGATGGCGCGCTTCCGCCAGCAGCAGTCGCGCAGCCGCCTGGTGGCGGGCATGGCCGCCTTCCTGCGCGAGCACCCCGGGTTCGTGCCCGGCAACTACGCCCGGCGCAGCGAGGTGCCGGAACTGGTCAACCGCGCCTCGCCGCTGAGCGCCGCCGGCGCTGCCGCGCTGGACCACTACCCCGATGCCCGCGTGCTCACCGAGCTGCTGCACCGCCTGCCGCGACCCGTCCAGCGCCCCGAGCCGGTCACTGTCGCCGGTGCCGCCGAGCTTCATGATGACACCCTGGTCGCCGCCCGCCAGCAGGCGCTCAAGGAAGACGTGGAGCGCTTCTACCTGACGGTGGTGGACCACGGCGGAGAGTCGCTCAGTGCCCTGGAATACCTCCAGGAGGGGGAGCTTGCGTGGGGCGAGGAGATCTGGCTGTTTCAGGTGATTGCCGAGTACCAGGGCCTGCCGAGAGGCGAGCAGCGTGCCTTTCGGCTAAGCCAGCAAGAGACCCAGGCCAGCCCCTTCAATCACCTGCGGCTGATTCACGACGTCAGTCTCGAACTGAGGGTGGGAGCATGAAACTGTCTTCGCGTGCTCGCAACCTGCTGCGCGACGCTGATCAGGCGCTGCGTAGCGCCTCCAGCATAGAGAAGCGTCGCACCCAGGTGGTGGGGGAGGTCGCCGCCTGGTGTGCGGCGCATGATATCGACCTGGGCGCACGGTTGACCCACGACCGGCTGCGTTTCGATCGCGAGCTGCTGGCCCAGGTCGATGACGCCCTGTCCTCCTTGGGGGAGGCAGCCATCAGCACTGATCTGCGCGGCCTCACCAGCGCCGAGCAGGCCCGACTGGGCAACCTTGAGGCCAAGAGCGTGCGCGAGGCACCCCGCCAGCAGCGCGTGCTGATCAGCGTGCCTGCCGGCGCGCCCCGGCCCGGCCTCACGGGGCGAGCCCGCGACGTTCTCGACCGCGACTGGCGCGACATCGATCTCGACGCCTTCGGTGTGCTGCTGCAGGTCGAGAACCTCGACAGCTTCTACGCGCTGCCGGCTACACTGCCGGCGCTGGCTCACTGGCCCAGCCCGCTGATCCTCTATCGCGGCGATCGCTTCTACGGTGGCGCCTTCGCCAAGGTCGCCGAGACCTGGGCCAGCACCGGTCGACCCCATCTCTACCTCGGGGACTTCGATGCCAAGGGGGTCAGCCTCGCCATCTCCAGTCGCGCCAGCCATCTGCTGCTGCCGCCGCTGGCCTGGCTCATCGAGCGTGTCAACGCCGAACACCTGCCACCGAAGCAGCAGGGCTACCAGACAACCCTGCGTGACCTTGCTGCTCGCTTGCCAGCGGATCACTCGCTTGTCGGCTACCTGAGGCTCTTGCTCGATGAGCAGTGCGGTCTGCGCCAGCAGTGGTTCGGTCACGATTTGACGCCGGTGCCGCTTGGCTGAGCGCCGGGCTTACATTATTGGCAATTCAGAAAGGAAGAATTTTCCATGAACGTCATCATCGATCTCTGCGTAGTGCCACTGGGCGTCGGCGTGTCGGTCTCCGAGGAGATCGCCGCCTGTCAGCAGGTAATCGAGGATTCCGGTCTCGAACACCGGATGCACGCCTACGGAACCAACATCGAGGGTCCGTGGGACGAGGTGATGGCGGTGGTCAAGCGCTGCCACGAGGTGGTGCACGAGATGGGCGCACCGCGCATCACCACGACCATCAAGCTGGGTACGCGGACCGATCGCTCGCAGTCCATGGCCGACAAGGTGGAGAGTGTCGAGGCGAAGCTCCGCGATCAACCGTGACCAGGGCGAGAAGGATGTTTGCTCGGTGAGGTGTCAGGAATTCGTTACGGTGTGTCAGCTTTTCCTGCCACTTTGGCGGCCAGCACGGCTGGCTGGGCGCCTCTGTCACGTTTTCTTGACGGCGAAGGGGCATTACGTCCGCCAGATGGCTGCGCTGATGCCCTGTCAGGGCATTCCGACGCCGGCGGGCCGGCACTAGTCTGGGGGGCACGCCGGGCGCTGTAGTGGCGCCCCGGCAAGTGTGAACGGCACAACAACAGTCCCCTGGAGAGAGCCATGACCGCAACTGCCAAGCACGAGGCCGTGCAGCCAATCACCCGCGACAACCCCCTCGGCACCGATGGTTTCGAGTTCGTCGAGTACAGCGCGCCGACGGCCGAGGGCATCGAAGAACTGCGTGCGCTGTTCAAGCGGATGGGCTTCACCGAGACCCGCAAGCACCGCTCCAAGCAGGTCACGCTATTCCAGCAGGAGAACGTCAACTTCGTGCTCAATGCCGAACCCGGCAGCCATGCTGCCGAGTTCGCCCGCGTCCATGGCCCCAGTGCCTGCGCCATGGCGTGGAAGGTGGCCGACGCCCGGCAGGCGTTCGAGTATGCCGTGGCCCACGGCGCCGAGCCGATGGATAACCCCGTCGGCCCCGGCGAGGTGGGCATTCCCGCGGTGCGCGGCATTGGCGGCTCGCTGCTCTACTTCGTCGACGAGCAGGTCGACGCCGCCGGCCGTACCATCTACGACATCGACTTCGAGCCGATTCCCGGCCGTTCGCCGGGCGACAACAGCGTGGGCCTCAAGGTGCTCGATCACCTGACCCACAACGTCGACCGCGGTCGCATGGACCCTTGGGCGGACTTCTACACCGCCATCGCCAACTTCCGCGAGAATCGCTACTTCGACATCAAGGGCAAGAAGACCGGCCTGCACTCCCGAGCCATGACCGCGCCCTGCGGCAAGATGCACATCCCGATCAACGAGTCCGCCGACGACACCTCGCAGATCGCCGAATTCCTGCGCGAATACAACGGCGAGGGCATACAGCACCTGGCCATGTCCACCGATGACATCTACGCCACGGTACGCGCTCTGCGCGCCAACGGCGTGACCTTCCTCTCCACGCCGGATACGTACTACGAGAAGGTGAACCAGCGGGTGCCCAACCACGAAGAGAACGTCGACGAACTGCGTGAGCTGAATCTGCTGATCGACGGCGGCCCGGACGAGGGCGTGCTGCTGCAGATATTCACCGAGACCGTAATCGGCCCGATCTTCTTCGAGATCATCCAGCGCAAGGGTAACGACGGCTTCGGCGAGGGCAACTTCAAGGCGCTGTTCGAATCGATCGAAGAGGATCAGATGCGTCGCGGTGTCCTCTAGGAAACCCCGATTCATTGCTGCGTTCGGGCGGTTGATGAAAAGCGCTGGCCGCCGGCGGCGCCGATGTGTCGGACCGTCGCTGTCCTCATGGAGCAGGCGACGCTCCGGCAGCTCCGCTCCGGCGGTGGCCGGCCTCACCTCGTGCGTGACATGAATCAGTGCTTTCCTATTAATTCGTGCGGAAAACTATAATAAGAAATTGGAAACGTGCCACGAGACGACAAAATCCTTCACAATACCGTCCGGACTCCGGACGGTCAGCGTGTCGGGTGACAACAATCCAGCATTCCCCTGGTGACGTAATGACGACTCCCCAACAACCTCGCACCCAGTGGCTCGGCCGCTGGGGCTTCGTGCTGGCGGCCACCGGCTCCGCCGTCGGCCTGGGCAACATCTGGAAATTCCCCTACATGACCGGCGAATACGGGGGCGGCGCTTTCGTGCTGGTCTATCTGGCGTGCATCCTGGCTGTGGGCGTGCCGGTGATGATGACCGAGATCGCCTTCGGTCGACGCGGCCGCGGCAGTCCCATCGACGCGGTGCGCCGGGTGGCGAGCGAGTCGGGACGCAGTGGCGCCTGGTCGCTGCTGGGCTGGATGGCGATGCTCGCCGGCTTCATGATTCTGTCCTTCTACGTGGTGGTGGCCGGCTGGTCCTTCGCCTACCTGTGGAAGGCTTTGAGCGGTGGCTTGGCTGGAGCCAGCGTCGACGACATGGCGGCGATCTTCGAAGCCAACAACGCCAACCCGCTCAACCTGGGTTTGTGGAGCACTCTGGTGACGCTCGCCACCATGCTGATCGTCGGCAAGGGGGTACAGGCCGGTATCGAGAAGAGCGTGAGCTGGATGATGCCGGGCCTGGTGATCATGCTGGTGATCCTGATCGGCTATGGGGTGTTTTCCGGCGGTTTCATGGAGGCGCTGCGCTTCCTGTTCGTATTCGATGCCGGAAGCCTCTCCAGCGATGGCATGCTGGCGGCGCTGGGCCATGCTTTCTTCACCCTTTCCCTGGCTTCCGGCGCGATTCTCACCTATGGAAGCTACTTGCCGGCGCGGGCGTCGATCGCCCGTACCACCGTCACGGTGGCCATCGCCGATACGCTGGTGGCGCTGATGGCGGGGCTGGCCATCTTCCCGGTGATCTTCGCCAATGGCATGAGCCCCGCAGGGGGACCGGGGCTGCTTTTCATGAGCCTGCCGCTGGCCTTCCAGGCGATGCCGCTGGGCGGGCTTTTCGCCATCCTGTTCTTCGTCATGCTCTCTATGGCGGCGCTCACCTCGGCGATCTCCATGGTCGAGGCCACGGTTTCCTGGCTTTGTGACAACAAGGGTATCTCACGGCGCAACGCAGCCTGGGGTACCGGTATCGTGCTATGGCTGGTCAGCACCCTGGCGATGCTCTCCTTCAACGTCGGTGCCGACTGGACGCTGGCCGGTCGTCACTTCTTCGACTGGCTCGACTATCTCACCTCACGCTGGATGATGCCGCTAGGGGGGCTGGGCATGGCGCTGTTGGCCGGTTTCGTGCTGAACAGCGAGACCTTCCGCGACGAGCTGAATCTCGGCGCGCGCTGGTATGCCCTGTGGCTGTTCATGGTGCGCTATGTGAGCCCGCTCGGCATCCTGATGGTCTTCGTCGATGCCCTGGGTATCGCGCGTATCGAGTTCGGTGCCCATTGGCCGTGGCTGTTGGCGGTGCTCGTGGCGATCACCCTGATCGGTGAACGGGCAAGCCCCCGCCTGCGTCGCACCCTGGCCGGCTGAACTTTCCTTCATTTCTCCCTTTCTGGTCTGTCTCGCCCCCGCCCGCGTGCGGGGGCGAGTCGTTTCCAGTTGCGAAACGCCGGCTCAGCGAAACGCCGGTCCCTCGCGACCGAACTCGCGCTGCCAGCGCGTGAGAAGCGCCTCACGCTTGAGCCGGTCGAGAGTGGCGAGCAGCCCCGGGCCTAGCGAGATGGGGCGCAGGGCATCGCCCAGCCGTTCGCGCAGCGCGGTGGCAGTGCCGGGGCCGTCGAGTGCCGGATGCAGGGCGCCGAGCTGGGTATGTTCGGCGATCGTGCGCTGGCCGGTTTCGCCGAGCAGGTAGCCGAGAAACCGCTTGGCCGTTTCCGGGTGAGGCGCCTGGCGGGGGATGAATGCCAGGCGTTGGGTCACCAGGGTGTAGTCCTCGGGCATCACGATGGAGAGGTCGGGATGGTCGGCCACCTCGTCGCGCACATAGCTGCCCAGCAGGTTGTAGCCCACCAGATAGCGACCGGATTCGAGCCCATCGAGCATCTCGCCGGTGGTGTCGGCGAGCGCCGTGCGCGCCTGGCCCAGAGCGGCCACCAGATCCCAGTAGCGCGGTGAAAGACGCGATTCCTCGATGGCGTAGGTGTAGCCCGCCCCGCTGCGCTCGGGGTCGTAGGTGATCACACGGCCGGCCAGCTCGCGCGGGTGATCGGCGAGGTGTTCGAGCAGATCGCCGTGGCTTTCGAGTTCGCCGAAGCGTTCTCTGAAGTCGCGGTGCACCACCATGACGATGGGTTCGAAGGTGAAGGCGAAAAGCTCGTATCGCCAGCGTGCCCAGCCAGGCCAGGCACGGGCTGCTTGGCTGTCGAGCGGCTGGGCGTGGCCGTCGTTGGCCAGACGATACTGCCATGGCATGGCCGAGGAGAGAACCACGTCGGCGGCGTCTGGCGCGTCGAGGAAACGTTGGTGAAGTTCGAGCGTGGTCAGGTTGCGATAGGTGAGTTCGACGTGCGGATGGCGACGGTGAAAATCCTCGAGCAGCGGGCGTGCCTGGGGCAAATCCAGGGCCGCATGGATGACCAGCGGTCGTGCCTGTCCCGCATCGGGCTCGGCGGGCAAGTGCAGTGTTTCCTCGCCGCTCGCTGTAAGGCTCCACCAGGTGAGTAGCAGGGCGCTCGTCAGATGCCGCAGGGCCGTGGCGGTCATGGGGCCTCCCGGGGAAAGGTCAGCGATACGATCAGGCCATGCCCTCCTGGTCCGTCGGTCAAGCGTAGCCGGGCGCCATGGGTGCGGGCGATGCCGTCGACGATGGCCAGGCCCAGGCCGGAGCCCTCGCTGTCATGCTGACCGCGGTGAAAAGGGCGTAGCACCAGCAGGCGGCGCGATTCGGGGATGCCGGGGCCGTCGTCCTCGACTTCCAGGGTGGGCGGCTGGGTCCGGGTGCGTACGGTGATGTGCCGGGCGCCGTAGCGCCGGGCGTTGTCGATCAGATTGCCCAGCGCTTCGTCGAGCTGCCAAGTGACACCGTGAACCGGTACCGGCCCGCTGTCGCCTTCAACGCCCAGGTCGATGCCGTCCCGGTGGCAGTGTGCCCAGTGATCGCGCACCGCCTGTCGAGCCATGGCGGCGAGGTCGAGTTCGCTTAGCTCGGGCGTGTACTCGGGATTGTCCAGCCGGGTCAACGATAGCAGCTGCATGGCGAGCCGCGCGGTACGTGCACTGGTGGCCTGCATGGTGACGAGCGCCTCCCGCCAGCGTTGTGGATCGTCGTGGCGTAGCGCCAGCTCGGCATGAGCCGAGAGCCCGGCCAGTGGCGTGCGCAGCTGGTGGGAGGCGTCGCCGATGAAGCGTTCCTGGTTGGCGCGCACCCGGCGCATGCGTGCCAAGAGGTCGTTGAGGGTTTCGCGCAGTTCGGCGAGCTCGCGGGGCAGCGTCAGGTCGAGCGGTGCCAGCGTGCGCGGATCGCGGGTGCGGATGGCGCGCCGCAGTCGCGTCAGAGGCGTCAGCGCGGCGCGAATGGCCAGCAGCAGTACGGCCACGGCGAGTGCCGCCATGGCCAGGATATAGGCGAGATTGCCACGCAACAGCTCATGAGCCAGGGCATTGCGTCCTTCGCGGCTGTGCGCCACGCGAACTTCGAAAGGTTCGCTTTGCCGCCAGTCCTCCAGCTGCGAGCGGCGTATACCCTGGCGTAACGTCAGCCCCTGCCACTCCAGGTCTCGAAAGAGCAGGGTGTCGTCGCTCTCGCGGTTGCTTCGAGGGGCGTCGGGCAGTTCGGCATTGCCGGTGATGAAACGCCCTTTGCGATCCACCAGGCTGTATAACACCCGCTCTTCGGCATCGGTGGCGAGCATTTCCAGGGCGGCCGGGGGCAGGTCGAGCCACAGGCGGTCGTCCTGCCACTGCACCTGCTCGGCAATGGCAAGACTGGCAGCTTCGAGCAGCCGGTCGAAGGCTCGGTCGGCGGTACGCCGTGCTTCCAGCCAGGCCTGTGCCACCATTAGGCCTCCCAGAATGAGTACGGGCACCAGCAGCCAGGTGAGCAGCCGGCGATAGAGGCTGTCGCCGCGCTTCACACGCCCTCCAGCAGATAACCCAGGCCGCGCACCGTGCGCAGCGCTACCCCGCTGTCGGCGAGACGCTTGCGCAGACGGTGCACGTAGACCTCGATGGCGTTGTCGCCCATGGGTTCGCCCTGAAAGGCCTCTTCGGCCAGACGGGTCTTGTCCACCGGTTCGCTGGCATGGCGCATTAGGCAGGCCAGCAGGCGCTGTTCGCGGGGTGGCAGGGAGAGCGAATCGCCGTCGAGGGTGAAGCGCTGGGCCAGACCGTCGAAGGTCAGCGGTCCGACCTGCAGTATCTGGCCTCGCTCGCGCCGGCGCAGCAGGGCGCGCACTCGCGCCTCGAGTTCGTCGAGGGCGAAGGGTTTGGCCAGGTAGTCGTCGGCGCCCAGGTCGAGGCCTTGCACGCGGTCTTCTATGGCCCCTCGTGCGGTGAGAATCAGCACCGGCGTGTCGCGGTCGTGGCCACGCAGTGCGGCCAGAACTTCCAGGCCACCGACGCTGGGCAGATTGAGGTCGAGCAGTATCAACTCATGACCGTGCTCGCGCCGCAGGAGCCGCCGATGGGCGGTGTGGCCGTCGGCCCAGTGCGTGACGGTATAACCGGCCAGCGTCAGGGCATCCACCAGCGTCTCGGCCAGCAGCGGATCGTCTTCCACCAGCAGCAGGTTCATGTCGTGGCCTCTGCGACGGGCGTCTCGGCAGGATGGGCGATCAGTGCCCGCTCGGCAGCCGTCAGAGCGATGGTGGCCTGTTCGGCCACCAGACGCCCGGCCGGGCCGGAGAGCGCCAGCCAGCGCGATGGTTCGCCGGGCGGCATGGCCAGCCTTTGCACGATCATGGTGCCGCCGGGCAGGTCGGGGCAGGGGGTTGACTCGTCGAGCAGCGGCCAGCGGCTGCCGGGGCGCAGGTCGTGGCGCAAGGGGGTGTCGGGCAGTGCGGCGAGACGGACTTCGACGTGCCCGCCCTGGGCTTCCAGCAGGGCGGCAGTCTCGCCCGTCGTGGCGGCCAGTCGGTCGAGCAGTGGCTGCACCCGTGCCGCGAGGTGGCGGCTGGGCGGATGGCGGCGTGCCAGGCGCAACGGCGTGGGGCCGAGCTGCCAGCGGCCGTCGGCTGCACGCTGCACGTAGTCGAAGCGGGCGAGCGAGCCGAGCAGGCGCAGCAGGGTGCTCTTGTAGAAGCCGGTAGCCTGGGCCAGCTCGGCCAGGCTGAAGGTTTCCTGGGGAGAGTCGAAGGTGTCGAGCACCGTGAGTGCGCGTTCCACGGCTTCCACGCGATCCTGTGCCATGGCGTGTCGTGTCTCCTGCGGGTGAAGAAGCAGCGTTGAACTTTCGTCGCAATTTACGGGAGGGGCGTTGACGCTGGTGAGCCCGGCGCCTAGCTTTCCATCCTGAAGAACGTTGTTCTGCCTTACAGAATTGTAAGGTAGGTGACAGCGACCCGCAAGTCGAATCTTGCATTCCATCACGACCGACCAAGAGGACGATAACAATGTCCATGAGAACGCCGCTCAAACTGATTGCCATTGCGACCCTAACCGTGAGTGCCGGCACGGCCGTGGCTTTCGAGCCCCAGGGCAAAGTGGAGTGTCTGGCACCTGCCGATCCGGGCGGTGGCTGGGACTTCACCTGCCGCAGCGTGGGCAAGGTGATGGAGGAGCTCGACATCGTGCCGCGCAGCGTGCAGACCGTGAACATGGCTGGTGCGGGTGGCGGCGTGGCCTACGGCCATACCGTCAGCAAGCGAGCCGGCGATGAGCAACTGCTGGTGGCGGCTTCCACGGCCACCACCACGCGTCTGGCCCAGGGTCAGTTTCCGGACATGACCGCCGACATGGTCAACTGGATCGGTGCCCTGGGCGCGGACTACGGCGTGATTGCCGTGGCCGACGATTCCGAGTACGACGATCTGCCCGAACTGATGGAGGCGCTGCAGGAAGATCCGCGTAGCGTCAAGTTCGCCGGTGGCAGCGCCAAAGGCGGCTGGGATCACCTCAAGGTGCTGATCGCGGCGGATGCTGCCGGGGTCGAGAACCTGCCACGCATTCCCTATCTCTCCTACAACAACGGCGGCGAAGCCATGACCCAGGTGGTCGGTGGTCACGTGGATGCCTTTACCGGCGATATCAGCGAGGCCCAGGGGTTCATGGACTCCGGCGATCTGCGTGTGCTCGCCGTACTCGCCGAAGAGCGTCTGCCGGGTGAGTTCAGCGATATTCCCACCGCCATGGAACAGGGCATCGAGGCGCTGGGCCCCAACTGGCGCGGCTTCTACATGCCGGCGGAGATCTCCGACGAGGCCAAGCAGTACTGGATCGACGCCATGGACACCATCTACCAGAGCGAAGAGTGGCAGGAGGTGATGACCAACAATGGCCTGATGCCGTTCCACATGAGTGCCGGTGAGTTCGAGACCTTCGTGACCGAGCAGATCGAAGACATCGAAACCCTCTCCAAGGACATCGGGCTGATCCAGTGATGACCTTCAACGACCGCATTTTCGGGGTTCTGATGCTCGTCCTGGCCGTTGCGTACGGCTGGGGCGCCAGCCAGTTTCCCGAGCCGTTCGGCGGGGCCGAGAGCATTGGCCCCGAAACCTTTCCCTATCTGCTGGCCGTGGTGCTGGGCCTATCCAGCCTTTATATGATCGTGCGTCCCGACCCGGATAACGCCTGGCCGTGGAGCCGTACCGGCCTCGAGCTGGTCGTCGCCGTGGTGGTGTTGCTGCTCTATGCGGCGCTGCTGCAGCCGCTGGGCTTCATCGTCAGCACGGCGCTGGCCGTGGGTACCCTGTGCTGGCGCATGGGTGCGGTTCCGCTCAAGGCCTATGCCACGGGCGTGGTGTCCGGCGTGGTGGTGTTCCTGCTGTTCAGCTTCGCCCTCGACCTCTCGCTGCCGCTGGGTCTTCTCTCGTTCCTGGAGGTGAGCTGATGGAAACCCTGGGCTTTCTGATCGACGGTTTTGGCGTGGCGCTCGCCCCGCACAACCTGATGTTCGCTCTGATGGGCGCCTTTCTCGGCACCCTGATCGGGGCGCTGCCAGGGCTCGGGCCGGCCAACGGCGTAGCGATACTGATCCCGCTGGCCTTCACCCTGGGGCTTGCTCCGGAAACCGCGCTGATCATGCTTACCGCGGTCTACGCCGGGGCCATGTACGGCGGACGCATCTCGTCGATTTTGTTGAACATCCCCGGTGACGAACCGGCGATGATGACCTGCCTCGACGGCTATCCCATGGCGCAGCAGGGCAAGGCCTCCGAGGCGCTGGCCATCTCCGCCGTGGCCTCCTTCATCGGCAGCTTGGTCGCCACCATCGGGTTGATTCTGCTGGCGCCGCTGCTGGCAAATTTTGCCCTGACCTTCGGCCCGGCCGAGTATTTCGCGCTCTTCTTGCTGGCCTTTGCCACCCTGGGCGGCATCACCGGCAAGAACCCCATGAAGACCGTGGTGGCGGCCGCCATCGGCCTGATGATTTCCACCGTGGGCATCGACTCCACGGGTGTGCAGCGCTACACCTTTGGCACCATGGAGCTCTACGAGGGCATCGACTTCATCATCGCCATCGTCGGGCTCTTCGCCATTTCCGAGCTGCTGTTCTTCATCGAGGAGAAGGCCGGGGGCGGCAAGGAGAAGATGGCCGTCAACAAGCTTTCGCTCACCTGGAAGGACATTCGCAACATCCTGCCGTCCAGCTTCCGGGGTGGCGTGCTGGGCTTCATCGCGGGGGTACTCCCTGGCGCCGGGGCTTCGCTGGGGAGCTTCATCGGCTATACCCTGGAGAAGAAGGTGGTCGGCAAGAAGGGGTACTTCGGCAAGGGCGACCCGCGCGGCGTGGCCGGCCCCGAGGCGGGCAACAACGGCGCTTCGAGTGGGGCGCTGGTACCCATGCTGACGCTGGGCGTGCCGGGCAGCGGCACCACCGCGGTGCTGCTGGCGCTGCTGATCTCGCTGAACATCACTCCCGGGCCGCTGATGTTCACTCAGAACGCCGACATCGTCTGGGGCGTGATCGCGGCACTGCTGATCGGCAACTTCCTGCTGCTGGTGCTCAACATTCCGCTGGTGGGCATCTTCGTCAAGCTGCTGTCGGTGCCGCCGATGTATCTGCTGCCGATCGTCACCATGATCGCCTTCGTGGGCATCTATTCGATCAGCAACACCGTGTTCGATCTGTACTTCATGGTGGCATTCGGCGTTGCCGGGTACATCTTCCGCAAGTTGGAGATTCCGCTGGTGCCGATCATCCTCGGGCTGCTGTTGGGGCCGGAGATGGAGAAGAATCTGCGCCATGCCATGGACATCTCCGACGGTGACTGGACCATTCTGTGGAACAGCGGCCTGGCCATCGGGCTGTGGGTCTTCGCGGGGCTGGGACTGATCCTGCCCTATATCGTGGGGCCCATCCTGCGTCGGCGTATGCGCGTCGCCACGGGCACGGGCAATTCCGGAAGCGACTGACCTCACGGCATGGCGACCCACTCGGGGAGCGTCGAGGCGATCGACGCTCCCCACTTTTTTGCAGGCGTCAGGGCGGTGCAGCCGGAACCGCGTGGTGCGGTGCCATGGTGCGAGTCGCGTCGGGTAGAGCGATTTTTTGCACCGCGAACGTGCGTCCGCCAGCGGGCCGGTGATCGGGCGATTTTCCAGTGCGTTGATGAAAAATGACTTTCACCTCCTCGTTGGAGCAGGTGGCGCAAACCTTGCAGTTGTCTGGGTGCAGTTCTGCGTTCGGTTCGTCGCGTCGACGTTCAGGACGCCATCACCACAACGAGCCCCTTCTTCAAGAAGGGAGCAAGGAGGTTCAAGTGACCACTTCCCATCGCAAGGCTCCCCCCTCTCTCTGGTTTGCCGCTTCCCTGCTGGGCCTGGGCGTTGTTTCCCCCGCCCTGGCTCAGGAGGACGATCCGATCAAGGTCGGTGTTCTGCACTCCCTATCCGGGACCATGGCCATCAGCGAAACGGTACTCAAGGACACCGTGGAGATGTTGATCGAACAGCAGAATGCCGAAGGCGGTCTGCTGGGCCGGCAGTTGGAGGCGGTGGTGGTCGACCCGGCCTCGGACTGGCCGCTGTTCGCCGAGCGGGCCCGCGAGCTGCTGGCCCAGGAGGAGGTCGATGTCATCTTCGGCAATTGGACATCGGTGTCGCGCAAGTCGGTACTGCCGGTTGTCGAGGAGCTCAATGGCCTGCTGTTCTACCCGGTACAGTACGAGGGGGAGGAATCCTCCGAGAACGTCTTCTACACCGGCGCCGCACCCAACCAGCAGTCGATCCCCGCCATCAACTATCTACACGATCAGGTGGGCGTGGAACGCTGGGTGCTGGCCGGCACCGACTATGTGTTCCCACGGACCACCAACCGCATTCTTTCCGCCTATCTCCAGGATGAGTTCGGCGTGGCGGAAGAGGACATCATGGTCAACTACACGCCCTTCGGTCACTCCGACTGGCAGAACATCGTCTCCGACATTCGCCGCTTCGGCAGCGAAGGCAAGAAGACCGCGGTGGTTTCCACCATCAACGGCGATGCCAACGTGCCTTTCTACACCGAACTGGCCAACCAGGGCATCGATGCCGCCGATATTCCGGTGGTCGCCTTCTCGGTGGGCGAACAGGAGCTCACGGGGATCGATACCGGCCCGCTGGTGGGCCACCTGGCGGCGTGGAACTACTTCATGAGCGTCGACACCGATGCCAACTATGACTTCATCGACGCTTGGATCGAGTACACCGGCGACGAGATGGCGGTGACCAACGATCCCATGGAAGCTCACTACATCGGTTTCAACATGTGGACCGAGGCGGTACGCAAGGCCGGGACGACCGATGTCGATGCGGTCAAGGATGCCATCATCGGCGTGACGGTGCCCAACCTCTCCGGCGGTTATGCGGCGATGATGCCCAATCACCACATCACCAAGCCGGTGCTGATCGGCGAGATCCAGGATAACGGACAGTTCGATATCGTCTGGCAGACCCCCTCTACGGTGGCTGGCGATGCCTGGTCGGACTACCTGCCCGGCTCGCGGGACCTCATCGCCGATTGGCGTGCGCCGATGCGCTGCGGCAACTTCAACGTGGCCAACGGTTCTTGCGGTGGCAGCACAGCGGCCGAAGAAGCCGAAGCGGCCCTGGCGGAGTAATTGCCATCCCCTCGCTGCCCGGCCGGGCAGCGAGGGAGCACGCCTTCCCGATGATTTCAGAGGAAAGCCCCAATGAGGAATTTCCCCTTGCCATGGTCGCCATCGACCGGAGCTGGTGGGGTGGTTGGCTGGCCCTGGCTGCTGCTCATGGGCTTGTTGTTGAGCGTTGTCCACTTCCCGGCAGCGCTGGCCCAGGAGGCCGATGACCAGGCAGTGGCATTGCTCGAGGCGCTGGATGTGGATAGCTACGCCGCCAAGAGCGAGGCCGTCGAGGCCATCGTACGCAGCGATGACGAACGCGCCCGCGACTGGCTGCAGGCTCTGCTGGATGGGCGCCTGCAGCGCACCGATGGCGGACGCTTCGTGGTGGTGCTCGACAACCGCGGCCGTGACTGGCCGGTAGCGGATGCTCTGACCGGTGAGACGCTGGGCGAGATGTCGCGTCGCGAGCTGGATCGGATCGGCATCAACAATGCCCTGCGCAACCAACTGCGCAGTGCGCTGGCCGTGGTGGATCTCTACTCGCCGGATCTCGAGCGGCGCCGCGCTTCCGCCGAGCGCCTGCTGGGCGAGGTGGATGACGACCTGGCGGGGCCGTTGGCCGAGGTGATCGAGGAGGCCAGTGACGACCGGGTGCGTGAGCGCCTGAGCCTGGCGTTGGCGATCCATCGCCTCGAGCAGGGCGAGCTGAAAGCCGTCGCCGAACTCGAGGGTAGCCTGCATCCGCGGGTGCGGGTGGCACTCAATCGGGCCGCCACCGGCGACGATCCGCAAGTGGCCATAGCGGCCCGGGACGCGCTGGGCAGCATCGAGCAACAGCTCCAGCTCAACCGCGCGGCCGAGACTCTGTATTTCGGTCTCTCCATGGGCTCGGTGCTGGTGCTGGCCGCCATCGGCCTGGCCATCACGTTCGGGGTCATGGGGGTGATCAACATGGCCCACGGTGAGCTGATCATGCTGGGCGCCTATACCACTTGGGCGGTGCAGCAGTTGCTGCCCGGCCAGCCCGGGGTAGCGCTGCTTCTCTCGATTCCCGCCGGTTTTCTCGTATCGGCGCTGGCCGGCGTGGCCATCGAGCGGGGGGTGATCCAGTTCCTCAAGGGGCGTCCGCTGGAGACGCTGCTGGCGACCTTCGGCGTCAGCCTGATTCTTCAGCAATTGGTGCGTACGGTGATTTCACCACAGAACCGCAGCGTGGTGACGCCGGAGTGGATGAGCGGTTCGCTGGCAGTCAACGATGCCCTATCGTTGACCCTCAACCGGATGGTGGTGCTGGGCTTCGCGCTGCTAGTGTTCGTCGGCCTGATGCTGGTGATGCGCCGTACCCGGCTCGGCCTCGAGGTGCGCGCGGTGACCCAGAATCGTGCCATGGCTCGTTCCATGGGAATCCGCGCCACCCGTGTCGACATCCTGACCTTTGCGCTGGGCTCAGGGGTCGCGGGTCTGGCCGGCGTAGCGCTCTCCCAGCTCACCAACGTGGGGCCCAATCTCGGACAGAACTACATCATCGACTCCTTCATGGTGGTGGTCTTCGGGGGCGTCGGTAACCTGTGGGGCACCCTGGTGGCGGGTCTGTCGCTGGGCGTGATCAACCAGGTACTCGAACCCTGGGCGGGTGCCATGCTCGCCAAGATCATCGTGCTGGTCTTCATCATCCTGTTCATCCAGAAACGCCCCCGCGGACTCTTTCCGCAGAAGGGCCGCGCGGCGGAGGGCTGATCATGCAAGCGCGATCCTGGCTGCTGAGACCCTTCAGCGAGCGCTCGACACAACTGTTCATCGGGGTACTGCTGGCGGCTCTGGTGCTGGTCACCGTGCTGCACTTGGCCGTACCGGCCGGTCATCCCCTGCACGTCACGGCGTATACCGTCAATCTGTTCGGCAAGTATCTGAGCTATGCGCTACTGGCCGTGGCGGTGGATCTGGTCTGGGGGTATCTGGGGATACTCAGCCTGGGCCATGGCGCCTTCTTCGCCCTGGGCGGCTATGCCATGGGCATGTACCTGATGCGTCAGATCGGCGATCGCGGCACCTACGGTGATCCGGTTCTGCCGGATTTCATGGTGTTCTTGAACTGGGAGAGCCTGCCCTGGTATTGGCAGGGCTTCGACATGGCCTGGTTCGCGTTCGCCATGGTGCTGCTGGCTCCGGGGGCGCTGGCACTGGTATTCGGTTGGCTGGCCTTCCGCTCGCGAGTCACCGGGGTGTATCTCTCCATCATCACCCAGGCGATGACCTTCGCCCTGATGCTGGCTTTCTTTCGCAACGAGATGGGCTTCGGCGGCAACAACGGATTGACCGACTTCCGCGATATCCTGGGTTTCAGCCTGCGCAGCGATGCCACGCGCCTTGGACTGTTCATCGCCACCGGCGTAGCCCTGGCGCTGGGCTACGTGCTCTGCCGAGCCATCGTCGTCAGCAAGCTCGGCCGGGTGTGCGTGGCCACCCGTGATGCCGAGGCGCGCACGCGCTTTCTCGGCTACCGGGTCGAGCGCTTCCAGCTCTTCGTCTTCGTGGTCTCGGCGATGCTTGCCGGGGTGGCAGGGGCGCTGTACGTGCCCCAGGTGGGCATCATCAACCCGAGCGAGTTCGAGCCGATCTTCTCCATCGAGATCGTGCTGTGGGTGGCGCTGGGCGGTCGGGCGACCCTCTATGGCGCCGTAATCGGGGCGATTCTCGTCAACTATGCCAAGACGGTGTTCACCGGGGTCATGCCCGACGCCTGGCTGTTCGCTCTGGGGGGCATGTTCGTGCTGGTCACCGTGTTTCTTCCCCAGGGTGTGGCGGGTCTGCTCGCCTACCGCATCAAGCGCCACTCGTCGGATGACGCCGTCACTCACCAGGAGGCAAGTGCATGAGTCTTCTACGTTCTCTTGCCGACCGTGACCGGGTCTTCGACTTCCTGGTGCCGGCGGCCTCTCCCGTGGACGTGCGTCATGGGCCGATCCTCTACCTGGAGGACGTGACCGTCAGCTTCGATGGTTTCAAGGCCATCGATAATCTCAATCTGACCATCGACGACGGCGAGCTGCGCTGCATCATCGGCCCCAATGGCGCCGGCAAGACCACCATGATGGACATCATCACCGGCAAGACGCGCCCCGACACCGGCAAGGTGTGGTTCGGCAGTCGTCACGATCTGCTGGCCATGAACGAGCCGGAAATCGCCAGCCTGGGGATCGGTCGCAAGTTCCAGAAGCCGACGGTGTTCGAGGCGCTCAGCGTGTTCGAGAACCTGGAGCTGGCCATGGCTGCCGACAAGCGCATCCTGCCGACGTTGACCGCACGCATGACCGGTGAGGTTCGCGATCGCATCGAGGAGGTGCTCGCCACCATCGGGTTGGTCGATCTGCGCCGCCGGCCGGCAGGGATTCTGTCTCACGGCCAGAAGCAGTGGCTGGAGATCGGCATGTTGCTGATGCAGCGGCCGCGCCTGCTGCTGGTCGACGAACCGGTGGCCGGCATGACCGAGCAGGAGATGGAGCGCACCGCCGAGCTCCTCACCGGCCTGGCCGGCGAGGGCAAGCAGTCGGTGGTGGTGGTCGAGCATGACATGGGATTCGTGCGCTCCATTGCCCGTCAGGTGACGGTGCTGCACCAGGGCAGCGTGCTGGCCGAGGGCAGCATGGACCGGGTATCGAGCGACCCCGATGTCATCGAGGTCTACCTGGGCGTCGAAGAGGAGGCCGCCTGATGCTCAGCGTCGACTCCCTCAACCAGTTCTACGGTGAGAGCCACACCCTCTGGGACCTCGATCTCGAGGTGCCAGAGGGGCAGTGCACCTGTGTGATGGGACGCAACGGGGTGGGCAAGACCACCCTGATGAAGGCGATCATGGGTGAAGTTGCGGTGAGCTCCGGCAGTATCCGCTATGCCGGCGATGTCGAACTGACCCAACGCCCTGTGGAGGCGCGCTCGCGGCTGGGCATCGGCTACGTGCCCCAGGGACGGCAGGTTTTCCCGCTGCTTACCGTGGAAGAGAACCTGCGCACGGGTCTTGCCGCCCGTGGCGACGGCCGTGGCGGCATTCCCGAGCGGGTCTTCGAGCTCTTCCCGGTGCTCGCGGAGATGCGCCACCGCCGCGGGGGCGATCTCTCCGGCGGACAGCAGCAGCAACTGGCCATCGGCCGGGCCCTGGTGCTCGAGCCGCGCCTGCTGATTCTCGACGAACCGGGAGAGGGCATACAGCCCAATATCGTCACCCAGATCGGCGAGGTAATTCGCAAGCTGATCGTCGAGGATGGCCTTACCGTGCTGCTGGTGGAACAGAAGCTGCCCTTCGCTCGCAAGTACGCCGACCGTTTCGTGATCATGGATCGTGGCCGGCCGGTAGCCAAGGGGGCCATCGGGGAACTGTCGGACGCGCTGATCAAGGAGCATCTGACGGTCTAGGCTTTGAGGCTGCGGGCTGCGGGCTGCGGGCTGCGGGCTGCGGGCTGCGGGCTGCGGGCTGCGGGCTGCGGGCTGCGGGCTGCGGGCGGCCCGTCTCGGTTTTTGCTGTGGCAGGCCTTTTGCCTCATGGCGGTGCGCTGGCGGGAGCGATGAACCAGGTTGGTGCCGGAGTCGGCCATGGATGAACGCTGATGGTGCGGGCGGGTATCCGGGTCTCTCCTCGAAAAAAAGATAACCTTCTGTTTGGAAACGGTTTAATGGCTGTTTCACCAGTTTGGTACGCAGCTTGCTGAGGGAGAGAGTAAAGCCACCGCGTACACAGGTTCTCAGCCGATGACGGCCATCCCGCGTGCCATCCCACGTCGTTTAGAGTCAGGCCACCGTTTCGATGCCGGGCGGCGCTGGGCGGCCTCTCTCGAGCTCGGTTTCGCGGCCCGTCGGGATGTCACGCGGATGGTCACCGCACGACATCAGGGTCCACTTCGCGTACAGCGACCTTTTCATCCCGAGGGACGCGAAGGTACCTGCCATGTCTATTTGCTGCATCCCCCCGGAGGACTGGTCAGTGGCGATGTGTTGGCCATTGCGGCGCGGGTCGAGGCGGGGGCGCAGACGCTGTTGACCACCCCTGCGGCCAACAAGCTCTACGCGGCCGATAGCCATGGCGTGGCCTGGCGGCAGCATGTCCGGCTGAACGTTGCCGATGGCGGTGTGTTGGAGTGGCTGCCCCAGGAGACGATCGCCTTCGACGGTACCTCGGGCGAGCAGACAACGGAGATCGAACTGGCAGCGGGGGCGCGCTGCCTGGGCTGGGAGGTGCTGGCGCTGGGGCGCCCGGCAAGTGGCTTGCCCTATGTCTCTGGCGGCATCGACCAGCGCTTTCGTGTGACCCGTGACGGCAAGCCGCTGTGGTTGGAGCGCCAGCCGCTGGATCCTCACCATCCCCGCTTTGCCGGTCATTGGGGGCAGGGCGGGTCCAGCGTCCAGGCCACGCTCTGGACGGTGGGACTGGATGACGAGGCCGACGCCATCGGTGCCTTGCGACAGGCCCTGCCGGCCTCGCCCCGCTGGGCGGTCACGGTGCGCCACGGCGTGTTGTTGCTGCGTTACCTGGGACACGAGCGCAACGAGGCCTGGCAGCTGTGCGAGGCGGCCTGGAAAGTCTTGCGACCGAGGCTGATCGGCCGTGAGGCCTGTGTGCCACGGATCTGGAGAACCTGATGGGAGCTGGAAGCTTGAAGCCAGAAGCTGGAAGTCTCCGGTATCGAGGTTATGGAGTTTCTTCCAGCTTCCCGCTTCCAGGCGCGGAGCGCCGCTCTTCGAGCTCGGTTGCAACAACCTGGGCGTCGAATGCAAACGACATGGTTTGGGAGCTACTGCTATGGAACTGACCCCTAGAGACAAGGACAAGCTGCTGTTGTTTTCGGCGGCCCAGTTGGCCGAGCGTCGCCTGGCGCGCGGCTTGAAGCTCAACTATCCGGAGGCAGTGGCGCTGATCAGCTTCGAGATCCTGGAGGGCGCCCGCGACGGGAAGAGCGTGGCTCAGCTGATGAGCACCGGGCGTGAGATTCTCTCTCGCGACGACGTCATGGAGGGGGTTGCGGAAATGGTCGACGAGGTGCAGGTGGAGGCCACCTTCCCCGACGGCACGAAGCTGGTCACCGTCCACGAACCGATCGTCTAAAACTGGCTGCACTCGGCCATGCTGTGTTGGCATCGCGACAAAAAATGCTCATTTACTACAGTAAACTCCGCTTTTTGCCGCTCGCCGCCTTGCCTGGCCTTCGTTCGCTCAGTTTTAGCTGTTCTTAAGCAGCCATAAACGAAGGGGGAAGAGCTCGATGATTCCCGGTGAATACCAACTCAAGGACGGCGAGATCGAACTCTGCGAAGGGCGCGAGCGGATTACCGTCGAGGTCGCCAACACCGGCGACCGGCCGATCCAGGTGGGATCCCACTATCACTTCGCCGAGGCCAATCCGGCGCTGCGCTTCGACCGTGACAAGGCGCGTGGTTATCGCCTCGACGTGGCCGCCGGCACGGCGATCCGCTTCGAACCCGGTCAGACCCGTGAAGTGACGCTGATCCCCTACGTCGGTCGACGCCACGTCTACGGCTTCCGGGGCGAGGTGATGGGCAAGCTCGATGGAGGTGACGCATGACCAACACGATCGGCCGTCAGGCCTATGCCGACATGTACGGTCCCACCGTGGGTGACCGGGTGCGCTTGGGCGATACCGAGCTGTGGATCGAAGTGGAGAGCGACGCCACCCACTACGGCGACGAGGTGAAGTTCGGCGGTGGCAAGGTGATTCGCGATGGCATGGGGCAGAGCCAGCGCCATGACGACAGTGTGGTGGATACCGTGATCACCAATGCACTGATCCTCGACTGGTGGGGCATCGTCAAGGCCGACGTGGGCATTCGGAATGGGCGCATTGCGGCCATCGGCAAAGCCGGCAACCCGGATACCCAGCCGGACGTGGAGATCGTCATCGGTCCGGGTACCGAGGTGATCGCCGGGGAAGGCAAGATCCTCACTGCCGGTGGCCTGGACGCCCACATCCACTTCGTCTGCCCGCAATTGGTGGAGGAAGCACTGATGAGCGGGATAACCACCATGCTGGGCGGTGGCACCGGGCCGGCCACTGGCACCAATGCCACTACCTGCACGCCCGGCGAGTGGCACATCGGCAAGATGCTGCAGGCCGTCGACGATCTGCCGATGAATATCGGCTTTCTCGGCAAGGGTAACTCGAGCCTGCCCGAAGCCCTGGAAGCGCAGCTCGAAGCCGGTGCCATGGGTCTCAAGCTGCACGAGGATTGGGGGACCACACCGGCGGCCATCGACAACTGCCTTGCCGTGGCCGAGCGCTACGATGTCCAGATCGCCATCCACACCGACACCCTCAACGAGTCGGGCTTCGTGGAGGATACGCTGGCTGCCTTCAAGGAACGCTGCATTCATACCTACCACACCGAAGGCGCCGGGGGTGGCCATGCGCCGGACATCATCACTGCCTGTGCCAAGCCCTACGTGCTGCCGTCCTCCACGAACCCGACGCGGCCCTATACGGTGAATACCATCGACGAGCATCTCGACATGCTGATGGTGTGCCACCACCTGGATCCCAAGATTCCCGAGGACGTAGCCTTTGCCGACTCGCGCATCCGCCGCGAAACCATCGCCGCCGAGGACATCCTCCACGACCTGGGGGTGATCTCGATGATCGCCTCCGACTCCCAGGCCATGGGGCGGGTAGGGGAGTCGATCTGCCGGACCTGGCAGACCGCTCACAAGATGAAGGTACAGCGCGGCCTGCTGCCCGAGGATCGGGCGCTCGGTGCCGACAACTTTCGTGCCAGGCGCTACATCGCCAAATACACCATCAATCAGGCCATTACCCACGGTATCGACCACGAGGTGGGGTCGGTGGAGGTGGGCAAGCTCGCCGACCTGGTTCTCTGGAAGCCCGCCTTCTTCGGTACCAAGCCGGCCATGATCATCAAGGGCGGCATGATCGCTGCCGCGCCCATGGGCGATCCCAACGCTTCCATTCCCACTCCGCAGCCGGTTCACTACCGGACCATGTTCGGTGCCCTCGGGCGTGCGGCGAGCCAGACGCGCCTGACCTTCGTCAGCCAGGCGGCGCTGGATGGCGGAGTCAAGGAGAAGCTGGGGCTCGCCAGCGAGCTCTCGGCGTGCAAGAACGTGCGCGGCGTGCGCAAGAGCGACATGAAGCTCAACGATGCCTGCCCGGACCTCGAGGTCGACCCGCAGACCTATGAAGTGCACTGCGACGGTGAGCTGCTGACCTGTGAGCCGGCCACTGAGCTGCCATTGGCGCAGCGTTACCACCTTTTCTGAGATTCGGGCGACGACGAACAAGGCAAGCGGCGCCGGGGGTAGGCCGGAGCGAGGGTCTTTTGCCATGGATGGCAAAAGTAGCGTACAGGGATGTATATACAGCGCCCTCGCGGAGGCCTGCCGCCGGATCAGCCGCGGACAACTTCACTGAGGCAATAGCAATGCTGAAACTGACCGAACGCCTGGGGCCCATCGAAGCGAGCCAGGAGGCCGACACCCTGACGCTGCCCTATGAGCGGCGCGTGCTGGGTCGTCTCAAGGCAGTAAGCGATGCCGGGCGCGAGCTGGGGCTCTTCCTCGACCGCGGTCCGGTGCTGCGCGACGGCGAGTGCCTGCGTGCCGCGAGCGGCGAGGTAGTGGTCGTCAGGGCGGCCGACGAGCCGGTGGTCACCGCCCGCATCGCCGCCGGCCTGCCACTGGCGCGGCTTGCCTACCACCTGGGCAATCGCCACGTGCAGCTGGCGCTGGGCGAGGACGAAGGCGGCGGCTTCGTGCGCTTTCCACCGGACCACGTGCTGGAGGAGCTGGCCGAACGATTGGGGGCGAGCCTCGAGCGCTTCGATGCACCCTTCGATCCGGAGCCCGGCGCCTATCAGCAGTTGGGAGGCCACGCCCATGGCCACCATCATGATCACGACCATGGACATCACCATGCTCACTGAACCGGGCGGCTTGCCGAGCGGAGGGCAAGACGACGATCTGGCATTGCTGGGCCTGCTGCAACTGGTCAGTCCGGCGCTACCCATCGGCGCTTTCGCCTTCTCCCAGGGCCTGGAGAGCGCCTTCGAGCTGGGCTGGGTCAGCGACGAAGCGAGCCTCGGCGAGTGGCTCGAGGGTGTGCTGGATGACGGCCTGACCCGCTGCGAGCTGCCGGCGCTGGCGCGGCTGCAGGTGGCCTGGGCGAGCGGCGACGGTCTGGCCGTGGCCGAGTGGGATGCCTGGCTTGCCGCCAACCGCGAGACTGCCGAGCTCGCCGCCGAGGATGCCCGGCTCGGGGCTTCGCTCGTGCGTTTGCTGAGCAGTCTGGCGCTGTTGCCCGAGGATCTTGCGGATGGAGCGCCGGCGATGCCCGACGGGGCCGGTTACGTGACGACTTTCGCCTGGGCCGCTCATCGCCGCGGTGTTCCGGTTCGCCAGGCGCTGCTCGGCTTTGCCTGGGCCTGGCTGGAGAACCAGCTGGCGGTGGCTTGCAAGGCGCTGCCGCTGGGGCATACCGCCGCCCAGCGGCTCGTCGAACGGCTACAGCCGACTCTGGTGGCCGCGGTGGACGAGGCCCTGACCCTGGACGATCACGAGCTCGGTCCGGCGCTGCCCGGCCTGGCCCTGGCCAGCGCCCTGCACGAGACCCAGTATTCGCGGCTGTTTCGGAGTTGATTGCGATGAATACGTGGTGAGTCGGCGTGTCCCCATGTCCAGGCACGCTGCATTCAAGAATGATGAGGAGTAACGACATGACCCATTGCCTACGCGTTGGCGTCGGTGGCCCGGTGGGCTCCGGCAAGACGGCACTGCTCAAGCAGCTCTGCCTGGCCCTGCGCGACCACTACGATATCGCCGTAGTCACCAACGATATCTATACTCGCGAAGACGCCGACTTCCTGCTCAAGCACGAGGCGCTCTCCGCGGATCGCATCCTCGGTGTGGAGACCGGCGGTTGCCCGCACACGGCGATTCGCGAGGACGCCTCCATGAACCTCGCCGCCATCGACGACCTCCAGGCGCGCCATCCGGGCCTCGAACTGGTACTCGTGGAGTCCGGTGGCGACAACCTCTCGGCCACCTTCAGCCCCGAGCTCTCAGACCTCACCCTGTACGTGATCGACGTTTCCGCCGGCGACAAGATTCCGCGCAAGGGCGGACCGGGCATCACCAAATCGGACCTCTTGATCATCAACAAGATCGACATCGCCGAGCAGGTGCACGCCTCGCTCGAGGTGATGGCTCGCGACGCCAAGACGATGCGCGGCGAACGCCCCTTCGTCTTCACCAACCTCTACGATGGCGTCGGCTTGGAAGAGATCATCCGCTTCATCCTCGATCGCGGCATGTTGCAGGAGCGCCGCCCTCAGCCCGAAGTCACCGTCGAATGAGCTTTTCATTCCCCGCCAGTACAAGGAGCCTTGCCATGATGTTCCCCTCCCGTCGTTGTTTTCGTCTTGCTCCGGCCTTGCTGCTGCTCGCCAGCGGTACTGCTTTGAGCCATTCCGGTCACGGTGCACCGGCAGTTCATGCCCACACCGGAAGCTCCTCGCTGTTGGTCGTGGCTGCCGTCGTCGTTCTGGGCGTGACGGCACTGGTGCCCTTGGCCCGGCTGGTGCTGCGCCGTCGACGGTTGCGTCGTCGGCGTTGAAGTCATGGCTCTTCCCCAGCGCGGGCCGCGGCCCCCCCGCGCGCGGCGCCAACGGTTGCGGTTGGGGTTTGT
>JBNJIT010000009.1:0-152089 GCA_051749645.1 Pseudomonadota bacterium
CAGTGTCAGTGCGAAGGAGGGTGTCAGTGCAGATGCCACGCTGGATGAAACGAATGCAGGTGAAGCGTTTGCCGATGGCTCGATCAATACTGTGATCGCTGCCGAAGAAGTGGCAAACCTATTCGGCGACGTGGATTATGGGACCGATGGCGCCGGTACGGTGAACTACAGTTTAGCGGCTAGTAGTGTCGCTACCGGTCTTTACTTGGCGGGCGCTGACACCTCTGAAGCGAACAACGAGATCCAGCTGATTGCCGACGCCGACGATGGCGGCAACGTCACCGGCTACACCGGTTACGTGGGTGGCGACGACAACACGGATCCTGTGTTCAGTGTCGAGATTGCCAGTGACGGTACGGTTACCGTGACCCAGCATCAGGCGCTAGAGCACCCTGAAGACGGTAGTAGTGCATCTGCCCATGACGACGCACTAACTCTGGATGCGGCGGGCATCCGGGTGGTTCAGACCGTTACCGATGCCGACGGTGACAGCGACAGCGCCACCAGCGATGCAGCCCTGGAGATCACCTTCAAGGACGACGGTCCGGATGCCAGCGCGAAAGCCGGGGCCGAAGCCGGCGCCACGCTGGACGAAACGGCGGCCGGTGAAGCGTTCGAGAACGGCCCGATCGACACCATGATCGACGCCGATGACGTCAAGGCGCTGTTCGCCACGCCGGCCTACGGCGCCGACGGTGCCGGCACGGTGAACTACAGCCTAGCGGCTAGTAGCGTCGCTACCGGTCTTTACTTGGCGGGCGCTGACACCTCTGAAGCGAACAACGAGATCCAGCTGGTTGCCGACACCGACGATGGCGGCAACGTCACCGGCTACACCGGTTACGTGGGCGGCGACGACAGCACGGATCCGGTGTTCAGTGTCGAGATTGCCAGTGACGGTACGGTTACCGTGACCCAGCACCAGGCGCTGGAGCACCTTGAAGACGGTAGTAGTGCATCTGCCCATGACGACGCACTGACTCTGGATGCGGCGGGCATCCGGGTGGTTCAGACCGTCACGGATGCCGACGGTGACAGCGACAGCGCCACCAGCGATGCAGCCCTGGAGATCACCTTCAGCGACGACGGCCCGACGGCCGAGAATTACGCTCACGACGGGGCCATCGAAGAAGGCAGCGAGGCAACCGTACTGGCCGGAGATGCGGCTGAGGCGTTGGGCATCAGCGCCGGTGCCGACGGTCTGGACGGTTCGTTCAGCGACATCGTCTTCACCAACCAGGGTGATACCGAAGGCAGCCTGAGTATCAATGGCGCTGGACAACTGGTCTATACCGCGCCGGCTAGCGTCGACAACACCGATGGCGATGTCACCGAGACCTTCGAGTACACCGTACTCGATCAGGACGGTGACCGTGTGACGCGTCAGGTCACTGTACGAGTGGGCGATGCACACACTCCGACCATCGACAATCCCGAAGGCGACGACGTAGTCGCGCTCGTCGATGACGATGGTCTGGCGGGTGGCAATCCGGGAGGTCCGAACGACCTTGACGGCCAGGGCGGCGATGAAACCACCTTTAGCGGGACTCTGGCCTTTGCCTATGGTGATGACGGTGCCGGTCGTGTCGACTTCGCCGCGATGGATGGAGAGAGCGGTACGCTGGGCACGGAGGGCATCACCTATGCCTGGGATTCTGACAGCAACGTCCTGACGGCGACGATCGACGGAGGTGAGCGCGACGGGCAAGACCTGTTCCAGGTGGAACTCACCGACGCACAAACTGGCGACTACACGGTGAGCCTGCTGACCAATGTGCGCCACACCGATGACGAGACCAACACCGAGAACGAGACGGACCTCGGGCTCACCTACACGGTTACCGACAGTGACGGCAGCACGGCGAACGGCAAGCTGAACATCACCTTCGATGACGACGTGCCGGTATCCAACTCCGATTCACAAGACATGACTGTCATCGTGAATGATCTGGAAGTAGGTGGGCTGACTGCCGGGTGGTCGAATGCGTCTGGTGGCAGCGGTGTCAACATCGACAACCAGCCTGCTGGGCAGGACGATGTGGTGAGCTGGGACGGTACTGATAGCACCAGCAACTACACTTTCGATGATAATGACGATTTGACCGGCACGCAGTCGGTGTCGGTGAACTCGAAGTTCGAGTTGGGTGAGTTTACTCACAATAACTTCCCGATATCTTCAGGTTCGGGTATTGAGTCTGTAGATCTGAATCTGTCACTTGATGTGATTATCAATGGTTATCATGCAACCATCGATCACACGATCAATTTCGACCACAACGAAACATCGAATAGTGGCTCTGATCCGCGCGATATCGTGACGATCAACAATGCGAGCGCGATTGTGCCGATTGAGATCACGACCGAGAGCGGTGAAATCGAAACCTATAATTTCCAGATTATCGGTTTTGTCGACCAGAGCGGTGATATCGTTGATCAGGTGTTTACCGATGAAGGTGCCTCCAATAGCTTCCAGCTGATGGGGCAGCTGGTTTCTTCAGATGCGCCGGATGTATCCGGCCAGGTGGATTACGGCTTTGGTGCAGACGGCCCCGCGGAAGAAGATGCGGTTGCTTGGAACGATGGTACCGATAGTGGTAACGGAGAAACTGAGGTCCAGGGCCAGTATGGCGTTCTGACCGTGGATGCTGATGGCAACTACACCTATCAGCTCGATCAGTCGGCCTACGATGAGTTGGCAGCGGGCGAAACGGAGGTGGACACCTTC
This sequence comes from Pseudomonadota bacterium, assembly GCA_051749645.1. Lineage (GTDB taxonomy): Bacteria > Pseudomonadota > Gammaproteobacteria > Pseudomonadales > Halomonadaceae > Halomonas. The sequence continues at coordinate 2,726 of JBNJIT010000009.1, forward strand.
ACCTACACGGTAACCGATGCAGACGGTGACAGTGTGGAGTCCTCGTTGGACATCAATATTACTGGTGAGGCAGCCCCGCAGAAGCCGAATCTCGTACCGGAAAGCGAAGACGAATCGGTCGAGCTCGAGGTCGGTGACGTTGCCACTGACCTGGTGCTGACGCTGGATGTATCCGGTTCGATGGATGAAAGCGTAGACGGTACCGGGAAGACTCGTTTCGAGATTGCCAAGGAGTCGCTGATATCGACCATCGAGTCTTACCAGCAAATGGGAGACACGAATGTCAATCTCACCCTGTTTGGCAGCGATGCCATAAATGTTGGATGGAAGTCAGCTTCCGATGCCGTCGATTATGTCGAGTCGCTGGAGCTGCACTGGAATGATTACGGCTACTACGATGGGGTGTATGCGTCTGATTCCTGGGTCGGCGTAGACGTTGGCGGTACCGACTACCGAGATGCGATCGATGAAACCGAAGGGGTAGACTTTGCAGGACGCGATGTCGACCAGACCATTGGCTACTTCCTCTCCGATGGCGAGCCGAACGAGAACGAGTGGGCGGTAGATAGTGATTACGACACGACGATCCAAGACTGGAAAGACTTCATCGATGCCAATGTCGATGAGCTGCACGTCATCGGTATCGGCTCCGATGTCTCCGACGAGTACCTAGAGCACGTTCAGGTTCAGGAGGGCAAGGAACCGCTGATCGTCACCGACGAATCGCAGCTGGAGCAAACGCTGACCAATACGGCTCAGGTCAGCGTCAGCGGTGATGTTTCGGATAACGTCAGCGGTGGCGATGGTGCCATTAGCTTCGACAGCATCACCGCATACGGTACGACCTATACCGTCGATGGCAGCAACGGCACCACGGTCTTCCCGAGCGACGGCATCCCGCTGGATGGCCAGGGCACCCTGATGTTCGATTTCAGCACCGGTGAATACACCTATAGCGCCGGGGCCACCGAGTTCGAGGAAGGGTTGACCCAGAAGCAGTTCAGCGTGACCGCTTCCGATGAGGATGGGGATAGCACATCGTTCGATGTCAATATCGATGTGACCGCGCCCGATATGGTGGCTTCCGAGCCTCAGCTGGAGGGAGAGCTGATAATGCCGCCGACGATTACCACTACCTCTGAAACCGAGACGTTCAGTGAAGACGATTCCGTCTTTATTCGTGGCGGAGGAGCAAATTCATCTCATGCTTATGCTCTTGACGGTACAGCGACTGGCTTTAGTCTTGAAGTGTCAGATTATCAATGGTGGGAAGATGGCGGCACCATCAAACTCTACAAGGGTGGTGACCAAGTCGGTAGTACAATTGATATGGACGATATCGATCTAGCCTATGGTAAAGGCTGGGGTTATGGAGTGCTCAGTTATTCTGGAGGAGATGAGTTTGACGAGGTAGTGGTCAGCCGGTCTGATGGCAGCTTCTGGATTTACGACTTCAGCGCTGAGGTGACCAAGGAAGTCACTGCCTACGAGTACGGCCTGAATTTGTCGGCGTCCTTGACCGACACGGATGACTCCGAAACGCTTAGTGACATCACCATCGACGGTTTGCCAAGCGGAGCGAGCGTGACTGGGACGGGGGTCACGAGCAACAGCGATGGCAGCTACACGGTGGCTCTGGACACCAATGGTGAGGCAGCGGGCGACGTGCGGGTCGTTTCCGGTAGCGAGCTGAACCAGTCCCAGCAGGAGGCGATCACCCTTTCCGTGACGTCCACGGAAAGCAACGGAGGCGATACCAATACGGTGACCGGCACTCTGGACGCTGTCGTCGTCGGCACGTCGTCCGATGATAGCCTTACGGGTACCGGCGGTGACGACATCCTGATTGGCGGAGCCGGTGACGATATCCTGTATGGCGGTGCCGGCGCCGATACCTTCGCTTGGGAGTTTGGTGACGAAGGCGACGTAGGCTCGCCCGCCGAGGACATCGTCAAGGACTTCACCGTGGTGGGCGATACCGACGACGGCCAGTTCGGCGACACGGACGAGCCGAACGCCGACCGCCTGGATCTCGCCGATCTCCTGCAGGATGAGAGTGAAGGCAGCATCGGCGACTACATCTTCGCTGAAGAAGAGGGCGGCAACGTCGTGCTGCATATCAGCTCGGATGGCTCTTTGGCCGGCGACAAGGAGAACGCCGACCAGACGATCACCCTGGAAGGCAAGTCGTTCGCCGACTTCGGCGCCGACCCCGGTGACAACGCCGATCTGGTCCAGAAGATGATCGATAGCGGCCAGCTGAACATCGACCAATAAGCGTCGTCCGTTCGATCCGCGTTTGCCCTGTCCGGTTCGTCCGGGCAGGGCATTTTGCTATGCTGCCCAAAACGCCGAGGAAGCGAGACTATGTACGTCAAACGCAACGAGACAGGCCAGATCGTTCAGGCGGCCCGCGAGCCTTCGGCGGAGTGCCAGGAGTTCGTGCCGCCCTGTGCGCCGGACCTTCAGGCCTTCATGGCCGAGGACGAGGAATTCGAAGGGGTGGATCTCTCCAAGACCGATCTCGGCTTCATCCGCGTATTGGAAGACCTGTTGGACGTACTGATGGACAAGGGGGTGATCAGCTTCACCGACCTGCCGGAACCCGCTCAGCAGAAGGTGATGGAGCGCCAGTCACTTCGCCAGCGGTTGAATAGCGTGGATTTGATGGGGGAGGAGGATGACGGCGGCATCATTTGAGAGGCCGTTTACAAACTACTGCGCTCGCCCATGCTGTGTTGGAATCAGCCTTAAAATACTCATTTACAGACCCGTAAACTCCGTTTTTTCGGCTGATTCCGCCTTGCCTGGCCGTCGCTCGTGACTTTTGTAAACAACCTCTGAGCCGATAGCCATGCCCCTCATGCAGCCGGGCCGAGCGGACGATGGTCGGCTCGGCCCGGTCGTGTCAGGTTCTGTTAGCCTCCTGTCGCACGCCGGGGCCCGTCACGCCGTCCATGCCGAGCTCGAAGAGCAGGTCGGTCTGTTCCTGGTTCTGCACGCCTTCGGCAATGACGAGAATGCCCAGCGAGTGGGCCAGGGTGGTGATGCCGCGCAGCAGACTCTGTCGCTCGGGGCTTCCGTCGATGCCGTGGCTCAGCGAGGCATCCACCTTGAGATAGGCGAGCCCCAGGTCGTGTACGTCGTCGATCTCGCCGAAGCGGGTGGTCACGTGCTCGAGCCCCATGCGGCAGCCCAGCGAGTGGAGCTCGCGGCACAGGCTGCGGAAGCCTTCGGCATTGTGCATGGCGATGAGCTCGGGAACCTCGAACCACAGCCGTGGCGCCAGGTCGGGCCGGGCGCGCAGGCGGGCGATCAGTTCGCTGACGAAGTTGACGTCGCGTAGCGAGCGCGGCGAGAGGTTGATGCCTACGGCCTGGCCGCTTGCCGCCGTATCCTCGAGGGCGGCGGAAACGACGGCCAGGTCCAGCTCCGGAGCCATTTCCAGGCGCGAGACCCATGGCAGGAAACGTCCCGCCGGGCGCCATTCGCCAGCCAGGTGCAGCCGCGAGGGCACCTCGTGATGCAGCAGTTGGCCCTGGCGGTCCAGCACCGGATAGTGGGCCAGCTGAACGCCGTCTTGCAGTGCCTTTTCCAGCGCACTGCGCCATTCGGCATGACTGGTGAACAGGGCATCCTGCTCCGCGCCTTCGACGATGACCTGTCCGTGCTCGTCGCGATCCTCGGCACTAGCCAGCGCCCCGTCGAGGCTGGCCAGCAAGGCTTGCCGGCTCTTGCCCTGATGGTATTCGACCAGGGCGGAAGGCAATGACAAGGCGTGCCCCTCGTAGCGATTGGCCAGATTCTGCAGCCGTTCCTTCAGTTCGCCACCCACGGCTTCCAGATCGTGGGCGCGGGGCAGTAGCAGGGCGAAGTCGCTGCCGTTGAGGCGTGCCACGCGGCCGTCACCGTTGCGCGTGTTGAGCTGTTCGAGCTCACGAGCCAGGGCGGCCAGCAGGGCGTCGGTGGGCTGGTGGCCCAGTTGCTGGTTCAACTGGGCGAGGTCTGCGACCCGCACCATGGCCAGCAGGCCGCTGGCATCATAGTCATCGCTGTGTAGGTAGTTTTCCAATTGGGAGAGGAAGGGCTCGCGCGCGAGCACGTCGGTTACCGGGTCGTGTTCGAGCCGCCGCCGCAGCTGGTCGAGCTTTTCGCTCTCCTTGCCGAGCATGGTGCTCACCGCCGAGGAGAGGCGGTTCATGGCCTGCACGACCTGGCGCAGCTCGAGGGTACGGGGCACGGGCGAGGTGACGAAGCGGCGCTCGCCGATGGCCTCGGCCTGGGAGACCACATGGTCCAGGGGGCGGCGTACCGTGCGCACGATCCATACGGCGAGCAGCAGGCTGATGAGGCCCGCCACGGCAAACCAGCCAGCCAGGTTCAGGGTGTTCTGCCATAGCGAGCGGTAGGCGTAGCTGTGCTGACTTTCCAGAGTGAGGGTGCCGAACTGGCGCCAGCCATCCTGGATCACGGCTTCGCCAGCGGGCACCTCGAAGCGTACCAGGTCGACGAACCAGCCCGGCACGTCCTCGATGTGCTCGCCCGCTTCGCGCTGCTCGATGACGTCTCCCTCGGTGTCGCGCAGCTCGATACGCCGGTAGTGTCCGGTGTCGAACTGCGCGGCGATCAGCAGCTCCAGGGTGACCGGATCCTTTTCCAGTTGGCTCATCGACAGTGCCAGCGCGTTGGCGTTGTCGCTGTTCTTGATGCGAACTTCCTGTTCGATGTAGTGGCGGCTGGTACTCACACCCACCACCAGGCTGCCGACGAAGGCCAGCAGCAGCACTACCACGATGGTCAGCCAGAGCTGTTTGATCAGTGACATCTCGGTGCTCCCTGGGGCATGCATGCCCATGTTCGTAACGTCAGACGAATCCGTGTTCCTGCATACGGCTGATGGCGTTTCGCCAGCGCGACAGTCGCGCCACGGGGTCGGCCTGCGACTGCGTCGAGCTGCCGGTCCATAGCCCGGTACTGTTGAAACTGAAGACGGGGTCGAGGTCGGTGCGCTGGGAACCCGGCCGAATCGTCTTGACCAGGTTGTCGAGGATGCGCGGGTCGGCGCTGGGCGTTTCGTAGTAGCCCAGCACCATGTGCGCCTGGGTGAGATTGCCACGTCCCAGGCGCGCCTTTACGTAGATCATGCGCAGCCGATCACCGGGCACGCCGAGCTCCTTGAGAGTGACGTACTTGGCGATGGAGTAGTCTTCGCAGTCGCCTTCCCGCTTGCCCATGGTTTCCAGCGGGGTCGCCCAGTAATCCTCCTGACCCCAGATATCGATGTCGTCCAGCCAGCGCACGCGGCGGTTGAAGAAGTCGTTGACCTCGCGCAACTGGGCATTCAGGTCGGCCCCGTCGAGCCGGTCCAGCAGGTTGAACCACTCTTCCAGGGTGTTCAGTCCGCGCGAACCGTACAGCCGCTGCATGCTATCGCGCAGGCGAGCGCGGTCGATGCCGGCCTGTAGCCGGGGCGAAGGAATGCCGAGTCCGGCGATGAGCAGCAGGCCACCCAGCCCCGCCAGGAAACGGCGACGCCCAATGAGCGGAGGTGGCTGGGCCGGCATGACAGACATCGGTTTCCTGGCCTGACTGAATGAGCGATCACTGAAGTTTAGAAGCCAGCGTTGATGATGGCGAGAGTCGGTCGCGCTGTGGCCGGATTCCTTACGACGAGTCGTCGTGGGCCACGGCGCATGGCGGGCTCAAGTCAGGCGGCCTGCACGGTTGCGAACCGGGTTGGCGTACTGGGTGAGCCACCACTCCCGCAGTTCGCTGGGCACCTCGGCGAGGCGCTGCTGAAAACGGCTGCGGTCGGCATCGGTGACATCGCTCAGGTCGACCAGCTCGGGGGCATCGCCCAGCGCCTCGAGCGCCAGGTAGTGGCTGGGAAACAGGTGATAGCCGGTGACGACCTGGCGGTCGATCTCCTCCGCGGCGGCCTCGGGGGTGTCGAAGCGGTTGTCCAGCGGCTCGCCGAAACGCAGTTGAACGCGCCCCTTGTGGCCGGTGATGCCGGCCACGATCGAGCGAATGTCTTCGAATTCGCTCTTTTCGTACTGGCCCCGGGTGTGGATGGCGTGCAGTTCCCGGGCCTTTTGCAGGTCGCAGGGGTCGTACTCGTAGCTGATCGACACGGGGACGATGCGCAGCTCGGCGATGGCTTCGCCGATGGCGGCCTGGCGATCTTCCCGGCGACGCGCCATGGTCATCATCTTGATGATCGCGGGGTCGGTGCGGTCGATGCCATCCTTGGCGCGCCCCTCGCGTTGGGCCATCCATATCGAGTGGTTGTCGACCAGGATGGAGTGGCGCATGTATTCGGAGAGCATCTGGTAGGCGGCCAGCATGGCACGCTTGCCGCGCAGGGCGCGGGGCACGATGAAGCTCTTGTTGAGCCGCATCAGGTCGGTGACGTAGGGCTTCTTGAGCAGGTTGTCGCCGATGGCGATGCGTACCGTGTCGCGACCCGCCGAGTGCAGGGCGTAGTTGACGAAGGCCGGGTCGAGCGAGATGTCGCGATGGTTGCCGACGAACAGATAGGCCGTATCCGGCGCCAGCCGCTCGAGACCGTCGACGCGGAAGTCGTCGGTCGAGGTGCGGATCATACGGTTCATGTAGTAGGCGACGCGCTGCTGGAAGTCGCGCACGCTGTTCACGTCGCGGGTTTCGCGGCGAATGGCGAAGGCGGCCAGGGCGCGCGCCAAGGGAGGCGCCATGCGGCTGAGACGCGGCAGGCGGTAGCGTGTCAGGGCATCCAGCAGCTCGCGGTTGCCGGCAAGCCGGGCCAGCACCTCGGCCACTTCGTCATCCTGGTAGGGGCGGATGTCGGCCCAGGGATCCTGTGAGTCGATTGCCATCGCGGTGTCGGTCATTGCGGGTCTTGGTTGCCTGGGTCGGTCGTGGAAGTGGAAGGAGAGGCGGTCGCCTCGGCCTCGCCGCCGAGCCAGTTTATCAGCTGTTCGATATGTTCGCTCAGGGCCTGGGTCATGAGCAGGAAGTCGGCCTCCAGTCGCACCAGGGCGTCGCCGTCGTCCTCGGTCTGGTTGGCTTCGTCGATCAGTGCATCGCCGAAGCGAAGCGATTTCAACGCCAGGTCGTCATGCAGCACGAAGCTCAGCCGTCCTTCGATTTCCACGGCCAATTTGCTGGCCTGACGGCCGCTGGCCAGCAGTTGCTGTATCTCGTCGCTGTCCAGATCGACCTGACGCGCCCGCAGTACGCCATCGTCGCCCTTGGCCTTGAGTTCCACCTGATCGCCGAGCTGCAGGTCGGCGGGGCGCTCTTGCGGTTCGGTCAGCCAGTGGGTCATGGCACGCGGGGGCAGGGTGCGGGTGGCCAGCGGCGTGACCTTGAGGCTGCCCAGGGTGTCGCGCAGCAGATCCAGCACCTCTTCGGCGCGCTGTCGCGAACTGGCGTTGACGCCGATGAGGTCGCGGCGAGTGTCCCACCACAGGTCGAGTCGCTGGCGGCGCACGAAGGCGCGGGGCAGCAGTTCTTCCAGCACCTGTTCCTTGAGGCTCTGCTTTTCCTGGCGGCGCAGCTTGCGTCCTTCGCGGGCTTCGATGTCGGCACTGCGCTCTTCGACCTCCTCGCGAACCACGGAGGCCGGCAGCAACCGCTCCTGACGCAGTGCCGTGACGAGACGATGGCCTTCCAGCTCATGCAGCAGGTCGACACCGGCACGGCCTGCCGGTGGACACCAGCCCAGGCGACGCGCTTCGTTGCCGCCCGGTGCGCGGGCGGCGCGTTCGGCCATGGCCGATTCCAGGTCGGCTGCGGCGAGACGCGGAGCCCCGTGCAAGCGATACAGGTGCAAGTGCTTGAACCACATGATGCATTCTCGAGCCAAATAAAGGAGGCACATTATGGCCAAGCGGGCGGTAGGGTTCCAGTGGCCCTTCGGTCAGCCGTGACGACTCCGCATTCAAACAGTGGTTTGAATGCGGGTTGCGCCAAGCCTAGAATCGAGAGGTTTCAGGCTGTCGCAGGCGAGCATGGGAGGGAGACCTGACCGTGGGCGTTGCCGGCGTCAAGCTCGCTGCGAGCGCCGTTGGATTTTTCATTCGATTGCTGGAGAGCACTGCATGGATTCCCGCCAGTCCCGTACCACGCTGCGCGTGCGCGGCTACCATCTCGATGGCTACGGCCACGTCAACAATGCGCGCTACCTGGAGTTTCTCGAGGAAGGTCGCTGGGGCTACTTCGACGACCGCCCGGAGGTGGCGGCGCTGTTCGCCTCGGGCAAGTACGCCTTCGTTGCCGTCAACCTCAACATCGACTATCGCCGCGCCGCCGTGGCCGGTGACGATCTGGAGGTGATCACCCAAGTGGCCGAGTTGGGGTCGCGCAGTGCCCGCATGCATCAAACGATTCGGCGCTGCCGCGACGGCAAGAGCGTGGTCGAGGCGGATCTCACCTTCGTGCTGCTCGACGTGGCCGCCAATCAGGCGGTGACCATCGAGGGAGCCATCCGCGAGGCGCTGCTGCCGCTGGTGATGCCCGCTGAGTGACACTCCCTGCCTTTGCTCGCCACGCGGTGGTATGATGGCAGGCTGTTGCGGCGAGCCATGCGCCCTGCGTGGTGACACGCCAACCTGTTGCAGTGCAAAGGATTCGACGACCCATGGGTGACATCGCCAGAGAGATTCTGCCAGTCAACATCGAGGACGAACTCAAGCAGTCGTATCTCGACTACGCGATGAGCGTGATCATCGGCCGGGCGCTGCCCGACGTGCGCGATGGCTTGAAGCCGGTTCACCGGCGCGTGCTGTTCGCCATGCACGAACTGGGCAACGACTGGAACAAGCCTTACAAGAAGTCCGCTCGCGTCGTGGGCGATGTCATCGGTAAGTATCACCCCCACGGTGACAGCGCCGTCTACGACACCATCGTGCGCATGGCCCAGGACTTCTCCATGCGCCACGTGCTGGTCGATGGCCAGGGCAATTTCGGCTCCATCGACGGCGACAACGCCGCGGCCATGCGTTACACCGAGGTGCGCATGGCGCGGCTCGCCCACGAGCTGCTGGCCGACCTGGAAAAGGACACCGTCGACTGGGTCGACAACTACGACGGCACCGAGCGCATCCCCGAGGTGTTGCCCACCAAGGTGCCCAACCTGCTGATCAACGGCTCCTCGGGCATTGCCGTGGGCATGGCCACCAACATTCCGCCGCATAATATGGTGGAGGTGATCGACGGCTGCCTGGCGCTGATCGACGATTACACCCTCTCCGTCGACGACCTGATGGAGTACATTCCCGGCCCGGATTTCCCCACCGGCGGCATCATCAACGGCCGTGCGGGTATCCTCGAGGCCTACCGCACCGGGCGCGGCCGCATCTACGTGCGTGCCTGCCACACCATCGAGCACGACGACAAGTCCGGCCGCGACCACATCATCGTCACCGAGCTGCCTTACCAGGTGAACAAGGCGCGGCTGATCGAGAAGATCGCCGAGCTGGTCAAGGACAAGAAGATCGACGGCATTGCCGAGCTGCGCGACGAGTCCGACAAGGAAGGCCTGCGCGTGGTGATCGAGGTCAAGCGCGGCGAGTCCGGCGAGGTGGTGGTCAACAACCTGTTCGCCCAGACCCAGCTGCAGAACGTCTTCGGCATCAACATGGTGGCGCTGGAGGATGGGCAGCCGAAGATCCTCAACCTCAAGGAGGTGCTCGAGGCCTTCATTCGCCACCGTCGCGAGGTGGTCACCCGGCGCACGCTCTTCGAGCTGAAGAAGGCCCGTGAGCGTGGCCACATCCTCGAAGGCCTGGCCGTTGCCATCTCCAACATCGACGAGGTGATCGAGCTGATCAAGGCTTCCCCTTCGGCCGCCGAGGCCAAGGAGAAGCTGCTCGCACGCGACTGGCAGCCAGGCCAGGTCACCGGCATGCTGGAGCGGGCCGGCGCCACGTCGTGCAAGCCGGAGGACCTGGAGGAGGGCTTTGGCCTGAATCAGGCCGGCAGCGAATACCGTCTGTCGCCGGCTCAGGCCCAGGCGATCCTCGAGCTTCGCCTGCATCGCCTCACCGGGCTGGAAACCGAGAAGCTGCTCAACGAATACCTGGGCATTCTCGAGAAGATCGCCGAGCTCACGGGGATTCTCGCCTCGGCCGACCGCCTGCTCGAGGTGATTCGCGAAGAACTCACAGCGGTACGCGACCAGTTCGGCAACCCGCGCAAGACCGAGATCCAGGCCAGCCACCTCGATCTCTCCATCGAGGATCTGATCGCCGAAGAGGACATGGTGGTGACGGTCTCGCGGACCGGCTACGCCAAGACGCAGCCGCTTTCCGACTACCAGGCCCAGCGTCGCGGCGGGCGGGGCAAGTCGGCCACGTCCATGAAGGACGAGGATGTGATCGAGCATCTGCTGGTGGCCTCGACCCACGATACCGTGCTGCTGTTCTCCAACCGCGGCAAGGTCTACTGGCTCAAGGTCTACGAGATGCCGGCCGCCAGCCGCGGCTCGCGGGGCAAGCCGCTGGTCAACATGCTGCCCCTCGACGAGGGCGAGGCGATCAACGCCATCCTGCCGGTGCGCGACTACGACGCGAACAGCTACATCTTCTTCGCCACCGCCAAGGGCACCGTCAAGCGCACCAGCCTCGAGCAGTTCTCGCGTCCGCGCAGCGTGGGCCTGATCGCCATCGACCTGGATGAGGACGACCGCCTGGTGGGTGCGGCCATCACCAGCGGCACCGACCACGTGATGCTGCTCTCTTCCAACGGCAAGGCGATTCGCTTCGAGGAGACGGACGTGCGCGCCATGGGCCGCACCGCCCGCGGCGTGCGCGGCATGCGCCTGAAGAACGCTGCCGAGGTGATCAGCCTGATCATCCCCCAGAGCCAGCAGATCGATGCCGAGGCCGACAACGAGGTCGAGGGGGAAGAGAGCGCCGTGCTCGAGAACGGCAACGGCGGCCAGATCTACATCCTCACCGCCAGCGAGAACGGCTACGGCAAGCGCTCCCGCCTGGAGGAGTTTCCGCTGCGCGGCCGCGGCGGCCAGGGCGTGATCGCCATGCAGACCAGCGAGCGCAACGGCGCCCTGGTGGCGGCGATGCAGGTCTACTCGACCGACGAGATGATGCTGATCACCGACCGCGGTACCCTGGTTCGCACCCGCGTCGACGAGGTCTCGATCACTTCGCGCAACACCCAGGGCGTGATGTTGATCCGCCTGGGCAACGACGAGAAGTTGGTCAAGACGGTGCGCATCGACGAGCCTGAAGCGCAGGACGATGAAGCTGTGGGGGACGACGCTCAGAGCGACGAATGAGAGCGTTTGCATTACCGGAAAGCGATGAGCTGTTCCGGCGACAAGCCTCGCGAGGGCGCTGTGAACCCATCCTTGGGCGCTACTTTTGCCATCCATGGCAAAAGACCCTCGCTACGGCTTGCCCCCGGCGCTCATCTCGCCTGGCCACGACATGAGTAGAACGGAACCACCACGCTGATGACACGCCACTACAATTTCTGCGCCGGCCCTGCGGCTCTGCCCACCCCGGTGCTCGAACGTGCCCGCGAAGAACTCCTTGACTACCAGGGGCGCGGCCTCTCGGTGATGGAAATGAGCCATCGCAGCCCCGAGTTCGTGGCCATTGCCGAACGGGCCGAAGCGGACCTGCGCGAGTTGCTGGCCATTCCCGACGACTATCGAGTGCTGTTCCTGCAGGGCGGTGCCAGCCTGCAGTTCGCCATGCTGCCGATGAACCTGCTGGGAAGCGGCGGCAGCGCCAACTTCCTGCACACCGGCATCTGGGCCCAGAAGGCCATCGCCGAGGCCGAGCGTCTCGGATACCCGGTGCACGTGGCGGCGAGCAGTGAGACGAACGGTCACGTGCGCGTGCCTCGCCAGGAGGAGATCGTTCTCTCGGCCGATGCGGCTTACCTGCACTACACCGCCAACGAGACCATCGGCGGGCTCGCCTTCGACTACCTTCCCGAGGCGCGGCGTCCGGATGGCAGCGAGGTGCCGTTGGTGTGCGACATGTCTTCGTCGCTGCTCAGCGGCCCGCTCGACGTCAGCCGTTTCGGTGTGATCTATGCCGGTGCGCAGAAGAACGTCGGCCCCGCCGGCCTGACGCTGGTCATCGTACGCGAGGATCTGCTCGGCACGGCGGCGCCGGGTACGCCCACGCTGTTCGACTACCGAGCGCTGGCCAAGGCGGGCTCGATGGTCAATACGCCGCCGACCTTCGCCTGGTACCTGGCCGGGCTCGTCTTTCAGTGGCTCAAGCACGACATTGGCGGCCTGGAGGCGATGGCGGCGATCAACTCTCGCAAGGCCCGGGCGCTCTATTCGGCCATCGATGCTAGTGGCTTCTACAGCAATCCCATCGCCGAACCCAACCGTTCGCTGATGAACGTACCCTTCGTGCTGACCGACGAGCGGTTGGACGAGGCCTTCCTTGACCAGGCCGACCAAGTCGGTCTGCTCAACCTCAAAGGCCATCGCAGCGTGGGCGGCATGCGCGCCAGCCTCTACAATGCGGTACCGGAGGCCGGTGTCGAGGCTCTGGTCGACTTCATGACCGATTTTGAACGGAGAAGGGGCTGATCCCTACGGGGCGCTGTCAGCGTCAAGAAAGCCTTGCCTCGGGTCGGGTGAGTGGCAATATCACGGCTTGCGGCCTTCAAGCATTTTTGAAGCAGGGGAAAAACGAATGAGCGATACCCCCATCAATCTCGACGAACTGCGCGAGCGCATCGACAGTCTGGACAACGATATCCTGCGGCTGATCAGCGAGCGGGCCAACTGTGCCCAGCAGGTCGCCGAGGTCAAGACCGAAAGGGAGCCGGGCGCCGTTTTCTATCGACCGGAACGCGAAGCTCAGGTGCTGCGGCGCATCATGGAACTCAACCCGGGGCCGCTCAACAGCGAGGAGATGGCCCGGCTGTTCCGCGAGATCATGTCGGCCTGCCTGGCGCTGGAGCAGCCGGTCAAGGTGGCCTATCTGGGCCCCGAGGGCACCTTTACCCAGCAGGCGGCGCTCAAGCACTTCGGCGAGAGCGCGGTGAGCCTGCCCATGGCCGCCATCGACGAAGTGTTCCGCGAGGTGGAGGCCGGTGCGGTCAACTACGGCGTGGTGCCGGTGGAGAATTCCACCGAGGGCGTGATCAGCCACACCCTCGACTCCTTCATCGACTCGTCGATCCGCATCTGCGGCGAGGTGGTGCTGCGCATCCATCACCACCTGTTGGTGGCCGATACCACCCTGCGCGACAAGATCTCGCGGGTCTATTCCCATCCCCAGTCGTTCGCCCAGTGTCGCAAGTGGCTGGATGCCCACTTTCCGCGTGCCGAACGCGTGCCGGTCTCTTCCAACGCCGAGGCGGCGCGGATGGTCAAGGGCGAGTGGCACAGCGCCGCCATTGCCGGCGACATGGCGGCCAAGCTCTACGACCTGGAGCGCGTGGCGGAAAAGATCGAGGATCGCCCCGACAACTCTACGCGCTTCCTGATCATCGGTACCCAGCACGTACCGATGTCGGGTGCCGACAAGACCTCCGTAGTGGTGGCCATGCGCAACCAGCCGGGGGCGCTGCATGAGCTTCTCGAACCATTCCATCGCCACCAGATCGATCTCACGCGTCTCGAGACGCGCCCCTCGCGTAGCGGGGTGTGGAACTACGTCTTCTTCATCGACTTCAAGGGTCACGTCGACGAACCCAAGGTGGCGGCGGTGCTCGAGGAGGTACGCCTGCGCGCCTCCGAGCTCAAGGTGCTCGGCTCTTATCCCATCGGCGTACTGTGACCCTCATGTTGTCTCGCGAGGTGAGCGAAGCGCGCCTGCTGATCGTTGGCCTGGGGCTGATCGGTGGCTCGCTGGCGGCGGCACTGCGGGCCAGTGGGCATCGTGGCGAGATAGTGGCCTGCGACCCGGATGCCCGCGAGGTCGCCCGCGGTATCGAGATGGGGTTGATCGATCACGGCGATACGCAGTTGGCACCGCTGGTCGAAGACGCTTCGCTGGTGGTCCTGGCGGTGCCGGTGCTGGCGATGGAGTCGGTGATGGCCGAGCTGGCCGAGGCCTTGCCCCAGGCCGCCGCCGACGTGGTCGTCACTGACGTGGGCAGCACCAAGGCCGCCATCCGCGATGCAGCCATGCGCGTGTTCGGGGAGTTGCCCGCCAACCTGGTGTTGGGCCACCCCATTGCCGGTTCGGAAAAGAGCGGAGTGGCAGCGGCGAACGCCGAGCTCTACGTACGTCACAAGGTGATTCTCACCCCCACGGCGAATACCGACCCGGCCGCCGTGGCGCGAGTTCGCCGACTGTGGGCGACGTGCGGGGCCGAAGTGCTGGAGATGACGGTCGAGCACCACGACCAGGTGCTGGCACGGACCAGCCACCTGCCGCACCTGCTCGCCTTCTCGCTGGTCGATACCCTGGCGCGCCAGGATGAGCGGCTCGACATCTTTCGCTATGCGGCCGGTGGCTTTCGCGATTTCACCCGTATCGCCGGCAGCGACCCGGTGATGTGGCGCGACATCTTCCTCGCCAACCGCGATGCCGTGCTCGCCTCGCTGGATGACTTCCAGGCCGGCGTGGCGCGGTTGCGCCATGCCGTGGAACAAGGCGACGGCGACGGCCTGCTGGCTACCTTCGATCGCGCCAGCCACGCGCGCCATTACTTCGAATCCCTGCTCAACCAGAGCAGTTATCAGGCGGAATACCAGATGCAACAGCAAGGCAAGCTGACCTTCAGGGCTGCGCCCGGTGGCCATGTCGTCGGGCGCATCCGCGTGCCCGGCGACAAGTCGATTTCCCATCGCTCCATCATGCTCGGCGCGCTCGCCGGGGGCGTCACCGAGATTCAGGGCTTTCTCGAAGGGGAGGATAGCCTGGCGACTCTGCAGGCCTTTCGCGAGATGGGCGTGGCCATCGAGGGGCCGCACCAGGGGCGGGTGACCGTGCACGGCGTGGGCATGCACGGCCTCCAGGCACCCAGCGGGCCGCTTTACGTGGGTAACGCCGGTACTGCGATGCGCCTGTTTGCCGGTCTGCTGGCCGGCCAGGCCTTCGATGCCGAGCTCACCGGCGATGTCTCGCTGACCAAGCGCCCCATGGGCCGGGTGGCCGACCCCCTGCGAGAGATGGGAGCCGAGATCGATACCGCCGAGGGAGGGCGCCCTCCACTCAGGATCAAGGGTGGTCGCCGGCTGCGCGGCATCGATTACGACATGCCCATGGCCAGTGCCCAGGTGAAATCCTGCCTGCTGCTCGCCGGCCTCTACGCTGAGGGTGAAACGCGCGTGCGCGAACCGGCACCGACTCGCGATCACACCGAGCGCATGCTCGCTGGCTTCGGTTATCGCGTGCATCGCGATGGCGATACCTGTTGGCTACAGGGGGGCGGCAAGCTCGCCGCGGCGCCCATCGATGTGCCCAGCGACATTTCCTCGGCGGCGTTCTTCCTGGTGGCGGCGGCGATCACGCCGGGGTCGGATCTCGTTCTCGAGCACGTCGGCATCAATCCCACGCGGATCGGCGTGATCAACATTCTCCAGCAGATGGGCGCCGATCTGCGTCTCGAGAACCCGCGCGAGGTGGGCGGCGAGCCGGTGGCCGACCTGCACGTGCGCTACGCGCCGCTGACCGGCATCGACATTCCCGCGGATCAGGTGCCGTTGGCCATCGATGAATTTCCGGCGCTATTCGTTGCGGCGGCGAATGCCGAGGGAACCACGCGGCTGAGAGGGGCCGAGGAGCTGCGCGTGAAGGAGTCCGACCGTTTGCAGGCCATGGCCGATGGCCTGGCTGCCATCGGGGTCGAACACGAGCTGCTGCCGGACGGTATCGACATCCTGGGTAGCTCAAAGCCGAAGGGAGCCAGCTATGGCGGCGGGCGTGTCGACAGTCTCGGCGACCACCGCATTGCCATGGCGTTCGCGGTGGCGGCGCTGCGTGCCAGCGACGCCATCGTCATCGACGACTGCGCCAACGTGGCGACGTCGTTCCCCGGTTTCGTGGATCTGGCGGCGCAGGTGGGCCTGATGATATCGCAGAACGATGAGGAAGAAGGATGAGCGAGAGCGTTCCCGTCGTCACCCTCGACGGCCCCGGAGGCGCCGGCAAGGGCACCATCAGCCGCCTGATTGCCGAGCGTTTGGGCTGGTATCTGCTGGACAGCGGCGCCCTGTATCGACTCGCGGCCCTGGCCGCGCTGCGTCACGGTACGGAGCTTGACGATGCCGAAGCGCTGGCCGAGCTGGCGCGTCATCTCGACGTCGCCTTTCTCGCCGAGGACGAAGCGACCCGGGTGCTGCTCGAAGGCGACGACGTGAGTCGGGATATCCGCACGGAGCGGACCGGGGATGCCGCCTCTCAGGTGGCTGCCGTGCCGGCGGTGCGCGAAGCGCTGCTCCAGCGCCAGAGAGACTTCCGTAAGCCGCCCGGCCTGGTGGCCGATGGCCGCGACATGGGCACCGTGGTGTTCGCGGATGCGCCGCTCAAGGTGTTTCTCACGGCGAGTGCCGAGGAGCGGGCGCGACGGCGTTACCTTCAGTTGCAGGAATCGGGTGTGGATGCTAGTCTATCGAGTCTTTTAAAGGAGATTCAGGCACGCGATGCCCGCGACATGCAACGCAGCGTGGCTCCGCTCAAGCCGGCCGATGACGCCATCATGCTTGACACCACGCGCCTGACGATACCGGAAGTGGTGGATCGGCTGACGGAGTGGCTGACCGAACGCGGTCTGACTTCCGCCACCTGAACTCCCTTGCGGCGCTCCCGTACGGATGTCATGAGCTGATCGAGCCACACATGGAAGCTCGGTCAGGTCGAACCAGCGTCAACATCCCCGGGGGCTTGGTGAATTAGGCCCGCACTTGCTGGTGGTGCGGAGAAGGCGGCGACGCCTCTAACCGTTGATCACGTAGGAAAATCATGAGCGAAAGCTTTGCTGAACTTTTCGAGCAGTCACTTCAGGACATCAACATGGAGCCGGGCGCCATCGTCATGGCGACCGTCGTCGACATCGATGGTGACTGGGTTACCGTCAATGCCGGCCTGAAGTCCGAGGGTCAGATTCCCGCGGCGCAGTTCCGCGATGAAAACGGCGAGCTGACCATCGCCGTCGGCGACGAAGTCAAGGTCGCCCTGGAAGCCGTCGAGGACGGTTTCGGCGCGACACGCCTGTCCCGCGAGAAGGCCAAGCGCGCCGAGGCCTGGAAAGTGCTGGAAGCCGCCTTCGAGAAGGAAGAAATCGTCAAGGGCGTGATCAACGGCAAGGTCAAGGGCGGTTTCACCGTCGATGTCGACTCGATCCGTGCATTCCTGCCCGGTTCGCTGGTCGATGTGCGTCCGGTGCGCGACACCACGCACCTCGAGAACAAGGAACTCGATTTCAAGGTCATCAAGCTCGACCCCAAGCGCAACAACGTGGTGGTGTCGCGTCGGGCCGTGCTCGAGGCCGAGAACAGCGCCGAGCGTGAAGCGCTGCTCGCCACCCTGCAGGAAGGTCAGCAGATCGTGGGTATCGTCAAGAACCTCACCGATTACGGCGCCTTCGTCGACCTGGGCGGCGTCGACGGCCTGCTGCACATCACCGACATGGCCTGGAAGCGTATCAAGCATCCCAGCGAGATCGTTGCCGTGGGCGACGAGATCACCGTCAAGGTGCTGAAGTTCGACCGCGAGCGCAACCGCGTGTCGCTGGGCCTCAAGCAGCTCGGCGAGGATCCGTGGGTCAACATCAAGGATCGCTACCCCGAGGGTACCGTGGTCACGGCCCAGGTCACCAACCTCACCGACTACGGCTGCTTTGCCGAGCTGGAAGAGGGCGTCGAGGGCTTGGTTCACGTCTCCGAAATGGACTGGACCAACAAGAACATTCACCCCTCCAAGGTCGTGCAGATCGGCGAGGATGTGGAAGTCATGGTGCTCGACATCGACGAAGAGCGCCGCCGCATCTCCCTGGGTCTCAAGCAGTGCACCCCGAACCCCTGGGAAACCTTCAGCGCCACGTACAACAAGGGCGACCGCGTTTCCGGGACCATCAAGTCGATCACCGACTTCGGCATCTTCATCGGTCTGGAAGGCGGCATCGACGGTCTGGTTCATCTCTCCGACCTCTCCTGGACCGAAACCGGCGAAGAAGCCGTGCGTCGCTACAAGAAGGGCGATGAGGCGGAAGCCGTCATTCTCTCCATCGATCCGGAGCGTGAGCGTATCTCGCTGGGCATCAAGCAGCTCGATACCGATCCCGTCGCCGAGTACCTGGCCGTCAACGACAAGGGCTCCATCGTCACCGGCCGCGTGATCGAGGTCGATGCCAAGGAGGCCCAGGTCGAGCTGGCTACCGATGTGATCGCCGTGCTCAAGGCCTCCGAGATCAGCGCCGACCGCGTCGAGGATGCCCGCAACGTGCTGAGCGAAGGCGACAGCGTCGAGGCTCGCATCGTTGGCGTCGATCGCAAGAATCGCCAGATCAACCTCTCCATCAAGGCCAAGGAGCAGGACGATACTCGTCAGAACCTGAAGAAACTGCGCGAGCAGGACGTCGATAGCGGTGGCCCGACCACCATCGGCGACCTGATCAAGCAGCAGATGGGTCAGGACTGATCGATCGCCCCGGCAACACCGGGGTGTGAAGTCCGCCAGCGCCGCCCCGCAATGGGGCGGCGTTGTCGTTTCAGGGCGGGCTGTGCCAAGCTGTCCGGCGTAGCGGGTTGCCAGCGGCCACGGAGAGCGAAACGCGAGACATGGCTACCATCGAACACAGCGCCATTCTCAAGGCGCCACCGGAGCGCGTGTTCGCCCTGCTGGAGCGGGTCGAGGACTTCGTGGACTATTCCGACCTGATTCAGGCCATCGATTCGCTGGGAGACGCTCGGTACCGCTGGCATGTCCATGCGGTGGGCATGGATTGGACCTTCGACGTGGCCATCACCGAGCGTCGACCGCCGGAGGTTCTTGCCTGGGAGTCGCTGGAAGGGGTGCACAATCAGGGCTGCTATCGGCTGACCCCGGTCGAGGAAGGAACCCAGGTGGCTTTCACCCTCACTTATGCCATCCGCAACCGCCTGCTGGAGAAGGCCGTCACCCGTGCGGCCAGGCCGCTGGTCGGCAAGGTCAGCCGGCAGATACTCGAACGGGTGGAGGCCAGACTGTGAAAGGCGCGATCTATCGCCGCGGAGTTGCCGTTGCAGCGGCAATGGTGATGGGGGCTTACCTGTGGGTCTGGTATTCGCCAGACTTGGCCGATGTACAGCGTTGGGCGGAACAGACCTCGCATCATCCCGTGACCATCCTGGGTGTCATGTTGATCATGGCGGCGACCTTGACCTTGGGGTTGCCCGCCAGCATTGGGTTGTGGCTGATTGCTCCGTTCTACCCGCCATCCGTGGCGGTGCCCATGCTGATCGTGGGTAGCCTTGGTGGTGCGCTGGGGGGATACGCGCTCGCCCGGCGGGTCGGCTTGAGCTGGCGGCCAGGACGGTTGACCCGGCGCGTGGCGCACTTGCTGGAGACACGTTGCGATGTCTTGACTCAGTGTGCGCTGCGTGTGTTGCCCGGTTTTCCCCATGCCGTGATCAACTATGCCGCCGGCTTGCGTCAACTGCCGTTGCGTGGCTTCATCATTGCCGCCGTCGTGGGGCTGGGAGTCAAGTGGGCCGTGTATGCGAACGCCATCTATCACACCCTATCCGCGGCAGAACGCAAGCGTATCCTGACTCCCGAATTGCTGGCACCGCTAGTCGCGTTGGCCGCGCTACTGCTGATAGGGGCGGGGGCACGGCGCTTCTTTGACCGGAGCCTGGGGAGCCGTGATGAACCGACTCATCGTCGGTAATGGCTGACGCCGTTGCGACCGTCGTGCTTGACGCCGTACATTGCCTGGTCGGCGGCGTCGATGAGTTCGCTGTGGCAGGTGAACTCGGCATCCTCGAGGCTGGCAATGCCGATGGAGGCCGTCACATGGATCGGCTCCCCAGCAGCATGAGCGAGCGGCGCTGCGATCAGGGCTTCTCGGATACGGCTGGCCAGCACGCCGGCCTGGTGGCGGCGGGTCTGCGGCATCAGTACCAGAAATTCCTCACCGCCGTAGCGGCCGGCGACGTCGCTCTCGCGGACCATGGCCTTGAGTGCGCTGGCGAAATGGATCAGCACGCGATCACCGAAGCGATGACCGTGGCGGTCGTTGAGTTGCTTGAAGTGGTCCAGGTCGAGAAACATCACTGAAAGCGGCCGCCGTGTGGTGGTCGCCTTGCGGAAGTGCAGCTCGAGCAGCGTTTCCAGCCAGGGACGGTTGGCCAGCCCGGTCAGGTGGTCGGTGCGGCGCTGTTCGTCCAGGTCGGAATGGCTGGCCTGCAGGGCTTCCAGCTCTCGCTGCTGCGCGGCGAGGCGTTGGCTGAGGCGCAGGTTCTGGGCGAAAAGCAGCTGTTTCGCTTCCTGAACCAGGGCAGGGTGATCGATATCGGGTGGGCAGGTGATCTCGAACAGTCGGGCTACCGGCGGTAGCAGGCCTTGCAGCTCATCGAGAAGCGCTTCGAGGCGGTTGGCGTCGATGCTGTCCAGTTCGAGCATTTGTCGAAGCAAACTGCTCAAAGCCTCTGCCGGGTCGTCGGCCAGCCAGCAGTCGGCAATGCGGCAGGAAAGGCGCAGACAGAGGTGCTGCGGCTCGTCGTCGACCAGCGGGCCATGGCTCTCGGCAATGACCGTCACGAGGTGGTCGGGCAACTGCCAGCTGGCGGCGAGCCAGGCGCCGACCAGGGCGTGGTCGCAGCCGTAGTATTGCTGCTCGGCGCCACACAGGTTGCCATGATCGCTGAGATCCGGGGTGCGTGTTCGATAGGCGTCGCCATCCAGGGCGTCGAGAGCCAGGATGCCGATGTCCTGGATCAGTGCAGCCGTGAAAAGCGTTCCGGCATGCTGTGGGCAGAGATGCTTGGCCAGATGCTGGGCAGCCAGGGCGGCAATGATGGCACGTTGCCAGAGGCGCTCCAGGTCGACCCGCTGATGGGGCCCCGGGCGTGGCAGACCGAAACTCATGGCGGCAGCCAGGGTGGCATCGAGCCCCAGGCGCGACACGGCATCCAGGCAAGTGGTGACACGCGCATCGCCACGGGCATATAGCGCGCTGTTGGCCAGCGACAGCAAGCGCAGGGTCAGGGCGGGATCCCGCTCGATGGCATGGGCGAAATCGGCCAGGCGTGGCTCGTCTCCCCGCGCCAGGCGGATGACCTCGGCCGCTGCGGCGGGCAGGCTCGGCAGGGCCGGGCAGTCGGCGAGGCGGTCGCGGAGAGCGGCGGGCAGCGGCGCTAGCGGGGGAGTCGTATGGGGTGGCGCTTCACCGGAAATTGGGGTAGACGTCCTGTCCAGCGTCATGACGACTCCTGAGTAAAACGCTCGGTTTAATCTTCCATGATAGCGAATTGGCGGGCGGTGTCACTCCCTACACGGTTGAGCCAGATCATGCTCAACCCTTTCTCAACGACGCGTCGAGGTGGTCCACCACCTCTGCCCAGTCGGCGTCATCATCCAGCGCTTCATGGAGGAACTCGGACTGAGCGTCGTTCCAGAAGGGGGCCTCATGCAAGGGGACCTCCTTCGGCAGCGGTGCATGGCGTTCGATGAAGGCCTTGATGGAGGCTTCGTCGGCGGGCAGGCCCAGTTGCTGAAAGAGCTCGGTGAAGGGGTGTACGGGATGTTCCATGGGAGGACTCCTGGATTGGGTGTCGTCTTCACCCTACGCTTTGTCTGAAAACTGCCTGCGCTCGGTCATACGGCGTTAAAAATCGGCTCGTGCGCGAGTCCGATCAAAGTACTCATTTACACCACGTAAACTCCGTCTTTTCACCGATTTTTGCCTTGTCTGACCATCGCTCGACGACTTTTCGGACAAAGCTTAGACGTTCGGTGCGGCAACGGCGCGCTTCGATGCGTTAGACGCTCACGTGGCGTCAACGCTCACCGGCCAAGGAGGTGAGAAAGCGTCGACGGCGCTCGCCATCGTCCAATGGCAGGGCCAGCAGGTGCACGAGCTTGGTGTAGGCGGCTTCCGGAGTCATGGCGTCGCCCGAGAGCACCCCCGCCTCGGCTAGCCCCATGCCCGCTGCATAGCGCCCCAGGGTCACGCTGCCGGCTGGGCACTGGCTGATCGCGGCCAGCAGTTTGCCGTCGTTGCTGGCACGGGCGAGAGCGTCGAGCAGTCGTGGTTCTTCCGGTGCGTTGCCGCCGCCCCATACCTCGAGCAGGGCGCCCTTCACGCATCGGTCGTCCAACCAGGCTGCGACTTGCCAGGGCTGGATGCCCGGCCACAGCGCAATTCGCACGACACTGCCGGCTGCCGCACCGGCATAGTCGGCCAGCTCGAAGCGGCCAGCGTCGGGTGGCAGCGTGGAAGGCCCCTGGGTCGGGAAGAGAACCGCGTCGTCGCCGATCCGCTCGCCGAGAAGCGGGTAGTGGGGAGAGGCGAACGCCTCCCGGCCAGCCATCTTGCGACTGCGCACACCGCGCAGCAGTCGGCCGCCGAAGGCCACGGCGACTTCCTGCAGTGCCGGCTTGGCGGCGAAACGCAGCGCCAGCTCGACGTTGTGGAGAGCGTCGCTGCCGTCCATATCCAGCGGCTGCATGGCGCCGGTCACTACCACCGGGCGGTCGAGCCCCTGCAGCTGGAAGGCGAGACTCGAGGCGCTCCAGGTCAGGGTGTCGGTGCCATGTAGTACCACTACGCCGGCATGTTCGGGCAGGGCAGCGGCGATTTCGCTGCCCAGGCGCTGCCAATCGTGGGGCGTGGCGCTGCTGGAATCGATGGGATGAGCGCTCTCGCGAATCACGAAGTCGGGCAGGCTGGCCTGGCAAGCCGGGGAAAGAGTGGCCAGGGCGCTGCGCAGTCGGTGCGAGAAGTCGGTGCCCGGGGCCAGGCCGCGTGGCGTTTCGACCATGCCGATGGTGCCGCCCACGTAGAGTATCAGCACGGGGCGCTCGAAGGACGTGGACGAAGGCATGTCGGCTCCTGTCGGCAGGGGATGTACGGATGATATCACCCCTTGGCGGTCTGGTTTGACCGGTATCTGGCGCCCCGCGGGTGGAGTGCGCTCAGCGGGTGATCAGCCGCCCTCTCTCGTCGACGTCGAGGCGGCGATTGCGCCCGGCAAGCAGTGCGAGGCCGGAAGCAATGGCGACGATTCCCAGCAGCACCGCGGTCAGCGTGGGCAGGGTGGCCTCGAACTCGAGCAGGATGCCGACGCCGAGCGGTCCCATGGCGGCCAGGGTGTAGCCGCCGCCCTGGGCCAGGCCGGAAAGCTTACCCGCCAGACGTGAGTTGGCCGTGCGTAGCACGATGAGGGTGAGCGCCAGACTGAAGCTGCCGCCCTGACCCAGGCCGAGCAGGATGACGCCGACCCAGCGCCAGGTTGCCGGGCCGAGCAGCAGCAGCCACAGGCCGCAGGCCACGCAGCCGAGCACCACCAGCAGGGCTGGGCGCTGGTCGCGGCTCAGGCGGGCGAGCCAGGGTGCGCCCAATGCCGAGATCAGTTGCACCATCACCGACGCGCCCATCATCCAGCCGGCCTGTACGTCCGAGTAGCCGCGGGCCTGGAGCAGAGTCGGTAGCCAGCCGAAGACGATGTAGGCGATCGATGACTGAGTGCCCATCAGCAGCATCACCTGCCAGGCCAATGGTTGGCCGAGCATGTCGCGCAGCGAACCGCCGCCGGGAGTCGGAGGGGGCACGCGACGGCGCGGCATGAAACGCTGCCAGGCGAACATGGCCGATATGGCCAGCACCGCCCAACTGATCAGGCCGATACGCCAGCTGCCGAACCACTCGGTCAGGGGAATGCTCAGCCCCGCACCCAGGGCGCCGCCCAGGCATAGCGCCATGGTGTAGACGCCGGTCATCAGGTCGGCGCCCGCCGGGATCTCGCGCTTGACCAGCGCCGGCAGCAGGGTGCCGGCAACGCCGATGGCCGCACCCACCAGCAGGGTGCCGAGAAACAGCAGGGGGTTGGGTGGCAGGCCGCGCAGGACCAGGCCGATGGCCAGCACGCCCAGCGCAAAGCCGAGAGTCCGTTCGGCACCCAGGCGCTTGCTGAGCCAGGGAGCCAACGGAGCGAACAGGCCCAGGCAGAGTACCGGCAGCGTGGTGAGTGCGCCGATGGCCAGTGCCGAAAGCCCCGTTGTCGTCTGGATGCGTACCAGCAGAGGCGCCAATGAAGAGAGAGCGGGGCGCAGATTGAGCCCCACCAGAATCATCAGCACCAGAAAGAGCGCGAGGTGGCGGCGATGTTCGCTACTGCTCGTCGTCGTCACCGGGCCACTCCCTTGACCGGTTGGAATGGGAATGCGTCGACCGAGCGTCACCGTCCTTGGGCGCCAGCATCGGGTGTTCTTCGGCGCCGTAGACTCCGAACTTGACGACGCCCGGGTCGTCGCTGGAACGTGCCTGGCGCCGAATGTCCGAGACGTCTTCGCTGCTCAAGAGCACGGCCTGTCCGCCCTGCACCTGGCGTTGCACGGTGAGTCGGCCTTCGAAGGTCCAGCAGCGTTGCGGAACCTGGGCCAGATCCCAGATGCGGCCCTGCCAGTGAGCCTTGCCGTCGGAATCCACGGTGAGCTCTTCGAGGGGTATCAGTGCGGCAAACTGTCTGGCATTGAGAACCAGACCGTTGCTGGCCATGCTGACGGCTCCCTCGAAGCGACCGGCCGCTAGCTGCGTCAACACCTCGCGGCGTTTCTCTCTGGCTTCGATGTGGCCCTGACCGCACAGGTGAAGCAGGCCATCGTCGATCTGCTTGATGACCCAGACCGACACGCTTTTCTTGCCGGTCAACCACTTCAGCATGGCGATAGGGTCCGATTGTGGGGGTGCCGGTATCCGCTCATCGCTGCGCCATTCTCCTGTGGTTAGGGGAAAAGGGAGGCTTACATTGGCACACTTTTTCGCAGTGTGCCATGAATCGGCTCAGGCTTGGCGGGCACGCGTGCCGCGACGCCGGCGCGGTGCCTGGTTGGAGTTCTCTCCCTGACGAGAAGAAGGGCCCTGCCGGTCGCCGGATGCTCGGGGCTTGCGCGGCTGACCTCGGCCGCCGCCGTTGCGCCGGCCGGTTTCGATGGGTTCCGGTTTGGCGTTGGGGTCGGGCTCGAACCCCGGTTCGATGCGTTTTTCCAGGTCGCGCTTGATCAGCCGCTCGATACCGCGGAGCAATCCGTGCTCGTCGACGCACACCAGCGATACTGCCTGGCCGTCGCTGCCCGCCCGGCCGGTACGCCCGATGCGGTGGACATAATCCTCGGCGACGTTGGGCAACTCGAAGTTGACCACGTGGGGCAACTCGCTGATGTCCAGGCCACGGGCGGCGATGTCGGTGGCCACCAGTACCTGCAGCTCCCCGCCCTTGAAGGCGGCCAGCGCCCGTGTGCGCGCCGACTGGCTCTTGTTGCCGTGGATCGCCATGGCTGGAATGTCCTGCTTCGAGAGCTGCTCAGCCAGGCGGTTGGCGCCGTGCTTGGTGCGGGTGAACACCAGTACCTGGTGCCAGCCATGCCGGCCGATCAGGTGGGCCAGCAGGTCGCGTTTCTTCTCACGGTCCACGCGGTAGATCGCCTGGTCGACGGACTCGGCGGTGGTGTTGCGGCGTGCCACGGCGATCGTTTCCGGCTCGTCGAGCAGTTTGCCGGCGAGCTGGCGTATCTCATCGGAAAAGGTGGCCGAGAAGAGCAGGTTCTGGCGATTGTTCGGCAGCAGGCGCAGCACTTTCTTGATGTCGTGAATGAACCCCATGTCGAGCATGCGGTCGGCTTCGTCGAGCACCAGGATTTCCACCGCCGACAGATCGACGTGGCCCTGCTGTTGCAGGTCGAGAAGACGGCCCGGGGTGGCCACCAGGACGTCCAACCCGGAGCGGAGAGCATCCACCTGGGGTTGCTGACCCACGCCGCCGAAGATCACGTGGCTGGTCAGGGTCAGATGGCGACCGTAGTCGGATACGCTCTCGCCGACCTGGGCGGCCAACTCGCGGGTCGGGGTCAGTACCAGGGCGCGAACCTGACGCTTGGCGGGACGCCGACCGCCGGCCAGGCGCTGCAGCATCGGCAGGGTGAAACCGGCGGTCTTGCCGGTGCCGGTCTGGGCGCTGGCCAGCAGGTCGCCACCCTTGAGAACGGCGGGAATGGCTTGACGCTGGATGGGGGTCGGCGTGGTATAGCCCTGTGCCTCGACGGCACTCAGCAATTCGGCCCGCAGGCCGAGATCGGAAAAGGTCATGCGTTCTCCGGGAAACGTCTCGGCCATGCCATGCAAGGGCTTGCACGGCCAGTCCCGGGCCGGGGCGTGAGATAAGTCGGAATTGGATGCGGCAGGAGGGACCATGCAGTGCCGCTGCATGCAGTATGCCATAACCTCCAATGCAATGCAGCAGATGGCTGGCACGGTCTCGCGACTCAGTGTCGGTCGCGAATTCTCTGGCTGATCTGGTCGGCGACCCGGTTCCAGCTCTCCCCCAGGGCGCGGACCAGCGCCGGATAGCCGTCAGCGGCGAGTTCGGTGGAGGCGCGGAAGTTCTCGACGATCAGCGGTTGGCCGCTGGCGTCGCGCAGTTGCCACTGGCCTTCGCTACGCGCGGTGCCGTCAGGAAAGCCTTGAAAGCGGTCGACGTCGAGATGCAGCGTCAGGGCGTCGTCGGGCGGGGTCGCGTCGTTGCGCAGCAACCGGGTATCCGGAAGATTGACGGACAGTCGCGCCTGGAGGGAGCGTCGCAGCTGCTGCGGAAGCGGTTCGGCCCAGACGTGCTGGCGCGCCTCGTTGAGCGTGATGTCATCGAGCTGCAGGACGATGCCTTCGACGTCCAGGTAGCGGGCCACGTGCGGCAGGGCCACCTGGATCACGCGGGACGGCGACTCCGGCGGAGACCCTTTCTCGGCTGGTGGAACCGGCAAGGCATAGCGTTGAGCGGGTGGGGTCGAGCTGGCGCAGCCACCAAGCCCGATCAAGGCGAGGGTGGCGGCGATCCCGATTAGGCGTCTCTTGGTGATGACCATGTTTGCCTCTTGGCCTGCCGGCTAGGGTTGACGCGGTGCGCGGGGCATCGGGTCGTCGACTTCCAGGCTGTCGAACAGCAGCGCGCGGGGGTTCTCGTTCAGCGTTCGGGCGACGGGCTGAAGGTCGCGCATCAGTCGCTCGATGCGAGTCAGAGTGGCGGTCAGTTCGCGGTAGGCGACGGAGTCCGGCGACAGGCCCTGCAGGGTGTCGTCCAGGGTTTCCAGGGTGGCGTTGAGGTTGCCCGCCACGTTGCGCGTCGCCGGATCGTCGAGCAATGCCTGCAATGAGCGGGACACCCCGCGCACCTCGTCGAGCGTGGACTCCGAGGCGGCCAGGTTGCGGTCGAGACCGGCGATCAGCGGTTCGATCTCGAGGGCGTTGAGCTTGTCGAGCAGCGTCATGACCTGAGCCTCGATGCGGGCGAAGCCTCCCGTGGTGGTGGGGAAGACCTGGCGTTCGACGAAGGTCTCGGAAGCGTATTCGCCGGCCAGGTCGGGCTGGAAATTGACGTCGACGAAGAGAGCGCCGGTCAGCAGGTTGCCGCTCTTCAGAGAGGCACGCAATCCTTGTGCGAACAGGCGGTCGAATCGCTCGCGCCACTCTTCCAGTTCGATCTCCTGGTTCTCGATGCCCAGTCGTTGAGGCTCGATACGAATCAGCACGGGGATCGAAAAGTCACTGCGCGAGTCGGGTTGCGTGGCGGTGAAATTCCACGGCACCGCGGCTACGGTGCCGATGCGCACGCCGCGAAATTCCACGGGGGCACCGTGAGAGAGCCCGCGAACCGTGTCCTCGATCAGGAGCACGTACTCCAGATAGCGGTTGAAAGTGCCCTGGCGGGCGCTTTCTTCATCGGCATAGAGCGTGAAGGTCGTGTCGGGCTCCACGCTGCGGCCACGGGGCAGCTCTTCCGGCACGCCGAAGGTGATGCCGCCACCCAGCAGTGCTTCCAGGGATTCGACGTTGACGCGAATACCATCGGCATCGAGGCGTAGGTCGATGCCGCTGGCCGACCAGAACCGCGTGCTGTCGGTGACCAGTTCGTGGTAAGGGCTTTCAATGAAGATGCGATGATGCATGCGCCGGTTTTCGGTGTCGAAGTCGGCTTCTTCCACCCGGCCCACGGTATACCCCTGGTAGGTGACCGGGTCGCCGGGGCTCAGTGAGTTACCCAACTGGCTGGTCAGGTTGAGCCGGATGCCTGCGGCACCGGCCGGTGCCACCGGAGGCTGGTCGCTGACCTCGAATTCGCGGGCTTGGGCGTCGGCCGTGCCGGCTTCGAGCTGAAGGTAGGCGCCCGAGAGAACGGTGCCCAGGCCACTGATGCCTTCCTTGCCGATGCGCGGTTTGACCACCCAGAAGCGGCTGTCGGATCGCAGCAAGGCTTCGGTGTCGGGTTCCATGCGCGCCGTGATCACGGCGTGGGAAAGATCCTCGGCCAGCTGTACCTGCTCGACGCGTCCCACTTCCACGTTGCGTGTCTTGATCAGCGTGTTTCCGGGCTCGATGCCCTCCGCATCGTTCATGATCAGGGTGATTTGCGGACCGCGGCTACGGTAGTTGTCGTAGACCAGCCACAGGCCGATCAGGATCGCCACGATGGGTACGATCCAGATCGGCGAGAGGCGTGCCTGAGGCGTGGCGCGCGCCTGCTGCATCTCGTCGCTAGCCTTGGCATCGTGGTGAGGCTCGGTCATTGCACTTCTCTACGTTGGACTGCCGCCGGCCGGGCGCTGGAAGGAGGGGGCGAGTCCCATATCAGGCGGGGGTCGAAAGTCATGGCGGCCAACATGGTGAACACAACCACGCCGCCGAAGGCAAGCGCCGCCGGCCCGGGCGTAATGGACATCAGCGTGCCGGCACGGATCAATGCCACCAGGATGGCGACCACGAAGACATCGACCATGGACCAGCGGCCGATGAATTCGGTGAGCCGGTAGAGGCGGGTTCGCGCGCCGGCATTGAGCTCGTTGCTGCGGGCCACCACCAGACACAGCCAGGCCAGGGCCACCAGCTTGCCGACCGGCACGATGACGCTGGCGACGAAGATGACCGTGGCCACCGGCCAGGAGCCCATCTGGATCAGTTCCACTACGCCGCCGATGATGGTCGACGGTGAGGCGTGCCCGAGGCTGGTGGTCGTCATGATCGGGTAGAGGTTGGCCGGAACGTACATCACGGCGGCTGCAGCCAGCAGGG
This sequence comes from Pseudomonadota bacterium, assembly GCA_051749645.1. Classification (GTDB taxonomy): domain Bacteria; phylum Pseudomonadota; class Gammaproteobacteria; order Pseudomonadales; family Halomonadaceae; genus Halomonas. Next base: position 31,916 of record JBNJIT010000009.1, read on the forward strand.
CCCAGGTGCGTTGCAGGCTGTGCGGATGACGGGCGTGGAGATGCTCGCCACAGCGTCGACATGGGCTGTGTCCGTGGCTGGAAAGGCGGTTGATCAAGCCGCAGGTGGGGCAGCCAGTGAGCCCCTGGGGAGCGGCCGTGGTCCCGGTTCGAGTGCCAGCGGGGGCCCGTGGTTCACCGGCGAGGGAAAACCACAACCAGTCGGCATCCACGGACTGAGTGGTAACTAGCAGCAGCACTGCGAAGATGCAGAAAGACCAGAAGGCGGCGCCCAGCTCTACCTCGGCCATGCCGGAAATCTTGATGAGGCTCACCAGGGCGCCGACGATGAAGACGTCGGCCATCATCCAGGGGTGAAGGTGGGACAGCGAGCGGGCGATGCTGCGTCCCATGGGCAGGGACGAGCCGCGCAGAAGGCCGAACTGCAGCCAGATGATGCCGAGCAGGTAGACGGTGGGCAGTACCACGATGGTCAGTATCACGCCGATGGCGACGATGGGCTGGTGAAAGCCGATCAGTGTCGTGGCGGTCTCGGTCAGCTCGATTCGATTGCCGATGCCGCCGACGGTGAAGCTCACGAACGGCAGGGTAACGGCGGCAATCAGAGCGGTCAGCGCCGATATGGCCAACGCCATGCTGCGCTGGGCAGGATAGCGATGACGGGTGACCAGCGTGTGGCCGCAGCGCGGGCAGTCGGCCTTCTCTCCCGCGCTCAACGGCGGTAACGTGACCAGCCAGTCGCACTGGTGGCAGGCGCGCAGGCGTCGTCGCGCGCGATCCGACTCGGGAGGCGAGCGATCCGCCAGGGGTGCACTGGGCGGCTGGGCCGTGATGGAAAGAGGAAGCCTTGGCACCGGCGATGACGACCTGAAGGTGAGCGAAAGGCACCGGAAGGCGCCTGCCGGGCCGGGTGTGCCCGGCCCGTAAAGTGTGACATGTTGACGCCGGGCGTACCATAGACAAACATTCGTCCGCGAATGTGAACCGGGAGCTGACATGATCCTTCCCGCCATGGCCGTCGTTGTCGGCCTCGTTCTGCTGGTTTGGAGTGCCGAGCGTTTCGTAGAGGGGGCGGCATCGACCTCGCAGCGCCTGGGGCTCTCGCCGCTGCTCATCGGCATGCTGGTCATCGGTTTCGGCACCTCGGCCCCTGAGCTCATGGTCTCCGCCCTGGCTGCCAGTCAGGGCAATCCCGGCCTGGCGTTGGGAAATGCCTACGGCTCCAACATCGCCAACATCGGTCTGATACTGGGCCTGGTGGCTTTGCTGGCACCGCTGTCGGTGCATTCCAGCGTGGTGCGTCGTGAACTCCCCGTGCTGGGGGCCGTGACATTACTGTCGGCCTTGCTGATATGGGGAGGCGTGATCGCGCGCTGGGAGGGGGCGCTGCTGCTGGTGTTGTTGGCGGGCTTCATCGGCTACTCCATTCTCGAGGCACGGCGCAACGGCAAGGACTCGCTGGCTGGCGAAACCCAGGAGAGTCTGGCAACGCATCCCATGTCGCTGCGTGCGGGCCTGGTCTGGACGCTGATCGGTCTCGTGCTGCTGATCGCCAGTTCACGCCTGCTGGTATGGGGCGCCGTGGCCATTGCCGAGGGTTTCGGCGTCAGCGATCTGATCATCGGGCTCACCGTGGTGGCGGTGGGAACCTCGTTGCCCGAACTGGCCTCGTCGATCAGTGCCTTGCGGCGCCGTGAACATGACCTGGTACTGGGTAATGTGGTGGGCTCCAACCTGTTCAACACGCTCGGGGTCGTAGGGGTGGCCGGGCTCATCGCCCCCATCGAGGTGGCCCGCGAAGTGCTTCTGCGTGACTGGACGATGATGACGGCCATGACCGTTCTCATGGCCGTGTTCGCCATGGGCTGGCGAGGGCGCCCGGGACGGATCAACCGTCTGGAAGGGCTGGCGCTGCTGACGCTGTTCGTGGGCTATACGGTGTTCATGATTCGGCTGATGATCGGTCCGACGATGCCCTGATTCACGTATCTGCGACAACGCGACACGCCCGAGAGTCTAAACTTTGGCGGTGCGATGCGGTCGAGATGAGTATCATGGTGGGTATTATCGGTATTAGCTTATTCCTAAGAGTGATATTTGAGTCGATAACAGCAATTCACGTCGGGATCGGGCTGGTGCCGAGCTGAGTGTCCAAGCGGAATGCGCCACGGTGCCGCTGAAGGCAAGCGTCGCCAGAAGCACAATGCGCGTAGGCGCGATAACGCATCCCTTGTGACGGCCTTGAATAACCCAGCGTTCCGAGGCAAGCGTCATGGAGTTGGATCCCCTGCTGCTATCGCGATTGCAATTCGCCTTCGTGGTTTCCTTTCACGCCATCTTCCCGGTGTTCACCATCGGTCTGGCTTCCTACATCGCCCTGCTGCATGGGCTCTTCTATCGCACCGCCAATCCGGTGTGGGACCGCCTTGCGCAGTTCTGGACGCGCGTATTTGCCGTGGTGTTCGGCATGGGGGTGGTATCGGGCATCGTCATGTCCTTTCAGTTCGGCACAAACTGGAGCCATTTTTCCCAGGCGGCGGCCAACTTCCTGGGGCCGATGCTCAGTTACGAAGTGGTCACGGCTTTCTTTCTCGAGGCCGCCTTTCTCGGCGTGCTGCTGTTTGGAAGGGACAAGGTGCCCCAGGGCGTGCATCTCTTCGCGGCCCTCATGGTGGCGCTGGGGACGTTCATCTCCTCGTTCTGGATTCTGGCCGCTAACAGCTGGATGCAGACGCCGGCCGGAGCGGTACTGGTCGACGGCCAGTTCCGTGTTACCGATTGGTTCGCGGCGATCTTCAACCCCTCGTTTCCCTGGCGCTTCGCTCACATGGTGATGGCGTCGTTTCTTACCGGCGGATTCGTGGTGGCCGGAGTGAGCGCCTGGTATCTGCTGATCGGGCGCGACGTGGAGGCCAATCGCCGTGCGTTGTCGATGTGCCTGTGGCTATTGCTGGTGCTGGCACCCGCTCAGGTCGTGGTGGGGGACTTCCATGGGCTCAACACCCTGGAGCATCAGCCCACCAAGGTGGCTGCCATGGAAGGCAACTGGGAGCGGCGTTCGCATGCTCCCCTGCTGCTGTTCGCCATTCCCGACCAGCAGGCGCAGACCAATCACTGGGAAGTGGGCATTCCGAGCCTGGCCAGCGTGATTCTCGAGCACGACCCCGCCGGGGAGGTGCCGGGCGTCGGTGAGGTCTCTCGCGCAGAGCAGCCACCGGTGTGGCTGGTGTTCTGGTCCTTTCGGGTGATGGTGGGGCTTGGCTTGCTGATGGTTGCCGTCGTCCTTGCCGGGCTGTGGCTGCGTCGGGGCGGACGGCTCTATTCCCATCGCGGTTTTCTGCAGGTTCTGCGGGTGATGAGCGTGGCGCCCTTCGTTGCCGTACTGGCGGGCTGGATCGTCACCGAGTCGGGGCGGGCACCCTGGCTCGTCTACGAGATGATGACCCATGCCGAGGGCGTTACCCCATCGCTGACCGGCGGCATGGCGCTGTTTACCCTGGTGGGCTACGTGGCGGTCTATGCCGTGGTCTTCTGGGCCGGGGTGTATTACCTGACCCGCGTAGTGCGTGAGGGAATGTTGCCGGAGGTGTCGGAACCCGGTTCGGCGGAACATGCCAAGCGGCCCTTGTCGGCAGCACATGTCACTTTCGAGCGCGATGCGTCTCCGACCTGGAAGGGGTGAATCATGGAACTCTTCGATCTCTCTGTCATCTGGGCGTTGATCATCGGTTTCGGGGTGATCATGTACGTGCTGATGGATGGTTTCGACCTGGGGTTGGGGATTCTCTACCCCTTCGCGCCCGATGAGACCGCTCGCGACGTGATGATGAATTCGGTGGCGCCGGTTTGGGACGGCAACGAGACCTGGCTGGTGCTGGGAGGGGCCGGGCTGCTCGGGGCCTTTCCGCTGGTCTACTCGGTATTTCTGCCGGCGCTGTACATCGGCGTGTTCCTGATGCTGGCCGGATTGATCTTCCGCGGCATCGCCTTCGAGTTTCGTTTCAAGGCGCAGCGCAGTCGTCGCTGGTGGAACCGTGCCTTCTGCTGGGGTTCCGCCGTGGCCGCCTTTGCCCAGGGTGCCGTGGTCGGGGCCTATATCCAGGGCTTCGCCGTGGAGGATTTCACCTACGTGGGCGGAGCTCTCGATTGGCTGACGCCCTTCACGGTCCTGACCGGGCTGGGGTTGATGATCGGCTATGCTCTGCTCGGTGCCACTTGGCTGATTCTCAAGAGCGAGGGCCACGTTCAGGCGTGGGCCTTTCGCATCGCCCCCCCGCTGCTGGCCGGCGTGCTCGCGGTGTTCGCTGTCATCAGCTTGTGGACGCCCTTCATCGATACTGCGGTGCGCAGCCGTTGGTTCGATCACATCGAGGTGATCTGGGTGCTGCCGACACTGGCGCTGGTCTGTGCGCTCTGGTTGTGGCGGGCCGTACGCCAACGTCAGGAAGGGCAGCCCTTCGTGGCGACTCTGGGCTTGTTCATCTTCACCTATCTCGGGCTGGTGGCCAGCAAGTGGCCGGTGATCGTGCCGCCCGATCACACTATCTGGGATGCCGCCTCGGCGCCGGGTTCTCAGCTCTTCCTGCTGATCGGCGTGCTGTTCGTGATTCCCGTCGTGCTGGCCTACACCGCCTGGACCTACTGGGTTTTCCGCGGCAAGGTGCGGCCTGGCGACGGCTATCATTGACGCCATGCCCCGCGCTCCGGACGTACAACGCTGGCTGTTTCGCCATGCCGCAGGGCAGCGTGGCTGGTTGTCGCTAGCCGTGGCCACAGGCCTAGCTGCGAGCGCGTTCACTCTGGTGCAGCTGTGCCTGCTGGCATGGATCGTCAGCGAGTTGCTGGTGAGCCATGCCAAGCTGGCGTCGTTGACGCCGGCCTTTCTCGGCCTGGCGGCGTGCCTCTTGCTGCGCGCCCTGGCCCAATGGGGGCAGGAGGTGGCGGGGCAGGAAGCGAGCCTGCGCATTCGCACTCGAGTACGCGCCGAGTTGCTCGATCATCTGGCCGCGCTGGGGCCGGTGCGAGGCGCTGAGCATGCTGCGGGTGGGGTGGCAAGCCAGCTCGTGGAACAGGTCGAGGCTCTCGACGGCTATTTTGCCCGCTTCCTGCCGCAGTGCATCCTGGCATTGGCGGTGCCGATGGCGATTCTCTCGATAGTGGCGTGGCTCGATTGGCTGGCAGCGATTTTCCTGCTGCTGGCGGCGCCTCTGATTCCTCTGTTCATGGCGCTGGTGGGGGTCGGGGCCGAGCGGGTCAATCGTGAGCAGTTCGCCGCCGTCACGCGGTTGGCCGGACACTTCCTGGATCGCGTGCGAGGGTTGACCACGCTGCAGCTGTTCGGCCGTACGGCCGAGGCCACTCGCGATGTGGAAGCGGCTGCCGACCACTACCGGCGACTCAGTTTGCGTCCGCTGCGGCTGGCTTTCCTCTCTTCGGCGGTGCTGGAGTTCTTCGCCTCGGTGGCCATCGCCATGGTGGCCATCTACGTGGGTTTCGGCTTGCTCGGCTACATAAGCTATGGGCCGTCTCCGGCACTGACCCTGTTCAGTGGTCTGCTGATCCTGCTGCTGGCACCGGAGTTCTTTCAGCCGCTACGCAGCCTGGCCCAGCATTATCACGACCGTGCCGCTGCACTGGGGGCCGCCAGGGGCATGCTCGCCTTGCTGTCTGAGCCGCCGCATCCTCAGCGTAGCGAGATACCGCCCAGGCCGGACGACCATGCCCTGGTGAGCCTGGTGGGTGTCACGCTGCATCATCCACGGCGTGGCCGTGTGCTCGGTCCGCTAGACATGGTCGTGCTGCCGGGCGAAACGGTGGCGGTCACCGGGCCGTCGGGCGGCGGCAAGTCATCGCTGCTGCATGTGCTGGCGGGCTTCGTGGGCCCGGATGCGGGCAAGCGCTGCGCCATGCCCGAACTGCGGCTGGCCTGGATGGATCAGCGCCCGTGGTTGGTTCAGGGCAGCTTGGCGGACAACCTGCGTTTGACGGCACCCATGGCCAGCGATGCAGACCTCGAGGCGGCGTTGTCGAAAGCGGGGCTGGCTGAGCTAGTGGCGAGCCTGCCCCAGGGTCTGAATACCCCCCTCGGCGAACGAGGCAGCGGAATCTCGGGCGGTCAGGCACAGCGAGTGGCGTTGGCACGGCTGTTTCTCAGCGACGCTGACCTGCTGCTGCTCGACGAACCCACCGCCAATCTCGACGAGGTCAGCGAAGAGCGGATCGTGGCGGCCTTGCAATCCCTGGCCGGCGAAGGGCGCGCTCTGGTCATCGCCACGCACCATCCGGCCCTGATGCGGCTGGCATCACGCCGTGCGTACATCGCCGACGGGCGGTTCAGCGAGCTGCCCGGGGAGGTTGGTGATGGCTGATGGGTTGGGTATCGGGGCCCTGCGGCCCTGGTTGCGTCTGTTGGCGCAGCGCCGACGGCGCCTTTGGGTTGGCGCCGGGCTGCTGGGGTTGACGCTGATGGCCGCCATTGGCTTGCTGGCGCTTTCGGGTTGGTTCATCACCGCCAGTGCCTTGACCGGGATGGCGGTCATGGCGAGCCTGGACGTTCACGTACCCGGAGGCGGCATCCGTGCCTTTGCCGTGACCCGGACCGTGGCGCGTTACCTGGAGCGGCTCTACAACCACGATACCGTGTTGCGGTTGCTGGCGGACCTGCGCGGCTCCCTGTTCGGCGTGCTGTCGCGCCTGGATGGCGCCACTCTGGCGCAGCAACGGGCCAGCGATTGGCTGACTCGCCTCACTGCGGATGTCGATACCCTGGACGGCCTCTACCTGCGTCTTCTGGCGCCGCCGCTGGTGTCACTGGCGTTGATCGGCTTGCTGGCGGCATTTCTGGCACTCTGGCTACCGACCCTCGGCGGACTCGTGGGCGCGGGCCTGGCGTTGTCTTGGCTGTGGCTGACCCTCGGTCAGGCGTGGCTCGGCATGGCGGCGAGTCGGGCCCAGGTGGCGCATCGCCAACGGCTGCGCAGCCTGGCCGTCGAGCACTTGCAGGGGCTGGCGGAGCTCGAAGCTCACGATGGCATGGCGCGTCATCGCAGTCGGCTCCAGGCGTGCGAACGACGACTGCATACCGCCCAGCGGCGGCTCGCACGCTGTACCGCCCTGGGCTCGGCGCTGGTGGGCCTGGTGGTCGGGCTGGCCATGCTGGCGACCCTGTGGCTTGCCGCGGCTGCCTGGCAGTGCGAGGCAGTGAGCGGTGCGGTGATGGTGATGCTGCCGTTGGCGGTGCTGGCCATCGCCGAGGCCATGGCCTTGCTGCCCAGCGCCTTTACGTCCCTGGGAGCCACGCGAGCCGCCGCCGAGCGGCTCAATGCGCTGGTCTCGGCCGGTCAGTATGCCCCCGCAAGTGGGTGCCGGTCGCTTGGCGTTGGTCCCCTTGCGCTGTCGTTGAACGCAGTGAGCCTGCGCTACCCGGGCACCTGGCATTCGGCATTGGATGGGGTGTGCTTCTCCATGAACGGTGCTGAGCGCCTGGCGTTGACGGGCGCATCGGGGGCTGGCAAGAGCAGCATCGCCGCGCTGCTGACGCGACAGCTTCTGCCCGACACCGGCGAGGTTCGTCTGGGTGGCGTTCCGCTGGCGGAACTCGACGAGCGGTCTCTGCGTGAGCGCGTCGGCCTTCTGGGGCAGCGCATCGACCTTTTCGAGGGCAGTCTGGCAGACAATCTACGTATTGCCGATCCTGCTGCGCGCGATGATCGGCTGTGGCAGGCGCTCGACTGGGTGACCCTCGGCGACTGGGTAGCGACCTTGCCGGCGGGTCTGGCGACGCCGGTCGGTGAGGGAGGGCGTGCGCTGTCCGGCGGCCAGGCACGTCGACTGGCGCTGGCCCGGCTGTGGCTGCGCGATCCGGGCCTGGTCATTCTCGATGAGCCATTTGCCGGACTCGATCGAGAAACCGTCGAGTCACTCGTGCCCAGGCTGGATGCGTGGCTGCAAGGGCGAACGGTGCTGTTTCTGGTTCACCAGCTTGACGATGGCTCCGTCGTGCCGCCCGGTGTGACGCACCATGCCCACCTGGTGGCTGGGCAGCTGACCGGCTTTGCACGATATTGTGCGATCGGTCAGGATGTCGGGAAAGCGACAACGATGCCCAACGAGGTGCGCAATGGATGATTTTCTCAAGCGGTTGCCGAAAGCCGAGCTTCACCTGCACATTGAGGGAACTCTCGAACCCGAGTTGATGTTCGCGTTCGCCCGGCGCAATGCGGTCACGCTGCCCTACGCCGATGTGGAAGAGGTGCGCGCGGCCTACGATTTTGCCGATCTGCCTTCGTTTCTCGAACTCTACTATCAGGGCATGAGCGTGTTGCGTACCGCCGAGGATTTCCATGAGCTGGCCATGGACTATTTCCGGCGTGCCCATGACGAGGGCGTGGTGCACGTGGAGATGCACTTCGATCCGCAGGCTCATCTGGTGCGTGGTGTCGAGCTCGAGACGGTGATGGAAGGGCTCGGCACGGCGCAGCGTGAGGCCGAGCGTGAGCTCGGGCTTTCCACGGCGCTGATCATGGCCTTCCTGCGCGATCGCCCGGCCGAGGAAGCGATGCAGCTCCTCGAACGCGCTGCCCCTTACTGGGAAACGTTGGATGCCGTGGGGTTGGACAGTGCCGAGCGGGGCCATCCACCTTCGAAGTTTCGAGAGGTGTTCGAGCGTGCTCGGATGCTCGGCATCCCGCGGGTGGCGCATGCCGGCGAGGAGGGCCCGCCCGAGTACATTCGTGAGGCGCTCGACCAGTTGGACGTCTGTCGCATCGACCATGGGGTGCGCTGTCTCGAAGACCCTGAGTTGGTCGAGCGGCTGCGTGACTCGGGCGTCGTGTTGACCGTCTGTCCGCTTTCCAACGTGCGCCTCAAGGTGGTCGAGCGCATCGAGGATCACCCCTTGCCTGGTCTGATCGATGCCGGGCTGCGGCTTACGCTCAATTCCGACGATCCGGCCTATTTCGGCGGTGGCATGCTGGAGAATTTACGTGCCTGCCAGCAGGCGTTCGGCTGGTCTCGCGAGACGTTCTCTCACTTGGCGGAAACCGCGATCGATGCGGCCTTCATGAGCGAGGCGCGGCGTCAGGATCTGCGGAGGCAGCTCGCCGACTGTCGTTGAGAGGGCTGCTGTTGCGACGTCACGACGAAAACGCCCCCGGCGAACCGGGGGCGACGGGTGCGTCCTGCGTGGTCGTCGTTCGGGTTACGGCAGGGCCGGAACCTCGAAATCGGGCATCTCGCCGGTGAGGGTGTGCAGGAAGGCGGTGATGTCGGCGACGGTCTCTTCCTCGAGATCTCGGTTGAGCATCTCCTGACCCATGATCGTCACGGCTTCCTCGAGGGTTTCGGTGGCGCCGTTGTTCATGTAGGGATAGGTGACGGCCACGTTGCGCAGTGACGGGGTGCGGAACTTGTGGCGGTCGGCTTCGTCGCCGGTCACGTCGAAACGACCCACGTCGGTGGAGCCAGGCACCTGGATGGCGTGGAAGTTGCTGTCGGTGAGCGCCGGGCCGCTGTGGCAGGCGATGCAGCCGTTATCCACGAAGGCCACCATGCCGTCCTTCTCCTGCTCGTTCAGAGCTTCCAGGTCGCCACGCAGGTAGCGATCGAACGGCGAATTGGGCGTGTTCAGCGTGCGCTCGAAGCTGGCGATGGCCTTGGCCAGATTGTCGGCGTCGATGGGATCCTCGGCATCGGGATAGGCGGCGGAGAACTTCTCCTGATAGACATCGAAGCCTTCCAGACGCTCCAGGGCCTGTTCGAGATCCATGGCCATTTCTACGTCGGCTTCGATTGGCCCCAGCGCCTGGCCTTCCAGATCGGGTTCGCGGCCGTCCCAGAACTGGGAGCCGAGGAAACCGGAATTGAGAACGGTGGGCGTGTTGCGTGCGCCGATCTGGCCGTCATGACCGGTGGCGCGCGGAATGCGATCGCTCCAGCCCAGCGCCGGGTTATGGCAGGTGGCACAGCTGATCACGCCGCTGGAGGAGATGCGCGGTTCGAAGAACAGCATGCTGCCGAGTTCGATCTTCTCTTCCGTCAATGAGTTGTCGGCGGGAATCGGCGGCAGGTGGGGCAGGGGCTCGAAGCGGTCGCGGTAATCGCCGAGTCCGTCGTCGGCGACAGCGGTGCCGGCAACGGCGAGGGTGCTGCCGAGTGCGATGGCGGCTGCGAGGCGAGCCGGTTTCAGCATGGCGGCATGGATCATGATCGTTCTCCCTGATGGTCGTTTGGTCACGGCGCTTTGGTCTTCTTCACCAATTAATTGGCGGTGGTTGTATCGTGTGACGATGACAGGGTATTTCTCAGGCTTGATCATTATCAACCAAGCGCAATACTCGGATAACGGTGCACCTTGCTCTATGTCAAGTTTTTCCCGTGTTGCAAAAGAGCTTCTGGACAATTTCTGTACAAGGTGGTGACACTGGTCCTTCGAGGTGCGTTGAGGAGGTTTTATGTCCCGTTATCGGTATCCCGCCTTGTCGGAATCCGAAGTGACGCCCAAGGCGCTATTCGATGCGCGGCGTCGCTTCTTGCGCCGCGGTTTCGCCCTGGGCGCGGCTGCGGCGGCACCGGGGCTGCTGTGGCCGCGCGATGCCGCGGCCTGGCGGGATGCGTTGCAAGGTCGGCTGGACGACGACTTGCCCGCTCGGCGGCTGGCGGGCGGCGAGGCGACGACCGACTACGAAGATGCTACGACCTACAACAACTTCTATGAGCTCGGCAACCGCAAGAGCGACCCCGAGGTCTACGCTCACAAGCTCGTCACCGACCCTTGGTCGCTGACCGTCGAGGGGGAGGTGGACAAGCCCGGCACGTTGGCCCTGGAGGACGTGCTGAGCAGAGAGACGCTGGAAGAGCGTATCTATCGCCTGCGCTGCGTGGAGGCCTGGTCCATGGTCATCCCGTGGATCGGTTTCCCGCTGCGCGACCTGTTGAAGCGGCATGAGCCCACATCGCGGGCCAAGTACGTGCTCTTCGAGGCGATCCACGACCCCGACAACCTGCGTGGCCAGCGTCGCTCCATCCTCGACTGGCCCTACCGTGAGGCGCTGCGCATCGACGAGGCGATGCACCCTTTGACGTTGCTGGCCGTGGGCATGTACGGCGAGATCATGCCCAATCAGAACGGTGCCCCGATCCGGCTCGTGGTGCCCTGGAAGTATGGCTTCAAGAGCATCAAGTCGGTGGTGAGAATTGCCCTGGTGGAAGAGCGACCGACCCCCTCATGGGTGGCGCAGAATCCCGAGGAGTACGGCTTCTTTGCCAACGTCAATCCCGAAGTCGACCATCCGCGCTGGACCCAGGCTCGCGAGCGTCGCATCGGCGAGCGCGGCAAGCGCGAGACGCTGATGTTCAACGGCTACGGCGACGAAGTCGCTGACCTCTACGCCGGCATGGACCTCGACCGCCATTATTGAGCCGGGCTTGCAACCCGGTGGTGCAAGGAGAAGGGATGCTCAGCGCTCGAGCTCGCATTACCGTCTTTCGCCAGCTGGTATTGGTTGGCTGTGTCGCACCGGCCATCTGGATCACCTGGCAGTGGTTCTGGGGCGATCTCGGCGCGGTGCCCAGCGAGGCCGTCGTTCACTTTGCGGGGCGTACCGGGCTGATCCTGCTGCTGACGACCATTGCTTTCGGTCCGGCTTTCCGCCTCACCGGCTGGGTCGGTTTCATGATCGCGCGCCGTCAGATCGGCCTATGGGCATTCTTCTGGCTGCTTGCTCACATGTTGAGCTGGATGGGGCTGGACCAGTACTGGGACTGGCCATGGATCGTCAAGGACATGGTCGACCTCCCTTACGTTCGCTACGGGGCAGCGGGTCTGTTGCTGTTGGTTCCCCTTGCCGTCACCTCCTTCCGGAGAGTTCGGTTGGCCATGGGGGAGCGCGCCTGGCACTGGCTGCATCGTCTTGTCTATGTCTCGGCTGCGCTGGGGGTCACTCACCTGTGGATCCTGACCCGGGCCGATTATCTCATGCCCAGTCTCTTCATGGCCGTGTTGCTGTTCCTGATCATCTTCCGCGTGGTCGATGCCGTCATTCACCGCCAATGATCTGTCGCTTTCTGGTGACACGTGGATGTATTCCCTGTCGCGTTGCGGTTTAATGCGTTACACGATGTGACTTTTCGCAGCCGACCAGGGAGAGTTGCCCCTTGAGCCTCAAGACCCGCTTCCTGCTGCTGGCCACCGGCCTGGTGATCCTTGCCTCGGTGGCTGCCTGGAACGTCTTTCACCGCGTCACCGAGGCGATCATCGCGCAGTGGGGCGAGCGTGTGGCGGCCATTCAGGTCCAGTACGACAGCGGTCGACTGCTACAGCCGATGGAGCGCGAGATAGCCCTGGCTCAGCAGATGGCCGACTCGCGGGTGTTGCAGCGCTGGGCCAAGGAGCCGGGCGATGTGCAGCGACGCGCCCAGGCCTATGCCGAGATGGAGAGCTTCCGGCGCAATTTTCGCGATCGCAGCTATTTCGTCGCCCTCGAGTCCAATGGCGCCTACTACCACAACAATGCAGCCAACGAGTATGCCGAGAACCCCTTCCGCTACCATCTGCGCGAGGGACGACCGGCGGATGCCTGGTTCTACCGGCTAATCGAGGAGGGGCGGGATTTCCACCTCAACGTCAATCCCGACGTGGAGCTCGGTGTCACCAAACTGTGGATCGACGTGCTGATGCGCGACGAGAGCGGCGAGATCCTCGGGGTGGTGGGTACCGGCATGGAACTCGAGGGGTTTCTCGAAGAGATCATCGATATCGAGCAGCCGGGCATCACGACGATGTTCGTGGACTACAGCGGAGCCATCCAACTCTATCGCGACCGTCGTCTCATCGATTATGCCAGCTTCGTCAAGCCCGAAGGCCAGAAGCGCACCCTGGATCTGCTCGTCGATCTGCCCGAGGATGCCACAGCCCTCGAGTCTCTGATGCAGGCGCTGCGCGACGCGCCGGAACAGGGCCCCAAGGTACGGACCGCCTTCGTTACCGTGGAAGGCAAGCGTCAGCTTGCCGGCGTGGCTTATCTGCCCACCATCGGCTGGTTCGAGGTGACGCTTCTCGACCTGGATACCCTCATGCCGCTGTCGAGCTTCACGCCCGTGGCGGTGGTTTTCGTGCTGACGTTGCTGATGACGCTGCTGGTTGTCTATCTGGCGCTACGTCACCAACTGCTGGTACCGATGGCGGCGCTGGAGCGTGCGATGGCGCAGGTCCGCGATGGTCATTTCACGCTCTCTCGCCTGCCCCGGGCGCGCGGGGAGATGGGGCGTCTCATCCAGCACTTTCAGGCCATGGCCGACGCGATTCGCAACCACACCGAGGAACTGGAGCAGCGAGTCCATGAGCGTACCGAGGAGCTCGAGCGCGTCGCCAGCCGTGATGTGCTGACTGGCCTGATCAATCGCCGGGGCATGCAGGCGCTGCTGGAAGAGGTGATCGAACGTACCCGGCGGGAGGGGACAGCGTTCGGCTTGCTGTGGCTCGACCTCGACCGCTTCAAGCAGATCAACGACACCCGGGGACATGCGGTCGGTGATCGGGCGCTGCAGGTGGTGGCGGATGTGCTGCACGCGGAACTTCGCCCCTACGACAAGGCCTCTCGTTGGGGCGGGGACGAGTTCCTGGTATTGCTGTCGCCTTGCGATGCGGATGCCCTCGACCGGATTGCGGAACGACTGCGGCGCGCGGTCGAGGAACTGGAGGTGGAAGGGGAGTCGATCACCGTGAGCATCGGCGCCTGCCTGGCCGCTCCCGGCGAGAGCCTCGACAGCCTACTCCAGCGGGCCGACGAGGCGCTCTACCGGGCCAAGGCGGAGGGACGCAACGCCGCCCACGTGGTCGTTTGATGCGTGCACGCGGGCGAGTGGCTACTGGGTCGTGATCAGCAGCACCACGCTGAGCGCCGCCGAGATCCACATGGCCGGTTTGATGGCGGCCACACGCCCGATGCACAGCTGGATCATCACGAAGCTCAAGAAGCCGAAGGCGATGCCGAGAGTGATCGAGTAGGTCAGCGGCATCAGGATGATGGCCAGGAAGGCCGGGAACGCCTGCTCGAAGCGCGACCACTCTATCTTGCCGATCGGGGCCATCATGAACAGCCCCACCAGCACCAGCGCCGGCGCCGTAGCGATGCTGGGTACCAGAGACAGCAGCGGCGACAGGAACAGGAAGGGCAGGAAGAGCAGGGCGATGACCACGGCGACCAGTCCGGTACGTCCGCCCTGGGCGACCCCTGCGCCGGATTCGATGAAGGTCTGGGCGGCGCTGGTGCCGAGCGGGGCGGCGATCATCGAAGCGAAGGCATCCACGGTCATGGAGCGCTTGAGGTTGCGCGGGTTGCCGTCCTTGTCCTTGAGATCGGCCGACTCGGAGAGCGCCATGAAGCACGACAGCGCATCGAAGAAGTTGGTGAACAGCATCACGAAGATGAACGGCAGGTAGGCGACCTCGAGCGCTCCCCAGATGTCCACCTGCATCACTGCGCCGAAGTCGGGCCAGGCGGCCAGACCGCTCCATTCCACCACGACATCTCCGCCCCACAGCCGCCCCATGGGCGTTGCCAGCAGCGTGGTCAGGGCGATGCCCAGGATCAGCGCGCCGTTGAAACGCAGGATCACGAGGATCGCCGTGGCCATCATGCCGATGAAGAAGGTGATCAGTGAGGGCTCGAAGCTGCCCAGTGTCACCAGGGTGGCGTCGCTGCCGACGATGAAGCCAGCGTTCTTGAAGCCGATGAAGGTGATGAACAGGCCAATGCCGCAGGTGATGGCGTAGCGCAGCGAGGCGGGAATCGCCTCGATGATGGCCTTGCGCACGTTGAACACCGCCAGAGTCGCAAACAGCACCCCGGACCAGAAGACGCAGCCGAGAGCCACTTCCCAGGAGAGACCGGCGCCGAGCACCAGGGTGTAGGTAAACAGGGCGTTCATGCCCATGCCCGGGGCCACCAGGATCGGATTTCGCGCATAGAGCCCCATGGCCAGGCTGCTCATGAAACTGATCAGCACGGTGGCGGAGAGGGCTGCCGAGAAGGGAATCCCAGCATCGGAAAGAATCGCCGGGTTCACCACGATGATGTACATCGAGGCCAGGAAGGTGGCTATGCCGGCGAGTATCTCGGTGCGCAGCGACGAGCCGCGTCGGGTCACGCCGAAGTAGCGGTCCAGCCAGTGGGTATCGGAGGGACGGGAGGCCGCGCCCTGGTCGGCAAGGGGAGTCGAGGTTGGTTCCATAGCGGGGATCCCTTGTTGTTGGAGTGGGAGTGCCGTGTGCGCCTTGCATTGACCGAATGGTCAGAAGGCTTGGGCACAGCCTAGCTGGGTATTGACCGTTTGGACAGGTGTGCTGCGACCAATGTGGTATACGCGACTTCAACGCCGGGGATACAGAGAGATTCTTGTCGATCGTTCCATTCTGTGTGGATTTAGAGTGGGTTAATCGCACTCTAGGCACGGAAAGCCGAGTCGCCGCAGGCACGGAAAGCCGAGTCGCCGCTTGCCCAAGAGCGGCGACTCGGTGGATCTCAGCCACCATTGCAGAAGTTTCTGTATACGAAATTTTCTCAGCCGGCGCGGCGGTGTTGGCAGACGCCCCCCGCCCAGGACTCGGCCACGCTGCGGTCGTCGCCCAGCATCATCAACGCGAAGAGGGTTTCGCCGAGGCTCCGGCAGCGTGACGTGCGTCGGGCGAGCAACGGGGTGGCCTGCGGGTCGAGCACCACGAAGTCGGCGTCCATCCCTTTGGCGAGGCGGCCGATGCGGTCGTCCAGCGACAGCGCTCGGGCGTTGCCCAGCGTGAGCCCGTAGAAGCCTTGCCAGGCAGTCAGCGGCTGGCCGCGCAGTTGGCCTACCTGATAGGCCGTCTTGAGAGTGGCAAGTCCCGAGAGATCGGTGCCACCGCCCACGTCGCTGGCATAGCTGACGTTGAGATCGGCCTCGCGGGCGGCCAGGCGGTCGAAGAGGCCGCTGCCCAGGAAGAGATTGGAGCTGGGGCAGAAGGCCAGGTTGGCACCGCGGCTGGCGAGCCGTTCGCGCATCGCGCGGTCTAGGTGGATGCCGTGGGCGAAGGTACTGCGCGGCCCCACCAGACCGGACCGTTCGTAGACCTCGAGGTAGTCGTGGCTCTCGGGAAACAGTTCAGCCACCCAGTCCAGCTCGCCGGTGTTTTCGGCGAGGTGGGTTTGCAGCCACAGGGTCGCGTCGTTGCGCAACAGCCCACCGGCGGCATCGAGCTGCTCGCGAGTGGAGGTCGGGGCGAAGCGCGGTGTCACGCTGTAGCCGAGACGTTCCCTGCCGTGCCAGTCGGCGATCAGGCGTTCGGTGTCGCGGATGCCACCTTGGTTGTCGTCGGTGAGCGCCTCGGGCGCATGGCGGTCCATCAGCACCTTGCCGGCGAGCATGCACAGGCCGCGGCGCTGGCTCGCCGTGAAGAAGGCATCTACAGAAACCGGGTGGCTGGAGCAGAATACCTGGGCGGTGGTGGTACCGACCCGCAGCATCTCGTCGAGGAAGGCGTCGGCCAGGCGCTCGGCATGCTCCCGTTCGGCGAAGCGGCACTCCTCGGGAAAGGTGTACTCGTTGAGCCAGTCGAGCAGCTGTCGACCGTAGGAGGCCATGATCTCCAGCTGCACGTAGTGTACGTGGCTGTCGATGAAGCCGGGGGCGATCAGTTTGCCCCGGTGGTCGGTGACTTCGATGCCCTCGGGCAGCTCGGGCGCCAGGCGGGCATAGTCGTCGACGGCACGGATGCGGCCGTCCTCGATCCATAGGGCGCCGTCCGGGATGTGGCGCACGCTGCCCTCGGCCGGCGTGTCATTCTCGCCGGGGTCGGCGTCGAAACTCAGCAGTTCGGCGCGCAGCACGCGCGTATCGTGGGTCGTCATGAGGTCAGGCTCGTTGTCGATAGAATCTTACGCTTGCATGAGCATGGCACCGGAGCGGCCGGGGTCAGGTCGCAGCGAAGGTCATTTGCCATGGATGGCAAATGTAGCGCCCAAGGATGGGTTCACAGCGCCTTCGCGAAGGCCTGGCCGCGGCATAGCTCCTGTCTAAAGAAGCCGCTAGCCTAATATCTGGCGCAGTTCAGCTGGATCGAGTCCGCGTTGGTCGGCGCGTTCCGCTTGGTTCACCAGCGGCAGCAGCTCGGCGAGGGCGGCCAGCGCGATGGCGTAGGGCGTCTTGTCGCCACCGGTGCCGCCCGCCGCCGTGCCGATAGGGCAACGGACTGTGGCCAGTGCCGCTTCGTCGTGGCCGGCGTCGGTCAGCCGCGAGCGGAAGCTTGCCCACTTGCTCTGCGAACCGATCAGGCCGATGGACGCCATGTCGCCGCGATTCAGCAGGGCGTCCACCAGCATGCGGTCTTCGGCATGATCGTGTGTCAGTACCAGAGCGTGGCAGCCTGCCGGCAGGGCCGCCACGGCGGCCTCGGGATCGGGGCAGACCCGGCACTCGAGGCGCGGTTGATCGGCGGCCCAGTCGGGGAAGGCGTCGTCCCGACTGTCGTGCCAGAGTACCCGCCACGGCAGCGGCGCGGTCAGGTGCAGGATCTCTTGCCCCACGTGGCCGGCCCCGAACACGGCCAGGCTAGCCTGGCTACCGGGGAAGACCTCCAGCAGGACGTTGACGAAGCCGCCACAGCACTGGCCGCTGCGTCCGCCCAGCGAGAAGGCCTCGAGGCTCATGCCAGCCTCGCCGCTCGCCAGCCGTTCGCGGGCCGCCGCGATGGTCTGCCACTCGAAGTTGCCGCCGCCCAGCGTATCGAAGACGGCGTCCGCGGTGATCACCATGCGCGCACCGGGCTCGCGGGGCGTGGAGCCGGCGCTGGTCACCTGGGTGGCCAGCACGTGGGGCAGGCCCTCGCGCTGCAGGCGGTGCAGTGCGGCGTGCCAGGGTTCGGGGCGGTCGCTCATGGCGCCTTCTCCTGCGACGGCACCCCCTGGACATGGCGCGCGCGCAGCGCCTCGGCGGCCAGCAGTACCCGCTCCGGCGTGGCCGGGGTATCGAGACGCGGCGATTCGCGGTAGTCGGCGAGGCTCGCCAGCGCATCGCGCAGCGCCAACCAGACCGAGATCGCCAGCATGAAGGGCGGCTCGCCCACCGCCTTGGACCGGTAGATGCTGGCCATCGAGTTGGGGTGGCCTTCCAGCAGCTCGACGTTGAACACCGGTGGCAGGTCGCCGAAGGTGGGGATCTTGTAAGTGGCCGGGCCGTCGGAAATCAGTTGGCCGGCGTCGTTCCACTTCAGCTCTTCACTGGTCAGCCAGCCCATTCCCTGGATGAATCCACCCTCCACCTGGCCGATGTCGATGGCCGGATTCAGCGAATCGCCGACGTCGTGGAGGATGTCGACCCTGTCCACCTGATATTCGCCGGTCAGAGTGTCGACGCTGACCTCCGCCACGGCGGCGCCGAAGGCGTAGTAGTAGAAAGGACGGCCCTGGCCGACGTTGCGGTCGTAGTGAATCAGCGGCGTGGCGTAGAAACCCTTCTCGGAGAGCGAGATACGCCCCAGGTAGGCGGACTGGACCAGCTCGCCCCAGGGAATGCGCCGCTCGCTCTCGCCCTGGCCTGCTACCAGATGGCCGGCTTCCAGGCGCATGGTCTCGCGTTCCAGCCCTTGGTCTGTATGAAGGAACTCGTGGGCAAAGTCGAACAGCCGCTCCTTGAGCCTGACGCAGGCATCGCGAGCCGCCTGGCCGTTCAGGTCGGCGCCGCTCGACGCTGCGGTGGGCGAGGTATTGGGCACCTTGTCGGTGCTCGTGGCGGTGATGCGCACCCTGTCGGTGTCGAGTCCCAGTTCGCGAGCCACCACCTGACAGATCTTGGTGTGCAGGCCCTGGCCCATCTCGGTGCCGCCGTGGTTGATCTGCACGCTGCCGTCGGTATAGACGTGCAGCAGTGCGCCGGCCTGGTTGAGGTGCTTGGCGGTGAAGGAGATGCCGAATTTCACCGGGGTGAGCGCCAGGCCGCGTTTGATGACCGGGCTCTCGGCGTTGAAGTCGGCGATGGCGCGGCGTCGCGTCCAGTAGTCGCTGCTGGCTTCGAGCCGTTCGACGAGCTCGTGCAGCAGGCCGATCTGGTCGACCTGTTGGCCATAGTGAGTCGTCAGGCGGTCGATGCGATACAGGTTGCGCTTGCGGACCGTCAGTGGATCTTCGCCGATACGCCGAGCGATGTCGTCCATCGCTGCCTCGATCGCCATCATGCCCTGGGGGCCGCCGAAGCCGCGAAAGGCAGTATTGGACGCGGTGTGGGTGCGGGCACGATGGCCGGTGACGCGGGCTTCGCCAAGCGAGTAGGCGTTGTCGCTGTGGAACATGGCGCGATCGACGATGGCCTCGGAGAGATCCGGTGAGTAGCCGCAGTCGCCGATCACGGTGATCTCGCCGCCCTGGATGACGCCCGCCTCATCGATGCCCAGCCGATAGCGGTTGTTGAAGGGGTGACGCTTGCCGGTGACGCGCATGTCTTCGGCACGCGGCAGGCGGATGCGGGTGGTGCGACCGGTACGCCGGGTGATCAGTGCTGCGATGCAGGCCCAGGGCGAGGCCTGGGTCTCCTTGCCACCGAAGCCACCGCCCATGCGACGTACCTCCACGGTGACGGCATGGAAGGGGATGCCCAGCACCTCGGCGACCAGCTTCTGGGTCTCGCTGGGATGCTGATTCGAGGTGTGGACGATGACACCCTCGTCTTCGGTGGGTTGTACCAGGCAGGCCTGGCCTTCGAGATAGAAGTGCTCCTGGCCGCCGACGAACTGATCGGCCTCGATGACATGGGCGGCATCGGCGAGCGCTCGTTCCCAGTCGCCGCTCTGCTGGACGTGGGTGGGGCGCACGAACTCGCCGCGTTCGGCGGCGACGACCGGATCGAGGCTCGCCGGCCGCTCGTCGATCTCGGCGACTTCCTCGGCCCAGGCTGCGTTGACGGCCTCGCGGGCGGCACGATGGCTTTCGGCGGCCACGGCGAAGAGCACCTGGCCGGCGTAGCTGATCTCCTCCTCGACGAAGATCGGATCGCCGGGGAAGACCGGGCCGATATCGGTGTGACCGGGTACGTCGGCAAAACCGACCGCGTCGACCACGTCCGGCATGGCCCGGACCTTCGCCAGATCGAGCCGGGTGAGCCGGCCATGGGCCACCGGCGAGAGGGCGAGTGCCAGATGCAGGCAGTCTGCCGGTGCCTTGAGATCGTCGATGTAGGCGGCACGGCCGGTGACGTGCTTGACGGCACTCTCGTGGGCTTGGGCGTGCCGGTGCGAGACGCTGGCTTGGGATTCGGCTGTCCGGGCCAGCGGACCGTCGCCCTTGATGCGTTCCCGCTGCGTTTCGCGGCTGCGTGCCGCCGTTGGGTCGAGGTCGGCCGTCTCGCTGGCCGCCAGGTCGTCCAGCTTAGTGAGCGTACGCATGGAGCATCACCTCCCGGGGACTGTCGGTTTCGCCCTGCGCGATCGTCAGGCGCAGGCGTTCGAGCAGATTGGCGGCCGAGAGCTGCCGATAATGGGCGCTGCCACGGACGTCGGACATCGGCTGGAAGTCATCGCCCAGGGCCAGTCGTGCAGTCTCGAAGGCAGCCGGGGTGGGTGCCTGGCATTCCAGGGCGGCCTCGGTGGCGCGGGCACGCTGGGGAGTTGCCGCCATGCCCCCGAAGGCGAGGCGTACGTCGCGCATCATGCCGTCCTCGAGTCGCCAGCTGAAGGCACCCAGCACTGCGGAAATATCATCCTCTCGCCGCTTGGACAGCTTCCATACTGCTAGGTGTCGCTGCGGATCCGGGTGCGGCAGGAAAATGGCACGGATCACCTCGCCCTCGCGCAGTGCCGTCTGCTTGTAGCCGAGGAAGAAGGCGTCGAGCGGCAGCTCGCGTTCGCCGTCGGGTCCGGCCAGCCACAGGCGCGAGCCGAGCGTCAGCAACACCGGGGGCGTGTCGCCGATGGGCGAAGCGTTGGCGATATTGCCGCCCAGGGTGCCGCGGTTGCGAATCTGTGCCGAACCCAGCCGGTGCAGCAGGTGGGCAAAGGGCTCGAAGTGCTCCTCCAGAAGCGGTTCGAGGCGGGAATAGGTAACGGCCGCGCCGATCCACCAGCCATGACGGCCGTCGTCGAGGCTCGTTTCCTCGATGGCGTTCAGTTCGGCGACGCGGGTCACGTCGATCAGTCGCTCGAAGCGCGTGAGTCGCTGGGTGACTTCGAGCCACAGGTCGGTGGCGCCGGCCACCGGGCGAGCCTCGGGATGGCGGCGTCGCAGTTCGACCAGCTCGGCCAGGGTCTCGGGCTGCGCGAAAGGCGCATCGGAAGACGGAGCGGTGGATTGCGGTGCCGCGGCATCCAGCCACAATGGGCGTTCCTGAGAATGCTCGTCCATGGACATTGCGGCATCGCGGATCGGCCGGTATCCGGTACAACGGCACAGGTTCCCGCCGAGCGCCGCCTCGAGCCGCTGCGGGGTGAGCGGTGAGGGTAACTGGCGTTCGCCGCGCTGCGCCTCGTGTAGGGTGAACAGCGACATCACGATGCCCGGCGTGCAGAAGCCGCACTGGCTGCCGTGACAGGCCACCATCGCTGCCTGGGCGGGATGCAGGGCGTCGCCCTGGGCCAGGCCCTCGACGGTGACCAACTGCCGCCCCTGCAACTGGTGGGCGGGCGTGATGCAAGCATTGGTGCTGTGGTAGTTAACCTGGCCTTCGGGGCCGGTCTCGCCGATGGCGACGGTGCAGGCGCCGCAGTCGCCGGAGGCACAGCCCTCCTTGGTGCCGGTCTGGCCGAGGGTGTCGCGCAGCAGCTCCAACACGCTGGTATCGGGTGAAACCGCACACTGGCGGCGTTGCCCGTTGAGCAGGAAGTCGATCATCGCCGTCTCTTCTTGTCAGGCTTGTGGTGGAACGTCGTGGGTCGACGGAGTCAGGGTCGCTTGTCGTAATGTGTTGACCGAATGGTCAGGATGTTTTCAGCATGGGTCAGATTGCCGCACTTTGCAAGAGGTGCGGGATGTCGAGGCATCCGGGGCGTGACTGGCGATTGCAGGACGCCGGACCGTCAGGCACTCTCTTGCCTTCCAGGTAAGCGGGGATGGCCGATGTCCGAGACCGAGTCGCCAGAAATCGAAACGCTCAAGCGCCCACGGGAGGTAGGGGTCGGCAACGGCGCCACGCGGGCGCGCAACGAGCAAGAGATTCTCGCCGCCGCCGAGCGGGTCTTCGCCCGTCACGGCTATCGGGGTGCCAGCGTGCAGGCCATCGCCGAGGCGGCGGGGCTTCCCAAGTCCAACGTGCTCTATTACATGGGCAGCAAGCGCGGGCTCTACGTGCGCTTGCTCGAGCGCATGATGGCACGCTGGAATGCGTTGCTCGACGACATCTCGGTGGAGGACGATCCGGCGGAAGTCCTCGAGGCGTTCATCCGCAGCAAGATGCAGCTCTCCCGTCGTCATCCGGAAGGCTCGCGGCTGTTTGCGGCGGAGATTCTCGGTGGCGCTCCCTTCCTGCAGGGGTATTTGCACGGCGAACTGCGTGACTGGGTGCAGGCCCGGGCGCGCATCTTCGAGCAGTGGGCCGAACGTGGCTTGATGGATCCCGTCGATCCGGTATGGCTGATCTTTCTGATCTGGTCGGCAACCCAGCACTATGCCGACTTCGAGGCGCAGGTGCTCGGCATCACCGACCGCGATACTCTCAGCGACGCTGACGTCGAGGAGATCACCGCCTTCCTCACCCGGGTGATTCTCAAGGGGTGCGGGGTTCGGCCGCGCGAGCCATGACACTCACGGCATGACAGCGACGCCACTTCCGATCGATGCGCGTATTGGCGCCCTCCGCGAGGCTCTGGTCGCCCATTCCCGCGCGCTGCTGATTGCCGAGCCGGGCGCCGGCAAGACCACTCGCGTGCCGCTGGCGCTACTCGACGAATCCTGGTGCCGCGGCGGCAAGCTGCTGCTGCTGGAGCCGCGGCGCGTGGCGGCGCGGCTAGCCGCCGGGTTCATGGCGGAAAGCCTGGGAGAGCCGGTCGGTGAGACCGTGGGCTACCGCATGCGCGGCGAAAGCCGGACAGGGCCGGGAACACGGCTGGAAGTGGTCACTCAGGGCGTGCTGACGCGAATGCTCCAGGATGACCCGCTGCTCGAGGGCGTGGCCGGGCTCGTCTTCGATGAGTTTCACGAGCGTAGCCTGGAAGCCGATCTGGGGCTCGCTCTGGCACTGGACGTTCAGTCGGTGCGCGACGACCTTCGTCTGCTGGTGATGTCGGCCACCCTGGACGTCGCGGCCCTGGGCGAGACGCTGGGCCAAGATGCCCCGGTGGTCGACTGCCCGGGGCGCAGCTTTCCCGTGGAAACCCGCTACCGTGCCTTGAACGGCCGGTTGGATGCCGCCCCTCAGCAGGCCGTTGCTGTGTGCGACGCCCTCGAGACGCAACCGGGCGATGCCCTGGTGATTCTGCCCGGCGTGGCCGAAATCCGCCGGCTGAGCCGGGAGTTGAAGGCGCGGGCTGGCGGTTTGGCGGTTCACGAGCTGCATGGGCGGCTGTCGCTGGACGTTCAGCGACAGGCGTTACGTACCGACCCGGAGGGGCGTCGTCGGGTGGTGCTGGCCACTGCCATTGCGGAATCCAGCGTCACCGTCGAGGGCGTGCACATCGTCGTGGATGCCGGCCTGGAACGGGTGCCGGTGTTTCAGCCGCGCAGCGGGCTGTCGCGCCTCGAGACTCGCCGCGTCAATCGTGCCAGCGCCGACCAGCGCCGCGGTCGAGCGGGGCGCCAGGGTCCGGGACTCTGCGTACGCCTGTGGGCCGAGGAACAGCCACTGGTGGCGCATGGCGAGCCGGAAATCCGTCAGGCCGACTTGGCGCCGCTGGCCTTCGAGCTGGCGCGCTGGGGCATCGTCGATGCCGGCCAGCTCGACTGGGTGACTCCGCCGCCCGCCGCAGGGCTGGCCGCCGCCCGTGATCTGCTGCAGCGGCTCGGGGTGCTCGATACCGACTGTCATCTGACCCGTCTGGGGCAGGCTTGCGCCCGCTGGCCCACCCATCCGCGTCTGGCGGTGATGCTCGAGCGGGCCGCCGAGTTCGAGGCACGACCGCTGGCCTGTGCCCTGGTCGCCCTGCTGGAAGGACGCGATACCGATGCCGAGCGTGACCTGGAGGCCTCTCTTCATGCGCGGTTGGCAGCGCCGCGCGATCATCGCCAGTGGCAGCGTGATGCCAGCCGCCTGACGGATATCGCCGGTTGTCGGCTCGACGTGACGAGCCTCGCTCCGCTGGGCGAGCTGCTGGCGTTGGCCTATCCCGAGCGCATCGCCCAGCGCCTGGAGCCGGGACGCTTCCGTCTGGCAAGTGGCGGTCTGGCCGTGTTGCCCGAGTCCCATGCCTTGGCCCATGCCGAATGGCTGGTTGCCGCCGAGCTCGATGGCCAGCCCAGCGGAGCGCGGATCTTTCGCGGCGTGACGCTGTCGGCTGAGCGTCTCGAGGCGCTCTATCCCGAAACCCGCGACTGGCAGTCGCGGATCGAGTGGTCCGAAGAGCAGGGACGGTTGGTCGGCGAACGAGTGCGTGCCCTGGGGGCGGTGGTACTGGCACGCAAGCCATTGACCAAGCTGCCGGAGGAAGCGGTGCGCGGGGCACTGCTGGACGCCCTGCGTCGTCGCGGGGTACTGCCCTTTGGCGAGGCGGCCGACCAGCTGCGCGGACGGGTGGCGCTGATGCGTCGCGAGTTCGGCGGGGCGTGGCCGGACTGGTCGATGGCGGCGCTGCTCGAGCGGCTCGAAGACTGGCTGGGGCCGTATCTGGACGGCATCACCCGGCTGGATGCCATCGACACGCTGCCGCTGGAGCGTTATCTGCTCGACACCCTCGACTGGCCGCTGCGTCGTCGTCTCGAGGCACTGGTTCCCGAACGGCTGGCGGTGCCTAGCGGCTCGCACGTGCGTCTCGACTATACGCCCTGCCTGGAGGGCAACGAGCCGGTGCTGGCCGTCAAGCTGCAGGAGACGTTCGGTTGGCGGAGTTCGCCGCGCATCGCCGATGGCCGCGTGTCGGTGCTGCTGCATCTGCTCTCGCCGGCGCGGCGGCCGCTGCAGGTCACCGCCGACCTGGCGAGCTTCTGGGCCAACGGCTACCCGCAGGTGCGCAAGGAGATGCGCGGCCGCTACCCCAAGCACCCCTGGCCGGAGGATCCGCTCACCGCTGAAGCCACTGAGCGAACCAAGCGCAAAGGGTAGCGGCATGCAATCCCGCCTCAGTGCGTCTTGGCCTGCTCACCGCTTGGTCCGTGATGTTCGACGCTCCCGCTCCTGGCGGGGATGCGCTGGCGCAGCACCCGTTTTTCCAGCTCCACGATCAGGTAGATCGCCACGCTACCGGCGAGTATCGCCAGCCAGTGGTCGAGGCCGAGTGCCGCACTGCCGAATATCAGCTGCATGAAGGGCAGATAGGTCCAGGCCATCTGCAGCGCCAGCACCAGGCCGATGGCGAGCCATACCGGCCGGCTGCCGAAGAGGCCATGCCAGGAGAGCGTGCTGCCGAGCAGAAAGCGGCTGTTGATCAGGTAGGTGGCGCTGCCCGCTACCAGCATGTTGACTGCGCCGGAGCGGGCCAGCTCGAGGCTGCCGCCCTGGTGGTCGCCGATCCACGCGAAGATGCCGAATACGCCGATCAGCAGCAGGATCGAGACGAAGACCACTCGCCACAGCAGGAAGAGATCGAGCAGAGGGGCACCGGGATCGCGGGGCGCGCGCTGCATCAGGTTGCGCTCGCCCGCTTCGAAGGCCAGGGCGAGCCCCAGCGTCACCGCCACCACCATATTGACCCACAATGCCTGCAGCGGCGTCACCGGCAGCTCGCCTCCGGCCAGCACGGCGAGCATGATGGCCAGCCCCTGGCCGCCGTTGGTGGGCAGCAGGAAGGTGATGGTCTTGCGAATGTTGTCGTAGACCTTGCGGCCCTCCCGGATGGCGCCGACGATGGTGGCGAAGTTATCGTCGGCGAGCACCATCTCGGCGGCTTCCTTCGCCGCTTCGGTACCTTGGATGCCCATGGCCACGCCGACATCGGCGCGCTTGAGCGCCGGGCCGTCGTTGACGCCGTCGCCGGTCATGGCGCAGATGCCGCCGTGAGCCTGCATCGCCTGGACCAGGCGCAGCTTGTGTTCCGGTGCCGCTCGGGCGAAGACGTCCACCTCGAGAATGCACGCCTCCAGCTCCGCGTCGGACATGGCTTCCACCTCGCGGCCGGTCAGGGCGCGTTCGGTATGGGCGAAGCCGAGCTGGCGGGCGATGGCCAGGGCAGTGACGGCATGATCGCCGGTGACCATCACCGGGCGAATGCCGGCGCTCAAGCATTGCGCTACCGCTTCGATGACCTCTTCGCGGGGCGGGTCGAGCAGGCCGATCAGGCCCAGCAGGACCAGTCCCTCTTCGGCGTGGGCGTCGGTCAGTTCCGTGATGGCGTCGAGCGGCTTTTCGGCCAGTGCCAGAACGCGCAGGCCACGAGCGGAGAGCGCATGGATATGCGCCTCCCACGCCTCGCGATCGAGGTCGGCTTCGCCGCTTTCGGTACGTACCCGATGGCACATCTCCAGCAACCGGTCCGGAGCGCCCTTGACCAGCAGTCGTCTCTCATCGCCTTCCTCGTGCAGGGTGGCCATGTACTGGCGCTGCGACTCGAAAGGAATGGCGTCGTGGCGGTCATGGTCGCCACGCAGGGTGGCCGCGTCCAGGCCTGCCTTGGCGGCAGCCACCACCAGAGCGCCTTCGGTCGGGTCGCCGTGGATGATCCAGCGGCCGCCGTCCCGGGCCAGCTCGGCGTCATTGCACAGCACGCCCACCTTGAGGAAGTGGCGCAGCGCATGGTGCGCGTCGAGGTCGAGCGCTTGCGTCTCGGGCTCGCCGTCGCGGGCCATGTGGAATCGGCCTTCCGGGGCGAAGCCGATGCCCGAGATGTGCACTTCGCCTTCCGGCAGCCGGATTGCCTGGGCCGTCATCTCGTTGCGGGTCAGCGTGCCGGTCTTGTCGCTGAAGATGGTGGAGATCGAGCCCAGGGTTTCGACGGCGGGCAGACGCCGGATGATGGCGTTGCGCCGCGCCATGGTCTGTACGCCGAGCGCCAGGCCGATGGTGACGATGGCCGGCAGCCCCTCGGGAATGGCGGCTACGGCGAGGCCCACGGCGGCCATGAACATCGCCGTGACCGGTTCGCCATGGACCAGGACGCCGAACAGGGCGGTGAAGGCGGCTGCCGCCAGAATGCACAAGGCCAGCACGCGGCCTGCCCGGTCTAGCTGCTGGAGCAGCGGGGTCTTGAGTTTATCGACCTTGCGCAGCATCTCCGAGATACGGCCCAGCTCGGTCGTCTCGCCGGTTGCCACCACCAGTCCGCGGGCCATGCCCTGCACGACCAGGGTGCCGGCGTAAGCCATGCTGGTGCGATCTCCCAGTTCGGCATCCTCAGACACGGCATCGGTGCTCTTGTCGACGGGCGTCGACTCGCCGGTCAGCGCGGCTTCCTCGGTGCGCAGGCGTTTGGCTTCGAGCAGGCGCAGGTCGGCAGGCACCTTGTCGCCGCTCTCCATCAGCACCACGTCGCCCGGTACCAGTGACTCGGCGGGAATCACGTGGCGTCTGCCGTCACGCAGCACCTTGGCCTGCGGCGAGAGCATGTTGCGGATGCTCTCCAGCGCTTGTTCGGCCTTGCCTTCCTGAATGAAGCCGATCAGCGCGATGATCATGACCACGCCAAGGATGGCGGCAGCGTCCAGGGCGTGACCGAGCCCGAGGCTAGCCAGAGCGGCGACGATCAGGATCAGTATCAGCAGGTTGTTCAACTGCGAAAGCAGGCGTTGCCACCACGGGCGTGCCTGCTCCTGCTGCAAGCGATTGGGGCCGACCTCGTCCAGCCGGGATGTGGCCTGGGGTGCGCTGAGGCCTTCGCCGCGGCTGTCGAGCCGCTCGAGGGCAGCGTCGCCCGAGAGGGCGTGCCAGGCGGTACGGGAGGAGTCGTAGCGTTCGGGCATCCCTTGTCTCCAGTCACGGCAGTCGGCGACTAACGGTATCGCTCACTATGCTGCACTGCAGTGATTCAGGGCAAGGTCTGCGTATTGACTGCCGTCAAGGTGTCGTGCCGAGAGAAGCGGCGGGCAGTCGCCCGCCGCGGGAACGACCGATTCTCGTCGTGCCTGCCGGTTACAGGATCATGGCCGCCAGCCAGCCGAAGGCGATCAGCGGAATGTTGTAGTGCAGGAAGGTAGGCACCACGCTGTCCCAGATGTGATCGTGCTGGCCGTCGGCGTTGAGACCGGCGGTGGGGCCGAGCGTCGAATCGGAGGCCGGCGAGCCGGCATCGCCCAGCGCCGCGGCGGTGCCCACCAGGGCAATGGTGGCCATGGGCGAGAAGCCGAAGTTCAGCGCCAGCGGTACGTAGAGCGAGGCGATGATGGGGATGGTCGAGAAGGACGAGCCGATGCCCATGGTGATGAACAGCCCCACCAGCAGCATGATCAAGGCAGCCAGTCCTTTGTTGTCGCCGATCATCGCTGCGGAGCTGGTCACCAGGGTTTCGACCTCGCCACTGGCCTGCATCACGCTGGCAAAGCCTGCCGCCGAGATCATGATGAAGCCCACCAGGGTCATCAGCCGCATGCCTTCGGTGAAGATGCCGTCCTGCTCGTGCCAGCGGAACACCCCGCTCACCGAAAGCAGGGCGAAGCCGAACAACCCGCCGAGAAGCATCGAACCGGAGAGCAGCTGCACCGCTACCGTGCCTAACAGAGCCGCGCCGATCGTCAGCTTCTGCCAGCCGGCCAGGTGGCGTGCTGCCTCGGCTGGCGATTCGTCGCCGTGGGAGAGGTCGCGGTCCTCGTAGCGGCGAGGCCGGCGGTAGCTCCACAGTACAGCCACGGCGAGGCCGATCAGCATGCCGCCAATGGGAATGAGCATGGCCATTGGCACCATGGCTCGGGTGACCTCGAGGCCGTACTCGGCGCCGCTCTCGTTGAAGTTGGCGAGCAGCAGGTCGTTGAGAAAGATCGCACCGAACCCCACTGGCAGCAGCATGTAGGGGGCGGTGATACCGAAGGTGATCACGCAGGCGACCACGCGACGGTCGAGATCGAGATGGTTCATCAGCTTGAGCAGCGGCGGCACCAGTACCGGAATGAAAGCGATATGTACCGGAACGAGATTCTGCGAGCTGACCGCTGCAGCAAGCAGCGCTCCAAGCAGGGAGTAGACGACGAGCCGCTGGCTTTGTCCGTTGTCGTCGAGGCCCAGGCGACGTATGGCGCGGTGGGCCAGCAGTTCGGTGATGCCCGAGCGTGACAGTGCCACGGCGAAGGCGCCCAGCACGGCGTAGGAGAGGGCGATGGTAGCTCCGTTGCCGAGCCCATCGTTGAAGGCGTCGAGAACCTCGCCAAGCGGCATGCCGGCATACAGCCCACCAACGAGGCTGGCGACCATCAGCGCAAACACCACGGAAACGCGGGCAAGACTCAGGGAGACCATGACCAGGATGGCCAGAACGACGGCATTCATAGCAAACTCGAACGGTAGGTGAATGGGTGACGGGGCGGCCGGCAGCAGGCGCGAAGTGGCGCATGCTACCTGAAGAGTCGCGTTGTGTCAGTGAGTTGGCGGAATTTCCAAGGATGCTGCGCGGGGCGCGAGAAGGCCGGGATGAATAAAAGACCAGGACCAGGAGGGGCGGCTCAGTGAACGCTGGCGTCATGACGTTGTCGCAGGTTGGGGTTGGCGATTAGGGGGTTGATCGTGCAGCAGAGCATGCCATCGTGTGCGTGGCGGCCAGGTTCCCAGTCGGTTTCCCCGTTCGCCATCTTTACGTTTCAGCAATGGAGTTTTCATGTCCGTAAGCCAGTCTCTCGCCGTTTCCGCCTTGACCGTGGCGCTCGTCGCTCCTGCCGTCGCCACTGCACAGCAAGCGATGCCTCAGCAGCAGCCGCCCAGTGCACAGGATCAGGTCAGCCAGCTCGATGAACTGGTCGACCTGGACGAGTCCCAGGAGCAGGAGCTGTTGGCTCTGCTGGAAAATACTCAGAGTCGTCTCCAAGAGCTGGAGAGCGAGGCACAAACGCTTCAGACGCAGCTGCAGGAACAGGTCGGGGCCGATTACGATGAGGCCAGCATCCGGCGCGATGCCGATCGCCTGGGCGATCTCACCGGGGAGATGAGCGCCGAGAGCGTGCTGATGCAGGCTCGGCTCCAGGAGACCCTGACTCAGCAGCAGCGTGATGAGCTCGAGAGCCAGATGCAGGCGCAACAGGAGCAGATGCGCCAGATGCAGGAGCAGATGCAACAACAGCAACAGCAACAGCAGTAACGATCGGGCTAGCCGACAACCGGCCTGCCAAGGTCCATGGGCCAGGCGCCCATGGGCTTGCCAAACGACACCGGCCACCCCAACGGTGGCCGGTGTCGTTTGGCATGGATACGATTTGGTAGGATAACGCCGACCATTCAGCGATGGACATTGCATGCCCGATCATCGTCAGCGGGTTCCGGCAGCGGCCCGCAATCGCCAGCCGATTTGCGACGTGCTGCAACGGCTGCTCCCGGCCCAGGCTCACGTTCTGGAAGTGGCCAGCGGCAGTGGCGAGCATGCCGTGCACTGTGCCAGAGCCATGCCGGGCTGGCAGTGGCAGCCCAGCGATACGCAGGAGGCGGCTCTGGCCTCCATAGAGGCCTGGTGGTCGCAGAGCGGCCTGGGCAATCTGGCCGCACCAATCCGCTTGGATGTCACGGAAACCGGCGCTTGGCCGGCGGGACCCTTCGACGCCATTGTGGCGATCAACCTGGTGCACATTTCCCCATGGCGGGTGACCGAGGCGTTGATGGCTATGGCCGCGGAGCGGCTGGTGCCGGGTGGCATGCTCTATCTCTATGGCCCTTATCGGCGCAACGGCGAGCATACCGCGCCCAGCAACGCAGCTTTCGACGCCGATCTCCAACGTCGCGACCCGCGCTGGGGCGTACGCGATCTGGATACGGTCGCTGCCGAGGCGCAGCGCCACGGTCTGCAACTGGGGCGAGTCGTGGAGATGCCGGCCAACAATCTCAGTGTGGTGTTCCGTTGCCCAGGCATTAACGACCGCCAGGGTTAGGGGGGATCACTCGCTTTTCGGGATCTCGCCCGGCTCGCGGTAGCGAGGCGGCTGGGATTCGCGCTCTTCTTGGGTCAGGGTTTCGTCTTCTGCCGGTACGCCCCATACCGTCTCGCGGTGGCCGTCTTCGAAGGTATAGGTCGTGCAGCCGGCGAGCAGGGCGAACGCCAACACGGTGATGAGGAGCAATGATCGATACATGACATATCCTTTCTGGAGCAGCCGTTTCACCAGCTGGTGACGATGCGGTCATGATCGCGTGGCCGCCAGGGTGCAGGCAAGCCCCGGCTCACCCCGACAGGCCCAGCAGGAGCGGTACGTAGACCACCAGCAGTAGCACGCTGATCAACCCCAGCAGGTAAGGCACGATGGCCTGCGTGATTCGCTCCAGCGGCAACTGGGTCACCGACGAGGCGACGTACAGGTTGATCGCTACCGGCGGTGTGATCATGCCGATGGCCAGCCCCACCACGATGATCAGTCCGAAGTGGATGGGATCGATGCCCAGTTGAGTCACCAGTGGAAGCAATACCGGGGTGAGAATGATCAGTGCGCTGGCCGTTTCGATGAACACCCCGGTGAGCAGGATGACGGCCACCACCAGCAGCATGATGACGTAGGGGTCGGTGGAAAGCGACAGCACCGCCTGGGCGATGGCGCCCGGCACTTGCCAACTCGATAGCGTCCAGCTCAGCACTGCCGACGTGGCGATGACCAGCATGATCACCGAGGTGGTGATCGCCGAGCGGATCAGGATGCGGTAGACGTCGCCAAGACTCAGGTCGCGATAGACGAACAGCGACACCAGCAGTGCGTAGTTCACCGCTACCACGGCAGCCTCGCTGGGCGTGAACACGCCCGAGAAGATGCCGCCGAGGATGATCACCGGGGTCGCGAGGCCCCAACTGGCGCTCTTGAACGTTCGCCAGATCGTGGCGGCCGACAGTGCGGTGCCTCGCGGATAGTTGCGCCGGTAGGCCTGGAAGATGGCGATGGTGGCAAGCCCCAGGCCCATGACGATGCCGGGAAGAATGCCGCCCAGAAACAGCGTCGATACCGATTGCTGGGCAATCACCGCGTAGATGATCATCGGCACCGAAGGTGGGATGACCACGCCGATGGTGCCGCTGGCGGCAATCAGGCTGGCCGCAGATGCGGGGTCGTAGCCCTTCTTGCGTAGCTCGGGAACCAGTGTCGAACCTACCGCTGCCGTGGTAGCAGCGCCGGAACCGGAGATGGCGGCGAAGAACATGCCGGCCCCCACCGAGACGATGGAGAGCCCGCCCTTGAGGAAGCCGAACAGTGAATCGGCGAAGTTCACCAGTCGTTCGCTGACCTTGCCCTGGGCCATCAGGTCGCCGGTCAGGATGAACATGGGCACCGCCACCAGGGCGAAGGAGTTGATGCCCTGAAACATCTGCTGGGTGACCACCATCAGTGGCACGCCCTGGGCGCTGAGTGCCACCAGCGTGCTGGCGCCGATGGCCAGGGCGATGGGGACTCCCAGCAGCATCAGTGCAAAGAACAGGACGAAGAGCAGGGCGGTCATGACGGGGAATCCCCATGGCCGTCAACGCCGCTGGCGACCGTTGAGCCCCTGACCAGCAGGCGAATGATGTCGATCAGGGCGTATCCGCTCATCACGACCGCGCTGAGCGGGATCACTGCATAGACCCAGGTCATGGACAGGCGCAGCGAGGCAGACTTCTGGAAGCTCTGCGCTTGCATGTATCGCTGGCCGATCACGGCCAGGGCAATGAGGAACGCCAGCCCCGCCAACACGGCGAGAACACGCGCAGCTCGCTGGAGACGAGCGGGCAGCGCATCGACCACGAACGTCACGGCAATGTGGCGGCCGCGCTGGAAGGCCAGGGTCGCGGCAAGGAAGGTGATCCATACCAGCAGGAAGCGCGCGACTTCCTCGGTCCAGCCGACGGCGGAGAAGAACACGCGCGAGACGATTTGCAGGGTGATCACCGCGATCAACGCCGCCATGGCCACGAAGACCGCAGGCTGAATGACGGTGTCGATGCCACGCTCCAGACGTTCCAGCAGGTCCAGCAACTTATGCATGCAGCGTGACGCTCATTCCAGCGACTCGCGGATGCGTGGCAGGTAGTCGCCGAACTGTGCCCCGTACTGGTCATAGACCGGTGCTACGGCCTTCTGGAAGGCCTGGATGTCGGGTTCCTCGACGATCTGCATGCCGGCTTCGCGCAGTTCGTCCAACTGCTCTGCCTCCATCTCGGCGTTGACCTGGCGTTCGTGCTCGGCGGCCTCCTGGGCGGCCTGCGCCATCACCTCCTGGGCGGCTTCCGGCAGTTCGTTCCACACGGTCATGCCCATGACGAAGATGGCAGGGGCATAGGTATGCCGTGACAGCGTCATGTGGTCCTGGGTTTCGTACAGCTTGAAGGAGTGAATGACGTTGACCGGGTTTTCCTGGCCATCGATGGTGCCTTGCTGCATGGCAGTGAGCGCTTCGGTCCAGGCCATGGGAATGGCGTTGGCACCGAGTTCGCGGAAGGTATCGGTATAGACGGGATTTTCCATGACCCGAATGCGCAGGCCGTCGAGGTCTTCCGGGGATTCCACCGGGCGCTCGCTGTTGGTCAGGTTGCGGAAGCCCCGCTCGGCATAGGCTAGGCCCTTGAGGTTGACATCGCTGAGCTTGTCGAGCAGCTCCTGGCCGATGGGCCCGTCGAGTACCTGATAGGCGGCTTCCGACGAAGGGAACAGGAAGGGCAGTTCGAAGACCGCCATTTCCTCGACGAAGTTGGCTACCGGGCCATTGGTGATCACCCCCATGTCCACGGTGCCGATCTGCATGCCCTCGAGCAGCGTTCTTTCGTCGCCGAGAGAGGCATTGGGATAGATCTCGATGTCCACCTTGCCTTCGGTGCGCGCTTCCACCAGCTCTTCGAACCTGGTGGCGGCGATGTGGAAGCCATCCTGCTCGTTGACGACGTGGGCCAGGCGCAGTGTGACCGGTTCCATGTCAGCGAATTCCGAGGCGTTGGCGTTGGCGGCGAAGGCGAGGGAGACGCCGATTGCCAGCGTGCTGCGTGCAAAACCTTTCATTATCGTTTTTCCTCTGTCAGGTCAGTCTCTTGAGGTCAGTCGAGAATGCCGTAGCCGTTCGACGGGGTCAACTCGTTGCATGCCGGGCGAGGGTGTGGGTGCTGTCGATGGCGATAACAGGGTATAGAGCGGGGCAGGCGTTGCGGTAGGATGGATGAAAAACCCTGACGTGACTCACCTATGCCGATCAGCCTCATCGACGAGCCTGCAGCGCTTGGCATGCTGCAGGGCTCGCATCGTTTCGACCTCGTACTGCTCTCCTGGCTGGTCGCTTTCAGCGCTGCCTACACTGGGCTGGATGTCAGCAAGCTGGTGAGCTCCGCCCGGCGCACGCGCCGAGAGGGCGTGTGGCTTGCCGCCGGCGCCTTCATGCTGGGCATTGGCGTGTGGAGCATGCATTTCATCGGCATGCACGCCTATCAGCTGCCGTTTCCCTTCGATCATGCTCCGGGCCTGACGATGGTATCGATTCTGCCGGCGATCCTCGGCAGCTTCGTCGTACTGAGGGTGGTGTCGCGGGATGAACCGGTCGCACACCGGACACTGCTGAGTGCTGGGCTGGCGCTGGGCGCCGGGATCGGCGCGATGCACTACCTGGGCATGGCGGCCATGCGCATGCCGGCAACGCTGCATTATGCCACGGGGTATTTCCTGCTCTCGCTGCTGGTGGCCGTGGTGTTCGGGGTTCTGGGCACGTATGCGTATCGTGCCTGTCGCTACGTGGCGAATGGCACCAAGGCACGTGCCTGTGCGGTGCTGGCGGCGGTCATCGTCTCGCTGGCCATAAGCGGCATGCATTACGTGGCCATGGCCGCCGCCTGGTTCGCCCCCGATGCAGCTATCGACCCCATGGCAACCCGTCATCATGAGCACGCCGTCTGGCTGGTCTATCTGGTCAGCGCCAGTGCCGCGGCCATCGTATTGCTTACCCTGTTGGGAACGCATTTCCAGCGGCGTCTGCTGGTCAGCGAGCAGTCTCAGAGCATGACGCGTGCCCGGCTGCTAGAGGTGATCTCGGCGTTGCAGGATGGCATCGTGCTGTTCGATGATCGCGCGCGAATCCGGCTCTGCAACGCGGCCTTCGAGCGCATGGTCGGCGTCTCCTCCGAGGAGTTGTTGGGTGTGTCGGCCTGGACACTGGATTATGCCGAGGATACGACGGCCCTCAATGAACGCATTCAGGAGGCGCTCAACCGGGATGGTGCCTGGCGCGGTACCATCGAAGCACGGCACCGCGACGGCACGACCTATCCGGCGAGGCTCGGCATCAGCCGCGTCAACTATGCCGATGAAACGACGCGTGACTACGTGGCCATGCTCACCGATATCAGTGCCGAAGTCCGAACTCGGCAGCACATTCAGCATCTCGCCTACCATGACAGCCTGACCGGACTGCCCAACCGGCGAGCCCTGCAGGAGCGCCTCGATGAGATGCTGGAGAACATGCGGCAGCGGCGATGCGGCCCGGCATTGCTGTTTCTGATCGATGTCGACCACTTCAAGTTTCTCAATGACAGCCTCGGGCATGCCATGGGTGATGAACTGCTGCGCCAGCTGGCTGGCCGGCTGCAGAATCTTGCCGCCGATCGTGGGGACGCGGCGAGGCTGGATGGCAATGAATTCGCACTGCTGGTGGGGCCTCTCGCCGAGGAAGACTCCCATGCTGCCGACCCGGTGGCGCGACAGAGGCTGATCCGGGTGCTGGCTACCCTGGGCGGCGACTACGAACTGGCGGGGCATGCCTACCCTTGCCGAGTGAGTGGCGGCGCCTTGGTGATAGAGGGTGATGAGCCGGGCCACGATGAGCTGCTCAAGCGGGCCGATCTGGCACTGCTCGATGCCAAGCGCCGTGGCGATGGCTGCCCGAGCGTGTTCGATTCCGGCATGGAGGTGGCCCTGGAGGAGCGGCTGCGCCTGGAGCGCGAGCTGCGCGTGGCGATCGATGAGGGGCAGCTGCGTCTCTACGTGCAGCCGCAAGTCGATGCCGAGGATGTCGTTTTCGGGGCCGAGGCGCTGGTGCGCTGGGAGCACCCGCAGCGCGGTCTGGTATCGCCGGGCGTATTCATTCCTCTTGCCGAGGAGAGCGGCCTGATCGTGAGGTTGGGGGAATGGGTGCTGGAGACGGCGTGCCGCACTCTGGCCGAGTGGTCCGGGCATCCGGAGCTCGGACATTGCCGGCTGTCCGTCAACGTCAGCGTTCAGCAGTTCCAGCAGCCCGACTTCGTCGACCAGGTGTCATCGGTGCTGGCGCGTCACGATGTCTCGCCTCGTCGACTGACCCTGGAGTTGACCGAGTCGCTGCTGATGGAGGAGCTCGATGACGTCATCGGCAAAATGACCCTGCTGCGCCGCATGGGGATCAGTTTCGCCCTGGACGACTTCGGTACCGGCTACTCGTCACTGGCCTACCTGAAGGCGCTGCCTCTGGATACCCTGAAGATCGATGTCACCTTCGTGCGTGACCTGACGCAGGATCCTCTGGCACAGCCCATTGCCCGGACGATCGTGACCCTGGCCGAACAGCTGGCGTTGAAGGTGGTGGCTGAGGGCGTCGAGACCCAGGAGCAGTTAACCATTCTCCAGGAACTGGGGTGTCGGGAATTCCAGGGCTTTCTGTTCGCTCGTCCCCAGCCCGTCGGCGACATGCTTGCCTGGGTCCGCACGCGCTCCGCGGTCGTGTCACTACCGCGTCAGCGTTGAGCGTCGTCGCCCGAGCGATTAAACGGCGGCCAGCGACCGCTCCAGGATGGCAAAGCGGCCAGGTTCCAGAGCGTCGGCCACGGCGGTGATGCGCAGGATATGGCCGAGATCCGGGTGTGCGGGGCGGGCGATCAGCCGTCCCGCCTCCAGCAGTTCGCCGTGAAGCCGGCCTGCCAGCTCGGCGTCGGGCAGTCGCAACGCGATGAAGTTGGTGGCGCTGGGCAGCACTTCGGCACCCAGGTTGCGGAAGTGGCCGGCAAGCCGTTCGCGGCGCTCCTTCACCGCGCTCACGTGTTCGCGCACCTCGTCATTGTGATCCAACACCGTTTCCGCAGCGGCCTGCGTCAATGTCGATACGGCGTAGTGGATGCGGACCTTCATCATCATTGCCAGGGTGTCGGGCTCGGCCAGGGCGTAGCCGATGCGCAGACCGGCCATGCCGTGGGCCTTGGAGAGCGTGCGCAGGCGAATCACGCCGGGTATCACTTCACGGCTGAAAGGCGCCTCGGCGTCGTCGCGAAAATCGTGGTAGGCCTCGTCGAGCAGCAGCCAGCAGTCGTCGGGCAGGTCGCGACGCAGCCGGCGAATGGCGTCGTCGCCGTGGAGGTGGCCGCTGGGGTTGTCGGGGTTGGCCAAGTAGACCAGCCGTGCCTGGCGCTCGTGGGCCGTCTCGAGCAGGGCGTCGAGGTCGGGAGCCAGCAGCCCGGGACGTTGCATGTAGGGTGGTTCCTGGAGCCGGCAGCCTTGCCCCAGAGCGAAGTAGCCGAAGGTAGGGTAGGTGCCTGCGGCACTCACCACCGTGCAATCGGGCGTACAAGTGGTGCGCAGTGCCAGGGCGATCAGACTGTCGGCACCGGCATCCACCAGAGTGGCATCCAGCGGGTAGCCGTGCAGCTCGCTCAACCGCTGGCGCACGCCGAGCGCTTCGGCATCGCCGTAGCAGTAGGCATGTTCCACCATGGCATCCCCGAAGCGCTCGCGCAGGGCGCGATGGGGCATGTCGAGGCCCTCGTTGGAGCCCAGGCGGTGGGGAATCTCGCGGCCGATGCGGCGCTCCAGCACCTTGATGCCGGGAAAGGGGTTGCTGGGGCCTTGGCCGGTCAGGTGGTCGGGGAAGCGAGGCATGGCAGTCTCCCGGTGTCGTTGGAGAGGTACATGGTGAACGGGGGAGCCGGTTCCGGCAACGGGTTCAGGTTTCCAGTTGATAGGTCTGCCAGTCCGTGTGGGTGGCCCAGCGATCGTAGACGGCGCGTGCCCGGTAGTTCTGCTCGCGGGTGATCCAGCGTACGAAGGGCCAGCCCAGGTGGCGCGCCTCGGCGGTGAGGCCTTCGAGCATCGCGTCCACGGCGCCGCTGCCGCGATGGGCCGGGTCGACGAAGAGGTCGTCCAGGAAGCCGACCCGGGTGCCGCGCAGCGGTGAAGGCATGGCGCGAAAGTGCATCAGCCCCACCGCTTCGCCGTCTGGCGTGACCGCCAGGCGACAGTGGAAGGGCTCCTCGGCATCGTGAATCCAGTTCCAGACCGTATCCAGGGTGCTCTGGGAGGCGGGTAGTCCGTAGTAGTCGCCATAGGCGCGAAACAGCCGCTCCCAGTAGGGGCGATCGGCGAGCGTAGGGACGGTGAGGGTGACGCTCATGGGGTATCCTCCGGCGCAGGGGGTAGAACCTTGTGGCGGTTGAGTAGGTGGTGGGGGTCGAGCGCCTGCTTGAGGGTGCGCATCAGCGCGATCTCTTCGGGGCTGCGCGACAGCGACAGGTAATCGCGCTTTTCCAGGCCGATGCCGTGCTCGGCGGATATCGAGCCTCCCAACTGGGCGAGCGGGGCGTAGACGAGACGTTCCACGGTGCGACGTACCTCATGGCTGGCGCTGCCGACGCTGACCGAAACGTGCAGATTGCCGTCGCCCAGGTGGCCGAACACTACCAGGCGACCATCCGGCCATTCGTGGGCCAGGGCCGTCTCGAGTCCTTCGACATAGGTCGCCATTTCGGCAATGGGGAGGCTGATGTCGAAAGTGAAGAGTGGAGCGAGAGCCTGGAGCAGACCTTCGATGTCTTCGCGTATGGCCCACAGGGCGTCGCGCTGGGTCGTCGACTGAGCCAGAACGGCATCGCCGATCAGTCCGTCATTCAGTGCCGTTTCCAAAGCGTCGCTGAACTGGGCGGCGTTGCGTTCCAGGTCGAGCCCGAGGGATTCGACCAGCACATAGAAGGGCGCACCGAGTGGCAGGGGCGGTGCGTGGCGGCCGCTCTCTTCGGTCAGCAGTCGATAGTGGTTGTCCCACATGACCTCGAAGGTGCCCAGGG
This sequence comes from Pseudomonadota bacterium, assembly GCA_051749645.1. Classification (GTDB taxonomy): domain Bacteria; phylum Pseudomonadota; class Gammaproteobacteria; order Pseudomonadales; family Halomonadaceae; genus Halomonas. The sequence goes on from JBNJIT010000009.1 coordinate 71,093, forward strand.
CGCCGCCCAAGCGATGGCCGAGGTGGCGCAGCAGATCGGTGAGGGCGCCGAAGTCGGGGCAGGCCACCAGAGCGGTCTGTTCGCTGGGCAGGCGTGGCTGCAGCTTGAGTACGGCACGGGTGACGATGCCCAGTGTCCCTTCGCTGCCGATAAACAGCTGCTTGAGGTCGTAGCCGGCGTTGTTCTTGAGCATGCGACTGAGCGAGCTGACCACGGTGCCGTCGGCCAGCACTGCCTCGAGGCCCAGCACTTGCTGGCGCATCATGCCGTAGCGAATCACTCGCACGCCGCCGGCGTTGGTGGCGATATTGCCGCCGATGGTGCATGAGCCTCGGGCGCCCAGATCGAGAGGGAACTGCAGTTCTTCGGTGGCGGCCGTTTCCTGCACGCTTTGCAGCGGCACCCCGGCCTGGACGGTCATGGTGCCACCGATGGGGTCGAGGGCCTCGATGGCGGTCATCCGCTCCAGCGAGATCGCAAGCTCTTCGGGACTTGCCTCGCCGCCATGCACCAGTCCCGTGAGGCCGCCGTGGGTGACCACCGGCTGGCGGGCGGCATGGCAGAGTCGCATCACCGCCGCCACTTCGTCGGTATCGGCAGGACGCACGATGGCGCCGGCGCGGCAAGGCTCGCCGCTCATCCAGTCGACGCGGCGGGCCGATACGTCGCTGCCTGTGAGTACGTTTCCGGGGCCGATGACGGTGGCGATATCTGTGAGGAGGGCGTCCATTCGGTCTCCTTGGAGAGGGTCGGGCATCAGGCGCTGGCCAGTACTGCATCGCGCCCGGGAATGGCAGCGAGAAGCTCTTGGGTGTAGGTGGCCTGAGGCGTGCGGAAGATGGCCTCGGCGGTGCCGTGCTCGACGATGCGACCGTGCTGCATGACGATCAGCCGGTCACAGATCTGGGCTGCCACCCGCAGGTCATGGGTGATGAACAGCAATGACAGCGAGAGTGTCTTCTGCAGGTGCTCGAGCAACTCGAGGATTTGTGCCTGGATGGAGACGTCGAGAGCGGAGACGGCCTCGTCGGCGACGATTAGTTCCGGCTGCAGGGCCAGGGCGCGGGCGATACCGATACGCTGGCGCTGGCCGCCGGAGAATTCGTGAGGAAAGCGGTCGGCCACGCCACCCAGGCCCACCAGATCCAGCAGTTCGTCGGCCTTGGTCAGGGCCTGGTGACGCGGCATGCCATTGGCGATGGGCCCTTGGGCGATGGTCATGCCGACCCGGGTGCGTGGATTCAGCGAGGCATAGGGATCTTGGAAGATCATCTGCATCCGGCGACGCCCGCGACGCAGGGTTTCGCCCTTGAGGGTGGTGAAATCGACCCCGTCGAGCAGCAGTTGGCCGCTGTCCGGCCGCTCCAGGCGCACTACGCAGCGTCCCAGCGTCGACTTTCCGGAGCCCGACTCGCCAACGATGCCCAGGGTTTCGCCTCGGCTCAGAGTGAAGCTGATATCGTCGAGGGCGTGTACCTCCCGGCTTGGTTTGAACATCCCGCCACGCGATCGGAACACCTTGTCCAGGTGCCGTACCTCGAGCAAAGGTTGTGCTTCGGCAGCGTGGTGGCGGTGGGGGACGGCGTCGTTGGGGATGGCATCGATCAGTGCTCGGGTATAGTCGTGCCGGGGATGGTCCAGCACCTCCCGGGCCTCGCCCAGTTCGACGATCTCCCCTTCGCGCATCACGCACACCCGGGTAGCGACTTCGGCGACCACGCCGAAATCGTGGGTGATGAACATCACTGCCATGCCATGCCGCTGCTGGAGGTCGCGAATCAACTCCAGAATCTGGGCCTGGGTGGTGACATCGAGCGCTGTGGTAGGCTCGTCGGCGATCAGCAGTTCCGGTTCCAGCGCCAGCGCCATGGCGATCATCACCCGCTGGCGCTGGCCACCGGAGAGCTGGAACGGATAGGCACGAATGGCGCGTTCTGGCTGAGGAATGCCTACCTCCTCGAGCAGGGCCAGCGCTCGGGCCTGTCGCTCCTTGGGGGTATGGCGGCCGTGGGCTTCGAACACCTCGGCGATCTGGGCTCCCACGCGCATCAGCGGATTGAGCGCGGTCATCGGTTCCTGGAAGATCATGCCGATGCGCAGGCCACGCAGACCGCGGTGGGCTCGTTCGTCGAGGGTCAAAAGGTTCTGGTCACCGAACCATATTTCGCCGCCGGTGGCGTGTACTCCCTTGGGCAGCAGCCCCATTACAGCGTTGGCGGCCATCGACTTGCCGGAGCCGGACTCACCGACGACGCAGAGTATTTCGCCCTTGCCCACATCATAGCTGACGTGCTCCACGGCGAAGGCTCGGTCGGCCCCCTTGGGCAGAGCCAGGGTCAGGTCGCGAATGCTCAATACGGTTTCAGTCATGACATTCTCCTGCGTGCGGCTCATGAGCGTTCGCGAGCGAGCTTGGGATTGAGGGCGTCATCGAGCCCTTCGCCGACGAGGTTGAGGGCGAGCACGGTAAGCAAGATCGCCACCCCGGGAAAGAAGCTCAGCCACCATGCCTGGCGGATCACGGTGCGTGCCGCGCCGATCATGTAACCCCATGACATGACGTTGGGGTCGCCAAGTCCGAGGAAGGAAAGTGCGGATTCCAGCAGGATCGCCGTGGCCACCATCAGCGAGGCGAGCACGATGATGGGCGACAGGGTGTTGGGCAGGATCTGGCGCAGGATGATGGTGGCGTTGCCCTGGCCTACCAGGCGGGCGGCCTCCACGTACTCGCGATGGCGCAGCGACAGGAACTCGGCACGAACGAGACGCGCCACTGGCGGCCAACTGACCAGGGCGATGGCCAGCACGATGGAGGTCACGCTGGGCTGCATGATCGCCACCAGCACGATGGCCAGGGCGAAGTTGGGAATGGTCTGGAAGAATTCCGTGAAACGCATCAGGCCGTCGTCGATCAGCCCGCCGTAATAGCCGGCCACGGCGCCGAGTGGAACGCCGATCAGCAACGCCACGCTGGTGGAGACCAGACCGATGAGCAGCGACACCCAGGCGCCGTGCATCAGACCGGCAGCGACGTTGCGCCCCATGGTGTCCGTCCCCAACGGGAAGCCATCCGTTTCCAGCGGCGGCAGGAAGGGCCGCTGCACCATGCGCCAGGGCGATTCTGGATAGAGCAGCGGTGCCAGGGCAGCCATGGCGATGATCAGGGTGAGGATGATCAGACCGATCAGGGCGCCACGGTTCTGGGCGAAACGGGCGAAGAAGCTCATGGGGCCTCCTTGATGCGCGGGTCGGCCAGTCGATAGACGAGGTCGGTGATGATGTTGAAGACGATCACCAACGCCGCCGAGAAGAAGAAGATTCCGAGCAGCAGGTTGTAATCGCGTTGCTGCAGCGCTTCGAACATCAACCGGCCGATGCCGGGCCAGGCGAATACCGTCTCGGTAAGAATGGCGCCACCCACCATCTGCCCCGCCTGGAGACCGGCCAGGGTGATTATCGGCAACAGCGCGTTGCGCAGGATGTGACGTCGCTGGATGATGCTGTTGCTGAGTCCCTTGGCGCGGGCCGTCTTGACGTAGTCCTGCTGCGAGGCCTCGAGCATCGAGGCTCGGGTCATGCGCGTATAGATGGCCATGAAGAAGAGCGCGAGCGTGGTGGCGGGCAGGATCAGGTGTTTGCCGACGTCGAGCACCAGGGCCAGGCCGGTATGGCCGGCCCCGGCGGTGACGATGCCGTAGGCGGGCAGCCAGTCTAGATAGACGGAAAAGACGACGACCGCCATCAGCGCCACCCAGAACAGCGGAGTGGCATAGAAGAGCAGAGCCAGTGCCATGATCAGCGAACCGGAGGGCTTCTTCACTCGTGCGGCAGCCAGCGAACCGGCCACGATGCCCAGCCCCAGCGAGAGCACGAAGGCCGTGCCGGTGAGCAGCAGAGTGGCCGGCAGACGCGCCAGGATCAGGTCGAGCACCGGCATTTGCTGGCGGTAGGAGAAGCCGAAATCCAGCGTTGCGATACCCGAAACATAGTGCCACAGCTGCACGTACATCGGCTGGTCGAGGCCGAAGCGTTCGCGCAGCTGGCGCAGGAACTCCTCGTCCGTGGCGCCCGCTTCGCCAGCGAGAATGGAGGCAGGATCCCCCGGGGCGAGCTGGATCAGGACGAAGTTGAAGATGATGATCAGGAAGAGCACGATCACGGCCTTGACGAGCCGTGAAGCGATCAGTCGAGCGTAGAGCATGCGAGTGCCTCGGACGACGTGCGTGTCGTGAGGGGCGGCGCTCGCCGCCCCTCACCGATCATGGGCTGGCAGTCAGCGATCGAGCCAAGCGTCCTTGAACCCATCGTTGACCCCGACGCCGGAAGTCACCAGGTTCTTGACGTCGCAGCGATAGATCGTCGGGAAGCCGAGCTCCAACAGCCAGCCTACCGGCACGTCCTCCTGGAGAATTTCCTGCACCTCGTGGTAGAGCTTCTCGCGCTCTTCATCGGGGAAAGCCGTGGCGGCAGCGTTGAACAGCTCGTCGACCCGCTCGTTCTCGTAGCCCTCGACGTTGTTCCAGGGCGAGCCTTTCTCGATGTTGTCGGAAAGGTAGGTGCGCGAGATGCCCAGGGCGGGATCGCCGTACTGGTAGAGGTACGTGAAGGCGAGGTCGTAATCCCAGTCGCCCAGGCGCTGGTTCCAGCCGCCCACGTCGGTGGCCTCGGTACGCACCTCAATGCCTACCTCCTTGAGATTTTGCTGCACTGCCTCGGCCCAGCGCGTCCAGGTCTCGCCGTAGGGCAGCGGCAGCAGGCGGACTTCCTCGCCGTCGTAGCCCATCTCGTCGAGCAGTTCGCGGGCCCGTTCCGGGTCGTGGTCATAGGGTTCGAGATCGTCGTTCTGGAACCTGGCGTTGGAGCCGAAGGCGCCCAGCGGCACTTGGCCGAGGCCATTCCATAGCACGTCGCGGGCGAATTCGCGGTCCATGGCGTACATCACCGCCTGCCGGAAGCGTTTGTCGGCGGTGGGGCCTTCGCGATTGTTCATCCATAGCATGGCGAAGGGGCTGAAGTACTCGTGGCCTTTTTCCGTCACGCAGGTGTTGTCCATCTCGGTGAGACGGGGAATGTCGAAGTTTTCCACCGTACCATAGGGCAGAACGTCCACCGTGCCGTTTTCATAGGCCACGGCCCGCGAGGCGCCATCGGGAATGATGTGCCAGTTGATGCCGTCGAGATAGGGCAGGTCTTCCTCGTAGTAGTCTTCGTTCTTGACCAGTTGGATGAGGCTGCCGCGATCCCAGCTCTCGAACTGGAACGGCCCGGTGCCGATGGGGTGATTGTTGGCTTCGTTGTCGCGAAAGTCGGTGCCTTCGTAGATGTGCTTGGGCACCATGGTGAAAGTGCCTGCCTCGAAGGAGATCAGGAAGGGGCCGAAGGGCTCCGCGAGGGTGAATTCGACGGTGTGCTCGTCCAATGCCTCGATGGAGTCGATGTGCTGAAGCACTGCCCTGGCGCTGGGGTTGAGCTCACGATGGAAGACGTCGGCGGAGAACACCACGTCCTCGGCGGTGAAGGGTTCGCCGTCGTGCCAGGTGACGTCGTCGCGCAGGTGGAACGTATAGGTCTTGCCGTCGTCACTGATCTCCCACGACTCGGCCAGCTGGGGCATGGGTTCCAGGTCGGTGTCGTAGCGCAGCAGGCCTTCGTAGATGTTGCCCGCCACGGTGCGGGTGGGGGCGTTCTGGATCATGCCCAGTACCAGGCCTGGCGGCTCCGGCTGAATGATGGTGTCGATCACGCCGCCGGCCTTGGGCTCGTCGGCCGTGGTGGCGGTGGTGCAAAGGGATGCCGCAGCGGCGACGGCGATGGCGAGAGGTGTCTTCATCGTCCTGCTCCAGTCTTGTTGATGCTGTTGTCGAGCGGAAGTGTGGAATGTCGCGCCCGGTGTTGTTGATGTGGTGTCCGGGTACCGTTTGAACATAGCAGCGTCGGCAAATACTGTCGACAGTCGTCAATCGACGGTCGACAAACAGGGTGTGTCGTTCATACTGTATCCAGGTATCCTTCGAGTCGAGCCGCCATGTCCGCGCTATCTTCCGACGCCTCTCTGCCCGAGCCTTTCATCCAGCAGCGTAACTTGGTCGAACAGGTCGCCGACTACCTGACTCAGGCCATCATCAGTCAGCATTTTGCGCCTGGAGATCGTCTCTCCGAGGTGCAGCTGGCGCGTGACCTCGGGGTGAGTCGTGCGCCGGTGCGCGAGGCGGCACGGCTGCTCGAAAGTCGGGGCCTACTGGTCTCACAGCCGCGCCGGGGGTTCTTCGTGCGTGCCTTGGATGCCACCGAGTTGGGCGATGTCTTCGATCTGCGCCTGTGCCTGGAACGGCATGCCATGGAGCGGCTCATGGTGCGTTACGATTCGGCGGCCGAGCGGGTGCTCTTCCAGCAAGTGGAGCGCATGTGCGAGGCAGCGGCCGGCGATAGCGAGAGCCGCAAGATCGAGGAGGATCTGGCCTTTCACCGGCAGATGATCGAGCTGGCCGGCAACCGACGCCTGCTCAGGGCCTTCGATGGACTGTCCCATGAGCTGCGTTTGTGCATTGCCTTGATCGGCAAGACGCATGCCGAGCCGGACAGCATTGCCACATCTCACTGGGCGCTGCTCGAAGCTTTGGCGAGCGGTGAATCCAGCCGCTGTCGCGAAGCGGTCGACTACCACATCGGCGTGGCCCGCGACTATGTGGTTCAGGGCATTGCCGATGCGCTGGGATGACGGCCGGGAACATGGCCAGGAGTCACCTGTCCTACCGTCGTACCGCAAGGAGCCCGACATGCTCGACAAGATTCAGCAATTCTTCCAGCAGGCCCTCGCCGAGCCCGGCGACGAGGCCGCTTCTTCCATCCCGACTCTGGAACTGGCGACGGCTGCGCTGTTGTTCGAGGTGGCTCGAGCCGATTATCATCTCGATGAACGCGAGTTGGCGCTGTTGCGTGAGCAGTTGAGGCGACGCTTCTCTCTCGACGCGGCCGCCCTCGATGAGCTGATGCAACTGGCGGGTGAAGAAGCCGAGCAGGCGGTCGACCACTATCAGTTCGTCAGCCTCATCAAGCAGCACTACGGTTATGACAGTCGTTGCGAACTGATACGCATGATGTGGACCCTGGCCCTTGCCGACGGCGAGGCGCACCACCTCGAGGAGCACCGCATTCGTCGGCTCGCCGACCTGCTTCACGTCAGCCACTCCGATTTCATCCGCACCAAGCTTCAGGCGCAGGAAGCCGCCTCCGAAGGCTGAATGCCGTTCCGTCGTGGCTCGGCGCCGTTCGTACGGCCTGCTAGAATGGCGCTTCGCCGCCGTAGGTCCTCGTAGACCTGTCGACGGATCGGCCCCGAGTGACATTGCTGACTGCGATAGTCCTTTTCATCGCCGCTCCAGCGGTTGCTGGCGGGGTCATCGTTCGTTCATTCGGAGGAGAAGCATGTCTCGCGAAACCATCGTTCTGGGAGCCGGCATGGTCGGCGTGTCCATTGCCTGGCACTTGGCGCGGAGGGGGCGCTCGGTGACGCTGGTGGACCGTCGCGCCCCGGGGCGGGAAACCTCCTTCGGCAACGGTGGGCTGATCCAGCGCGAGGCGGTGCGCCCCTATCCGTTTCCGCGCTCCATTGGCAAGCTGTTGGCCGTTTTGCCCAACCGCCGGGCGGACATCCGCTATAGCTTGCGCGGTATGCTCGAGTCTGCCGGTCCGCTGTTCGATTACTGGCGTTACTCTGGGCGGCACCGCTATGCCCGCATCGTTCCCGAATATGCGTCACTGATCATGCATGCGACCGAAGAGCATGCGCCGATGATCGAAGCGGCGAATGCCGATCACCTGGTGCGCAAGGATGGCTGGCTGGAGGTCTACCGCGATTCGGCCGGACTCGACGTGCGAACCCGGGAGGCCGGCGAAGCGGCCGAACGGTTCGGGGTGACGCACGAGGTGCTCGACGCCGGTGCGCTTCAGCGTCGCGAGCCAGCCTTGTCCGATTCGCTGGCGGGAGCCATTCACTGGACCAACTCCTGGGGCGTAGTCGACCCCGGCGCTCTGGTCGGGGCCTATGCCGATGCCTTCCGGCGCGAAGGAGGGCGTTATCTCGAAGCCTCGCTACTGGGGCTGACCCAGACCGACCGAGGCTGGCGGGTCGAGACGGATGCCGGCATCGAGGAGGCTCAGGATGTGGTGCTGGCGCTCGGCCCCTGGTCGGGCTCGTGGCTGAACTCCCTGGGTTATCAACTACCTACCTTCGTCAAGCGTGGCTACCATATGCATTTCGGCAGCGGTCGAGAGGCCCGGCTGGCCCATTGGGTGGCCGATGTCGAAGTCGGCTATATTCTGGCGCCCATGCAGGCTGGCACTCGCTTGACGACCGGTGCCGAGCTCGAACGTCTCGACGCCCCGCCGCGCCATGGCCAGCTGGCCACCGCCGAGGCCCAGGCGCGGCAACTCTATCCGGGGCTCGGCGAGCGCCTCGATGACGAGCCATGGAAAGGCGCTCGGCCCTGCCTGCCGGACATGAAGCCGGTGATTGGCCCGGCTCCGCGTCACGCTGGACTTTGGTTCGCCTTCGGTCATGGACATCAGGGCTTCACCCTCGGTCCGGTTACCGGTCGTGTGCTGGCGGAGATGATGGAGGGGGAGACGCCGGTGGTGGACATGGCCCCCTTCCGCGCCGACCGCTTCTAGGCCATTGACGCCACGCTTTCAATCGCGGCGACGCTGACGAAACTGGTGGAACACGAATTTGACCACCAGCGTCATGACATAGACGACCCAGCCGGCGGTGGCCAGCACGTTGAACAGCAGCATCTTCTGCTGGCCGCTGAGCGGAGCGATCAACACTTCCAGTACGACCCCCAGCAGCAAAGCTAGCAACATGGGTAGCGCCAGGATGTGCATCCACATTTCCGTGCGTCGCTTGCGTACGTGGTAGCGGCTCAGGTGGATGCGGATGGGGCGATGCACGAAGCTCAGCAGAATCATGGTGCCGAGCAGTAGCAGGGCGGCAAGTACCGGTTCCATGCTGTCCATGCGCGCCGAGATGCTCACCGACCAGAAGACCAGAATCCACATCAGGCCGGCCAGGATGGCGACGATGTCGGCGTAGTGGCGGACTCTGGGCATGGCGATGACTCTCCGACTGGCAAACGGCGACGATGATACGGCAAAACGCATGGTGTTGCTGCCACTCTCGGGTCGACGACGCCAGCTTCCATACTCTGTCGTACGATATACTCGTCACCCCAGAACGCCCCGCGAATCCATGCCGACCACAGGAGTGATCGTGAACGCCATTACCTTGACGCGACCCGACGACTGGCACCTGCATCTGCGCGACGGCGCGGCGCTTCCGGCCGTCGTGCCCGCTTCGGCCCGCCAGATGGGGCGGGCAATCATCATGCCCAACCTAAAGCCGCCCGTCACCACCACGGAGCAGGCGCTGGCCTACCGCGAGCGCATTCTCGCCGCGCGGCCCGAAGGTAGCGCTTTCGAGCCGCTGATGACGCTCTATCTCACCGACAACACCTCGGCCGAGGAGATCGAACGTGCCCATGCTAGCGGCCGCGTGCATGCCGTGAAACTCTATCCCGCCGGAGCGACCACCAACTCGGACTCCGGTGTCACCGATTCGGCCAAGTGCGATGCGGCCATTGCCGCCATGGCACGGCTGGGCATGCCGCTGCTGGTGCACGGTGAGGTGACCGATGCCGAAATCGATATCTTCGATCGCGAGGCGGTGTTCATCGAGCGTGTGCTGAAGCCGCTGACCGAACGTCATCCCGATCTGAAAGTGGTGTGCGAGCACATCACCACCGCCGATGCCGCCCGGTTCGTCAGTGAGGCGCCGGACACCATCGCCGCGACCATCACCGCTCATCACCTGCTGTTCAACCGCAATCACATGCTGGTGGGCGGCATCCGCCCCCACTATTATTGCTTGCCGATCCTCAAGCGTGAGCGCCATCGCGAGGCGCTGCTCGCTGCGGCCACCTCGGGCAGTCCCAAGTTCTTCCTGGGCACCGACAGCGCACCCCATGCCCAAGGGGACAAGGAGTCGGCCTGCGGTTGTGCCGGCGCCTACACGGCCCCGGCGGCGATCGAGTTATACGCCATGGCCTTCGAGCAGGCCGGTGCCCTGGATCGCCTGGAAGGGTTCGCCAGCCATTTCGGCCCCGACTTCTATGGCCTACCGCGCAATCGCGACAGCGTCACTCTGGTGCGTGAGCCATGGGCACTGCCGGCGTCGCTGCCGTATGCGGACGGTCAACGCATCGTGCCGTTGCTGGCGGGTCAAGCCTTGGACTGGCGGTTGCGTGAGTGAGACGACCGGTATGCAACGGCCGCCTCTCGGGGCGGTCGTTTGCGGTATTGGGACCGAGCCGTTCAACCGGCTACGGGCTCGCTCTCGGCCTGGGGTGCCGGGGTGGCCAGGCGCGCGACCATGGCTTCGACCATGCGTGCGGAGTGGTCGGCGGCCTGGTCGAGGAACTGGGTGAAAGAGAGATGGTTGTCACTGCCGCCGGCAATGTCCGACAGGGCGCGAATGACCACGAACGGGCAACCGTAGAGGTGGCATGTCTGGGCGATCGCTGCGGCTTCCATTTCGGCGGCGAGCATGGTGGGAAAGCGTGTACGCGTCTGGGCCACCCGCTCGGGGCAGGCCATGAAGACGTCACCGGTGGCGATGAGTCCTTCCGTCACGCGCACTTCGCCGAGCGCCTCGACGCATTCGCGTGCGACTTGTACCAGCCTTGCGTCGGGCAGGTAGGCTGCCGGCATGTCCGGTACCTGGCCGTGCTCGTAACCGAACGCCACGGCGTCGACGTCGTGATGGCGCACTTCGCTGGAAACCACGATATCGCCGACTTCCAGCCCCTTGCCGAAGCCACCGGCCGAGCCGGTGTTGATGATGGCTTCCGGTTGGTAGACGTCGAGCAGCAGGGTCGTGCCGATGGCGGCATTCACCTTGCCGATGCCCGATTGCAGGATGACCACGTCCACGCCATGCAGGCGCCCATGGTGAAAGGTGCAGCCAACGTGGGCGCGGGTACGGCGGTCTTGCAGCAGGGAGGCGAGGTGGGCCACTTCCTGGGCCATGGCGCCGATGATACCGATGCGTTTCATCTGTCCGTGAGCTCCGACGAGGTCAAAGGATAGTGTCAGTCCTGCTCGGCGAAGACTTGAGTCCACTCAGCGCGCTTGGCAAGAAATCCGCGGGCGATATTCTTGGCACCCTCGAGGCTGTGGCTGGCTGCCCAGCCGCACTGCATTTCATTGCAGGCCGGCACCGCGTCGGCTGTCAGGACGTCCTCGAGCGTATTCTGCAAGAGTTGCAACACGTCGTCGTAGTCGTCGTGGTTGATCATGGCGACGTAGAAGCCGGTCTGGCAGCCCATGGGGCTGATGTCCACGACCTTGTCGGAATGGTTGCGCGACAGTTCTGCCATCAGGTGTTCCAGGGAGTGCAGGGCAGGCATCTCCATGTGGTCCTGGTTGGGCTGGCAGATTCGCATGTCGTACTTGTGGATTCGGTCGCCGTTCACGCCGGTCTTGATGTCGGCCAGGCGCACGTAGGGCGCTCGTACCTTGGTGTGGTCCAGGTTGAAGCTTTCGACGTTCATCTTGTCGCTCATGGGCGAGCTCCGGCAAGTGACTGGGAGGCGCGCATTCTAGAGTATGCGGCCCAAGCTGTCAGGCACGGCCTTCCTGGGACGGCATGGCATCGTGCAGTTCTGCGGCGTAGAGGGTGTTCTCGAGCAGCGAAGCGACCGTCATGGGACCGACGCCACCCGGAACGGGGGTGATCCAGCCGGCCCGCTCGGCGGCGGGGCTGAACTCCACGTCGCCCACCAGGCGTCCGTCTTCCTCACGGTTGATGCCCACATCGATGACGATGGCATCGTCGCGCACCCATTCGCCCTTGACGATGCCCGGTTTGCCCACCGCCACCACCAGCAGTTGCGCACGGCGTACGTGGGATTCGAGGTCGCGGGTGAAACGGTGGCAGACCGTGGTGGTGCAGCCGGCGAGCATCAGTTCCAGTGCCATGGGGCGGCCGACGATGTTGGAAGCGCCCACGACAGTGGCGTCCAGGCCGCGCACCTTGAGGCCGCTGGCCGAGAGCAGGGTCATGACACCTTTGGGCGTGCATGGGCGCAGCAGTGGCAGGCGCTGGGCGAGACGGCCCAGGTTGTAAGGGTGGAAGCCGTCGACGTCTTTGTGCGGAAGAATGCGTTCGAGCAGCGGGCGTTCGTCCAGGTGGCCGGGTAGCGGAAGCTGAAGCAGGATGCCGTCGATGCGCGAATCGGCATTGAGCTCATCGATCAGTGCTTCCAGTGCCTGCTGCGTGATGTCGGCGGACAGCGAATGGCGAAAGGAGAGCACTCCGGCCTGTTCGCAGGCTCGGTGCTTGTTGCTCACGTACACGTGGGATGCCGGATCGTCGCCCACCACGATGACGGCCAGGCCGGGCGTGCGCTTGCCTTCGGCATGACGCGCGTCGACTCGGCGCGCAACCTGCTGGCGAACCTCGGCGGCTATGGCCTTGCCATCGATGCGTTGGGCGGTCATCGTCTCTCCCCCGTGTGGTGGTGACAGTGCGGGTGTCGGCTGACCTGCGGGCCGGTGGACCGACACCGGAAGGGCGCCGATTTTCGCACGACCGGCCTCTCAGGCAAAGCGCTAAAGCCCTGTCAGGTCAGGTGACTATTGACCGCAAGGGATTCTCGCGTAGAATACGCAGCGCTCGGTGAGGCCCGATGGCGGCATCGAGGCCGTGCTAAGGCCGGCGGGGTGTAGCGCAGTCTGGTAGCGCGCCTGCTTTGGGAGCAGGATGTCGGGGGTTCGAATCCCTCCACCCCGACCACAACTTACTGTTTGGATTGATAAAATTCATTGCCAGGGTTGCGGTCAGGCGTCATTGAACATAGAATGCGCCCATAGCTCAACCGGACAGAGCAACGGCCTTCTAAGCCGTGGGTTGCAGGTTCGAGTCCTGCTGGGCGCGCCATGTCGTGCGCATGCAGGAAGCCGACGGTTCGAGCAGCAGTCGAATGGTGGATGTAGCTCAGTGGTAGAGCCCCGGATTGTGGCTCCGGTGGTCGTGGGTTCGATCCCCATCATCCACCCCATATCGACGTTTCTGTTGTGGCTAGTGCAGTGGTGGATGTAGCTCAGTGGTAGAGCCCCGGATTGTGGCTCCGGTGGTCGTGGGTTCGATCCCCATCATCCACCCCATTGCACCCGTTTCTTCCCATCTCCGCGCTCCTTCCCGCCATACCGTATGCCGGTGGCTCAGGCATTCCAGGCCCTTCATCGCTTCTGTCGGCAGTTCGGCGGAGTTTCGCTGCGGTTGAGAATTGGCTCGACGATATGCCCCTTGCAATATGCCGAGCTGCCCCCACTTCTAGCCAGGGTGCTTGCCACCACGGTGCGGGCTTCTTAAAATCTGCCTTTTACCCATCCACGCATTCAACACAACGCCCCAGGCGGTAGAGGACTATTCATGCAAGTTTCCGTCGAAGCGACCTCCCAGATCGAGCGCCGAGTCACGTTCCAGGTGCCGGCCGCCGAGGTCGATGAAGCCGTCGAGGCTCGCCTCAAGGACACCGCGAAGAACGTGCGCCTGAATGGCTTCCGCAAGGGCCATGTGCCCATGTCCGTGGTACGCCAGCGTTACGGCAGCGGGTTGCGCGACGAGGTGGTGGGCGAAGTGATGCGCGAGCGTTACGTCAAGGCCATCACCGATGAAAACCTCAATCCGGCGGGGTATCCGAACATCGAGGCGCAGGTCAATGAGGCCGGCAAGGATCTCGAGTTCGTCGCCTCTCTCGAGGTCTATCCGGAAATCGAGCTGGCTTCCATCGAAGGTGCCGAAGTCGAGCGCCCGGTGGTCGAAGTGACCGAGGCCGATGTCGATGAGATGATCGAAACCCTGCGTAAGCAGAATGCCTCCTGGGAAGAAGTCGAGCGTGCCGCCGAAGACGGCGACCAGCTGACCATCGACTTTCAGGGTTTCCTGGGCGACGAACCCTTCGAGGGTGGCAGTGCCGAGGGGCATGACCTGGTGCTGGGCTCCGGTAGCTTCGTCCCCGGTTTCGAAGAGCAGCTGGTCGGTGCCAAGGCCGGCGACGAGAAGGAAGTGAGCGTCACGTTCCCCGAGGACTACCAGGCAGAGCATTTGGCCGGCCAGGATGCGACCTTCAAGGTCAAGGTGCACAAGGTCAGTGCTCAGCAGTTGCCGGAAGTCGACGCTGAATTCATTCAGCGTTTTGGCGTCGAAGGAGGAGACGTCGAGGCTTTCCGGGCCGAGGTCAAGAAGAACATGACCCGTGAGGCCAGGCAGGCAGTCGACAATCGTGTCAAGCAGCAGGTGCTCGAGGCCTTGAAGAAGGCCAACGAGGTGCCGGTGCCGCAGTCGCTGATCCAGCAAGAGACCGATGCGCTCAAGCGCCAGGCGGCCCAGCAGTTCGGGCTCGGCGAGGATTTCGACGTTTCTCAGCTGCCCAACGAGCTGTTTGCCGAACAGGCCCAGGGGCGCGTGCAGGTGGGGCTGCTGCTGGCGGAGGTGATCAAGGCGAACGAACTCGATGCCAACGATGACGAGATCAGGGCGCGTGTGGAAGAGCTCGCCGAGCAGTATCAGGAGCCTCAGCAGGTCGTCGACTACTATATGGGTAACGATCAGCTCAAGACTCAGGTCAAGTCGGCGCTTCTCGAGGAGAAGGCCGTCGAGCACCTGCTCGAGCAAGCCACCGTCAAGGACGTGGAAATGAGTTACCAGGAAGCACTGGCGGCGGCTCAGCAACAGCCCGAGCAGGACGGCGAAGACGACGACGCTGCGGAAGGCGACGACGCCAAGGCCTGAGATGCCGGCCGACGGTCCTGTCGTCGACGGCAGGATCGGTTGTGTCGCTTCCATTCATCGGATGCAAGGACATCAAACAGATGAGCAACGAGTTCGATATCCACAACGCCGGCGGGCTGGTGCCGATGGTGGTCGAGCAGAGCGCTCGTGGCGAGCGGGCATACGACATCTACTCCCGCCTGCTCAAAGAGCGCGTGATCTTCCTGATCGGTCCCGTGGAAGATTATATGGCCAACCTGGTGGTGGCCCAGCTGCTGTTCCTTGAATCCGAGAACCCGGACAAGGACATCCATCTGTACATCAACTCGCCGGGGGGGGGCGTGACTGCCGGCATGGCGATCTACGACACCATGCAGTTCATCGCTCCGGACGTCTCGACGGTATGCATCGGTCAGGCTGCTAGCATGGGGGCGTTGTTGCTGGCCGGCGGAGCGGCCGGCAAGCGCTACTGCCTGCCCAATTCGCGGATGATGATCCATCAGCCTTTGGGCGGTTACCAGGGGCAGGCCGCTGACATCGAGATCCACACCCGTGAGATTCTGGGTATCCGCGACAAGCTCAACCGCATCCTGGCTCACCATACCGGTCAGGACATCGATACCATCGCCCGGGATACCGATCGCGACAATTTCATGAGCGGCAGCCAGGCCGCCGAGTATGGCCTGATCGATGCCGTGCTGGATAAGCGGCCGACATCCTGATAGCGTGATTTGAACACGCTTCACTTACGTGATCACCGGCGGCACTGCGCCGCCGAAGCGACAGAGGTACGCGAATGGCCGACGGCAAAGGCAAGGACGAAGGCGGCAAACTGCTCTACTGCTCGTTCTGCGGCAAGAACCAGAACGAAGTACGCAAGCTGATTGCCGGTCCGTCCGTGTATATCTGCGACGAGTGTGTCGACCTGTGCAACGACATCATTCGCGAAGAAGTTCTCGATGCCGATGCCGAGAGCGATGATGAGCGTCTGCCCGTTCCGCGCGAGATCCGCCATACGCTGGATGACTACGTCATCGGGCAGGACCGTGCCAAGACGGTGTTGTCAGTGGCTGTCTACAACCACTACAAGCGGTTGCGTGCGGGCGTGGGCGTGAAGGGCGATGACGTCGAGCTGGGCAAATCCAATATCCTGCTCATCGGCCCCACGGGGAGCGGCAAGACGCTGTTGGCCGAGACGATGGCACGATTGCTCAACGTGCCCTTCACCATCGCCGATGCCACGACGCTCACCGAAGCGGGCTACGTCGGCGAGGACGTTGAGAACATCATCCAGAAGTTGCTGCAGAAGTGCGACTACGACGTCGAGAAGGCTCAGCGCGGTATCGTCTACATCGACGAAATCGACAAGATCTCGCGCAAGTCGGACAACCCTTCCATCACCCGGGACGTGTCGGGGGAAGGGGTGCAGCAGGCGCTGCTCAAGCTGATCGAGGGCACGACCGCATCCGTGCCGCCGCAAGGTGGGCGCAAGCATCCTCAGCAGGAGTTCCTGCAGGTCGATACCGCCAACATCCTGTTCATCGTCGGCGGTGCCTTTGCCGGGCTCGACAAGGTGATTCGCGACCGTGCCGAGAAAGGCGGCATCGGCTTCAATGCCACGGTGAAGAGCAAGGACGAGTCCAAGGGTGTGGGCGATCTGCTGCTCGACGTGGAACCCGAGGATCTGGTCAAGTTCGGACTCATCCCGGAGTTCGTCGGGCGTTTGCCAGTCATCGCCACGCTGACCGAGCTCACCGAGGATGCTCTCATCCAGATTCTCACCGAGCCGAAGAATTCGCTGGTCAAGCAGTACGAGCGTCTCTTCGACATGGAAGGGGTCGAGCTCGAGTTCCGCGAGGATGCCTTGCGTGCCGTGGCCCAGAAGGCCATGGCGCGCAAGACCGGAGCCCGGGGCCTGCGCTCCATCCTCGAGTCGGTGCTGCTCGATACCATGTATGAAATACCTTCCATGGAAGGCGTGACCAAGGTGGTCATCGATGCCTCGGTGATTACCGGCGAGAGCGATCCGCTGCTCATCTACTCCCAGCAAGAGCAGCGTGTCGACGGCACCGACGGCTGATAAGGGCTCAACGTCCCTGCCGAGTCTGCACGCATGCAAGGGGCCGCCGTGGCGGCCCCTTTGTTCGTGCTCCTTGCCCGAGGCCCTTGCAACGCCCGTATCATGCCCCCACACCTTGTGTATTCATCCGATTTCGTTTGAGGAATGTCTGCGATGCAGCAGAACGCCGAACAGACTCTGAGTCTGCCCCTCTTGCCGCTGCGCGATGTGGTTGTTTATCCGCAGATGGTGATACCGCTGTTCGTCGGTCGCGAGAAGTCGATTCAGGCTCTCGATGCCGCCATGGCAGCGGACAAGCGCGTGCTGCTGGTGGCCCAGCGTGAGGCCGGTCACGACGATCCGGGAACCGATGATCTTTTCACCATCGGCACCGTTGCCGAGATCATGCAGTTGCTGAAGTTGCCCGATGGGACGGTCAAGGTGTTGATCGAAGGGACGTCCCGTGCCGATCTGCGTGCCGTTCACCACGCCGACGGCGGCTACAGCCTGGCTGATGCGGTGTTGCGCGACAGCCAGCCCCTTAGCGAGCGTGAGCAGGAGGCGCTGGTACGCGTCTTGCTCAATCAGTTCGAGCAGTACGTCAAGCTTTCCAAGAAGGTTCCCAACGAGGTGCTCAACTCGCTGTCGGGCATCGAGGATCCCAGCCGCCTGGTGGATACCATCTGTGCGCACTTGTCGCTCAAGATCGGCGACAAGCAGCAGTTGCTGGAGATGGACCGCGTCCGTGATCGTATCGAGCACCTGATGGCGCTGATCGAGTCCGAGATCGACTTGCTGCAGGTCGAGAAACGGATTCGCTCGCGCGTGAAAGATCAGATGGAGAAGTCGCAGCGCGAGTACTACCTCAACGAGCAGATGAAGGCCATCCAGAAGGAGATGGGCGAGCTCGAGAACGTGCCCAACGAGGCCGAGAAGTACGAGAAGGCCATCGAAGAGTCCGGTATGCCCAGCGAGGCCCGCGAGAAGGCCACGCAGGAGCTGGGCAAGCTCAAGATGATGTCGCCCAGCTCGGCAGAGGCCACGGTGGTGCGCTCCTATCTCGACTGGCTGGTTTCCGTGCCGTGGAAGAAGCGCACTCGCGTCAAGCACGACCTGGTGCGCGCCCACAGGGTTCTCGACGAGGATCACTATGGCCTCGAGGAGGTCAAGGAGCGCATCCTCGAGTATCTCGCCGTGCACAAGCGGGTCAAGAAGCTCAAGGGGCCGGTGCTCTGCCTCGTCGGGCCTCCCGGTGTCGGCAAGACGTCGCTGGGCCAATCGATCGCTCGGGCCACCAACCGCAAGTACGTGCGTCTGGCGCTGGGCGGCGTGCGCGACGAGTCCGAGATCCGCGGCCATCGTCGAACCTACATCGGCTCGCTGCCCGGCAAGCTGATCCAGCGCATGGCCAAGGCTGGGGTGAAGAATCCGCTGTTCCTGCTCGACGAGGTGGACAAGATCGGCATGGACCACCGCGGTGATCCGGCCTCGGCATTGCTCGAAGTGCTCGATCCGGAGCAGAACGACAAGTTCAACGATCACTACCTGGAGTTGGACTACGATCTCTCCGAAACGCTGTTCATCTGCACGGCCAACTCGATGAACATTCCCGGTCCGTTGCTCGATCGCATGGAGGTGATACGCCTGCCCGGCTATACCGAGGACGAGAAGCTGGCCATCGCCAGGCGCTACCTGGTGCCCAAGCAGCTCAAGGCCAACGGTTTCAAGGATGAGGAACTGTCGTTCTCGGACGAGGCGCTGCTCGAATTGATCCGCTACTACACTCGCGAGGCGGGAGTTCGGGAGCTCGAACGCCAGATAGCCAAGGTGTGCCGCAAGGTGCTGCGCCAACGCCTGGAAGGCGAAGGTCGGGAAGGTGCCCAGGCGGCGGTCACCCTCTCGGCAGCAGACATCGAGGAGCACGCCGGCGTGCGTCGTTACAGCTACGGGCTTGCCGATCAGCAGGACCAGGTGGGGCGTGTCACCGGCCTGGCATGGACCTCGGTGGGCGGTGAGCTGCTCAATATCGAGTCCGTGGTAACCCCGGGCAAGGGACGCATCAACAAGACCGGCTCGCTGGGCGACGTCATGAAGGAGTCGGTGAGCGCCGCACAGACCGTGGTGAGGGCGCGCGCGCTGAGCCTGGGCATCGATCCCGAACGCTTCGAGAAAGAGGACCTGCACATCCACGTGCCGGAGGGGGCCACGCCCAAGGATGGACCCAGTGCCGGCATCGCCATGGTCACGGCGATGGTGTCGGCCTACACGGGGCGGCCGGTGCGTTGCGACGTGGCCATGACCGGTGAGGTGAATCTGCGCGGCGAGGTGATGCCGATCGGCGGGTTGAAGGAGAAATTGCTGGCCGCGCGTCGCGGTGGTATAAAGTCTGTGCTCATTCCGGAAGAGAATCGCCGTGACCTCAAAGAGGTTCCGGACAACATCAAAGATGCCTTGGACATCCGGCCGGTGCGTTGGATAGACGAGGTTCTGGAAGCTGCACTGACAGAAAGCACCGAAGCGAAAGGAGAGGATTCCCGGACTGAGGAATCGCCGGCTTCGGCATCAATGATCAGCACGCATTGATCATTTTTTTGCGCCATATCGGTTTCGAGATGCCGGTATGGCGCGGTTTGGCGCTTAAGGTCGCTTGACACGTCTTTTGCGGCATTGCTATAAAACGTGGCTATGCCGTGATCGCATTGTGGGCCGAAAGTCGCGCTGATTAGAGCCATTATCTGAAACAGTCAAGGGGTGAAGTGTGAACAAATCCGAGCTGATCGAAGCCATCGCTGCTTCTGCCGATATTCCCAAGGCGGCCGCAACGCGCGCGCTGGATGCCATGGTCGATAGCGTTACCGAGAGTCTCAAGAGCGGTGATACCGTTTCTCTGGTGGGGTTCGGCACGTTCTCCGTCAAGGAGCGTGCCGCGCGCACCGGCCGTAATCCGCAGACCGGCGCACCGATCCAGATCAGCGCTGCCAAGGTGCCGACCTTCAAGGCCGGCAAGGCGCTCAAGGATTCCGTCAACTGAGTGACGACGAGGCCAGCTGTACTGCCGTTGCAGTGCAATCCCAAGCCCGCTCGGTAAGACAACAGAAAGGCGCATCGCCATCGCGATGCGCCTTTTTCACGCTCATGGTCGGGAGGCCAGGGCCATGCGTATAATGGGCGGGATTTCCGTTACTTAATCACCGAGGCCTGCATGCTGCAAAGTATTCGTGACCGCTCCCGGAGTTGGGGGGCCAAGATCCTCGTCGGTGCCGTGGTGGCGGCACTGGCCCTGTTCGGCATCGAGTCGTTGGTGGGGCTCATCGGCAACGATGGCGATGATGTCGCCAAGGTCAACGGCGAGACGATCACTCGCCAACAGCTGGAAATGGAGGTTCAGCGCGCCATACGCTCGGGCCAGGTGCCGCCGGAGCAGGAGCGTGCCCTGCGCGGTGAGGTGCTGGATAGCCTGATCGGCGAGCAGCTGATGACGGGCTATGCCCAAGACGGCGGACTTCATCTCTCTGAAGACCAGATCGATCAGGTCATCGTGAACCTGTCGGAGTTCCAGGATCAGGATGGACGTTTCTCGCAGGAATTGTTTCGCAATCGGCTGGCCAGCGCCGGGTTCACGCCGGTGTCGTTCCGCGCGGCGCTTCGGGCTGACATGGTGCGTCAGCAGTTGCAGCAAGGCGTGGCGATGAGCGATTTTACGCTGGAGAGCGAACGCGAGCGTCTCGCCGCATTGCAGCGTCAGACGCGCAGTTTCCGATACCACGAATTGACCTCTGACGATCTATCGCAGCCGGTCGAGGCCAGCGAGTCCGAAATTCAGGACTACTATGAGGCCAATGCCGACCAGTATCGGCGTTCCGAGCAGGTACGTCTCGAGTACGTGGTCCTCGACCGTGAGGCCATGGCGGAAAGTCGCCAGGTGAGCGACGAAGCCGTTCGTGAGGCCTGGGAGGCGCGTGGTCGCGATTCGGATCGTCGCGTTTCCCACATCATGGTCAGCTTCAATGGCGAACGTAGCCGCGAGGAAGCGCGTGCTCGGTTGGAGACCGTTCGCGAGCGGTTGGCAGAGGGAGAGTCATTCTCGGAGCTGGCCCAGGAATTCTCCGATGATGCCACGACGGCCGATCAGGGGGGAGACCTGGGATTCATCAGCCCGGGGTTCTTTGGCGAGGCCTTCGACGACGCAGCCTTTGGCATCGGTGTCGGGCAGGTGTCGGAGATCGTGGAAACGGACAATGGTCTGCATCTGGTCAAGGTCACCGAGCTCGACCTTCCGCCGCTGGAAGAGATGCGTGACGAGCTGGAGAGAGAAGTGGCCCTGGAAGAGGTCAACGATGCCTTCAATCGCCGCGTTCAGGCGCTGATCGACGAAAGCTTTGCGGCGGAAGATCTCGCCAGCGTGGCCGAGAGTCTCGACCTGGATCTGCAGGAGAGCGACTGGGTCTCGCGCGAGGAGGCCAGCGGAGTGCTCGGCGAACCGGGGGTAATGAGCGAAGCCTTCAGTGACGACGTTCTGGAGGACGGGTTCAACAGCGAGGTCATCGAGCTCGACGCCGACCGTCGAATGGTGTTGCGAGTCGCCGACCATCGCGAGGCGGCAACGCGCCCTCTCGATGAAGTCCGAGACGCGGTGAGGGCGGCCGTGGAAAGGCGCAAAGCTCAGGAAGCATTGCTCGAGGTGGCCAGGTCTCAGGTCGAGCGGTTGCGCGATGGCGACTCCCTGGATCTGGAGTGGCAGCGCGTCGAGGGAGCCACGCGGCAAGGCGGCGAAGCGCCTGGCTTCGTCGTGGAGACGGCATTTCGTCTGCCGTCGCCCGATGGCGACCAGCCGGTCTACGGACAGGCCAGTGACAGTGAGCGGGTCGTGCTCATTGCGCTCGAGGACGTCACCAACGGCGAGCCGGATGAGCAGACGGAAGCGTTCGTGGCGCGCATGGCCGAACAGTTGAGAGGCCAGGCTGCCATCCAGGCGTTGCGGGCTCATCTGCGTGACACCGCCGAGATCGAGCGTTACTGAAACCTGTCGACGCCGTGATGCTCAGGGGCACCCGAGGGTGCCCACTTTTCAGTGATGGGTGGCGTAATATTTATACCGTTATCTTCCATTGAGCCAACCCTGCGTGAACCCGCATGTGGGGCATGGGCTCAACAGCACCTGCGGAGTATGTTATACAGTAACAATTGATTGGAGCGGCGGAGTCGAACGTGTCCCAAGAACCCGTGGCTAACGTGCCGGTACATCTGGTGACCGGCTTTTTAGGGAGCGGCAAGAGCAGTTTGATCCGCAGTCTCATCGCTCGCAAGCCAGCGCACGAAACCTGGGCTGTTCTGGTCAACGAATTCGGCCAGGTGGGTATCGATCAGGCCATGTTCGAGCCGCAGGACAGTGTGGTGGTAAAGGGGCTGCCGGGTGGCTGTCTGTGCTGCCAACTGGCCTTCGTGTTGCAGGCCGCTCTGGTCAATCTCCTGTACCGGCATCGTCCCGATCGCTTGCTGATCGAGCCTTCCGGCTTGGGTCATCCCGCCGGGTTACTGGACGTGCTGCGCGGCGAGGCATTCCACGGCGTGCTAGACGTCCATGACATCATCGCCGTGCTCGATCCGCGCCGATTGGACGATCCCCGTTCGCGAGAGCACGAGACCTTTTGCGACCAGTTGTCCATGGCCGATGCCGTGGCCTTGACCATGACCGACCTGTCCAGCCCCGACCAGCTGGTCGCCGCTCAGGTCTGGCTGGATGCCAGTTGGCCACGCAAGAAGTGGGTACGCAAGGCTCCTCACGGCGTACTCGATGTGTCGCTGCTGAGTGGTGGGAATGCGCATGCTGAGTTGCACCAGCGGCCGTTTCCGGAGAGTGAGGCGCACCAGCGACTGCGCAAGCGAGCTGTGGCCAGCGTCGAGCTTGAGGGGATGAACGCCTCGGCGCCAACGCCCGGGCATCCCATCCGCGAGCAGGGAGCCGCTCTGGGCTATGCGACACTCGGCTGGCGCTGGCACCCCGACGATGTCTTCGTGCTGGATCGCGTCTCGGCGCTGTTGGGCGATCTGTCGGGCCGACTGCGGATCAAGGGGGTACTGCATACCGATACCGGATGGAGACGCTACGACCGCTCGGTGGGTACGGTGAGTCTCGAGCCGGCTGCCTGGCGCCAGGATTCCCGCCTCGAGATCATCGCCGAAGCGGGTGCATTGCCGGATGCTGATGGGCTGGAAGCCCGGCTCAACGAGTGCCTGGATGACTAGGCGAATCGTCGCCAGCCGTCCGCTCCCTTTGTGGGCTCGTACGGTGAAGCGGGCGTCGTGACGTTGCCGCGGCTGCTAGCCGAGAGGAAAGGCCCTGAGTTCGGGCTGGCCCGCCCGGTCGACTTCGATTTCCCAGCCCTGGTCGGGTTGCCAGTCGCCCAGCACAAGGCGGCGGGCTGGCTGGCCATCGATCTCCAGTTCGTGCACGGCGGGGCGATGCGTATGGCCATGAATCAGGGTGAGCACTCCGTGGTCCTGCATGATGCGGACCACTTCGTCGGGAGTGACATCCATGATGGCTTCGGCCTTGTTCGACGTCGCCTCGCCGGACTGTTCGCGCAGCGAGCGTGCCAACGTCAGACGTTCGGGAATGGGCAGGGACAGAATCTGGCGTTGCCATTGGTCATCGCGGGCTTGCGCTCGAAAGGCCTGATAGGCTTCGTCACCGGTGCATAGGCTGTCACCGTGCATCAATAGGACGGGCTGGCCTCCCAGACTGATCACACTAGGGTCGTCCAGTAACGTGGCTCCGGCAGCGCTGGCAAAGCGCTGGCCGATCAGAAAGTCCCGGTTGCCGTGCATGATGTACAGGGCAGTACCGTCATCACTGAGGTCGCGCAGGGCATCGACCACTCGCCAGGCCAGCTGGGCATGGCCCGTCGGTTCGTCATCCAGGTCGAGGAGATCGTCACCGATCCAGGCATCGAAAAAATCGCCCAGGATGAAAAGTGCTTCGCTCCCCCTGGCGCGGGTGTCGAGCCAATCGAGAAATCGACGGGAAAGTTCGGGGGCGCCGGGATATAAATGAAGATCGGAAATCAGCAGGGTGCTCATGGACCTCGTCTCGCAGGGCTGTCGTCAGCGGCGGTGCGGGAGCTTGCGCAGGCGCCCGCCGAGTGGCGGGCGCGTGGATCGGCTCAGCGGGTGGCGTCTGCCACGAAGGCACGCTGGATGACGACATCCTCTGCGGGTACGTCGGCATGCATGCCGCGACGTGTAGTGGGCACGGCCTTGATTTTCTCGACGACGTCCATGCCGGCGATCACGCGCCCGAACACGCAGTAGCCCCAGCCCTGGAGCGACTTGCCGGTGTGGTTGAGAAAGTCGTTTTCGGCCACGTTGATGAAGAACTGTGCGGTGGCCGAATGAGGGTCCTGAGTGCGTGCCATGGCCAGGGTTCCGACACCGTTCTTGAGGCCATTGTCGGCTTCGTTCTCGATCGGGTCATGGGTGGGCTTCTGGTTGAAGTCGGTGTCGAAACCGCCGCCCTGGACCATGAAACCGTCGATCACGCGGTGGAACAGGGTATCGTCGTAGAAGCCCTCGCGGACGTACTGTTCGAAGTTCGCGGCCGTTTTCGGCGCCTTGTCGTGGTCGAGTTCGACGTGGATGTCGCCGAAATTGGTCTGTAAAACGATCATTGCGATTTTCCCTGGTTCGGAAACGGGTGCGCCTTGGCGCCATGCATGGGCGTAGCGCTATAATAGCTGTTTTGCTTCGATGCGCGAAGCGACGGCGGGCGAATCCGGCTTGCCGGAGCCGTCCGCCAGGCCTGCATTTCAACCAGAGGTTGCTTTTCCAACCATGACCACCGATACCACCAGCGCGCCGAATTTCATTCGTAACCAGGTCCAGGAGGAGATCGAGGCCGGTCGCAGCGGCAAGATCGTGACCCGGTTCCCGCCGGAGCCCAACGGTTTTCTGCACATCGGTCATGCCAAGTCGATCTGCCTGAATTTCGGCCTGGCCGAACAGTTCGCTGGCGATTGTCACCTGCGCTTCGACGATACCAACCCGGCGAAGGAGGAGCAGGCGTATATCGATGCCATCAAGGAAGACGTCAGCTGGCTGGGATTCGAGTGGGCGGGCCCGGTACGCTTCGCGTCGGACTATTTCGATCGCTTCTATGCCTGGGCCCAGCACCTAGTGCGCGAGGGCAAAGCCTATGTGGACGACCTCTCGCCCGATGAGATCCGCGAGTATCGCGGCACGCTGACCGAGCCCGGCAGGCCGAGCCCCTATCGCGAGCGTGGCGTCGAGGAAAATCTCGACCTGCTCGAACGCATGCGCGTCGGCGAATTCGCCGAGGGCGAGAAGGTCCTGCGTGCCAAGATCGACATGGCTGCGCCCAACATCAACCTGCGCGACCCCATCCTGTACCGCATCCGTCATGCCAGTCACCACCAGACGGACGACAAATGGAAGATCTACCCTTCCTATGACTTCGCTCACGGCCAGTCGGACGCCATCGAGGGGGTCACCCACTCCATCTGCACGCTGGAGTTCGAGGATCACCGCCCGCTCTACGAGTGGTTTCTCGACAACCTGCCGGTGCCGGCCAAGCCGCGTCAGATCGAGTTTGCGCGGCTCAACATGAACTACACCCTGACCTCCAAGCGAAAGCTCAAGCTGCTGGTGGATCGAGGCATCGTGGACGGCTGGGACGACCCGCGGATGCCGACCATCTCCGGCATGCGTCGGCGCGGCTATACGCCGGCTTCGATCCGCAAGTTTTGCGAGATGATCGGGGTCACTCGCGCGGATGGCGGGCTCGTCGACATCGCCATGCTCTATCACGCGATTCGCTCCGACCTGGAGGACAATGCTCCGCGCGCCATGGCCGTGCTCAAGCCCCTCAAGGTGGTGCTGACCAACGTGCCGGAGAATCACGAGGAGGTGTACGAGGTACCTGGCCATCCGGCACGTGACGACATGGCCGTGCGCAAGATCCCCTTTACCCGGGAGATCTATATCGACCGTGACGACTTCATGGAGGAGCCGCCCAAGAAGTTCTTCCGTCTGGCGCCTGGCAAGGAAGTTCGCCTGCGCAACAGCTACGTGATCCGCTGTGACGAGGTGGTCAAGGGGGCTGCGGGCGAGATCGAGGCGCTCCACTGCTCGGTGGATTTCGAGACGCTGGGCAAGAACCCGGAAGGGCGCAAGGTGAAAGGGGTGATCCACTGGGTCAGCGCGGCCCATGGCGTGCCTCTGCAGGTGCGTCTCTACGACAACCTCTTCCTCGAAGAGCAGCCGGACAAGGACAAGGATGCCGACTTTCTCGAGCACCTCAACCCCGAGTCGCTGGTCACGGTGCAGGCCATCGGCGAACCCAGCCTGGCCACCGCGGCGCCCGAGTCGCGTTTCCAGTTCGAGCGGGTGGGATATTTCTGTGCCGACCGGCATGCCTGCCGGCAGGGCGAGCTGGTGTTCAATCGCACCGTCGGTTTGAAAGATACCTGGGCCAAGATCAAGAAGAAGGGGTGAATGTGAGCGGGGACCTGCTGATCTACAACACGCTGACGCGCCGCAAGGAGCGTTTCACGCCCATCGAGCCCGGACGGGTGCGGATGTATGTGTGCGGCATGACCGTATACGACTATTGCCACCTGGGGCATGCTCGGGTGATGGTGGCTTTCGATGTCATTACCCGCTATTTACGCTGGCGTGGTTACGATGTCGACTACGTACGCAACATCACCGACATCGACGACAAGATCCTGCGCCGCGCCGAGGAGAACGGCGAGTCGATCGCTGCGCTCACCGAGCGCATGATCGCTGCCATGCGCGAGGACGAAGCGCGTCTCAAGGTGCTGCGCCCCGATCATGAGCCGCGTGCCACGCGTCACGTTAGCGACATCATTGCCATGGTCGAGACGCTGATCGGCAAGGACTATGCCTACGCTGCGGACAACGGCGACGTCTACTACCGGGTGAGGAAGTTCGAGAGCTATGGCAAGCTCAACAACCGCGACCCGGACGAGATGCGTTCGGGCGCGCGTATCGAGGTCGGGGAGTTCAAGGAAGATCCCCTCGACTTCGTGCTGTGGAAAGCGGCCAAGCCGGGGGAGGCGAGCTGGCCCTCGCCTTGGGGTGAGGGGCGTCCCGGCTGGCACATCGAGTGCTCCGCCATGTCCAAGTGCTGTCTGGGGGAAACCTTCGACATCCATGGCGGCGGCCCCGATCTCACCTTCCCCCACCATGAGAACGAGATCGCCCAGAGCGAGGCAGCCAACGGCAAGCCGTTCGTGCATACCTGGATGCACGCCGGTGCCGTGCGCGTGAACCACGAGAAGATGTCCAAGTCCCTGGGCAACTTCTTCACCATCCGCGAGGTGCTCGAGCACCACGACCCGGAGGTGGTGCGCTACCTGCTGGTGGCAAGCCACTATCGCAGCCCCATCAACTACGCGCCGGAGTCATTGAACGAGACACGCCGTTCGCTGGAGCGCTTCTACAACGCGCTCGACGGCGTCACGCCGGCGACGGGGGAATTGGATGGCCGTTTCGCCGAGCGCTTCACCGCCGCCATGGATGACGATTTCAATACGCCCGAGGCGCTCTCGGTACTTTTCGAGTTGGCGCGTGAGCTCAACCGGGCCAAGCAGGAAACCCCAGAGCAGGCTCCGGCACTGGCCTCCGAACTCAGGCGGCTGGGCGATGTGCTGGGACTGCTCGACCAGGAGCCGGCCTATTTCCTGCGTGGTGGAGAGGCGGCGTTGCCCTTGCCGGAAGCTGAGATCGAGGCCCGGATCGCCGCGCGTGCCGAAGCCAAGAAGGCCCGCGACTTCGCCACCGCGGACGCCATTCGCGATGAGTTGGCCGCACTCGGAATCCTGCTCAAGGATTCCCGGGAGGGCACCCGCTGGGTGTACGAGCCGTCCTCCGGCGCTGACGCATGACCTGACGGGGTGGATCGTCACGGTCGCGGCGGCAGGGGGATCTGCCGCGGCCAGCTGTCGTCGACTAGGAACAAGCGCTGGGGGGCGTCGTCGGTGATAAGCGCTATCTGCACCGGCGTTGCCGGACCGGTAAAGTGGTCGGCCAACTGCGCTTCGAGGCTGGTGAGCGCCGTGAAGGCGCTGTCACGCGGCGGCGCCAGCCAGTGAGGTCTGGGGAGCCAGGCCCCTCGGGTCTGGCGTGGCAGGCAGTCGCGAAAGTCGCGCCATTCTCCCCAATGCAGCCAGCGCCCGCGCCAGTGGTTCGCGGAGCCGCCGCGCGGCACGGGCAGTGGTTGGCGCCACGGCTGGAACAGCATTCCGGGCATGGCCAGACGGCGTTCGATCAACCGGCCGACCAGCGGTCCTCGTCGCAGGCCGGCCAGTGCTTGGCGAATCACCTCGCGCGTTTCGGGTCGGTCGCTCAGCGACAGCTGGTGACGGCGCAGATGGGCGAGCTTGCTGGCCAGGCTGTCGGCGCCGCCGGGGCCGATCCAGCGCGCTGGGTCGGCAGCGTCGCCGGGGCCTGACGGCAGTCCCAGGTAGAACTTGATCGCCACTTCCAGGTGGATCACTTTCGGTGCGGCGTTACGCTGATAGAGGAGGTCGATCTCCCCGAGGGTCACCTTGCCACGGAACACCCGCAGGTTATGAGCGAGCAAGCGCGTGCCCGGCGCCTGATCGAGCAGAAACTGCCACAGCGTTTCATGATAGAGTCCCATGCGTCCGTCGAGAGTGTTGCCGACACGCCTTTCGAGCGCTTCGGGCGAGGCCTCCAACTCGTGCAGGAAGTGATCGAGCTGGGCATCGTCGGCCAATCCCATCTCGTCGCGTCCCGGGCGCGGTGGCCAGCTGTCGCCGACCAGGTCGGGGCAGTTCAGCAGCCATGCCAGATCCCTCACCATTGGATGATGGAAGCCATCGAGAAGGGTGGTCTCGGCATGCGGCATGGCAGCGCTATTCCCCGTTGAGATTGCCGTCTGACAGACAAACTGTACACGCCTTATACTCTGCGTACATTCACAACGAACGGGTGGTGACCATGAACCGCTCCTTGACCGGCCTGGCTGGGCTGGCTGCTGGCTCCCTGCTGATGCTCTCCAGTGCCCACGCCGACGATCCCGTGGTCGTAGCTTCCAAGATCGACACCGAAGGGTCGGTGCTCGGACAATTGATCCTGCAGCGGCTCGAGGCGGCCGGGATCGAAACCGAGAACCGGCTGCAGCTGGGAGGCACCAGCATCGTGCGGGAAGCGCTGCTGGCGGGTGAGATCGACATCTATCCGGAGTACACCGGCAATGGTGCCTTCTTCTTATATATGACTGTCTCTATCATGTTTGCCGCTCCCAACATTGGAGAAAGAAGAATCCTGGCATAAAATAGGCTGTCGGTAGCAGGCTGGGTGCTTTATGCGTGTAGTAATGTAAGATGCCTATGCAATGCTCCTATGGTGGTATTATGAGGTGTTTCCACTTGCTGGTGAGGTATACATGTCATCTATTTATCTTTGTGCTCCCTTTAGGTCGTTGTTATCTATAAACAAGAGGCGCGTACTATCGTCTTACTATGAATTTTCTGATCTTGTGAATAGAGTTGTTTCTGGTTTAAAAAATACGGACCCTGCTTTAGATTTTAGTCAGTGTTCTTGGGGTGGTAGACATATAGCTCCACTTTATAATACTTTAGAAGATGATAGTTCTCAAGGAAATTTCCAGCCAATAATCTCTGTGGAGATTATGTTTTCAGAAATTATTTCTAGGATTCCTAATCCATTGATTTCTGAGCTTTCCTCATGGTTTTTAGTTGAATCGATTACGTGTAAGATTGGATTATATGATAATACAATAGGGATACTTGAGCTTTCTGCAGACCCCTGTAAATCATGGAGTGAATTTGAGGAAAGAAACGCTCGCGATCTTGATGATTTTACGACCAGATTTTGTGCATTTTTGGTTGGTGAATTTAGTGGTGTGTTTGATGATATGATTGAGCGCCTTCTTTCACAGCAAGGGAAGAAGGGGTTTTTTTTTAAAAAAGAACAGTTTGTTGCGTTTTCAGATGTTTCTAACTATCAAGGTGAAGGTGATAATCGTCTTCTTTGGGTTGGTAGGACCATTTACTCAGGGGGTGGGGGTGAACCCTGTAATTTCTATAACGCATGGGTAAATGGATATTACTCGGGTGGATGGTCTGTTAACTCGGGAAACAACTTAGTAGGCGATTGCTTTCCATGGGAGGATGTCGTACGGTCAATGGTTATATGTCAGTATTTCAATGCTGCTTTAACAATATTGAATATGAATCTCGATGAAGTAAATGTCTTAGAAGATGGATTTGATAAAGACTATAAAAAAATAACCTTGATGAAGAGGCAGGTTGAGCTTTTCGATATCGATGAAATGGGCGTTAAGAACGGCTTGCAGGGAAAGCGCCGTGAACTGTGCAGCTTAGTTTTTTCTGCATGGAATCATGATGAGCTCAAAGAATTAGTGCGCAAGCGATTAGCTTTGATAGGATCAAGGTTGCAAGAAGTTAACTCAAGAAAAATACGTCGCTATAGCTCCGTTATGGAGGCTCTTTTGGCTTTTATAGGCGCGGTCACGCTGGTCGATGTTTGTTTGAGCATGTTTGTGTTCACAAATGTGGAATATCGAGAAGGGCGACCATGGAGCGTGCTTGAGATGATTCGCAACGTAGAACCAGATTTTCTGGTTTCATTTTTGGTTTTAGTTTCAATATTGTTCGGGATTTTTTATGTTCGCAAACAAAGAAATTGATTTAGATTTTTTAGATTCCTGTTGTTCTGAGGTTGTGTTACCTGAAGAGGTAACAAATAAAGGTAGAAGGACTGTTATTGAGGAGCGGAGTGCTCTTGTCTCGAACCTGTCAAAGTTTGGGGTCGTGTATGGTTTTAATACTTTGACAGGTCATCGGGATGATGTGGTTTTTTCTGAGTTGGATGTTGAAAAATTTAATCACAGTGTTCTGGAAAGTCATTGTATCGGTTATGCTCCGTGGTTTTCAGAGCGAGAAGTGGATTATTTGGTTTTTGCCAAAATATACAGCTTCTCCTTAGGTGGAACTGGAGTATCTTCAGGTGTATTTGATACCCTTTGTTCAGCATGGCTTGATAGGCGTATCTCTGCTGTAAAAATACCCTGTTTCGATTCTTACTCGAGTGGTGATGTGATTCCAGGTGCACACCTCGCTCACTTCTTATGGCATAATATTAGGTGTGACTTCGAGATCGGTGATATGATGGCCATGATAAATGGTAATTATATTCATTCTGGTTATGCGTTGTCGATAAGGAGAAGCCTGGCTGCTTTCTTCGACGATCTTATGTGCACTCTAGCTAACAGCCTTTCTGTTGTGGGAATGGGGGTTGAATGGATGGGGCGCCTACTGTCTATTGTTGATCAGTGTTATCCCAAAAAGAGTTTTGTTTTTCGAAGCTTGCAGGCGAACCATAAACCGTCTTTGCAGCAAGTGTCAGTTTCTTTCCGTGCTATCCCCGAATTGATACAGGCCTGTAGGATGGCTATGCTTTTCTTTGATGAAGTGTTGGCTAGTTGCTTTTCTAAATGTTCAGCTAATCCCTTATTTTTAAATTGTGGAAAAAATGTGGTTAGCCAGGCATCATTTCTTAGCCCAGAATTGTCTTTGGCATCTTCGCAGCTAATTGATTCTTTGCAGTATTCTGCATGGCAAAGCCTTCGCCGTATAAGTTTTATGTTGAGCCCTCTTTCTGGTAATCCTCAAGATGCCGCTGGAGGGAAGTTGGACCTTGGTCTGATTCAGGTTCCTAAACGCCTTCAAGCTCGCCTGGATGCGCAGCGGCTCGCTTCTAGCACTAGACCATTTGCTTTAGGTAGTGGTTCTTCGTATGGCATTGAAGATTCATGGACCTATGGAGTGTTGTTAATTAGTCAATTAAAAGAATTTATTCAGTTGATGCGTGAGATGCTGGTAGAGGAGTCAGCAGTCGCAGAATACATCATGCAGGTCGAAAAAGGTAAGAAGCCATCGTATAATGAAATAGCTGAGCAAATAGCTTTCTCTAGAAAATTTGACTATTTTAATTAGATAGGCGTGTTTAATTTGGTTTCTATTTCCTTCGCTCTTGAATGAAGTTTCTGATTTTTTAGCGCTCGTTTTCCCAGGGGTTGCCTGGCGAGAAAATATACGTTTCAAAAAGATTTGATAGTGCTGCTGCATTTTGTTTTTTTATGGATTCATGTAGTGTTGTCAATTAGAGTAATGGCTATGGAGCTGTGGATGATGCTGACAACAGGGTACTGGGGCTCCTTGATATGTGAGAAGAGCGTGGTATCTGCGCTTGGGGTTTTACCTGAATCGATAACAGCCTGAGTGGTTCAGTAGCCAGGTGGTCGTGAACGGCGTCGCTCCAGAGCAGGTGGCTGAGGACTTCCTGGCCGGTATCGAGGCAACGGAGTAGATAGTGGACCAAGCGAGACCGTCTCCCAATGTCGTCTTGATCGTGCTGATGCTCGGCGGGGCAGTCGCCTGGCTGACCCTGCCGGCCATCAGCGTGGCTCCCAACCGGATCGTTCAGGGAACGCCACAGCATGCTGCGGCGGCGCTGGGGTGGGGGCCCACGCTGCTCGTCCTGATGCCGATGCTCGCCATGGCAGTTCTGGCCTGGCGGCCGACACCGCGGCGTCTGCCGGGTGCCCTGCCGCTGGTCATCGCCTTGCTGACCGCAATACCGCTGTGGTTGTCGGGCGTGGCGGTCAGTATGGAACCCTCGGCGAGATTGGGCATTGGCAGCGCGATTTGGTGTCTGCTCTTCGTCGGCCTGCTGGCGTTGATCGAGTTGCGGATTCGCCTGACGTTGTCGCGCCCGCTGGGCTGGGCATTGCTGGTGCCGGTGGTGCTCGTCTGGTGGGGGTGTCTGACACAGTGGTTGGCCCCGCTCGCTCTTTATCGCGAGTATCAGGGTCGCAGCGATCAGTTCTACGGAGCGCTGGCTCAGCACCTCATGCTTGTTGGGGCCGCTGTGTCGGCTGCCATCGTGCTGGGCGCGGGGCTGGCGCTGGCCATGCGCCGACACTCGAGGCTGCGCCGTGCCGGTTTCGGCGTGCTCAACGTACTTCAGACCATACCCAGCATAGCCCTGTTTGGTCTGCTGCTGGCGCCATTGGCCTGGCTCTCCGCGCGCTTCGACTGGCTGGCGGTCCTGGGGGTGAGCGGCATCGGCTGGGCTCCGGCCTGGCTGGCGCTGCTTGGCTACAGTCTGTTGCCCATGGTGCGCAATATTTTCGTGGCGCTCGATGAGGTCGATCCGGCGGTCATCGAGTCCGCGCGAGGCATGGGCATGAGTCGCCGTCAGGTGTTTCTTCAGGTGCGCCTGCCGTTAACACTGCCGGTCGTGCTCGAAGGGGTGCGCATCACCACCGTGCAGGCCATCGGCCTCACCGCGGTGGCGGCACTGATTGGTGCCGGGGGGCTCGGTACTTTCGTCTTCCAGGGGTTGGGGCAGGCGGCGATGGACCTGGTGCTGCTCGGTGCGCTGCCGATCATCGCCCTGGCGTTGATCGCGGATGCTCTGCTCAGTGCTCTTACCGATGTCCTGCGTCAGGGAGGAACGACGTGATCGAGCTGTTCGGGGTGACCAAGCGTTTCGGCGAAGAGGTGGCCGTCGACGATATCTCGTTGAGGGTGGCAAAGGGTGAGCTCTGCGCATTGGTCGGTACCTCTGGCTGTGGCAAGTCCACGACTCTGCGCATGATCAATCGGCTCATCGAACATACCGAGGGTGAGATACATCTCGATGGTCAGCCAGTACGTACCTTCGATGAGGTGGTGCTGCGTCGGCGCATTGGCTACGTGATACAGAATACCGGACTCTTTCCCCACTGGACGGTGGCGCGCAATATCGGCCTGGTGCCTCGCCTGCTGAAATGGCCGCGATCGCAAATCCGGGAGCGCGTTGAAGACTTGATGGCCTTGCTGGGGTTGCCGATGGCCGAGTTCGCCGACAAGTACCCCCACCAGCTCTCGGGTGGGCAGGCTCAGCGAGTGGGTGTGGCCCGCGCACTGGCGGCCGATCCCGAAATTCTGCTGATGGATGAGCCATTCGGGGCTCTCGATCCCATTACCCGCGAGTCGCTTCAGCTCGAACTGCTCGATCTGCAGGCGCGCCTGCACAAGACCATCGTTTTCGTCACCCACGACATGGACGAGGCCCTGCGTTTGGCCGATCGGCTGGTGGTGATGCGTCAGGGGCGTATCGTTCAGCAGGGTTCACCCGTCGAGCTGCTGCATGAACCCGTCGATGACTTCGTCGCTTCCCTGTTGGGCGGACAATCCAGGGGACTCAAGGAGGCGGCACTGACGCGTGTGCGTGACCGCATGCTGCCGCTGGGGCCGCGTCTGCTCGCGCATGAGCGCGTTGCCATCGATGCGCCGCTCAGCCAGGCGCTATCGCTGATGCTGTGGCATCGTGTCGATCGTCTCACCGTGGTGGACGACGACGATATTCCGATTGGCGAACTGTCGTTGCGGCGACTGGTGGGGAGCAAGGCATGAGAGGGAATGCCACTGCAGTCCTGCGCTCGCCCCGGCAAGTTGGCTGGTGGAAGCCACTGGCCTGGTTGGGTCTGCTGTTGGCGCTCTGCCTGGGCATGGGTGGGCTCGAGGGGCTGTTTCGCTGGATCGAGCCCGGCAGCCGCGAGGTGCTCTATACGCGCTCCAGCTTCCTGGCGTTGCTCGGTCAACACGCCATGGTGGTGGGGCTGGCATCGTTGGCTGCCGTGGTATTGGGGGTTGGCGGCGCGGTAGCGGTGACGCGCCCCTTCGGCCGCGATTTCCTTCCGCTGGTGAGTCAACTGGCCTCCATCGGTCAGACGTTTCCACCGGTGGCGGTGCTGGCGCTGGCGGTTCCCGTGCTGGGCTTCGGCACTCTGCCGATCATCGTGGCACTGTTGCTCTACGGTCTCCTGCCCATCGTGCGCAATACCCTCGCCGGCATTCAGGGCATCGATCCCGGCGTGCACGAGGCGGCACGCGGCATGGGGATGACCCGCGGTCAGATCCTGCGCCAGGTCGAGCTGCCGCTGGCCGCGCCGGTCATGCTCGCCGGGGTGCGGACCTCGGTGACCATCAACGTGGCGACGGCGGCCATCGGCGCCACCGTCGGGGCCAGCAATCTCGGCGATCCGATCATCTCCGGCATCGTCAACGGCAATACCGCCTACGTGCTGCAGGGCGCACTGCTCATCGGGATACTGGCCATCACCGTGGACAGCACATTCGAGCGCATGCAGAGCTGGCTGGTGCAGCGAGGCTGAAGCGTCGCTTTCGCCGGGGGTGCCTCTGCGAGCCGTTTTACGTTAACGTCAACTGTCGTATTATCGCCGCTGCGTTGGAGCGAACCTCTGGCGTACCGCTATAGTTAAGACAACACTGCCCTCACGAGGGGCGGTATTTCCTGCCACCACCCAAGGACCAGGAAGATGACAACAACAGAAGACGTCCATGCGCTGGCTTTCATGACCGGCGACGAGTTTCATATCCCGACCTATCGGCTCCTGCGGCAGGACGGCTCACTGTTCGACGGTGCCGATGTTCCCGATCTCGACCATGATCAGGAAAAGGCGCTACGCCTGTACCGCGCCATGCTCGTCACGCGGGTGCTCGACGAGCGCATGATGGCGGCTCAGCGCCAGGGGCGGCTCTCCTTCTACATGCAGTGCACCGGCGAGGAGGCCGCGGTGATCGGTGCCACGGCGGCGCTGGACGACACCGACATGATCATGGCGCAGTACCGTGAGCAGGGCGCGCTGGCCTATCGTGGCTTCACCTACGACGAGTTCATGAACCAGCTGTTCGGCAATGAACTCGACTACGGCAAGGGGCGTCAGATGCCGATCCACTACGGATCGCGCAAGCTGCACTACATGACCATCTCCTCGCCGCTGGCGACGCAAATCCCCCAAGCGACGGGCTACGCCTACGGCCAGAAATTGGCCGGCGAGGGCCACTGCACCATCACCTTCTTCGGTGAGGGAGCCGCCTCGGAAGGCGACTTCCACGCCGCGCTCAACATGGCGGCGGTGCACGAGGTGCCGGTGATCTTCTTCTGCCGCAACAACGGCTATGCCATCTCCACTCCGGCTCATGAGCAGTTCGCCGCCGACGGGATCGCGCCGCGCGCCTTCGGCTATCGCATGCACGTCATCCGTGTCGACGGCAACGACGTTCTCGCCGTCTACCGTGCCACCCAAGCGGCACGCTCCATCGCCGTAGAGAAGAATCAGCCGGTGCTGATCGAGGCGATGACCTACCGGCTCGCCGCCCACTCGTCGTCGGACGACCCATCCGGTTATCGCTCACGCAAGGAGGAGGACGCCTGGCGCGAGAAGGACCCCATCCTGCGCATGCGCCGCTGGTTGAGTGATAAGGGCTGGTGGAGTGACGACGAAGAAAAGGCACTCCAGGAGAGCCTGCGTCGAGAGGTTCTGGAAACCATGAAGCGCGCCGAGAAGCGTCCGCCGCCGCCGCTCGACAGCCTGGTCACCGATGTCTATGCCGATGTCACTCCGACCCTGCAGCGCCAGCTCGATGACCTCAAGCGCCATATCCGTCGCTATCCCGACGAATATCCCAAGGGCGCGCTTTCGCTGGATCCGGACGTGCACGCCGAGGCTGCCGCCGGCAAGCCGGTCGATGATGAGCAGGGAGGAGCCTGAGATGCCGACCATGAACATGCTGCAGGCGATCAACAATGCCCTGGACATCGCCATGGCCGAGGATGAGCGAGTGATCTGCTTCGGCGAGGACGTGGGCGTCTTCGGCGGGGTCTTCCGCGCCACCAGCCATCTGCAGGAACGCTATGGAAAGGCGCGCTGCTTCAATACGCCGCTGGTGGAGCAGGGCATCATCGGTTTCGCCAACGGCCTGGCCGCCCAGGGATCGGTGCCGGTGGCCGAGATCCAGTTCGCCGACTACATTTTTCCGGCCTTCGACCAGATCGTCAACGAAACGGCCAAGTTCCGCTTTCGTTCCGGCGACCTCTTCAACGTCGGC
This sequence comes from Pseudomonadota bacterium, assembly GCA_051749645.1. Classification (GTDB taxonomy): domain Bacteria; phylum Pseudomonadota; class Gammaproteobacteria; order Pseudomonadales; family Halomonadaceae; genus Halomonas. The sequence goes on from JBNJIT010000009.1 coordinate 107,994, forward strand.
GGCCTGACCATCCGTACGCCCTACGGCGGTGGGATCTCCGGCGGCCTCTACCACTCCCAGTCTCCCGAGGCCTACTTCGCGCACACCCCGGGGCTCAAGGTCGTGGTGCCGCGCAATCCCTACCAGGCCAAGGGCCTGCTGCTCTCGGCGATCCGCGATCCCGACCCGGTGCTCTTCTTCGAGCCGAAGCGGCTCTACCGCGCTTCCACCGGCGAGGTGCCGGACGACGACTACCAGTTGCCCATCGGCGAGGCCGAGGTGACCAAGGAGGGCACCGACATCACCGTGCTCGGCTGGGGCGCCCAGATGGAAGTCATCGACCGCGCCGTCGAGCAGGCAGAAAAATCGGGGATCTCCTGCGAGGTGATCGACCTGCGTTCCATCCTCCCCTGGGACGAGGACACCGTGGCGGAGTCGGTGCTCAAGACCGGCCGACTGCTGGTCAGTCACGAGGCGCCTCGTACCGGCGGCTTCGCTGGCGAGATCGCCGCAGCCATTCAGGAGCGCTGCTTCCTGTACCTGGAATCGCCCATCGCGCGGGTGACCGGCCTGGATACTCCCTTCCCGCTCACGCTGGAGAAGGAGTACATGCCGGACCATCTCAAGGTTTTCGAAGCCATCCGCGCCAGCGTGGAATTTTGAGCACCGATATCAGGACAGGAGACGCAAGATGAGTGATTTCATGCTGCCCGATATCGGCGAAGGTATCGTGGAATGCGAGATCGTCGAATGGCGTGTCGCGGAAGGCGACGTCATCGAGGAGGACCAGCCTGTGGTCGAGGTGATGACCGACAAGGCGCTGGTCGAGATCACGGCTCCCGAGGCGGGGCGCATCACCAAGCTTTACGTGCCCAAGGGCGATGTGGCCAAGGTGCACGCGCCGCTGTTCGCCTACGAACCGGCGGACGGCAATGGCGAGGAAGCGGCAAGCGCCCCGGCGGCCGAGCAGGCATTGGCCCCGGAACCCGAAGCGACGTCGGCTGCCGGCGCGTCGGACGCACCGGCCAAGGACTTCATTCTCCCCGATATCGGCGAGGGCATCGTCGAATGCGAGGTGGTGGAGTGGCGGATCGCCGAGGGCGAACGCATCGCCGAGGATCAGCCCGTGGTCGATGTCATGACCGACAAGGCGCTGGTGGAGATCACCGCTCCGGAAAGTGGCCGGGTGAGCCAGCTGCACGTGCCTCAGGGCCAGGTGGCCAGGGTGCATGCGCCGCTTTTCGCCTATGTGCCGGATAGCGCCGCCGACGAGCCGGCGAGCGCGGCCTCGCCGCATCGTACGGCAGAGCCAGCGGATAGCGTCCCGGCCCAGCGCCAGCCGATCGAACCGCGTCCTGAGGCTGCGGGGTACGGGCCCTATGGGCGTATCCCCGCCGCTCCTGCGGTACGACGCCTGTTGCGTGAGCACGGCCTGGCGCTCGAGGAGGTGCCCGGTACCGGCAAACAGGGGCGGGTGCTCAAGGAGGACGTGCTGCGCTACCTGGAGGAAGGCGCGGCACAGGGGGCAACGGCAGAGCGCGCCGAGGCCACGGCTCCCGTCGCGGCGTCCGGCGAGAGCGAGGTCGGCGAGGTGCGCGTGGAGCCGTTGCGCGGAGTTCGGGCGGTGATGGCCAGGCGCATGGTGGAGGCTGCCAGCACCATCCCTCACTTCCAGTATGGCGAGGAGATCGACGTCACCGAGCTGCTGGCCCTGCGTGAGAGTTTGAAGCCCCAGGCCGAAGCGAAGGGTACCCGGCTCACGTTGATGCCCTTCTTCATGAAGGCGATGGCACTGGCGATCGACGAGGCGCCGATCCTCAACGCGCGACTCGATGGCAACGCCAGTGAGATCCATTACCTCTCGGCAGTCAATGTGGGCATGGCGGTAGACAGCCGGGCCGGCCTGCTGGTACCCAACGTCAAACACGTGGAACGGCGCACGCTGCTCGACGTGGCCCGCGAGGTCGAGCGGTTGACCGCTGCGGCCCGCGAGGGGCGTGTCGATCAGGCCGACCTCAAGGGCGGCACCATCAGCGTTTCCAACATCGGTGCGCTGGGTGGTACCTATGCAGCGCCGATCATCAACGCACCGGAGCTGGCGATCGTCGCCATCGGCAAGACCCAGTGGCTGCCGCGCTTCGATGAGGAGGATCGCGTGGTGAAGCGGGCGATCATGACGGTGACCTGGGCCGGCGACCATCGAGTGATCGACGGCGGCACCATCGCGCGCTTCTGCAACGCCTGGAAGGGCTACCTGGAAGGGCCGGAGACGATGCTCCTGCACCTCGGCTGAGGAGGGGCCATGCCTCAGGCGTCCCTGCAGCAGTTCTACATTCCGGAAGAGCAGTCGATCTATCTGCTCAGCCACGACGATGCCCGCAAGCTCAAGGAGTGGGTAGCACTGTGCCAGGCCCAGCTGGAGCAGCTGGGCTACCGGGACATCGAGCTGATCGGCAAGGGGGCGTATGGCTTCGTCTTCGCCGGAGTCACCGCTCACGGGGAGGAGTACGTCTTCAAGTTCACCCGGGTCAACCTGCCCCAGCACCTTCAGGACCGCCTGGAGGAAGAGGCTTTCATGCTGGAGCAGGTCGATCATCCGCGGGTGCCCAGGCTGATCGCTTTCCAGCGGGTGCGTAGCCAATCCATTCTGGCGATGGAACGCGCGCCGGGGCTGAATCTCGAGGAGGTGTCGCTCCAGGAGGGGCGCCTCTCGCCGCGGCTGATCGTGCGTATCGCCGCTCAGCTCGCCGATATCCTGTGTGCTCTGCGCCGTGAATCCGGCCCTGCCGGCAAGCCCATCGTCCACGGTGACATCAAGCCCTCCAATCTGGTTTTCGACGCCCGGCGCGAGACGGTGGCGCTGATCGACTGGGGTTCCTCGGTGTTCGCCCAACTGGACGCCAACCTGCAGTTCGTGTCCGCCAGCGTCATGGAACTGATGTCGGACAATCTGCAGCAGACCAATGCGCGGCTGGGCGACGTCTATTTCATCGGCGAGGAGCAGTTGAATGATGCGCTTTCGTCGCCACGCTTCGATGAGCAGGGCACCGCCGGTACCCTCTATGCGCTCGCCTCGGCGCAATCGTGTCGCTTCGGTTGTCGGGCGATTCCGGCCACCTCGCTGGGCTTGCCCATGGAATTCGCACGCATGCTCGACGGTATGCTCGATTCCGATCCCGACACCCGGCGTCGGGCCGGCGATCATTTCGTCAGCGAAATGCCGCGCATCGCCCGGACGGTGATGATCGATCTTCCGGAGACCCCGGAAGCGCCGCTGGTGCCGGCCTGGGTGCGACCCTCGAGTCGCGAGATCGATACCGTCGTCTACAGCTCGCGCAAGGCCTTCCTGCGCGAGGAGGGCGGCGAAGAGACGCTCAACGACGTCAACGACGTCCAGCTCGACCGCTACTACAAGAACTTCATGCAGGGCATGGGCGAAACCGAGAAGGCCTTTCTGGCGGCCGTCAGCCGACTCGGTAAGTATCCCGTCGTCGGGGGACTTGCCGTGCGCTGGGAAGCCGAAGGCGTCTATATCGACACCTCGCTCAATCTACACGACCCAGCGCTCAAGCCGGCTTTCGTGGCGGCGGTGAACAACATGGTCAATCTGGCGCGTGCCATCTACCGTCAGGGGATCTTCAAGAGCTGCCTGTTCAACGCCCGCGATACCCTTCACTTGGATCGTGAAGGCCCGGACGAGCCGTTCTGTCTCGAGTCGGGCATGCAGCTGCGCTACGAGGTGAGTGCGGTACCGGAACTGGAAGACCGTTCGCGGCTGCACAGTTATTTCGAGGACGGACCCGATCCCGAAGAGTTTCTGGTGCTGCCCGAGGCCATCATCGCGTCGCTGGAAGCGCTCAACGAGATTCACCATACCGGCATGATCATCTTCGAGGCGCTGCCTCAGCATCTCAAGATTCACAGCTATTACCGCCTGCTCGACCCGTCGCGAGAGGCGGAATTTCGTCGTCGCCTGGATGACATTCTGGCTGCCGTGGACCAGATCACCGGGCTGGGCGTTTCCGGCTTCATGAAGATGCCCTACAAGGACACCCGCTTCTTTGCCCACGTGCAGCGTCTGCCCGAGAGATTCTATCCCCGTGACCCGCGTGCTGCACTGGCTGGCAAGCCCTCCACGTCATCAGCGACCAGCCGCTGACGCTTGATCTAGAGCGACGCCGCCGCACGCGCGGCCTGGTCGTAAAGCCCCGACATGGCGCGTAGCATGCCGGCGATGCGGTGCGTCTCCTCGGGTTCGATCCCCAGCGAGGCCAGTGAGTCCACCAGGCAGTCCTCGCGAATCTCGGCATAGCGGGTGCAGGCGTCGCGTCCTTTCGCCGTGGTGCGAAAGAAGGTCTCCTTGCCGTGCTTTTCGCCACTCACCAGCTCCAGTTTGGCCAGCTTCTTGAGCGCATAGGTCACGGTATGCGTGTCCTCCACGTTCAGTACCAGGCAGATGTCGGCCTGGCGCTTGGCACGTTCGCGGTGATTGACGCTATGCAGTACCAGCACGTCCAGCGAGCCCAGCTCCGGATAACCGGTGGCGGTCATGCAGCGCACCATCCAGCGGTTGAAGGCATGGCCGGCGATGATCAGGCCGAATTCGAATTCCGACTGCTCCTGGGCGCTGCGCGACAGGTGCTCGGAGGAGACGATGGGACTTCGGGCCGGACGGCGCGTTCTATCGAGCGTATCCAGGGTCATCAGCGGTTCCCCATGGCTTCGGGCAGGAAGGTGACGATCTGCGGAAACAGGGTGATGAGGATGACACCCAGCATCATCAGCAGGAAGAAAGGCATGGCCGCCCAGGCGATACTGAGGATGTCGCGCCCCGTCATGCCTTGCAGGACGAAGAGGTTGAACCCGACCGGCGGGGTGATCTGCGACATTTCGACGACGATCACCAGGAAAATGCCGAACCAGATCAGGTCGATGCCGGCGGCCTCGACCATCGGCAGCATGATCGATGTGGTCAGTACGACCACGGAGATGCCATCCAGGAAACAGCCTAGCACGATGAAGAATAGGGTCAGTGCAGCGAGCAGCATCCACGGCGAGAGCTCCATGGCTGCGATCCAGGCGGCCAGGTCACGTGGCAGCCCGGTAAAGCCCATGGCGGCCGTCAGGAAGGAGGCACCGGCCAGAATGAAAGCAATCATGATCGAAGTGCGCACGGCCCCGAGCAAGGCATCGCGGAATACGGGGCCGTTCATGCAGCCCTGCACGCGAGCCAACAGTAGCGACAGCACCACGCCGACGGCGGCGGCTTCGGTCGGGGAAGCCAGCCCGGCATAGATGGAGCCGATGACTCCCACGATCAATGCCAGCATGGGGACGAGCCGACGCGAACGACGCAGCTTCTCGCGTAGTGAGGCGCCCGGCTCCGCCGCAGGGACACGGTCGGGGAAGCGCCAAGCCCAGATCATGATATAGATGGCGAACAGGCTGATCAGCATCAGCCCCGGAAAGACGCCAGCGATGAACAGTCGAGCGATCGACTGGTCGGTGGCCACCGCGAATACGATCAAGATGATCGACGGGGGAATCAGCAGGCCCAGCGTGGCCGACCCGGCGAGGCTGCCGATGACGAGGCGCTCGTCGTAGCCGCGACGCGTCAGCTCGGGCAGGGTCATCTTACCCATGGTGGCGCAGGTGGCCGCGGATGATCCCGAGACGGCGGCGAAGAGACCGCAGCCCACTACATTGGTGTGCAGCAGGCGCCCGGGAATACGTTGCATCCAGGGAGACAGGCCGGTGAACATGTCGTCGGCGAGACGCGAGCGGAAGAGGATTTCGCCCATCCAGATGAACATGGGCAGGGCGGTCAGTTCCCAGCTGTAGCTGGAGCCCCAAACGTTCGAGGCCATCACGTTGCCGGTGGGAATGCTGGTGAACTGGGAGAGGCCGATCCAGCCCAGTGCCATCAGCGAGAAGGCGACCCATACGCCGCTGCCGAGCAGCAACAGCAGGGTCACGAACAGAACGAGCATCATCGTCAGCATGGTAGTGTCTCCCGGCTCACTCGTGGCCCGTGTCGTCGATGGTGAAACTGGCTGGGCGGGTCACCGCGGTGATCAGCGTGGCCACCCAGGTCTCGATCAAGGCCAGGCAGAGCAGGAGCACGCCAGTCAGCATGACCGACTGGGGGATCCACAGAGGGATATTGATCAGGCCATATGACGTTTCGTTGAAGGCGATGCTGTCGGCCAGTAACCCATAGAGGTTCCAGGCGAGATAGAGGGACAGCGCCGCCGCAACGCTGAGGCAGAACACCTCGAAAAAGACGCGTAGCCTGGGGCGGAGCCGACCGATGAGCAGGGTCACCCGAATGTGGCTGCCATTGATGAACGCATAGGCCAGTCCCATGAAGCTGGCTCCCACCAGCAGGTATCCCGAGATTTGGGCGAGCCCCGGAATCGACAGGCCGATGCGCCCGCCACCCAGCTCGATGGCGATGCGGTCGATGATACGACCCGCGATCTGTGCCGTGATCAGGGCGCAGATCAGGCACAGGCAGGCGGCAGAAAGATAACCGCCCAGGTTGTAGAGCGGTCTGAGTCGATAGCGCATGGCAAAGTTACCGTGAGGGTCGGGCGGCTCGGTCCCGGGGGAGCCCGGGACCGGAGCGGATTACTGGCGAGCGGCTTCGTAGGCGTCCAGGATGGCTTGGCCTTGGTCGCCGGCACGTTCGACCCATTCGCTGGTCATGGTCTCGCCGATTTCGCCGAGCAGCTCGGCCAATTCCGGCGTGGGTTCGCTCACCTGGATGCCGTTCTCCTCGAGGGCGGCAATGGCCTCGTCGGTTTCCCGGCGGCTCATCTCCCAGCCCCGCGTCTCGGCTTCTTCCGCCGCTTCGAGAACGGCCTGCCGGGTGGTTTCATCGAGGCGTGAGAAAGCCTGCTCGCTGACGATCACCATGTTCTTGGGCAGCCACAGCTGAGCATGATTGAAGTGGCTCAGATAGTCCCAGGCCTTGGTGTCGGCGCCGGTGGCGGGCGAAGTGATCATGGCGTCCACCCGGCCGGTGCTGAAGGCGGTGGGGATGTCCGGGACCTCGACCTGGGTGGGCACGGCATCCGCCAACTGCGCGAGGCGCTCGCTGGCGGCGTTGTAAGCGCGCATGCTCAGGTTGCGCAAGTCGTCCGGTTCAGTGAGCTCCTGCTGGGTATAGATCCCTTGCGGTGGCCAAGGCACCGCGAACAGAATGCGCAGGCCCTGTTCGCTGAGCTCTTCGCTGATGATCTCCCGTGAGGCTTCCCAAAGCGCCTCCGCCTCATCGTAACTGGCCGCCAGGTAAGGCACCGAGTCGACCTCGAAGATGGGGTTTTCGTTGGCCAGCCGCGACATGATCAGCTCACCGATCGGCACGGTGCCGCGTCTTACCGAATTCTTGATTTCGGGATGCCCGATCAGCGAGCCATTGGAATGAACGGTGATGTCCAGCTCGCCATCGGTACGTTCACGAATGTCATCGGCGAACTCGCGGATATTCACGGTATGGAAGGTACGGTCACCGTAGGGGGTGGGCATGTCCCACTCCGTGGCGGCCTGGGCAGTGGTCACGGAGGTGGCTAGGCTGACACAGAGGGCAGCTGCAGTACCGGCCCAGAGCGGTGTCTTTGCGATCATCGGTGAATCCTCTTTGACGGTGTTGTTGTCGATTCGTACATCGTGGCGGTTAGAGCATAGCGCCGCACGGCCGAGATGCCATGTCACAGACATACGATGCATCAACGTTTTTTATCCTATTTGATCATGCTTTATTGTCAAATTATTGATAAATTGAGCTTGTAGTGCACTGGGAGATGACGATGCCGAAATTGCAACTCAATGCCGACATGGGCGAGAGCTTCGGTCCCTGGACGATGGGAATGGATCATGAGGTGATGCCCCATATCGACCTGGCCAACGTCGCCTGCGGGTTCCATGCCTCCGATCCCGACGTGATCCGAATGACCCTGCGCCTGGCGCGCAAGCATGGTGTCAGGGTCGGCGCGCATCCGGCCTATCCCGATCTGGTGGGGTTCGGGCGCCGTTCGATGGCCTGCTCGGCCGAGGAGATCGAGAACCTGGTGCTTTATCAGCTCGGAGCTCTGGCGGGCCTGTGCCGTGCGGAGGGAATCGAAGTCGGCTACGTGAAGCCGCATGGAGCGCTCTATAACGACATGGCGCGGGACCCGGAGATCATGAGTGCGGTGATGCGGGCGATCTTGGCTTTCGATCCGGCGTTGCCGTTGATGACCATGGCAACTCGCGATACTTCGCCGGCAAGCGACATGGCAGAGCGACACGGTATCACCCTATGGTTCGAGGCATTCGCTGACCGCGCCTATGACGGCGAAGGCCGGCTGGTGTCGCGACGCGAACCCGGAGCGGTGCATCACGATCCGCAAGTGATCGTGGATCAGGCAACGCGTATCGCCCGCGGACTGCCGCTTTCAGCCAGCGACGGCAGCACGCTGGTACTGACGGCCGATACGCTGTGCGTCCATGGCGACAACCCCGAGTCGATCGCTGCGGTCAAGTCGATTCGCCAGGCACTGCAGGCGCTGGACGAGAGCTCCTCGTGATGGTCGAGCCTCAACTGCCGCGTATCGAGTCGGCCGGTCTGGATGGCTGGTTGGTGCGCTTGTTCGAGCGTATCGACGAACGGAACCTGCTGTGGTTGACCGCATTGTCGCGTCGCTGCGAAGCGGCATTCGGGCGGGCGCTGGTGGACCTGGTGCCTTCCTATACCACGCTGCTGGTGGTTTTCGATCCATTGCAGCTGTCACCTTCGCAAGCCCGCCATCGCCTGGTCGGGCTGCTGCAGGATTTGACGCCCGACGAGGAGGGCGACGGCGGCAAGGTTTGCGAGCTGCCCACCTGGTACGACACCCGTGTGGGTCCGGACCTCCGACGTGTGTCGGAACATGCGGGCATGTCCATCGATCAAGTGATCGAGTGTCATGCGGGTACCACCTATCGGGTATTTGCTCTGGGGTTCGCGCCTGGATTCGCCTTCATGGGGCTGCTGGACGAGCGTCTCGAGGTGCCGCGACTCGATACGCCCCGTCAGCGGGTGCCGATGAACAGCGTCGCCATCGCCGGGCGCCAGACGGCAGCCTATCCGGCTGTCACGCCCGGCGGCTGGAACCTGCTGGGGCGCACTACGGCAAGGCTGTTCGATCGCCATCGCGACGGTTTCAGTCTGCTGCAGGTAGGTGACCGAGTGCGGTTCGTCCCGGTGGATGAGGATACCTTCGAGAGCCGGGGCGGTGATGTCACTCCGATGCGGGAGGACGCCTGATGGGGAATGAATATACCGTTATCGGGCTACGTGTCATTCGCTCCGGCCCTCTTGCCCTACTGCAAGACGCAGGGCGTTTCGGCGTACGGCGGCTCGGGGTGACGCAGGGTGGTCCGGCCGACGTGCATGCCTGGGCCTGGGCCAATCACCTCGCTGGCAACCCCTGGGGGACGGCCGCCTTGGAAATCACTTTCGGCGGTCTGTCGCTGGCCGTGAGTCGTGATCTGACGTTGGCCGTGGCTGGTGCCGACCTTGGCGCCACCCTGGATGGCGAGCCCTTGCCCCTGTGGCAGCGTGTCAGCGTCCGCGAAGGCCAGCGCTTGAAATTCGATACGCCTCGCTGCGGCCTGCGTGCCTATCTTGCCGTGGCCGGCGGTTTCGCTGCCGAGCCGGTTTTGGGTAGCTGCGCATGCGTGGTGCGTGAGGGGATCGGCGGTCATGACGGCCATGGTCAGCGCCTGGCCGAAGGAGACGACCTTCGGGTTTCGCCGATGACACCCGATGCTCCCGCACCGCAAGTGCCCGATGAGGCACGGCCTGACTATGCCGCGGCAAGTCGTCTGGCACTGCTCCCCGGTGCGCAGATCGCCGATTTCCATGCAGCCAGCCTGTATACGGCCTTCAATGCCGAATGGCGAGTCGACGACCGAACCGATCGCATGGGCGTGCGTTTGAGAGGTCCGACATTGCGCTGTCGCATCGACACGATGATTTCGGAAGGGCTGGGGCTCGGTGCCGTTCAGGTACCGCCGGATGGCCAGCCGATCGCCTTGCTCAACGACCGGCAGACCATCGGTGGCTATCCCCGGCTTGGAGCCCTGACGCCGCTGGCGGCGGCACGTCTCGCTCAGTGCGTACCGGGGCAGGCGGTGCGCCTCGTTGCCCGCTCAGCCGAGCGCGCCCTGAGTGACTATCGGCGCTTTCGTCGCCGGTTCTCATGAAGCCATCGCTCGAGTGAGTCAGGCTCCGAGGCCGCTCTCGCGCAGCACCTGATCGAGGGTGGGCGCATCCGACAGGCGGGGCTGGGAAGCGCCTTCCAGCAGCAGCGGTGCCTCGAGTTCGGCCAGGCCCATGGTGACACAGCGCTCGATCAGCTCTGCCTTGCTCAAGCCGGTCCGGTGGCTCAGCCGCTCGAGGCGCGTTTCGAGTTCCCGGGAAAACCGCAGTAAGTGGGGCATGTCGTTGTCTCCGTTGGGCGAGACCGGTTAGCGAAGCGGTCGGTCCATACCCATAAGATATGGAGCCTAACCTGACTTGTCACCTTGCAGTCTCCTCGAAGTCGGTGACGGTCTCATGACATGCCGGTGGAATGCGTTGGTGGGGCTGGCCTCAGGCGCTGCCCTGGCGCTGCATGACTTCGGTAATGATCGGTACCGGTGTCATAAGGTGATCGCGCATCATGCGAGCGGCCCCGTCGGCATCGCGGCGAAGGATGATGTCGACCAGGGCTGCGTGTTCGCGGCGCTTGTCTTCCAGTGCGGCTTCGGAGAGGGCGGTTTCCCGCAACCACAGGTGGCGATAGCGCTCGACCTGATCGAACAGGCTCTGGCGCAGCTGAAGCAGGTGCGGTGAGTCGCAGCCACTGGCGATGGCCGTATGGAATGCCTTGTGGCGCGTGTCCCAGACGTCGAGCCGTTCTTCGGACGTATTGACCTCCACCACCTTGGCGAGAGTGTGTGCGGTGGCAAGAATTTCCGCTTCCCAGGCGTCGTCACCGCGTTCGATGGCCAGCCGCAGAATCAGCCCTTCAAGTTGGGCGCGGGCATCGTAGAGATCGGCCAGTTCGGCCAGCGACATCGGAGCGACTCGGTAGCCACGCTGACTGATCGCAACGACAAGCCGTTCGGCAACCAGTTGCGACAATGCTTCGCGAAGTGGCCCGATGCCCAGTTCGTAGCGCTCCTTCAGCCGGCTCATCAGAAGCTTCTGGCCGGGCTGGAAGACGCCGCGAATGATGTCGCGTTTCAACGAGTGATAGGCGCTGATGCCCAGGTTCTGGCGCGGGGCGTGATCCATGGGGATGCCATCCTTTGTCGACATTCCTGATATTTGTCGAACAGCATAACCAAACTCGGGTACTGACGTCATTGCCAGCGCAGCTCACTGCGACGGGTTGGCCAGCTCACGCCATGCGGCATAGGTACTGAGAAAGACGCGTCCTGTCATGGCATCCAGAAAGTCACTGCGTTTCAGTTGATCCATCACCGGCCCCTTTACCTCGGCCAGGTGCAGGGTGACACCGGAATCCTTGAGCCGGGCATTGATGGCATCGAGGCTTTCCAGGGCCGAGGCATCGACCAGGTTGACGGCAGAGCAGATCACGACGACGTGTTCCAGCTCAGGGTGCGTGGCCACCAGGTCGTAGACGGTGTCCTCCAGGTAGCGGGCATTGGCGAAATACAGGCTTTCGTCGATGCGCAGCAGTGCCAAGTGAGAGCTGGTTTCGGTGTCGTGGCGCACCACGTTACGAAAGTGCTCGGTGCCGGGGATCCGGCCCACCAGGGCACTGTGAGGGCGGCTGGTTCGGTACAGAAACAGGCCGATGGAGAGGGCGACGCCCCCTATGATGCCGGCTTCGACGCCTTCTCCCAGGGTCAGCACGATGGTCACGGCCATGGCGGAAAAATCGCTACGCGAATAGCGCCAGGTCTGGCGGATCATCGGCACGTCCACCAGTGTCAGGATCGACACGGTGATGGTGGCCGCCAGGGTAGCGATGGGCAGATGATACAGCAGCGGCGTGAAGAACAGCGTGACCAGGGCAATGCCCGCCGCCGCGAATATCCCCGCCATGGGGGAGCGAGCGCCGGCATCGTAGTTGATGACGGTGCGTGACAACCCGCCGGTGACCGGCATGCCTGCAGAGAAGGCAGCTGCCAAGTTGGCGCCGCCCAGGCCGAGAAGCTCCTGGTTGGGCGAGATGCGCTCGCGTCGTCGGGCAGCCAGCATCTGTCCCATGGACACGGACTCGACGAACCCCACCACGCTGATCAGGAAGGCAGGCACGAGCAGGCTCTGCCATAGCGACGCATCGAACTCGGGCAGGGTGATCGGGGGCAAGCCGCGGGGAATGTCACCGATGACGGCCACGCCATGCCGGGCAAGGTCGAACTGCCAAGCGAGCGACGTGGTGACGATCACCGCTAGCACGGGCCCGGCCCGGGTGAGCAACTCAGCTAGCCGGGTCGGCACTCCCAGCTTCTGCTGTAACGGTGAGCCGTAGCGTCGCATGAACAGCAGAAACAGCAGGGTGCCGATACCGATGGCGAAGGTCGGAGCGTGCAGTTGGGGCAAGTCTCGACCGATCTCGGCAAGGCGCGGCAACAAGCCGCCAGCATCGACGTCGATGCCGAACAGGTGGCCGGCCTGACTGGCCGCAATGAGGATGCCGGACGCCGAGAGAAAGCCGCCGATCACCGGGTGGCTGAGGAAGTTGGCCAGAAAGCCCATGCGCAGGAGTCCCATGGCGATGAGCATCAGCCCGGAGAGCAACGACAGTACCAGCGCCGCGTGCAGGTATTCGGGGGTGCCCGGTGTTGCCACCTTCGCCAGGGCCGTCCCGGTCATCAGCGCGACAATGGCGACCGGACCCACGGCCAGCGTTCGACTGGTGCCGAGCAGAGCATAGGCAAGCAACGGGAGCAGGCTGGCATAGAGCCCGACCTCTGCAGGTAGGCCGGCCAGGATGGCGTAAGCCAGCGACTGAGGGATGACCATCACGGTGACGATGACACCGGCCAGCAGGTCGGCGCCGCACAATCGGCGATTGTAATGGGGTAGCCAGCTCAGAATCGGCAGGTGGCGTTTCAGCATCCGCGTTCGTCGGTGGTAGAAAGGGGGGGGTCATGGCCCGCGAGACCTTACCAGACTAAACGATATTGGTCTGCGGGTTGAGACTTGGCTAGCATCGAAGCGACCGATCAACGAGGATTTTCCATGAGACCCGAAACCATCGCCTTGCACCACGGCTATGCCCCCGACGAGCAGAAGGCCGTTGCGGTACCCATCCACCAGACCACGTCATTCGCTTTCGATGATGCCCAGCATGCGGCGGATCTCTTCGATCTCAAGGTCGAAGGCAACATCTATTCGCGCATCATGAATCCCACCTGTGCGGTACTCGAACAGCGGGTGGCGGCGCTGGAGGGAGGTATCGCGGGCCTGGCGGTGGCTTCGGGGATGGCGGCAATCACCTATGCCATCCAGACGATTGCCGAAGCCGGGGACAATATCGTCTCGATCAGCGAGCTCTACGGCGGTACCTACAACCTCTTCGCCCATACCTTGCCGCGCCAGGGCATCGGCGTGCGCTTCGCCGACAAGGACGACCTGGCCGGTATCGAGGAGCTCATCGACGAGCGAACCAAAGCGGTATTCTGCGAGACAGTCGGCAACCCTTCGGGCGGCATCGTCGATCTGGAACGTCTGGCCGAAATCGCCCATCGGCATGGCGTACCGGTCATCGTCGACAATACCGTGCCGACACCTTTTCTGTGGCGGCCCATCGAGCACGGTGCCGATATCGTCATTCATTCGGCCACCAAGTACATCGGCGGCCACGGTACCACCGTAGGCGGCGTCATCGTCGATTCGGGCCGGTTCCCCTGGGCGGATCACCCCCAACGATTCCCGTTGCTCAACGAGCCCGACGTGTCCTATCACGGTGTCTGTTACACCCGCGACCTGGGGGAGGCCGCTTTCATCGGGCGTGCCAGGGTGGTGCCGCTGCGCAACATGGGAGCCGCACTCTCGGCCCAGGCGGCGTGGAACCTGTTGCAGGGGCTGGAGACGCTATCGCTGCGCATCGAGCGCATCAGCGACAATGCCCGGCGCGTGGCCGAGTTCCTCGACTCGCAGCCGGCCGTCACCTGGGTGCAGTATGCCGGCCTGTCCAGTCACGAGGACCATGAGCTGGCACGCAAGTACATGGGCGGTCATGCTTCCGGGATCCTCAGCTTTGGCATCAAGGGCGGCAGAGAGGCGGGTGCACGGTTCTACGATGCGCTGAACATGATTCTACGCCTGGTCAATATCGGCGATGCCAAGACCTGTTCCTCCATTCCTGCGGCAACCACGCACCGTCAGCTCAGCGATCGGGAACTGGAGGCTGCCGGTGTGACGCCCGACATGGTTCGCCTGTCGATCGGCATTGAGCACATCGATGACATCCTCGCTGACCTCGATCAAGCATTGGTTGCCAGCCAGCGCTGATCGCAGGACTCCCTGTCATGACCGGCCGGTCGATGGCCATGACAGGGAGTCGGGAAAGCCTTATCTTTCAGTTGCCTAAATTGGACTAGGCTTTGGTCTGACAGTCCAAAGTGCTAAGGGGGTCATCGCTCTGACACGGTAAGCTTGTCGCGACATCGACAACAAAAGAGACGTGTCATGCAGATTCTGATCGCACTGGCCGGCCTGGTACTGCTGGGTATCGGCTCGATTCTCCTTGTCATTGCCGAAGCGGGCGTTCTGGGAGCCATTATGCTCGCCCTGGGGGTCGCCGCCGGGGCGCTACTGGCACTCACCGGAATGATGGCCGTCTTCTCCGCCAGCGCAGAGCGCCTGGAAAGCGGGCGCATCTCCGCCTGGTTGCCCATGACCCGCGACTACCTTTCCCTGCGCCGCATGGCCCATGGCCTGATCGAGCAAGCGAGCAACACTGCCATTGCCTCGGCGGAAGTCTCCCACCATGCCGATCAGATGGACCGCCGCCTGGATCGGCAGGAAGAGATCGTGCGTGAGGCTTCCTCGAGCATGGCGGCCATCACCTCGGCGATCGAGCAGGTGGCCTCCAGCGCTGGCAATGTCGCGGCGCTGGCGAGCCGTTCGCGCGACGCCAGCCACGTCAGTCGCGAATCGCTGGACCAGGTGATTCAGGAAATGCAGGCCTTGGCGGATCGTTCCGAGGAAGCCCTGGAGCTGCTCAATCTGCTGGGCGAGAAAGCCGACCGGGTGCGCCATGTGACGTCGTTGATCGAGGAGATCGCCGAGCAGACCAATCTGCTGTCGCTCAATGCGTCCATCGAGGCGGCGCGAGCCGGTGAGCACGGGCGCGGCTTTGCCGTGGTGGCCGGAGAGGTGCGCGAACTGGCCGGGCGAACGTCGGACGCCACGCGCAACGTGGAGGAATTGGTCGGAGATATCGGCGACAGCAGCCATCGTGTGGTGGATACCATCGGCCACCTGATGCAGCGGGTCGGTGACCGTGCCAAGGAAATGGGCAAGGTGGGCGAGCAGCTCACCAGCATGACCGGCGACTTCGATCAGGTCGAGAGCGAGATCCGCTCCATCGCCGACGGCATGGAGGACACCAACCGGCATACCCAGCGGGTCGCCGGAACGCTGACCACCCTGGAAGACGAGACCGAACAGGGCAATCGCGACATGCACGGTCTGGCGGGACAAGCCCGCTCGCTGATGCAAGCGGCCGAGGGGGTCGACGGCGCTCTGGCGCAACAACGCCTGGAGGGCCGTCACCAGCAGGTGCTGGTCGCCGCACGCCAGGCCTCGGCGCAGGTCGGCAAGCTGCTCGAAGCGGGTGTACAGCGCGGCGAGATCGATGCGCGTGCCTTGTTCGACCCCGACTACCGGCCGGTGCCGGGAACCAATCCCGTCCAGTATCGTACCGAATTCGACGATTACACCGATCGGCACTTTCCCGATGTGCAGGAACCGCTGCTCACGGCTCAGGGGCTCGCCTACGCGATCAGCACCGACCGCCGAGGGTACGTACCGACGCACAATCGCCATGTCAGCGAACCGCCCAATGGGGATTACGAGCACGACCTGAAGCTGAGCCGCAGCAAGCGCATCTACGACGATCCCACCGGTAGCCGTTGCGGGGCGCACGAGAAGCCGCTGCTGCTGCAGACATACAAGCGCGATACCGGAGAGATCATGCATGATCTCTCCGTGCCGGTGTACGTCAATGGCAAGCATTGGGGAGGCTTTCGCGTGGGGTACAAGCCAGAGGTGGCTTGAGCTCAGCAGCGATGGCGACGCAGAAAGCGCTCATCCAGCCAGCGCTTCCAGAGTAGCGTCAGGCGTCCAGCCCACCAGTGGCGGCCGCGCAGGGCCAATCCCTGGCCTTCTCCCAGATCGAGAATGGCCAAGGCCTGCCGCTGGGGAACGTAGTTACGCAGCCGCCGCCCGTACAGGCGTGCCGCCAGGTTGTCGAGAAGAACCGGCCCTTGTCGCACGCCATAAACGCCCTGGTGGGGTAGTGGATGGTCGGGCATGGCGGCGCAGTCGCCTACTGCAAAGATGTCAGGATCGCCGGTACTCTGAAGGGTATCGAGAACGGCCAAGCCGCGGTCATCGACCATGGGCAGGCCCAGCTGTGAAGCCACCATGGGGGGCTGCAGCCCGCTGGCATGGATGACGTGATCGGCGGGTATCCGTTCTGTTGTGGATCGCTGGCTGATATCGGCGCTGTCGGCAATCGTCAATCCGCCGGCTGCATGACTCAGGGCCTGCGTTCCCGGTCTCACCGTTATCTCTTGTCGTTCCAGATGATCGGCCAGCCAGTGGCGGGCGGCGGTCGGGGCCTGTGTCAGAACCGTCGTTCCGTGCGTGATGATCGTGACATGAATATCTGCCCTGTGACGTCGGGCCAGCGCCACCAGATTGCAGGCGATCTCCACTCCGCTGGGCCCGCCCCCGACCACGATGACTCGAGACCTTTCACCTGCCGCGAAGCTGCGCTCGAGCTGGCGACGCAGGCGAACCAACTGAGGGATCGGCTTGACGGACCAGGCCTGTGGACCATTGCGATGGGCCGTCAAGGGCTCGACCTGGGAACCCAGGTTCAGTGAGAGCAGTGAAAACCCGAACCGACGTCCGTCGTCAAGCAGTATCTCACGTGTCACCCTGTCCAGGCCGACCAGTCGGCATCGCATCAGTGTGGCGTCGTGGCGCCTCACCAGACGCCGGGGCTCGAGCCGATCCTGAGCGGGGGGCAGACGGCCACCGAGCATTCCCGAGGCCATGCCCGAGTACCAGAAGCCGCTGGGCTCGACCACCACCAGCTCGGCACTGGCCAAGCGGTGCCGTTGACGAATCACGTGAAGGTGCGCATGGCCGGCGCCGATGAGCACGATCCTGGGCCGCGCCGTCGGTGCTAAGGGAGCCACGCTCGAGTTGTCAGGCATTGTTTCGATCATCGTTGTGCCGAGGCCGTTGGGCGTGGCCTGTCGTGCCAGGCCGACCAGGAATAGAGGGCAAGACCTGTCCAGATCAATATGAATGTGGCCAGCTGCGACGGTGCCAGAGGCTCTTGGAATACCAGCAGGGCCAGGAAGAACTGGATGGAAGGGTTCAGGTACATCAAAAAGCCCAGCGTTGCCAGTTTCAGTCGGCGCGCCGCGCCAGCGAAGGCGAGTAGCGGTAGGGCCGTGATGATGCCGCTGGCGATCAGTAGCGCCGTGGTGCGCGGCGTGTCGTGGAAGTGCGACTGATCCACCGAGCTCAGCCAACTCAACGTTATCAGCCCGAACGGCAGAAGCAGCAGCGTTTCGACGAACAGCCCCGACAGGCCATCCAGCGGCACCTGCTTGCGCAATAGTCCGTAGGTTCCGAATGAGAAAGCAAGTACCAGGCTGATCCAGGGAAGCTCGCCCAGCATCATCAGTTGGATGGCAATGGCCACGCCGGCGATCGCCACGGCGATGCCTTGCAGCATGGCCATGCGTTCACGCAGTACCAGCATGCCCAGAGCCACGTTGACCAGGGGTGTGAGGAAATAGCCGAGGCTTGCCTGGAACACCCGGTGGCTCTCCACGGCATAGATGTAAAGCCCCCAGTTGGTGGCGATCAGCAAGGCACAGCCGAGCACGCGACCCAGTCGTCGCGGTTCGGCCAGCGCTTGGCGAATCGGTTGCCAGCGGCGCATCAGGGTGATCAGCCCGGCCAGGAACAAGCATGACCAGATGACGCGATGGGTGAGAATCTCGAAGGCCGGCACACCCTGAAAGAGTGCAAAGAAAAGGGGAAAGCAGCCCCAACTAACGTAGGCGGCGAGCCCGAAGGCGACCCCTCGTGAGACTTCACGGTCCATCGTGGGTTGGCGGGTCATGCCGTGCTCCTGGCAAAACGTTTAACTTAGCAACCTATTGGTTTTCTCGCCATGCCCGGGCCGAGCCTTTGATGCCGGCTGACGTGTACTGCTGCCTGCGTTACGCTGATGACGTTGGCCACCCGCGATAGGATCCCGAGATGAGTGAACTGAGAACCACCCTGGTGCAGTGCGACCTGCGCTGGGAAGACCCCGAAGCCAACTGTCGTATGCTCGAGGACACCCTGGGAGCGCTCGGAAGCGACGATACCGATCTGATCGTGCTGCCGGAGATGTTCGCTACGGGGTTCACCATGAATTCCCGAGAAATGGCCGAACCCATGGCAGAAAGCCGCACGGTGGCTTGGCTTCGCGACCAGGCTCGGCAACGCGGCTGCGTGGTGACCGGCAGCGTCGCCGTGGTGGAAGAGGGCAACTACTACAATCGTCTGGTCTGGGCGCGCCCCGATGGCAGTCTCGTTCACTACGACAAGCGTCACCTGTTCCGCATGGCCGGCGAGCACGAGCGCTATGCCATGGGGCACGAGCGCGTCATCGTCACTCTGAAAGGCTTTCGTATCCTGTTGAGTGTCTGTTACGACCTGCGGTTTCCGGTGTGGCTGCGTCAGCAGCCGGGCCCCGACGAACACTTCGAGTACGATGCGCTGTTGTGCGTGGCCAACTGGCCGGCGCCGCGTCGTCACCCCTGGCGTATCCTGCTTCAGGCGCGGGCCATCGAGAACCTCTGTCCGGTGATCGGTGTCAATCGCGTCGGCGAAGATGCCAAGGGACTGGGCTATGCCGGAGACTCCATGCTCGTCGACTTCAAGGGCGAAGCCCTGATCGACGAACCCCGCGACCTGAGCTTCGTCAAGACCGGCCGACTGTCGCGGGACGAACTCGAGGCCTTCCGTGAGAAGTTTCCCGCCTGGCGCGATGCCGACCACTTCAGCGTTGCCGACGGAGTCGGCTTCTGATGCGTCTCGACCGCTTTCTGGCCGAAACCACGCCGCTTTCGCGTAGCCAGGCCAAGAAGGCACTCGCCCAGGGCGAAGTGACCCTCGACGGCGATATCGTGAAGCAGGCCGCGAGGCAGGTGGCCGATAACGCGCGGGTGGCCTGGCGCGGCGAGCGCTTGACGTTGGTGGGATTGCGCTACGTCATGCTGCACAAACCGGCCGGCGTGGAGTGCAGTGCGCGACGCGGGCTCTATGCGCGTGCCGTGGATCTCATCGATCTTCCCAAGGCGGAGCGACTCCACCCGGTGGGAAGGCTCGATGTCGATACGACCGGGCTACTGCTGCTCAGCGACGACGGTCAATGGGCGCATCGTGTCACGGCACCTCGGCGGCTCTGCCCCAAGACCTATCGAGCCAGTCTGGCGCGGCCCCTGTCAGGCGAGGCTCTCGCAAATGCGGTCGCTGCCTTTCGCGAAGGGATTCTTCTCGATGGCGAGACGACCCCGACCCGTCCGGCCGAGCTGATGTCCCTGGGCCCGAAAGACGTGCGTTTGACGATTCATGAAGGACGCTATCATCAGGTTCGTCGCATGTTCGCCGCCATCGGCAACCATGTTGCAGCGTTGCACCGTGAGACGGTAGGACCGCTCACCCTGGGCGACTTACCTGAGGGGGGCTGGCGGGAGCTTACCGAGGCTGAGGTCGCGACTTTCTGAGGTTCACGTCCAGGACCAGGTGATGCTGCGGTCGCGTCCGTGGTGCTTGGCGTGATATAGCGCCTTGTCGGCCAGGCCGAGCAGCGCCAGGGGCTCCCGGGAGTGGCAGGGGTAGGTGGCTACGCCGCAGGAGAAAGTGACGGGCCCCAGTGCCTGCCCCGCATGCTCGATCGTCATGGCTCGGACCGCCTCCAGCAAGGCCACTGCGCGGGCCTCTGCCTGTTCGGTGGTGGCCCCGGGCAGAATGGCGACGAACTCTTCGCCGCCCAGCCGGCAGACCACGTCCGAACCGCGGAAGTGCTCGCGAAGCAGTGCGGCCACCTTGACCAGCACGTCGTCGCCCGCTTCGTGGCCAAAGCGGTCGTTGATCTGTTTGAAGTGATCCAGGTCGATCATCACCATCGACAGGGGCGTACCTTGACGTTCCGCCCGGGTCGCCTCGTGTTGCAACAGCTCGTCGAAGTAGCGGCGGTTCTTGAGACCGGTCAGCGGATCCTCGTAGGAAAAGCTCTCCAGCTTGCTCACCAGCCTGTCCAGCTCTACCGTGCGCTGGGCGACCTGCTGTTCGAGGGATCGGTTCAGCCGGGCGAGCTCGCGCTGGGTTTGCCGGTAATGCCACAGCGAGATACCCACGATGGCCAGCGAGAAGGTCAGCGTTCCCAGGCTTACCGGAATGCGCCGCCATGCCAGCAGGCCATGCGCCACCGCCATGTCGGCCAGCAGCAGTACGGCCAGCAAGGCGTAGCTGGCGATGATCAGGCGTTGCTCGATTCCCAGGCAGTGCACCCGCCACAGCGCCAGCATCAGCATCAACGGCAGGGTGAATGCCAGCAGCAGGTCGAAGGGTGGAAAGGTGCTGGCCAGGCTCACGATACCGGCCCTGGCCAGGCCGATGGCTCCCACCAGGTAGGCCAGGTGCAGTTGCCACAGGCGGCGAACCCAACGCCCCGGCGTGCCCGCGAGCCAATGGGAAAGCAGCAGGCCCATGGCCACTGGCAGGCTGTAGTAGCCAGCGGCGGCCAGAGTGTCCCACAGTAGCGGGCGATCGAGTAGAAGCTGGCTGGCCTGGGTCTCGGCGAGGATCATGGTGCCGGAGGCCAGTGAGAAGAACGCCATGGCGCCGAAGCTCCGACGCTGCGGGCCCAGCAGAGCGAAGCTGCCGGCCAGCCCCGCCAGTAGCAGCGAGAAGGCGCTGACTACCAGGTCGTGGGAGGAGCTCTGGATGACCCGCGTCAGCAGATCCACGCGCTCCATCAACAGCACCTCTCCCCACAGGCCGATATCGGTGTAGTCCGAGAACACTCGGAAGTGCAGGGTGCGGCCGGCAAAATCTTCGGGCAGCTCGATCATGTGCCAGGGCCAGCCGACGAAGTCGCCGCGCCCCTGGGCGTCGAAATGGCCGTACTGGTAGATGAGTTCGTCGTCGAGATAAGCCTGACCGATCAGGTCGATACTGTAGATGTACAGTACCGGATCGCGCCAGCCACCGTCCGGCAGGGTGACGCGAAACCAGACGTGCTGGTGCCCGTCACGATTGGGTGGGTTGGAGGGAAAGGCGATGGTCCGCCAGGTAGAGTCATCATGCGACACGGTCCAGCGCGGTGTGCCGTCCGCTTCGACGGGGGAATCGCCCCAGCGGTATTCCCACCCGGTCAGGTCCAGTGGCGGAGCGGCCAGGAGCGACGATGCCATGCCAAAGCCGAGCAGAAGCCCTAACAGGAGCTGGATGGTCGGAAAGCGCATGGGGAGCTCGCTGGTCGGGAGAGTCAGACGCAGTATATGCCAATGCCGAGAAGCATCGTTGGCGAGCGGCAGTATTTATACCGTTATCATTCGACCTGCTATTCAACGCAATCGGATGAACCGCTTTAACGTTAATCAGTTCCGCTGAACCGAGGATCCTGGAAGGATAGTCCAGCGGCAGTGACCAGTCGACGCGTATAATCGGTACGAGGGTCTTCCAATACTGCCCGACAATCGCCCTGTTCCACAACCTCACCATCCTTCAAGACCATCACGCGGTGCGCCATGGCCCGCACTACCGCCAGATCGTGACTGATGAAGAGATAGCTGATGCCTCGTCGTCTCTGCAACTCGCGGAGCAGCTCGACGAGCTGTTTCTGCACGGTACGATCGAGCGCTGAAGTTGGCTCGTCGAGGACCAACAGCTCGGGCTCCAGGATGATGGCACGCGCCACGGCAATCCGCTGGCGCTGCCCGCCGGAGAATTCGTGTGGATAGCGCGCCGCGCAATCCTCGGGTAGGCCGACCTCGCGCAGCGTATCGACGACACATCGCTCGACCTCGGCGGTATCCAGCTTGGGATAATGGAAATGCAGTCCCTCGCTCACGATCTCCGAAACGGGCAGGCGTGGCGACAGCGAGCCGTAGGGATCCTGAAAGACGACTTGGAAACGCCGCCGTCGGCGACGTAGAGCGGCACCACTCAGCCGATCGATCCGCTCGCCGGAAAAATCGATCTCGCCTCGGCTCTCGGTCAGGCGCAGCAGGGCATGGGCGAGGGTCGTCTTGCCGGAGCCGGATTCGCCGACGATCCCCAGTGTTTCCCCCGGGGCCACCGAGAGGTCGAGCGGGCACAGCGCCTCGAAGGCGGGAGGGCGCTTGGCCAGCAGGCGTCGCGGCCGTGCATAGCTTACCGCCAGGCCTCGTGTCTGGAGCAGTGGCGAGCCCGTCGGCACCGGCGCCGGTCGGCCGTGGGGTTCGGCGTCCAGCAGGGTGCGAGTGTAGCTGCTCTGCGGTGTCTGGAAGACGTCGGCGACTCGCCCCGTCTCCTGCTCGCGGCCGTTGTAGAGCACGCAGACCCGGTCGGCGTGGCGGCGTACCAGATTGAGGTCATGGGTGATGAACAGCATGCCCATGCCGTGGCGGTCACGCAGTTCGGCGAGCAGAGCGAGAATGTCCTGCTGCACGGTGACATCGAGCGCCGTCGTCGGCTCGTCGGCGATCAGCAACTCCGGATCGTTGGCGATGGCCATGGCGATCATAACGCGTTGACGTTGCCCGCCGGAGAGCTGGTGCGGCCAGGCGTCGAGCAGCTCGTCGGGCCGCGGCAACTTGACCTGGCCGAGCAACTCGCGGCTGCGTTCGCGGGCATCGCGTCCAGAGAGCCCCTGGTGCAGCCGCAGTGTCTCGCCGATCTGCTTGGCCACCGTGTGGAGTGGATTGAGCGAGGTCATTGGCTCCTGGAAGACGAAGCCGACGCGCCCACCGCGCAGCCCTTGCCACTCGCGTGGCCGGAGCCGGGCAAGATCGGTGCCACCCAGGAAACGCCCCCCCTCGACCCTGGCGTTGGGTGGCAGCAAGTTCATGGCGCCGAGCGCGGAAACCGACTTTCCGGAGCCGGACTCGCCGACCAGGGCCAGGGTTTCTCCACGCCGGACAGCGAGTGACAGGCCGTCGACCACGGTCACGCCGTCGAAGGCGACGGAGAGCGAATCGAAGCGCAGCAGCGGGCTGGCGTCAGGCATCGGTCTGTCTCCTCGGCGGTGTAGCGGCGCCGTGCTGCACATGGCGCGGGTCGAAGGCGTCACGCAGCCCCTCGCCGATGAACACCAGCAGCGAGAGCATCAGCGACAGGCTGACAAAGGCAGTGATGCCCAGCCAGGGGGCATGAAGGTTGTTCTTGCCCTGGGCCACCAGTTCGCCCAGCGAGGGCGAGCCCGGGGGCAGGCCGAAGCCGAGGAAGTCCAGGGCGGTGAGGGTGGTGATGGCCCCGGTGAACAGGAAGGGCACGAAGGTGAGGGTGGCCACCATGGCGTTGGGCAGCACGTGACGCCACATGATCAGGCGTGGCGGCAGGCCCATCGCCTTGGCGGCGCGCACGTACTCGAGGTTGCGTGCACGGAGGAATTCAGCGCGTACCACGTCGACCAGGCCCAACCAGGAGAAGAGCAGCATGATGCCGAGCAGCCACCAGAAGCCCGGCTGCACGAAACTCGCCAGGATGATCAGCAGGAAGAGCACCGGCAGCCCCGACCAGATCTCGGTGAGGCGCTGGCCGATGAGGTCGGTCTTGCCGCCGAAGTAGCCTTGGATGCCACCGATGAGCACGCCCAGCATCAGTGAACCGGCGGTCAGTACCAGGGCGAAGGCGACCGAAAGTCGAAAGCCGTAGATCACCCGCGCCAGGACATCGCGCCCCTGGTCGTCAGTGCCGAGCCAGTGGCGTCCATCCGGTGGGGCCGGCGACGGACGCATCATCTGCATGTCGAGCGTCTGGTAGGAAAAAGGAATCGGCGGCCACAGTGCCCAGCCGTTCTCCGCCAGCTGCTCGCCAATGAAAGGGTCGTGGTAGTCGGTGCCGGTCGGCAGGAAACCGCCGAACTCGGTCTCGGGGTAGTCCACGAGCAGTGGGACGTACCACTGGCCGTCGTAGCGCATCACCAGCGGCTTGTCGTTGGCGATCAGCTCGGCGGCGAGACTCACTGCAAAGAGCGCCAGGAAGACCCACAGCGAAACCCAGGCGCGGCGGTTGCCGCGAAACACTGCCAGGCGGCGCCGGGTAATGGGCGACAGACGCGAGGTGACAGCAAGGTCCATGGCTCAGGACTCCCGGGTGTCGAAGTCGATGCGCGGATCGACCCACACATAGGTGAGGTCGGAGACGAGTTTGAGGAGCAGCCCGATCAGGGTGTAGAGGTAGAGCGTGCCAAAGATCACCGGATAGTCGCGCTGCATGACGGCCTCGAAACCGAGCAGACCCAGCCCCTCCAGCGAGAAGATCACCTCGATCAACAGCGACCCGGTGAAGAAGATGGTCACCAGAGCGCCGGGCAGGCCGGCGATGATGATCAGCATGGCGTTGCGGAACACATGGCCGTAGAGGATACGCTGATCGCTGGCCCCCTTGGACCGAGCGGTGAGCACGTACTGCTTGTGAATCTCGTCGAGGAAGCTGTTCTTGGTCAGCATCGTCAAGGTGGCGAAGCTGCCGATGGTCATGGCGATGACCGGTAAGGTGATGTGCCAGAGATAATCTTTGACCTTGCCCCAGGCGCCGAGCTGGTCGAAGTCCGGCGACGTCAGGCCGCGAAGCGGGAAGAGATCCCAGTAGCTGCCACCGGCGAAGAGCACGATCAGCAGGATGGCGAAGAGGAAGCCGGGAATGGCGTAGCCGACGATGACCAGCCCCGAGGTCCAGACATCGAAGCGCGAACCGTGGTGCAACGCCTTGCGAATGCCCAGTGGGATGGAGATCAGGTAGACGAGCAGCGTGGTCCACAGGCCGAGCGAGATGGACACCGGCAGCCGCTCGATCATCAGCGTGACCACTGGGCGGTCGCGAAAGAAACTGTTGCCGAAATCGAAGGTGGCGTAGTCGGCCAGCATGCCCAGGAAGCGCTCATGGGCGGGTTTGTCGAAGCCGAACTGTTGCTCGAGCTGTTCGATGAAGCGCGGGTCGATGCCGCGGGCACCGCGCGATTCGTCACGCACCACCACCTCGCCACCGCCGGTGTCCAGCCGCGTGCTGGCCATGCTGTCGGCGCCTTCGAAGCGGGCCAGCATCTGGTCGATGGGCCCGCCGGGGGCTGCCTGAACGATGATGAAATTGAGCAACATGATGCCCACCAGGGTGGGAATCATCAGCAGCAGTCGGCGAAGAACGTAGCGGCTCACGGGCGAATCCTCGTGCTGGAGTCAGCGACCATGCAAACGCTGGTCGATTACGGCTTCGCGTTGGGTATCGACCCACCAGGCGGACAGGTCGAAGCCATACTCGGGAAACGGCTCGGGGTAGCCGAACTTGTCCCAGAGTCCTAGGCGGGTCTCGCCGGAATGGTAGTGAGGAATGGTCACGAACTGCCAGCGCAGCACTCGGTCCAGGGCGCGGGTCGCCGCATTGAGTTCCGAGCGGCTGTCGGCACGGATCAACTGGCCTACCAGGTCGTCGACGGCGGGGTGGCTCAACCCCATGAGGTTACGGCTCTGCGGGGCCTCGGCATAGTCGCTGGTCCAGTATTCGCGCTGTTCGTTGCCTGGATTGTTGGACTGCGGAAACTGCCCGACGACCATGTCGAAATCGAAGTGGCGCAGGCGGTTGAGGTACTGGTTGATGTCGACGATGCGGATGCTGCCTTCGACGCCCAGACGCGCCATGTTGCGCAGCATGGGCTGCACTACGCGCTCCATGCCGGTGTCGTGAAGCAGGACTTCCAGCGTCAGAGGCTGCTCAGTCTCTGCATCGATCAGGCGCCCCTCCTCGACGACATAGCCCGCATCGAGCAGCAGATCGTAGGCGCGACGCAGACGCTGGCGAAGATCTTCGGGATGGTCGATGGGCAGCGGTGCCTCGAAAACCTCCGTAGGCAGACTGTCGCAATGGGGCTCTAGCAGGGCGAGCTCAGCCTCGCCAGGCAGGCCATCGGCGGCCATTTCGGAGTTCTGAAAGTAGCTTCGCGTGCGACGGTAACTGTCGTAGAAGAGGTTGGCATTGAGCCAGGGAAAGTCGAAGGTCAGCGAGAGCGCCTCGCGCACGCGGCGATCCTGGAACTTGTCAAGGCGCAAATTGAAGACGAACCCCTGCATCGTTGCTGGTTGGCCGTCGGGAACCGTGAGTCGCTTGACCAGACCGTCGTGGTAGGCGGGAAAGTCGTAGCCGATGGCCCAGGTGGCTGCGCGGGCATCGGTGCGGTAGTCGATGATGCCGGCCTTGAAGGCTTCCCAGGCGATTTCGCGGTCACGATAGTAATCGTGGATTAGGCGATCGATATTGTGACGTCCGCGGTTGACCGGCAAGTCGCGCCCCCAGTAGTCGGGGTCGCGCTCGTATGCGATGCGCCGGCCAGGATCCACCTCGGCGATGCGGTAGGGGCCGGAGCCCGGATGAGCTGCCAGCGTCGGGGTGCTGAAGTCACGCTCGGCCCAGTAGTGCTGGGGCAGGACCGGCAGCTGGCCGACGATCAGCGGCAGTTCGCGCGACTCGTTGGAATCGAAGGTGAAGCGAACGGTGCGCTCATCCAATGCCTCGACGCTGGCCACCTCGGCGTAGTAGCTGCGATAGAACGGGTTGCCCTCTTCGATCAGCAGGTCGAAGCTATAGACGACATCCTCCGCAGTGACCGGTTCTCCATCGTGAAAGCGCGCTTCCGGGCGCAGATCGAACTCGATCCAGTGACGCTCTGGATCGAGCCGTACCCCCTCGGCCAGCAAGCCGTAAACGCTGAACGGCTCGTCGGGGTTGCCCTCGAGCAGAGTGTCGTAGATCGCGCTGACACCGGCAGCAGGGGTGCCGCGGATGATGAAGGGGTTGGTCGAGTCGAAGCTCGAGCCAACGGCAGCTCGTGTCAGGCTCCCGCCCTTGGGAGCCTCGGGGTTGACATAGGGAAAGTGCGTGAAGTCCGCGGGCAGGGCGGGTTCGTCATAGAGCGCCAGGCCATGCTGGGTGGCTACCGGTTCATCCGCGATAGCAACGGTGGCGGCGAGCAGAGCTGCCAGGCTCAACAGGCTTTTTTGCAGGCCACGAGTGACGATCGAACTGGCTGACATCCTTGACGGGATCCTGTGCTTCCTGGGAAGGCGACCGTCATAAGGTGTCAGGCGTGCTGCACCTTGTAAACTGCCATGAACGTTTTTACCGAACGTCAGCGAGATGCCAGGCTCTGCCCAGGCATATCGAGATTCTGGCCGACCTGGATGATGTCGCCCTGCAAGCCATTCTGGCGACGAAGCTCATCGACGCTGATATCGTGGCGCCTGGCAATGCGTGAAAGGGTATCTCCTCGTTGCACCACGTATTCGGTGACGTCACCGTCAGTCGGGTTAGGGGCGGAGTCGCTGAGCCGGGCCTGAATCACCGATTCATGCTCGCGGGGGACCAGCACGACGTCGGCGGTACCCGGATGCACCTGGCCGCTGGTGAGTCCCGGATTGAGAGCCGTCAACTCGGATGGGCTGACGCCTGCCACATTGGCCAGGCGAGCGATATCGATCGTCCGTTCTACTGGCACCTCGGCAATGGCCGGAGTAGCGTCGATGGCCGGCAACTCGATATCGTAAGCTTCGGGGTCGACGATGATGGCCGCGAGGGCATGTAGTTTGGGAAGGTACTGCATGGTCTCGCCGGGAAGGTCGAGATGCCAATAGTCTCCCCGCTCGCCGCGCGCCAGTGCGGCATTGCGCGATCGGTTGACGGTTCCGGCACCGGCATTGTAGGCGGCTAGCGACAGCTCGATGTCACCGTCGTACCATTGTTCCGCCTGAAGCTCGATGTAATCCAGCGCTGCACGCGTCGAAGCGGCAACGTCGAGACGACCGTCATATCCCTGCTGATGCAAGAGACCCAACGCATCGGCAGTGCCTGGCATGAGCTGCCACATGCCGGCAGCACCACGGTGACTGCGCGCCTGGGGATCGAAAGAGCTTTCGATGAAAGGTACCAGTGCTATCTCACCCGGCAAGTCGCGCTGCTGGAGCTGTGAATTGAGCCATGCCAGCCAGGGGCGGGCGCGCTCGGTGATCTCGCGTACATTGTGGGGACTGGCGCGGTAGTGCTCGATCCAGCGCTGAACGCGGGGATCATCGGTATGGTGATCCCACTGCATCAGTCCACGCAATTGCTCCCAGGCGTCTGCAGCCTGCGGCTCGAGCTGCAATGCTTCCCAAAAAGAGTGCATCGTGGACGTGCCGGAATGGGGCGACATGGTGGTTGCCTGACTGGTGGTGGTGGCCAGCGCCAGAGCGCCCGTCAGAGCGAAGCTGCCGACCAGACCGATTGCCTGTCGTCGCGCCGTTCGATGGATCATGCGTTCTCCTTCTGGTTGCTGCGTTCGCAAAATGCCGTGTCGTCGATCAGAAGCGATCTTTCCAGGCGCGCAGGGTGGTAAAGGTGGCTAGATCCGTGTCGGTATCCCCATGTGCAGCGGCGGCGGCGCGCACTTCGGGATCCGCGCAGCGCAAGAAGGGGTTGATGCGTCGTTCTCGACCCAGATGGCTGGGCAGGGTGGGGCGGTCCAGTTCGCGAGCGCGCTCGGTCTCGGCCAGTACCGATGCCACATTGGGGTTGTGGGGGTCGGCGGCGCTGGCAAAACGCAGATTAGCCTGGGTGTATTCGTGGCCGGCGAAGACCAGCGTGTCGTCGGGCAGTTCGGCCAGACGCTGCAGGGATTGGTGCATCTGCTCGGGCGTTCCCTCGAAGAGGCGGCCGCAGCCAGCCAAGAACAACGCATCGCCACTGAACAGGAGTGGCGGTATGCCGGGCGTGAAGTAGGCGATATGGTCGAGGGTATGCCCGGGAACCGCCAGAACGTCGAAGCGGCGCCCCATGACACGGCAGGTATCCCCGTCGCCCACGGCCTCGTCGATGCCCTTGATGTGGGGGTTGTGAGGCCCGATGACGTGTGGTGAATAGCGTTGTATGAGCTCTTCCAGACCGCCGGTATGATCGTGATGGTGGTGGGTGATCAGCACTCTGGTCAGCTTCAACCCCTCGCGTTCCAGCACCTGTATGACGGGGTCGGCATCGCCAGGATCCACGACGCATACGTCGGGACTCGTGTCCTGGCGTAGAAGCCAGATATAGTTATCGCCAAAAGCAGGAATCGGTGTCACGCTCAGCATGGGCAGGATGTCCTCGTCGCGTCGTCAACCGAATGAGCACAATGGCGCCGGCCTGGCTCGCTGGCCTGTACGCTGAGTGAGCGCGGTGTGCCCGTGGCTTACAAAACCAACAATCCTGGAGGCGACGCTCGACGATGTCAAACGCGCAGGACGCGATCACCCTCGCACGACTCTTCAGGGAAGGGCGACGCTACTGGGCAAGTGCCGACGGCTCTGCGCACTGGCGCACCGAACGAGCTTGCCTTGGCCCGATCTGCGAGCGCCTGCATGGCGGCCATCGCCTGGAACTGAGCATGGCACCGACTCTCACCGATATGTGTCCGATCCGCCACGGCTTGCGCTGGGCGCCCACGGCCGAACTCGCCGAATCTCCATCGACCCTGGTGTGCCCGCCCGATGCCCTGGCGCTACCCGACGAATGCTTGCATCTGGTGGTCATCCACCATCTGCTCGAGGTGGTACCCAATCCTCACCACCTGCTTCAGGAGGCGGCGCGGGTCACGGCGGATGATGGGCGTCTGATCATCTTCGGTTGGGCACCGCTGGGTACGGCAGGACTGGGTCGCCTGTGGCCCGGCCGCCGCCAGAGGTTACCGTGGCGCGGTCGGTGGCGTACGCCTGCCGGGTTGCGTGACTGGCTGGAGTTTGTCGACTTCCAGATCGAGCGGGTAGACTACTGCGGCTTTCATCTGCCCGGCAGCCTGCCGAGCAACGCGACGCTGGAAACCCTCGGCAGACGGCATAACCTGCCTCTGGGCGACAGTTACATCATCCGCGCACGACGCCGGAGCCGGCTAGCCCATGTCCAGCGCCCCAAGTTGAGCTTCGGCGGCGCGCTCGGTGGCAATGCGCTGGGGCATGCTTCTCGCGTCGGCCGCCAAAGTGAAAGGGCTCGTGACGTTGTCTGATGTTCACCAAGAAGGCTCGCTGCCCCGGGTCGTCGTCTACACCGATGGCGCCTGCCGTGGCAACCCGGGACCGGGCGGCTGGGGAGCCGTCCTCCAGAGCGGTCATCACGAGAAGACCCTGAACGGTTTCGAGATGCGGACGACCAACAACCGCATGGAACTGATGGCGGCAATAATGGCACTGCGCGCCCTGAAGCGCCCTTGCGACGTCGCACTGTGGACCGATTCCGAGTATCTGCGCCGCGGCATCACCGAATGGATCCATGGCTGGCAGAAGCGCGGCTGGAAAACGGCCAACCGCCAGCCGGTCAAGAATGCCGAGCTTTGGCGGGAGTTGCTGGAAGAGACCCATCGCCACCGCATCCAATGGCAATGGGTGAAAGGACATAGTGGCCACCCCGGCAACGAACGCGCCGACGCCCTGGCCAACGCCGCTATCGATGCACGGGCGGCAACCGCCGTCCTCGCCAACCACGAGTGAGTTTCATGCGACAGATCGTTCTGGATACCGAAACGACCGGCATCGATCCACGTGAAGGACATCGGCTCATCGAGATCGGTGCCGTGGAGTTGATGAACCGTCGTCTTACCGGCAATAACTACCATCAGTACATCAATCCCGAACGCGAGATCGAGGCCGAGGCGGTCGAGATTCATGGCATCACCAACGAGCGGGTCGCCGAAGAGCCACGCTTCGCCGAGATTGCCGATGACTTCTGGAGCTTCATTCAGGGTGCCGAGTTGGTGATCCACAATGCCGCCTTCGACGTCGGTTTCATCGATCACGAATTTCAGCGGCTGGCCAAGCACGGAGGAGCTCGACTCGGGCCGGTGGCCGAGCATTGCCGCATTCTCGACACCTTGAAGCTGGCGCGTGACCGTCATCCTGGCCAGCGCAACAACCTGGACGCGCTGTGCAAGCGTTATGACATCGACAACGGCCACCGGGTACTGCATGGCGCGTTGCTCGATGCGGAAATTCTCGCCGATGTCTACCTGGCCATGACCGGCGGGCAGACCGCATTGACGTTGGATGCCGACGAGGCCCGCAGCAACGAGGCAGTGGCAGGGGGCCTGGCCATTCGACGGCTGTCGCTCGCCCCGGGCAGCCTGCGCGTCGCCGCGCCTAGCGATTCCGAGCTGGAGTCGCATCGCGCCAAACTCGAGCGAATCCGCCAAGCGGCAGGCCACTGTCTGTGGGATAGCCACGACGAACCGTCGGTTAGCCATTCGGGGAGCGAATGATGCTGCGCCGTGAGCTGCCCATCGGCGCGACAGCGGGGAGAGTGGTGCGCATCGCCGAAGGGCGGATCGCTCCGGCGGCAGACGGCACCCCGTTGCAACCTTCGCAGTCGTGGAGCGATGCCTGGCAGCCGCTGGGCTACTGGAATGACGAGCCCGTTGCCCTGGCCATGGACGCGAGGCCGGACGATGACTGGCCGGACGGTCGTCACTGGCTGTCCGCGCTTCCCGAATACTGGTTTCCGTTGCTTTCCACCGCCCTGCAAGTGGCTGCCTGGCTCCGCAACCACCGCTTCTGCGGACGCTGCGGCGCACCCACCACGCGACTCGATACGGAGTTCGCCATGGTCTGCAAGGGCTGTGGCCACCGCAACTATCCGCGCATCTCGCCGTGCATCATCACCTTGGTGACCCACGGCGAAGCGCTGTTGCTGGCTCGTAGCCCGCGCTTCCCGCCTGGACGCTACTCGACTCTGGCCGGCTTCATCGAGCCCGGCGAGTCGGCCGAGGATGCCGTACGGCGCGAAATATACGAAGAAGTGGGTCTGACGGTCGGGAGAGTGCGCTATTATCGCAGCCAGGCGTGGCCGTTCCCGCACTCGTTGATGCTGGGCTTCTTCGCCGAAGCAGCGAGCGAGGAGCTGAACATCGACGGCGTCGAGATCGTCGATGCCGCCTGGTTCCGGGCCGGCGAACTCCCTCGGCTGCCCCCTCTGTATTCGATTTCCCGTGCGCTGATCGAGACGCACCTGGCCGACGTGGCAACAGCCGGTCGTTGAAGAGCGTTGCCGGCGTGACGTTCAGCGGGAGGGAAACAGGCTGGTGAGCTTGGTGGCCAGCATGACGTTTCCGGTAGCCTTTAACTTGCCCGTCATGAAGGCACTCATGCCGTTGATTTCACCGTTCATGACGCCTTTTAGGGTCTCGCTGCTCATGCTCAGGGTTACCGTGGGGTCATCGTGCTCCCCTTCGTGAACGCCCAGTGTGCCATCCTTGACGATCAGGTAGTGACTACCGGCATCGTCGAAGTGGAATTGGAAGACGTCGTCCATGCCCTCGGCGGCTTGGGGGTCGAAGCGTTGCTGCAGTTTCTGGAGCGTGGTACTGGACATGGAGAATCCTCCTGCGATGTCGTTGGGGAACGGTGTCATGGGGCGGCCGGTAATGCCCCGAACCTGCGCCATGAGCGTATTTCGAACGATTGTTTTAATCAAGGGCATTGTACCGATTTCTGCCCAGGGGCAGGATACTAGCATCAATCGGGCAGCGGAGATTTCAGGGTGGAAGAGTGGGTGACCGAGCTTGGGCTGTTCGTGGCCCGACTGGCGATTCTGGCACTGGTGATCGGCCTGGCACTGGCGCTGATCGCTCGTTTACGAAACGATGATGGCAGCCGTTCGCGCTTGCGTCTCGAAGCGCTCAATGACCGCTACGAATATCGTCGCCGGCGTCTGGCACTGGCGGCCAGCGAGCCCGGCGCGCGCAAGCGCATGCTCAAGGCCTTCCGGCGTGATGACAAGGCACGTGGGCGTCGCGAACGGCAGGCATCGCCGACGAAGAATCAGACCGTCTGGGTGCTCGACTTTCATGGCGACATCCGGGCCAGCGGCACCGGTCGCCTGGCGGAAGAGATATCGGCGGTTCTGGCAAGCGCCGAGGACGGCGATGAAGTGGTGTTGCGGTTGGAGTCCGCCGGCGGACTGGTACATGCCTATGGCCTGGCAGCCGCGCAAGTGGATCGCTTGCGCGAAGCCGGCCTGACGACCACCGTCTGCGTCGACAAGGTAGCGGCCAGTGGCGGCTATCTGATGGCCTGTGCCGCCGACCGCCTGCAGGCTGCCCCGTTCGCGGTGGTCGGCTCAATCGGCGTCGTGGCCCAGCTACCCAATCTCCACCGCTTGCTCAAGCGCCATGACGTCGATGTGGAACTGCTCACCGCCGGCGAATACAAGCGCACCCTGACCGTGTTCGGCGAAAACACACCGGAAGGACGCGACAAGTTTCAGTCCGATCTCGACAATACCCATCGGCTTTTCAAGTCGCATGTCGCCGAGCGGCGGCCGAATCTGGACATCGAGGCCGTGGCCACCGGCGAGATCTGGTACGGCCGGGATGCCCTGTCGCGCGGTTTGGTCGACTCGCTGGGAACCAGCGAGGCCTATCTCGTCTCGCGCATGGATGAGGCGCGGGTCATCAGCGTTCGCCTGGAACCACGACGCTCCATGGGCGAGCGCTTCGGCATGGCCGTCTCCTTCGGCGTAGAGCGCAGCGTCGACCGGTTGCTCGAACGTCTCGATGCCGGCCGCTGGGAAAAGCGCTGAGCTAACACGCTCACAGACGCTGCAGGCGAGCCAGCGTCTCGACCAGTGCGCGGGCCTCTTCGCCGTGAAGCGAGTAGAAGATGGTCTGGGAGGCGCGCCGCGTCGTTACCAGTTCTTCTCGTCGCAAGATGGCCAGGTGTTGCGAAAGAGCGGACTGGCTCAGCGCAAGACGGCGGTTGAGCTCGGTGACGGACAGTTCGGTGTCGTCGAGCAGGCAGAGAATCCTCAGTCGATTGTCGTTGGCGACGGCCTTGAGCAGGGCCGTCGCTTCGTCTATGGCCTCGTCGCCTGCCGAGAGCAGGCGTGCGGCGGCACTCTGTAAGGTGCTCATCTCGGTCTCCCCGTATTGGCTCGCCGGGCGCGTTGTATCGGGTCGTCGTCAGGGGCCTCGGGAGCCTGGTCGAGCGGCCGCACGAAAGGTGCGGAGCGACTCACAGCCAATATCGGTCTTCGTGGCATTGCTCATTTAGTCATCTTTGATAGTGGCTGAACTTCTGTCAAACGCCGAGTCAACGAAACTTCTGCGATCGCCGCCATGCAGGAGCCTGTTTTGTTGACAATGTGGGCGCCCACCACTATCGATCTGGCATCGTTAGCCGATGGTATGAAGGAAATTCAGTAAAAAACCTCTAGAGTGTCAACAATCACCGTGGCAACTCGAACGTCGGACAGCAATCACATGACCACCTACAAGACCGAATTCCAGCGCTCTATCGAACAGCCCGATGCCTTTTGGGCAGAACAGGCTCGCCGCATCCCTTGGTTCACACCGCCTTCGACCATTCTCGAATACGACGAGCAAGACCATGCCCGCTGGTTCGTCGATGGCGAGCTGAACATCTGTCATGCCGCTCTCGATCACCACGTGGCCGACGGTCGCGGCGACCAGCCAGCCGTGTTCTGGGACTCGCCGGTTACCGGCAGCAAGCGCACGCTGAGCTACCGCGAGATGCGCGACGAGGTCGCTCGTGTGGCGGGAGCCTTGCGCGATCTGGGTGTCGAAAAAGGCGACAGGGTCGTCATCTACATGCCCATGGTGCCCGAGGCACTGATGGCCATGTACGCCTGCGCTCGGCTGGGGGCGGTACACTCGGTGGTGTTCGGCGGCTTCGCGCCACACGAGCTGGCCGTGCGCATCGACGACGCCAAGCCCAAAGTCGTGATGGCGGCTTCCTGTGGCATCGAGATCGATCGCGTGATTCCTTATAAGCCGATACTCGACGAGGCCGTTGTCCAGAGCGAGCACCAGCCCGATGCCTGCATGATTCTGCAGCGCGAACGTCAGCCAGCGGCGCTGGGCCCTCGCGACCATGACTGGGCGGCGTTGGTTGCCAAGGCCGAACCGGCCGACTGCGTACCCGTCAAGGGCAGCGATCCGCTGTACGTGCTCTATACCTCGGGTACCACCGGCAAGCCCAAGGGCGTGGTTCGCGATACCGGAGGCTACGCGGTGGCCTTGCACTACTCCATGGAGACGGTCTACGACGTGGCGCCGGGCGACGTGTTCTTCTCTGCTTCGGACGTAGGCTGGGTCGTTGGCCACTCCTATATCGTCTACGCGCCGCTGCTGCGCGGTTGCACGACGGTGGTGTACGAAGGCAAACCGGTGAAAACGCCGGATGCCGGTGCGTTCTGGCGTCTGATCAGCGAATACCGCGTCAAGAGCTTTTTCACGGCCCCCACGGCCTTCCGCGCCATCAAGAAAGAGGATCCGGACGGCAAGCTGCTCGATCAGTACGACATCTCCTGCCTCAAGGCACTGTTCCTGGCGGGGGAGCGTCTCGATCCTCCGACCTTCCATTGGCTGGACGATCTGCTCGACGTGCCGGTCATCGACCACTGGTGGCAGACCGAGACCGGCTGGCCTATCGCGGCCAACCTTCAGGGGCTCGAACCCATGCCCACCAAGGCCGGCAGTGCCACCGTGCCGGTACCGGGCTTCGACGTGCGAATCCTCGACCGGGAAGGTGAGCGCGCCAAGCCGATGGAGCAGGGTAGCGTGGTCATCAAGCAGCCCCTGCCGCCGGGGTGCCTGACCGGCATATGGGGCGATGCGCAACGCTTCCACAGCGCCTACATGGCAGCGTTCCCGGATTACTATCTCACCGGCGACGGGGGCTACTTCGACGAAGACGGCTACCTCTTCATCATGGGGCGCACCGATGACGTAATCAATGTCGCTGGGCATCGCCTCTCCACCGGCGAGATGGAAGAAGTCGTGGGGGCCCATCCCGCGGTTGCCGAGTGTGCAGTCATCGGCATTCACGATGCACTCAAGGGCCAAGTACCCGTGGGCCTGGTGATACCCAAGGACGGTTTCGAGGGTGACGAAGTCGCCTTGGAAGAGGAGCTGATCGATCGGGTCCGTCGGCAAATCGGCCCCGTTGCCTGTTTCAAGCAGGTATTGGTCGTCAACCGCTTGCCGAAAACCCGTTCCGGCAAGATCCTTCGCAAGTTGCTGCGCAATATCGCCGACGGCAAGGAGTACGGCGTGCCATCGACCATCGACGATCCGGCCAGCCTGGAGGACGTCCACGAGGCCATGAAAGAGCGCTCGGTGGGTGCTTCGCACGATGCCCGACAGCTCTGATTCATAACACGGCACTGGGCATTGCGACGCCGCCTCCGGGCGGCGTCGCGTCGTTCGCTGCCTTGGCCTGGCCGCGACGCCTGCGTATACTACGCCACTTCCATTCACGAGGGTTCCCTCACCCCTCCAGCGCCGCCGGGCGCCTGAAAAAGGATCCATCCATGTTCGCGCTTTCCCCCGCCCAGTATCGCCGTTGCCTCGTCCTGCTGGTGAGCTTCCACATCTTGGTGATCACCGCCAGCAACTATCTGGTACAGATACCTTTCACTCTCTTCGGTTTCCATACCACCTGGGGGGCTTTCAGTTTCCCCTTCATCTTCCTGGCAACGGACCTCACCGTGCGGCTGGTCGGCAAGGAGCCGGCGCGCGCTATCATCTTCCGCGTCATGCTGCCGGCGCTGGTGATTTCCTACTTGGTTTCGGTGATCTTTCCCCGCGGCAGCTTCGCAGGACTCGAGGCGCTCGCCGAACCCAACCTGTTCGTCGCCCGCATCGCCGTGGCCAGTTTCATGGCCTACGTGCTTGGGCAGCTGCTCGATGTCCAGGTGTTCGATCGGCTACGCAGGCTGCGCGCCTGGTGGATCGCCCCAGCCGTCTCGACCCTCTTCGGCAACCTGGCCGATACGGCGGCGTTCTTTTCCGTGGCATTCCATAACAGCCCGGATCCCTTCATGGCTGCCAACTGGGTCGAGATAGCCTGGGTCGACTACGCGATCAAGCTGACCATCAGCCTGCTTTTCTTCCTGCCGCTGTACGGGGTTCTGCTTGCCTGGCTGAGTCGCCGTTTGGTGGCACTCACCGGGCAACAGGATCTGGCGCCACAGCGAGCCTGACATGTCACCGATACGGGAGGTCCGATGACCGTCGATCTCAACCATGTGGACACGGGAGGGGAGGGCATCCCCCTCGTCGTGATACACGGGCTGTTGGGCAGCGCCGACAACTGGCGCTCCCACGTCAAGCAGTGGCAGCAACGGTGCCGTGTCGTCGCCGTCGATCTGCGCAACCACGGTCGCTCGCCCCATGTCGACGGCATGAGCTATGCCGCCATGGCTGCTGATCTGGAGGCGCTCCTCGATCGGCTGGGTATCGAGTGTGCCCATCTGCTGGGGCACTCCATGGGCGGCAAGGTCGCGATCAGCGTGGCGCGGCTCCACCCGCAGCGGGTTGCCTCGTTGATCGTCGCCGATATTGCTCCACAAGCGTACGGACACGACCATGACGCTGTATTTGCCGGCCTGCGACGGGTCGAGCAAGGGCAGCCCGGCAATCGCCGCGAAGCCGATGCGCTGTTGGCAGAGCACGTGGAAGAACGCGCCATTCGGCTGTTTCTCGCCACCAACCTGGAACGCGATGATGACGGCATATTGCGGCTGCGAATCGGGCTCGATGAAATCGAGGGTGACTACGACGCCATCATGCAGGCGCCGGCAGGAGAGGGCAGCTATGACGGCCCTGTCCTGGTGCTGCGCGGCGACCGCTCTCCCTATGTGACCGACGCCATGCTGCCAAGGCTTCACCAGGTGTTGCCGCAAGCGCAGCTGGTGACCTTGGAAAACGCCGGTCACTGGCTGCATGCCGAGCAACCCGAGGCTTTTCAGGCTGCCGTCAATGATTTCCTCGCCTCCCTCGAGGCGTGAATCAAAGAGCGGGAGCGCCCAGATCGACGGCTAGGCGCTCCACGGGGCTTGCGCTGTCGATCAACCCCGCTTTCAATAGCATTTCCTCGAATCGAGCATAGCGCCCTTGGTCCACGGCGGCAGGTCGCTGAGCGAGACGTGGAAAGACATCCTTCCAGGCCTCATGCATGACGGGGTCGTCCAGAGCCGGCTCGGCTTCCGTCATCAGTTCCCAGGCTTCCTCGCGGTGATTGACGATCCAAAGCGTGGCCTTTTCGAGTGCGCTTACGAGCTCTCGAATGGCTTCGCGCTTGCTGCTCAAGCGGTCGCGATTGGCCATCAGGATCAAGCCATCATGGCCCGGCAGTCCATGCTCTTCGAGGCGCAGCATGCGCGTGGGAATGCCCTCATCGGCAAGTTGACGCGGCACCAGGTGACGCTGGTGGACTACCACGCCATCCAGGCTGCCCTCGCGCATGGCATCCATTACCGCATAGCTCACGTCCTCGAGCTCGATGCCATCCGGGAGGCCATTGGTCGTCGCGAGCGTGGAAGTCAGCAGGGTGGCGCTGTCTTGCACGGTATAACCGAGGTGTAGCTGCGGCAGAGCCCGTGGCGAATCCTGGCCTTCGTTCTCGCCTTCGGCTTCGGTCTCGAATAGCGCTTGGCGCAGTACGATGCCCGTTACGGGGGAATCGATCAGCGTGGCCACGCGCACCAACGGCATCCCCTGATCGACCAGTAGATGCAGCAGGGGCTGACGTCCGAGTGCCAGGTCGGTACGCCCGGCGGCCAACAGTTTGGCGGGCACGTTGGGATCGGCAGGGCTGATCAGTGTCACCTCCAGCCCCTGGCGCTTGAAGAACCCTTTCTCGCGTGCCACCAGCAAGGCTGCGTGCTGTGGGTTGAGATACCAATCGAGGGTGATGGTGAGCGGTGTCACCGGCGGTGGCGCAATTGGCTCGGCAGGCTCGAAAGCCACCGACGGCACTTCCGGGATGAGCGTATCGGGCGACAAAGCATCGGTAACGGGCGCATCCAGAAAAGAGGGGCCCTTGACGACAGGGGGGACTTCAACGATGACTGATGCCTCGATCAGTGGCGTGCCGGGTGCCGCAGGCTCATCGGGCATGCCGACATGCGGCGGTGGCAACATCGCTGCTGAATCCTGTGGCTGCGGCATGGCGTTCTCGCCGTCAGCCGCCGCGGCGAGGGCCGGTGGCAAGGCCAGGCCAATCAGGGCTGCGACAAGCCAGGGAACGAAAGCGAAAGGAATACGAACCTTGATCATGGGTGGGGCGAAGCTCCAGCCAGTAGTGAGGCGCCAGTTTATCCTCGCCCCCTTGGCGAAGCCAGCCGGCCCACCAACGCGAAGCCCGCGGGCATGGCATAATGGCTCCCCCGGCTGAGAGGAGCCTATGGAGACCATCAACACGCTTTTTTTGCTCAGTGGTTTTCTGATCGCGCTGAGTGTCGTCGCCAGTCGACTTTCCACCATGGTGGGGCTGCCCCTGCTGCTGATCTTCCTGGCCTTGGGCATGCTGGCTGGCGAGGAAGGGGTGTTGGGCATCCAGTTCGACGATTATTCGCTGGCGTTCGTGATCGGCCATCTGGCCTTGGCCATGATCCTGCTCGACGGGGGGCTACGTACGCGCCTCAAGACCTTCAGGGTTGGCTTCAAGCCAGCTCTGTCCCTTGCCACGCTGGGCGTTTTCGTGACCAGCGCTCTGGTCGGCGTGATTGCCATGTGGGTCTTCGAGCTGACTCTCGCGCAGGGACTGCTGGTCGGTGCCATCGTCGGGTCAACCGATGCCGCGGCGGTGTTTTCGATGCTCAGCGGTCGCGGCGTGCACCTCAACGAACGTGTCAGCGCTACCCTGGAGATCGAGTCGGGAACCAACGACCCGATGGCCATCTTCCTCACGCTGCTGCTGGTCGAACTGCTGGTCGGCGACCTGGGCGGCGTGCCCGAGACGCTGATGTTCCTGGTCAGCCAATTCGGCCTGGCGATGATCATCGGCCTGGGCGGAGGATGGCTGAGTGCGCGCCTGATTCGCTGGCTGGACCTGGCGCCGGGTCTGTACGCGCTGCTGGCCCTGGCGCTGGGCTTTGCAGTATTCGGGCTGACGGGGTTTCTGGGAGGCAGCGGCTTTCTGGCCATCTACCTGACAGGGCTGATGATCGGCAACCAGCCGGGGCGCCATCTCAACTTCATTCTACCCGTGCATGACGGCCTCGCTTGGCTCAGCCAGATCGGCCTCTTCCTGATTCTCGGGCTGCTGGTATCGCCCTCCGAACTTCTCGATTACGCACTACCCGCCACCCTGGTCGCCATGGCGTTGATTCTGGTGGCCAGGCCGCTGGCGGTACTCGTCAGCGTCCAACCGTTCTTCAAGTTCCGTTGGCGGGAGCTCTTTTTCATCGCCTGGGTCGGCCTGCGCGGCGCCGTTCCCATCGTGCTAGCGATCTTTCCGGTGATCGGCGGGGTCGACAACGCCTCGCTCTACTTCAATGTCGCCTTTGCCGTGGTGCTGCTTTCGTTGCTCATCCAGGGGGGCAGCCTGCCGCTGATGGCGCGCTGGATGAAGGTGGAAATCCCCAAGGGGGTGACGCCAAACCACCGCGGTCCGCTGGGCATCCTCCCGGAGAACGATTACGAAATGTTCGTCTATCAGGTCGACAACAGCGATCTGGATGACGTACCCATTCGTCTGTTGCGCTTTCCCTCCGGTGCGGTGATCTCGGCGCTGTTTCGCGAGCACGCCATGCTGCACCCCAAGGGCAGTACCCGGCTCAGACTGGGCGACGTAATCTGCGTGATCGGCCGCGCCGACGACCTGCCAGCGCTCAACCGACTGTTCAGTGGCGACACCCGACTCAAGCAGGAGCGCGCCTTCTTCGGTACCTTTACCTTCGACGGCGATGCTCGGATGGGCGACATCGCGAGTGCCTACGGTTTGACGCTGAGCCCCGGCGAAACCGACATGACGCTGGGTGAATTCGTCTCGCTGCGCGTGGGAGGCCACCCCGTTGTCGGCGATGACGTCGACTGGCACGGCATTCATTGGGTGGTGAGCCAGATGGATGGCAACAAGGTCACGCGCGTCGGCTTGCGGCTCTACTGACCGTGGTAAAGCCTTGATCGCACACTGCTCTTGACCTTGGCGGAAAAGCTGATAAGATGCATCGCCGTGAGCCGGAGGGATGGCAGAGCGGTTGAATGCACCGGTCTTGAAAACCGGCGAAGGTGAGAGCCTTCCCAGGGTTCGAATCCCTGTCCCTCCGCCATTATTCTTTAAAAACCAGCCAGTTATGGCTGGTTTTTTATTGAGACCACCAAACAGCCCCCCAATCCGAAAGCGCTTGGGAAGCTGGCGCAGTTGTTCTCTGCAGAGGTACTCACTACCGGTTATTCAACGATACTGGCTCTGTCAACTAGAAGGGATATCGCTATTTACCAACGATGGGCCGCATCAATACCCCACCGAGTCTTATGGGTTTGCAGCCAGGTCGTGCACTGTATCCCCCACCCCTACTTTCATGGTTGCGTGCGGGTGTAGGCGAACCCTTCCTACCTCGCGAAAAATTTCCTGAATTCAATTAGAAGATACGTGGGGTGAATGCGATTTAGGCGGTATAAGCAGTTTGCTCCCATTCGGAAGGTTTCTGTGACCGGTTATCACACATGTATAGGGGAGGGGGTAATCTGCGTATCCCGCCAAACCACACACAGTCGCCCGCATAAAAATGTTCGGTTTTTCGAACAAAAAAACCGCCCCTCTAGTCTGACTAAAAGGGCGACACGAGAACAGTGAAAAGCAGCGTTACACCGAATCTTTATCTAGCGGCTTAGTCTCTTCGGAGTTCGCTATGATGTTTTTGATGACAGCCTGCCAGTGGTTGGCGCTCTCAACATAGTGGCTCAGCAGCCAGTCACTTTTCTTGAGCCCTTTATCTTCCTTTCCTGCCGGCTTATGGAAGATCATATCTGCATGAGGACGAGCAGTATCCTTAAGTGTTAATCTGATTCCTATCCTATAAACCCGCACCTCAGATTCAGACTTGCTGCGTTTCCCGGCTATGGCACCAATGACAGCGCCAACCCCTCCGGTCAGCACTCCGCCGATAGCAGCCCCTGCAAGGCTCCCGGCAGTTCCTGACTTCACGCTCGAAACAGTCATATCATCAATGTAGACTAAAGACTCGACAATATTTTCTTCCGTCAATATTGTATAGTCAGGGGTGTCTGAAAATTTTGAATTCCACAGGACCATGGCCTTTGTCATGCTTTCATTTGCCATGATAATGAAATTTTTCCCGGGATACTCATTGGCACCACCAAAACCCAAAGAGTCTTTAAGGTTTTCGTAAGAAGATCGTTTTTCTGATATTTGTTTTTCGAAGAGCACAGGGAAAACAAATGAGATCAGAAAGAAGCCAAATCCTAAAATACCTCCCATAACAACACCATAAGTCGGAGCATTACCCCAGGCGATACTAATCCCCTGAAATATTGAGCCCGTAGTTAGCATTGCGAAAATGCTAATAACAAAGAAGAGAAAGAAAATAGACATTAAGGAAGAAGCAATGAAAAATATTGTGCTAACAACCAAGCCAATAAAAAATGTCGTGATTTTCATGCCCCTGCCTTCGCCGCTTTGATACTGTGAAGAGCGGGCGACTGCTGCAATTAACAATTGTTTCATGTTTGTCTAACCCCTGGATTTATAGAATGGCTAGAGTGCTATTGGCAACTGGCTGAGCCAGGCTAGCTAGTACCAGTCTTCTTTCTTATTTTCCCCTTTTGCCCGCCCAAGTCCGCCAAATATTATTAAATTAGGAAAAGTTTAAAAGAGTAAGGTATATCCCATTTTACCATTGGGCGCCCAGTACCCAGTCAATGTAGAGGGGGTGGAACTGTCAATGACAGAGTTCTGCATCAGCGATGCTTGCTCAGATAACTTTCACTCCTATCGTCGCAATAATCTACAAGTGAGGAATGCTGCCTATCTATCGCCGAGATCAGTTCTTCCATTCCGTCATAGTCTTCGATAGCTGCATAATCCATCCAGTAATCAAAAAAAGCCTGACACTTCGCATCTCTTGAGGGCTGTTCTAATACCTCCCGCGCAGCATCCTGAGGGGGAGTGTAGGCGAGCGCGATCCCCGAGAACAGACTAGCCGCGAATAATACGGTGAGCGCGTCGAGCTTAAACTCTTTTTGCATGTTACTTTCTCCCTGTGATAATTATTTCGAAGGGCGAAGCGTCACTTTTAGAGGCGCCTGCCCTAATCTAATGTAAGGTGCCACCAAGCATGCCTAGCATGCGCATCTTACGCACTACCCTTATACAAATTTTTCTTATGCTTGTGAACCCCTCATCGACCATGCCTCCCACCACGCCACTCTAGTCATCGGTGAGGCAGCGATATAACCTTCTTCGAGCGTCCAGGTGATCTTGCCCAGCAGCAGTGGACACCTCGTTAAGACAGTA
The DNA here is from genome assembly GCA_051749645.1 of Pseudomonadota bacterium. Taxonomy (GTDB): domain Bacteria; phylum Pseudomonadota; class Gammaproteobacteria; order Pseudomonadales; family Halomonadaceae; genus Halomonas. Next base: position 151,740 of record JBNJIT010000009.1, read on the forward strand.
CACTGAGACGAGGTGACCCATGGCAAGGCAAGCAGCTTCGATGAAGAAGACCCGTACCCGCTACTCCCAGGACTACAAGGCCGAGGCGCTGGCTCTCTCCGACCGGATCGGCATCAGTGCCGCCGCCCGAGAGCTTGGCCTTCAGCCCAGCCAGCTCTACCAGTGGCGAGCCAAGGCCCAGCAGCGGCAAAGCGCCTCAGAGCGCGAGCAAGCCCTGGCCGACGAGAATGCCCGGCTCAAGCGCCAACTGGCCGAGAAGTCGGAAGAGCTTGAAATTGCAAAAAAAGCCGCGGTGTACTTTGCCAAGAGCCTGCAGTGAAGTACGCCTTTATCCATCAGCATCGTCAGGC
>JBNJIT010000010.1:0-141308 GCA_051749645.1 Pseudomonadota bacterium
GCCCAACGCAACATGGAGAACGGGTTCAAAGCCCGCCCCAAGGACATCCGGAGCTATGGTGACTTCTGGTGTATAGGAGTGAAGTGACCCCCTCCAGAGCTGCACAGGGTATAGTCTAGCTATAGAGGGGACACTTCAGGTGTTTATCTGAGTGTAACCGTGGACATTCGTGGTTTGGTTGTTGTGGCTACCGTCCATAATGGTCGTCGAAGCGTTCGATGTCGTCTTCTTCGAGGTATTCGCCGACCTGTACTTCAATTAGCTGGAGCGGGATGCGCCCCCGGTTTTCCAATCGGTGTTTGACGCCGATGGGGATGTAAGTGCTCTGGTTTTTGCTGACGGTGATCTGTTCCTCTCCACGCACGACGGAGGCGGTGCCGGAGACGACGACCCAGTGTTCGGAGCGGTGTTGATGGCGCTGAAGGCTGAGACTAGCGCCGGGCTGCACGGTGATCCGTTTCATCTTGTAACCGTTGTGTTCCTCCAGCACAGTGTAGCTGCCCCAAGGGCGTTGGACAGTGCGGTGGAGAATGTGTTCGGTGCTGTTACGGTCTTGGAGGGTGTCGACAACCTCGCGTACGCGCTGAGTCTGCCCTCGGGGGATGATCAGTACGGCATCGGCGGTCTCCACCACACACAAGTCGCGCACGCCGACGGCGGCTACCAATCGTTGGTTAGCGTAGATTAGGCTGTTCTTGCAGTCGATGGCAATGGGCCGACCCTGTAGCGCGTTGCCATGGTTGTCGAGTTCGGCTATTTCATGCACGGAGTCCCAGCAGCCGACGTCCGACCAGCCTATGTCGCATGGCACCAGGGCGATGTTGTCGCTCTTCTCCAGGACGCCGTAGTCGATGCTGATGTCGGGCATGTCGCGGAAGTGCTGCTCAACTGCGGCCTGGCTCGGAGCATCGTTGCCCCATGCGGTGATGATCCGCTCAAGCACGGCAGCCACGTCTGGGAGATGATGGCGGATGGCGTCGAGGATCACGCGGGTGCGCCAGACGAAAATCCCTGCGTTCCAGTAGTAGCCGCCGGACATGAACTGCTTTGCCGTGGCCGCATCCGGCTTTTCAGCGAAGCGCTCCACCATCAGGGGGGATTCGTGGCCATCGGCCTTGATATAGCCGAAACCGGTGACGGGCCGCTCCGGGGTTATGCCGAAGGTGATCAGGTGGCCCTTTACAGCAGCTTCGATGGCCTGACTCAGTGCGCTGTGAAACGCCTCGGGGGCGCGGATGACGTGGTCTGCTGGGAGCACTACCATCACTATATCAATATCGCGGCCGGCGGCGCGCTCCTGCTGTTGCAGCCAGGCGGCAGCCAGGGCAATGGCGGGAGCAGTGTTGCGACCTGCGGGCTCCAGCAGCGTGGTGTAGGGTTTTAGGGCGCTGTAGGCTTCGCCGGTGGCGTGCTCGGCGCCGGTGACCACCAGGGTGTCGCCGCTGTCGATGAGGGGGTACAGCCGCTGGATGGTCTCTTCCAGCAGGGTGTGCTCTCCGTTCAGTTTGAGGAACTGCTTGGGCAGATGTAGGCGTGACAGTGGCCACAGGCGGGTGCCGCTGCCCCCAGCGAGGATGACAGCCTTGGTGGAATTAGCACTAGGGCTTACTTTGTCTGGCATATCGGTTGGGAAACCTCAGTGGTCAATTAGCTCAATTCAGCTATGAACTCGTTGAGTGAGGGAAAGCGCATGGAAAGGATTGCGCCGCTGCTGGAAGTTTACGCCGAGGTGCTTAAGAAATCGGTCGCTGGCCCGAGCTCCTTTCAATAGCGTTGCGCTTGGAACTTGAGACCACCGTTATTGGCCGTGCGGCCGTACATTCTGGGAAGTGGTGAGGGCCGTAGTTGTTCGAACAGTTGGTGATCAGCGTCGGCAGACCATAGGTTCGTTGCCAGGCACGCACCAGGTGGTCGGAACTGGCTTTACTGGCGGAGTAGGGTGAGCTGGGTGCGTAGGGAGTCTCTTCGGTGAACAGCCCTTCAGGACCTTCCAAGTCGCCATATACTTCATCGGTCGAGATATGATGAAAACGGAAGGTACTGCGGCGCTCGGTACTCAGACCGTTCCAGTAGGCGCGGGCCACCTCCAGTAGGGTATAGGTACCGACGATATTGGTCTGGATGAAAGCCGATGGGCCATCGATCGAACGATCCACGTGGCTTTCGGCTGCCAGGTGCATCACGGCGTCTGGCTGATGCTGGTGGAATACCCGCTCCAGTTCGTCGCGGACACAGATGTCGACGCGCTCGAAGGCATAGCGTGGGCTGTCGCTGACTTCTGCCAGGGATTCCAGGTTGCCGGCATAGGTCAGTTTGTCGACGTTGACGACATGGTCGTCAGTATTGGCGATGAGATGCCGTATGACGGCGGAGCCGATGAACCCGGCTCCACCGGTGATGAGAAGTTTCATTCCCATTTGCCTTGTCGTTTGCGCACGCTACCGCATGGCTTGAGTGCGTAAGCAGTCATTCCTGAAGGTAATCATGTCAGACGGTGTGTGGTTGCAATCCGGTAAGTAGAGGCATGCTTGGGATGGTAATGGATGGATTGCAGTTGGATGGACGAGGCGGAGTCAGCCACCGTAGCCAACATCCCGGCCTGGTGTGATTCGCAGCCGCGCTAGCCGCTGATGCCCTTCGGTGCCACCGCGCAGCTGCCCAGAGCCATCCCGTTCAGCCTCGAGTACTACCTCAAGCTGGTCGGGACAACCGGTCGCTGCCAACGACCCAAGCAGCTGGAGCGACCCAATATCGTGCCGGAGGCCTTCTTTGCCGCTTCCACTACGTTGCTCAAGCGCTTTGGCAGTGCCGTAGGCACACTTGCCAGTCTCTCCGCCTGCTGCGCCGGTCGCCAGGCGCGGCATCTGAGAGGTATGCGAGCGGCGAGGGAACGCTGCGAGCGATGAGTAGCGCAAGGATTAGGCAGCGTGCGGACGGATGCCGTCGAAGCAACCTTTGCGCTTGGCCTGCTCCAGATCGTAGGCGTTCTGCAGCCGCAGCCAGTAGCCTTCGCTGGTGCCGAAGTAGCGGGACAGGCGAAGATCGGTATCGGCGGTGATGGCGCGCTCGCCACGGGTAATCTGGCCGATACGGGTAGCCGGTACGCCGATGGCCGTGGCTAGGGCGTTCTTGGTCAGCCCCATGGGCTCGATGAAATCCTCGAGGAGGATCTCGCCCGGGTGGATGTTGGGCAGTCGTTCCGTCATGGTCGCCTCCTCAGTGGTAGTCGACGATTTCGACATTGCCACCAAGAAAGGGACACCCACTTACTTGACAGCCCGCCATCGGACACCACCATGACCCAGCCCCGCGCCGCCCTCGTCTCGCTGGATGCCACACCCTGGTATCACCTCGTCAACCGCTGTGTGCGCCGTGCCTTCCTCTGCGGCACCGATGCCGCCAGCGGCTGCTGCTACGAGCATCGCCGTGGCTGGATCGCCGACCGGCTCCACCAGCTGGCGGGGGTATTCGCCATCGATGTGGCGGCCTACGCGGTGATGAGTAACCACTACCACTTGGTGGTGCGGGTGGATGTGCCGCGAGCGGCCGAGTGGAGCGACGATGAGGTGCTGCGGCGCTGGACCTCGCTGTTCACCGGGCCGCTGCTGGTGCGGCAGTACCTGGAGAGCGGCGGGGAAGGGATGTCGCCGGGAATACGCCAGGCCGTGGCGCAGTGGGCGGCGAGCTATCGCGAGCGGCTGGCGGATGTCTCCTGGTTCATGCGCGTGCTCAACGAATCCATTGCCCGCCAGGCCAACGCCGAGGATGGCGTGAAGGGGCGCTTCTGGGAGGGGCGCTTCAAGAGCCAGGCGCTGCTCGACGAGGCGGCGATCCTCAGCGCCATGGCCTATGTCGATTTGAACCCCATCCGCGCCGGCATTGCCGAGACGCCGGAGGGTTCTGAGCACACTTCGGTGGCCGAGCGCATCGCCGCGCTGGGGCCGGAGGCTGAGCACACTGGGCCGGCGGAAAAGGACGAAGCGGCACCGCCCGCGGCAGCCAATGTACCGGCCTGGTGCGATGTCCTTCCGTTCCAGCCGCTGATGCCTTTTGATGCCACCGCGCAGCTGCCCAATGCCATTCCATTTAGCCTCGAGGACTATCTGGAGCTGGTCGAGACCACCGGCCGCTGCCAGCGCCCCGACAAGCGCGGCGCCATGGGCGAGCGGGTACCCAAGCTGCTGGAGCGCCTGAACATCGAGCCGGAGACCTTCATCGCCACCTCCACCACGCTGCTCAAGCGCTTTGGCAGCGCCGTGGGTACGCCGGCCAGCCTCACCGCCCGCTGCGCTGCCCGCCAGGCGCGGCATCTGAGAGGTATGCGAGCGGCGCGGGAGGTGTTCGAGCGGCGGGTGGCGTGAGCCGGTTGGCCCCAACAGCTTCTTGGTGTCAACGCGGCGGGAACGTGTGACTTCGTGTTGCTTTGTGTGCGTCAATGACGTACCTTTGAGGCATGTACACCATCGCCGAAACCGAAATATTCACCAAGGACGCCGACCCTCTCTGGGATGAGGACGAACGAGGTGGGTTTTGTGGGTGAATGGGAAGATCTGGCTGCTGGTAATCTATGCCAAGTCCGTCCGGGGCAACATCCCGGCCCATATCCTCAGGCAGATCAAGGAGGCGCTCGATGATGCGTGACGCCGATGTCATGACCGGTGAAGAGCTGGGTAACAAGTTGCTGGAGTCAGTACGCCAGATGAAGCGTGGCGAAGCGGCTCGCGTGACTCAGGTAGAGGTGCCGAAAGCGGCTGAGGTGCGCCATCGAATGGGGCTTTCGCAAAAGGAGTTCGCTGACTTGCTGGATGTAAGCCTTGGTACGCTGCGTGGCTGGGAGCAGGGTCGCCGCGAGCCCACTGGTACCGCACGTACTTTGCTTCGAGTGGCTGAAAAGCACCCTGAAGCACTGCGTGATCTGGCATAAAGCGCACTCTCCACCCTTGATGAGCACACCCGCCAGTCTCACCGCCCGCTGCGCTGCCCGCCAGGCGCGGCATCTGAGAGGCATGCGAGCGGCGCGGAAGGTGTTCGAGCGGCGGGTGGCTTGATATTGGCTTGCCTTGCGTCTTTGTAGTTCAAAAACTACACTTGGGCCATGCTTGATATCAAACAAACGGATACCTACCGAAAATGGGAGCGCAAGCTTCGTGATCAGCGTGCCAAGGCCCTGATTGCGGCCCGTGTTTTCCGGTTGGCTAACGGATTGCCAGGTGATGTGAAGCCCGTAGGGCAAGGCGTTAGCGAGCTACGCATACATCACGGTCCAGGGTATCGCGTTTACTTCAAGCAGCGCGGCGACGAGATCCTCATCCTCCTGTGTGGTGGCGATAAAAGCACCCAGCACAGCGATATCGAGACTGCACAGCGCCTGGCAGCACAGTGGGAGGTATCATGAACGATAAGATTTACGACTACGATCCGGCAGCGGCGCTGGAGAGTGAGCAAGCCATTGCCGTGTTCCTTGCCGATGCGCTGGAAACCGGAGATTCTGCCTACATTGCCAGGGCAATGGGCGTGGTGGCTCGTGCCAAAGGTATGACGGAGTTAGCCCGCGAAACCGGACTCTCCCGTGAGCAGCTTTATCGTTCGTTCAGCGAGCAAGGCAATCCGACGCTAAAAACCATGCTTGCGGTGATGCGTGCGTTGGGCGTGGATTTGACAGCGCGCCCACACGAAGAGCCCGCTGCATGATGACAGGAGAGTTTTACCATGGCCAGGTCGCCCACGAACCCGGGAAGTGTGCCATGGGCCGCATCCGCGAACTTAGTGCGGACGGATGCCGGAATAGCGCCCTTTGCGCTTGGCCTGCTCCAGGTCGTAGGCGTTCTGCAGCCGCAGCCAGTAGCCTTCGCTGGTGCCGAAGTAGCGAGACAGGCGAAGATCGGTATCGGCGGTGATGGCGCGCTCGCCGCGGGCGATCTGGCCGATATGGGTAGCCGGTACGCCGATGGCCGTGGCCAGAGCGGCGAGGAGACGTTTCCATCCAGTGTCGTCCAGGCTCTGCTCGATGGTGTGCCGCCAGTACGAGTTTTCCGCGAGCATAGGGAGTTGCGTGCGGGCGAGCTTGCCGAAAAGGCGGGCATCAGTCAAGGCTACCTTTCGGAGATTGAAGCAGGCAAGAAGACCGGCTCGCTGGGCGTATTGAAGCGGATCGCTGAGGCGTTGGATGTAGAGCTGAGCGACCTGACGTGACGGGGGCGGCTCTTGGCACGTTCAGCGACTCTTGCTGAGCACTCAAGAGGGGTCGCTTCAAGCGCTTCGGTAGCGTCGCGGGTGCACCTCACCACCTGCTGCGTCGCCCGCCAGACCTGGCACCTGAAAGGCTGGGAGCAGCGGGGGAGGTGAGTGCTAGTTTTGACAGGATTTTGACACTTCCTTGCGTGCACACCAAAACCGCCGCTCGGCATGACCCGTAAGCGGCGGTTTTTCATGATTCTGGTCGGAGCGACAGGATTCGAACCTGCGACCTTTGCAACCCCATTTTCGCGCTGGGTGGCATCTAACCTCTTGCGACTGCTGGGAAAACACCGCTTTTCGGGGTGCGGTCAAAATGGCCATTCCAGCCAATACGAATCAAGGTGTTACGCGTCAGGTTTTACCAAGCAATTCTGCTATCCCGAGGGCGGGGCCCTGGGCCTGCTGCCAGCGTATGTCGTGGCCGTCGAGATAGACCTCGGTCATTTCCGGATCGGCGTGGCCCATCAGCACCTGAATGGCGGCGACGTCGGTACCGGCACGCTCATGGAGACGGCTGCCTAGGGCGCGGATCTCGTGGAAGGTGGGCTTGGCCTTATCTGGTAGCCGGGCGATGCTTGGCACCTGCTCACGTAGGCGGGCGAACTCCTTGCTGAGCTGGTCGCCGCTGAGCTGGGTCCAGTGCTCCTTGCTGGCGCTGCGCCGCATCCGCCCGGGCTGGTGGTGCACGATGTAGGGTGACATTGGCGGCAGTGCGCGGGCGCGCTTGATCAGCTCCTCGATGGGTGGTGTCAGAGCGATAGCGACATAGGCCGTCTTGCTACGCTCCTTGGTCTTCTGGCGCACGTAGTGGAGGCGCCCGTCGCGCACGTCATCGAAGCGGGCGTTGATCACCTCGGCGCGCCCGAACAGGCACAGCAGGGCGAGCTCCATGGCGACCTGCATCCACTCTGGCGCCAGGGCATGGATCGCCTGGAATTGCTCGACAGTGAGGCGGCGGCGCTGCTTCTGGTACTGGTTGCTCGAGCGGGTCGGCTCGACCGGGTTGCTCTCCAGCCAGCCCTTCGTCTGCGCGTACTGGCACACCTGAGAGAGCACGGCGCGATACTGTACGTAGGCGCTGCCCTGGTGGTGCTCGTCGAGGTATTGGGCGCACCAACGGGTAGTGAGCTGGGCCAGCGGTAGGCCGCCGGCGTCCTCGATCAGCCGGTTACCGCGCCCGCGCTTGGCCTTCTTCGTCCAGTTGGAGAGCTTGCGGTCGGGTTCCACCCACTCGGCCAGCCAGCCCTTCACCGTGGCACCCAGGGTGTCGCCTTCCTCTCCCATCACACGGGCCACGTAGTCAACGCCCTGCATCAGTCGGGCGTTGAGGATCCGCGCGGCGTCCTGTGCCTTGGCCCGGTCGCGCCCTAGGCCGTGGCGTGTGCCGGTATCCGGACGGCGATAGACGTAATACCCATCGTGTTCGTACAGGTTGGGCTCGAGGCCCTTGTTCTTGCGCTTCCTTGGCCTGGGTGTCACGTCATGCCTCCAGGATGGCATCGGCGAGCGGGTTGCCGGTTTGCCGGCGCTCGGCGTCGAGATCGATGTACCAGGTGCCGCCCATCTTCTTCGCGGGCACATGGCCCTCGCGGCACCACCGCCGCACGGTGGTCATGCTGGGCGGCTTGCCGGCGAAGCGGGCCCGCCGCCACTGATCGAGATCCATCAGCTTGCTCATCAGTCTAGTCTCCCGTGTGCCTACGTCCGCCGGGTCCATGCCCCTGGCCGTCCCGCCATTCCTGTTCCTGCCTTGCCACCGCATCCTGAAGATGAGCCTCCAATGCCTCGTTCACGCCAGGCACTGCGTGGATACCTTCGAGCTGGCGCTTCGCCAAGCTGAGCTCATTCCTGAGCGCAGTGATGATCCCAATCGCTACCTCGGCCAACTGCCAGCGATCCCCCGGCGTCTGGCCGTCCCCCTGCACCTTCCCCAGCCCGTAGCAGCCGCCGCAGGGCTTCGTCTTGTTGCCCTTGATCTGGTCGTGCCCGGCACCCAGGCAGATGGGGCAGTCGTCCGTGTCTAGTGGGCGCCAGTGCTGGCGCCAGTCATCCAGGGTGGTGGCGCTCATCACGTCGCGGCCGAGGTCGTGGTAGACCACTACCTTCTGACCCTCGAGCGCCCCGGTGCCGGCGTGCTGGCTGACCTCAACGTAGCGCCCGCCATGGGCGCAATGGGTGTGAGTGGGTTTCACTCGGAGATCTCCTCTGTCTCCGGCAGTGAGGGCACGCCGTCCATGTACGCGAACAGCTGTGCCAGTCGCTCCTCGTCGGCTTTTCGGAATCGTTCGAAGGCGACATGGGCGGCCCCCTTTAGGACTGAAGGCTTCATCGCCTCGAGCAGCTCGTCGGTTAGATCTAGTGGCCGCTGCTGGTGGTCCATCATTGGGATCCTGGCCATCCTGCGCCCGGTGCGCTTCTCGGTGACGTTCACTTGGTACTCCCAATCCTCCAGGTCGCCAACGCTCTCGAGCCAGGCGAAGGCTTCTATCCGCCTTCCGGCCAGGTCGCCCTCGGCCACCTCCATGGCCAGATCGCCCAGTGCCTTGACCTCGTGAACGCCGTGGCCATCCATCACTCCGATGCGTCGCATGTTGGGCTCGTCGGCACCGATGATGCGCGTGCTCTCGTGCAGCTTCATCCCTGGCCCCCTTGCCCCTCAGTGGCGCGGTCATGCTCGATGGCTTTTGTCCGATCGACGGTGCGCCAGTCGGGCCACTTGCGCTGCTCGTTCTTGTGCAGCTTGCCCTCGAGCGCCGATGTCACCTGGTCGGGGGAGTAGCCGGCGCGCCAGGCGCCGTCCAGGGCCAACAGCACAACATCGATCCATTCCTCGAGGTCGTCGGGGGCGGATTCGATCTCGAGCAGTTCCTTGCGGATGTGGTCGATCACGCCCTGGGTGCGGTCGCCGGGGCCGAAAGCGCGGGTGGAGAAGGCGATTTGCCGTTCCATGTGAGCGGTTAGGTCATAGCGGTAGTGGCGCTCCGCCTCGAACTCCTCGGCGTGTTCCAGGGCAGCCGTCCAAGGGCAATGCGCACTGGAGTGCTCGCCAATATCCCGACCGGTAATCCCCATGATGGCATGAGCTAGATTATCGGCAGCCGATTCGGCTGTATCACGCTGCTCGATGGTGTTGTCGTGGCTGATGTCTTCCTTTATCAGCTTTGCTTCTAGCTCCTTGATGCGTGCCACCAGTGGATTCTTGGGGCACTGCCGGTCGTGTTCGATCAGCTGCTGGTAGGCCTGGCCGGTGCTGGTGCTGCCGTGGTCGCCATGGGCGATGGCATAGCCACAGTAGATGCACGTTGCGATTCCCATCACTCACCTCCCTGCCGCTCGGCAGCCCGGTCGATCCGCTCGATCTCGGCGAGGATCAGGGCGCCGGCTTTGACCAAGTCGCGGCGGGGGTCGGTGGGCTTCCACCAGGCCCCATCCCAGGGCCAGAACTCGCGCAGGAACTCGTCGTTTCGATGGCTGTAGATGCCGGAGACCCGCCTCCTGCTGTGTGGCGGCAAGGTTGCTGCATAGGCATAGCAAGCCGCGGCTAAGGCTAGTCCTCCTGTGCGGTGTTGGTCGTCGTGCCCGGGCGACCATCCCTCAGCCTCGATCTGGCGAAGGCGCTCGGCTGCAATGGCATCCAGGGGCGTCTTGTGCCGGGCCCAGTGCTGGAAGTGACCGTCTTCACCCTCTCCTACAGCTAGCAGGAACCACTCGCTGCCCGGTGGTTGCAGCTCCCAATCCTCTAGGGCGGGCGGGTCACCATCGATCTCGAACTCGTCGAACAGCACGGTCTGCATTACCAGCTGTTGGCTATCAAGCCAGGCCTGCACCTCACTGACAGGCAGCGCCTCCCTCTCGCCAGCCATTTCGTCGAAGGCTGGGTGGGACCACCAGCCATCCGGCGTGCGCTCAACTTTTACTGGGTAGATCATCATTCCCTCCCGGCCTGCAGTCGATCAATGGCTTTGCGCAGCCGCGGCCCGGCCCCGTCCAGGCACGCTGCGTCGATGAGCAGGTCGAGCTGGCGCCGCAGCTCGTTGCGTTCGGCCTCGGCGCGCCCCAGCTCCTCGGTCAGCTGCGCGTTGGCCTGGCGCTCGCTCTCCAGCGCCTCGGGGCTGCACTCGGCGCGCATCACCTTGGCCGCTGTCAGCATCTCGGAAGCCGCTCCCTTGGCGGCGTCCATGCCGTGCTTTGCCGCGATGGCCTGCTGGTCGAACAGCCGCTGGACGTGCTCGGCGATCTCGTTGACGGACACGGGCTCGTTCTGCCGTGCCCACTGGATGATGTGGTCGCGGATGCTCATGACTGCCCCTCGATCTGCTTCGTGTCTCCCTGGGGTAGAAAGTCGCTGCCCTGGTCACGGCCCGTCGTCTTGAGGAAGTCGACTTCGACGCGGGCGGTGTCGGTGATCTGGCCGGCCACCTGGCCGATGGCCTTGGCACGCTTGATCTCTCGCTCCAGGTCGTCGCCTTTCAGATCCTCGTCGCCCAGGCGCTCGATCTGCGCGAACAGGTGGTTGCGGAGATCTCCCATCTTGTTCTTCATGCTTGCCTCCTACGGCTGTTGATTTTGCGAGTCAGCACGCCGCGCAGCTGCACGATCCGGGCGAGCTCGGGTGGCAGGTTGGTGTGGTAGCTGTTGCGCCGCATGAGCTCGCCGCGGGTGACCAGTTCCAGGTTTTCCGGGGCGAAGTTGCGGCGGTTGCCGTCGCGGAACACCAGGGCGTGGCCTTCCGGTACCGGTTCACCGGTGTGTTCTTCCCACACCAGGTGATGCACCGGGCGGTAGTCCCGCGGCGTATAGCCGGTGTCAGTGACCTTGCGCTGCAGGTAGCCGTCGCATTCGCGCTCATGCCCGATCGGCTGCCACGTTTGCGGCTTGCTGCCTTTTTTGAAGCGTGTCGCCTTGCCGCCGATGTCCAACCCCTTCATGCCTTTGTTCCAGGCCTCCTGACCGGGCTTGAAGCATCCCGGCTGGGTGGCCATGTAGGCCGCCGACTTCTGCAGCTCCTGTTTGCGCGCCTCGTTGGCGATGCTGGATTCGCTGCGCCCGAAGATCCGTGCAAGGGTCGGGTTGCTCTCATCCGGGTAAATCTTGGCCAGCAGAGCGCGATCGTCGTCGCTCCACGGTTTGCCGTTGTTGCGTAGCGGGTCGATGGCAGTCATGCGGCGGCCCTCTGCTGCAGGCGCTGACGGGTCATGCTGTTTCCCCACGCCTTTTGTTCGCCCTGCGTTCCGACCTGGTCCGTGCTGCCAGACGCGCGCTCTCGAGTTGCGTCATCGGTGGGGTGGAAAGCGCCTCCTCCAGTGTCATGCCGCGATTAACCCGGTACCGGACTGTACTGGGGTCCATGCCGGCGTCACGCGCACGCTGGGCAAGGTCGCTGGGGTAGCGTGATGACCTCTTGGCCCTTCGTGCGGAGCTGGCTTTGCCGGCCAGGCGGGCGCTCTCGCTCTGCGGCATTGGTGGGGTGGCTAGTGCCTGCTCGAGGGTCATGCCGCGCTCGATCCGAGACCGGACGGTGCCGGGGTCTAGGCCGGCGGCACGCGCCCGCTGATTGAGTGAGTTGGGGTCGACCCTCGATTCCTTGCGTTGCGTACGGATCGGCTTTTCGTAGGCAGTCAGCTTCATTGCATGGCTCCTCATCTTATTGCCAGGTCACTGGTCAGGCCGCCGTGGCGGGCTCACCGCTGCCCTGGAAAAAGGCCCCGCCCGCAGGCGGGGCAATACGCAGGGAACTGAAGGGGCGGGCGCCCAGGGGAAGGGTTGGGCCCTGTCACCCGCTGCTGGCGTTTTGCTCGTGGCTCCCCATGGCACTGGCCAGCGGTACCGGGGCGAGACCCTGATGCGGTCAGGGCGACCGAGAGAATCAGCGGATCGGAGCGTCGGCGTGGATCATCATCACGTCGTCGCCGATGTCGCGGCGGATCTGCTCGAGGGTATTGGCGAAGGCGTCCTCGAGGAGGCGCTCTGGGCGCAGCAGGTCGAACCACATCACCAGCTGCCCTTCGTTGATGCGGTAGCGGAGGCGGGCGGTTAGGGCGTAATGGTCGCCGCCCTCGAATACCGGAATGCCCAGCTCGAAGGTCTCGGGGATTTCGATCGTGCCCTTCCCGGCGGTGCCCTTGATCTCTTCGTTGAAGGTGATCTGCACCTCGCCGTTGTCGAGCCGCACGCCGCTTTGGAAGTCGACCTTCTTCTTCGCCTCGAGTGTGCGGCTGATCGTCAGGATGTCGCTGCCGCTGGGCTGCTGGACGTCGGGCAGGTTGTCCTCGATGAACTTGGCGAAGTCGGCCTGGCGCATGGCCTTGCCATCGGCGGCAGACCATGTCTTCCAGCTGCGAGAATGCGGGCAGGCGTAGGTCGCGCGATGCTGACCCCAGTCAGGGCCGCCCGCGCCCGGGTGGTCGATCACCGCCGTGAATCGGGTGCCAACCAGGTCGGCGTAGACGGTGGTCTCTGGGTTCTTGAACCGGTTCACGTAGTGACCGAAGTCAGTGGCGTTGTGGATGGCCACCTGCTGGCGCGTGCGCCGCGGTTGGGCATGGAAGCGTTCCAGATCCTCCACGCTATAGCCCTCGGGCACCAGCACGGCATGTTGTTGCTGTGGGTCCAGGTCGGACAGAGCCATGCCGGTGGCAATGGCCTCGCCGATGAAGGTCTTGCTGGTCAGTTCTTCCATGGTTACACCTGCTTGATCTTGGTGGGCTTGGGCTCATCGGCCACGGTCTTGGTCTCGCGCGGAGCATCGGGCACCTCGCGAAGATCCATCTTCTGCTGGCGCGGATCCTCCAGCTGGAGCTGCAGGTTCGCGTCCTCGAACATCACGCTGGCGCCGCGATCAAGCTCTGGCAGCTGTGCTTTGATCTCGTCGGTCAGCATGTACATGCCCGGCATGCCCTTTTCGGGCTTGATCTTCACGCGGTAGGTGAGGACCGCCTGCTTGCCGGTTTCCTTGCAGGCCTCTTGGGCCTCGAGCAGTTTCTCGCTGAGCTCCTCGACCGTCTGGCCGCGGCGCATCTTGGCGAGCATTTGCGTGAAGGCGTGGGGGTTGGTTTCCATCTCGCTCTCCTGGTCAGTTCCGCGCCAGCTGGCGCTCGGTTGCCCGCTCTGCCTGGCTGGTGCCGGGGCAGTGGTGGGCGATCTCGTCGTAATCCGGGTGGCCGTGGCGCAGCTCGGGTATCACGCCGCGGGCGGCCTCGGCCCGCCACAGCGCGACCTGGTCGCAGTAGTAGGCGGCGGCGCGCTGTTCGTCCTGGGCATCCAGCCGGCCGACCATGCCGAGGATTACCAGCGCCAGCAGCAGGAGGCTGGAGACCACGAGTCGGCCATTCAGTCGCATGGGGTGGCCTCCTGTGCTGGCGCCGTCTCGGCGTAGAGGGTGATGTTCCCGTTGTTGTGCAGCTGCTCGAGCATCCGGCGCAGCCACGTGCGTGCCTCGGCGGCCGTGCGGTGGGGCTCGGCAGCGATGATCACCACCAGCTCGCCGGTGCTGGGCACGTACCAGGCCGGGCGGTAGCCAGCTCGCGGACTGCCATGCACGGCCTGGCGGGCGAGGATTTCGGTTTCGGGATCGGTGATGCCGGCGCGTTGGGCGTGCTCGCGCCAGGCATGGGCGATCTGAGCGACCGGGTAGGTGAACACGGTGGCGTCGTAGTGCTGGGTCATGAGCGCGGCCCCTTGTCCTGCGTGCCCTCGATCTCGCGCACCAGGGCCTCGGCGGTGTAGCCCATGGCGTCGAACACGTCGGCTGTCTCGACTTGGCGGCGGTATCCGTTGGCGTACCCTTCAATGCCGCATGCCAATAGGCTGACGCTGTATTGGGTGTGGTGGCCGTAGTCGGCACGTATATCCATGGCGGCCTGATCCAGCGCTTCGGCCTGCTTCAGCGCATCGCGGCGGGTGAGGGAGATGGCGGGCTTGTCGATCAGGCGCCGCTTGAGCTCGAAATGCTCTGGCGACCACACTATGGTCGTGTCGAGCACAGCAATAACGCTGTCATGCAACCGCTCTCCATGCGCCGCCAGCGCATCCCTCTCTTCCCCGGCCTTCGCCAGCCGCGCCTCGAGGTACTCGACCCGCGCTCGCAGCTGTTCCAGCTCGCTGGCGGCCAGGCGGTCGCCGGTATTGTTCTGCTCGGTGCTCATGCGTACTCGCTCCCGTTGTCGCGCCGGGCGACCCGGCTGGTGGCGGTAACGGGCTGGCGCGTGCGAACCGGCTGGCGAACCCGCAGGGCGTCGCTCTGGGGGTTCATGGCGCCGACGATCAGGGCGACCAGCAGGGGGGCGATCCAGCCGCGGCGCAGGGCCTTGGCCACGGCATCGGTGGCGCGGGTGGCGTGCAGCAGGTAGTAGAGCGCGCCAGCGGCACTCTTGACCGTCTCGGGTGAGACGCCGCGTGCCTTGGCGATCTCTTTCTGGGTGAGCCCGGCGGCCAGGCCGGCGATCACCATGGCCTGGGCGGCGGTGGGTAGCCCCTGGCGGATGCCGCCCACGCGGCAGCGGTAGCCGGCGAACTCGATGCACTGATGCTGGTGGGTGGCTGACATGGCGGTGGTCCCTATCGCGGTGTGTATGCTCAAACAATACGAAAACGTATTAAATCGGTCAATACGTTTACGCATAAAAATTCAGCAAGTCACAAAAAACCCGCCTCGGTGGGCGGGTTCGGTGGGGCGGGTGGCTCGGTCAGTCGCCGAGGTGGCTGGCCCAGTGCTTTTCGCTGACGATGGCCAGGCCGCGGCCGTCGGCGCGTAGCTCTACGGCATGCTGGATCTTGCGGCCATAGCTGGATTGCGCCCAGTCGCTGCTACCCAGGTTACCGATCACCACGAAGCGGGTCTTGCGGGTGGGGTTCTTCTGCGGCACGCCGCCACGGGCGATGATCTCGGCTTCGCACTCGGCACGAGTGCCGGTGACGAACTTGCCGGTGAGCACGAAGTGGCAGCCTTCGAATTCGATCTCGGGAGCCGGCTTGCAGAGCGGTAGGGTAGAGGCATGGCGGCTGGCGCTGGTGTCGTCGCCGCCGGCCAGACTGCCGCCCCCGGTGAAGTCGAGCAGCAGCTCGATGAGTTCGGCTTCCTCGTCGGCGTCCAGGTGGTTATCCTCGAGCGCCTCGTTCAAGCGCTCGAAAAGCACGCTGAACGGCCAGATCGTTAGCGACTCGGGCCGCTCGGCAAGCCAGTGCAGCAGGAATTCGGCCTCGCCCTGCGCGAGGACACCGTCGGCGAGTACGCCGCGGGCCAGGCCCACCAGTTCGCTAGCATCGCGGCTGGCGTTGCGGGCGAGGCTGAGACGGCGGGTGACCGGCTGGCCGTGAGGATCGAGAGATGATGCAGTCATGGTTTGCTCCCTTCTTTGTCGTTCCCTGCGGGCGCGGGGCCCAAGGGCAGTGTGACAAAAGAGAGCGTTGGTTGCCGTAGGCGCTGGCTGACAACCGGGCAAGAAAAACCCGCCTCGGTGGGCGGGTTCGTGGGTATCAGGACTGGGCGTTCAGTCGGTCAGGCAGCGTTCGCCGGCATTCGATGCTGGATGGCCAAGCCAATGGCGCGCGCCACCGAGGGGATGGCGCCGTGGACCTTGATGGTGGCTTTCAGCGCTTGGGCCCCGTATCGCTGCGTGAAGATGCCAAACAGTTCATCGGCATAGGATCCGGACAGCGAGATTACCTCGCTGTAGTCCAGAATCACCGTCTCTCCTTGGCGAGCGAGGGCCTCGATCTGGGCTCGTTCCTTTGCGGCAGTCGTGCGGTTAGCCAAGGAGTCTTTATATTTCAGTGTCTTGGTCATGGTTATGCTCCCTTCAAGTGCGGCTTGGTGAGAGCGTTTCATATCAGCATGTCATCCAGGAGGTCCTGCACATCCTCCTTCAACGGCTCTTCTTCGATGGGTTTACCAAGCTCGCTGATCCTTAATCTACATGCGATGGTCACGCCTTGCCAGTGTGGCACTGCAACAAAGTTGCCAAAATGATCTTTTTGGCGGGTGCGAGGGGTGGATCTCAGCGCCGCCTCACCTGTTGCTATCCAGAGCTGACCGTCATATGCCGTGACCAGCTCCATCAATTGCGCCAAGCCCAGGCCCTGATGGTGATTGCCATCGTGCCAGTGCCTGATCTCGGCATCCTCTCCGAAGGGATTGCCCATGGCATCTTCGGGTTGCTGTTGGGCGAAGTCATCATGATCGATGTCTTTGGTTGAGTTTCTCGGGGTAAGACACCAGCGGATCGCTGATTCATCATCCTGGACTTCCGCGATTGCTCGACGGCGGCACTCTCGGAGGAACCCCTTACCGGAATCAGCCACTGCGAACTCTATGACCGGCTCGCGGCCATAGCGATTCCAGTGTAAGGACATGGAAAAGCCGGTGCCTTCGGCGTGAGCCCGCACGTTATCATGGAGTTCGCCGATAACTGAGCAGAGCTTACTAATCCCAGGCATGTCGCCTACCTGCTGGCGGATGCAGCCTGTCGTCTCCGAAGTGGCGCGATCGACATCCTCAATGTTTTGAAGCATTTGCACGGGGCTATAGGTGTTGCCCTGATTGATGCGTTGCTGTTGGTAGCCATCTACTCCCGTTAGGACATAAGGGACCTGCATCGCCTCGAACAAGCCCTCATGACTGCCGGGATTCGTATACTTGATGTCCGTGATGCCGCGGGTGAATCCCAGGCATGTCGCGGTGGCAATAAAGCCGGGTACCAGAAAACCGTCAGGGATGACCAGCTTTCCGCCCTGCTCTGGAACGATGATGGCTTGCTGCCTCACGGCATTGATGACGCCCTTCTCAGTCATGTCTTCTCCTTGAGGGCCCTTCAATCAAACGACTCCTACCAGAACCCCGGCGGATGATGCGCAGCTGCTCATAGCCGCGTCTTCGCCTCCACGGCCACGCCGAGGATCCGGCAGTTGCCGTTGATGGGGATCAGCGGGTAGGCGGGGTTCAGCGCCTTTAGGTAGCGCTGGCCGCCGTCTTCGATCAGCTGCTTGAAGGTGGCTTCGCCGCTGTCGGACAGCTGGGCAACCACCAGCTTTCCCGGCGCGGCCTCGATTCCGGTGTCGAAAAGCACCAGAGTGCCCTCGGCAATGCTGGGGCGGCCGCCGTGCGGGGCGGTCATCGAATCGCCCTTGATCTCCAGCCAGAACGCCTTGCCTTTGGCGCAGTAGTCGGTGGTCTCGTGGTGCGGCTCGGCGCCGGGCGGATAGGGCGCCACGGCCTCGGTCCAGGCGCCTGCCTGGCCATAGCCGATGACGGGATAGCGGTGGTAGCGGATCGGCTGCGGGGCGCGCTGGACGTTGGAGGTAGCCTCGGTGCGTGATGAGGAAGCGTCGCCATAGGAAAGGTAACTACTGCTGGATTCGAGCGCGTCAGCCAGCTTCTGGAGGTTTCCAGCGCGAGGCGATTTGCTCTCACCCGTCAGAATGCGGTGGATGGTGGGCTGAGGGACGCCTGAGCGACGAGCGAGCTCATTTTCACTCCACCCCTTTCCTTCCATCAATGTTTTGAGGCGTTCCTTGACCGTCTGCTGATCTGCCATTCCTCGATCACTCATGCCCGTAGGGCTATCTACGCTGTTTATTCGATTCCGAATTGTTGCCGACAGCGCCTTGCTCGCGCCAATACGTTTATGTATTCTCCGATGGCAATACGTTTGCGTATTAGGAGAGGCGCGCATGAAGTATTTCACGGCCCGCGAGATGGTCCGCGATCTCATTGACTCGGGGCTGACCCAACAGCAGATCGCCGAGCGTATCCGGGTTTCTCAGGCAACTATCGCTCGCGTCTTCAAGGGAT
The DNA here is from genome assembly GCA_051749645.1 of Pseudomonadota bacterium. Lineage (GTDB taxonomy): Bacteria > Pseudomonadota > Gammaproteobacteria > Pseudomonadales > Halomonadaceae > Halomonas. The sequence goes on from JBNJIT010000010.1 coordinate 18,026, forward strand.
CAGACACCCGTTATGAAGCTGGCAAGCGCCTGGCGGGCCTGCATCGAGAGGTCTGCGCCGACAGATACCCTCCTGACACCCCAAAGGCTATACCCGGCGAGGCCACGGCAACGACGCCCTGACCGGGGTGGCTGTTCATACAGGTGATTGGGCAACAGGGGGAGCGATGCAGGGCATAGCCGAACTACCGACGTATACCGACACCGGCCGCGAGGATCTGATCGCGCTGGTGCAGTGCCTGGCCTTCGAGCTGGCGCAGGAGCGCTTGGGCAACGGGGCCGCCGAGGCCCGCCAGCGGGTGCGCTACCACGCCGCCCATGCCGAGCTGCTGGCGCGCACCACGGCGCACGATGCCACGGCACAGCGCCGGATCGAGCAGGAGAGGGCGTATCACGAGGCCCGTGCGCGGGCGTTTCAACGCGAGCTGGGGCAGCTCGGGGGAGGGGAGTGATGTTCGATTTACTGAGGCGCCTTCTCGCCATGCGCCGACTGGTTCGTGAGGATCGCGGCGAGGAGCTGGATCGGGTGCTGCAGGCGATGGAGGAGGGGGCGCATTTCACCGGTGCCAAGGGGTGCATGCTGCTCTCGCTGGCGAGCGACCGGCGGTGGATCGAGATGAATATGCGGATGAATCACCACCGTTACCTTTCCGAGCGAATGCTGGGGGAAGCCTGGGCGCGCCGCCTCGACCAGCACATCAAGGCGACGCGAACCGAGGATCTCACCGAGATACTGGAGAAGCGCTAATGGTCCTGAAAAGCGCTGTTCTTGCGGATGATGGGCTGCAGGTCTTTCCAGATTCTCTGCCCGAAGGCGCTGTCGGCAATGTACTCCAGGGCAGCAATCGCCTCACCGCGGGCTTCATTTGCCTTGCTCTGGTCGACGCCTACATGTCGCTCGATCGCATCAAGGCGGCCCAGGATCTCCACCTGCATCATCAAGACGCTCTTCAAGAGCTGTTCTGTTTCGGCCATGTCGTTGCTCCAGTTGGGTGTGTGGCAACTCCCAATGTACCGGGCAGCGGCATGGCCTTCTATTTCGCCTGGCTAGGCGATCTTGTGCAGGAAGCGCTCCCAGCGGCTGAGTGGCACGACAAAATCTATCCTACCGCGCTCGATCGAGGCGTCGTTGTAAGCCGGCTTCCTCAGTCCTTCGATATGCGGGGTGGGCATCCTGGCAATTTTGGCTGCCTTGCGGTCGTGGCCGGGCAAGTCGTACTGGTCGGAGCGCCGGAGCAGCTTCTGATAGCGCGCTTTGGCTTGCAGGCACTGCATGGCTCGGCGCTCTGGCGCTACGACGTAGTCGAGAATCGTGCTGGCGGTGATCACCAAACCACTGGTGCCCGTGATGACCGGACTGGTGGTGATCACGCCGGCAAAAGCCGCACTCCCTCCGAACAGGCTGGCGAACTTGAAGATGCCAGCCAGGCGGTTGAAGAGCCTTTCCTGAAGGTGCAGGTAGCGAATCGAGTATCGAGTATCACCCTGTGCTTCATAAAGGGTGCGCTCGTCGGTCCTGGCTTTGAGGGCGTGCGACTGGTTCATGTTGAGACCTCGTTAGTTGCCGTCATTTGGCCCGGGTTCGGGGGGAGGCGGAGTTCTGAAGGGCGGAGCATGGTGCCGCCGTCCGTCGTCTTCGCGATCTCCTCCCTGGGGCTGGATGACAGGCGTAGTGAGTTTCTTCATGGGCGCTCTCCGTTGCGTGATGTGGGTTTCAGGTTCGCACCCCATAGCTTACGTCGCGTGTCGCATGAGCGCCCACCCTTTGCTAATGGAGGTGGCCATGTCAGTTGAGGCCACCTCTTGGTCCCTGCAGCAGCAGGCGGTGACTGATCCGGCCGCGCGCTCGGTGCTGTTCGGGTTGGCCAATCACGCCAACCACGAGGGGCGTCACGCTTTCCCCAGCGTCGATCTGCTGTGCCGCTACACCGGCCTGGGCCGTCGCACGGTCATCACCAAGCTGAAGCTGCTCCAGGAGAAGGGGCTGATTCGCAAGGGCAACCAGCGGGTGGCGGCGGCGATCATCGATCGTGCCGACCGTCGCCCGGTGGTGTATGACCTCGCCTTGGGCGTGGGCATTGAGCAGGAGGAGATCGGCGACGAGCAGACCCCCGCCGACCTGTTCGATCCGGGTGCATCTGATGCACCCCGTGATAACGAGCGGGGTGCAACTGGCGCACCCCGTAACGACAACGGGGTGCAAATGACGACGCCACGGGGTGCGAGAGCTGCACCCGAACCGTCCGGAACCAACCCCCACTCTCTCTCTGAGGCGCGCGCGTCGATTTTCGAACGGGCCGCTCAGCAGTGCGACGACGGCACACCGCCGCCGACTCAGCCGCGCCGCCACCCGATGACCCTGGATTGGCTGCCCGACCCCGAACAGCTGGCCATGGCCTGCCAGCGCGCCGGCTTGCCTGCCGACACCCGCCCCGAGCCACATCAGCTGGCCAAGTTCACTGCCCACCACGCCGACTCCCAGCGCCAGTACGGCAGTACCGCCTGGCACGCCAAGCTGGCCGACTGGCTGCGCAACGACCTACGTGCCGCCCCGTCCACCGGAGGAACCGCCGATGACCGTACAACCGCTGATCGACCGCGCCATGACCGAGCTGAGCGCGAGGCAGTCCGCCAGCAGCTCGCCACCCCGCACGACCTCAGTTGGGCAGACGGCATGTGGCCCGACGACGAAGCGACCGACCCCCGAGCGCAGGGAGGCGACGACAGAGCTGGTGGCGCAGGTGTTCACCCGGTTGGCGGCCCTGTACCCGAGGACCTGGGAAAGCGCGTTTCCCACGGATCGGATGCTGACGTTGGCACGCCGGGAGCTGGCGCAGGAGCTGGCGATCTGGACGACGCTGCCAGGCCGGGAGGTGATCGAGCGGGCGATGAGCGAGCTGAAGCGGCAGGGGAGCACCTGGCCGCCAACGATCCCGGTGCTGGTTTCGATGCTGGCGCCGCAGCCTGCGGACTACGGCATGCCGGCTACCGCTGACGCCTGGGCCGAGGCCTGCGCCCATGCGCATGAGCCGACCCGCTGGCGCTGGAGCCATGAGGCCGTGCGCCTGGCGGGTGCTGCGGTGGGTTGGTGGGAGCTGACACATACCACGGCGCAGAGCCAATGGCCGCGCCTCGAACGGCGCTTCGCCAAGCACTACGGCGCCCTGGTCAACCGCGTGATGGCTGGCGAACAGCTCACCCCGCGCCAACTGCTCGAGCACGACGGCAGCCGCACCCCGGCGGATCGTGCCGAGCGCGCCAGTCGAGAGGCCGCAGCCAAGCAGGCCGAGGAAGCCGGCCTGCCGCACGCCATGAACGCCAGCCAGGGGCTGGCCGCACTGAAAGCCGCCACGGGGAGGGCCTGACCATGCAACCGATTGCGGTACCCAGCGGCGCCGAGGTGAAGCACGGCGCACTGATGGACCATCTGCACAGCGGCGCCCTGCAGCGCCAGCAGGATCTTGTAATGGCGGTGCTGGCGCTAGCCGAGCGCCCGTTGAGCCGCCACGACATCGCCGAGCGGGGCGGCATGGCGCTGTCGTCAGCCTGCGCCCGGGTGGGCGCGCTGCTCGACCGCGACCTGGTGGAGGTGGCCGGCACCGTGAAGCCCGCCGGCGTGCGCTCCGCCCGCTCCACGCTGCGCCTGACGGCCCAGGGCTGGGTCGATGCGGAACAGATCCTCGAGGAGGTGCGCCGTGGCGAAACGTGACCAGGCCAGTAGAGATCCGCTGTGGTTCCAGATGCGTGAGCTTGCCGATACCCATGAGCTACCGGCTGACCATGAGCTTCGCAGGCGCGCCCAGGAGTTCGAAGAGGCAACCGAGGGCTTGTATGGCGAGCCGCAGACAGTGTCCGCCAAGGCTTTCCTCGGCGCCTGGGCCAGGGCTCGCCGGGCATGGGCCGATTATACCGGCGAAAGCCTGATCTAGTGGGCGAGGAGATGGATGCCATGACGAATCCCAAGGGCGGCCCTCAGGCGCGCCGGGCGGCACTGCTGGGTGCGAATCCCCGTTTCCGGCTCTACCTGGATCACCGCCGGCGGCATGCCCACGGCCTGAGCCTGGCGCAACTGCCGAACGGTACCCACACCGAACAGGATGCCGCCGACTTCATCCGCCAGGCCTGTGGGGTGATGAGCCGTGCGGAGATCGATCACAGCGACACGGCGCGGGCGATGCTCGACCGGATCGTCGCCGACTACCAGCGCTGGGAGCGAGCGCAGAGGAGGGTAGGGTGAGCTGGAATCCGAAGGCCAAGAACGGCCGCAGACGAACGCTGACAGCCAGTGGTGCACCGCGCAAGCGCCCCTTCGATTACGAGGGTATGGAGCAGCGCAAGCTGATCTCCTGGTTGCGCGGCGAGTACATGCGCGGCAGCCAGGTAGGTCGGCTATTCCCGCATGTGTATCACCCGCCCAACGGTGGAGTGCGCAGCTGGAAGACGGCCAAGGCGCTGAAAGACCAGGGCGCCCGGGCTGGCGTCAGTGATCTGGTGGTGCGGCAGGCACGGGGCGGTTGGCATGGCTTATACCTCGAGCTGAAGGCCACGCCGCCCAGAGACGCCGAACTTGCCGATTCTCAGCAGGAATGGCTGACCGGGTCAGATGAGCAAGGCTATTGCGCGGCGCTGGGGCTGGGGGTAGAGCAGGCCAAGGCGGTGTTGCGCGAGTACGCCAGTTGGCCACGAACCTGTGTTGAGGGCACGCCTTTGGTGCTGGAGGCGGGCAGTGAGTGGCGAAGGGAGAGCAGCGATGGGGAAGGCCGCATTGGCGATGGCAAATGACCGTCCTCGACTGAGCGAGGAGCAGCTGGAGAGAGTGGGGATCTGGCAGCTTCGTGAGATGGCTCGACAGAACAGTTCGGAGTACCAGGAGGCAGCTGCTCGAGTTTTCGTCCGCCGGGCGCTGGAGATGGCCTCGGAGTGGCTGACCGATTATCGACATGCCAATACCGGGTTCCACCCGTTCAGTCCGGCGGCATTGCTCGGCGAGCAGCCTGGTGGCAGCACGCGCGCGGCGGATCCGCTGTTGATCCATTACCAACGGGCTGAACGGCACCGAGACGCTCATCGGCTGGCGCTGGCATTCATCGGCTATGCCCGCCTCTCGCCTCGCCAATTGCTGGCGGTATTGATCCAGGCTCGCAAGCTGGACAGGCGCCACAAGGGGAGCGAGTGGGCAGCCAGCTACGACAAGATCGCTGCCGATGTTGTGCGGTATGCCCGACAGCTTGGCTTCGGCGCTGTGCTGGCGCTGCCCCCCGAGCCCGTGCGAGACAAGGACGGTCTGATTGAGCGAGTGCTCGATGAGGATGGAGAGCCCACGAATAGCCCCAGGTGGGAGGTGCCAGGGTTCAAGAATGGCGAAGCACTGAAGAGTGCTGCCAAGCGCGCCAGGGTTCAGTTGATCCTGCTGGCCAAGTTGTAAAGGCCATATCTTGTACTACCGCCACGGTTGAGCTACCGTATCTGTAGCTTGGCGGTCGTTTCGCCAGGCGCCAGATTCCACAACGCCCTGCCGGCCTCCCGGTGGGGCGTTTGCGTTTATGCCGCCCGGCGCTCCCCAGCGCGTTGTTCCCCTCGCCCTGTCGGGCGGCAGCTTTTCGTGATGACGCCGCCACCTGGTGTCACCTGCTCGGCGGCAAGCCGGGCCTTTTCTTCCAGTCAGAAGCCAGACGATGAGTCCTCTATGTCCTCCATGATCGTTCAGGAGGGTGCCCGGGTGGCGCCCGTGCCGGTGGGTTGGGCTGCCATGCTCTCCGCCGACCCGAGTACCCAGGTCACCATCGTCGCTGGCCTGCTGACGTGTGCCTACATGCTGGCGCAGCTGTTCCTGATCATTCGTCGCGCTCGCATCGAACGCCGCAAGTTGGAAATGCTCGAGCGTGAGCACCGAGACGCACGCGCCAAGCATCAGGCCGAAATGGAGAAGATCACCGGGGGTGGGGCGTGAGCCTGGTCAAGCGCCTCGGCATTCCGGTTGCGGGCATCGGGGCGCTGGGCATTGCCGGCGCGACGGTGATGCATTTCGAGGGCTCTGAGCCCGAGGCATACGTCGATCCGGTCGGGGTGGTGACCATCTGCTACGGCCACACGGCCACGGCAAAGATCGGGCAGACCCACACCGACGCCGAGTGCGAGCGGCTTCTGAGAAAGGATCTCGGCGACGCCTTCGATGCCGTCGAGGAGCATGTCGAGGTCGAGCTACCCCCTACCCGCAAGGCCGCCCTGGCTAGCTTCGTTTACAACGTCGGGGAGGGCGCTTTCCAGCGTTCGACGCTGCTGCGAAAGCTCAACGCTGGCAACTGGCGTGGCGCCTGCGATGAGTTGATGCGCTGGGTATACGCCGGCGGGCGCCAGCTTCGAGGGTTGGTGAGGCGCCGCCAGGCCGAGCGTGAGCTGTGCCTGATGCAGCCCGACGAGACCACCGAGATGGCGAGGGCCGAGTGATGCCAGCCCTGCGACTGCTCAAGTTGGTGCCGGGCTGGGCTTGGATGGCGCTTGCCGCCGCGCTTGCTGTGGGTGCTGGATGGCTGCGCCTCGAGCACGTGACCGCCGAGCGCGATGCAGCACACGCTAGGCTCGAAACGAGCCGGGGGGAGGTGGCAGCCCTGGAGAGCGCGCTTGAGTGGCGTCGCGAGAATGCCCGTAAGCTGCGCGACGCCCTGGATCGCCGCGAGCAGGCGCTGGCCGAGGCACGCAAGACCATCCAGGCGCACCGCGCCGCCCTGGCTCAACTGGAGAGCACCGATGCGGAGACTGGCGAGTGGGTTGCTCAACCTGTGCCTGATGCTGTTAGTGGCTGGCTGCGCCAGCTACGGAACACGGACGGTACCGATTCTGGTGACGCCGACGATACCGCCCAGTTTGACGACACCACTAGCCCCGCCGACCGGAAGGGTCGCCAACAATCGAGACCTACTGGAGCTGCTCGCTGAATACGAAGCGCTGAGGCGGCGGGCGAATGCTGACCGGGCGGCAGTCGTTGAGATCATAAATGATGATGTCGGTGACCAGCACTGACCTCTCGACGCTCAGCTCTATTCCACAAAGTCTTCGACAGGGGCGCGAACCTGACGGCCGCCAAACCAGACCACCTTGGCTTCGTAGCCGTAGCCAATGAAGTCGATCATGTCGGGCCAGTCTGCATGAGGTCGTTTCACATAGAGGGTTTCGTAATCAGTGCGCCACCAGCGGTTGTAAGTCACGATGGGGGTGTCGGGTGGTGACTTTCGTTTCTTGTCGTTGAGCGGGAGTTGCAGGAAATATGCATGCGTCCATTCAGCAAGGTCGAGCATCTTGTCGGTGACTTTGATTTTACTCCCAGGTGTTCGCGGAGATGCCACTTCGCCGAGCCAGAGTTCATGCTCTGTAATTTCTTCCTGATCCTGGACGTATCGTGTGGTGTGCAGGCGCCTATACAGGTTGCTGGCTAATCCGATGTATTGGAGATGAGTACCTCGCTGCCACTTTCTCCGTCCGATGATCATGTAAAGCCCATCATCGTAGTCTTGCTTGGCGGCTTCTTTCGCTTCCTCTACTGAGTAAGGCCCATACCAATCGATGATAGCGGTCAGTGCTTTCTGCATCGTCGTTCCCTGCAGGTTGGATGAGATTGTTCTACGCATTCGGAGCCATCCTAGCAAAGCTAGTGTTCGGTGTTAGGCCCGGACTATCCATTCAATGCCAAGCGGGTATCGATCTTGGCTGCAGGTAGCAGCTAGCCAGGGTGGTGGTCTCCGAACCATCTCGCACTGTTGAATCGCGTGACGAAGGGCTGAACGCGCGGGTCCTCCCGGCCCCACCCCGGGGCCTACGGGGGCGCAGAGGCCCGGGCTTTGGCTATTTATGGGGATTTTTCAGGCGGGCCGGTTCCGGTTCCGAAACGGCAGTAGACGAGGATACGGATGGCTACGCAGCTGGAGGTCGCTGAACACCTCGACATCACCGACCGCCAGGTGCGCAGTCTGCTGCAAAGCGGCGTGTTGCCGGGCTCGAAGGGGCGAGGAGGGTATGACCTCAATGCCTGCCGGCTGGCTTACATCCGCAACCTGCGCGGCCAATTGAACGGGCAGGTGAAGTCGCCGGAAGCCGAGCCGGAGGGTGATGCCATAGACCCGCTGCTTGAGCACAAGCGGGAGCAGGAGGAGTACCTGCTGACGCGGGAGCGACGGATTGGCCAGCAGCAGAAGAATGAGATCGGTGCCCGAAAGGTGGTGCCCAGCGAGTTCGCGATCTTTAGCTTGTCGAAGCTGGCCGCCGAGATCGCTGCGATCCTCGACACACTGCCATTGACGATGAAACGCAAGCATCCCGACCTCGAGCCCCGCCACCTCGACACACTGAGCCGCGAGCTGGCGAAAGCTCGCAACCAGGCCGCTGGCCTTCACGAGACGATTCCCGAGCACCTCGATGAGTACCACGACACTCTCGCCAACGGCTGACCTCGTCACGCCGCTGCAGGGGGTGGAGTGGGCCAAGATGGTGCGCCAGGGGCTGCTTGGCCTGTATCGCCCCGAGCCCCTGACCGCCGTGGAGTGGGCCGACCGGCATTTCTACCTGTCGAGCGAGTCGAGCTACCACGAGGGGCGCTGGACCACGCTGCCCTTCCAGGTGGCGATTCTCAACGCTATGGGTAGCGACGAGATCCGCACGGTGAACGTGGTCAAGTCGGCCCGCCTCGGTTACACCAAGATGCTCTTGGCCGCCGCCGGCTACCTGCTGGAGCACAAGAAGCGCAACATCCTGACCTTCTCGCCGACCGACACGGACGCCGAGAGCTTCATGAAGACGCACCTCGAGACCATGGTGCGCGACGTGCCGGTGGTGCTGGAGCTGGCGCCCTGGCACGGCATGAAGCACCGCGACAACACGCTGAGCGCCAAGCGCTTCGCCAACGGCAAGCAGGTTTTCGTCCACGGCGGCAAGGCCGCCCGCAACTACCGCGAGAAGTCGGTTGACGCCGTCATCTACGACGAGCTGGCCGCCTTCGACGAGGACATCGAGAAGGAGGGCTCGCCGACCACCCTCGGCGACAAGCGCCTGGAAGGCTCGACCTTCCCGAAGAGCATCCGCGGCTCCACGCCGAAGGTGCGCGGCCAGTGCCAGATCGAGGCCGCCGCCCAGGAATCTCCGCATCGGCTGCACTTCCATGTTCCCTGCCCGCATTGTGGCAAGCACCAGGTGCTCAAGTGGGGCGGGCCCGATACCGAGTTTGGCATCAAGTGGGACAAGAACAAGCCCGAGACCGCCTTCTACCAGTGCGAGGTCAACGGCTGCGTCATCAAGCAGCACGAGCTGCAGGACGACAGCCGCCCCCACGGCGTGAAGGAGGGCGAGTGGGTCTGCGAGGTGGACGGCACTCGCACCCGCGACGGCATCGACTGGTTCGACGCCGAGGGCGAGCCAATCCCTACGCCGGAGAGCGTGACGTTCTACCTGTGGACGGTACTCAGTCCGTTCACCACCTGGGAGCGCATCGTCCGCGACTTCCTCAAGGCCAAGGATTCGGCCTCCAAGCTCAAGACGTTCGTCAACACCACGCTCGGCGAGACGTGGGAAGACGAGCTCGGTGAGAAGCTGGAGTGGGAGGCGATCTACGGTCGCCGTGAAGTGTTCAACCATGTACCTGAGGCGGCGGTGGCGCTGACCGGCGGCATCGACACTCAAGACGACCGCTACGAGGGTCGCGTCTGGGCCTGGGGCCCTGACGAGGAGTGCTGGCTGGTGGACCGCTGGATTCTCTACGGCGACCCGGCCGGCCCTGAGCTCAAGCGCAAGGTGGCCGAACGCCTGCACCGCAGCTACCGCAAGGCCAGTGGTGCTGCGCTGCCCGTCAGTCGCTGGGGCTGGGACTCCGGCGGCCACTACACCGATGAGGTCTATGCGCAGAGCAAGCAGCACGGGCTACTGTGGGTGATTCCGCTCAAAGGTGCCAACACCTACGGCAAGCCCATCGCGAATCTGCCGCGAAAGCGCAACGCCAAGGGTGTGTTCCTGACCGAGGTCGGTACCGACAACGCCAAGGAGCTGATTTACAACCGGCTGCGCATCCAGCCTCAGCCCGGCCAGGCCGTGGCCGGCTGCATTCACCTGCCGGCCGACGACGAAATCTGCGACGACGACGAGATTCGTCAGCTCACGGCCGAGATAAAGGTGGCCAAGATCGAGCGCGGGCGGCGCGTCTACCGCTGGGAGTCCGGCGGCCGGCGCAATGAGGCGCTGGACTGTTGCGTCTACGCGCTGGCCGCGTTGCGTATCAGTCAGCAGCGCTTCGGGCTCGACCTCAACGACGGCCCGCCGCCCGACGACGCTCCGCCCACGAGTGACCCTGCACCCGCACCCAGTACGCCCCCGGCCCAGCCGGCGGGCGGTGGCTGGCTGCAGATTGATGGAGGCTGGATGTGACCACCGCCCAGCAGATGATCGAGTACTACACCCAGGCCGAGATCGCCGCCCTCGAAGGTCGCAGCTTCATGTTCAACGGACGTCAGGTCACCGCCCAGGATCTGGGCGCGATTCGCCGCGGCCGCCAGGAGTGGGAGCGCAAGTTGGCAAACGAGCAGCAGGCCGCCAAAGGCAACCCCGGCTTCGCCCTGACGAGGTTCGAATGAGCAACCTGATCGACAAAGCGGTGGCGGCGGTGGCGCCGGGGTGGGCGGTGAAGCGCCTGGCCGCCCGCCACGCCCTGCAGGCCTATGAAGCGGCCAAGCCCAACCGCAACCATAAAGCCATGCGCGAACCGCGCAGCGGCGATCTGGCCGTGCAACTGGCAGGCAAGTCGCTGCGCGAGCAGGCCCGCTGGCTGGACGAGAATCACGACCTGGTGACCGGCATCTTCGACCGCCTCGAGGAGCGCGTGGTCGGTGCCCACGGCATCGGCGTCGAGCCCATGCCGATGGACAACCAAGGGGAGCTGATGCCCGAGCTGGCCGCGCAGATCAAGGACGCCTGGGCCGAGTGGTCGCTGGCGCCAGAGACCAGTGGCGAGCTGACCCGCCCGCAGATGGAGCGGCTGGTGTGCCGTACCTGGCTGCGCGACGGTGAGGCGCTGGCGCAGGAGGTCCAGGGGCGCGTGGCGCTCTACGACTACCTGACCGACGTGCCTTACGCCCTGGAACTGCTCGAGCCCGACTACCTGCCGCTGGACTACGACGACCCGGGCAACGGCATCTACGCCGGCATTGAGCGCAATGCCTGGCGCCGGGTGCGCGGCTACCACATCTTCAAGAGCCACCCCGGCGACACCCGCACGCTCACCGTGCGCGGGAAGCTCAAATTCGTGTCGGCAGAGAGCATGATCCACCTGGCGCACCGTCGGCGACTCGGACAGAGCCGTGGCGTGACCATCCTGCACGCGGTGCTGCGCCGGCTGGCTGACCTCAAGGACTACGAAGAGAGCGAGCGTGTCGCTGCCCGCCTGGCCGCTGCTTTGACGATGTACATCAAGAAGGGCGACCCGGCGCTATACGGTACCGGCGGCAAAACGGCCGACGGAAACCGCACCATCCCTGTCGCGCCCGGCATGGTGTTCGACGGCCTGCTGCCCGGCGAAGACGTCGGCATGATTGAAAGCAACCGGCCCAGCTCGCTGCTCGAAGGTTTCCGCAGCTCAATGATTCGCGCCGTGTCTGCCGGCACCCGCATGGGCTATAGCACGGCCAACCGCGACTACAACGGCACGTATTCTGCTCAGCGCCAGGAATTGGTCGAGACCGATCTGGGCTACCAACTGCTGCAGCGCGAGTTCATCGACGGATTCTGCCGCCGCGTATACCGCGACTGGCTTCGTATGGCCGTGGCCAGCGGGCAGATCAGACTGCCGCGCAATCTCGACCGCCGAACCCTCAACAATGCCGTGTACATGGGGCCGGTGATGCCCTGGATCGATCCGGCCAAGGAGGCCCAAGGCTGGGAGCGCATGATCCGTGCTGGCGGCGCCGATGAGGCCGAGCTGGCCCGCGCCCGCGGCCGCAACCCGCAGGAGCTGAAACGGCAGCGTGAAGCCGAGATCCGCCACAACCGCGAGCGCGGGCTGGTGTATAGCTCCGACCCCTACCACGACCACTACGCTGGAGGCTCCGATGCCCAAGCTGATGACGGCGCTGATGACGCCGAAGGCGAAGACGCCGATTGAGGCTGTGCCGGCTCAACACTGGTTCACCATCCGCGCCGTGCGGCGCGGCCTGGCCGAGATCGCCATCTACGACGAGATCGGGGGCTGGGGGATCACCGCCCGAGAGTTCAGCGACGAATTGAAAGCCTACGGCGACCTCTCGCTGATTGACCTGCATATCCATAGCCCGGGCGGTGACGTTTTCGAGGGTATGGCCATCTACAACTTGCTGGTCAATCACCCGGCGCGGGTCGAGGTCACCATCGACGGTGTGGCCGCCAGCATGGCTAGCGTGGTCGCTATGGCTGGCGATCGGATAACCATGCCCGAGAACGCCATGATGATGGTGCACCGCCCCTGGGGCATCCAGGGCGGTGACGCTGACCAGATGCGGCGCTACGCCGAGCTGCTCGACAAGGTCGAGGGCAACTTGGTCAGCGCCTATACCAAGAAGTCCGGCCTGAGCGACGACGAGGTGCGCGGCATGCTCGCCGTCGAGACGTGGCTCACCGGCCCTGAAGCGGTGGAGCGTGGCTTCGCCGATCAACTCGCCGAGCCGCTCACCGCGGCCGCATCGCTCCAATCCCATCGCATGAAGGAGTTTGCCAACATGCCTGAAGCACTGAAGCACCTCATGAAGCCTCGCGGCCAGGGCCCGGCTCCGCAGGAACCCAAACCCAACCCGCAGGGCGGTGGCCATGAGCCGACACCCCAGGACCAGCAAGAGCCGAAGCCCCAGGGTAATGGCCAGCAGCAGCCGGCGGCCCGCCATCAGGAGACGGCCCCGCCAGATCCGCGCTTCACACCCGCCGAGGCCGCGGGGAATGCGGACGAGTTCAAGCAACAGGAGAAGGCGCGCCGTGAAGCGGTCAAGGCCGTGTTCGCCCCCTTTGCCGGCAAGTTCGCTGAAGTCGAGCGAGCATGCCTCGATGACCTCGACGTTTCCGCCGAGGCCGCGAAGGACAAGCTGCTAGCCGCACTGGGACGCGGGACTACACCGACCGCCGGCCCGCGTAAAGACGCAGGTGCCTTCGCCGATAACGGCAACATCGTCGGCGATGGCATCCGCAACGCTGTGGCCGGGCGCATCGGCATCGAGAAGCGCGAGAAGGACAACGCCTATGCTGGTATGACTCTCTCCGAGCTGGCGCGTGCTTCGCTCTCTGAGCGTGGCGTTGGTATCGCTGGCATGGACCGCCTGCAGATGGTGGGCATGGCGTTCACGCACTCCAGTTCCGACTTCGGCCACCTGCTGGCGGACGTGGCTCACAAGAGCATGCTGCGTGGCTACGAGGAGGCGGAGGAGACCTTCCAGCGCTGGACCACACGCGGCGTGCTGACTGACTTCAAGCCCAACCGTCGCGTTGATCTCTCCACCTTCCCCAGCCTGCCGGAGGTACCGGAGGGTGCCGAGTATAGCTACGGCTCTGTCGGTGACCGGGGCGAGCAGATCATGCTGGCCACTTACGGCAAGCTGCTGTCGATCACCCGTCAGGCCATCATCAACGATGACCTTAGCGCTCTGGACCGCATCCCGCGCCTGATGGGTCGCGCGGCAATCCGCACCGTGGGCGATCTCGTCTATGCCGTCCTGATCGGCAATCCGGCCATGAGCGACGGTCACAACCTGTTCAGCACTCAGCACAAGAACCAGCTGAGTGCTGGCGCTCTGTCGATCGCCCGTCTGGACGAGGGCAAGACCAAGATGGCCACCCAGAAGGACGGCAAGGCCACGCTCAACATTCGCCCCGGCTTCCTGCTCACGCCGGTAGCACTGGAGAGCACTGCCAACGCCTTTGTCCGCGGCGAGTTCGACCCGGCCAACCCTGATGCCCGCATCCCCAATCCGGTGCGTGACATGGTGGAAGTGGTGGCCGATGCGCGCCTGGACGACGCTAGCGCCACCACCACCTACCTAACCGCCAGCCCCGGAGCGTTCGACACCGTGGAGGTGGCCTACCTGGATGGTAACGATACGCCCTACCTGGAAGAGCAGCAGGGTTTCACCGTCGACGGTGCAACCTTCAAAGTGCGCATGGACGCCGGTGTGGCCCCGCTCAGCTGGCGCACCATGGTCAAGTTGCCTGGCTCCTGATGGGGCCTGCCTCACCCTGACGCGCCCGGCATGCTGCCGGGCGTGATTGTTTCCGAATCCTGAATCCAAAGGAGCCACATCATGGCGACCAACTATGTGCAGGACGGTCAGACCATTCACTGGACCAACGGTACCGGCTCGGACGTGGCCAGCGGCGATCCTGTTGTCGTCGGCGGTCTGCTCTGCGTGGCAGTGACCGACATTCCCGATGGCGACAGCGGTGCGCTGATCGCCGAGGGAGTCGCCGAGATTCCCAAGGCCAGCGGCAGTGCCATCAACCAGGGCACTTCCGTGGACTTCGACGCATCCGAAGGCAGAGCTGACGGCGATCTGACCCCAGCCGCAGGCGACCTCACCGGCTGCGGTGTCGCCTGGAAATCCGCTGATAGCGATGCCGAGACCGTGATGGTCAAGCTCAACGCCCGCGCGGCCAGTATCTCCAGCTAATGATCATGGAATTGGGCGAACGCACCGCCCGAGCCGTCATGCGGCGGTTCGGGTGCGATGCCACCTACACACCCAGCGGGGGCGGTCCTGTGACCATCCCGGTCATCATCGACCGCGATGTCGAGCCCACCCAGCCCAGCCAGCAGAGCACCACAGTAGAACGGCGCACTGAGCTGACCGCCTATCATAGCGATCTCGGGGCGGCCCGCAGGAGTGAGCTGGTGGAGGCGGACGGGGAGACTTGGCGGCTCGATCGGCTGGATCGGGACGATGGGCACTTGTGCACCTGGTGGGTGGTGCGGGTGACCACCTGACGAGAGGCTATGCCATGCAGATCAAGATGGATCGTGCCGCCGTGAGGGAGATCGAGCAGACGCTGTCGCATATCCGCAACGGCAGCAACCGGGCGATGGCCAATGCCATCAATCACACGCTGACGGTGACCCGAACCGAGGCGAGCAAGGAGATTCGCGGCCAGGTCAAACTCAAGGCTGCCTACGTCAAGGAACGGCTGCGGTTGCGGCGTGCCAGTGTCGCCAACCCGACCGGGCGCATTGCTACCCCGACGCGAGGCATCCTGCTGTCGCGTTTCACCAACCGCGAGTACAAGAGCGGCGGGATCGGGGTTCAGGTGAAGCCCGGCTCGGGACAGCGCAAGCGAATGCCCGGGGCGTTTTACCTCACCTTCGCCAATGGCGTTCGGGCCATCGCCATTCGCACCAAGCGCGGCCCCGGCCTGGGGCGCAGCGAAGGCATCAAGGTGCTCTATGGACCGAGCGTGAGCCAGGTGTTCACCGACGTGAAAGACGATCTTCAAGCACCCAGCGCGGAGCGCTTGATTGCCCGCATGGGACACGAGGCCGAGCGCCTGCTGGCGCGACAGTAATCCACGGAGGCCGTCATGCCGACCCCGAAACGCGAGGCCATCTTCGAGGCCTTGGCCAACAAGCTAGGCGCTCACCGTGCCCGCTCGGACATCGACCACCGCGACCTGCCAGCCCGTGTGCTGTGGAGCGGGGAGGATGGCGAAGTGGAGCGAAACCGCTATGGCGAGATCAGCGTGACCACCGGTGTGAGTCTGATCGCTCAGCATCCGGCAGAGGCCAACCCGGACGAATGGGATGCCCAAGGCAATGCCATCATGGCCGAGCTGATTGCCGATGCTACTGGCGGAGATCGCACGCTCGGCGATCTGGCGGATGACGTGACCTACACGGCCACGGCGATTCTCTACCCAGATGCCGGAAGTAACATCATCACCATTGGCGTGGATCTCGCCATTCGTTGGCGCCACCCCGTGGGTAATCCCTACCTGGACTGATCCCCGGAACCCCGCTTCCTCCGCCGCCCACGGGCGGCTTTTTCATGCCCGGCCGCCGGGCTTTCTGTCATGCAACGAAGGAGAGCCAATCATGGCGATCACCGACAACGGGATGCTCGAGTACGAATCCGGGCAGAGCTACAACGACTGGGAGGAGATGACCGACACAGGCGACCGCTCCACGTTCGAGGCTTCGTTCGCGCCCTGGTCCGGCCGTGCAGGGTTCGAGACCTCCGTCGTGCCGTGGGGCCTGGCCACCGGCGGCCAGGTGCAGGCGGGCAGCGGCAACGACAGCGTCGACGTGTCGGCGCTGACCGCGTACATGCCGGGCGTGACCGGAGCCGACTCTGATGGCCTGCTTTCTGTCTCCGCCGCCAGCGTGAGCGTGACCCGGGCCAGTGCCGATACCCACATCATCAATTCGATCACCGTCGACAGCGCCGGCGAGCTGACTGCCGTGGAGGGCAGCGAGGGCACGTCGTTCAGCGAAGAGCGGGGCAGCGCCGGCGGGCCGCCGCTGATTCCGGTGGACAGCATCGAGATTGCGCAGGTACGCCTGGTCACCGCCGCCGCGGCACCGGTGAGCGACACCGAGATTTTCCAGGTGCCGGGTACCCATCAGGAGCGCTACGACTTCCCGGTTTGGAGCGAGGATCCCGCAACTGGCGAGGTGCATTTCGCTACGGCGCTGCCGGCGGTCCACACCGGCGACCTGCCCAAGAAGGTGAGCGTGAAGGGCTACACGCCGATTTTCGTCGAGTTGCCCAACTGTTCGGACTGGGTGCCGGCTGACGAGTCGCACTCTGTCAATTCCACGCAGACCTATTCCGGTGCGCTGGGCAGCGTCTCGCGCTCGCTGGGCCAGGCTTCATTCACGCACCGGGCGAAGGACGGCATCACCGATCCCATCGTCAAGCTGAAGAATCAGCGCCTGTGGTTCCGCTGGTTCCAGGACAAGAACCGGCAGCCGTTCTCGCTCACCCAGGGGATGCTCGGCATCGCCCGCCAATACCCGGCTGGCGACCACGTGACGGTGAACGCCACGATCTCTGCCGAACAGGCCACCGTCGATTTCGACGGCTGAGCCTGACCGCCAACCCTGCCCCGGCCGCCGGGGCAGGCCCTTTTCCCGTGGATGAGTGACGCATGGAATTCGACATCCAGAAGTTCACCAGCACCTCGTTCGAGGCGCGCACCAAGGACGTGCCGGTCAAGGATTTGGCGCCGTTCTTCAAGGACGTGCCCGAGGGCGAGGTGCCAAGCTGGCGCGTGCGCGGGCTGACTGGCGCCGAGCTGGCGAAGACCAACGAGGCCAAGGAGCGCAACCGTAGCCGTGCGGCCATTGCCGAGGGGCTGCTTTCCGGCGTGGACGACAAGGTGAGCGAGGCCGTGAAAGAGCTGCTCGGCAGCGGCAGCAGCGTGCCGGACGACCTGGCCAAGCGTATCGAGATGCTCGTGCTGGGCAGCGTAGAGCCCCAGTGCAGCCACCAGCTGGCGGTGAAACTGGCCGAGGCGTACCCGGTAGAGTTCTACCAGCTGACCGGTGAGATCACCCGGCTGACCGGCCAGGGCGCCGAGCCGGGAAAGCCCAAGCGCTCTTCAGGCAGCCGGAAATCCAACTCACCCTCCAGCTCTGCGACCTGAAGGGCGACTGGCTGTTTCGCGTGCGGCCCGATCTGTTCCCGCTGCAGATGCTGACGCCGCTCGAGCTCGAGCTGTGGCAGCTGTTCTTCGAGCAGCGTAAACAGCAACGGGGTCAGCAGAGCGGATGAGAATAGATTCCAATTCACGTGCTACGCTTCTTCAGGGAACTGAAGGGAGGTAGTCATGAAAGGGATCATAGTGCTGGCGCTGGTGGCGTGGCCGCTGGTGTCATGGGGGCAAGTGTACAAGTGCGAAGTGAACGGCACGCCGACGTTCCAGGATCGCCCTTGCGCCAACGCCGAGGGATCCGAGGCCGTTGAGCTGGGTGGCGTTTCGCGTATGCAGGACGGCGATCCGCGCTCCGCGGCGGAGCTCTCGTTGCGCGCCCGGCAGCGCATCGAGCGCCAGAAGCGGGCGGCATCCCGGCAGCGCGCTACGGCCAATCGAGAGTATGAACGGCGCAAGGCGCAGGAACAGCGCATTCGAGAGGCGCGCCGTGCCGGCATCGCAGCCGAGGGTATGAGCGAGAGCCAGGTCACCACGATGTATGGCCGGCCGGATCGGACGAATGTCACTCAGAACAGTGGGGGCACCTGCAAGCACCTCTACTGGGAGGATCCGTATCGCCAGGTGATGATCTGCGATGGAGAAGTGGCCAGTTCGTATCAGCAGGGCGTGCGGTAGGTACGCAGGCCCTCATTAGGTACGCAGGCCCTCATTCGCTGCTTTTTGAGCTAAGTGATGCCTGGCCCGTTTGGTCAGCCAGCCATGGCACGCGATGTCAGCCACATCTTACAAGAGGTTCAGCAGTGGCTGGATAAGGTGTTGGATGCAGTGAAGCCCGACCGTTCCGAGAAGCCAGACAAGCCTGACAAGGCCGAGAAGCCGGATTCTTCTCGCACCGATTAACCCCGCCCCGGCGGGGTTTTTTATTTCCCGACCGTTGGAGGTGGCCATGCCGCAGCTCACACTCTCCCGCCGCACCGTGGTGTCTCCCACTCCCGGCCTGACCGGCCAAACGGGGCAGCGCCCTCGCAAAGCGGTTTTCGGCCAGTCGGGCGATGTGCTCAAGGTCAAGAGCCTGACCCTGACTGGTGGAGTGCGCTGGTACAAATGCACCCTGATGCGCGGCGGCCATCGCGTGGGTAGTGGCTACGTGATCGATGCGGCTCTGGTGGGGCAGCCGGGTGCCGAGAAAATTCTCGGTGGAGGCGCTCGCCATGGCTGATCTGGAGAAGTCGGTCGCCATCATCTTCGAGGGCGTGGACCAGATGGGCGCCGGGGTGGACAGCGCCACCCGCAAGATCGACAGCATCGCCGGCAGCGTGGAGAGCGCGACCCGTCCGCTGGCCGATTTCACGGCAGACGTGCTCCAGTTCGAGGCCGCGCTGCTGACCACCGGTGCCGCGGCCACGGCATTTGCCGTCAAGCTGGCCGGCGATTTCGATGCGCAGTTCCGCGAGATCTCCACGCTGATCGATGCGCCGACCGATGCCCTGAGCGAGTTCCGGGGCGAGATTTTGGCCTACAGCAGCGACAGCACCCAGGCCCTGGGCGACATCAACTCGGCGGTCTACAACGCCATCTCGGCCGGGGTGGAGTACACCGACAGCCTGGATGCGGTGCGCCAGTCCGAGCAGCTGGCGGTGGCCGGCCGGGCCGATCTCGATCAGTCGCTGACCGTGCTGGTGTCGTCGCTCAACGCCTACGGCGAGGAGATGACCGAGGCCGAGCGCTACAGCGATCTGCTGTTCCAGACCGTGCGCAGCGGCCAGACCACACTGCCGGAGCTGGGCGCCTCGCTGTCGCAGGTGACCAGCACGGCGGCCAACGCCGGCGTGGAGTTCGACGAGCTGCTGGCGGCGATTGCCACCATCACCGCGGGAGGCGCACCGACCAGCCAGGCGGTGACCCAGGTGCGGGCGGCGATTTCGTCGCTGATCAAACCGACATCGGATGCCACCAGCCTGGCCGAGGAGCTGGGCATCGAGTTCAACGCCGCGGCGCTGAAGAGCGAGGGATTGCAGGGCGTGCTCGAGGAGGTGGAGCGCGCCACCGGCGGCAACGTGGAGCAGATAGGCCGGCTGTTCAGTTCCCAGGAGGCGTTGAACGGGGCGCTCTCGCTGAGCGGCCAGAGCGCCGAGCGGTTTGCCGGCAATCTCGAGGACATGGCCGGCAGCGCGGGGGCGACCGCCGAGGCCTACGACCGCATGGCCGACGACATCTCCTTGGGCGGCCAGCGCATCGAGAACGCGATGCGCGGGGCGCTGATCGCCGTGGGCGATCCGCTTCTGGACGAATTCGGCGGCATCCAGCAGGCCATCGCCGAGATCTTCAATGCCATCGGCGATTCGGTGCAGGGGGGCCAGCTCGAGGGATTCGTCGACCAGCTCGAGTCGATGTTCGAGGGCATGGAGGAAACGCTGCGCGATGTGGCGCGCAACCTGCCCGACGCGCTGGAGCAGGCCGACTTCTCGAGCTTCTTTGACGGCATCGAGCAGGTACGCGATGCCGTGGCCAGCCTGTTCGAAGGGGCAGACCTGACCAGCGCCGAAGGGCTGGCGAGCGTGATCGAAACCATTGGCCTGGGGTTCGAGACGCTCTCGGCGTACTCCGCGGGCGCTATCCAGGCGCTGGGGCCGTTCCTCGAGCAACTCGCCGAGCTGGCGGGATGGCTACTGGAGCTGGAGCCGAGCACCGTGGCTGCTGCTGGCGCCGTGGGCGGCCTGGCGCTGGCGCTCAATACTCTATCCAATGCCACCACGGCGGTAACAGGCGTGATGCGGGCGTTTGCCGGCAAGGGCGGTGTGGTAGCGAGTTCGGCCGGCATTTTGCGCACCCTGGTGGGCGTGCTCACCGGGCCGTTGGGGCTGGTCGCGGCCGCCGGGGTGGCCGGCAAGGGTGTGGCCGATATGGTGACCACGTTCACCGGCCTGGATGATCGAGTGGATGAGGCCACCCAGGAGATCACACGCCAGAACAAGGCCATCGATGAGGGCCGCCTGGTCTACGACTACGCCATCGATGACTGGGTTAAGGCCGGCGAGGCGCAGATGGATCTCGCGGAGTGGACGCGCCAGTCCCGCCGCGAGCTGACCGAGATGATCACCGGCGTGGATCGCCAGGCAGACGCCCGCGAGCGCGAAGCGCGGATGATGGCGGAGGTGAACGCCAAGTACACCGACTATGACGCCATGGTCGAGCAGGCGGTGCGCAACTCCGAGTCGTTCGCCGACGAGCAGGAGCGCACCGCTGAATCGTTGCGCGGCATGCTGGAGGAGATCGGCCCGCTGGGGGAGGCCTGGAGCGAGGCCGGCAGCGGTGCCTATGGCTACGCTAACAATCTGGCCGACCTGCAGGATGCCCACGGGAAGATCCAGGCAGCATTCAACCAGGGCCTGATCGATGAAGAGCAGTTCGACGAGCTGACCGAGTATTACGAGGCGATGCGCAACGGCGCCGACGAGGGTGCCCGGGCACAGCAGGCTCTCGCCAGCGAGGTACTCGAGAGCGAGGAGGCGATTCTCAAGGCCCGCGATGCGGTGCTCGAGCAGGAGCGGGCGCTGGAAGAGCTGGCCAGCAACGAGCGCATCAAGAACCTCGAAATCGCCGTGGGGTTGGAAACCGCCCGCCTCGAGGCCGATACGGCGCGTATCGAGGCGGCGTTCGACAGCGTTGACAACACCATCTCAGATACCGGTGAAACACTGCGAGGGCTGACCAATAACCTGGCCGCGTTCAGCTCGACCAGTTCCAGCGGCTACCGGGAAATGCTCGAGCTGGTGCAGAACGAGGAAGAGCGCCGCGACAAAGCGATCGATGCGCAGGCCAAGCTCTTCGAGGCCCAGGCAGAGAGCCTGCAGGCGCGTACCGAGGCGATGCAGAACGGCGACGGGCTGATCAAGATCGACAGCGACGGCCTAGAGCCGGCGCTGGAGATGATCATGTGGCAGATCATCGAGAAGGTGCAGCTGCGTGCCAATGCCGAGGCTGCCGAGTTCCTGGTGGGAATTGGAGGCGCCGAATGATGCGGTTCCCGATTGGCCTGGCCGCGCGCAGTTACGACCCCGAAGGGGCGTTGTTGCTGCCCTGGCGCGGCGAGAGCGACACCGGCACGCGTAGCCGCCGCATGAGCCGCACCGCCACCCTGGACGGCGGCGTGGCGGTGACCAACCGCGGCTACACCGACGCCGACCGCACGCTGACGCTCGCGCTCGAGGGGCTGCCCCAGGCCACGATCGAGCGCGCCACCCGCCTGCTGAGCCTGCACGGCAGCCTGACCGTCACCCTGGCGGATGGCGCCTACACCGGCACGGCACGCGACTACAACGAACGCCGGCAAACGCTGACGGTGCTGATCACCGGTACCGCCTGACACCACTCCGCTAACCCAACGCAGCCACAGCCCGCCATCCGGCGGGCTTTTTCATGCCCGCTTCCCGAGGTAACGACCCATGCGCTTTGCCTTCATCAACAACTTCGAGCAGATCCTCGCCCAAGCGGTGAGCGACACCGACACCACCATCACCCTGGACGGCGGCGGCAGCCAGATGAGCGACGCCAGCGCCGATCTCGTCTATGTACTGACGCTGTTCCGCGTCGACAACGATGGCAACGAGACCGCGCGCGAGATCGTGCACGTGACCGGTGCGGAGGGTGATGTGCTGACCGTGGAGCGGGCGCAGGAGGGCACGACTGCGCAGGCCTGGGCCGTGGGGGAGGGTGTGAGCCAGCGGCTGACGGCGGGGGTGTTGGGAGTATTCACCACCGCTGCTGACCAGGTCCAGGGCGGGACCGACTCCGCTATTAGCGGGGAGTACGGTATTGCAATCGGCGCTTCGTCGGAATCTGCTGCTGCCTACGCAACTGCGCTGGGCCCGTGGGCCTCTGCCACTGGAGAAAATTCGCTGGCGCTCGGCTACGCGAGTGCGGATGGCTTGAACGCAATCGCATTAGGCGAAGAGGCCAGCGCAAGCGAGGACAACACCGTGGCCATCGGCCGGGGTGACTCCGGCGCAACAGCCTCGGCAACGGGCGCACTAGCCATGCAGGGCACGGCACAGGCCGAGCGTGCCATCAGTTGTGGCTTTGGATCCCGCGCTGGCTCCGTGGAAGGCATTTGCGTTGGCGCGGGCAGTTACTGTGAAAGAGGTATTTTTTCGGCTGTCTCGGAAGAAGACTTCGGCCTGCAAGTGATGGTGGGGTCGGATGCCTATGTTGAAGGGCATGCAAGCACATATCTCGGGGCAGGGGGGTACGTCGGGGCAGACTGGGTTACCGCTATCGGCGCATCGCTGGTCGGGGCCGGGCCACGGTGTGTGGCGGCGGGGTTTGAATCCGGAGTGGATCAAGACTCGCCGGACGGTATTGCTATTGGCGGTAATGCGTCAGTCGAGAACGCGCCAGGCGGTATTTCGATTGGTTCTGCAGCAAAATCGACAGTGCCTGGTGGGATGCAAGTCAATGCACTCTCCTACCTTCCTGCTGAGTACAGCAGGCCGACACAACTGCCGTCGGGAGAATTCACTTCAGACCCCGCTCTTCCTCCAGCGGTTGCACAGCAGTCGTCTCAGCAGGTTGTCATCGCCACTGCCCCCTTCGACCTTACCGACGACACCGCCGCCGTCACCCTCGATCTGCCGCCCGGCACTCGGTTGTTCGTCGATAGCATCGACGTGGTAATCGTCGCCAGTGATGGCGCCGGCGGCGACCCGGAAATTCAGGTGGGGCCTGATGACCAGGACCCCGCCGACTACCTCGGCAGCACGCCGGTGACCAAGACCTCCGTGGGCGGGCGGGAGAGTCACGACCCGCTGGTTGCCGACGGCGTAACCACCCTGCGCGTGGCCACGGCGGTGGCCGGTGCCGGCACGACCTACCAGGCCAAAGTGGTGTTTCGCGGCTATGTGATGGAGCTGTGACGTGATGCTCAACGCCCAACCGCTCAACACGGCGGCGTTCAATGCCGGCGTTCCGGTGGCGGCCGAGAGCGAGCCGGAGGGCGGCTACCAGCGCCGGCCGCGCCCCGGTGGCATCGGTAGCGCCGCGCTCAACACTCGGCCGATCAATGGCGCGGGCTGGCGCCTGGTCTACGTGCCGGGCGAGGTCGAGCACGCCCCGGCCGAGTTCGAGCTGCGTACCGTCTATCTGCTGGAGATCGGCGAGTACCGCGTGCCGATGAGCTCGTTCCAGGCCACCATGCGCCGTGAAGGCCAGTCGTTCCTGCAGGCGGTGATCCCCAACGGCAGCGAGCATCTGGCCGCGCTGGCGGACGAGGCGCCAATGCAGGTGCTGATGGGGCTGCGCGCGCCCGACGACACGCTGACCGACCTCGAGGCCATCGCCTCGGCACCCCTGCAGATCATCCGTCATGACGAGGGCGGCAACAGCGATACGCTCACCGTTTCTGGCTACGGCCCGTTGCCACCCCAGGGCAGCAACGCCCGCCGGCTGCGCGGCATCTCGTACCGCAGCGTCAACCAGGGCGTGCGCCGCGTTCGCTGTCAGATCGACCTGCTGCTGCGCCCCGGCCAGGTGGCCATTGACAGCGACGGCAGCTCGTTCATGGTCGCCACCATCCAGTATTTCGTCGGTGCGCGCAGCGAGTTCATGGAGGTGCTCGAGGATGGGTAAAGGGCGAGTCCTCAGCGCCCACGGCGAAGGGCGCTACACCATCGAGATCGTCGAAGACCGTGCCCGGGCCGAGAGTGCCCGGGCATTGGCCGTTCAGCGAGTGAGCGAGCTCGACGGGCGCATCAGCAATCTCGATCAGCAGATCGGCGCGGCTCAGGCCGACGTGGACGCCGCTGCTGCCGCGCAAAATGCTGCCATCGAGCAGTATCGGCTCGACATGGCAGAGACCGGCGAGAGCGACATCGATCTCGGTGCCTGGGCTCAGGCCGTGCTGGATGCCGCCGCAGATCGGGACCGCCTGCGCACCCAACAGCGGCTGCTCGAGACCCAGCGCGCCGCCGCACAGTCGCGCATCGACCGTATCGACGCACTACCACCACTGCGTCAGATCGAGGCGTGGTGTGCCGACTACACCGAGGATCTCGCCGGCGAGGTGGCCACCGCCGAGATTCCGGGCGAGATCGGTCAGGTAATCATCAAGGCGGGGTTCGAGGACGGCGCTGCCTGGTCGCCTGTCGTTGACGGTGCCATACAGCCCGCACTCGCCGGCACGCCGGCCGGCGTGTTCTACAACCTGGCGATGCTGCCCGGCTGGCAGAAGTGGCGGCCCACATTCCGCATCGCCACCATCAGCAACATCGACAACGACCTCTGCGACATCGCCCTAGACCCAGCGACCAGCAGTCAGCAAGGCCTGAACGTCAACGCCCAGGGCAGCTACACCGGCGTGCCGATCATGTACATGGACTGCAACGGCGATGCGTTCGAGGACGGCGACCGGGTGCTGGTAGCGTTTAGTGGGAGCACCGGTCAGCCGATGGTGGTGGGGTTTGAGCAGGAGCCCAAAGCATGTGACCTTGATGCAGTGTTGGTATTTATTTTTAATGTTTCTCCTAATCAACTTTTTGAAGTAAGTAATAAGCTGGAGCAGTTGTTTTTTGAAGTAAGGGAGAGATACCCAGGGTTTCTCTTGGTGCTATACTATTACACTGAAGGCTATGATAATGATACTGGGTTGGCCTTCCATCAAAGGTATTTGTATAGAGATCTGGAAAGTGGTGTGTTCTTTGATGCCTACGACTCAATGATGTCAGTATCTGGCGGTGGGTGGTCAACGACGCATAGGTACCTTATTAGCGAGTCTTCTGTAGAGAGAATAGATGATTTAGTTTCATTTAGAAATATTCCGCATAATAGAGTCCATGTTTTTCATTTTTCTAGGTATTATCAGGTCTGGGATCCTTATGATGAAAACCCAACGTCAGGCCATAATAATGTTAGGTTGAATACATTGTATCTTGATGAAAGATATGGGGTGACTCAGTTTGGGTATCCCTCACCACAGAGAGATTTCACGTTGCAAGATTTTGGAGGAGAGCTTGGTCATTATGGCGAAGTGACCGATTCGGAAGTTTATAGCGAGATTTGGAAGGTGGTAGAAGACAAAGAGCTTAATAAAGCGCCATCCAACATTGAAGGTCAATGAGAAAATGCTAGTTAAATGGTTTGGCGCATTGCAATACGACAAGTGTTTCTCGGCTGCTTCCTGGTCAAGCCCCGTTATATGTCATGTGCTTATCCTAGTTATTAAGTTGCAGTGAATGCTGGTAATTTGGTTGCAGGTGCATGTGCCGCTACCTTGTGATTCTTCGCATGAGCCCCGGTTTCATCGTTTTATTTTCGTACTGATGGGGATCTGCCCTGCCTTCCATTCTTGCCTCGCTCTACTACAGTGGGTAAGCGGGATGCATAAAGTTTATTTTTAAGCGAGGGCAAGGCAATGAATAACAAGAATGGGATTGTGGCTGCTTCATCGGTTCTGCTGATGGCGTTTTCGTTACATACGCAGGCTCAGACGGCAGCGGAGAACGATCTGCCTGAGCAGTGCTTCGAGCTGGGTGTGGCAGAGCATACGATGGTGATCCAGGCCGTGCAGGACAACGCGGACATTCTGGCGGAATATGCGTCTGATGTTGATGTCGATACCGAAGATCGCAGTTTCGATAACATGAGCTATGCGCTCAGTGTTCTGTTGGAAATTGGCGATTTTTCAGAAGAGCTAGCCCGCGCGATGGAAACGACAGCAGTTTGTCTCAACGCTCTCGATATATCGCAGGTCGATGAAGAGACGTATCAGCAGTTCCAGGTGGTGGCGGGCGATATAGACGGGGCTCAAGAATTCGATGAGCTCTTCACGATACTGGATGGCTTCCAGGAGCGCTACGTGAGCCATAGCGCCGAGGAGGATGGCCTCGCGGACGCGATGACAGTGGCGCAGCGTATTCTCGAAGATGGCCAAGCATCGATCTACGATCCTGGTCTCGAGGTGTACTCGGCTACACAGGTCTCGGCAGAGGGTGAAACGGGTTCTAACACTGAAACCGGAGGCTCCGCGCTTGATATGGCGAAGGCAGATTCTAAGGGAGCCATCGTTGGTGGCATCACAGGTTGCGCGAGCACTGGTCCAGGTTGTCTCGGGGGCGTATTACCGGGTGCTGCTGTAGGGGCAATTGGCCACTCAGTCTTCGAGTTCTTGAATAGGTTTTGGTGATGATGGCCGGCAGGTTCTCCAGCCGAGGACTGCACTGCATCAGCGTCCTGATCGTGGGATAGCCGCTATACTCCCGGCATGTGCGGTCGATTCTCTCTCTACAGCGATTTTCCCCGTCTTGCCCAGTCCCTGCGCTTGCCGCTGGATCAGACTGGGCTCGACCTCGAGCCGCGTTACAACGTGGCGCCGGGCACCTGGATTGCTGCTGTTCGTCATCCCGATGAGGAATCGCCGCTGGTGATGGATCGGGTGTGGTGGGGTTACCACCCTCATTGGGCCACGGGGCAGGCGCCAGAGCCGATCAACGCCAAGAGCGAGGGAGTGGCCACCAGCCGCTATTTTCGCGGCGCGTTCGCCCGCCACCGCTGCCTGGTGCCGGCGGATGGTTGGTATGAATGGCTGCCGGTGGATGGCAGGAAACAGCCGCACTACCTGACACGGCGTGACCGCGAGCCGCTTTGGTTGGCCGGGATTTGGGCCGAGCGGCCGGACGGTTCCCCAGGCTGTGCCATCCTCACCGAGCCGGCTCGCGGCGCTGCTGCCGAGATCCACGAACGTATGCCGTTGGCGGTGGACGATGACAGCCACGAGCCATGGCTCGACCCTCACCTCACCGAACGCGAGACCCTGCGCAATGTCGTCCACCATCTGGACGCGGAGCTGTTGACGCATTGGCCGGTCAGCACACGGGTCAACCGGCCCATCAGCGACGATGCGAGCCTGGTCGAGCCCGCGGGATGACCTCTGCGCCATGTCGGCGATTTCCTACGCGCTGATAGGTCAGGGCGTGCAACACAGGCTGGGAGACCCGTGCAAACTGACGATGTGTTGCCTTGAAAATGCAGCCGGCAACGGCCGCCAGGGACGACAGCAACGCGACACGGCATCAGGCCCCTCACCAAGGATGGTGAGGGGCTTTTCGTTTACCGGGCCTTCCGGTCATCGCATCTTCACGATGGGCAGCTCGTCCCAGCGGGTCGTATAGCGCGGGGTGCGCCATTGGCTGCGCAGGTGCCATGCCGCGTTCTTGCTGCTCAATCCCACCGACACGGTACCGCGACCGTGTTCTCTGTTCAGCTTGTCTAGCGTGGCCATCAGCCGTTCATTGCGCTGGCGCTCAGCATCGCTCTGCGGGGTGGCCATCAGGTCGAGCTGCTCGTTGGCCGTGTCGCAGAGGTCGGTGAGCATCACTCCGCATTTCTGGTAGGCATAGCCTCGCCGATACAGCGCGTGCAGGCCTGCCATGGCGGCGTGCACGATCAGCCGGCTGTCGTCGCTTGGGCGAGGTAGGGGGACGACCACGCTGCGGCTGTATTGGGGCAGATCCTCGCGAAACGGGTTCGTTTTCAGAAACACCATCAGCGCTCGTGCCAGGCCGCTCTGTTGGCGCAGCTTCTCGGCGCTACGGGCGGCGTGGGCGCGCACGGCCTCGCGCAGGTCGCCCAGATCACCGGTCAGCCGGCCGAACGAGCGACTCGTCATGATCTGTTTCTTGGGCTCGCCCATGTCGCTGAGGTCGATGCAGTCGACGCCACGCAGCTCGAGTACGGTGCGCTCGAGCACCACGCCGAAGCGCGCGCGGATTCGCTTAGGATCGGCCTGGCGTAGCTCCCAGGCGGTGCGGATACCCAGCGGCTCGAGCCTGGCTGCCAGGCGGCGGGCTACGCCCCATATCTCCGTCACCGGTAGCTGCTGCAGCACGTGCTGGAGCGCGGGGCTGTCGGCCGGCAGCAGGGCTACGCCCGCGTAGCCAGGGGTTTTCTTGGCGACATGGTTGGCGATCTTGGCGAGGGTTTTGCTGTCGCTGATACCCACGCTGATCGGTATGCCGGTGTTGCGACGTACCTGGTCGCGCATCGCCTGGCAGTGGGCCTCGAGCCTGTCTCGGTCGAAGCCGCGGAAACCCAGGAAGCTCTCGTCGATGGAGTAAACGTCGACGTCGGGCGTGAAATCGGAATAGACCGCGGTCACCCGGCGTGACATGTCGCCATAGAGGGCGTAGTTGCTGGAGAGCAGCACGCACTGGCGCTTGAGGTGGGGTGCCAGCAGGTGGGCCGGTTCGCCCATGGCGATGCCCAGCGCCTTCATCTCGGGGCTGCGGGCAATCACGCAGCCGTCGTTGTTGGTGAGCACGCCGACCGGGCGCCCTTCGAGATCCGGGCGGAAGACCCGCTCGCACGAGACGTAGAAGTTGTTGCAGTCGGCCAACGCGATCATCGGGCTACCCCACGGCGCAACGCATGGACGTTGTGCGTGACCACGCCCCACACGTGGCACTCGACGCCCTCGAGGGGAATTGGCCGGTACCGTTCGTTGCCCGGCAGCAGGTAGGGGCGTGAGCCGATCTTGCCCAGGCGCTTGCAGGTCATCTCGCCGTCTACCGCCACCACCAGCACATCGCCGTCGCGCGGCTCCAGTGAGCGATCGACGATCAGCAGGTCGCCATCGTAGATGCCGGCATCGACCATCGAGTCGCCCTTGGCCCGAACGAAGAACGTCGCGCTGGGGTGCTGGATCAGGTGAGATGCCAGGTCGAGCTCGCCCTCCAGGTAGTCATCGGCCGGGCTGGGGAACCCCGCGCGAACCTCGCCGGCGACCAGCGGCAGCGGGGTAGGGGTTGCGCTGGTATCGAGGCGGCCGAGAATCTCGAGATGCAGCGTCATAGCGCGGCCTCCGGCCACTGGATCACCGCGCTGCTGTTGGATGGGCGTATCTTGGTCATGGTCGTTCCCCGTTGCTGCGTACCCTGATATTTATACAGTATCAGGAGGGGAGCTTGCCACGTGAGGGTGGTATATCAGGATGTGCTTGGGGAGGAGCGTAGGCCGCGGTTAGACGCAACAGTGCCTGCTGCTTGGAGGCGCCAGATGGTGGGATGTGAGGTCCAGGCGTGAGACGAATGCCGAACAGTGAGACAGCGAGCGCTGCAATGCTATGACAGAGCTGAGGAATCCGCCTGGGTTCTGCTCTACCGTTGAGCTCACACAAAGCCGTGCAGGACGTTAACCGGGATGGCCTCGGCCAGAGCGAGGGTGGGGCCAGCAGTAGGCCTGCCCGCGTAACTACAGCCGGAGCAGCAACTCAAGGTCCTCTTCGTTCAAGACGTAGTAGGACTGTTCGCTGATCGGGTCTTCGAACCGGTGGGCCGATTCAAGGTTTAACTCTTCGCCGGTTGATAGGTAAAAGCTTACGCTGCCTGGCATGTTGGCCCTGTGGCCGGAAAGCGGCGAATGCTGCACCGGGGTAAACGCAGCAATGACGTAATCGTCATTACCTTCGCTGTCTTTGACTGCAATCCTTCGAGACATTGCTCCACTCCTCTGAATACCATCTGCTATATCGACCATACCGGAAAACCCAGCCGGGGCGCCAGCAACCACGCTGAGCGGATATTCTGTATGCATCCCCATATAAGGAAGGCGTTTTTTCTGTAGTGGCAAGGCGTTAGGAGAGGGGAGGGGTAACACTGGCAGTGTTGGGGCATGAGTCAACGGCTGCGTTGTTTCAACGGATGTTGGCTATCTTCAGGAGCTCTTCAAGCTCGGATCGCAGCCGGTTACGATCCTGTTCGGTGGCGATAGGTTGGCCCCACTCATCAGTATGGCCAGTTTTGATTCCTAACTCGATGCATCGCTGCAGCTGTGGCTGGAGACGTTTCCAGTCACCGGGTTGAAGTTGTGCTTGTAACCGCTCCGCCTCGCACGGAAGAGAAGCACCTGAGCACCTGATGGCTCCAGAATCGATCATGCGAATGACCTGGCTGCGAAAAGGTCCGATCACCTCGTTGTAGTACCGAGCCCGATCACGGCGAACGCCAAGACGGTGACCCAACACCAAGCCTGCCATCCCTGCTATGGGACTGATCCAGATCGTCCAGTGGTAGTCCATGAGGCGAGCTCCTTGTGCTTTCAAAGGGCATCTTAAGGCCGGCGAGTTTTACGAATATTTCCCCAGATTTTTACCAAGCCACGAAAAACGGCCACTGCCGTTGTTGGCTAAGTGGCCGTTTCTCATGATGTTTTCTGGTCGGAGCGACAGGATTCGAACCTGCGACCTTTGCAACCCCATTGCAACGCGCTACCAAGCTGCGCCACGCTCCGACGTCTCCCGCTGATACCTCGCCCAACCTCCGCTGGGCCGCGAGAACGAGGCGTATACTAGCGCCTTCGCAGGCAAATGAAAAGCCCCGGTTGCGTATTGCCTTCAAGAGGTTGCGTTTTCGGCCATGGCGGTGGTCCGGCCTCGAGGCAATCGCGTCGTGAAGGGCGGTGTCGGCTGCTTTATCATGGTTTGGAGCGTGGGGCGAAAGGCCTCCATGGAGTCGAGCGGGGCAGGGGGGGTGCCGTGCCATTGATCATGGGGATGAGTGTGCTGCTGGCTTGTCAGTTTGCCGGCGAACTGCTGGCGCGCGGTTTGGCGATGCCGGTCCCGGGGCCGGTGCTGGGCATGGTCATCCTGCTGGTGGGGTTGATCGTGCGTGGCCAGGTGCCGACGAGCCTGAGGCAGACCGGAGAGGGGTTGCTGCGCTACCTGACCTTGCTATTCGTACCCGCTGGCGTCGGGCTGATGGTCCATGCCCGCTTGATCGGCATGGACCTGGTGCCCATCGTGGTGACTTTGATCGGCTCCACGGCACTGACGCTGGCGGTGACGGGCTGGGTGCTGCAGCGTTTACAGCGTCGCCGGAACGCGGGAGGTGAACCATGAATGTGGTGCCACTGGACCAGCTGTGGGTCTATCTCTCCGGTCATCCACTGCTTTCGCTACTGGTCACGTTGCTTGCCTTCATCGTGGCGGTGCGCATCAACCGCGCCCTGGGCGGTACGCCACTGGTGCACCCCGTCACGTTGGCGATCGCGCTGCTGATCGGCTTTCTGCTGCTGGCGGATATCGAGTACGCCACCTATTTCGAGGGGGCGCAGTTCATCCATTTCCTGCTGGGGCCGGCCACCGTGGCGCTGGCGATTCCGCTGTACGATCATCGTGAGCGAATTCGGCGTCTATTGTGGCCGCTGCTGCTGGCTTGTGGCGTAGGCATCGTGACGGCCGTTGGCTCCACCCTGGGACTGGCGATGCTGATGGGCGCGCAGCCGGAAACCCTGCTGACGCTGGCGCCGCGCTCGGTCACCTCGCCGATTGCCATGGGCATCGCCGAGCAGATTGGGGGAATTCCGTCGCTGGCCGCGGGGCTGGTACTGCTGACCGGCTCCATCGGCTGTGCTCTGGGGCCAGGGCTCTTTCGGCTGCTGGGCATACGCGACCCTGCCGTGCAAGGTTTCACCCTGGGTTTGGCGGCCCATGGGTTCGGTACCGCACATGCTTTTGCGCGGATCGGTGCCATGGCGGGTGCTTTTTCGGGGCTGGCGATGGGATTGACGGGGTTGCTCACCGCTTTCCTGCTGCCCGTGATCGTGGCGCTGTTCGGCCTGCAGTGAGGCGTACGGTGACGCGGTGTCAACGCGTCACCGGTGGGTTCAGATCTCTTCCCAGATGCGGCGACGGAATTCGTTGGGCAACTCGGCCACCGTCTTCATGCGCTCCATTTGCTGGTCGGTAATCTCACTGGCGATGCTGCGATAGCATTCTCCCATTTTTTCCGGGTCGTCGGCGTGACTGTCGTAGCATTCGGCCAGTCGGTGGCTGGCATCGGCCATGGCCTTGAGAAAGCTGGCCTCCTGTTGCATCACCTCCGCTACGCTCTGCATCCAGGCAAGCTGGATGCGGGCCACGGGATTGACACCCTGGGTCCACTGCTGGGCCCACCATTCCATCATCTGGCTGGACAGTTCCATGCCAGGTGCGTCGCTGGATTCGGGCTTGCGTTTGCTCATTTCGGACTCCTGGGCCTCCTCGTGCGATGAACGGGTGGCGGTTGAGGGTCGGTACTCACTTTGAGTATAGGACAGCCGGCCAGGCGGCTCCTGTTGTGAGAAGCGGCAAGGCGGTGCGGGTACGACGAAAGGCGAGGAGGTGTCGTGGTTTGGGTTTCCCTGTGGCATGCTGTCGCAGTATGACCGTGAAGGGGACAACGGCCCATGTGGGATGTGATCAAGTCGGTGCTGGCCGCCTTTTTCGGCGTGCAAAAGGAGAGCCAGCGGCGCCAGGATTTCGAGCAGGGCCGGCCGGGGCTTTTCATCGCCGTGGGATTGGTCATGGCGGTGATGCTCGTTGGGCTGGTGGCACTGGTCGCCACGCTGGTTGCGCGTTGAGCCGCCGCATGCCGGGGCTCGATCGTTGATGAGCCCGTTGGTCAGCGTGCCGAGGGTTGACGGCCGGTCCGCATTCCCCTTCTATACTCGATAAAGCAGTGGCTAATGTTTCCCCACATTCGGGGAAGCCCCGTTCCCTGACACTCGGGGCCACTGACAACGACAATGACATGATCGGGAGGCGTCGATGCGCACTCTGCTCGTCTGGCTGGCAGGGGGAGGACTCTTTGCCGGCTCGCTCCAGACGGCTCTGGCCAACGGCTGGAACATGCCGGTGGGTGTTACCGAACTCAGCGGTGACATCTATTCCCTACACATGATCATCTTCTGGATCTGCGTGGCGATCGGCGTGGTCGTGTTCGGGGTGATGTTCTATTCGCTCTTCCGCTACCGCCACTCCAAGGGGGCCAAGGCGGCCAACTTTCACGAGCATACGTTGGTCGAGGTGGTGTGGACGGCGATTCCGCTGCTCATCCTCATTGGCATGGCGGTGCCCGCCACGGCGACCCTGAAGAAGATGTACGACGCCTCCGACGCCGATCTCGATGTGATGATCACCGGTCAGCAGTGGCGCTGGCGCTACGAATACCTCGGCGAAGACGTGGCCATGACCTCCAATCTGGCCACTCCCCGCACGCAGATCCGCGGTGAAGAACCCATCGATGAGAGTGCCAACTACCTGCTGGAAGTCGACGAACCTCTGGTGCTTCCGGTCGGCCAGAAGGTGCGTTTCCTGTTCACTTCCGACGACGTGATCCACTCCTGGTGGGTGCCGGACCTGGCCATCAAGCAAGATACGATACCGGGCTTCATCAACGAGAATTGGGTGCGCATCGAAGAGCCCGGCATTTACCGCGGTCAGTGCGCCGAGTTGTGCGGCGTCGACCATGCCTTCATGCCCATCGTGGTGCACGCCATGGAAGAGGATGAGTTCGAGACATGGCTCGTCGACCGCCGCGAGGCGGCCGAGCAGGAAGCCATGGGCATCGACCGCGAGTGGGAAATGGACGAGCTGATGGAGCGCGGCGAACAGGTCTACGGATCGGTCTGCGCTTCTTGCCACCAGGATGACGGCGGAGGAAACGAGCCGGCCTTCCCGGCGTTGGCCGGCAACCAGGCGATGCTGGACGACCGCGACTGGCATATCGATACCGTGGTCAATGGGGTCTCCGGCGCTGCCATGCCGGCGTTCAGCGGCACGCTGAACCCCGTGGAGATCGCTGCCGTCATCACTTATGAACGCAACGCCTGGGGCAACGATAGCGGCGATACCGTGCAACCGTCGGAAATCGCCGAGTTGATGTCCGATTGAGCACGGGCCTCACGTTTCCCTAACGCGACAGAACAATCAGGAGTTTCCCGATGGCGCCCAAGGTACCTCCCCAGCCCACTCTGGAGCAGAGCACGACGGCAGCGGCCGGTCACGGCCATGCCCACGAGGCTCCTCCCAAGGGCCTGATGCGTTGGCTGCTGACCACCAACCACAAGGAGATCGGCACGCTGTACCTGATCTTCTCGCTGACGATGTTCTTCATCGGCGGCATCTTCGCCATGGTGGTTCGCGCTGAGCTGTTCCAGCCGGGCCTGCAGCTGGTGCAGCCCGAATTCTTCAACCAGATGACCACCATGCACGGTCTGATCATGGTGTTCGCAGCCGTTATGCCGGCCTTCACCGGGCTGGCCAACTGGATGATTCCGCTGCAGATCGGCGCGCCGGACATGGCGCTGCCGCGGCTCAACAACTTCAGCTTCTGGCTGTTGCCGGTGGCCTTCGCGCTGCTCCTGTCGACGCTGTTCATGCCGGGGGGAGCCCCGAATTTCGGCTGGACCTTCTACGCGCCGCTTTCCACCACCTATGGGCCGCCGTCCACCACCTTCTTCATTCTGTCGCTGCACATTGCCGGTATCAGTTCGATCCTGGGGGCGATCAACATCATCGCCACCATCCTCAACATGCGGGCACCGGGCATGCGCATGATGGACATGCCGCTGTTCGTGTGGACTTGGCTGATCACCGCTTTCCTGCTCATTGCCGTCATGCCGGTGCTGGCGGGGGTGATCACCATGATGCTGATGGACATCAACTTCGGTACCAGCTTCTTCGACGCCGCCGGCGGCGGCGACCCGGTGCTCTTCCAACACCTATTCTGGTTCTTCGGGCATCCCGAGGTGTACATCATGATCCTGCCGGCGTTCGGGATCGTGTCGGCGATCATCCCCACCTTCGCCCGCAAGCGCCTGTTCGGCTACGCCTCCATGGTGTATGCCACCGCGGCCATCGCCATTCTGTCCTTCCTGGTCTGGGCGCACCACATGTTCGTGGTGGGGCTGCCGCTGGTCGCCGAACTGTTCTTCATGTACTGCACCATGCTGATCGCCGTGCCTACCGGGGTGAAGGTGTTCAACTGGATCACCACGCTGTTTCGCGGCTCGATCAGCTTCGAGCCGCCGATGCTCTTCGCCCTGGCCTTCGTGGTGTTGTTTACCATCGGCGGTTTCTCGGGGCTGATGCTGGCCATCGCGCCGGCGGACTTCCAGTATCACGACACCTACTTCGTGGTGGCGCACTTCCACTACGTGCTGGTGCCGGGCGCGGTGTTCGCCATCATGGCCGGCGTCTACTATTGGCTGCCCAAGTGGACCGGCCACTATCCCCACGAGCGGCTGGCGCAGTGGCATTTCTGGCTGTCGGTGATCGGGGTCAACCTGACCTTTTTCCCCATGCACTTCTCGGGGCTGGCCGGCATGCCGCGCCGCATCCCCGATTATGCCCTGCAGTTCGCCGACTTCAATCTGGTCGCGAGCCTGGGGGCCTTCATGTTCGGGGCTTCTCAGCTGCTCTTCGTGGCCGTGGTGGTGCTTTGCGTGCGTGGCGGTCGCAAGGCGCCTGGACGGGCCTGGGAGCACGCCGAGGATCTCGAGTGGAGCGTGCCCAGTCCGGCGCCCTTGCACACCTTCGATACGCCACCCAAGTTCGAGCGTTCCTCGCACTGAAGGGGCGTGGAGGATGAGCCATGACGACTCCGCAATCATCTGACGATACGCGCAAGGGAGTGCGCCGTACGGTGTGGCGTAGCGTGGCGGCATTGGCGGGCATGTTCGCCTTCGCCTTCGCTCTGGTGCCGCTCTACGACGTCTTTTGCGAGGTCACCGGCCTGAACGGCAAGACCAACAACACGGCTCAGGCAGTGATGCACGATGGTGTGGATGAGTCGCGGCTGGTCACCGTACAGTTCATTACGCGAAGCGGTTCGGGACTGAACTGGGGGCTGGACGTGGAGACACGCCAAGTGCGGGTGCACCCCGGTCAGCCCACCGAGGTGAATTTCACCTTCGACAATCATGGTGACGGTGAAAGCTGGGGGCGAGCGGTGCCCAGCGTGTCGCCTTCCCAGGCCTCTCCGCATCTGCGCAAGATCAGTTGCTTCTGCTTCCAGGAGCAGCGGCTAGGGGCCGGTGAGCGACGCGAGATTCCGCTGGTTTTCCAGCTGTCGCGCGATCTCCCCGACGACGTGAACACCGTCACCCTGGTCTATACCCTCTACCCGGTGAAGGATCGTGATGCACCGCAGCAGGCGCGTGCACAGAGCCTGGAAGGAGAACAATCATGAGTGGCAGTTACTACGTACCGGCGTCCAGCAAGTGGCCGGCGCTTGGGTCATTGGCGGTGGGCGTGATGATGGTAGGCGCCGGCATGCTGCTGGTGCACGGCTCGGGCAGTCCCGTCATGGCCATCGGCCTGGCCGGCGTGCTGGCCGTCATGGCGCTATGGTTTCGCGACGTGGTGCGCGAGTCCCGGCAGGGGCTCTACGACGACCAGATGGATCGCTCGTTCCGCTGGGGCATGGGCTGGTTCATCTTCTCTGAGGTGATGTTCTTCGCGGCCTTCTTCGGCGCGCTGTTCTACGTGCGCACCTTTGCCGTGCCGTGGTTGGGGGGCGAGGGAGAGAAGGGCGTGGCGGCGCTGCTGTGGCCGGAATTCACCGCACACTGGCCGCTGCTGAATCCGCCGGGAGACGTTGCCGGCCCCCGCGAGGTGCTCAGCCCCTGGCAGCTACCCCTGGTCAATACCCTGATTCTGGTTTCTTCCAGCATCACCCTCACCGTGGCCCACGAGGCGCTCAAGGAGGGGTATCGCACGACCTGCCGCAACTGGCTGGCGGGGACGGTTTTGCTGGGGCTGTGCTTCATCGTCATTCAGGGGGTCGAGTACTACGAGGCCTATGCCCACTACGGCATCACCCTGGAGGCGGGTATCTATGGTGCGACCTTCTTCATTCTCACCGGCTTCCACGGCCTGCACGTGATCATCGGCACGGTGATTCTGGCGGTGATGCTGGCACGCATCCATCGGCAGCACTTTTCGCCCGATCACCATTTCGGCTTCGAGGCGTCCGCCTGGTACTGGCACTTCGTGGATGTGGTGTGGATCGGCTTGTTTCTGTTCGTCTACGTTTTTTAACCCAGGTCGCCGAGCAGAAAGCCATACAGCAGCAGGGCCAGCAGAACGAGGGTCAGGGCGATTCTCACCTTGAGCGACACCAGCAGCCGCCGGGAGCGAGTGTCGTCGGTCAGCAGAAAGCCGGCACCGGCGGCGATGCTGGCGACGATGGCAATGAAGGCAGCGGCAATCAGGGTTTTCAGCAGCATGTCATTCTCCATGCGAGGGTCGAGGGAGGGGGAGGCGTTGGCTATCCGTCACGGCGGTGTCTACCGGTGGCTATGGCACGGTTTCTGGTTGCTGGTGGTCGTGCTCGGGCTTCTGCTGGGACTATGGCAGTGGGAGCGTGCCGCCGACAAGCGTGCCTACCTCGAGCGCCTGGATTCGGCGCCGCATCTCGAGGCGCCCGCGTCGACGCCGCCCGACGGTGCTCGGGTCACCCTGAAGGGCGAGTATCTCGCCGATCATACTTTGTTCCTCGACAACCGGACTCGAGACAGGGAGTTGGGCGTTGCCGTGCTCACTCCGTTGCGCGATGACGCCGGCCGCCTGTGGCTTGTGCAGCGTGGCTTCCTGGCCACCGGACCGAGTCGTGAAACGCCCGAGGCGGAGACGCCGTCGGGGCATGTCAGTGTCCAGGGGCGCTGGCAATCGGCGGGGGAGTCGGCACCGGTGTATGGCCCCAATCGGGAAGGGCGGCGCGTGCAACGCATCGACCTAAACGCGTGGCCCGACCTGGAAGGTTTCGCCTACGATGGGTGGCTGCACGTGACTCGGGGGGATGGCGCTTACCCCGAGTGGTGGCAGCCCAGCGTGATGCCCCCCAGCCGCCACCTCGGCTATGCCGTGCAGTGGTGGGGGCTGGCTCTGGCGGCACTGGTAGTGATGGTCGTGGGTGGGCGGCGCAGACGCCGCGGTCGCAGGCGCGATCCGGAGGCGATGGAACGCGGCTCAGAGGAGGAGGAAGAGAACTCATGGCACAGTCGTTGAATCCGCGCCGTCAGCGCCTCAAGTTGCTGGCGTTGATTGCCATCTTCGCAGCACCGATGGTGGTGGCGTGGGGGATGGTGGAGTGGCGCGTGGGCATTCCCGAAGAGCGCACCGCGCACGGGGAGCTGGATCCCGACATTCCTGCGCTTGCGCAGTGGCCTCTGACCGAGAGTGCGAGCCATGACGACGACGATTGGCTGTTGGCCTACGACTGCTCCGATGACTGCGAGCGCCTGGCCGATCAGTGGTGGCGTCTGCATCGGGCGCTGGGCCGCGAGGCGCCGCGGGTGAGCCGCCTGCGTGTCGGTGGTGAGGGCGAGCCGTTGCCGGGCGAGAGTGCCGTGCAGTGGGCGTCGGCGCCACAGTGGCAGACACCGGGTCGGCTGTGGGTGCTCGACCCGCAAGGCCGTGCGGTGCTGGGCTACTCGGCACAGGTGGATCCCAACGACGTGCTCGACGATGTCGAGCGCCTGCTGAGCATGAATCCCGAGCCGTAGTGGCGCGCGTTGCGAGGAGATGACGTTGACAAGGAGCGAGGCACGGTGAGCGACTCGTTGACCCAGGGACTGTCGGAAGGACGGACGGCACCGCCCGATGCCGTGCGCTTGCGCTGGCTCAAGGCGCTGAGCCTTGCCGGCGTGGCTTTTACGGCCTTGGTGGTTCTGGTGGGCGCCTGGACGCGCTTGGTGGATGCCGGGCTCGGCTGTCCGGATTGGCCGGGCTGCTACGGTGAATTGGTGGTGCCGGATGCTGAGCGAGCGCTGCTGCATTCCCCTCATGCGCCGCTCGAGTCCTTCAAGGCCTGGGTCGAGATGGTGCATCGCTATATCGCATCGCTGCTGGGGCTGCTGGTGATTGCACTGTTGGTTCTCGGCAGCGGGCTGCGCCGCCGCCCCGGCTATCCTTGGCGGGTCAATCTGGCATTGCTGGTCGCCATCCTCGTGCAGGGGGCGTTCGGGGCTTTCACCGTGACGCTCCAGTTGTGGCCGCAGGTGGTCACCCTGCACTTGCTGGGCGGTCTGATGGTGCTCACGCTCTTCCTGTGGCTGCATCTTCGTCTGCGGTGGTTCGAACGGCGCCCCGACGTCGTCCACGTGCCGCGCCGCCTGACGCCGCTGTGGATGGCTGCCATTGCCCTGCTGGTGCTGCAGCTGGCACTGGGCGGCTGGGTATCCAGCAACTATGCGGGGATTGCCTGCCAGGGTTTTCCCACCTGCAACGGTCAGTGGTGGCCAAGCATGGACTGGAGCGAAGGGTTCCATCTCTCCCAGACCGTGGGGCCCAATTACCTGCATGGCCAGCTGCACGCCGATGCCCGGGTGGCCATCCATCATGGCCATCGCTTGGGAGCCTTGCTGTTGGGTGGGGTGATCGTACTGCTGGCCGCTCGCTACTGGCGAATCGTGGCCCTGCGACCCTGGCTGGGTGGAATGCTGGTGGCGTATGGCGTGCAGCTGGGGCTGGGCGTGGCCAATGTGCTGCTGTGGCTGCCGCTGTGGCTGGCACTGCTGCACACGGCCGGTGCCGTGGCGCTGGTGATCGGTCTGGCACTGGCGGTGTGGCAATGGCGCTTTTCCGGAGCGCACCATGTGATGAACGAACAACGAACGGGCAAGGAGTGGACGCATGGCTAATGCGGCAATCAAACGCCAGGGCATCCGGGACATCATGAAGGGTCCGCTCGTCGCCATGGCCCAGACGCGCTGGTCGTGGCGCGACTTGATCACCTTGTGCAAGCCCCGTGTGGTGGTCGTGATGCTGGTATGCGCCCTGGTGGGCATGGCGCTGGCATCGCCTACGCTGCCCTCGCCACAGGCGGTGGTGTTCGGGCTCGTGGGGATCGCCCTGTCGGCCGGCGGCGCGGCGGCATTCAACCACGTGGTCGACCGTCGCCTGGATGCCATGATGCTGCGCACCTCGCGGCGCCCCTTGGCCACCCAACGTATGCCCACGCCGGTGGCGTTGGCCTGGGCAACGTTGCTGTCGGTGGCGGGAATCGGATTATTGCTGTGGCAAGTGAACGCGCTCACTGCCTGGCTCACTCTGGGGTCATTGCTTGGCTATGCACTGATCTACACGACCTTTCTCAAGCGGGCTACGCCACAGAACATCGTCATTGGCGGACTGGCTGGCGCTGCTCCTCCTCTGCTTGGCTGGACGGCGGTGTCCGGGCAGTTGGGACCGGAACCGCTGCTGCTGGTGCTGATCGTCTTTGCTTGGACACCGCCCCATTTCTGGGCGCTGGCGATCCACAAGCGCGATGAATATGCCAAGGCGGGCGTGCCCATGTTGCCGGTCACCCATGGCGAAGCGTTCACGCGGCTGCAGGTGTGGCTGTATGGCTGGCTGACCGTGGCAGTGACGCTTTTGCCGTTCGTCATCGGCATGAGCGGCGTGCTCTATCTGCTGGGCGTCATGGTACTCAACGCTCGCTTCATGGTCTGGAACTGGCGGGTGTGGCGCGGGGAGGATCCGCGTGCGCCGCTGGCGGCTTTCTGGTTTTCGATCCGCTACATACTCGGCGTTTTCGGCGTGCTGTTGCTGGATCACTATGCGTCCGGGTGGGCTTGGGGGTAGCGTTTCCCCAGGGTCTGATGTGGCGGCGTGATGCGATACAATGCGTCGCCCACATCCTTACTGCGTGGATATCCCATGACGACCACCACTTCCCTGATCCTGCTGGCGCTGGGGCTGACGATCATCGCCGGGCTCGGTGCCTATGCCGTAACGCTATGGCGTGAAGTCCGTCGTCGCCAGGCCTTTCATGAAGGCGAGCAGCGACAGGCACACCAGAACTGCCTGGAAAACCTGGAAATGGTCGCTTCGGCCCTGCTTCAGGAACAGGTCGATATCACCGAAGGTGCCTGGCGCTGCAAGGTGCTGCTGGAAATTCTCGACCCGCAATTGATCGAGCGCGACGATTTCCGGGTTTTTGGCGAGCTCTATGCCCGCACCAGTCACCTCCACACTCATTCGGCACGCCAGGCGCTTGCTCCGCGCGACCGGATGCGAGAGGACAAGGAGCGCCTGGCGGTGGAGAACGAACTGCGCGAACCGGTGCTAGAGGCCGCTCAAGCGGTGCTGGTCTTTCGCAGCAACTGGCCCGCGAGCCTTCACTGAGGAGCGGCAATTCAGCCAGAGGGTGAAAGAACCGAAATATCGTTTGCATCGCTGCTGGCGCTGCTGCACTCTCTCGCTCACGGCTCGCTGGTGGAGTATCGAAAGTGAACGGCTCGAGAGATCGAGTCATTCGCCAAGGTGGCAATGTTTTTAATCGCCCGTTTTAGCTTCTACACTATTAAGCGCCGGGTGATGAAAGTATCTACACTGGGGAAGCGCCGGGTCAT
The DNA here is from genome assembly GCA_051749645.1 of Pseudomonadota bacterium. Classification (GTDB taxonomy): domain Bacteria; phylum Pseudomonadota; class Gammaproteobacteria; order Pseudomonadales; family Halomonadaceae; genus Halomonas. The sequence continues at coordinate 59,815 of JBNJIT010000010.1, forward strand.
TATTTTCCCCTGGACGTCCGTTGCTCATGACGAGCTGTACGGATAGACGATGAGAAGGAGTCTTGCATGAAGACATCAACGACAGGATTGCTACTGGGTTCTGCACTGGTTGTCGGTCTTTCGGGCTGTGCGACCACTATCGACGGCGGGGCTTCCAGCGCCTCCAGCGATACCTCCAACAAGCGCGCCTGGTATCAGCAGCCGGTCGTGTGCGGCATTGCTGGCGGTCTGGTGGGTGGCGGTATCGGTCATGCCACCAGCGGCGAGTCCGACGAAGAGGTCGGTACGGGCATGGGCTTTGTCACCGGTGCCGCTATTGGCGGGCTCCTCTGTGCGGATCGTACCCCGGAGCCGGAACCCGAACCGGAACCCATGCCTGAGCCGGAGCCGGAACCCGAGCCGGAACCCGAGTTCGAGACGGTCACGCTCTCCAGTGACGTCAACTTCGCTTTCGACTCGGCCGAGCTGCGCCCCGCCGCAGAGGGTACGCTGGATGAAGTGGCAGAGGCGCTGCACGAGAACACCGAGATCAACGTCAACATTGCCGGCCATACCGACTCCATCGGTAGCGCCGAGTACAACCGCGATCTCTCGCAGCGCCGCGCGGACTCCGTCAAGGACTACCTGGTTTCCCAGGGCATTGACGCCAGCCGCATGCGTACCATGGGCTACGGGGAAGAGCGTCCGGTTGCCACCAATGAGACTGACGCGGGCCGCGCCCAGAACCGTCGGGTCGAGATCAGTAACTAACGCCCAGGCACGTTCAGGCGTGCCAAGGTGATGCAAAGACGGGCCATTGGCCCGGCATCGGGGGTGCCTTCGGGCACCCCCGATGCATGTTGGGCCGTGGCACGGCAGGACAAGGTTCTGCTAGGATACGCGCTTGGCGCGGCGCGCGGCGGGGCGATGAAGATCGTCCCCCTTTCGCTCAGGGTAATGGGCGGGCCGTGTGTCCTGGCGCCGTTTCACACGCCATGAACCGCGACATGTGATCCCTGGTATGGATCACCACTGTGCAAAGGACGCTTGCATGCCCATCGTGACCCTGCCAGACGGCAGTCAGAAAACCTTCCCTGAACCCCTGACCGTGATGCAGTTGGCCGAGTCCATCGGCCCTGGCCTTGCCAAGGCGTGCGTGGCCGGCAAGATCGACGGCGAACCGGTCGATGCCGCCGACATCATCGACCACGATGCCGAGGTGTCGATCATCACCGCCAAGGATCCCGAGGGGCTTGAGATCATTCGCCACTCCTGCGCCCACCTGATCGGCCACGCTGTCAAGCAGCTCTATCCCGAGGCCAAGATGGCGATCGGGCCGGTGATCGACGACGGCTTCTATTACGACATCGACTTCGGCCAGTCGGTAACGCCTGACGATCTGGCGACGATCGAGACGCGCATGAAGGAACTGATCGACCACGAATACGACGTGGTGCGCGAGTACGTCGACCGCGATCAGGCGATGCTGACCTTCCTGCACCGTGATGAGCCGTACAAGCAGGAAATCGTGCGCGATATTCCCGAGGGAGAGACCATTCGTCTCTACCATCATGAGGAATATACCGATATGTGCCGTGGGCCGCACGTGCCCAATACGCGCCATCTCAAGGCTTTCAAACTGACCAAGCTGGCCGGGGCCTACTGGCGTGGCGATGCCGAGAAGCCGATGCTGACGCGCATCTATGGCACCGCTTGGGCCGACAAGAAACAGCTCAAGGCCTATCTCAAGCGCCTCGAAGAGGCGGAGAAGCGCGATCACCGCAAGCTGGCCAAGCGCATGAACCTTTTCCACCTTCAGGAAGAGGCGCCGGGCATGGTGTTCTGGCATCCCAACGGCTGGACTCTCTATCAGGCGCTCGAGCAATACATGCGTCGCGTGCAGATCGAGCACGGCTATCAGGAGATCAAGACGCCTCAGGTGGTGGATCTCTCGTTGTGGAAGAAATCCGGTCATTGGGGTCACTACAGTGAGCTGATGTTCACCACCGAGTCGGAAAAGCGCGAATACGCCGTCAAGCCGATGAACTGTCCCTGTCACGTGCAGGTCTTCAATCAGGGGCTGAAGAGCTATCGGGACCTTCCCCTGCGCCTGGCCGAATTCGGCAGCTGTCACCGCAACGAGCCCTCCGGTTCGCTGCATGGTCTCATGCGGGTGCGGGCCTTCACTCAGGATGACGCCCACATCTTCTGTACCGAAGGCCAGATACAGGCCGAGGCCGAGGCCTTCATCGCCTTGACCCTGAAGGTCTATCGGGAGTTGGGCTTCGAGGACGTCGAGCTCAAGCTCTCGACGCGTCCCGAAGACGACTTCCTGGGCGAACCCGAACTCTGGGATCGTGCGGAAGCCGGGTTGGAGGCGGCGCTGAATGCCACCGGACTCGATTGGGAGCTGCAGCCGGGGGAGGGCGCCTTCTACGGCCCCAAGATCGAGTTTTCCCTGCGCGACTGTCTCAATCGTGTCTGGCAGTGTGGTACCCTACAGCTCGATTTCAATCTGCCAGGGCGTTTGGGAGCGCAGTACGTCGACGAGGACGGCGAACGCAAGACGCCGGTCATGCTGCACCGGGCCATCCTGGGGTCGTTCGAGCGCTTCATCGGCATCCTGATCGAGCATTATGCCGGTGCCATGCCGCTTTGGCTGGCGCCTGAGCAGGCGGTGGTGATGACCATTACCGACGCTCAGCGCGATTATGCCCAGGATCTCGAGCAACGCCTGCAGAAAATCGGCCTGCGCGTCAAGGCGGACTTGAGGAACGAGAAGATCGGCTTTAAAATCCGCGAGCATACGTTGCAGAAAGTTCCCTATCTCCTGGTGGTAGGAGATAAGGAGGTCGAGGCCGACTCGGTCGCCGTGCGTACACGCAGTGGCGAGAACCTCGGTACCATGCCCGTCGATGGCCTCATCGATTGGCTGCGTGCCGAAGGTTGGTAAAGACAGAGTTGGCAACGGCATCGTCAATTACCGGAACGGAGACGGAACGATCAAGCGAAGCAACCCGAGAGGGCGCCCTCAGGAAAAGCGCCCACCAATGAACGAGCGCATTACCGAGGATCAGGTTCGCCTGATCGACAGCGACGGCGAGCAGCTGGGCATCGTGCCCACCAGCGAGGCGCTGGAGCGTGCCGAAGCCGCCGGTATGGACCTCGTCCAGATTTCCAATGCCGATCCGATCGTCTGCAAGATCATGGATTACGGCAAGTTCGTCTTCGAGCAGAAGAAGCAGAAGGCGGCTCAAAAGAAGAAGACTAAGCAGATTCAGGTCAAGGAAGTCAAATTCCGGCCTAACACGGACGAGGGTGACTATCAGGTCAAGCTGAAGAACCTGACGCGTTTCCTCGAAAGTGGTGACAAGGGTAAGGTCACGCTGCGCTTCCGCGGTCGTGAAATGGCACACCAGGACATTGGCCGTCGGCTGATGGAGCGGGTGGCGGCCGATCTCGAAGAGATCGGTACCGTGGAATCCTTCCCCAAGATGGAAGGGCGCCAGATGATCATGATCCTTGCCCCCAAGAAGAAGTGATCCGAAGGCCCGTCAAACGGGTGGTCGGCGCTCGCGCCGACCATCGGCCCCGGATTTTCTGAAAAATTCTCGAGCGGAGTTCATCTCATGCCGAAAATCAAGAGCAACAGTGGCGCTGCCAAGCGCTTCAAGAAGACGGCCAACGGCTTCAAGCACAAGCAGTCGTTTCGGAGCCATATCCTGACCAAGAAGTCCACCAAGCGGAAGCGTCAGCTGCGTGGTATGAAGCAGATCCACGATGCCGACAAGCAGCTCGTTCAGCGCATGCTGCCCAACCTCTGAACCTTGGTAGACCCTTTCAACGTCAGGAGTGAAACATGACTCGTGTCAAGCGTGGTGTCGTCGCTCGTCGTCGTCACAAGAAGATTCTCAAGCAGGCAAAGGGCTACTACGGTGCCCGTTCACGCGTCTTCCGCGTGGCCAAGCAGGCTGTCATCAAGGCCGGTCAGTATGCCTATCGCGACCGTCGCCAGCGCAAGCGCCAGTTCCGCGCCCTGTGGATCCAGCGTATCAATGCCGGTGCACGCCAGCACGGCCTGTCCTACAGCCGGTTCGTGGGCGGTCTGAAGAAGGCCGGCATCGAGATCGACCGCAAGGTGCTGGCCGATCTGGCCGTTCACGAGAAGGCAGCGTTTGCCGCCATCGTCGAGAAGGCCAAGGCTGCCCAGTAAGTGGTGTCGACCGAGGGTGCCGGGTCGGCGATGGCCGACCCGAACTGACGCCGATCCGTCACAGGGGAAGAGCAGCCGCTCTTCCCCTGTTTTTTTATCAGATTCGGAGCACAACGGATGGATCATCTTCCCACACTGGTTGCCGAGGCTCGCGAGGCGATTCAGGCCGCCGGGAGCATTTCGGCACTCGACGAGTTACGTGTGCACTACCTGGGCAAGAAGGGTGAGATCACCGCTCTGCTCAAGGGCCTCGGTGCTCTGCCTGCTGCCGAACGCCCGGCGGCGGGGGAGCGCATCAACCAGGCCAAGCAGGCACTCGCCGAGGAGCTCGACGTACGCCGCCAGGCTCTGGAGAAGGCCGAACTCGAGGCGCGTCTGGCTGACGAGCGCATCGACGTGACCCTGCCAGGGCGAGGCCAGGCCAGCGGTGGACTGCATCCGGTGACCATGACCCTGGAGCGCATCGAGGGGCTGTTCACCCGTGTCGGGTACGATGTGGCGGTGGGGCCGGAGATCGAAGACGACTATCATAACTTCGAAGCGCTCAACATCCCCGCTCACCATCCGGCCCGCGGCATGGCGGACACCTTCTACTTTGATGCCACCCGCCTACTGCGCACCCATACCTCGCCGGTTCAAGTGCGCACCATGAAGGAGCAGGCGCCGCCGATCCGCATCGTCTGTCCGGGGCGAGTCTATCGCAGCGATTCCGACCTGACCCATACGCCGATGTTCCACCAGGTCGAGGGGCTGCTGGTCGATGAAGACGTTAGCTTCGCCGACCTCAAGGGAACCATCGAGGATTTCCTGCACGCCTTTTTCGAACGTGACGATCTGTCGGTGCGTTTCCGGCCTTCTTACTTCCCTTTTACCGAACCCTCGGCCGAGGTCGATATTCAGTGCGTGATGTGCTCCGGCGATGGCTGCCGGGTGTGCGGTCACAGCGGCTGGTTGGAAGTGATGGGCTGCGGGATGGTACATCCCGAAGTGTTCCGGCATTCGGGCATCGATGCTGAGCGCTACCAGGGCTTCGCTTTCGGCATGGGTGCCGAACGCCTGGCCATGCTGAGGTATGGGGTGAACGACTTGCGCCTGTTCTTCGACAACGATTTGCGCTTCCTGCGCCAGTTCGCCTGAGCCGACTTCACTACACAGTACACGGGATTCGTCATGAAATTTTCCGAACAGTGGCTGCGCGAGTGGGTGTCGCCGCAGCTGGATGTCCAGGGGTTGGCCGACCAGATCACCATGGCCGGCCTGGAAGTCGATGCCATCGAACCGGCGGCCGCGCTCTTCTCGGGCGTCGTGGTGGGCGAGGTGGTGAGCAAGGAGCCCCATCCCAACGCCGACAAGCTGTCGCTCTGCCAGGTCGAGGACGGCAGCGGTGAGCTGGCCCAGGTGGTGTGCGGGGCGCCCAACGTGGCGGCCGGCCAGAAAGTGCCCTTTGCCCGCGTGGGGGCGGTGCTGTCGGGCGACTTCGCGATCAAGAAGGCCAAGTTACGCGGCGTCGAGTCGCGCGGCATGATCTGTTCCGCTTCCGAGCTGGGCATGGTCGAGGAGACGTCGAGCGGGATCCTCGAGTTGCCGGCCGATGCGCCGGTGGGCGAGGACTTTCGGGCCTGGATGGGCCTCGACGATCACTGCGTCGAGGTCGACCTCACTCCCAATCGCGGCGACTGCCTGAGCATCAAGGGCTTGGCCCGCGAGGTGGGGGTGCTCAATCGCCTGGAAGTGGAGGGGCCGCGTACTGAACCGGTGGCCCCTGGCCATGACGAGACCTTTGCAGTGCGCGTCGAGGATGCCGAGCGCTGCCCGCGCTACATCGGCCGGCTGATCAAGGGGGTCGACGTGACCGCCGAAACGCCGCTGTGGATGGTCGAGCGTCTGCGTCGCAGCGGTCTGCGGTCGATCGACGCGGTGGTCGATGTTACCAACTACGTGATGCTCGAGCTCGGCCAGCCGCTGCACGCCTTCGACCGTGTCAACCTGCAGGGTGCCGTCATCGTGCGTCTGGCTCGCGAGGGCGAGCAGTTGGTGCTGCTCGACGGTCAGACCGTCGCTCTGCACAACGATACCCTGGTGATCGCCGACGAGCGCGGCCCGCTGGCCATTGCCGGGGTCATGGGGGGCGAGCATTCCGGCGTGAACGCTGCTACGTGCGACATCTTTCTCGAGTCGGCGTTCTTCTCGCCCTTGGCGGTAGCCGGCCAAGCGCGTACCTACGGCCTGCACACCGATGCCTCGCACCGATTCGAGCGCGGCGTCGATCCTCTCTTAACCAGCGAGGCAGTGGAGCGGGCCACACGGTTGCTCGTCGATATCGCGGGTGGGGAGCCTGGCCCGCTGGTGGAGTCGCGTAACGACGACCACCTGCCCGGTGAGCGTGAGGTGCGGTTGCGTGAGGCACGCCTCGAGCAGGCTCTGGGCAAGGGGCTGCCGGCGGAAGAGGTCGCCGACATTCTCGAGCGGTTGGGCATGGCGGTCACCGCCTCGGCCGATGGCTGGCAAATCCGCGTGCCGAGCTGGCGTTTCGACATCGCCATCGAAGAGGATCTCATCGAGGAAGTGGCGCGTATCCACGGCTACAATCGCCTGCCGGTACGGCGTCCCAAGGCCCGTCTGGGGTTGCGCGCCGACCATGAGTCCCGCGTGCCGCTGGCTCGGCTGCGCCGACAGATGGTGGCCCGCGGCTACCAGGAAGCCGTGACCTACAGCTTCGTGGCACCCGAGCTGCAAGCGGCGCTGCTCCCCGATGCCGTTTCGCCGCGGCTGGCCAACCCGATTTCCAGCGATCTCTCGGTGATGCGCGCGAGCCTGTTTCCGGGGCTGGTGCGAGCGCTGGAATACAATCTCAATCGCCAGCAGAATCGGGTGCGTCTCTTCGAAGCTGGCCTGGTGTTTCGCGGTGAGCTGGATGCCCTCGAGCAAACTCCCATGCTGGGAGCCTTGGTGAGCGGGCCGCGCGAGCCGGAAGGCTGGGCCGGAGGCCGGGAGAGAGTCGATTTCTTCGACCTCAAGGGCGACCTGGAGAGCCTGATCGGTCTGGGCGGCGAGCCCGAGTCCTGGCGTTTCGAGCCCGCCGGGCATCCTGCGTTGCACCCCGGCCAAAGCGCCCGCATTCTCCACCGCGGCGAGGCGGTAGGCTGGATTGGCGCCTTGCACCCTGGTGTAAGAGCTCGGCTGGGCCTGCGCAGCGATGCGCTGCTCTTCGAGGTGCGCCAGGAGGCGCTGACTCAAGGCCGGATTGCAGCCTTCAGCCCCTTGTCGCGCTACCCGGAAGTGCGCCGCGACCTGGCGTTCCTGGTCGATGAGAGCCTGCCGGTCCAGGCGCTGCTGGATACGTTGCGTACTCAGGCCGGTGAGTGGCTCACCGAAAGCCGGCTGTTCGATGTCTATCGGGGCAAGGGCGTACCCCAGGGTCGCAAGAGCGTGGCCCTGGGCTTGACCTGGCAGCATCCTTCGCGCACGCTGAATGACGAGGAAATCAATCAGTTGGTCGATGCCATCGTCGCCGAATCGCAGCAGCACCTGGGTGCCGAACTACGCGGTTGACGGGTTCCGCCATGGCGGATGACGCAAGGGCGCGACCGTTTTCGGTGGCGCCCTGTTCGTCGCAACGGCGGCGGGGTGGACCGCCCACCATGAGGGAGACGACATGGGTGCGTTGACCAAGGCTGAGTTGGCCGAGCATCTCCACGCGGAACTGGGGCTCACCAAACGGGAGTCCAAGGCGATGGTGGAGACCTTTTTCGAGGAGATCCGTGCTTGTCTGCGCGAGAACGAGCAGGTCAAGCTGTCCGGTTTCGGTAACTTCGATCTGCGCGACAAGCGCGAGCGGCCGGGGCGCAACCCCAAGACCGGGGAGGAGATTCCCATTTCTGCGCGGCGGGTGGTGACCTTCCGCCCCGGACAGAAGCTCAAGAGTCAGGTGGAGGGCTACGAAGGGCCGGCACCGCAATGACGACAGCCGTCATACGCCGCCGCCGCGCTCGATCAGCCAGGTGATGACTACCTTGAGAATGTAGCCCAGCATGCCGGCGCCAAGCACCACGAACAGCATCAGGGTGCCGAAGCGCCCGGCTTGGGATTGTTTTGCCAGATCCCAGATGATGAAGCCCATGAACAGGATCAGGCCACCGATCATGATCGGAGTGATCCAGGCTTCGAAGGTTGCTGTCATGCTGCCTCCCGTGAACGAAGTCCGAGCATTGTACTCGGACTTGATCGCGAGTGCATGGTGATGCGCGAGCGGTGCGCGTCACGTCATTTTTCCGATTAAAATACTTAGGTATCCCCACGACATGCCGATGCTGAAAATCTTCGTTGGAACCATGTATGGCGGCGCCCTCGATGTTGCCGAACAGGTCAGCCCGCTTTTCGAGGCGGCTGGCTACGAGGTCGCCATTCTCGAGCAGCCGACCCTCGAAGACCTGGTCGACGCCTCGCCCGACTTGGCGTTATTTTGCGTTTCCACCACCGGCAGCGGGGATTTTCCCGGCAACTTCGTGCCCTTTGCTCGCGCTCTCGATGAGCGGAGTCCTTCTCTGGCCTGGCTGCGCTACGGGTTGATCGCCTTGGGCGATAGTTCCTATGGCGAGACGTTCTGCGGCGCCGGCCGACGTCTCGACGAGATGCTCGCCGGCCTGGGTGCCAGCCGCCTGGGCGAGCGTCTGGAAGTCGATGCCATGGAGACCTTCATGGCCGACGACGCTGCCTTGCCCTGGGTAGAGGAGTGGATAGAGGATCAGCAGCTCAAGGTGGCCTGATGACGACGCAATCGACCGCCGAGCGGTTCAGCCTCATGCTGGGGCTGCTCGTGTTGATGGTCGCCACCGTGCCACGCTATCTGGCCGGCGGTCATGACACCCGGCTGTCGCTGATTCTCATGGCCCTGGTCGTGGTAGCCGTGGTCACGACGCTGAACTGGCGGCTTTTGGTGGCGGAGCAGCGCCGTCGGCTGCCGGCGCTGCTCAAGCGATTGGGGCTGTGTCTGGTGGCAGGTGCGGTCGGCATGGGGCTGTGGCATGCGGTGATGAGCGATTGGCTCAGCTGGCAGCTGCTGTTGGCGCACGGCGCGACGCTGGGGCTGCTACTGCATGCCTTGTGGCTGTGGGGCAGGGCCCCCAGCGTCTAAGCTTTGTCCGAAAAGTCGTCGAGCGATGGTCAGACAAGGCAAAAATCGGTGAAAAGACGGAGTTTACGTGGTGTAAATGAGTACTTTGAGCCGATTTTTAACGACGTATGACCGAGCGCAGGCAGTTTTCAGACAAAGCGTAGCACTCGCTGTCACTTCAGCGTATAGCAGGGTTCGTAGGCCTTGCCGGGCAGCTTCATGCGTCCCTGGGCAACGAAAGAGCCCAGCAGCTCGTCGAGGCGGTGCATCAGCTCTGGCTCGGCGTGGAGTTGAAAGGGGCCATGGGATTCGATCGCCCGCAGTCCCTGCTCCTTGACGTTGCCGGCCACGATGCCCGAAAAGGCACGGCGCAGGTTGGCTGCCAGTTCATGGACCGGCTGTTCGCGGTGCAGTGCCAGGCTGGCCATCGCCTGGTGGGTCGGCTCGAAAGGTGCCTGGAAGTCGCGGGCGATGGTCAACCGCCAGTTGAAGTGGAAAGCATCCTGGTGAGTGAGGCGAAAATCGGTGACGTCGTCGATGCCCTTGCGAAGCGTGCGGGCCACCTCGACCGGGTCGTCGACGATGATGCGATACTTGTCGCGCACGGCCTCACCGAGGGTGTAGCCGAGGAATTCGTCGATGCGTCGGAAGTAGTCGGCGGCGCTGGCCGGGCCGGTGAAGACCACCGGCATCGCCATGTCGACGTTGTCGGGATGCAGCAGGATACCCAGCAGGTAGAGGATCTCCTCGGCAGTGCCGACGCCGCCAGGGAAAACCACCATGCCATGTCCCACGCGGACGAAGGCTTCTAGGCGCTTCTCGATGTCGGGCATCACCACCAGTTCGTTGACCAGTGGGTTGGGTGCCTCGGCAGCGATGATGCCGGGCTCCGAAATCCCCAGGTAGCGGCCTTCGCTGCGCCGCTGCTTGGCGTGAGCGACGTTGGCACCCTTCATCGGGCCCTTCATGGCGCCCGGGCCGCAGCCGGTGCAGATGTCGAGGTCGCGTAGTCCCAGCTGATAGCCCACGTTCTTTGTGTAGTCGTACTCTTCCCGCGAGATCGAATGGCCACCCCAGCACACCACCATGCTCGGATCGCGTCCGGGCTGGAGAATGGCCGCCTTGCGCAGAATGTGGAAGACCGCGTTGGTGGTCCCCTCGCCGGTGGAGAGATCGAAGCGTTGGTGGGTCTGGATTTCGTTGTAGACGTAGACGATGTCGCGCAGCACCGAGGACAGGTGCTCGCGGATACCACGGATCATCTTGCCGTCGACGAAGGCTTCGGCGGGCGCGTTGCTGAGCTTGAGGCGTATGCCACGGTCCTGCTGGAGCACCTCGATGTCGAAATCGCGGTAGGTCTCCATCAGTGCCAGGCTGTCATCGGTCATGTTGCCGGAGCTGAGCACGGCGAGGGCGCAGCGTCGCAGCAGGTCATGGAGCCCCGCCTTGGAGGTGTCGCGCAGGCGATTCACCTCGTGCTGGGATAGCACCTCGAGGCTGCGTAGCGGTGAAACGGTGCTGGAGAGAGTGTCGGGCATGGAGCGTCCTTGTCGCGCGGCGTCCCGATGCGTCGTTGGCGGCCGCACCGCGAGCGGCTGCTCGGCAGCCGTCCCGGTATCGCAACGACGGCTCGCCGGTTCACGTATCGGAATCAGGAATGGTTCGTGTGTCGATGCTACCACGCCGCTCGGGTGGGCGCAGCGCTGCGTAGGCCGATGGGGCCTGCTAGAATGTGGCTTTCCGACAGCCGTCGAGGCGTCCTGCGAACCCCATGTTCAATGCTCAATACTTCCGCACCTTCGTCACCCTGGTCGAGACCGGCAGCTTCACCCGTACGGCTCAGCGCCTGGAGATGACTCAGCCCGGCGTCAGTCAGCACGTGCGCAAGCTGGAGCGCTACCTCGACAAGTCATTGCTGGATCGCCAGGGTCGGCGCTTCACGCTGACCGAGGCGGGCCGACGAGCCTATGACTACGGGTTGCGTCTGTTCGCCGAGCACGAGCAGTTCCGCCATTCGCTGGATGACGACGCCCTGGACAGCGGTGAATGTCGCATCGCTTCACCGGGAAGTGTGGGGCTGATGCTCTACCCGTACATTCTCGGCCAGCAGCAGATGCATGCCGGGCTCACGGTCAACTACAGCTTCGCTTTCAGTCACGAAATCGTCGGCGACGTTCTCGCCGGTCGCTACGATCTGGGGATCGTGACCGAACCGGTGCGCCACCCCGATCTGGAATGCGTGCCGTGGCACCAGGAGGCGCTGTGCCTGGTGGTGCCGGCAGACTTCGCCGGCACCGGTCTCGCCGAGCTGATGGGGATCGGTTTCATCAACTATTCCGACGGTGTCAACCACGCTCGCAGCCTGTTGCGCAGCAACTTCCCGGAGGAGTTTCGCTCCATGGGCCAGTTTCGGCGACAGGGCTTCACCAACGAGGTGAGCATGGTGCTGGATGCCGTGGCCCGAGGGCTCGGCTTCACCGTCGTGTCGCGTCTGGTGCTCGAAACCTCGCCCTGGCAGCGTCAGGTCAAGGAGTTGGCGCTATCGCGACCGGAGTACGAGACGCTGCACCTGGTGACCCGCGCCGGCACGCAGATGCCGCGTCGATACGTACGGCTGCTCGAGGGTTTCCGTGAGCAGCGTCTGCAGGAGCTCTACGGCCACGGCGAACAGCCGGTGGATCTGGCCTGACAGGGGATGCCTGCCCCTCGCTAGTCGCGATACTCGTCGATGCTCGGGCAGGAGCAGATCAGCTGACGGTCGCCCAGCACGTTGTCTACGCGGTTGACGGCCGGCCACACTTTGGCCGCCTTGACCGCAGCGGACGGAAACGCGCCCAGCTCGCGGGAGTAGGGACGAGCCCATTCGGCGTCCATCAGGTCGGCCATGGTATGCGGGGCGCGGACCAGCGGGTTATCGTCGGCCGGCCACTCGCCATTTTCCACCTTCGCGATCTCCTCGCGGATGGCGATCATGGCATCGCAGAAGCGGTCGATCTCGAAGCGCGATTCCGACTCGGTGGGCTCCACCATCAGCGTGCCCGGTACCGGGAAGGACATGGTGGGGGCGTGGAAGCCGTAGTCCATCAGACGCTTGGCAATGTCCTCCTCGGTGATGCCGGAGGCCGCCTTCAGTGGGCGGACGTCGACGATGCACTCGTGGGCCACGGTGCCGTCGTTGCCGCGGTAGAGTATCGGGTAGTGCGTTTCGAGCCGCTTGGCGATGTAGTTGGCGTTGAGGATGGCCAGCTCGGTGGCCTGGCGTAGCCCGCGCGCGCCCATCATCTTGATGTAGGCCCAGGAAATGGGAAGGATCGAGGCGGAGCCGAAGGCCGCTGCCGAGACGGCGCCGCATTCGGCGTTGACCCCGTCGAGGGGCGTCACCACGTGGTTGGAGACGTAGGGCGCCAGGTGGCGCTTGACGCCAATGGGGCCCATGCCGGGTCCGCCGCCGCCGTGGGGGATGCAGAACGTCTTGTGCAGGTTGAGGTGGCTGACGTCGCCGCCGAAATCGCCGGGGCGGGTCAGGCCTACCTGGGCATTCATGTTGGCGCCGTCGATGTAGACCTGGCCACCGTGGTCGTGGACGATACGGCACGCCTCGCGTACGCCCGCTTCGAAGACCCCGTGGGTGGAGGGGTAGGTGAGCATGATCGCCGAGAGGCGTTCGCTATGCTGCTCGGCCTTGTCGCGCAAATCGGCGAGATCGATGTTGCCGTCGGTATCGCACTCCACGACCACCACCTTCATGTGGGCCATGGCGGCGGAAGCGGGATTGGTGCCGTGGGCAGAGCTGGGGATCAGGCAGACGTCGCGTTGCTCCTCGCCCTGGGCCGCCTGGTAGCGGCGAATGGCTACCAGCCCGGCGTACTCGCCCTGGGCGCCGGAGTTGGGCTGCATGGAGATGTGATCGTAGCCGGTCACCTCCACCAGGAAAGCGGCAAGTTCATTGATCATTTGCCGGTAGCCGGCGACCTGCTCCTTGGGAGCGAAGGGGTGAATGCGTGCGAATTCCGGCCAGGTGATGGGGATCATCTCGCTGGTGGCATTGAGCTTCATGGTGCACGAGCCCAGCGGGATCATGGCGTGGGTGAGCGAGAGGTCACGGTTCTCAAGCCGCTTCAGGTAGCGCAGCATTTCCGTCTCGCTGCGATAGCGCTGGAAGGTGGGGTGCTTGAGGAAGGGCGACTTGCGCTCGCAGCCTGCGGGAATCCCGCTCTTGCCGGCGCTCACTACCGCTTCGTCCAGCGCGGCGACCGACAGGTCGTGCTCTTCGCCGAGCAGCACGTCGAAGAGCGTGTCCAGATCGTGGGCGGTGGTGGTCTCGTCGAGGGAGACGCCGATGTCGCCGCCTGCGAAATAGCGCAGGTTGATCTCGTGGGTCATCGCCCGGCCATGGATCTTGCCGGCGTCCACGCCGGTCAGGCGCAGGGTATCGAACCAGGTGTCGTGGGCCAGGCGCACGCCGTTACGGGTGAGCCCCTCGGCGAGGATGGTGGTCAGTCGGTGGATGCGCGTGGCGATGGTGGTCAGCCCCTCGGCGCCGTGGTAGACGGCATAGAAACCGGCAATGTTGGCCAGCAGCGCCTGAGCGGTACAGATATTGGAAGTGGCTTTCTCGCGGCGAATGTGCTGTTCGCGAGTCTGCATGGCCATGCGCAGGGCGGTGTGGCCGCGGCTGTCCTGTGAGACGCCGATGATGCGGCCGGGAATCGACCGCTTGAGCTTGTCCGTGGTGGCGAAATAGGCGGCATGGGGGCCGCCGAACCCCATGGGCACGCCGAAGCGCTGGGTGTTGCCGACCACGATGTCAGCACCCAGTGCCCCCGGCTCGGCGAGCAGCACCAGGCTCATGATGTCGGCGGCTACGCAGGTCATGATGCCTTTTTCGCGGGCGCTGGCCAGCAGCGGGGCCAGGTCGCGGATTTCGCCGCTCTGACCCGGATACTGCAGCAGGGCACCGAAGACGTCGTGTGCGCCGATCTCATCGGCCGGTGCGACGATCAGCTCGTAGTCGAAGTAGTGGGCGCGGGTGCGCACCACGTCCAGGGTCTGCGGCAGTACGTCATCGGCGACGAAGAAGGCGTTGCTCTTGGCCTTCTTGTTGGCCCGCTTGCACAGCGCCATCGCTTCCGCGGCGGCGGTGGCCTCGTCCAGCAGTGACGCATTGGCCAGCTGCATGCCGGTCAGATCCATGACCATCTGCTGGAAATTGAGCAGCCCCTCGAGACGGCCCTGGGCGATCTCCGGCTGGTAGGGCGTGTAGGCCGTGTACCAGCCGGGGTTCTCCAGCACGTTGCGCTGGATGACCGCCGGCACGTGCGTGTCGTGATACCCCTGGCCGATGTAGGTCTTGAAGACCTTGTTCTGGCGCGCCAGGCGCTGCAGGTAATCGAGCGCCTCGGGTTCGGTGCGCGGCGGATCGAGATGGAGCTCCCGTTCCAGACGGATGCCGTCGGGTACCGTGCGCGCCATCAGCGCGTCGAGACTGTCGATGTCCAGTGTTGCCAGCATGGCGGCGACGTCGTCGGCGCCGGGGCCGTTGTGACGGCGGATGAAGGCATCGTGATCGGCCAGGTCGGCCAGGCGGCGGGTGTCATGAACCATGAAGCAACCTGTAGGCAGTTGGCGGCTAACGGGTGGGGCATTTCGGCTGTGACGGACAGGCCCCCTGGGTGGGGGCCGCGACGGAGTCGGTATCAGCCCTCGGCGTCGACCAGCGCCTGGTAGGCGTCGGCATCGAGTAGCTCGTCGATGTCGCTGGCATCGGCCAGGCGCACTTTCATGATCCAGCCGTCCTCGTAGGGGGTTTCGTTGACGGTCTCCGGTGCGTCTTCCAGCGCTTCGTTCACCTCGACGATATCGCCGGCCACCGGGGCGTAGAGATCGGACGCCGCTTTCACCGATTCGACCACCCCGAACTCGTCGCCCTTCGCCAGCGTTCGTCCCACTTCGGGCAGTTCCACGAACACCACGTCACCCAAGGCTTCCTGAGCGTGGTCGGTGATGCCGATGGTGACGGTGCCGTCGCCATTATCCAGCACCCACTCATGGCTGTCGTTGTAGCGCAGGTTGGCAGGAATCGTGCTCATGCTGTTTTCCTATACGAAAAAGGTTTTCTGATGGGGTGAATGCTAACGCCATTGACGGCTTTTGGCGAGCCTGACGTCACGGGCGGTGGCGTTGCGGTCACCCGCTCGACCTCTTCAGGGTGGCCTGAACGACCGTCGCCGTCCAGTCCGGGCCGTGCCGAGGCAGCCGGGGCGTGGCGTACGGCTCGACAGCGGTGGGGCCGCTCACTAGGCTGAGAGGGGGTTCATGGCTCCGGTGGAGCGGTGGCGCGAGCGGGCATTGTCGCACCAGGAATCGTTGTTTCCGATACGAAACCCGCGGTACGCTCGCTCTGCCATCCGAGATGTCAGGTCAGTTTTCGTCAGGGTGGCATAATGTCGATAGATTCCGCTATCGTACGCCGGTTAGTCATATCGAATGCGTTCGATCGAGGCATTCCAGCATTAAGATGGTCCGCCATGTCCGGTGGCGGCTCACAAATAAGTGCAACAACTCTAAAGGGAGACGTTCCGTGGAAACCTTGAACTCCATCTTCACTGCCATCAACGGCGTGGTCTGGGGGCCGTTGATGCTGATCCTGCTGCTCGGGGTCGGGATCTATCTGCAGCTCGGCCTCAAGCTGATGCCCATTCGCAAGTTGGGCATGGGCTTCAAGCTCATGTGGCAGGGGCGTGATGACAAGCGTACCCCCGAAGGCAAAACCAAAAGTGAAGACGACGGTGAGATTTCGCCGTTCAATGCCCTGATGACGGCCCTTTCCGCCACCATCGGCACCGGCAACATCGCTGGTGTGGCGACGGCCATCGCCCTGGGGGGGCCGGGTGCCGTGTTCTGGATGTGGATCACCGCGCTGGTGGGCATGGCAACCAAGTTCGCCGAGGCCGTGCTGGCGGTGCGTTTCCGCGAAACCGACAGCACCGGCTATCACGTCGGCGGTCCCATGTTCTACATCAAGAACGGGCTGGGGCGGAAGTGGCTGTGGCTGGGGGGCGCCTTTGCGTTCTTCGGCGCCGTGGCGGCATTCGGTATCGGCAATACCGTGCAGTCCAACTCCGTGGCCGATGCGCTCGACTCCACCTTCGGGCTGCCGCACTGGGTGACCGGCGTGGTCATCATGGTGCTGGCCGCGGCGGTGATTCTGGGCGGCATCAAACGTATCGCCAAGGTGGCGGGCAAGCTAGTGCCGGTCATGGGCATTGCCTATGTCGTGGCGGGTGTCATCGTGCTCGCCGTGAACGCCAGCCAGCTCGGCGAGGCCTTCAGCATGATCTTCTACTACGCCTTCAACCCCCATGCCGCCGTTGGCGGTTTCGCAGGTGCGGCGGTAATGGCGGCCATTCGTTTCGGTGTGGCACGCGGTATCTTCTCCAATGAAGCTGGCCTGGGCAGCGCGCCCATCGCCCATGCTGCGGCCAAGACCAAGAACCCCGTTCGGCAGGGGCTGATCGCCATGCTGGGCACCTTCATCGACACCATCGTCGTTTGCACCATCACCGCACTGGTCATTCTCACCGCCACGGTATGGGAGACCGGCGAGGCGGGGGCTTCCCTGACCGCGCTCTCCTTCGATTCGGCCCTGCCGGGGGTCGGCAACCAGGTGGTTTCGCTGGCGCTGGCCATCTTCGCCTTCACTACCATTCTCGGGTGGTCCTTCTACGGCGAGAAGTGCTTCCAGTTCCTGTTCGGTACTCGCTCGATCATGCTCTATCGCGTGCTGTTCGTGCTGGCGATTCCGCTGGGCGCCATGGCCAACCTGGGCTTCATCTGGCTGATGGCCGATACCTTCAACGCCATGATGGCGATTCCCAACCTGATCGCCCTGGCGCTGTTGTCGCCGGTGGTCTTCAAAGTCACCAAGGACTACTTCGACGGCAAGGACGTGCTGCCGGGCGAAGAGCTGGACCACGACAAGTCCTGATGGTGAATGCCTAGGCATTTCGTCAGGCCTGGGAGGTGCCCTGAGCGGCACCTCCTTGCGTATGGGCCTGGATCACCCCGCTTTCGCAGAGGATTTCCCGATGAGCGAACTCAAACGTACCCCGCTTCATGGCCTTCACGAGGAGCTGGGGGGAAAGATGGTGCCTTTCGCGGGTTATGCCATGCCGGTGCAGTACCCGTTGGGCGTGAAGAAGGAGCATGAACAGACCCGCACGGCCTGCGGTCTCTTCGATGTGTCGCACATGGGGCAGGTGTTGTTGCATGGGCCGCGCCCGGCCGAAGCCCTGGAAACCCTGGTGCCGGCGGATCTCGTGGGGCTGGCCGAGGGCATGCAGCGCTATGCTCTGTTCACGTCCCAGGATGGGGGCATTCTCGATGACCTGATGGTGGTCAATGCCGGCGATCATCTGTATCTGGTGGTCAACGCGGCGTGCAAGGATCAGGACATCGCGCTGTTGCAGACCGGCCTGGACGATTCGTACCGCGTGGAAGTGCTGGATCGGGGCCTGCTGGCGCTGCAAGGGCCTGATGCCGCCAAGGTCATGCAGCGGCTGTGTCCCGAGGCCTGCGAGATGGTGTTCATGCAGCACGGCCACTTTGCCATCGAAGGCATTCCGGTGTGGATCAGCCGCAGCGGCTACACCGGCGAGGATGGCTTCGAGATCTCGGTGCCGGCCGAGCAGAGCGAAGCGCTGGCGAGGTGTTTGCTGGCCGAACCGGAAGTGGAGCCGATCGGCCTCGGTGCGCGTGACTCGCTGCGGCTCGAGGCGGGCCTGTGTCTGTACGGCCACGATATCGATACCCAGACCACACCGGTGGAGGCCGGGCTGATCTGGGCGATCGGGAAACCGCGCCGCCGTGGCGGGGAACGCCCCGGAGGCTTCCCGGGGGCAGACTTGATATTGCACCAAGTCGATGCCAAGGACCATCAGCGCAAGCGCGTCGGACTGCTGGGCGAGGGACGTGCTCCGGTACGCGAGGGCGCCGATCTCTACGATGCGGATGATCACCATGTCGGTCGCGTGACCTCCGGCGGCTTCGGGCCCAGCGTCGGCAAGCCGGTGGCCATGGGCTATGTCGCCATCGACCAGGCTGCTCCGGAGACCACCGTCTACGCCGAAGTGCGCGGCAAACGCCTGCCGATGACCGTGACCAAGATGCCGTTCGTCACGCCCGGTTACTATCGCGGCTGATTTTATACCGTTATCTATCAGGGCGACTTCAATGATGCCTCGTCCCGGCCGGGACGAGGCATCATTGCATCAGGAGAGAGGGGCGGTATGAATCCAGCGAAAGGTCAGGCTGATACGCAGTCCGAGGCGTTTGCGCGGAAGCAGCGCATGCTGGAGCCGACGTTGCACACCGCTGCCCATCAACAGCAGGCTGTCGTGGGGTAGCCAGACGTTGAAGGGCGTGCCTTCTCCATGTCGCCAGCGGAAGCGCAGCGGGCGCTCGGCGCCTAGTGACACCGCGGCGATCAGTGGGTCGCTGCCCAGTTCCTGTTCGTCATCGCTATGCCAACCCATGCGCTCCCCGCCGTCGGCGTAGCGGTTGAGCAGCACGCTGTTGAACGAGGTGGGCACACCGGCTGCGTTCAAGCGTGTCACGACGGCGTCGCGGATGCCTGCTACCAGTGGATGCCAGGGCGTGGGCGTGAAGTCTCGGCCCGAATAGCGATAGCGCGCATCGCTATCTCCCATCCATACCTGCTGACGCGGGATCGAATGCAGCTTGCCGTACAGGCGAAGCTGCGGCTGCTGCCAGTCCAGCTCCTGGTCGAGACGTTGCAGTGCCTCGTGCGCTGCGGGTTCTCCCAGCAGGCGGTCGTAACGCACCAGCGGCGGCACATCGAGCAGTATCTCGGCATTCGAGGTGTCAGCATGATCCATGGCGTCAGCGTAGCACGCGCTGCGGGTCGATGGGCTTGCCGCCATGGCGCAGGTCGAACAGCAGATCGTGGCGCTCGGTGGCATTGCTGTAGCCCACTTTGCAAACCGGAGTGCCTTGCGAAACCCGGCTGCCTTCTTCCACGCTCAGGCTGTCACATAGCGCATACACGCTCTGCAGATTGCCGTCGTGGTGGACGATGACGACCTGGCCGAGCTGGCGCATGCTACCGGAAAACCGAACGTCGCCATCGGCAACTGCCTTGGCCTGAGCACCCTGCTGGGTGGCGAGCAGCATGGGTTGCAGGGTGCCGCGGCTGTCGGTGCCGTAGCGGCGAACGATGCGATAGTCGTCGAGCGGCCAGGGCCAGTTGCTGGCCGAACTCGGCAGCGACCCGGAGGGTTCGGCACCGGTACTTGTCGTCGGCTGCTTGCCGCTGGCTTGGGTCGAGGCTGCCGCCCGGTTCGACGAGGTGGAGGCAGTCTGGCGCGATGTACGGTCACTGAGCGGCACCTGGACGACCTGACCGATGCGCAGGCCGCGCGGGTCGATGCCCGGATTGGCTTTCTGGATGCGCCCGGCTGTGGTGCCGAAGCGCCTGGCGATGCCGGCGTAAGTGTCGCCGGGGCGAATCTGGTAGCGGTAGGGGCCTCCCGATGGCGCTCTTTCGCGCTGGGTGGGAACCAGCAGCCGTTGACCCACCGCCAGACGTCGAGCGTCCACGCCGGGGTTGAATCGGGTCAAGCGTTCCAGGGGGACGTCAGCACGCCGCGCGATGCTGCCCAGCGTGTCGCCGCGCTGAACGGTGACCCAGCGCCCGGCGATGCCGGGCTCACCGGCCCGCTGCACGTCACCGCCTCTGCCGGCACAGGCACCGAGCATCAGCAGCGCCAGCAACGCTATCGCGAGTCGAGTGCTGCGTCCTTTTCCTGCCACAGGGCATTCAGCCATGAGTGGAAGCGTTCCTTGTAATCCGGGTCGTCATGATAGCTGCCCTGAGTCATCCATACCGGCACTGCCAGGCGTCTGGCGCTGAGCGTTACCGGTCCTTCGCGACCGCACAGAAATCCCCAGAACGTGGGGTTGGGGTTGGCGTAGCGGAGCGTGACGTCGAGGATGCCACCCAAGCGGTCTCCGAGCAGGCTGACGACCTGGGCGATGCCGCCGGCTCGGGGACGTAGCAGGTGGCGGTATGGCGAAGCCTGGGCAGCCTGCTTGGCGGGGGTGAATCGGGTGCCTTCGACGAAGTTGTAAATGGCGATAGGGCGTTCTCGGGCGTGGCGGCACATGCGCTCGGTGGCTTCGCGGTCGCGGCGTGCCAGGTGAGGGTGGCGCTCGCGCTGTTCGCGTGTCAGGCGCCGTAGCATGGGAAATTCCAGTGCCCAGAAGGCCAGGCCGACGATGGGTACCCAGATCAGTTGGCGTTTGACGAAGAAGTGCGGCATCGGCAGCCGGCGGTGAAGCGCGAAGAAGAGCAGGAAGATATCGGTCCAGCAGCGATGGTTGGAGAGGACCAGCCACCAGCGTTCCGGCGACAGCCCGTGGGGTAGTTCCATGCTCAGTTGAGGCTTCAGCCAGTGGCGCATCCACCACAGGTTGCAACCCACCCAGTTGAGGGCAACGCCGCTGAGCCCTCGGACCACCAGGCGCCGCAGCGGTCGCCCCGGGGTGATCAGCTTGATGGCCGTGAGGAGGACGAGCGGAACTCCCCAGCCCAGTGTGGTGATGACCAGTAGCAGCACGCTGACCAGCCCCTTGAGGGTCGACATGCCACGCTCCTTGCAGGTAATGGCGATAGCTGCACATGCTAATGGATCGGTTATGGGCTGCCCAGCGATGTGACTCACGGTGGAGGGGATGCAGCGGCCAGAGTCGACTGCAATACTTCGCATAGGGCACGGGCCGCCACCGACAGCTCCTGGCCGGCACTGACAACGATGCCGACGGTGCGTTGAATGGGCGGGTCGTGAAGCGGACGGCAGCACGCTCCGAGCTCCTGCATCTGCTCCTGGCACAGAGCGGGTACGGCACTCACTCCGAGCCCGCTGGCCACCATGCGTCCCACGGTGGCCAACTGATGGCTCTCGAAGGCCACCGGCAGCTCGGTGCCCCGGCGAGCCAGCGTGCGCTCGAGCAGGATACGTACCATCGATGGGCGCTGCAGAGTGATGAAGTCGTGGGCCAGCAGTGCATGCCAGTCGATGCGTTCGGCACCGGCCAGCGGCGAGTCGGGAGGAACCACGGCAACGAAGGCGTCCTCGAAGAGAGGCAGGAAGTCGATCCCCTCATGGGACTGAGGCTCGAAGGCGACGCCAAGCTCGACCTGCCGCTGATGGACCATGTCGATCACCTGCTCGTTGATGACGTCGTGCACGGTGACGTTGACGCGGGGAAAGCGTTCGCGAAAGACCCGCAGTGCCGGTGGCAGGCGGTTGCAGGCGAAAGAGGGCATGGCCGCCACGGCCACCCGACCGAGTTGCAGGGTAAAGCGCTGGCGCAACAGCTCTTCGGTGTTGTCCCAGTCGGCCAGCATGCGCTTGGCCAGCGGAAGCAGCGTCTCGCCTTCCGGTGTGAGACGCACGCTGCGTGTGCTGCGAATCAGCAGCGGGCCGCCCAGGGTTTCCTCCAGCCCCTTGATGGCCAGGCTCAATGCCGGCTGCGACAGGTGTAGGTGCTCGCAGGCCTGGGTGAAGCTCAGGGTCTGGGCCACTGCCTGGAAGGCGCGAAGCTGCTTGACGGTCATGGTCATCGTTTTATTTGTTAAATGGATCAATCCATAAAAAAAACAAACTTAACAAATATATTGGCCGGGTCAACACTGTTCGAGTACCGTCTTTCACTCACCCCACAACAAGACGAGGCTTCGCGATGGCCGGATTCGACAAGCGCGTGTACTCCTTCGAAGAGGCAATGGAAGGTATCGAGAGCGGCATGACCGTAGCGGCCGGGGGCTTCGGCCTGTGCGGCATCCCCGAAAACCTGATCGCCGAGGTCAAACGTCGTGGCGTCAAGGACCTCACCGTGCTCTCCAACAACTGCGGGGTCGATGGTTTCGGCCTGGGGTTGCTGCTCGAGGACAAGCAGATCAAGAAGATCTTTGCCTCCTACGTGGGCGAGAACGCTATGTTCGAGCAGCAGATGCTCAACGATGAGATCGAGGTCGTGCTGACGCCCCAGGGCACTCTGGCCGAGAAGATGCGTGCCGGTGGCGCGGGCATCCCGGCCTTCTACACCGCAACCGGTTACGGCACCCCGATCGGCGAGGGCAAGGAGGTGCGCGAGTTCAACGGCCGCCACTACATTCTCGAGGAGGCTTTTCACGCCGACTTCGCCATCGTCAAGGGCTGGAAGGCCGACCGCTACGGCAACGTCATGTATCGCGACACGGCCCAGAATTTCAATCCGCTGGCTGCCACCTGCGGCAAGGTCACCGTGGTCGAGGTCGAGGAAGTCGTCGAGCCGGGCGAGCTCAAGCCGGACCAGATCCATACGCCGGGAATCTACGTCGACCGCATCATTCAGGGCACCTTCGAGAAGCGCATCGAGAAGCGCACCGTGCGCGAGGGCTGAGCCCGGTCGCACGTTTTTCTGCAGGTGGCCGGCGAGACTGGCCACACGCTTCTCTACCGAACACAAGAGGCAAATACCATGGCACTGACTCGCGAACAGATGGCGCAGCGCGTGGCGCAGGAATTGAAGGACGGCTTCTACGTCAACCTGGGGATTGGCATTCCCACTCTGGTGGCCAATTTCGTCCCCGAAGGCATCGACGTGATGTTGCACTCTGAAAATGGGTTGCTCGGCATGGGGCGTTTCCCCACCGAGGAAGAGGTCGACCCGGATATGATCAATGCCGGTAAGCAGACCGTGACGGCCCGTCCGGGCGCGGCGATCTTCGACTCTGCGGAGTCCTTCGGCATGATTCGCGGTGGCCATGTCGATCTGACCGTTCTCGGGGCCTTCGAAGTCGATCAGGAAGGCAACATCGCTTCCTGGATGATTCCGGGCAAGCTGATCAAGGGCATGGGCGGTGCCATGGACCTGGTGGCCGGGGCCGAGAACATCATCTGCACCATGACCCATGCTTCCAAACACGGCGAGTCCAAACTGCTCGAGAAATGCACTCT
Organism: Pseudomonadota bacterium; assembly: GCA_051749645.1. Taxonomy (GTDB): domain Bacteria; phylum Pseudomonadota; class Gammaproteobacteria; order Pseudomonadales; family Halomonadaceae; genus Halomonas. Next base: position 83,141 of record JBNJIT010000010.1, read on the forward strand.
GCCGTTGACCGGTGCCGGCTGCATCAATCGCGTGTTGACCGACCTGGCCTATCTGGAGATCGAGAATGGCACCTTCATTCTCAAGGAGCGTGCGCCGGGGGTGAGTGTCGAGGAAATCGTCGAAAAGACGGCAGGCAAGCTGATCGTGCCGGATCACGTACCGGAGATGACGTTCGACGCTTGAGGCGCGACGTGACGCCGAACCCGACAAAAGCCCGAGCCGACCGGCTCGGGCTTTTGTCGAAAATCTGATCATATCGAGCCAGATGCCATGGCCATGCCGATCGGCGCTTGGTTGTCGTTCACCTTGCACAGCGTTATCCACAGTTTATGTGGATAACGGACGATCAACTGACTTCGCACCGCGTGTGGTGGGGGAGTAGCAGCTCCACGGCACGCTCATGATCGTTGCTGAGGCATTTTTGTACCAGAGCCAGGCCGCCCAGGTCGATGCGATGCTCATCGCCATCGGAGAAGGCCAGGCGCCGTGAACAGGTGGGATAGAAGCGGTATTCGAGCAGCGGCGAAATGGGGAAGACCCCGTGGTGACGATCTGCGCTGCCGGATAGGCCGGCCTGCTCCATGGCTGCGTCCAGCGTGACCATGTCGCTATCCAGACGCTCGCAGTCATAGCCTGCGTGATGCATGCTCGGGCCCATCACGGCCAACCAACCAGCCAACGGGTGGGCACCGTGCAGCACCCGGTAGGTTTGCCAGTCGGGCATGGGCCAGGGGCGCCCACGACAGAGCAGATCCTGACCGCGTGAGTCTCGCGGATGGGCGTGCTCGATGAGCTGGGTCAGGCTATCGCGTGGAGCGCGCGACAGCGTGCCCAGCTGGAGTTCGGCCAGTACCAGCCAGGCGCCGTCGTCGGCGGGAGCCAGCAGCGATACCAGCAGGCCGCGGTCGGCCATGGCATAGCGTTGTATGGGCCTGTAGCCCAGTCGCGCCAGAGAGGGTGTGAGCTCGCGGGCGGCGAAGGGGCCGTGGTTGAGCGTCAGCAGAGTCAGGTATTCGGCTGAAGCGTCGGTTGGCCACAGGCGCAGGGCACCGATGTCCGGGTGTCGGTGGATGTAGTCGAGCCAAAGCTGCTGGACGAATTCTTCCCGTTGCATCGCGCCATTCCCTCTGTCCTGATGCGCCGTCAAACGCCGTCAGTATAGGTCGTGGGCAACGATGAGCTTTCAACGGGATAAGCACGAAGGCCGAAGCGGCGTCACCCCGGCTCAGGCGCTCTGGCTGGGCGCCAGCAGGCCGCGTTCACGGACGAACTGGTCGAACTCGGTGAATCCGCCGACATGCCGCTGGTCGACGAAGATCTGCGGTACGGTGTGGACCGGCTTGCCGATGCGCTCGGCGAGGTCGGCCTTGCTGATGCCCTCGGCCCAGATGTTCACGTAGCGCTGTCCCTGAAGGGTTCCGGCGGCTTCGAGCCGCTCGGCCAGCGCCTGGGCACGAACGCAAAAGGGGCAGCCGGGGCGGCCGTAGATGACGACGAACATACTCAATCTCCTTGTGGGTAGGCGCCATTCTGACGGAGCGTCGTGGCCATCGCCAATAGTGCGCAGCTAGCTATGCTATTGCCGGCTACTATCGGCGACTTTCACTCCACTCGGTCGTCATCCGCGGCGCGAAGCAGTTCGGCGAGCTCCTCGTGAACCTCGGGGCTCGCCACCAGCAGGTTTTCGCCGTAGAGGTCCGGGGGAATGCCTTCTGGGCAGGGGTACAGGTGGCCGGTGCGGGCACCGGCTTCGCGGGCAATCAACTGCCCGGCGGCGAAATCCCAAGGGGAGACGCTCTCGTAATAGGCGTCGAGCCGCCCACACGCCACGTCGCACAGGTCGAGTGCCGCGGAGCCGTTGCGCCGAACGTCCCGGCAGTGGGTGAGCACGGCTTGCAACCGGCGCATGAGAGGGGGGCGGCTGTCGCGACGGTAGGGGAAGCCCGTGCCTACCAGGCAACGGTCGAGGTCGATGACGTGACTGGTGCGAATCGGTTTGCCGTTGCACAAGGCACCCTGGCCTTTCAGTGCGGTGAAGGTCTCGCCGAGGAATGGGGCGTGCACCACGCCCAGGCACGCTTCGCCTCGGCTTGCCCAGGCAATGGAAACGGCGACATGATGCAGGCCGTGTGCGAAATTCACCGTGCCGTCGATCGGGTCCACCACCCATAGGGCGTCGGCTTCGCCGAGCCGGTCGCGCTCCGGTGCCAGCTCCTCGCTGAGGCGCTCGTCGTCGGGTAGCTTGGCGGCCAGGCGCTCGCTGATCAGGGTGTCGATGGCCACATCGACGTTGGTGACCAGTTCATGGCCGTCTTTGTAGTGATGGCTGAAACGATGCTCCCGGCGGGCATCGATGATACGTTCGCCCGCCTCCCGGGCGATGGTTTCGGCCAGCTCGAGGCGCTGTTGCGGACGCATGGTCGTTCCTCGTGGCAGGATGAGCTGCCAGAATAGCAGTCGTATCGTTGCATGCCGAACGTGGACTTGGCCGATGAAGGAGATGCCATGCAGAGCTTGAGTCTCGATCAATATGAACGGCTGCGCCGACTGGCGGCGACCTGGGAGCAGGACAGGCAAGAGGCATTGGCGACGGCAGCGCATGCCAATCCGCGCTTGTCGGTCGATACGCTGTGCTTTCAGGCGTTCGCCCCCTGGCCGGAGCAGGGGCCTGAGGAGGCCTATCTTGCCGGGGCTCTGATCACTCCGCTCTCGCTGTCGTTGGTGCTGGTACCGGCCGAGTCAGCGACTGCTGCCCCGCAACCGGGACAGCGGCAGGCCTTTCGCTTTCCGTCGGGACGTTATCCGTTCACCGCGGAATGCCTCTCCGATGGTGCCTGGTTGTGGCGCTGCGAACTGCTCGACGACCTTTCGGATCTGGATGCGGCCGAGGAGGCCAGCCGCCTGGCCCAGCGACTGATGGAGCGTGTGATGACGCCCGAAGCGTGAGGCTGGCGTCAACGCGGCGGGATGCTTATGCTGGGTATTTTGCGCTGCCGCATTCCCACGACCCTTCGATTCACCGAGAGGAGCTTCTCCATGACGCAAGCGACGACTACCCCGCGCGTGGCCCTGGTCACCGGTACCGCCAGCGGTATCGGCGAAGCCGTTGTCAACCATTTCAGAGAGCTCGGGCATCAGGTTCTCGCCGTGGATTTCAATGCGCAGGCAGCCGAGAAGGCCGAAGCGGTGGGAGCGGTATTCTTCCAGGCTGACCTGACCGATGCCGACGCTTGCCGGGCGGCCGTGGATGAGGCCATCAAGCGCTTCGGGCGGGTGGACATTCTGGTCAACAATGCCGGCATTCAGCACGTCTCTTCCATCGAGGACTTTCCCGAGACGAAGTGGCGCCAGATCGTCGACCTGATGCTCACGGCACCCTTCCTGCTCAGCCAGGCCTGCTGGCCTTCCATGCGCGACAACGGCTGGGGGCGGATCGTCAACATCGCCTCGGTGCACGCCCAGGTGGCTTCTCCCGGCAAGGCGGCTTACATCAGTACCAAGCACGGCCTGATTGGACTCACCAAGACGGCAGCCCTGGAGGGCGGTAGCCAGGGAATTACGGCGAATGCCATCTGTCCTGCCTACGTCAAGACCCCGCTGGTGGACAACCAGATCGCCGACCAAGCCAAGCTGCACGGCATGGACGAGCAAGAGGTGATCGAGCAGGTAATGCTCAAGAATGCCGCCATCAAGCGCTTGATCGAACCCTCCGAGGTGGCGCAGATGGTGGCCTACCTCGCCTCCGATGCCGCCGGTGCGGTGACCGGGTCGAGCTGGAACATCGACCTGGGGTGGACGGCGCAGTAACCGGGCTCTGCCCGGAGCTGTAAGAACGCCCGCTTCGCGGGCTTGAGCTGGAAGTTTGAAGTCCCCGGCTTCGCCGGGAGCTGTAAGTTATAAGCTTGAAGCTAGAAGAAAGACCTTGCGCCAGGATTGGTGGCAACATGCTGCCTTCCAGCTGTCAGCGCCTCACCGGCCGCTTCTGCAGCTTGCGCTGCAGGGTGCGCCGGTGCATGCCCAGAGCGCGCGCGGTGGCGGAGATGTTGCCGTCGTGTTCCTGCAGCACCTTCTGGATGTGCTCCCAGGCGACCCGGTTGATGGAGGGTGGGCTGTCGGCCACCTCGGCATCCGGATCGCCCGTCTCCCGGTCCAAAGCGGTGAGGATCTCATCGGCATCGGCGGGTTTGCACAGGTAGTTCACTGCGCCGAGTTTGATGGCCTCCACGGCCGTGGCGATGCTGGAATAGCCTGTCAGTACCACGACGCGGCAGTTGGGTACGATGTCGAGTAGATCCGGCAGCAGTTTGAGGCCTGAACTGTGTTCGAGCTTGAGATCCAGGGTGGCGATTTGGGGCTGGTGCTGCCTCGCGAAGCTCAGTGCCTGGTCGGCATCATGTGCCACCAAAACCTCGAAACCGCGTCGCGTCAGGGCGCGTGACAGCACGTGGCAGAACATCTCGTCGTCATCGATGATCAGCAGGCGGGAGTCGGTGTCTTGCATGGCGTCCTCGTCGTGTGGGTGCTTCAGGCGTGGCTGCGAGGCAGGATCACTTCGGTCAGCGTGCCCCCTTCAGGATGATTGTACAGGCTTACACCGCCACCGAAGCGGTTGATGGTGGCATGGGTCAAAAACAGACCGATGCCCAGGCCCTTGCTCTTGGTCGACACGAAGGTTTCGCCGAGTTGGTCGGCGATGTCCATGGCCACCCCCGGACCTCGGTCGCGTATGTCGATCACCACTTCGTCGGCAGTCCACTCCAGCGAGATGTGGATGTCGTCGGGACTGGCATCGGCGGCATTGTTGAGCAGATTGGTGAGCGCCTGGTCGAGAGTGGCGTCGACGGTCAGCCAGGGCGTGCCGCGCTGGTCGGCGATGGCCAGACGGTGGCTCACGTCGGGGCGCAGCACCAGCCAGCGCTGTACCACGCCAGTCAGCCAGTCGCGGGCGTCGCGGTGCTCGGGCACTGCCATTCGGCGCCTATCGGCACTCTCCACTAGATGGCGGAGCCGCGACTTGCACAGCTCGACCTGCTGGCGTAGCAGGTCGATGTCCTGACGCAGCGGCTCGTTGGCTTCGGCATCCTTGCGCATGTCGCTCAACAGCACCGCCATGGTCGATAGCGGCGTGCCCAACTCATGGGCCGTGCCGGCTGCCTGGGTGGCGACCGCGAGCACCTGCTCGCTGCGCAGCGCCGCTTCGCGGGTGTGCGAGAGGGCTTGGTCTCGGTGTCGCAGGGCATGTGCCATCTTGTAGATGAAGAAGGAGACCAGGCCGGCCGACAGTGCGAAGTTCAGCCACATCCCCAGCACGTGCAGGTTGAGCGTTTCTCCGCCGTAGTGCTGAGTGAGCTGCGGTACTGGATGATAGGCGAACAGCAGCAGGGTGTAGGCGAGCAATGCCACGGCGGCAATGATCCAAGCGCAGTGCCAGGGCAGGGTGGCAGCGGCGATGGTCACCGGGACCAGGTAGTAGGTGATGAAAGGGTTGGTGGAGCCGCCCGTGAAGTAGAAAAGCAGGGTCAGTCCGACCAGGTCGGCCAGCAGGTGGAGAAGATTTTCCGGGTGGGTGACGGCCCAGTGGCGTCCTAGCCGCCACCAGGTCAGGAGGTTGATCAACCCCATGGCGACGACCACACCGATCACCGCTTCCACCTGAAGGTCGAAGTGGAGCAGTTCGATGCCGATGATGATGGCGACCAGGAATCCGGTCCAGGTGATGCCGCGTACGATGGTCAAGCGGACCAGGTTGCGGCTGGGGGTCGACAACGGCAAGGGCAGGGTGGCGGGCATGGCGACTTCCGGTCCAATACGACAGGCCATGATATCGTTTCATGCGCATGTCGACAGCTATCAGTGGCGGGCGGACGTCAGCTCGGCGATTGTCAAAGGTAATTGGAACTGACTATCGCCGAAGAAAAAAACGATAAGCTCGCTACGTCCACATCCGATATTCTGCGCTCGCGCATGCCTGAAAGCGACACGCCTGTCGTAATTGCACGATCGACGGTCACCGAGGGCAGACAAGAACAATGGCGGCCGCGGCCCACCCTGACGGGCCTGGCCATGTGCATGTGGGAGAGAAAGATCATGTCGATGTCATCGCACGCAACCCCGTCCGGCGCTCCGGTTCCTGCCAAGAAGGCATTGAGCATAGGCTTCCTGTTGCTGGAGAACTTCACGCTGATCTCGCTGGCGTCGGCCATCGAGCCGCTTCGCATGGCCAACCAGCTCGCCGGCAGCGAACTGTATCGCTGGTACACGCTCACGGTGGATGGCGAGCCGGTCAGTGCCAGCGATGGCCTGACGGTGACGCCCGATGTATCGATTCGCACGCCCCTCAGCCTCGACATGGTCATCGTGTGTGGTGGCGTGGGTCCCCACCGCAGCGTGCAGCGCGAGCACGTCACTTGGCTGCAGGGCCAGGCGCGCCTGTCACGCCGCCTCGGCGCCATCTGCACCGGCAGTTGGGCACTGGCCAAGGCGGGCCTACTCGACGACTACGAGGTGAGTACGCACTGGGAGTGCATGGCGGCGATGCGCGAGGCGTTTCCGCGCGTCGGGCTGACCACGCGTCTGTTCTCGATCGACCGTGACAGGGCGACCTGCTCCGGTGGTACGGCGCCGCTCGATATGATGCTCACACTGATCAAGTGTGATCATGGTCGCGAGCTTGCGGCAGGCATCTCCGAGATGTTCATTTGCGAACGTGTGCGCAGCGACCAGGATCTGCAGCGCATCCCTCTTCGCCATGTACTGGGCACCAACCAGCCCAAACTGCTGGAGATCGTGGCGCTGATGGAGTCCAACCTCGAGGAGCCCATCGGCCTCGATGAACTGGCCAGCTACGTCGGCGTCTCGCGCCGTCAGCTTGAGCGCCTGTTCCAGAAGAATCTACACTGCTCGCCGTCGCGCTACTACCTCAAGCTGCGCCTGACCCGCGCCCGCCAACTGCTCAAGCAGACGGCAATGTCGATCATCGAGGTCGCCTCGGCCTGCGGCTTCGTCTCCACGCCGCACTTCTCCAAGTGCTATCGGGAGTTCTTCGGTATCCCCCCGCGCGACGAGCGCATCGGCCATCTCAACCCGCCGGTGCGTCTCGAGCAGAAGCAAGCCGAAGCATTGTTCAGCCAGGCTGCCTTCCAGGCCGTGCCCGAGGAACCGGTTTCCAGCGCCATCGTGGCCCTCGACCAGGCGCGCGGTGAACCCACCTACGCCAGCGTGGCGGTGAGACCCTGAGTGCTGCTTTCCATTCCCATCTGATTTCCCATCGAGGCCGCATCCGCGGCCTCTTCCTTTTCTCGCCTGGCTTGCCATGACACTGCCATGGCCGCTCACTCCGTCGCATCTACGACGGCGGTGACGTTTTTGGAATCCTCGCCGTCGTTTCCAGCGGGCGTCCTCCCGGTGGCCCGGCGCTATGCTGCCGCCAGGCAACGACCATCACGGAGACCCTGCCCATGACCTCTAACCAGCTGCACCAGGACGCCATCGTCATCGATGGATTGATCATCGCCAAATGGAACCGCGAGCTGCTCGAGGATATGCGCCGCGGTGGCCTCACGGCGGCCAACTGCACCGTGTCGGTGTGGGAGGGGTTCCAGGCCACCGTCGACAATATCGTCCAGTCCAACCAGCTGATGGCCGAGTGCAGCGACCTGGTTCGCCCGGTGCGCACCACCGCTGACATCACACGCGCCAAGGAAGAGGGCAAGACCGGCATCATCTATGGCTTCCAGAACGCCCACGCCTTCGAGGACCAGATCGGCTACGTCGAAATCTTCAAGCAGCTCGGCGTGGGCATCGTGCAGCTGTGCTACAACACCCAGAACCTGGTGGGCACCGGCTGCTACGAGCGCGACGGCGGGCTTTCCGGCTTCGGTCGCGAGATCGTCGCCGAGATGAACCGCGTGGGCATCATGTGCGACCTCTCCCACGTCGGCGCCAAGACCTCCGAGGAAGTCATCCTCGAATCGAAAAAGCCGGTCTGCTACTCCCACTGCCTGCCTTCCGGTCTCAAGGAGCATCCGCGCAACAAGTCCGACGAGGAGCTCCAGTTCATCGCCGACCACGGCGGTTTCGTCGGCGTGACCATGTTCACCCCCTTCCTGCGCGCCGGCATCGACGCCACCGTCGACGACTACGTCGAGGCCATTGAGTACGTGATGAACATCGTCGGCGAGGATGCCATTGGCATCGGCACCGATTTCACCCAGGGCCACGGCCAGGACTTCTTCGAGTGGCTCACCCACGACAAGGGCTATGCCCGCCGCCTGACCAACTTCGGCAAGATCATCAATCCCGAGGGCATCCGTACTATCGGCGAGTTCCCCAATCTCACCGAGGCGCTGCTACGCCGAGGCTTCAGCGAGCCCCAGGTGCGCAAGATCATGGGCGAGAACTGGGTGCGGGTTCTGAAGGATGTGTGGGGCGCCTGACGGCCGCTACGGGCCGCGGGCTCCGAGCGAGACTAGTGTCCCCGGAGGTGATCGCAATAGCACATAGCGAGTGGCGCCGGGGCAGGCTGAAGAGGAGGTCCGATTCCAGGGATGGAATCGGTAGCGTACAGGGAAGTATTCACAGCGCCTCCTCGCAAGCCTGCCCCCGGAACAGCCCCGAGCGATGCCGGCAACGACCACTGCTTAGCCACTTCAAAACAATTAGCAAGATTCGAGGAATACAACCGTGACCAAACTGGCCCCCGAACTACCCATCGAGGTGGATAGCGAGACCGGCGTATGGACCACCGACGCCCTGCCGATGCTCTACGTGCCGCGGCACTTCTTCGTCAACAACCACGTGGCGGTGGAGGAGGCGCTCGGTGCCGAGACGTACGCCGAGATCCTCTACGACGCCGGCTACAAGAGTGCCTGGCACTGGTGCGAGAAGGAGGCCGAGTGCCACGGCCTCGAGGGCGTGGACGTCTTCGAGCACTACATGAAGCGCCTCTCGCAGCGCGGCTGGGGTCACTTCATCATTGATGCCATCGACCTCGATGCCGGCACCTGTCGGGTGCGCCTGGAGCACAGCGCTTTCGTCTACCAGATGGGAAAGGTGGGCCGCAAGGTGGAGTACATGTTCACCGGCTGGTTCGCCGGCGCCATGGACCAGATCCTCGCCGCGCGTGGAAGCGCGCTGCGCACCGTCGCCGAACAGACCCAGAGCGCCGCCGAGGCCGGCTGCGACGTGGGCATTTTCGAAGTCAAGCCACTGCGCGACGCAGTGCAGGGCTGAGGGGAGAATCACCATGGCATTCGACGCGATCTTCCAGCCGATCGAGATCGGCAAGCTGACCATCCGCAACCGCGTGGTCAGCACCGCCCATGCCGAGGTGCATGCCACCGACGGTGGCATGACCACCGACCGTTACGTCAAGTACTACGAAGAGAAGGCCAAGGGCGGCTGCGGTCTGTGCATCTGCGGCGGCTCCTCGATCGTCTCCATCGACAGCCCCCAGGGCTGGTGGAGCTCGGTGAACCTGTCGACCGACCGCATCATTCCGCACTTCCAGAATCTCGCCGATGCCGTGCACAAGCACGGCGGCAAGATCATGATCCAGATTACCCACATGGGGCGTCGCTCGCGCTGGGATGGCTTCGATTGGCCGACGCTACTGTCGCCGTCGGGCATCCGCGAGCCGGTGCACCGCTCCACCTGCAAGACCATCGAGGAAGAGGAGATCTGGCGGATCATCGGCGACTTCGCCCAGGCTGCGCGGCGGGCCAAGGAGGGCGGCCTGGACGGCGTCGAGCTGTCCGCGGTCCACCAGCACCTGATCGACCAGTTCTGGAGCCCGCGAGTCAACAAGCGCACCGATCAGTGGGGCGGCAGCTTCGAGAACCGTATGCGCTTCGGCATGGAAGTGCTCAAGGCGGTGCGTGCCGAAGTGGGTGACGACTTCGTGGTCGGTATGCGCATCTGCGGCGACGAGTTCCATCCGGATGGGCTCTCCCACGACGACATGAAACAGATTGCCGCCTACTACGACGCTACCGGCAAGGTGGACTTCTTCGGCGTGGTGGGCTCCGGTTGCGACACTCATGACACCCTGGCCAACGTCATTCCCAACATGTCCTATCCGCCGGAGCCGTTCCTGCACCTGGCGGCGGGCATCAAGGAAGTGGTCTCCGCCCCGGTGATCCATGCCCAGAACATCAAGGACCCCAACCAGGCAAGCCGTATCCTGGAAGGCGGCTATGTGGATCTGGTGGGAATGACCCGGGCGCACATCGCCGACCCGCACCTGATCGCCAAGATCAAGATGGGCCAGGTGGACCAGATCAAGCAGTGCGTCGGTGCCAACTACTGCATCGACCGCCAGTACCAGGGTCTGGACGTGCTGTGCATTCAGAACGCCGCCACCTCGCGGGAGTACATGGGGCTGCCGCACATCATCGAGAAGAGCGAGGGGCCCAAGCGCAAGGTCGTGGTAGTGGGCGGTGGCCCCGGCGGCATGGAGGCGGCGCGCGTCGCTGCCGAGCGCGGCCATGACGTCACCCTGTTCGAGGCCGCGGAGGCCTTGGGCGGGCAGATCACCATCGCCGCCCAGGCCCCGCAGCGCGACCAGATCGCCGGTATCACCCGCTGGTATCAGTTGGAGCTGGCGCGCCTGAACGTCGACCTGCGCCTGGGCACCCGTGCCGACGAGGCGACGCTGCTCGACCTGCGCCCGGACGTCGTGGTGCTGGCCACCGGCGGCCAGCCCTTCCTCAGTCAGTTCCCGGAGTGGGGCTATTCGGAGAATCCCGAGGAGAGCCTGGTGGTCAGCACCTGGGACGTGCTGTCAGGCCGGGTGGCCCCGGGCAAGAACGTGCTGATCTTTGATGCCATCTGCGAGTTCTCCGGCGTCTCGGCGGCGGATTACCTGGCCGACAAGGGCGCCAAGGTCGAGATCGTCACCGACGACATCAAGCCGGGCGCGGCGGTGGGCGGCACCACCTTCCCCACCTACTATCGCAGCCTCTACCAGAAGGAGGTGATCATGACCTCCGACCTGATGCTGCACAAGGTCTACCGCGAGGGCGACGGTCTGGTGGCGGTGCTCGAGAACGAGTACACCGGCACCCAGGAAGAGCGAGTGGTCGACCAGGTGGTGGTGGAGAACGGCGTGCGCCCCGACGAGGCCCTCTACTACGCCCTCAAGGCGCAGTCGCGCAACAACGGCCAGGTGGATCTCGAGGCGCTCTACGCCGCCACGGCGCAGCCGTGCCTGAGCGAGGAGGGCGAGGGCTTCCTGCTATTCCGCCTGGGCGACTGCACGGCGCCGCGTAATACCCACGCGGCCATCTACGACGCCCTGCGGATCTGCAAGGACTTTTAAACCCAGCTGTAAGCTGTAAGCCGGAAGCTGTAAGTGGGGGGGTAACTTACCGCTTACAGCTTAAGGCTTACGGCTCCTCATCGAGGAAGCCGAGATGCTCGATACCCTCCTGCCGATACTGATCTTCGCCGCGCTTGGGTTGGCGGTGATCGGCGCCGGGCGGCGCGTCCGCCTGTGGCGTCAGGGGCGGCCCGCGCGGGTCGACCTGTTCAAGGGACTTGCCGCCATGCCGCGTCGCTATCTGGTGGATCTGCACCATGTCGTGGCGCGGGACAAGGTGATGTCCAACACCCACGTGGCCACCGCCGGCGGCTTCGTCGCCGCCGCGGTGCTGATGATTCTGGTCCATGGGCTAGGGCTGGCCGAAGGCGTGCTCGGTTGGCTGCTGTTGCTGGCCAGTGCCACCATGTTCGTCGGCAGTCTTTTCGTGGCGCGCCGTCGTCGCAATCCGCCGTTCCGGCTTTCCAGGGGCCCGTGGATGCGCCTGCCCAAGAGCCTGATGGCCTTCTCGCTGAGCGTCTTCCTGATCACCTTGCCGACGGTCGGCATACTGCCGGAAGACTTTGGACACTGGATCCTGGCCATCCTGCTGTCCGCCGTGCTGGTCTGGGGGCTGGGCGAAATGGTCTTCGGCATGACCTGGGGCGGGCCCATGAAGCACGCCTTCGCCGGCGCTCTGCACCTGGCCTTCCATCGGCGTCCGGAACGCTTCGGTGAGGGCAATCGTTCCACTGGCCTCAAGGCGCTGGACCTGGACGACGAGAACGCCACCCTGGGTGTCGAGACGCCCAGCGACTTCACCTGGAACCAGCTGCTCGGTTTCGATGCCTGCGTGCAGTGCGGCCGCTGCGAGGCGGTCTGCCCGGCCTTCGCCGCAGGCCAGCCGCTCAATCCCAAGAAGCTGATCCAGGACATGGTGGTGGGCCTGGCCGGGGGCAGCGACGCCGCCTATGCCGGCTCGCCGTACCCCGGCAAGCCGGTGGGCGAGCACCACGGCACCCCCCATGGGCCCATCGTGGCCCGCGAGGGCAAGGCCCTGGTGGACGCCGACACCCTGTGGTCCTGCACCACCTGCCGGGCCTGCGTGGAAGAGTGTCCGATGATGATCGAGCACGTCGACGCCATCGTCGACATGCGTCGCTTCCTGACTCTCGAGCACGGCAATACGCCGGGCAAGGGGGCCGAGGTGCTCGACAACCTGATCGCCACCGATAATCCCGGCGGTTTCGATCCCGGCTCGCGGCTGCACTGGGCAGCGGACCTCGACCTGCCGCTGATGGCCGACGTCAAGCAGGCCGAGGTGCTGCTGTGGTTGGGCGATGGCGCCTTCGACATGCGCAATCAGCGCACCCTGCGCGCCCTGGTCAAGGTGCTGCGCGCCGCCGAGGTGGAGTTTGCGGTGCTAGGCAACGAGGAGCGCGACAGCGGCGACGTGGCGCGGCGCCTGGGCGACGAGGCGACCTTCCAGTCACTGGCCAAGCGCAATATCGCCACCCTGGCCCAGTACCGCTTCCAGCGCATCGTCACCTGCGATCCCCACAGCTTCCATGTGCTGGGCAATGAGTACGGCGAGCTGGGCGGTCCCGGATCGCCGGCCCGCTACGAGGTGCGTCACCACAGCACCTTTGTCGCCGAGCTGTATGATGCCGGCCGACTGGCCTTCGCCCCCTGGAAGGGCGGCAGCGTCACCTATCACGATCCCTGCTATCTCGGCCGCTACAACGGCGAGTTCGATGCGCCCCGCAACGTGCTCAAGGCGCTGGGCATCGAGGTCAAGGAAATGGAGCGATCCGGCTTCCGTTCGCGCTGCTGCGGCGGCGGCGGCGGGGCGCCGATCACCGACATTCCCGGCGAGCGGCGAATCCCCGATATGCGCATGAACGACGTCAAGGAGACCGGCGCCGAGCTGGTGGCCGTGGGCTGCCCACAGTGCACCGCCATGCTCGAGGGCGTGGTGGATGCCACCGCCGAGGTGCGCGACATCGCCGAGCTGGTGGCCGATGCCCTGGTCGAACGACCCACTGCCTCAAGAAGCACTGGGGTTCAACAGCCTGCCGTTGAGGAGGTGACACCATGAGTGAAATCCAGCGTCGCGATCCGCGCCGCGAGTGGATCGCTCGTAACCGCCTGCATCCCGAGCACGCTAGCGTGCTCGCCGAGCGGGGGCGCGCCGCCAGCGAGTGGCTCGGCTCCAACGGGGTGATTCGAAAGAACCCCCATGCCATCGGCTTCATCGGCCCCAATGGCGTCAAGCGCATCGACCGCAGCGGCGCCCAGCGGGGGGGGCAGGCCACGGGCGATGCACGCCAAGCGACCCAGGATACCCGTCGCGGCGTCACCATCGAGGCCCCGGCCTTCCTGGTCGCGGTGGTGCCGGACCTGAGCGGTGGGCGCCTCTCGAGTCACGATCGCGACCTGCTGGGCCTGGCCCGCCAACTGGCCGACGCCGATCCCGAACGGCGGGGTGCGGTGCTGGCCGTGGTCTTCGGCGCCCACAAGGAGGACGGTTTTGCCGACGCCGGCATCGATCGACTGCTGCATCTCAAGTCGCCGGAACTGGAGGGCTATGCGCCGGAGGCTCGAGTCGGCGCTTTGGTGGCGGTGGAAGAGGCCTGGGAGCCGCGCCACTGGCTGCTGCCCGACTCCAAGCTCGGCGGCGCCGACCTGGGGCGGCGGCTGGCGGTGCGTCTGGGCGAGCGGCCGGCCACCGGCGTCTGGCAGATTGAGGCCGACGCCGAAGCCCGCGGCGAAGGCAGCAGCGGTTGGCGCTGCACGGCGCGGGGCGCGGCGAACACCCTGGACATCCAGCGGCCCCTGCCGCGGTTGGTGCTGGCGCTCGCCGAGTGCGCCGAGCCGGTCAGCGAGACGCGCCATGCCGCCCAACCGCTGGTGTTGGCGCAATCGCTGCCGGCGCAGCTCTCGCGCATCGAGGATCTGGGCCCAGTGGCCGTGGACCCCGCAGGCGTGGCGCTGGCCGAGGCCGAATTCATCCTCTCTGCCGGTAATGGCGTACGCGACTGGGACGGTTTCCATCGGGCCGCCAAGGTGCTGGGGGCCACCGAAGGGGCTTCACGAGTCGCCGTCGATGACGGCTTCATGCCGCGGGATCGTCAGGTCGGCGCTACCGGCACCTGGGTCACCGCCCGGGTCTACGTGGCCGTGGGTATCAGTGGCGCCATCCAGCACCTCCAGGGGATCCAGAGCTGCGACAAGGTGGTGGCGATCAACATGGATTCCGGTTGCGACATGATCAAGCGTGCCGACCTGGCGGTGATCGGCGACTCGGCCCAAGTGCTAGAGGCGCTGGTCGCGCTGGTGGAGCAAGAGCGAGAGGAGAAGCGTCATGCGGCCTGAAACACGCGACACCCCGTCACTGGAGATCACCGTGCTGGTCTCCGTGGGTCGCCATTCGCTGACCGGCCGGGGGCGCCGTGCCGACCAGGACGCCCGGGGCGTCGAGCTGGCCCGGGGGTTGCCGGAGGCCGAGGTCCAACTGCTGCATGCCGGGACCCTGAACGAGGGTAGCGAGACCGCCCTGCGTGGCTATTTGGGCATGGGCTTCGATGCGCTGACCCTGCTCGAGCAGCCCGAGGGCGCCGACATCCTGCCGGCGCTGGCCGAGACTCTGGATGAGGCATCGCCCCAACTGGTGATTACCGGTGAATGCGCCGAACGGGGCGAGGGGTCGGGCTTGCTGCCCTACCTGCTGGCCGAGCGGCTGGGCTGGCCGATGGTCAGCGGCGTGGTAGCGGTGGAGGGCGTCGAGGAGGGCATCGCCACCCTGCTGCAGGCCCTACCGCGGGGGCAGCGGCGGCGCCTCGAGGTGCGACTGCCGGCCATCGTCAGCGTCGACGGCGCCGCACCGGCGCCGCGCCAGAGCGCCTATGGCCCGGCACGACGTGGCCAGCTGGCGTTCGTTCCGGGGGCGGTCAGCCTTGACGACGACTGGGCTGGCTGGCAGGTGCAGCCGGCTCGCAAGCGCCCCAAGCGACTCAAGATCGTCAAGGCCGCCTCGGCCCGCGACCGTTTCAAGGCCGCGGCAGCCAAGGCCGAAGGTGGCGGGGGTCAGGTACTCGAAGGCGTCACCCCGGAGCAGGGCGCCGCGGCGATCCTCAAGCTGCTCAAGGACGAGGGTGTGCTGCGCTAGGAAAATACCGCACAAATGTCTGCGCGAGCGAATCACTGCGTTGCGCGGTGCGTTTCTCGACGAAAAGGCCCCGGTCACGGATCCGGGGCCCGTCACGTGGCCGGAAGATCCCGGAGACGACCAAATCCGAAGCAGGGATGTCGCGATCAGGCATCGCGATGACTCATGGAGGCACAGTTCCGCGAAGCGGTACCGCTAAGGTCTGTAGGTGGCATCTACGCCACCTCCCCCAATAAGACGTAAGGAAGCCAGCCATGAGTGCAGTCAACCGCGGAGTCGTCTACAAGGGACCCGGCCACGTCGACGTCGAGTCCATCCCCTATCCGGAACTCGCCCTCGGCAATCGCAAGTGCGACCACGGCGTGATCCTGAAGGTCGTCACCACCAACATCTGTGGCAGCGATCAGCACATGGTGCGTGGCCGCACCACCGCGCCGTCCGGCCTGGTGCTGGGTCACGAGATCACCGGCCTCGTCATCGAAGCCGGGCGCGACGTCGAATTCATCAAGCCGGGCGACCTGGTTTCGGTGCCGTTCAATATCGCCTGCGGCCGTTGCCGCAACTGCAAGGAAGGCAAGACGGGCATCTGCCTCAACGTCAATCCGGCGCGACCGGGCGCGGCCTACGGCTACGTGGACATGGGCGGCTGGGTCGGCGGCCAGACTGAGTACGTCATGGTGCCCTATGCCGACTTCAATCTGCTGAAGTTCCCCGACGCTGACCAGGCCATGGAGAAGATCCGCGACCTGACCCTGCTGTCCGACATCTTCCCCACCGGCTTCCATGGCTGTGTCACCGCCGGCGTCGGGCCGGGCAGCACCGTCTATATCGCCGGTGCCGGTCCCGTGGGTCTGGCCGCTGCAGTCTCTGCCCATCTGCTGGGGGCGGCCTGCGTGATCGTCGGTGACATGATCGAGGAGCGTCTGGCCCAAGCCCGCAGCTTCGGTTGCGAAACCCTCGACTTGACCCAGGACGGCGACATGGCCGACAGGATAGAGGCGATCCTCGGCGAGCGAGAAGTCGACGCCTTCGTCGACTGCGTCGGTTTCGAAGCCCATGCCTGCGGTTGCAACCACGGCAAGGAAGCGCCCGCGACCGTGCTGAACTCGGCGATGTCGCTGACCCGCGCCGGCGGTCAGATCGGCATCCCGGGCCTGTACGTGACCGAAGACCCGGGTGCAGCGGATGAGGCGGCCAGGCAGGGGGCGCTGAGCATGCGCTTTGGCCTCGGCTGGGCCAAGTCCCACTCATTCCACACCGGCCAGTGTCCCGTAATGGCGTACCATCGCCCGCTGATGCAGGCGATCCTGTTCGACAAGGTCAATATCGCCGATGCGGTCAACGTCCAGATGATCACCCTGGATGAAGCCCCGCAGGGCTACGCCGACTTCGACGGCGGTGCGGCAAAGAAATTCGTCATCGACCCCCACGGCAGCGTGGTCGCCTGAAGAGTGCCTGAGCGGGTCGATTGCTAGCACCAGAAGGCGGCGCGGCGAGCCAATTGACCTCGAACAGCCCCGGTTGCGACCGGGGCTGTTCCCAGAGCGACTTCGGGATGTCTCTGGCCCGGCCTGAGGTCTACCGAACATTGTCCCCGTAGATGGTGGGTGCCAACATGACTATCGAGGCGCCAGCCAATGATAACGAGTCCATCATGACCGTCCAGACCGTGAACCCCAACCGTCGCCTGCGCGGCAAGCCCCGTGGTCGCGAACTCGACCTCGGTGAGCTCGACGCCCTGCGTCGGCTGCTCGGCGACGAGCGCGAGCAGCCGACGCTGCGCCGGCGCGATCTGTTGATCGAACACCTCCACGCCATCCAGGACGCCCGCGGCCACCTGCCACTGGCGGCTCTGCGCGCCCTGGCCGCCTACATGAGCCTGCCCATGGCGGCGGTCTACGAGACGGCAACCTTCTACGCTCACTTCGATGTGGTCCACGACGATCAGACCGCACCGCCGGCGGTCACCGTGCGCGTTTGCGACTCGCTCTCCTGCCAGCTGACCGGCGCGGCCGCCCTCAAGGCCGAACTCGAAGCCGGCCTCGACCCGGCGGAGGTGCGCGTGGTACGTGCCCCCTGCATGGGACGCTGCGAGACGGCACCGGTGGTGGAGGTGGGCCATCGCCACCTTGGCCATGCCACCTCACCGGCGGTCGAAACGGCAATCGACGCCGGTGATCTGCATCCCGAGCCGATCGACTGGCCGCGCCTGGACGCCTACCGCGCTGCCGGCGGCTACGCCCTGCTAGACGCTTGCCGCGGCGGGCGCGTCACGGTGGAGTCGCTGATGGACGAGCTGGAGGCGGCCAACCTGCGTGGCCTCGGGGGAGCCGGCTTCCCGACCTTCAAGAAGTGGTATTTCGTCCGCCAGGAGGCGGGACCGCGCTACTGCGTGATCAACGCCGACGAGGGCGAGCCCGGCACCTTCAAGGACCGCTACTACCTCGAGCGCGAGCCGCACCGCTTCCTCGAAGGGGCGCTGGTCAGCGCCTGGGCGGTGGAGGCGGAGGCGCTCTACGTCTATCTGCGCGACGAGTACCCCGGGTTGCACCGGGTGCTCGCCGAGGCGATCGCCGAACTGGAGGCGGCGGGACTGGTCGAGCCGGGGTACGTAGTGCTGCGCCGCGGTGCCGGCGCCTACATCTGCGGCGAGGAGTCGGCGTTGATCGAGTCGCTGGAGGGCAAGCCCGGCAAGCCGCGCCATCGTCCGCCCTTCGTTGCCCAGAAGGGGCTCTTCGACCGTCCGACGCTGGTCAACAACGTGGAGACCGTCTACTGGATCCCGGTGATCCACGAGCGCGGCGCGGCCTGGTTCGCCGACCAGGGGCGACACGGGCGTAGCGGCCTGCGCAGCTTCTCGGTCTCCGGGCGGGTGAAGCACCCCGGCGTACACCTGGCGCCGGCGGGGATCACCCTGAACGAGCTGGTCGAAGAATACTGTGGCGGCATGGCCAAGGGCCATTGCCTCGCCGGCTACCTGCCGGGGGGTGCCTCCGGCGGCATCCTGCCGGCGAGCAAGGCGGACATCCCGCTCGATTTTGACACTCTGCAGGCGGAAGGCTGCTTCATCGGATCGGCGGCACTCATCGTTCTCTCGGACCAGGACGATCTGCGCGGCGTGGCCACCAACCTGCTGGCCTTCTTCGCTGACGAGTCGTGCGGGCAGTGCACGCCGTGCCGTGTCGGCAGCGAGAAGATGCTGACGCTGCTCGAGCGCGATGCCTGGGATGCCGGTGCGCTCGAGCGCCTCGCCCAGGTGATGATGGATGCCTCCATCTGCGGACTGGGGCAGGCGGCACCCAACCCGGTGCTGGGGCTGCTCAAGGACTTCCGCGGCGAACTGGCCGCCCAGAATCTGATCGTCAAGGGGTGAAATGATGAGCGACACGAGCTTCACCCTGACCCTCGACGGCGTCGAGGTCAGCGCCCTCCCCGGCGAGACGCTGTGGCAGGTGGCCAAGCGCGCCGGCGAGACCATTCCTCATCTGTGCTTCAAGGACGCCCCCGGCTACCGCGCCGACGGCAACTGCCGAGCCTGCATGGTCGAGATCGAGGGCGAGCGCGTGCTGGCCGCGAGCTGCATCCGCGAGGCGCGCCCTGACATGGTGGTCAAGAGCCATTCTTCCGAGCGTGCCCGGGTGGCCCGCGAGGGCGTGCTGGAACTGCTCGCCGTCGACCAGCCCGAGCGCGAGGCGAGTCCCGATCGTTCGAGCCACTTCTGGGCCATGGCCGATCAACTCACCGTGGACGCCACGGCGGTGCGCGAGTGGCTGCCGCAGCACGACGAGCGCGCCACGCCCACCGTGCACCATGTCGCCGCGCGTGACGGTGCCCTGAGCCATGCCCAAGGGCATGACGGCAGCCATTCGGCGATGCACGTCAATCTCGACGCTTGCATCGAGTGCAACCTCTGCGTGCGCGCCTGCCGCGAGGTGCAGGTCAACGACGTCATCGGCCTGGCTCACCGCGGCTCGGCGTCCAAGATCGTCTTCGACTTCGACGACCCGATGGGCGACAGCACCTGCGTGGCCTGCGGCGAGTGCGTCCAGGCCTGTCCCACCGGGGCGCTGATGGAGGCAACCCTGATCGACGAGCAGGGGCGCGGCGATTCCGCCGTGGCCGATCGCCAGGTCGACTCCGTCTGCCCCTACTGCGGCGTGGGCTGCCAGCTCACCTATCACGTGAAGGATGACCGCATCCTGTTCGTCGAGGGCAAGGACGGCCCGGCCAACCAGGGGCGGCTGTGCGTGAAGGGGCGCTTCGGCTTCGACTACCCCAATCATGCGGCGCGCCTGACCACCCCGCTGATTCGCCGCGACGGCGTGTCCAAGGGGCTCGACCCGGACTTCGACCCCGCCCAGCCGCTGACCCATTTCCGCGAGGCGAGCTGGGAGGAGGCGCTGGACCTGGCCGCCCAGGGACTCGTCGACCTCAAGGCCGCCCAGGGGCCCGAGACGCTGGCCGGCTTCGGCAGCGCCAAGTGTTCCAACGAGGAGGCTTGGCTGTTCCAGAAGCTGGTGCGCACTGGCTTCGGTTCCAACAATGTCGATCACTGCACGCGGCTGTGCCATGCCAGCTCGGTGGCGGCGCTCATGGAGTGCATCGGCTCCGGTGCGGTGACCGCGTCGTTCATGCAGGCGGCCAACGCCGACGTGGTGATTCTCACCGGCTGCAACCCGGCGGTGAACCACCCGGTGGCGGCCACCTTCTTCAAGCAGGCCGCCAAGCGCGGCACCAAGTTCATCGTGCTCGACCCGCGCGGCCAGGCACTGGACGCCTATGCCCATCTCAGCGTGCGCTTCACGCCGGGGGCCGATGTCTCGCTGTTCAACGCGCTGCTCAATGTCATCGTCAGCGAGGGGCTCTACGACGAGGATTACATCGCCGAGCACACCGAGGGCTTCGAGGCGTTCAAGGCGCACGTAGCCGAGATGACCCCCGAGTCGATGGCGCCGGCCTGCGGCGTCGATCCGGCCACCATCCGCGAAGTGGCGCGCCTCTACGCCACGGCCGAGCGGGCGATGATCTTCTGGGGCATGGGGATCTCCCAGCATGTTCACGGCACCGACAACGCGCGCTGCCTGATCTCGCTGGCGCTGGCCTGCGGCCACACCGGTCGGCCCGGCACCGGGCTGCACCCGCTGCGCGGCCAGAACAACGTGCAGGGGGCCTCCGACGCCGGCCTGATTCCCATGGTGCTGCCGGACTACCAGCCGGTGGGCGACGCCCAACTGCGCGCTGCCTTCGAGGAGCTGTGGAACGCCCCGCTGGACGAGCAGCCGGGCCTGACCGTGGTGGAGATCATGCACGCCATCCACGACGGCACCATCCGCGGCATGTACATTCAGGGCGAGAACCCGGCGATGTCCGATCCCGACCTGGATCACGCCCGGGCGGCGCTTGCCAAGCTCGAGCACCTGGTGGTGCAGGACCTCTTCGTCACCGAGACGGCGCAGTTCGCCGACGTCATCCTGCCGGCCTCCAGCTGGTCGGAGAAAGAGGGCTCCGTCACCAACACCAACCGTCAGGTGCAGCTTGGTCGGGCCGCGGTGTCGCTGCCCGGTGAGGCCAAGCCCGACTGGTGGATCATCCAGGAGATCGCCCGGCGTTTCGGCCTCGACTGGCGCTATGCGCACCCTCGCGAGGTCTTTGCCGAGATGAAGCAAGGCATGCCCTCGCTCGACCACATTACCTGGGAGCGGCTCGAGCGCGAGCACTCGGTCTCCTATCCCTGTCCAGCTGACGACGCCCCCGGGGCCGACGTGGTGTTCTCCGACGCCTTTCCCACCGCCAGCGGCAAGGCCAGGTTCTCGCCGACCCTGCCGCTGTCGCCGGACGAGCCGATCGACGCCGACTACCCGGTGGTGCTGACCACCGGCCGCCAGCTGGAGCACTGGCACACCGGCTCCATGACGCGCCGCGCGCGCGTGCTCGACGACCTCGAGCCGGCGGCGGTGGCGAGCCTTGCCCTGGCGGAAGCGCGCCACCTGGATGTGGCGCCCGGCGAGCCAATCACCATCACCACCCGGCGCGGCAGCATCACCCTGGCGGCGCGCGTCGACCCGGCCATGCCGGAGGGTATGGTATTCGTGCCGTTCTGCTATGCCGAGGCGGCCGCCAACGTGCTGACCAATCCGGCGCTGGACCCCTTCGGCAAGATTCCCGAGTTCAAATACGCGGCGGCACGGCTGTCGAGGGCAGCGACCGCCGAGCTGAATGAAACTGTCGAATCGCGGTAAAGGGAGGGCTGGGTATGATGATCGCTGAGTTGGTCGATGGCGACGACTTTCGCCAGCGGCTGGTGGCGCTGGGGGTGCGCATTCCCGACGGCGCCTGCCCCGAGACCTGCGCGCGCATGGCGCGGCTGATGCACGAGCAGGTGGGTGTCGAGGGGCTGGTGGCGCTGGTGGCCGAGCTCGAGGCGCAGCGCGAGGTGATGCTGCCTTCGGTGCGCAACGCCCTGGAGCAGTTCCTGGTGCCGGTAGTGGCAGGGGGCGCGAAACCGTGAGAGTGACCCCGCCGCAAGGGCGGGGCCGCTATCCTGTCAGCCCTGTACCACCTGCAGCGACGGGGCGCTGTGGTTGAGGTTCTCCCGCAGCCGCTCGCTGTACCAGTCGATGAAGTCGATCACCCCGAACTCGTAGGTCTCGGAGTAGGGGCCGGGCTCGTAGGCCCTGGAGTTGATGCCGCGCTGGTTCTCTTCGGCGAGGCGGCGGTCCTGATCGTTGGTGGCATCCCACACGTGGCGCATCCGCTCGGGATGGTAGTCCACGCCCTCCACGGCATCCTTGTGTACCAGCCACTTGGTGGTGACCACCGTCTGCTGGGGGCCCAACGGCATGACGCGGAAGACCACGGCGTGGTCGCCCATGAAGTGGTTCCAGGAATTGGGCAGATGCAGGATGCGCAGCGACCCCATGTCGGGGTTCGAGAGGCGTCCCATCAGCTTCTGGCAGGCCGGCTTGCCATCCAGGGTCATGGAGACGGTGCCGTTGAGCATTGGGGTACGGGTCAGGCGGTTGCGCTTGCCGAAACGCTTGAGCTGCCAGGGCACCTGCTGGGCATCCCACTCGGCCTGCTTGCGTGCCACGAGTGCCTTGTAGGCCGGGGTGGCACGCGGGTCGTCGGTGTCGTCGAACTCCTGCAGGGAATTGAGCAGCTCAGGGTGGGCGCCGTTGCAGTGATAGCACTCGCGGTTGTTTTCGATGACCAGCTTCCAGTTGGCCTGTTCGACGATGGAGGACTCTACGGCCACCTTGACGTTGGTCATGTCGTAGGGTTCCAGGTAGTGCTCCAGCGTGTCCAGGAAGTCGTCGACGGCCGGTGGGGTTTCGCTCAGGTTGATGAAAATGAAGCCCCCGGCACATTTCACATGGACCGGCTTGAGGCCGTAGGCGGCGAGGTCGAAGCTATCGCCCATGTCGCTGCCCGCGAACAGCAAGCGGCCGTCCAGCTCGTAGGTCCACTGGTGGTAGGGGCAGACCAGCTTGGCTACCTTGCCCCTGTCCTTCATGCACAGCCTCGAACCGCGATGGCGACAGACGTTGTGGAAGGCATGCACCTGCCCCTCGTGACCGCGCACGATGACGATCGGGTTGCTGCCGACATCGAGCGTCATGAAGTTGCCCTTGGCGGGTATCTCGCAGGTCATGCCAGCGAATAGCCACTCCTTCTCGAAGATCTCTTGCATGTCGAGATCGAACAGCCTGGCATCGTTGTAGAACGGCTGGGGTAGCGAAAAGTTGCGGGCCCTCGACTGCAGCATGTCGGCAGTCGCCTCGCGTGCCTTGGCCAAGGGATCGTCCAGTTCGTGAGTCGCTATCAGGTTCATACCAAATATCCTTTTGAACGCCGCCTCCCCGCGAGGGCGGCGATGCGATCATGGGTTGCTGTTGTTGTCGTGAGAGGCCTGGCATTGACGCATGGAACAACCTGGCGTCCGTATTTTTCGGCGATTGTGGTGCATGTCTGACTCCGCCAGATGTCTGTTCACGACCTCGGATGATGCAACGGCGACCAGACGGCTGTATCTCGGCCAGGGAATGGGTGCAGAAGGCATGTGCATGTCGCAAACAGGCAAGCCAGACATTCAGTGCGTACTCAGAATGCGGACGTGAAAAGGCGCTGGACCGTGTGCACGTTACGGACCGGTGGAGGCATAGCCACGGCACTGCCAGGCAGAGACGACGATGACAATGAATTTTTTCAACCCGGTCACGACCCAAACCTGGACTAATGGGCGTCATGCGGTCCGCTGCGTCAAGGTGATCCAGGAAACCTGGGATGTACGGACTTTCTGCTTCATGGCAGAGCAGCCGGTACTGTTCTTTTTCAAACCGGGCCAGTTCGTGACGTTGGAATTGGAAATTGATAACGAGCCGACGATGCGCTCGTACACCATCTCCAGTTCGCCATCCATACCCTACAGCTTTTCGATCACGGTCAAGCGGATACCGGGGGGAAAAGTATCCAACTGGATACACGAGAACCTCAAGGTCGGCGATGAGCTGGTGGTGCACGGGCCGGTAGGCAATTTCAATTCGATCGACTTTCCTGCCGATAAGGTCTTGTTTCTTTCCGGCGGTGTAGGCATCACCCCGCTCATGTCGATGACGCGTTGGCTCTTCGATACCAATGCCAATGTCGATGTCGAATTCGTCCATAGTGCCAGGGCTCCCCGCGATGTCATTTACCATCGTGAGCTGGTGCATATGTTCTCTCGGATACCCGAGTTCAAATTGCACATCGTTTGCGAAAGCAAGGACGACATTGGCGAGGCCTGGGCCGGTTACCGTGGCTACTTGAATCAGCAGATGCTGGAGTTGATGGTGCCCGATTACCTCGAAAGGGAGGTTTTCTGTTGCGGTCCTACACCGTACATGAATGCCATCAAAAATATCCTGCGAAGCAATGGCTTCGACATGAGCCATTACCATGAAGAGTCTTTCGTAGCCACGCCGTCGGACGTTCGTGAAGACGTTCTGGAACTGGCCGAGCAGGCCGAGGCGGAAGCCGAGGACATCGATTACGAAGACCTGATCAGCGTCGAGTTTTCCGGGTCGGGAAAAAGCGTGCGCATTCAGCCGGGCGAGACGGTGCATGCGGCTGCATCGAAGCTCGGTCTGCATATTCCCAAGGCCTGCGGAATGGGGATATGTGGCACCTGTCGGGTCGGGCTGAAGTCGGGTGACGTGGAGATGGATCACAACGGTGGCATTACCGATGAGGACATCGACGAGGGGTATATTCTTTCCTGTTGCAGCAAGCCATCGGGCGATGTAGTAGTGGATTACTGAGTCTCGTCTCCACTGTATCAGGGACCTGTCCGCCATGACCGTTTCGCCCGAGGTGCCGCCGTTGTCGGTTGGCTTCGTTCTCCTGCACCGCTTCACCCTGATGCCTTTCGCCGCCTTCGTGGACTGCCTGCGCCTGGCGGCCGACGAAGGGGACCGCTCGCGCCAGCTGCGCTGTCACTGGGTGTTCATGACCAGTGTCGGCCATGACGCCCTGTCAAGCTGCGGGGCTGCCATCACGCCCTGTTCTGCCTTTCGGGATCCCTCTGAGTTCGACTACATCGTGGTCATCGGTGGTGTCCAGAACGAGCGCGATGACGTGGATGACACGGCCCTGGCTTACCTATGCCGAGCGGCGGGGGCCGGGGTGCCCCTGGTGGGAGTTTGCACGGGTGTCTTTGCGCTGATTCAGGCCGGGCTAATGAACGGTAGGCGCTGCTGCGTCAGTTGGTATCACCATGGCGACCTGACCCGGCGTTTTCCGAATGTCGAGCCGGTGGCGGACCGATTGTTCATCGACGACGGCGACCTGATCACCTGCGCCGGCGGCATCGCGTCCGCGGATTTGGCTGCCTACTTGGTGGAGCGCCACCTGGGTAAGGCCTGGGCGATGAAGAGCCTGCATATCATGCTGATCGACGAGGCGCGCCGGGGCGAGCATCCCCAGCCCCAGCCGGTGGTCTTCGACAAGGTCGCGGATCGGGTGGTGCGCCGGGCGGTCGGTATCATCGAGCAGCACTTGGGCCAGATGATCTCGGTGGACGAGCTGGCCCGGCGGGTCGGCACCTCGCGGCGCAACATCGAGCGCAAGTTTCGCGACGAGCTGGGCATCGGCCCCCAGAAGTTCGCCCGGGATCTGCGCCTGCGTTATGGCCTGTGGCTGCTCCACTACACCGCCAAGAGTGTCACCGAGATCGGTGAGCGCTGTGGCTTCGCCGATACCGCCCACTTTTCCCGGCACTTCCGCGATGCCTTCGGCACCACGCCCACCGCGGTGCGCAAGGCGGCCGGGGACGGTGCGGTCCCGGTGGATCCCTTCTTTCTGCATATCGAAGCCCGGCCGGCGTCTTCATAGCGCGGCAACACGGGCGCCTCCGACGACTCCTCCCCGCGCCCGAGGCGACGATCGATTCGATAAAACAGTAGCTTGGCGCGGCTGGCGTGATTATGGCCGCAAAGTTGTCGCATCCGTTCAATCTTTGCGCCCCTGCATCCGCTATCAATAGAGGGGTGGCAGGGGCAGCCGCTCGGGGCGATTCCGGCATGCTGGCCTGTCTCGCTCGATGATGACGGTGTCGTTTTCAGAATACCGCTCGTCCCGCTTTCGCCTATCGTTGAACAGCCACTTTCCAGGGTGATGTCATGAACGCCAACAACCTTACAACAGCCGACCCCCAGATCGCCGCTGCCATCGCCGACGAGGTGGTGCGTCAGGAGGCCCACATTGAGCTGATCGCCTCCGAGAACTACGCCAGTCCTCAGGTGATGGAGGCTCAGGGCAGCCAACTGACCAACAAGTACGCCGAGGGTTATCCAGGCAAACGCTACTATGGCGGCTGCGAGCACGTCGATACGGTAGAGCGGCTGGCCATCGAGCGGGCCTGCGCGCTGTTCGGCGCCGACTACGCCAACGTTCAGCCCCACTCCGGTGCCCAGGCCAACGCCGCAGCCTTCATGGCCTTGGTCTCGCCGGGCGACACCGTGCTGGGCATGAGCCTGGCCCATGGTGGCCACCTGACCCACGGCGCCGCACCCAACTTTTCCGGCAAGTACTATCATGCCGTTCAGTACGGTCTGAATCCCGAGACCGGCGAGATCGACTACGACGAGGTCGAGCGCCTGGCCCACGAGCACCGGCCCAAGCTGATCATCGCCGGCTTTTCGGCCTATTCCCGGGTCATCGACTGGCGGCGTTTCCGCGATATTGCCGATGCCGTGGGGGCCTGGCTGATGGTCGACATGGCTCATGTGGCGGGCCTGATCGCGGCCGGTCACTACCCGAGCCCGCTGCCCCACGCCCACGTGGTGACCACCACCACCCACAAGACCCTGCGCGGTCCCCGCGGCGGCCTGATTCTCTCAGCCAGCGGCGACGAGACGCTCTACAAGAAGCTCAACGGGGCGGTCTTTCCCGGCCAGCAGGGCGGTCCGCTGATGCACGTCATCGCCGCCAAGGCGGTGGCCTTTCGCGAGGCCATGAGCCAGGACTTCGTGCGCTACCAGGCCCAGGTCATCGACAATGCCCGGGCCATGGCCGGCGTCTTCGTCGACCGAGGCTTCGAGGTGGTTTCCGGCGGTACCGACGACCATCTCTTTCTGGTCTCGTTGATCAAGCAGGGCGTGACCGGCAAGGACGCGGACGCTGCCCTGGGGCGTGCCCACATCACCGTCAACAAGAACGCCGTGCCGGGCGACCCCCAGAGCCCCTTCGTGACGTCCGGACTGCGTATCGGCACCCCGGCTGTGACCACCCGCGGCTTCGGCCAAACGGAGTGCAAGACGCTGGCCGGTTGGATCTGCGACATCCTCGACGTCCTGGCGCGGGGCGCCGACACCAACGGAGTCGAGATCGAAGTGTGCGGCAAGGTCGCCGAGTTGTGTGCTCGCTATCCCGTCTATGCCCAGGCGACCGCCGCGGCCCAGGCGGCCGGCACGTCCATCGCGTGAGTCCGTTCCCCGCCGGCACCCCCGGCGGAGCCCCCGAGGAGTAGATCCCTATGCAACGTTATTCAGGCTTCGGGCTGGTCAAGCACGCGCTGAGCCACCACGAGAACTGGCAGCGCCAGTGGCGCAATCCCACGCCCAAGAAAGCGTACGACGTCATCATCGTCGGCGGCGGTGGCCATGGCCTGGCCACCGCCTACTACCTGGCCAAGGAACACGGCATCAGGAACGTCGCCGTGATCGAGAAGGGCTGGCTGGGCGGCGGCAACACCGCGCGCAATACCACCATCGTGCGCTCCAACTACTTGTGGGACGAGGCGGCCGCCCTCTACGAGCACTCCATGAAGCTGTGGGAGGGCCTGTCCCAGGACCTCAACTACAACGTCATGTTCTCCCAGCGCGGCGTCTTGAACCTTGGCCACACCCTGCAGGACATGCGCGACATCCAGCGCCGGGTCAACGCCAATCGGCTGAACGGTATCGACAGCGAGGTGCTGGATGCCAAGGGCGTCCAGGCGCTGGTGCCGATCATGGACTGCTCCAAGAACGCCCGCTATCCGGTGCTCGGCGCCTCCTGGCAGCCGCGCGCCGGCGTGGCCCGGCACGACGCCGTGGCCTGGGGCTTCGCCCGCGGTGCCGATGCCCACGGAGTGGACATCCTGCAGCAGACCGAGGTCACCGGCTTCAAGATCCGCGACGGCCAGGTGTACGGCGTGCACACCAATCGTGGCGACATCGAGGCCAAGACCGTCGGCTGCGTGGCGGCCGGCAACTCGGGGGTGCTGGCGAAGATGGCCGGCCTCAAGCTGCCGCTGGAGTCGCACCCGCTGCAGGCACTGGTCTCCGAGCCGCTCAAGCCGGTGCTCGACACCGTGGTGATGTCCAACCACGTGCACGGCTACATCAGCCAGACCGACAAGGGCGACCTGGTCATCGGCGCCGGCATCGACGGCTACAACGGCTATGGCCAGCGCGGCAGCTATCCGACCGTGGAGCACACCCTGCAGGCTATCGTCGAGATGTTCCCGATCTTCTCCCGAGTACGTATGAACCGCCAGTGGGGCGGTATCGTCGATACTTGTCCCGACGCCTGCCCGATCCTCTCCAAGACCCGGGTCAAGGGGCTCTACTTCAACTGCGGCTGGGGTACCGGTGGTTTCAAGGCGACTCCGGGGTCGGCGCACGTATTCGCCGCCAGCCTGGCCAAGGGTGAGATGCATCCGCTGGCGGCGCCGTTCTCCATCGACCGCTTCAATACCGGCGCGCTGGTCGACGAGCATGGGGCGGCCGGCGTCGCCCACTAGGTACTGACGAAAACGGTCTGTGCTCGACAATACGGCGTTAAAAAATGGCTCAATATGCTCATTTACGGCTCGTAAACTCCGCTATTTCGCCATTTTTTGCCTTGTCTTGCCTTCGCTCGACGAGTTTTCGTTCAGCACCGGCAGGCGATCAAAGTACAGAGATACATTTCGCTTTCATCCTGAGTGATGGAGGGATAACAAGATGTTCTATATCCATTGCCCCTACTGCGGCGAGACCCGCGAGGAAGAGGAATTCCATCCCAAGGGCCAGGCGCACATCGCCCGTCCCTTGGACCCGGACGCCTGCAGCGACGAGGAGTGGGGCGACTACCTGTTCTTCCGCGACAACCCCCGTGGCATTCATTACGAGCTGTGGGTGCACGCCGTGGGCTGCCGCAAGTTCTTCAACGTCACCCGCAACACCGTGACCTACGAGATCCTCGAGACCTACAAGATGGGCGAACGGCCGTCGGTCACCGCCGAGGCCCCCGAAGGCCGGTCGACCGACGCCACCGCCCAGCAGACATCGCTTCGTGATGGAGTCCGCGCATGAGCCAGCTCAATCGTCTCACTCAGGGCGGTCGCATCGACCGTTCTCGCAAGCTGAGCTTCACCTTCAACGGCAAGGCCTATGAGGGGCATGCCGGGGATACCCTGGCCTCGGCTCTGCTCGCCAACGGCGTCGACATCGTCAATCGCAGCTTCAAGTACTCGCGGCCTCGCGGCATCGTCGCCGCTGGCGCCGAGGAGCCCAACGCGGTGGTTCAGCTCGGCACCACCGAGGCGGCCCAGGTGCCCAACGTGCGCGCTACCCAGCAGGCGCTTTACGATGGCCTCGAGGCATGCAGCACCAACGGCTGGCCCAACGTCCAGCGCGACCTGATGAGCCTGGTCGGCAAGCTGGGCGGCCAGTTCATGCCGCCGGGCTTCTACTACAAGACCTTCATGGCTCCGGCCTCACTGTGGATGACCTACGAGAAGGTCATCCGCAAAGGGGCGGGTCTGGGGCGCAGCCCCATGGAGCACGATCCGGACAGCTACGACCACCTCAACCAGCACTGCGACCTGCTGGTGATCGGCGCCGGCCCGGCCGGCTTGGCGGCGGCGCTCACCGCGGCGCGAGCCGGTGCCCGGGTGATCCTGTGTGACGAGCAGGAGGAACTGGGCGGTTCGCTGCTCGATACCCGCGAGTTGCTCGATGACAGGCCCGCCGCTCAGTGGGCCGAGCAGGTGATCGCCGAACTCACCGAGTGCGACAACGTCTCACTGCTGGCCCGTACCACTGCCAATGGCTACCACGACCATCACTTCGTGACCCTGCACGAGCGGCGTACCGAACACCTCGGCGAGACCGCGCCCACCGTGGACGGTCATCGCCCCTCCCGCTCGCGCATGCACCGCGTGCGCGCCGGCCAGGTGCTGCTAGCCACCGGTGCCCACGAGCGACCGCTGGTCTACGCGGGCAACGACGTGCCGGGCAACCTGGTGGCCGGGGCGGTCGCCACTTACATCCGCCGTTACGGGGTGGTGCCGGGTAACAAGCTGGTGCTCTCCACCAGCAACGATCACGCCTACCGCGCCGCTCTGGATTGGCTCGAGGCCGGCCGTGAGGTAGTGGCCATCGTCGATGCGCGCCGCAACCCGGACGGTGAGCTGGTCGAGCGGGCCCGTGCTCGCGGCATTCGCATCATCGAAGGCGCGGCGGTGCTCGAGGCCAAGGGAGACAAGCGCGTCAGTGGAGCCCGTATCGCCACCATCGATGCCGAAGCTTTCAGGGTCACCGGTCAGGCCGAGACTCTGGCCTGCGATACCATTGCCAGCTCCGGCGGCTACAGCCCGGTGATCCATCTGGCTTCCCACACCGGCGCCCGGCCGACCTGGAACGACGAGATCCTCGGTTTCGTGCCCGGCCTGGTGAAGGGCGTGCACGCTGCCGGCAGCGCCCGCGGCGTGCATGACCTGGCCGAGGGCATGGCCGATGGCATGGCCAAGGCGTGCGAGGCGCTGACAGCGCTGGGCAGGTCCGCCGACACCATCGAGCTGCCCCGGGCCGACGCCATCCGCGAAGGCAAGGCCTGCGCGCTCTACCATGTGCCCCACGAGAAACCGACCCTGCGCGGGCCCAAGCAGTTCGTCGACCTGCAGAACGACGTGACCGCGGCGGCCATCGAACTCGCCACCCGCGAGGGCTTCGAATCCATCGAGCACGTCAAGCGCTACACCGCCATGGGCTTCGGTACCGACCAGGGCAAGCTCGGCAACATCAACGGCATGGCCATCGCCGCGCGCTGCCTGGGCAAGTCGATTCCTGAGGTGGGCACCACGGTGTTCCGCCCCAACTACACCCCGGTCACCTTCGGTGCCATCGTCGGTCGCCACTGCCGCGAGCTGTTCGACCCCGCGCGCTACACCGCCCTGCACCAGTGGCACGTGGAACACGGCGCCGAGTTCGAGGACGTGGGTCAGTGGAAGCGCCCCTGGTACTTTCCCAAAGCCCGCGCCGGAGCCGTCAACGGCGAACGCGAGAGCATGGCAGAAGCGGTGGCCCGGGAGTGTCGGGCGGTGCGCGAGGCAGTGGGCATCCTCGACGCCTCGACGCTCGGCAAGATCGACATCCAGGGCCCCGACGCTCGGGAGTTCCTGGGGCGGGTCTACACCAACAAGTGGGCCAAGTTGGCTCCCGGCCGCGTCCGCTACGGACTGATGTGCAAGGACGACGGCATGGTGTTCGACGACGGCACCACCAGTTGCCTGGGCGAGAACCACTTCCTGATGACCACCACCACCGGCGGCGCGGCCACGGTGCTGGAGTGGCTGGAAATATGGCACCAGACCGAGTGGCCGGAGCTGGAGGTCTACTTCAACTCGGTGACCGACCATTGGGCGACCATGACCATCACCGGGCCGGAGGCGCGCAAGCTACTGGCCGAGATAACGGACATGGATCTGGATCGTGAGTCCTTCAAGTTCATGGATTGGCGCGAGGGCGTCGTCGCCGGGGTACCGGCGCGGGTGTTCCGCATCTCCTTCACCGGCGAGCTGGCCTTCGAGATCAATGTCCAGGCCAACTATGCCCTGCACGTCTGGGAGACGCTGTTCGCCCATGGCGACAAGTACGGCCTGACGCCCTACGGAACGGAGACGATGCACGTCTTGAGGGCGGAAAAGGGGTTCATCATCGCCGGTCAGGACACCGACGGTTCGGTGACCCCGGAGGACCTGGGCATGCACTGGGCGATCGGTTACGACAAGCCGTTCTCCTGGATCGGCAAGCGGGCTCTGTCACGTCCCGACACCGCTCGCAGCGACCGCAAGCAGCTGGTGGGCCTCCGGCCCAAGGATCCCCGGGTGGTGCTGGAGGAGGGCGCCCAGATCGTCTTCGATCCCCAACACGCCATCCCCATGCCCATGATGGGACACGTGACCTCCAGCTATTACAGCCCGACCCTGGACTCAGGCTTCGCCCTGGCCGTGGTCAAGGGCGGTCAGCAGAAGATGGGCGAGAGCGTCTATCTGCCCATGGCCGACGGCCAGGTCCATGAGGCCGAAATCGTCAGCCCGATCTTCGTCGACCCCAAGGGAGAGCGCCAGAATGTCTAACACCGCTGCCGAGAAGGTCAGAACCTTCGATACCCGCACCCAAGCCAAGATTCCGGTGGAATCGCCGCTGGCCTACTCCTATCGCCGCTCGGGGGCGCCGGCGCCCACCGCCAAGAGCCGGGTGGTGCTGCGCGAGCGGCCCTTCCTTGGACACCTGGTGCTGCGCGGCGGGGCCATCGTCCTCGACGAGGCGGTCCGCGAGGTGCTCGGCATCCCGCTGCCCGGCAAGCCTCAAGGCCTGGTCCATGACGCCGATGGTCAGCGCTCCATCCAGTGGATCTCCCCGGACGAGTGGTTGGTCATCGTGCCCGGGGGCGAGGAGTTCGCGCTGGAGAACCGCCTGCGTGAGGCCTTGGGCGGAGCCCACTTCGCCATCAGCAACGTCAGCGGCGGCCAGACTCTGGTCGAGCTGACGGGCGAGGCAGCCCGCGAGCTGCTGATGAAGTCGGTGATCTACGATGTGCATCCCAGCCACTTCCCGGTGGGCAAGGGCGTCACCACCGTCTTCGCCAAGGCCACGGTGATACTGCGTCGTCCCGACGAGCAGCGTTGGGAACTGGTGGTACGTCGCAGTTTCGCCGACTACATCTATCGCTGGCTTCTGGACGCGGGTGAGGAGTACGACATCGGCGTCGAGCGCTGATCCGAGGGCTTTCCAGGCCGGGGCTTGCCCCCGGCCTGCTTCATCAGGAGACTCGCCATGAGTCGTAGTGCCGATACCTGGATTCTCACCGCCCAGTGCCCGAGCCGCCTGGGCACCGTCGACGTGGTCACTCGATTCCTGAAGGAAAGGCGCTGTTACATCACCGAGCAGCACTCCTTCGACGATCGCCACAGCGAGCGCTTCTTCATCCGCACCGAGTTCCGGCCCCAGGATCCCGACTTCGATGAGCAGGCCTTCCAGGCCGTCTTCGCGCCCCGGGCCGAGGAGTTCGAGATGGTCTTCGAGCTGACCGCGCCGGAGGCACGCACGCCGGTGGTGATCATGGTCTCCAAGGCCGATCACTGCCTCAACGACCTGCTGTATCGCTACCGCACCGGGCAGTTGCCCATCGACATCCGGGCGGTGGTCTCCAACCACCCGGACCTGCAGTCACTGGCCGACTGGCATGGCTTGCCCTATTACCATTTCCCGATCACGCCCGAGACCAAGGCCGAGCAGGAAGCCGAGGTCTGGCAGGTGATCGAGGAGGCCGGCGCGGAGCTGGTGATCCTGGCTCGCTACATGCAAGTGCTGTCCAGCGAGATGTGCGAGCGGCTCGCCGGTCGGGCGATCAACATCCACCACTCCCTGCTGCCGGGGTTCAAAGGCGCCAAGCCCTACCATCAGGCCTACGAGAAAGGCGTCAAGCTGGTCGGCGCTACCGCTCACTACATCAATGACGATCTCGATGAGGGGCCGATCATCACCCAGGGTGTGGAGCCGGTCAGCCATGCCGACTACCCGGAGGACCTGGTGGCCAAGGGGCGCGACGTGGAATGTCTGACCCTGGCCAGAGCCGTGGCTTACCACCTCGAGCGGCGGGTATTCCTGCACGCCAGACGCACGGTGGTATTCGCCAAGTAACGCGGAAGACTGCCTGCGCTCGACCATGCGGCGTTCTTTACGCAGACCTCCTCCGGTACGCCTTCGGCTCGACGCAGGTTTCGCCGACTCGCTCTGTCGCTGGTTTTTGGGCGTTGGTGCGGAGTGCGCCATCGGTGTCACTGGGTGGCATCGTCGGTTGCATGGCACCGGGGCGATGGCGACCTGTTGTCCTTTTGCCCACGGTCAAAGAAGAGTCGTTTGCCCATGAAAATGAGATGTCTTCCATTGTTGGTGTGAGTGATAATACTTATCATATCTCTGGTCCCATCCCGTTCCATTCAATCCTGCCAGAGATAGACACATGCATCCTTCATCCCATTCTGCTGCCATGCAGCCTCTCGCCGCCGCGGTTCGTCGTGCCATCGGCGTGTCGGTATCGGGCATCCTGCTCTCGGTCCCCCTGGTCGTTCAGGCTCAGGAGGAGGCCATGGAAACCAATACGGAAACCATGGTGGTGGTCGGTACGGCGCTGAAGGTGGCATCTCCACTGGTCGAGACCCCGCGTCCGGTTTCCATCGTTGAACGCGAAGAATTGGACGAGCGCAATGTTCAGCGCCTTGACGAGACCTTCCGCTATCGCTCCGGCGTACTCTCCGGCCACTACGGGGCGGACAACAACACCGACTGGTTCAAGGTCCGGGGTTTCAATCAGGCAACCTATCAGGATGGCCTGCGGATTTACCGCGAGGGGTATTATCAATGGTTGCCCGAGCCCTATGGGTTGGATCGCGTCGAAATATTCAAGGGGCCGTCGTCGATCCTCTACGGCGAGGCGCCGTCCGGTGGCCTGATCAATGCCGTCAGCAAGCGGCCCACGGACGAGCCGCAGGGCGAGATCCAGATTCAGACCGGCAACCGCAATCACCGGCAGTTCGCCTTCGATACCTCGGGGCCTGCCTCCGAAGAGGGCGACGTACGCTACCGCATGGTAGGACTGTACAAGGAACGTGACGGCGACCTGGACGATACCGATAACGAGCGTCTCTACTTAGCCCCGAGCCTTGAATGGAGAATCTCCGATGACACCCAACTGACCGTGCTGGCCAGCTTCCAGAAGGATGACGGCGTTCCCGTCAATCCCTTCAAGCTATCCTATGGCACGGTCCAGGATACGCCGTTCGGCAAGGTGGACCCGCAGACCAACTACGGTGCCCCCGACTATGACAAGGACGAGCATACCCAATCGGCCATCGGCTACGAGTTCCGTCATTACCTCGATGATACCTGGAAGTTCGAGCAGGACTTCCGTTACAGCCATCTCGATCTGGATTTACGAAGTACCTACATGATGATGGGGACCGGAGACGGGCAGACAGCTTCTCGAGGCCATCTGCAGCGTGATGGTGAGATCGATAGCTTCACCGTCGACAGCCGCATGGTCGGCAAGTGGTACACCGAGCGCATGGAAAACACATTGTTGCTCGGGGTGGATTACCAAGACCTGAGCCTGGATGGCAAGGAGTTCGACAACTTCTTCTACGACGTCGTTGATATCTTCGACCCCCAGGGTGATATCGTTCCGGTACCCAGCAATCAGTTGACGCGCCGCAAGATCGACAAGGAGCAGTTGGGATTCTATCTGCAGGATCAGCTGCGTATCGATGATCGCTGGGTACTGCTGGGAGCAGTGCGCTACGACAATGCCGATGTACGCAACGATTCCGAGCGCGATAACAACACCGTGGATGAAACCCAGGCCGCGACTACCTGGTCCGGGGGGGTCATGTATCTTGGCGACAGCGGCCTGAACCCCTACCTCAGCTACACCGAATCCTTCCGGCCGTCTCCGCTAACCGACTCTCGCGGTGCGATCTTCGAGGAGATAGAGGGCGAGCAGTGGGAACTGGGGGTCAAGTACGCGCCGTTCGACTGGGATGGTTATGTAACGGCAGCGCTCTTCGATATCGAGGAGTCCAACTCCTTTGCGACGGCGCCCGGCGGGTATCAAACGCAGGAGGGTGAGACAACATCCAGTGGGTTTGAGCTCGAGGGCGTGGGCTATCTTACGGATGCTCTCAAGTTGACGGCGGCTTATACCTACACGGATGCGCGCGATAAGAACGATGATCGCGCGGCGCTGATCCCCCGCCATATGGCGTCCGCGTGGCTGGACTACGATTTTGAGGGGACCGCCCTGAATGGTCTGAGGGTCGGTGCCGGGATCCGCCATGTGGGTGAATCGGTCGATGGCAGCATCACCGTGCCCGATTACACGGTCGGTGACGCCATGGCCAGCTATGACTTCAACAGCCATTGGACCGCCCAGGTCAACGTGAACAATGTTACCGATGAAGAGTATGTCGCCAGCTGTGACTTCTGGTGCTACTACGGCGAATCGCGCAGCGTGATCGGTAGCCTGAGCTATCGCTGGTAGGTTACCACCCGAACGGCCCTGTCCTGCGCCCGGCCTCTGGCCGGGCGCAGCGCTCGTTACAGCGCTTTGAGGTCAAGGGCCTCGTCATCATGTCCGAGACAGAGCCGTCGCCGTCTGGGGAGTCGGAGCGCTTGCCAATGGCGATGCAGACGAGCTGGAGATTGCCGGTACGCAAACCAGACGCTGGGTGTGGGGGTCGCGAATCACGTGGGCATTGAGGTCGAAGACCTGCTTGAGCCGGGCGGCGGTGAAAACCGCTTCGGGGCTGCCTCCATGCATGATGCGTCCATCGCGCATCATCACCAGCTCGTCGGCATAGGCTGCGGCCAGGTTCAGGTCGTGCAACACGACCAGCAGCGTGCGGCCCTGGTCGTGGGCCAGGTGTGCCAGCAGTTCGAGCAGATCGACCTGAACTTTCAGGTCGAGGAAGGTGGTCGGTTCGTCGAGCAGCAAGAGATCGGTTTCCTGAGCCAGCACCATGGCGATCCAGCAGCGCTGACGCTGGCCGCCGGATAGGGAGTCCACGGGTCGCGAGGCGAACTCTGTGACCCGTGCGATGGACATGGCGTCGTTCACCGCTCGCTCGTCTTCGCGCGACCATTGACGCCACAGTCGCTGGTGGGGAAAGCGCCCCATACCGACCAGTTCGCGTACCGTCAGCCCCTCGGGAGCGGTTGGGCTCTGCGGCAGTATGCCGAGCTTGCGAGCGACGTCGCGGGTGGGCGTGCGGTGGAGGTCCTTGCCGTCGAGCAGTACCTGACCGCGCTGCGGACCGAGCGTGCGTGCCAGCGTCTTGAGCAGGGTCGACTTGCCGCTGCCGTTGGGTCCGAGCAGGATCGTCAGGCGTCCCTCGGCAACCTGGAAGTCCACTTCGTCGAGAACGCGGCGACTCTCGTAGCCGACGCAGAGGCGCTCTCCCCGCAGGCGGTGGGAGGTCATGCTGGCTGTCACCTCTAAAAAGTGAGAATCATTTGTATCAGGGCGCGAGAGTGTGGCATCGTCAGCGCCCCTCTGTCCAATAGCGTGTTGCAGGAAGCGATCATGAGCCGTTCGATCTCCGTTGCCCTGTGGGCCATTGCCTGTTTGCTCGCGCTTTCCGGCCTGCCGCGGGAGACCCGGGCCGAGCCGGTGCGAACGGTCGATCACGCCTTCGGCGAGAGCCGGATCGCAGGCAGCCCGCAGCGTATCGTGACGCTCTATCAGGGAGCCACGGACAGCGCACTGGCGCTGGGGCTGGAGCCGGTGGGGGTGGTGGAGTCCTGGCTCGAGCGCCCCATGTACCGATACCTGCGCAACAGCCTGCCCGAAGACGTGCGCTATCTTGGCCTGGAGACCCAGCCGGATCTGGAGGCGATCGCGGAACTGGCTCCCGACCTGATCGTCGGCGCGCGCTACCGCCAGGCCGGTGTCTATCCGCTGCTGTCGCGCATCGCACCCACGGTGATCGCCGATACTGCCTACGAGTTCGAGGCCATGCTCGAACTCCTCGGGAAGGCGACCGGACGTCAGGCGAAGGCGAAGACGCTGCTCGATGCATGGCACGAGCGTGTCGCCGACTTCCGCTGCCGGGCTGAAGCGGCACTGGGCAATGCCTGGCCTCAGGAGGTCTCGGTGGTCAGCTTTCGGGGCGATCATGTGCGCCTCTACTACGACGGTTTTGCCTGGCGCGTTCTCGAGCAGCTCGGGTTTCGCCGGCCCGAGGGGCAAACGGGGGCCGGCTGGGGGATCAAACTGGTCAGTCGCGAGAGTCTGCCGGCCATGGACGCCGATGCCATCTTCGTCTTCATGCGTGACGATCCGGCCGTGGCCGAGCAGCATCGAGCCTGGACCGCCCATCCGCTATGGCAGAACCTCGAGGCGGTGAAACGAGATCGAGTCCATGAAGTCGACCCGGTGATCTGGAGCATGGGTGCCGGCATTCTGGCCGCCAACCGCTTGCTCGACGAGCTCTACGCACACTATGGCTTGGCGCCTAGCCGCTCGAAGAGCGGTGACCAGAAGGAAGGGAAGGGCGAGTCATGCTGAAGGTGCCTACGGCTCGGGTTGTCGGCCTGCTGTTGGGGATGGCGCTGGCCCTCGCCGCCGCGTTTGCCAGTCTTGTGCTTGGTGCCACCGAAATTGCGCCGGCGACTCTGATGGACGCCTTATTTCAGCCCGATCCGGAGTCCGTGGAACACCTCATCCTGCGCACCGAGCGTCTGCCCAGAGCGGGCATCGCCGCCCTGGTGGGTGCCAGCCTGGCGGTAGCGGGTGCCCTGATGCAGACCCTGACCCGTAACGCCCTGGCCGCGCCGAGCGTGCTCGGTATCAATGCCGGGGCGATGTGCTTCGTGGTGGTGGCGAATGCCATTTTTGCCCTGCGTTCGCCGCTGGCGCTGGTGTGGGTGGCCTTTCTTGGTGCCCTGGTGGCGGCGCTGCTGGTCGCCTTGTTGGGGCGTGAGCGGAGTGGCGGTCTTTCCCCGGTGCGGTTGGTGTTGGCGGGAGTGGCGGTCACCGCGCTTTTCGTGTCTTTGGCCCAGGGGCTGTTGATCGTCGACCAGGCGCGCTTCGAGAGCCTGCTGTTGTGGCTGGCCGGGTCGGTAGCCGGGCGCGGCCTCGAGGTCATGACGCCGTTGTTGCCGTTCTTCGTCGCTGCCGCGTTGCTCTGCCTGCTGTTGGTTCGCCAGCTCAACCTGCTGGCGTTGGACGATGACGTGGTCAAGGGCCTCGGGCAGCGGACCGGTCGGGTCAAGTTGCTGGCCGGAGCCGTGATCATCGTGCTGGCCGGAGGCGCGGTGGCGATGGCCGGCATGATCGGTTTCGTGGGCCTGATCGTGCCGCACATGGTGCGTGCCCTGTATGGTCGGGATCACCGCTGGGTATTGCCCGGCTGCGCTCTGCTGGGGGCCACACTGTTGTTGGTCGCCGACACCCTGGCACGCTTTCTGATGCCTCCTCAGGAGGTGCCGGTGGGCGTGATGACGGCGCTGCTGGGCACGCCCTTCTTCCTCTATCTGGCCTGCCGACGGAGCCTGACCCCATGAGTTCGACATGGCTTCTGCACGTCGCCGATGGGCGGTTTTCGCTACGTTTCGAGCGCCGAACCCTGGCGGTGACGTTGTTGCTGGCCTTGGCGCTCGTCGTCAGCGCCCTGGCGTCGCTGAGCCTGGGCAGCCGGGCCACACCGCCGGCCGAGGTGCTGGAGGCGCTGGTGTTTCCTGCACGCAGCGACATCGGCCTGATCGTGCACGAAATCCGCCTGCCGCGGGTGCTCTTGGCGATTCTGGTTGGCGGCTGTCTGGGGGTCGCTGGGCTGCTGCTGCAGGGGCTGGTGCGCAATCCGCTCGCTTCGCCGGACGTGATCGGCATCACCGGTGGTGCGTCGCTCGCGGCGGTGAGCTTCCTGGCGCTGGGTGGGGCGGCGCTGGGCGAAGCCTGGCTGCCACTGGCGGCACTGACCGGTGCGCTGCTGGTAGCGCTGGGGATTCTCGCTCTGGCCGGGAATGGCGTGACGCCAGCGAGACTGGTGCTGATCGGCATCGGCATCGCCGCTGCCCTGGGGGCAGCGACCACGCTGGTGCTGGTGCTCGCTGCCGATACCACGGCGATGCAGGCTTACGTGTGGCTGACCGGCAGTCTCTATGCCGCCCAGTGGCGAGAGGTGGCCGGGCTGGCCCCCTGGGCGCTTTTAGGGCTGCCGCTGGCGCTCGGGTTGGCGCGAAGACTCGATGCACTGGCACTCGGAGACGACCTGGCCACGGGGTTGGGAACGGGCGTGGCGAGCACGCGTTTATGTCTGTTGCTGCTGGCCGTGGCTCTCTCCGGCGCAGCGGTGGCCTTTGCCGGCGGGTTGAGTTTCATCGGTTTGCTCGCCCCGCACATCGCGCGTCGCCTGGTGGCGCGCGGTCATACCGCCCTGGTGCCGGCGACCGCTCTGATCGGCGCTCTGATCCTGCTGCACGCCGATCTGCTGGGGCGAATCGCCTTCCTTCCCCGCGACCTGCCGGCTGGGATCTTCGTTGCCGGGATCGGGGCGCCGTTCTTCGTCTACCTGCTCTATCGCTGGCGCTGAGGCATGAAAAAGGCGGCGCCGTAGCGCCGCCATGCCGTGAGCGAGACTCCAACCAGAGCGGCGATCAGAAATCGAGCTGGTAGCTCAGGGTCAGAGTACGACCCCGGCCCTTGAAGTACAGATCGTCTTCAAGCACGGACGACTGGGGGAACGATTGTGAGTAGTAGGTGAAGTAGTCCTCGTCGGTGAGGTTCTCGATGCCCAGGCTGGCACGGCCCACTGGCAGGCGATAGGCCAGCGAGGCGTCGATCAGGCCGTAGCCGTCGAATTCGAGCTCGGGGTCGTCGAAACTGCGGTCCAGGTAGTGACTGTACTGCAGGTGAGTGGACAGCTTCTCGTTCCAGGCCGTGCTCCAGGCCAGCTTGAAGGTGTCCGGGGCAAGGTCGCGGCCCGTCAGCTTGGTATCGACGCTGCCATCGCCGTCGGTATCGGATTCGCCCTCGGCGTGGGTATAGGTGAGCCGCAGTTGGTGGGCATCGTTCAACTGCGCCTCGCCGGTGATCTCGACGCCCTGGATCTCGGTCTTCTCTCGCTGGACGCGGTAGTTGCCCTGGGCATCGGGCTGGATGCGCTGGCCAAGGTCGGAGTTGGACTCGTAGTAGCTTAGTTCGAGGCCGTAGCGGTCCCAGTCAAAGCGGGCGCCGATCTCGCGGTTGTCGGTGACGATGGGAGAGAGATCGATCAGGTCGTCGACGTCCTGGCCGGGGGTGTTGACGCCGCGCAGGACCCGGCCCACGTCGGGCATGCCGAAGCCTTCCGAGTAGTTGGCGTAGAGCTGGGCCCAGTCGGTGGCCTGGTAGACGATGCCGGCGTTGAACAGCGTCTCGTCGAAATCGGGATTGCCCCCGTCCACCGAGACCAGGTCGTTCTCGACGCTCGTGCTGCGATCCACGGTCGAGTAGTCGTCGACGTTCAGCTCGGCATGCTCCTGGCGGACCCCGGCGTGCAGGGTCAAGGCGTCGGTGGCAGCGATGTCGCCCTGCAGGAAGGCCGCCACGTTGCGGAACTGGCTCTCGGGCACATAGTTGCGGTCGGTCTGCACCAGCACTTGCTGGGTCTCGTCCTGAAGCAGGTCGAGGCCGGTGGTCAGGCTCAGTCGATCATCGAGCAGGCCGTTACGGCTCAGGGTGAACTTGGCACCGACCTTGTCGGACTCATTGCGAGTGTGGTCATACAGGGTATTGCCTGCATCGTCCTGGTAAGGGAAGGAGCCGAGGCCGGTGGCACCGAACTGGGCGCGGAAGCGCTGGGTATAGAGCTGGGCGTCGACGTTGTTGCCCAACCAGTCGGCGTGGGAGTACGCCAGCCTGGCGGAGGTCACTTCGTTGTAGCCTGGGTCGCTATCGGGATTGCCCTGGCGCGCGGTGGTCGGGATACCCGCGTCGCGATTGCCGCTGACCGGAACATAGTCGTCGTCGACTTCGAGGTCGAAATGGTTGATTGACACCTCGATATTCTGGTTGTCGTCGATCCAGTAGCCCGCCTTGGCCATCAGGTCGTAGCTGGCGGAGTTCTGGATCTCGCCATGGTAGGCCATGCCGACGACTTCGTCGTTGCCGTCGAAGAAGACGCCGCGTTCCTGGCGGCTGGCGGCCAGCAGATAGTCCCAGTCGCCGGTCTGGCCGCTGAGGCGGTAGTCCAGCTTGTGGCCGAAGCCCGTCGACTCGAAGTCGTCGTCGCTGGTCAGGCTGATGCCGGCGTGCTGGCGGATACCAGCGCCGTCGGGGCGCTTGGTCACGTAGTTGATGATGCCGCCGGTGGCGCCCAGGCCGTGTTCGGCGCTGGCGCCGTGGATGACCTCGATGCGCTCGACCATGGAGAGGTCGATGGTGTAACCGTCCCTGCCGCCGTCGCGCAGCGGGTTGGACTGGGGCACGCCATCGATCATGAACAGAACCGAGCGGCCGCGGAAGGTTTCACCGGTATTATTGAGCTTCTGGCGGCTGGGCGAGTAAGAGGGGATCAGGTTGCTGAGCACCTGGCCGGGGTCCTGGGTGATTGCCAACTGCTGCTCGATCTGCTCGCGCGTGATGATGGTGACTTTTTGCGGGGTCTCGCCTTCGTTGCTTCGGTTGCGAGTTGCGGTGATCACCAGAGGAGAGAGGTCGTCGGAGGCTGCCGGTTCTTCGTTGTCGGTCTGGGCGATGGCCAGGGTGGGCAGCGTGGAGCAGAACAGAATGGGTAGGCACTTGGCGATTGGGATCTGTCGGTAAAGCATTGAATGCGATTCCCTTGGATGCATCGGCACCGGTGCTTGGCCGGACGCCATGGGGGTTGGTTGTAGGATGCGCAGGGAATGCTAAAGATTCGCATTAAAATTTTCAACAATTAGCCCCATCCATCGCCTTGTCGTTCTGGAGGATGGAGAAGCGGTAAGCCTCGCCAATGCCCGTGCAGCCGCGGTGGATGCCCAGCACAGCCGTCAATGCGTATCGATGATCTTCATGGTGACTTCTCGTTTTCTCCTTGACAGGACCATATGTGGGTGTCTTACCCTATTATGGCACAATATATGGTATTTATTGGCTGTTGTGCGCCATACCCGCCTTCCAGGAAAGGGACAAGGAAAGAGATGGAGGAGAGAGCGATGGAAGTTCATGTCTACAGCCGTCCGGCCTGCGTGCAATGTTCTGCGACCTACCGGGCGTTGGATCGACAGGGGCTCGTTTACCGTGTCCTGGATATCGATGACGACCCTGCGGCACGTCGCACCGTGGAGGAACTGGGCTACCGGCAGCTGCCAGTGGTGATTGCTGGCGAGGAGCACTGGTCGGGCTTTCGTCCGGATCGCATCCAGGAACTGGCGTGACGGTCGCGATGCCATTGGAATATCCGATCGCGCATGGCGAGCTGGTTTACTTCTCGACCCGGTCGGGCAATACCCGGCGTTTCGTGGAGAAACTCGAG
Source organism: Pseudomonadota bacterium (assembly GCA_051749645.1). Classification (GTDB taxonomy): domain Bacteria; phylum Pseudomonadota; class Gammaproteobacteria; order Pseudomonadales; family Halomonadaceae; genus Halomonas. Next base: position 126,387 of record JBNJIT010000010.1, read on the forward strand.
TTGCCGGCCCGACGCATTCCGCTGGAGCGCGATGCAGAGCCGCTGCGAGCGAGACGGCCCTACATCCTGGTGGTACCGACCTATGGCGGCGGTAGTGAAAAGGGGGCGGTGCCGGGGCCGGTCATTCGCTTTCTGAACGACGAGACGAACCGCGCCCTGATCCGTGGGGTGATCGCCGCCGGCAACACCAACTTCGGGGCCGCCTTCGGGCTGGCTGGGCGCATCGTCGCCGATAAGTGCGGCGTGCCTTTTCTGTATCGATTCGAACTGCTGGGCACCGATGACGACGTGACCCGGGTCCGCAAGGGAGTGACAGAGTTTTGGAAACGACAAGCCTAGCCGAACCGAACCGTGAGATGTCGGCCAAAAGCGCGGGGCGTACGCTGGACTACCACGCCCTCAATGCCATGCTCAATCTGTATGGCCCGAGCGGCGAGCTGCAGCTGGAAAAGGATCGCGAAGCGGCGCGCCAGTACTTCCTGCAGCACGTCAACCAGAACACGGTGTTCTTCCACTCGCTGGAAGAGAAGCTCGATTACCTGGTCGAGGAGGATTACTACGAGGCCGAGGTACTGGCCCAATACGATGCCGGCTTCATCAAGGCGCTTTTCGAACAGGCCTACGCCTACAAGTTTCGTTTTCCCAGCTTTCTCGGCGCTTTCAAATACTATACCAGCTACACGCTCAAGACCTTCGACGGCAAGCGCTACCTGGAGCGCTACGAAGACCGCGTCTGCATGGTGGCTCTGACCTTGGCACGCGGTAACGAAACGCTGGCTCGCGCTCTGGTCCACGAGATCGTCAGCGGGCGCTTCCAGCCCGCCACGCCGACCTTTCTCAACTGCGGTAAGCGACAGCGGGGCGAACTGGTGTCGTGCTTTCTGCTACGCATCGAAGACAACATGGAGTCCATCGGTCGCGCCATCAACTCGGCACTGCAGCTCTCCAAGCGTGGAGGCGGCGTAGCGCTGCTGCTCAGCAATATCCGCGAGGTAGGGGCGCCGATCAAGCACATCGAGAACCAGTCGTCGGGCATCATCCCGATCATGAAACTGCTCGAGGACGCCTTCTCCTACGCCAACCAGCTGGGCGCTCGCCAGGGCGCCGGCGCGGTTTATCTCAATGCGCACCATCCGGATATCCTGCGCTTCCTCGACACCAAGCGCGAGAATGCCGACGAGAAGATCCGCATCAAGACGCTGTCGCTGGGCGTGACCATTCCCGACATCACCTTCGAGCTGGCCAAGCGCAACGAGGCGATGTACCTGTTCTCGCCCTACGACGTCGAACGCGTCTACGGCGTGCCGTTCGGCGACATCAGCGTGACCGAGAAATATCACGAGATGGTGGCCGACGGGCGCATTCGCAAGAGCAAGATCGACGCACGAGCCTTCTTCCAGACCCTGGCCGAGGTGCAGTTCGAGTCCGGCTATCCCTATGTGATGTTCGAGGACAACGTGAATCGCGCCAACCCGATCGCCGGTCGCGTCAACATGAGCAATCTGTGCTCGGAGATTCTGCAGGTCAACACCTCGAGTCGCTACGATGACGATCTGGGCTATCGTGAAATCGGTGAAGACATTTCCTGCAACCTGGGCTCCATGAACATCGCCAAGGTGATGGACTCCGGCGACATCGGCACCAGCGCCGAGATCGCGGTGCGCGGTCTCACCGCCGTGGCGGAGATGACCGAGATCCGCTCGGTGCCTTCCGTGGCCAACGGCAACGCGCGCTCGCGAGCCATCGGCCTGGGGCAGATGAACCTGCACGGCTTCCTGGCACGCGAGCGCATCCACTATGGATCGGAGGAAGGGCTGGACTTCACCAACCTCTACTTCTACTGCGTGGCCTATCATGCCCTGCGCGCCTCCAACCGGCTGGCCATGGAACGTGGAGAGAGCTTCGCCGGTTTCGCCGATTCCGACTATGCCAGTGGCGCTTTCTTCGACAAATACACCGAGCGTGCCTGGCAGCCGCGTACCGAGAAGGTTCGGGCGCTGTTCGAGCGATCCGGGATTGCCATTCCCAGCCAGGACGACTGGCGCTCGCTCAAGGCATCGGTGATGGCTCACGGGCTCTACAACCGCAACCTGCAGGCGGTGCCGCCGACCGGCTCGATCTCCTACATCAACCACTCCACCTCGAGCATTCATCCGGTGGCAGCCAAGATCGAGATCCGCAAGGAAGGCAAGCTGGGGCGCGTCTACTATCCGGCACCGTTTCTCGCTGATGACAACCTCGAGTACTACCGGGATGCCTATGAGATCGGGCCGGAGGCGATCATCGATACCTATGCCGAAGCCTCGCAGCATATCGATCAGGGGCTCTCGCTGACGCTGTTCTTCCCGGACACCGCCACCACGCGCGACATCAACAAGGCGCAGATCTATGCCTGGCGCAAGGGCATCAAGACGCTCTACTACGTGCGCCTGCGCCAGAGCGCGCTGGAGGGAACGGAAGTGGAAGGCTGCGTTTCTTGTACGCTATAAGGATTTGCCGAAATGATCACTGCACCCAAGCGGCTCTCACGGGTCGATGCCATCAACTGGAACCGTCTGCAGGACGACAAGGATCTGGAGGTATGGAACCGCCTGACCAGCAACTTCTGGCTGCCGGAGAAGGTGCCGCTGTCCAATGACATCCAGTCGTGGAATACCCTCACCGACCAGGAGCAGAAGCTGACCATTCGCGTCTTCACCGGCTTGACGCTGCTCGACACCATCCAGAGCAGCGTCGGTGCCCCGGCGCTGATGCCCGATGCGCGCACGCCCCACGAAGAGGCGGTCTATGCCAATATCGCTTTCATGGAAGCGGTGCACGCGCGCTCCTACAGCTCGATCTTCTCCACGCTGTGCGCTACCCGCGACGTGGATGACGCCATCCGCTGGAGCGAGGAGAACCCGACCCTGCAAGCCAAGTCGGAGCTGATCCTGGAGCGCTATCGCGCCGACGACCCGCTGATGCGCAAGGTCGCCAGCGTGTTCCTCGAGTCGTTCCTGTTCTACTCCGGCTTCTATCTGCCAATGTACTGGTCGAGCCATGCCAAGCTGACCAACACCGCCGATCTGATCCGCCTGATCATCCGCGACGAGGCGGTGCACGGCTACTACATCGGCTACAAGTTCCAGCAGGCTCTGGCCGAGGCCACGGCGGAGCGTCAAGCGGCAGTCAAGGAGTACGCCTTCGAGCTGCTGCTGGAGCTCTACGACAACGAGGTCAAGTATACGGAGTCGCTCTACGACGACGTGGGGCTGACCGAAGATGTCAAGAAGTTCCTCCACTACAACGCCAACAAGGCGCTGATGAACCTGGGCTTCGAGTCGCTGTTCCCGGCCAGCGTCACCGACGTCGATCCCACCATCATGGCTGCATTATCGCCGAGTGCCGACGAGAACCACGACTTCTTCTCGGGCTCCGGTTCCTCCTACGTCATCGGGCGTGCAGTGGCGACCGAGGACGAGGATTGGGCGTTCTGATGCTTTAGCACGCCACGGCGATACGATGCTCGCCGTTGGGGTGGGGCATGACCTGCATGGGCAGACCGTAGATGGCCTCCAGGGTCGCGTCGGTCATCATTTCCTTGGGGGAGCCGTGGGCAAGCACTCGGCCGCTGTGAAGCGCGAGCAGTTCGTCGCAGTAGCGCGAGGCCATGTTGATGTCGTGCAACACGATGATCACGCACAGCTTCAACTCGTCGCACAGCTTGCGAATCAGTGCTAGCACCTCCATTTGATGGGAGATATCCAGCGCGGCCAGCGGTTCGTCGAGCAGGAGGAACTGGCTCTCCTGGGCCAGCAGCATGGCCAGCCATACACGCTGGCGTTCGCCGCCGGAGAGGGTGTCCACCAGGCGGTCGGCGAAGTCCTGAGTATGGCTGAGTTCGATAGCTCGTTCGACGGCTGCCTTGTCTTCGGGCGTATGGCGACCCAGCAGGCCGTGCCAGGGGTAGCGGCCGAAGCCGATCAGCTCGCGTCCGGTGAGGTTCTCGGCACTGGGCAAGTGCTGCGGCAGATAGGCGACTCGGCGGGCGAACTCGCGCTGCCCCCAGTCGTTCAGCGATCGCTCGTCGAGCAGTATTTCCCCTTGGCTGACGGGCTGCTGCTGGGCGAGCAGTTTGATCAGGGTCGACTTGCCGGAGCCGTTGTGGCCGATCAAACCGTAGGTCTTGCCTTCCTCGAAGTGGTGCTCCACGGGATGCAACAAACAGGTGCCGTTGACCTCGAAGGTAGCGCCCTTGACCTCGAACATGCTGGGTTCCTTGCACGGGGTGTCGATGCCCATAGAGTAAACGAGAATCGTTGTTCTTATCTACCGTGTTTTCTTCGTGCGCCATCCGCTATCACTGACCTGGCTGCGCCCTTTATGCGGGATAGCGGATCAGCCAGCCGCGCGCCCCTTGAATGCATCGGTCGGTACGCCGAATCGCTCGGACAGACCGCAGATCTGGCGCCAGTTCAGGGAGCGCTTGCCAGCCAGGATGGCAGACACGACAGGCTGAGCCCCGACTTCGGGTAAATTGCTCTGGCTGACACCATGCTCTTCCATGAGGTAGCGGAGCACATCGACGCTGGAGGCATCCGGCATGGGGCGATGCTCCTCGTCGTAGGCTCCGATGATGTCACCCAGGCGCGCCGCCAGCCCTGCCAGTGGGTGATTCTCGTCGTCACCTACCATGTCGAGCAGTTCGTCCAGGGCCTCGACCTTGGCATCGTATTCCGCTTCGCTTTCAGGCTCGGTGAGCAGAGGCGCGATGTGTGCCCAGTGCATTGCCGCTTGATCAAGAATGGCGTTCATGGGTCAGTCCTTCCATTTGCCTTTGTCGTACTCGCTATGATCGAGGATGTCTCGGATGTAGACCCGCTTGGCGCGGTAATGGACGACCGCAATCAACCTGGTCTTGTTGCCGCCGATGTCGAAGACGTGGTGGCGTCCCACTTTGTCGGTTGACGGGAAGATGTTCTTCATCGCGGCGAAGTCCTTGGGCTCGCTGGTCTTCATGAGTCGAGACCATGCGTCCAGTGCTGTAGCGGTTTGTGGCCACTTCTCTTTGGTTTCCCAAATGCGCTTCTGCGTGATGATGTGCATGACTCCGGCCTTGCCCTGATATGGGCAGGGTATATCAAATTGCTATACATAGCAATTTGATATACGAAGGCCTCGGTGAGCCGGCCAGCTCATGGGCCTTACTCCCTGTGCCTAGGCTGGCGGGAAGCGACGGAGCAAGAGGAGGCATGGGATGCTGGGTAGATCGAAGGCGGGCATTACGAGATCAAACGGCTCTCTACCACCTCAACCAGCTGCGCAGGCGTTGACCGGGCGATGATGCGGGACTGGCCGAGACGCGGTTCACGTTGCCCGAGAGTTGCGTCATGGCTTCCTTGAGCGGCGCCATGATGGCATCGAGGTGATGGTGACAGAGCTGGCTGTTGAGTGCTCCGGGGCACTGGGCGAGCAGAAGGCCACAGTGGTAGATGGCCGTGTCGAGGGCATTCCGAGTGTCGGCGAAAGGCGCTGCCTGTTCGCGACAGTTCTGCAATTCTCGCGATAGCATCGCGATCAGGTTGGTGTCGAGCCAGCAGGGGAGAGAGTCGTTCTTCTTGCCTGCCATGGAGTGCTGGATCGCCTGGAAGGAGACATGCAGGAAGACGCAATTGTAATAGAGCTGGGAGCGTTCAGCATTCATAGGGCACCATGAAAAATCTCAATGAGATCGATTATCATTTTATGCCCGGCGTGTTGGAATGTCAAATCCGCGATGTCTACCTGAGCGCAGGCATTGACAGCCTTCATGATTTGAAAAGAATCATTTGAATTTTATTCCAGCAACGCTGACTCCCTTATCTCGTGGCGGCATCCCGGCGGTGACTGTCAGCCATTGGTATTGGGGCGGCTTACCCTCGGCCTGCGGTCCGCTGAGTCCGTGACAGACGTTCTGGCTGGCGGACGCCACGAGAGGTGATTTAATGGCTAATCATTTTCACTTAGAATCACTTCTCTGATTCATGATCGCCAGAAGGAATGGAGCATGACCGACGCTAGGGAGTTGCGGATAACCGCAACGCCGGGGCTGCAGGAGAGATTTGCATGATGGGACAGGCAATGCGTGGAGGCTCTCCGGCGCTCGCCTGCTGGCTGCTGAGCCTGCCGTTGCTGCTGCTGTTCTGGCTGGGTTTGGAGGCTCAGGGAGGCTTGACGCTGGGGCTGAAGGCGCTGGTGTTGCCGTCGCTCGAAAACGTCGATCAACTGCTGCTTCACTATGCTTGGTGGCCGCGCTTGACCGTGGCGCTGTTGGCCGGCGGAGGGCTGGCCCTGGCCGGGGTGCTGATGCAGCAGGTGCTGCGCAATCCGTTGGCTTCGCCCACCACGCTCGGCGTGGCTTCCGGCGCCAACCTTGCCTTGATGGCATCGACCCTGCTGGCACCTGGATTGTTGGTGTTCGGGCGTGAATGGGTCGCGCTGGCCGGCGGCGGGCTGGCAGTGGGGCTGGTGTTCATGCTGGCCTGGCGGCGTGGGCTCGCGCCCATCGTGGTGGTGCTGGCTGGGCTGGTCGTCAACCTCTACCTGGGGGCGCTGGCCACCGCTCTGTTGCTGTTCAATCACGAGTCGCTGTCGGGCCTGCTGATCTGGGGCGCCGGCTCCTTGGCCCAGAATGGCTGGGACGGCGTGGCGACGCTCTGGCCACGGCTGGTCATCGGCGCGGTCTTGGCCTGGTTCCTCTTGCGCCCGCTGGCGGTGCTGGAGCTGGATGACGCCAGCGCCAAGAGCCTCGGCGTGTCGCTCATGTATCTGCGCTTCGCCGGTATGGGACTGGCGGTGTTCATCACTGCCAGCATCGTCAGTGTGGTGGGCATCATCGGCTTCATCGGTCTGGCGGCACCCAATATCGTGCGCATTGCCGGCGCACGGCGTCTCGGTGAGCGCCTGTTGTGGGGCACGCTGCTGGGGGCGGTGCTGCTGGCTACCACCGACCTGTTGCTGCAGAACGTTACGGGCGTGCTGCCAACGCTGATTCCGACTGGTGCGGTAACGGGGGCTCTGGGAGCGCCGCTGCTGATGTGGCTGATACCTCGACTGAGGCTGCAGGGTAACCGCGCGCCCCAGCCGGCTGCGATGCTGGCAAACCGCCATCCCGCCCCCGGTCGTTTGGCGACGCGCCTGGCCATCGGGCTGCTATTGGCAGTGGGGCTCGGGTCGCTGCTGGGGCAGGGGGTGAGTGGCTGGTACTGGCTCTCGCCGGAGAACTGGAGCGTCATGCAGTGGCGGATGCCCAGGGTCTTGGCAGCGGCGGCCAGCGGTTTGATGCTGGCCGTGGCCGGTACCTTGTTGCAGCGCCTCTCCGCCAACCCCATGGCCAGCCCCGAAGTGTTGGGGATCAGCGGCGGCTGTGCGATAGCGCTGATCCTTGGGATTTTCCTGATCCCTGAGCCGACCAACGGGATGCTGGTGGGTATTGGCACCCTGGGAGCCTTCGCCACCCTGTTGATTCTGGTGGCGCTCAACCGCCGCAGCGGATTCGTGCCCGAGCGTCTGTTGCTGACCGGGGTGGCGGTCGGCGCGCTGTTCGATGCGGTGCGCAGCGTGATGCTGGCCGGGGGCGACCCTCGCGGGCAGCAGGTGATCGCCTGGCTGGCGGGCTCCACCTACTACGTCGATCTCACCAGCGCCGTGGTGGTGGGCACGCTGGCGGCACTGCTGGCGCTATGCACGCTGCCGCTCACCCGCTGGCTGGACATCCTGCCGCTGGGCGCTGCCACTACCCGCGCTCTGGGGATTGGCCTCAACCGCGCGCGCCTGGTGCTTCTGGTGTTGGTGGCCCTATTGACCGCCTGCGCCACCCTGGTGGTGGGTCCGCTTTCATTCGTCGGGTTGCTGGCGCCGCACATGGCCAGGCTGCTGGGCCTGTCGCGGGCTCACCATCACCTGCTGGGGGCGGCGCTGGTGGGCATGCTGCTGATGGTGCTGGCCGACTGGGTGGGGCGTCAGATCATCTTCCCCTATGAGATACCGGCAGGGCTCGTTGCTTCACTGATCGGTGGTGCCTACTTCATGTGGGGGTTGCGGCGATTGTAACGACGGCGAGCTGCGAGGCAGGAAAGCGAACATGATGCCAGTGGACGGCATGGGCCGGTCGGGAGTCAGTGCTGATCGGGCACGGCATCTGCAGGCCTCTCCAGTGCCGTGACGATGAGCTCGGCAAAGCGTTGTGCCGAAGGTAGGGCACCGAAGCTCCATGTGGGCGGAATGTTGATCAGGGTGTCGTCTCGGACGCTGGATTGATGCTGCCACAATGCGCTATGGCGGAGTTTTTCCTCGATCCCGGTCGGGTAAGGCTCTACCACGACCAGTCTGGCGTCGAGTTCGACCAGCCGCTCGAGGCCGACGAGACTGAACCCCCAGGCATTGGTCTCTTCCTGCCAGGCATTTTCCAGCCCCAAGCGGTCCATCACGGCCTGGAACAGCCCATTCTCGCCGAATACCCGCACGTGGCGTGCATCCATGAACTGAACGATCAGTAGCGGTTGAGAGTCATCCGGCAACCGCTCGCTCAGCGTCTTCAAGTGCGATTCGGTGGAAGCGATCAGAGCCTCGGCAGCGTCCGGACGCTCCAATAGGTCGCCCAGTGTGCGGGTGAGGTCGAGCATTTCCGTCCAGGTGTCCTGGCCCGGGCTGTAGAGTGTCAGGCTTTCGACTGGGGCAATGCGCTCCAGGCGAGGGCTCAGGTTGCTGAACATCGGTGAAATCAGGATGCGTTGCGGCGACTGCCTGGCAAGGCGCTCCATGTTGGGCTGGGAACGCAGCCCCAGGTCGGCCACGTCGTCGGGGAGACGTGGCTCACCGACCCAGTCGTGATAGTCGTTTACCTGAGCCACGGCAATGGGCGGCTCCCCCAGCGCGACGAGGGTTTCGGCAAGGGTCCAGTCGATGCTGGCGATACCGTCTGTTGCCGTCGCCTGGGCAGGCAGGTAGAGAAAGAATAACAGCAGCGCCACTGGTAGGCGGATGAAAGGCGACAAGCGGTGTTGGATGGCTGGCATGTTCTTGGGCGAGGCGATGGACGGTGAATGGCCCAGTGTCTGGGCGTTTGAGGGCACTCTAGGTATTTGGCTCGATGAGTGCGACCAAGAGAATCCTTTGATAATAATGTAGTTTCGCATTATTGCACTGCATTGCCGTTGCTGTCCATGCGGTGCTGAGCGGGCGGCGCTCAATCCATGCGATTCGCGTCGTAGCACGAAAAAAGCGGCATCCATGAGGTGCCGCTGAAACAGTAAGCCGTTAGCTAGCCATGGAGCTCAAGGAGATGCTGTCTGTACTCGAGTCATGAATAGTAATGATAATTTATATTGTTTGTCGGATCAATGGTCAACTCGGGTATGTGACGCTTTCCTTTCGGGGCCCCACGACGCCTAGGCATGCCGAGCGTTGTGGGGCGTGCAGGGCCGGTGGCTTAGAAATCGTAGCTGACGCTGGCCTGGATGCTGCGCTCGGCACCGAAGTAGCAGTAGGTTTCACTCAGGCACGAAGCCACATAGTCTTTGTCCAGCAGGTTACTGGCATTGAGGCGTGCCGATACGCCCTCCAGGCCCAAGCCGCCAAGATCGTAGCCCAGCGTTGCATCCACTAGCGTGTAGTCCGGCACGCTCTTGGTGTTGCTGCGGTTGGCTTGCATGTCGGCGTGGTGGCGAATACCCAGGCCGGCATCGAAGCCCTTTAGCGCTCCTTGAGAAAAGCGGTAGTTGCCCCATAGCGTAGCGATGTGCTTTGGCGCCCAGACGACGTTGTTGCCTTCTTCATCGGCAACGTCACTCTTCTCGTAGGTGGCATCCGTGTAGGAGTAGCCGGCCTTGAGGCTCAGGTTGTCGGTGATTTGGGTGTGTGCTTCCAGTTCGATGCCCCGTGACTCGGTCTCGCCAACGGCGCGGAACGGATCGGATGGATTGGTTCGCGTCGCGATGTTCTCCTGGGTGATGTCGAACAGCGCCAGAGTGTAGTGGCTATCGCTGTCGGCGGGCTGGTACTTGATGCCCGTTTCGACTTGCTCGCCTTCGGTGGGTTTCAGAATGTCGCCATTCTCGTCTACCACGCTGTTGGGGGAGAACGACGTGGTGTAGTTGACGAAGGGAGAGATGCCATTGTCGAAGGCATACAGGATGCCGGCCCGACCGCTGAACTGGGTGTCGTTCAGGCGTTCGTCTGTCCCTTGAATGGTATCCACGTTGTGGATGTCCACCCAGTCGTACCGTCCTCCCAAGGCAAGGTGCCAACTGCCGATCTGCATCTGGTCCTGAACATAGATGCCGGTTTGTTCCAGGTCGCGTTCTGCATCGTAGAAAGGGGTGACGCCGACCGGTTCAGCACCGTACTCCGGGTCGAAGGCGTCGATGGGGGCCAGCCCACCAAATGACTCACTCCGCAGCGTGGTACGTTGTTGATAGTCGGCACCCAACAGCAGCCGGTGGTCGATGCTGCCCGTGGTTACATCGGCTTGGAGCTGATTGTCGACCACCCAGGCCTCGAGATCTTCCTGCGCGGTAAGGTAGCCGCGTGACAGCTCGGTTTCGCTTGCCCAGCCGGTAGCGTAAACCTGCTGATGATCGACATCTGAATTCAGGTAGCGTAACCGCTGACGAGCCGTCAGGGAGTCGTTGAAGCGGTGCTCGAATTCGTATCCGAACATGCGTTGCGTGCGCTCGAAGTCATCGTGGTCGTCTTCACCCTCGAAGAAGGTGTTGTCGATGCGTCGGCCATTGCGATCCACGACGCTTCCTTCATAGGGAAGACCAGCATGGTAGCCCCCTTCGGGATCCTTCTGCAGGTAGGCGTGCAAGGTGAGACTGGTGGCGTCGCTGATATCCCAGCTCACTTGTGGTGCCAGGGCATAGCGTTTCTCTTCCACGGGCCCGAACTGCGTGTCGGCGGCACGCGCCAGCCCGGTCAGCCGGAAAGCAACACGGCGTTCGTCATCGATTGGGCCCGTGAGGTCGAACGCGGCGCTGCGCTGTGCGTTGTTGCCGACGCCCAGGCGGACTTCGCCGGCGCGCTCGAATGCCGGACGTTTGCTGGTCAACCCCACGAGACCACCGGGGGAGGCGCGGCCATAGAGTACCGAGGCCGGCCCCTTGACGACTTCGATCCGCTCCAGGAAATAGGGATCGATCGCCATCGAGCTGTAGGAGCCCGCATCGCCCATGACTTTGAGGCCGTCCAGAAAGGTATTGCTCACGCTACCATCGGAAAAGCCCCGTAGGACCAAGTAGTCGTAACGGTTGGAAGCGCCGATCTGATTGGTGAACGTGCCCGTGGTGTAATCAGCGGCTCGCTGTACCGTTTCGGCGCCACGCTCTTCCCACTCCTCGTTTTCGACGACTGAGGCTGCCTGTGGCGTTTCGTTGAACGGCGTTTCGGTCTTGGTGGCGGCCTGGCCGGTAACGGTCAAGGGCGTCAGTTCGGCTGCATCGTCCTGTTGGGCCTGGGTTGTGGCACTGGCGGCCAGCAGGGTGATGGCAAGCGGAAGTTGTTTGGGTGTCAGCATCGCGAAGTCCCATCCTCGGTTAGCGCGGTATGTGTAATAGGAATTATTCCTTTCTGTGGGGCGTGTTGGGTATGCGCAGTGCCGAAATGGCTATGGGAAGTGCCAATGCCGCTCAGTGACGGGAACTCGGTGGATAGCCGAAGCGCCGGCGAAACGCTGTCGCGAAGTTGGTGGCATGGCGGTACCCGCAGAGATGCGCCGTCTGCTGGACGCTGTAACCTTCTGCCAGGTATTGCCGCGCCTTGGACAGCCGACACTCCTGCAGGTAGCCGAAGACGGAGTTGCCGTAGGCGCGTCGGAATTTGCTGCGCAGCGTGCTGGGGCTCATGGCGGCCAGCTTGGCCAGCTCAGCCAGGGAGTGCGGGTGCTCGGGGGTTTCGTGGAGAACTTCGCGCACGGTTTCGAGGCGTTGGCGCTCGCAGGGACTCAGCGATCGATCGGCCGGTGAGGAGGCGGTGGGAAGGCCGTGGGCCAGGAGCTGCAGGCTCAAGCCCTCAATCAGCAAGGAGTGACGGGGATCCTGGCGTTCCAGCTCGAGGTTCGACTGGGCTGCGGCGAGCAGATGAGGCGGCAGCTGCCAGGTATGCATCAGCGGCGTTTCACCACCCAGCAATGGCGCCAGAGAGGGGAACTCCTTGGCCAGCGTGCTCAGTGCCACCGGGCCGAGCGAAAGGTTGAGCGTTCTCAGCCGCTGCCCCGGTGCCTGGATGGCGTGCAGCCGCGCACGCTCGCCCAGCCGTGCCGTCATCGCCGAACCCGGGTTGAGCAGTGCATGCCGGTCGCCAAGACGTACGCCGACCTGTCCTTCCAGCACCATGACCAGGAACAGCGGCGAGGGACGCAAGGAATCCGATTCGTAGCGATGCAGCACCTCGAGACAGGAGTCCGTCAGTCGCATGTCCGGTCGCAGTTCGAACTCCGTGACGTCGCCGGCGACGACAGCTTCCGGCTGCATGCTTCGGGTAACGGAGGCGCTCGGAAAACGGTAGCGTATACCGAAACGCCGACCGAACTGACAGAGGTCGTCGGCGGTGAATGGGCGGGGAGAACGGATGGCAGTCATGACGTACTCCTTTAATGGCCCTCTTATGAGGGGAGTTGCTCCGCCGTGAAATCGGGAAAAACCAGCATGGCCGCCTTTGCAGGCGGCCATGCGAGCATCGGTGGGTGACTACTTCAATATTCCAGCGACCAGCTCAGCGTGTAAGTGCGACCGCGTCCCTGGTAGTCGTAGAGGTACTCGGGGCCGTAGTAGGGAGAGTAGAAGCCAGCGGCCCGTTGTCCCCAGGGCGTCGAATACTGTTCATCGGTCAGGTTCTCGACGCCCAGGCTGATCTTGCCGAAGTCGGTACGCTGGCTGCCAATGAGATCCAGGGTAGTATTGCCCTCGATTTCGTCACCCTGATAGTCCTCGTAGTCCCAAGAGCGGTTGGCCTGCAGGCGCAGCGAACGGGTCATGTCTGACCACTGCGCGTGAAGCGTGGCGGTGTGCTGCGAAGGGTAGGGTGATACGGTGATGCCGCGTTTCTCCCACTCGCCGTCGATTTTCTGCTCGGACCTCAAAGCGTGAAGTGTGCCGCCAAATTGCCAGTGATCTCCCAGGAACCGTGTGGCGGAGGCTTCGAGACCGTAATCGCGGCGCTTGTCATCGCGTTGGACGGTATTGAGGTTGTTGTCCAATTCGATGGTTGAGTTGGACCATGAATAATAGGCAGCGGCTTGGGTCTGCCACTGGTTCCCCTGATAGCGCCACCCCATCTCCATCTGCCGGGTCTTTATCCCGTCGAGGGGGTTGTCGCTGACGCTCTGCCCTGGGCGTCCATAATATTTGGAAGGATCGGGAAGATCGAATCCTTCGCTGTAGCTGGTCCAGGCCTGGTGACCATTCTCGAAATCATAAAGCGCACTGGCGTTGTAGAGGGATACGTCGTAATCGCTCTTTCCGCCCTCGGCAAGTGACTGGCCACTCGGCTGGAAATCATCGATTGCGACATCCATGTGCTGGCGGCGGATGCCGGCTCCAAAGGTCCAGTTGTCGGTGGGCTGCCATTCGCTCTGAACGAATGCCGACAAACCATCGATCTGGAAGCCAGGGTAGCGTGGTTCGACACGACTCTCTTCGTGCACGAGGCCGCCAGTTGCATCCGTGACGTTGTCGTCAAAATACATCTGGCTGGCATCGAACTCCTCACGGTCGATGTCCAGGCCATAATCCAGGCTGACGTTACCGGTTATATCCGATGACATCAGCATTTTGAGACCACTGAGGGTCGTATTCTGCTTGGATGTGGTGAAGTAATAACTTCCATCCGTATCTGGATAAGGGAATGGATGGAAGCTCGACTCCTCTTCGCGGTGATAGGCTTGGAGATAGAGATCCTGGCCGAAGAAGTTCGCATGATGGTAGTTCACGTTCAGCATGCTTCGATCGGTTAACGGTTCGCGGTCGGCCGAGAACCCTTCGCGGGTTTCTGCGTCTTCCAGGTTAGGAGTGCTCGAGTCGAGATTCGGAAAGTAGACCCCTCTATCGCCTTCGTAACCGGATTCATAAAGCTGGGCTTTCAGATCCAGTGTCTGCGCTTCGCTGAGACGGAATGTCAAGTTTCCCAGGATGTCGATGGAACGATTGCCCTGAAGATCGGACTGAGTGTGATGTGACGGTATTCACCTGACAGTCGGCCGCTGAAAGCGAGGTGGCCATAGTGCTCCCCGTGGGTTATAGAACGAGTGTCTGACGCTCGGCTGTAACACCATGAGGAAACGACTATGACCACCGAAGAAAAGGTAGCACGACGCAAGCTCAGCCTCCTAGAACTGGCGAAGGATCTGCAGAACGTCAGCAAGGCCTGCAAGGTGATGGGCTACTCCCGCCAGCAGTTCTATGAGATCCGCCGCAACTACCAAACCTTCGGCTCCGAGGGGCTCGTCGACAAGCTTCCCGGGCCGCGGGGACCACACCCCAACCGCGTCAGCGAAGAGATCGAAACGGCCATTCTCGAGCACAGCCTGGCCTTCCCCACCCACGGTCCGGTTCGCGTCGCTCAAGAACTGGCGCTACGTGGCATTCAGGTCAGCTCTACGGGCGTCAGAGGCGTCTGGGGACGCCATGATTTGCTGACCCGTCATGAGCGCCTCCTGCGGCTCGAGAAGGCCACACGCGAGCAGAAGATCGAGCTGACCGACGATCAGGTTCGCCACTTGGAACGCTTCAGCCCTGAGTTCCGCGAACGGCATATCGAAGTCCACCACACCGGCGAGTTGGTCGCCGTCGACACCTTCTTCGTCGGAACGCTCAAGGGGGTCGGCAAGGTCTATCTGCAGTCCGTCATCGACTGCTTCAGCCGCTACGCCTGGGGTCGCCTCTACACCAGCAAACTGCCCATCACGGC
>JBNJIT010000011.1:0-109924 GCA_051749645.1 Pseudomonadota bacterium
TGAGCGATATCCGGAAAGATTTCGTCGCCACTGGCATCATAGTGTCGGCCATTGTCTTCGTAGGACACTCCGATACGCCCCGTGACGAACTCATTGCCGCCGCTGGCGGATTGAGAGATGCGATAATCGAGATCGTCGCTGTCATTGAAGCCCGTCGTCGCGCCGGCCGCACTCTCCCAGTTCGGACCGCCTTCTTCACCTGTCTTGGTGATAATGTTGATGATGCCGCCAGTGGCGCCACCGCCATAGAGGCTGCTGGCCCCGGAAAGCACCTCGACGCGTTCGATGTTGAAAGGGTCGATGGAATCGAATTGCCGCGACAGACTGCGCGAGTTGTTCATCGAAACACCATCGATGAGAACCTGGACGTTGCGGCCACGCATGTTCTGTCCGGCATTGGTACGACCCTGTGGACCGAAGTCGAGGCCGGGAACCAGTTTGCCCAGGGCGGTCTTGAGGTTGGCACCGGTGCTGGTTTGCTCCCTCAATTGCTCGCCCTCGACTACCTGGGCGGCACTGGGAACCTGGTCGATCTGGGTCGGCGTGCGTGAGCCGATCACGACCATGGTGTCTTCAGCCTCATCGGCATAACTGCTCAAGCTGACCGCACTGGCCAGTAGTACCAAGGTAGAGGATGTCGTTCGTTTCATGATCGTCTGCGGTTTCCTAAGCAGCGTGTGTGAATCTGCCGCGTAGGATATCGCTTACACGATAAATATCAATGATAACGATTGACTTTAACTGGTGGCGATGTCGTCGGGTACGGGTATGCCGTGCTGACTGCAGGTGGCGCGTAGGGTGTTGAGCATCAGGCAGGCAATGGTCATCGGGCCGACGCCGCCGGGCACTGGCGTGATGGCGCCGGCCACTTCGCTGGCCGTGGCGAAGTCCACGTCGCCGACCAAGCGCGTGCGCCCGTCGCTTTCGACGCGGTTGATTCCCACATCGATCACCGTGGCGCCGGGCTTGATCCAGTCGCCGGTAACCAGGCGAGGCCGCCCCACGGCGGCAACCAGGATGTCGGCCTGGCGGCACAGGGCTGCCAGGTCCTGCGTGCGTGAATGGGCAATAGTGACGGTGCAGTGCTGCCTCAGCAGCAGGTGAGCCATGGGTTTGCCGACGATGTTGGAGCGGCCCAGTACCACTGCCCGTTGACCGCTCAAGTCGCCATGGTGATGCTCGAGCAGCATCAGGCAGCCCAAGGGGGTACAGGGGATCAGGGCGTTGCCGTGGGTGGCCATGAGTCCCGCATTGAGCGGATGAAAGCCATCGACGTCCTTGTCGGGATGGATGGCCCGGATTACCCGCGCGGCATCGATCTGCGTCGGCAGGGGAAGCTGAATCAGGATGCCGTGGACCTGCGGGTCGTCGTTGAGCTGTTCGATCAGCGTCAGCAACGCTCGGCTGTTCACGCTGTCGGCCAGGCGGTGAACGAAGGAGTTCATGCCGATGGCTTCGGCCTGAACTTGCTTCTTGCATACGTAGCGTTCGCTGGCCGAATCGCCACCGACCAGAACCACCGCTAGTCCGGGAGTGATGCCCTGACGCTGACGCAGCGGCGCGAGCCGTTCCGCGATGGCGTCGCATAGGGGGGCGGCCAATTTCTTTCCATCAATCAGCTCTGACATGCATGGCTCCTTGACTGGGCGAAGAGCAACGGTCATGCGGCCATGGGGGAAGACGCGATGCTCGGGGTGGAAATGCACGGCTCGTGATAGCGGAACATGGATGCGCCGTCTCTCGGACATCGCCGGCATGGTTGGCTTTAGCGGCAAGGCGTCGATCAGCCGCCGTGTCAGACAAGGTAATTCCCCGCGGAGGTCGTACATGTCCGCGGGCGACGCACGGCGTCGCTGGCGCGACGTGACTGCGGCGCGGCCCCTCATCGAATCGGGGCGATGGCGCTTTGCGATATGTCGGCGTCGCTGGCGTTCATGTGGCAGTGAACGGAGCCACCTACGCTGCAATCGCAGCCCGGCGAAATCCAAGCCGAACCGGACGGAATGGCGTCCGGCAAGGAGGCGCGAGATGTATGCGGTGAGACGTTGGGTGGTGCGCCACGCACGGGGTTTCGAGCGACTCTACCAGGCCTTCGAGCCGCTGTTGGTCAAGCTGCATCCGGTCTGGCGTCGCATCGGTTATGACAGGGTGGAAGCCCCTGTCGCGGCCGTGGAGAAGGGCGTCAAGGGCGCGCTGTTCGATTGCCGGATGTGCGGCCAGTGCGTGCTCTCGTCGACGGGGATGTCATGCCCGATGAACTGCCCCAAGAACCTGCGCAATGGCCCCTGTGGCGGGGTTCGTCAGGACGGCGGCTGCGAGGTCGTGCCCGAGATGCGCTGCGTGTGGATCGACGCCTGGGAGGGGAGTCGTCGCATGCGCTACGGCGACCGCATCCAGGTAGTTCAGGAGCCGGTGGACCATCGTCTGCAGGGCAGCTCCTCCTGGCTGCGAGTGGTGCGCGAGAAAGCCGAAGAAGCCCGTCAGTCGTCGCAAGGCGGAGCCGAGACATGAAGTTTAACGATGAGCCCGTGCCTGGCTACTCGCTGCCCATCCTGCCGGGGCACGTCTCGCCGGGGCGGCTGGAGCGGGTACTGCGCGCCGGAAAGTTCGCCGTCACCAGCGAGATCGACCCGCCGGACTCTGCCGACCCGGCCGAAGTGCTCAAGCGGGCGGCGATCTTCGATGGCTACGTGGATGCCATCAACGCCACCGACGGTTCCGGCGCACACTGCCACATGTCCAGTGTGGGTGTCTGCTCGCTGCTCACCCGGGTGGGTTATGCCACCATCCTGCAGATGTCGTGTCGCGACCGTAACCGCATCGCCATGCAGGGCGAGATCCTGGGTGCGGCGGCCATGGGGGCCTGCAACCTGCTGTGCCTGACCGGAGACGGCATCCAGGCTGGCGACCACCCCCAGGCCAAGCCGGTGTTCGATCTCGATTCGATGTCGCTGCTCGAGATCGCCCGCAGCATGCGCGACGAGTGCCGTTTTCAGAGCGGGAGGCGGATCGAGCTGCCGCCGCGCATCTTCCTCGGCGCTGCCGAGAACCCCTTCGTGCCGCCGCAGGCGTGGCGTCCCCATCGGGTCGCCAAGAAAGTGGCTGCCGGCGCGCAGTTCATCCAGATGCAGTACTGCTTCGACGTGCCGCAGCTCAGGGAGTTCATGAGCCGGCTGGGCGACCTGGGCCTGCTCGAAGGGCCGGGGCGGGTCTTCATCCTGCCGGGCATCGGGCCTTTGGCCTCGGCGCGCAGCGCGCGCTGGATTCGCGACCACGTGCCCGGCGTGCACATTCCCGATGCGGTGATCGCGCGTCTCGAGGGGGCCCGCGACCAGAAAGAAGAGGGCAAGCGTCTGTGCATGGAACTGCTGCATCAGATTCGC
The DNA here is from genome assembly GCA_051749645.1 of Pseudomonadota bacterium. Classification (GTDB taxonomy): domain Bacteria; phylum Pseudomonadota; class Gammaproteobacteria; order Pseudomonadales; family Halomonadaceae; genus Halomonas. The sequence goes on from JBNJIT010000011.1 coordinate 3,384, forward strand.
GAGATCCCCGGAGTCAGCGGCGCCCATATCATGGCCTACCGACAGGAGCACAGCGTGGCCGAGATCATCGAAGCCACCGGTGTTCTGGAGGGCCGAGAGCCCTGGTATCCGGGACGAGACGATCCGACCGAGCGTAATCCCGAATCCCCCGAGGCGTCGCCGGAAGCCGAACCTCTCCAGGGTTGACTGTGTGGCGTCGGGTGCGTCAAGGCACTCCGCCCTACAACTGCGGCTCGCGAAGGCTTAGAATGCCGCCACTTCTCCATTCACGCAGGGTGCCGGCGTTCGCCGGCACCGCACAGACGGCGATACGCAACTCCATGGCGGACTCCTCTACCCTGGCCCGGGAAGTCGGGCTGCGACGCACCTTCGCGATCATCTCGCATCCCGACGCGGGCAAGACCACCATCACCGAGAAGATGCTGCTGTTCGGCAACGCCATTCAGCTCGCCGGCTCGGTGAAGAGCAAGCGCGACGACCGGCATGCCACCTCCGACTGGATGAAGATGGAGCAGGAGCGCGGGATCTCGGTGACCACCTCGGTGATGCAGTTCCCCTACAATGGGCGCATCGTCAACCTGCTCGATACCCCTGGCCACGAGGATTTCTCCGAGGATACCTACCGCACTCTGACGGCGGTCGACTCGGCGCTGATGGTGATCGATGGCGCCAAGGGCGTCGAGGCGCGCACCATCAAGCTGATGGACGTCTGCCGTCTGCGTACCACGCCGATCCTCACCTTCGTCAATAAGCTCGACCGCGAGGTGCGCGACCCGGTAGAGGTGATGGACGAGGTGGAGGAGGTACTGAACATCCAGTGCGCGCCCATGACCTGGCCGATCGGCATGGGGCGTCGCTTCAAGGGCGTCTATCACCTCTACAACGACGTGATCCACCTCTATACCCAGGGACAGGGCAGCCGGATTCCCGAAGACAAGCGCATCGAGGGGCTCGACAACCCCGAAGTCGACGACGTGCTCGGTGAGGATCTTGCCGAGGAACTGCGCATGGAGGTGGAGCTGGTACGCGGCGCTTCTCACGAATTCGACCTGGAAGCCTACCGCCGCGGCGAGCTGACGCCGGTCTATTTCGGCACCGCCATGGGCAACTTCGGGGTGCGCGAGATGATGGATGGGTTCGTGGAGTATGCACCGACACCGCAGCCCCGCGAAACGGATGCTCGTACCGTCGAGGCCGAAGACGATCGCTTCACCGGCTTCGTGTTCAAGATCCAGGCCAACATGGACCCTAACCATCGCGACCGTATCGCCTTCCTGCGTGTCTGCTCGGGCAAGTACGAGAAGAACATGAAGATGCGCCACGTGCGCATCGGCAAGGACGTCAAGATCGCCGATGCTCTGACCTTCATGGCTTCCGACCGCTCCCACGTGGAGGAAGCCTGGCCCGGCGACATCATCGGCCTGCACAATCACGGCACCATCCAGATCGGCGACACCTTCACCCAGGGCGAGAACATGCGCTTCACCGGCATTCCGCACTTCGCGCCGGAGCTTTTCAAGCGCGTGCGCCTCAAGGATCCGATGAAGATGAAGGCGTTGCAGAAGGGCCTGCAGCAGCTCTCCGAGGAGGGCGCCACCCAGGTGTTCATGCCGCTGGACAACAACGACCTGATCCTCGGCGCCGTGGGTACGCTGCAGTTCGACGTGGTCGCCCACCGCCTCAAGGAAGAGTACAAGGTCGACTGCATCTACGAGGGCGTGAACGTGCACACCGCGCGCTGGGTCTACTGCGACGACGCCAAGAAGCTCGAGGAGTTCAAGCGCAAGGCGAGCACCAACCTTGCCATCGACGGCGGCGGCTATCTCACCTACATTGCCCCGACTCGAGTCAACCTGCAGATGACCCAGGAGCGCTGGCCGGAGATCCGTTTCCAGCCGACCAGAGAACATTAAAGCTAGAAGCTGGAAGAGCGGCGCTTCGCGCCTGGAAGCTAGAAGGAAAAGGCTTGACACCTTTGGTGACGAATTCATGCTGCCTTCCAGCTTCCAGCTTCCAGCTTCCAGCTTCCAGCTTCCAGCTTCCAGCTTCCAGCTTCCAGCTTCCAGCTTCCAGCTTATGCTCATCGACGCCCACTGCCATCTCGACTTTCCCGACTTCGACGCCGACCGCGAGGCAGTGATCGAGCGGGCCTGGGCGGCGGGCGTCGGCCACTTCGTGGTGCCGGGCACGACGTGCAAGCGCTGGGCGAACGTGCTGGCGCTGGGCGAGCGGGCCGATGTCAGCGTCTGTCTGGGATTGCATCCCTATTTCATGGGCGAGCACCGTGACGGGGATCTCGTGGCACTGGAACGTGCCCTGGATGAGCATGCGGAGGTGGTCGCAGTCGGCGAGTGCGGCATCGATGCCCGCTTTGCGGATAGCTGGGAGGCCCAATGGGATCTCTTCGATGCCCAGCTTCGCCTCGCCAAGGCGCGCGAACTGCCCGTGGTGATTCACTGCGTGCGCGCCAACGACGAAGTCGCCAAGCGGCTGCGCCAGCTCGAGCTGGCGGCGGGCGGACTGATTCACGCTTTCGCCGGCTCCCCCGAGCAGGCGCGCAAGTTTCTCGACCTGGGGTTCGTGCTGGGGTTGGGTGGCGCACTGACCCACGAGCGGGCCAAACGCCTGCACCGCGCCATAGCGAGCCTGCCTGACGATGGCTACGTACTCGAGACCGATAGTCCCGACATGCCGCTCGCTGGCCACCGGGGGGAGCGCAACGAGCCGGCACGGGTCGCCGAGGTAAGCCGGGCGGTGGCCGCGCTGCGCGGGCAGAGCGAAACGCAGGTGGCCGCCGACAGCACTGCGACGGCAAAGCGTCTGTTCGCGCTGTGACGCTTTGAGACGAAGCCTCAGCGCAGGGGCGCTTACGCCTGAGCCGCCAGGCTCTCCGGATCCACCCGCTCGACGGGGTAGGGCAGCTTCAGCAGCTTGAGTGCCTGACTGTCGACGCTGAGCGGTCCGGTATCCTCCTTGGTGCTGAGTAGGGCGAGAATCTCCGCCTGGCCATAGGCGTCGAGTTCGGCGGCGAGCACTTCGCCCAGGGCCTTGTCGTTGGCATCTCTCACCGGCGCGCCGGGTTCGGGCAGGCTATCGCCCTCCAACTGGGCGCGGTACAGCCGCTTCTTCACCTGGCCGCGGAAGTGGGCGCGCGCCACGACTTCCTGGCCGGTATAGCAGCCCTTCTTGAAGCTGATGCCGCCTAGCGCCTCCCAGTTGATCATCTGCGGCAGCAGGGCGTCCTGATGGTGCGGCGTCAGCCAGTAGAGTCCGGCCTGGATATCGTGCAGGCACCATACGGCGTTGCCCACCAGAGCGGCGTGGGGCGTCAACTGCCGTATGGTCTCGATGGCCCGCTCCTCGGGTAGGCAAGCCAGAATGCGGGGCCGGGGCCCGGGGTGTGTCAGTAGCAGGGTGTTCTCATCGCCCGCCTGACGCCACACCGACGGCGGAACGATGTCGAAGCGCACTTCGGCAAGTGCCACCGCTTCCGCGCCGATCAATCCGATCAACGCCAGGTCGTGGCGAGGTTCGAGCTCGGCTTTGTAGAAGGCCGCAAACTTCTCCAGGTGCTTGGCGAGCGGGGCGACCAGGCCGCGGTGCAGCAGTAGCCGGTAGTGGTCCTCGGCCACGCGCAGCAACTGGGCGTTGGCCAGCATACGCCCCTTGGGCGTGCAGAAGCAGGTGAGCGGTGCATAGTGGCCATCAGCCAGGCTGACTTGGGCGCTGGTCTGTCCCTGCAGGAAGCGTTCGGCATCGGCGCCACGCACGTCCAGCACGCCCAGATGGGCGAGGGGAGTCGCCGCGGTGCCGTCCAGCGCCAGCCGCGCTGCGTCAGGGCGCTCGAACTCCACCCGGTCGTCGCCAGTGCGACACCCGTCCAGACCGTCTATCCAGTCACTCATGCCGTGGGCTCCAGTCGTCGTCTCGGGGAAATTGCCGGTGGCCATGATAAAGGTATGCGGGCGAGCGGTGGCAATTGCAACCGGCTGCCTGGCGAGAAGGGGGCATGCTAGACTGTTTCTTCCTTATGCCATACGAGCACCGTGGAGACTGTCCATGTCGAACCAGTCGCTGCACTTCAAGGGCGTGGACAACGCCGATCAGGTCAATCGCATCACCACGGCGCTGATGATGCTCGACGGTGTCGAGAGTGTCGAGGTGGGACGGCATGGCGCCGAGGTCGAGGGGCGAGTGACGCGCCAGGACTTGATCCAGGCGGTGCGTGCCCTGAAGTTGCCGATCGAGATCGAATGAGTCAGCCGAGGCCAGCATGAAAAAGAGCATTGCAGTCACCAGCGAGCGCCATCACATCTTTCGTCAGCGCGTCGAAATCGACGGCTTCGACGAGCTCTACGTCGACGTACCCCAAGCCTATGGCGGGGAAGGGTCGGCGCCGGACCCCCACGATTATTTCGACCTGTCGCTGGGTGCCTGCAAGGCGATCACCGCACAGATGTATGCCCGGCGCAAGCAGTGGCCCCTGGAAGGCATCAGCGTCACGGTCAACCGTGACGACAGCGAGGAACGCAAGGGACTCTATCGACTCGAAGTGGTGATGTCGTTCCACGGCATCGACGACCCGGAACAGCGGGCTCGGCTGGAAGAGATCAGCCATAAGTGTCCGATCCACCAACTGATGACCAGCGCCACCGTCGAGGTCACCACTCGCACTGCCGCCGAGGCCTGAAACACCATGAGCAAGTCCTTTCGCCTCGAGTCGAAATTCCAGCCGGCCGGTGACCAGCCCTCGGCCATCGATGGGCTGGTGATGGGCCTCGAGGCGGGGCTGGCTCACCAGACCCTGCTCGGCGTCACCGGCTCCGGCAAGACGTTCACCATGGCCAACGTGGTGGAGCGGTTGCAGCGCCCGACCATTGTCATGGCCCCCAACAAGACGCTGGCGGCGCAGCTTTACGGCGAGTTCAAGTCCTTCTTTCCCGACAACGCCATCGAGTACTTCGTCTCCTATTACGACTACTACCAGCCCGAGGCGTACGTGCCTTCGTCGGACACCTTCATCGAGAAGGACGCCTCGATCAACGACCACATCGAGCAGATGCGCCTCTCCGCGACCAAGGCGCTGCTCGAGCGCCGTGATGCGCTGATCGTGGTCTCTGTGTCGGCGATCTACGGTCTGGGCGATCCCGACCAGTACCTGAAGATGCGCCTGCACTTCACCCGCGGCGAACTGATCGACCAGCGCACCTTTCTGCGCCGCCTGGCTGAGCTGCAGTACACCCGCAACGACATGGACTTCAAGCGCGGTACCTATCGAGTACGTGGCGATGTCATCGACATCTTTCCCGCCGATTCCGATGAGGAAGCGGTGCGGGTCGAGCTCTTCGACGACGAGATCGATTCGATTCGCCTCTTCGACCCGCTCACCGGTGAGGTGCGTGGCCAGGTACCGCGCATGACCATCTATCCGAAGTCGCACTACGTCACGCCGCGGGAGACCATCCTCGGCGCCATCGACTCGATCAAGGCGGAGCTCGCCGAGCGTCTGGAGTGGCTCAGAAAGCACGAGCGGCTGGTGGAAGCGCAGCGCCTGGAGCAGCGTACCCTCTACGACATCGAGATGATGCTGGAGCTGGGGTATTGCAACGGCATCGAAAACTACTCACGCTACCTCTCGGGACGCAATCCTGGCGAGCCGCCACCCACGTTCTTCGACTATCTGCCCGACGATGCGCTGCTGTTCATCGACGAATCCCACGTCAGCGTTCCCCAGGTGGGCGGTATGTACAAGGGCGACCGCTCGCGCAAGGAGACACTCGTCGAGTACGGCTTCCGCCTGCCCTCGGCACTGGACAACCGTCCCATGACCTTCGAGGAGTGGGAGCGCATCTGCCCGCAGACGATCTTCGTTTCGGCGACCCCCGGTCCCTACGAGGCCGAGCACGAAGGGCAGCGGGTGGAGCAGGTGGTACGCCCGACCGGCCTGCTCGACCCGGAGCTGGAGGTGCGGCCGGCGTCGACTCAGGTGGATGATCTGCTTTCCGAGATCCGCCTGCGTGCCGAAGTGGGTGAGCGAGTGTTGGTGACCACGCTCACCAAGCGCATGGCGGAAGATCTCACTGAATACCTCGACGAGCACGACGTGCGGGTGCGCTATCTGCACTCCGACATCGACACCGTCGAGCGGGTGGAGATCATTCGCGACCTGCGTCTCGGTCAGTTCGACGTCCTGGTGGGCATCAACCTGTTGCGCGAGGGGCTCGACATTCCCGAGGTCTCGCTGGTGGCGATCCTGGATGCCGACAAGGAGGGTTTCCTGCGCAACGAGCGCTCGCTGATCCAGACCATCGGTCGCGCTGCGCGCAACGCTCACGGCAAGGCGATCCTCTACGGCGACCGCACCACCGATTCCATGCGCCGCGCCATGGATGAGACCGAGCGGCGCCGAACCAAGCAGATGGCCCACAATGAGGAGCATGGCATTACGCCGACCACCGTGACGCGTTCGGTGGCCGACATCATGGAGGCCGGTCAGGCACCGGGACGCAAGGGCAAGGGGCGCAAGAGCGAGCGCAAAGTGGCCGAGGGGGCGGCAGTGTACGACCCCAGCGATCTCTCGCCGACGGAGCTCGTCCGCGAGCTCACCCGTGCCGAGGACGCCATGCACGAGGCCGCCCAGAACCTGGAGTTCGAAGAAGCGGCGCGACTGCGCGATCGATTGCATGAGCTCAGGGAGCGACAGCTCACCCTGGGCGCCGTCTGAGCGTTCCCGAAGGCCCCGAGATCCGCCGCGCGATACTCTGCATCTGCCTGTCGGTCGGGCCTTTCTTATACCGTTATCTTCCATCGCCCCAAACCGCGCTCCCCTTCATTGGTGGAAGAGCGCTGCCGGTAAGGCGCGGGTAAGGTATAATCCGCACCCGTTCGAGCCCGCCGCGCTGGCCACGATGCCGCTTCGAGAGCGGGCATGCCGATAACGCCAAGGAGTTCCTTGCCCATGACCGTGATCCGCCAGGACGACCTGATCGACAGCGTCGCCGATGCCCTGCAATACATCTCTTACTATCATCCCAAGGATTTCATCGACGCCATGGCGGCGGCCTACGAACGTGAGGAGAATCCGGCGGCCAAGGACGCCATTGCCCAGATCCTGATCAACTCGCGCATGTGCGCCACCGGGCACCGCCCGATCTGCCAGGATACCGGCATCGTTACCGTCTTCGTCCACGTGGGCATGCACGTGCGCTTCGAGGGCGACATGAGCCTCGACGACATGATCAACGAAGGCGTGCGCCGCGCCTACCAGCTGCCTGACAACGTGCTGCGCGCCTCGGTGCTGGCCGACCCGGACGGCAAGCGTCAGAACACCAAGGACAATACGCCGGCGGTGATTCACCACAAGCTGGTGCCCGGCGACACCGTCGAGGTGCATGTGGCGGCCAAGGGTGGCGGCAGCGAGGCGAAGTCCAAGTTCGCCATGCTCAACCCCTCCGACAGTGTGGTCGACTGGGTGATGGAGCAACTGCCGAAGATGGGCGCCGGCTGGTGCCCGCCCGGCATGCTCGGCATCGGTATCGGCGGCACCGCCGAGAAGGCCATGGAGCTGGCCAAGGAATCGCTGCTCGATCCCATCGACATCCAGGAGCTTCAGGCCCGCGGGCCGTCCAATCGCGCCGAGGAGCTGCGCCTGGAACTCTTCGACAAGGTCAACAGCAGCGGTATCGGTGCCCAGGGCCTGGGCGGTTTGACCACGGTGCTGGACATCAAGGTCAAGGACTATCCGACCCACGCCGCCAACAAGCCGGTGGCGATCATCCCCAACTGCGCGGCCACCCGCCACGCCCACTTCACCCTCGACGGCACCGGCGCGGCTGCGCTGCCGGCGCCCAAGCTGGAGGACTGGCCGGAGATCACCCGCGAGGCGGGCGACAACGTCAAGCGCGTCAATCTCGACACCGTCACGCCGGAGGAGGTGCGCACCTGGCAGCCCGGAGACACCCTGCTGCTCAACGGCAAGCTGCTCACCGGCCGCGACGCCGCCCACAAGCGCATGGTCGACATGATCGCCAAGGGCGAGCCGCTGCCGGTGGACCTCAAGGGCCGTTTCATCTACTACGTGGGTCCGGTCGACCCGGTGCGTGACGAGGTAGTGGGCCCGGCCGGTCCGACCACGGCGACGCGCATGGACAAGTTTACCCGCACCATGCTCGAGGAGACCGGCCTGCTTGGCATGGTCGGCAAGGCCGAGCGTGGCGAGGCGGCCATCGAGGCGATTCGTGACAATCGTGCGGTTTACCTGATGGCAGTGGGCGGGTCGGCCTACCTGGTCGCCCAGGCGATCAAGAAAGCACGGGTCGTCGGCTTCGAAGATCTGGGCATGGAAGCCATCTACGAATTCGAGGTGGAGGACATGCCGGTCACCGTGGCGGTGGACAGCGAGGGCACCTCGGTGCACCAGACCGGCCCGGCCAAGTGGAAGGAGATCATCGCCGAGCGCGCCTGATCGCGCCGCATGTCGCGGTGTTGCCTGCAGCGATGACCTCGCGGCCCCGCCACCTGGCGGGGCCGCCGACGTTTGGTTATGCTGCAGAACACTGTTTTCTCAGGGAGTGAGCATGACCTCCTGGTTGCTTGGCCTGGCGATTCTGTTGACCTACCTGTTGGGCATCGTCTCTGCGGTGATGGCCTTGATGTCCAGTCGGACGTCCCAAGGAGCCATTGCCTGGATCATTTCGCTGGTGACCTTTCCTTACCTGGCCGTGCCGGCCTACTGGTTCTTCGGGCGGCCGCGATTCTATGGCTATGTCTCGGCGCGGGGCGAGCGCGATTCCGTACTGCGTCGCGTGCTGGCCCGCTACCGAGAGAGAATCGGCCCTTATCTGGCCGATGCCCGCGACCCAGATTTGCGGGCCGTCGAGCAGTTGGCCATGATGCCGTTGACGAGTGGCAATCGTGCCGAGCTGCTGATCGATGGCCAATCCACTTTCGACAGCCTGTTCGCCGGCATCGAGTCTGCCGAGGAGTACCTGCTGGTACAGTTCTTCATCGTCCGCAACGATGCGCTGGGTCGCCAGCTCAAGGATCGCTTGATTCGAAGCGTCGAGCGAGGGGTGCGCGTTTACTTCCTCTACGACGAGGTGGGTAGCCGCAAGCTACCCGAAGGGTACCTGCGCGAGCTGGCCGAAGCCGGGGTGCAGGTCAGCCCCTTCCGCTCTTCGCGTGGTTTCAAGCACCGCTTCCAGCTCAATTTTCGCAATCACCGCAAGGTGTTGGTGGTGGATGGCCATGAAGGCTGGCTCGGCGGCTTCAATGTCGGCGTCGAGTATCTCGGCCACCACCCGCGGCATGGGCCCTGGCGAGACACCCACCTCAAGCTCACCGGGCCTAGCGTGCTGGGGCTGCAAGAGGCCTTCTGGGAGGATTGGCACTGGGCCACCGGCGAGGTAATCGGTCTGAACTGGGAGCCGCGAGTGATCTGCCCGGAGTCTCAGCACGTGGTGATAGTGCCGTCCGGTCCGGCGGATCCTCAAGAGACGGCCAGCCTGTTGGTACAGCATGTCATCCACAGTGCCAACCAGCGGCTATGGGTGACCAGCCCCTACTTCGTGCCGGATCAGGGCGTGCAGGATGCCCTGCGTTTGGCGGCCATGCGTGGCGTGGACGTGCGCATCATGATTCCAGAGCATCCCGACCACTTGCTGGTGTTTCTCTCGGCATTCGCCTTCCTGCCAGACATGGTACGAGCCGGGGTCAAAGTATACCGTTATCAACCGGGCTTTCTGCACCAGAAGGTGATCCTGATCGATGACAGTGCGGCCAGCGTTGGCACGGTGAACCTGGACAACCGCTCCTTCCGGCTCAATTTCGAGATCACCGCCTTCATTCCCGATCGTCGTTTCGCCGCCGAGGTTCGGCTGATGCTCGAGCGCGACTTCGCCGCCTGTCGCCGCATCGACTACGACGAGCTCAAGAACCGACCGCTGTGGCGCAAGCTGGTATCGCGGGCTGCCTATCTGACCTCGCCGATTCAGTAGCCGCTTGGGTTAGTGGTGTGGCTGGGGTACATTAGGCGACGCTTGATGCCCGACTGGCCCGTGTTTTCCTTCGTCAAATGCCTTTCATCGGAGTTGCGGTGAACCTCGAAACCAAATGGCTGGAAGACTTCGTGGCTCTGGCCAACAGTCGCAGCTTTTCTGCCTCAGCCCGTCAGCGGCATGTCACCCAGCCGGCCTTCAGTCGACGTATTCGCTCGCTGGAGCAGGCGGTGGGCGTGACTTTGGTGGACCGTTCCACCACGCCAGTCACGCTGACCCCCGAAGGGCAGCTGTTCCTGGTCACTGCACGCAACCTCGTCGAGCAGCTCAACGAGTGTCTGGGGCACTTGCGCGGCCTCTCCATGGCCCGCGAGGCGCTGGATATCGTGGCGGCCCATTCGCTGGCCCTTAGCTTCTATCCGCCCTGGATATCGCGCCTTCAGGAGGGGCTCGGCGAGCTGCCCACGCGTCTGGTGGCCATGAACGTGGGCGAGGCGATTCACGTGCTGCGCGAAGGCAACTGCGACCTGATGCTCGCCTACCATGATCCCTATGCGACCATGCAGCTCGACCCCGAAGTCTTTCCTTCGTTTTCCATCGGGCAGGTCAAGATGGTGCCGGTGAGCCTGCCCGGCCCAGACGGAGCGCCGCGCTTCAGTCTCGATAGCGAATCACCGATCCCTTACCTCGCTTATACTCAGGGTGCGTTCCTGGGGCGCAGCGTGCGCATGCTACTCAAGAACGATCCCCTGCGTCTGCGGCTGCGGACGGTCTACGAGACGGCCATGGCCGAAGGCCTCAAAGGCATGGTGCTGCAGGGAGTGGGGCTCGCCTGGATTCCCGATTTCTGCATCCGCGAAGAACTCAATTGCGGGCGCCTGGTGCGGGCTGGTGACGAGAAGTGGGACGTGCCGCTGGAAATCCGTCTCTACCGCTGTTCGCTGGTGCACAAGCCTGGCGTGGAGAAGCTGTGGCGGCAGATGATGAAGCTGCCGCGGGATTTCCTGGAGGCCTAGTTCTGGCAGCCTGTCGAATCTACGCCGATCGACCGCCCGTCACGCACCACTGAGACCGGCCGGCAGGCCGAGAAAGTTCTGGATGATGAAAAAGTGATCCTCGAACAGGCTCTCCGGCTCGAGTTCGGCCAGCGGTACCCAGCGGGCGTGGTCGCCGCCCTTGACTGGCTTGAGGCGGGGTAGCTGCTGGTCCGGGCGCAGGGCGAAATAGAAAGCCTCGGCCAGGGTGCGGCCGCGCCAGCTGCGGTGGGGCTCGTCGAACAGGCGCTGGCCGCGCAACGATCCCTTGAGCACGGGCTCCGGTACCTTGAGTCGCACCCGCTCGCGCAGCTCGCGCAGGCAGGCGTCGAGCAGCCGCTCATGAGGATTGATGAAGCCGCCGGGCAGGGCGAGCAGGCCCTTGCCCGGGGCCGCGGTGCGCTTGACCAGCAGCACGTGACCCGACTGCACCACCACGGCGTTGACGGTGACGAAGATGGGCGGGTAAGGGGCCTGGGCCCAGGCCTGACGGTACTGATCGAGCAGTTGTTGCTCCTCGAGCAGCTGGCGGTGGGCTTCGCCATCCACGAAGTCGCGCACCCCTTCGCAGACGCTGGGAGGTAGATCGTGGGAGGCCCCGGTGCTCAGGTAGTCGGCGGCGGAGGAGGTGGAGCGGAACAGGCGTTCGCGGATCCGGCTGGCGGTGATGCCCTCGACCAGGGAAACGCTCACCGATTCCCACTGGGGGAAAAGCGACAAGTAGTAGCTCGACTGGCCGCGGCTGGCGCCGATCAAGCCGATCCGGGGCAGGCGAGCGTGGTCCGGGCCGGCAATATCGCGGACCTTGCGCTGTACGTCGCGTACCCAGACATCGTTGTTGTAGAGCGCATCGAGCAGCGGCACGATGGCCAGGCGAGCGTTGTCGTCCTCATCGAAGCAGCCGCGCAGCATGGCCTGGCGTTCGTCGAAGCGCCAGGGATTACGCAACGAGCGTGCCTGCCAGGCCGAGCCCACCAGCACGATCACCTGGCGTGCCTGGCGCAGCGCTTCGTGGATGACGGCGAGATGTCCCAGGTGCGGCGGCTGGAAACGACCGATGAAAACCAGGCAGTCGAATTCCGGGACCTCAGTGGGCATCGGCGCTTCCTTTACGGTGGCGTGAGTGGGCGACATTATGGCCGTCCGGTTAGCATGCTGCAATGCGCCACATCGCTCGTCTCGGCGTCGACTTCAGTCCGCCTGGCGAGCCCGCCTGCGGGGAGACACGGGGTATGGAGTGCATACGTTTTTGCTGGCAGGTCGCGCGCAATGCCGCCGCTCGCTGGGTGAAGTGCAACGCCTTCAGCTATGCCGGCTCGCTGGCCTTCTATACGCTATTTTCGCTGGCTCCGACGATGATCATCGCCGTTACGGTGATCGGCGTGGTACTGGGAGAGGAGGCGGCACAGGGGCAGCTGGTTGCTCAACTGCAGGAGATGCTGGGTCACGAGGCGGCGCTGGCCATCGAACAGACGGTGTCGGCCTCGCGCATCGAGGAGAGTGGCCTGCTGCCGAGCATTCTGGGGGGTGGCGCCCTGCTGGTGGGGGCGACGGCAGTATTCGCCCAGCTGCAGTTCTCGCTCAACACCCTTTGGGGAGTCACGGCCCGGCCGAGCAGCAACAGCCTGCTGATCTTCCTCAGGAAGCGGCTGCTGTCGCTGGTCGTGGTGCTATCCATCGGCTTGATTCTGTTGATCACCCTGGTGCTTGGCGTGGTGGTCCGAACGGTGCTGCAATTGGCGGGCGAGCTGATTCCCTATACCGGTTGGCTGACTCAGGGGGCCGAGTTTCTACTGGCCGTGGCCACGGCGACACTGCTTTTCGCGACCGTTTTCAAGATACTGCCGGACGTGGTGCTGGGTTGGCGAGACGTGGCGGTCAGTGCGTTCGTCACGGCGCTGCTGTTCACCATCGGGCGCAGTCTCTTCGCTACCTATCTGGCCTACACCGCCACCGCCTCCGCTTACGGAGCCGCCGGCTCGGTGGTGGTGGTTCTGCTGTGGGTCTACTACAGTTCGCTCATCCTGCTGTTCGGTGCCGCCTTGACGCGTAGCCATCTGGTCGTCAGTGGGCGAGCCATCGTGCCGCGCAACTCGGCGGTCGTGGTGCATCACGAGATGCGAGAGGGGTGAGCGGGGCGGCGTATGCCGCCCCTTTTGATGGTGCAGAAGGCTAGGCGTCTAGGCGCTCACGGGCCAGTCGGTCGGCAATGACGGCGGGGCTCGCTCCGGTAGAGGTCGAGCGAGCGAAGATCTCGTCCAGGGTGTCGCCGATACCCTCGATATGCTGCATGACGGCCTCTCGCGAGGCCTGATGGCGCTGCCGCCAGGCGATCTCGATTACGCCGCCGGCATTGGCCACGTAGTCCGGAGCATAGAGGATACCCCGTGCCTGCAGGCGTTCGGCCATGTCCGGCGTGGCCAACTGATTGTTGGCGGCGCCGCAGACTACCTTGGCCTTCAGCCGGTCGACGACGCTGGCTTCCAGCACTGCTCCCAGGGCGCAGGGTGCGAAGACATCGACATCGGCGTCGAAAATCGCTTCTGGATCCAGCGTTTCGGTCCCCAGCTCTTTGGCCAGCCGAGTCACGGTTTCGCGGCTTATGTCGCTGAGCACCAGTCGAGCCCCGGCTGCGTGGAGATGTCGCGCCAGATGCGCGCCCACGTGCCCCACGCCCTGGATTGCGACCCGGACGCCGTCGAGATCCTGGCGGCCCAGGCCGTGGCGCACGGCGCTTTCGAGTGCGCAGAAGACGCCTCGCGCCGTGAAGGGGGAAGGATCGCCGGACTCGTCGGGTAGATGGCCCAGGCCGCTGACGTGGGGGGTCACCTCGCGGATGGTCCGCATGTCCGCCTCGCTGGAGCCGGAATCCTCGGCGGTGATGTAGCGTCCGCCGAGCGAGTCGACGAAACGTCCCATGGCGCGCAGCAGCTCGGGTGTCTTGTCGCGGCTCGGGTCGGCGATGATCACCGCCTTGCCGCCGCCCAGCGGCAAGTCGGCCAGCGCCGACTTGTAGGTCATGCCGCGCGACAGGCGCAGCACGTCGGTGAGGGCGTCGGCCTCGCTGGCGTAGGGAAAGATGCGCAGCCCTCCCAGGGCCGGGCCGCGGCGGGTGTCGTGGATGGCGATGATGGCGCGAAGTCCGCTCGCTTCGTCGCTGCCGAAGACGACTTGCTGGTGATGATCGAACTCGGCGTGGTCAAAGACCGGCATGGCGTATCTCCCTCGTGAGGATGGCGTTGTTGTTGTGCCCGGTCAGGGCTCGAAGCCGGGTATGGCCTCGTCAATGGCAACGGCCGACGCTTGTGGCGCTGGCCGTCTGGGAAAAGCTTAGAGCATCCCTTTCCGGCCGGGAACCTCTGGCCGGGAAGGGATGCGGAATGCTAGAACGGGGCTGAATCCATCGGGGAGGAACGACGATGAGTCGACGTTGCGTCAAGGCGCTGGTTACCGGAAAAGTGCAAGGTGTGTGGTATCGGCGTGCCACCCAGGAGCAGGCGCTGCAGCATGGCGTGACCGGCTATGCCAAGAACCTGCCGGACGGCCGGGTCGAGGTGCTGCTGTGCGGCGATGGAGAAGCTGTCAATCAGGTGGCGGCCTGGTTGTGGAAGGGGCCTCCCAATGCCCGGGTCACCCATGTCGAGCTCGAATCCCTCGAGCCGCGTGACCCGGATAATTTCGTCACCCTGTGATGTGAAACGCCTACGCCAGGGTATCGGCGATCCACTCCACCACGGCATCGCCATCCACCTCGAGGCAGGCTTCGGCCAGCGGGGTCTGCGACCAGCGAGGGGCGATGAAGGCACGGCCTTCGGGCGCGAAAATGGTCTGCCCCTCGGCCTCGCCGCGCGTCACCACGTTGAGATGTCCGGGGGCAGTGGTGAACAGTTCGGGGCGCAGCAGCCAGGCCAGGGCACAGCTGTCGTGGGGGCAACAGCCGTCGATGCCGAGGAACTCCCGATAGAAGTCGCGATAGAAGGCGTAGCTGCCGGCCAGCACGCGACCCAGTTCGCCCTGTCCGGCAGCGATACGCTCCATGTGCGACTCGCTCAGCACGCAGCGGTGGGTGACGTCCAGGCCCACCAGGGTCAGAGGCCAGCCTGCCGTCAGTACCCGGGATGCCGCATCCGGGTCGTTGAACATGTTGGCCTCGGCCACCGGGGTGACATTGCCGCCTTCGCGGATCGAACCGCCCATGATCACCACGCGCTCGACCTTCTCGATGATTGCCGGGTCGAGCTGCAGCGCCGCGGCCAGGTTGCCTACCGGTCCCACGGCCACCAGGGTCACCTCGCCGGGACGGGCGTTGACGGTGTCGACGATGAACTGGGCGGCGCTGCGCTGATCGGCCTGTCCCGTCACCTCGGGCAGCTCGATATCGCCCAGCCCGTTGGCCCCGTGGATATGGGCCGGTGCCGGGTGCCGCGCCTTGACCAGCGGCCCGGCGGCCCCCTGAGCCACTGGGACGTCGTCACGCCCGGCGAGTTGTGCGAGCAGCAGAGCATTATGAGTGGCCGTGGCCACGTCGACGTTGCCATAGGTGGTGGTCAGGCCGAGCAGCTCGATCTCGGGGTGGCGCAGAGCGATGGCGATGGCCTGGGCGTCGTCGACGCCGGGGTCGGTATCGAAAATGATGGAGTGCGACACGTTGGCTCCTTGGTCGTTGGATGATACGAATGAGCGAACGGAATTTCAGCCGGCGATTCCGTCGCGCAGTGCCTGCTCGACGTCGTTCTTGCCGGGAATGCTCTCCGCGGCTCCGGGACGCATGACGCCGAGAGCCGCCGCCGTGGCAGCCACTTCCAGACAGCGGGGTACAGCATCGCCGGCCTGTCGTCGCGCCAGGAAATAGCCGATGAAAGTGTCGCCCGCGGCAGTGGTGTCGACGGCCTCGACCGCCAACGCCGGCTGGTGGTGACGTGTCGAGCCGTCCTGGTACCAGGCACCGCCATGGCCCAGCGTCAACACGGTGGCGGTATCCGGCAGGCGCTCGCCCAGGGCATCCAGCAGTCGTTCGGCCGGCTCGGTTTCCGCCACGCCGGCCAGCCAGGCGGCTTCTCCACGGTTGACGAACAGCAGGTCGCAGGCAGACAAGGCGAGGCGGTGCACGGCATCGCTCATCGGTGCCGGGTTGAAGGCGAGATGCACTTCGCTCTCTCGAGCGCGGGAGAAGAGCTCGGGGAGGGCACTGCACTCGTTCTGGGTGAGAATCCAGTCCCCTGGCTTGCAGGCATCGAGCAGTGCGTCGATGTCGTTCGGCGTGAAACCGTGGTTGGCCCCCGGGAAGAGGAGGATGGTGTTCTCGCCGTGGTCGTCGACCTGGATGATGGCGTGACCGCTGGGCACATCGACCAGCTCAGTAAAGCTGACGTTGACACCGGCCCGGGCAAGAATGTCGCGAGCCCAGGCGTCCTGGCGGCCGATGCGTCCCCAGTGCGACACCTCTCCGCCGGCCAGGGCCATGGCCAGCGACTGGTTGGCTCCCTTGCCGCCGAGGCCGACATGGTAATCACTGCTTGCCAGTGTCTCGCCCGGACGCACGAGGTGGGGGACGCGATAGACATGATCGAGGTTGATCGAACCGAAATTGTGCAGCATGGCCCGTTCCCTGGTTGATTGGAGTGCTGTTCCGAGTATCGAGTCGTGAAGCGCTGGCTGCAACCTCAAGGGTATTTATACCGTTATCTTTCAGTTTTTGTATGCCTAATACAGCCAATGCCATTGTCAACACAAGAGTCAGCGTCGCTGATAATCGCGCAGGTTGTCTGCCGTCAGGGCCACGACGTTCTGGCGTGCTTCCGGAGTGATCCAGGCGCTGTGGGGGGTGACGATCAGGTTGAGCGGCTCGGCCAGCGCGTCGATCAGTGGGTGGCCGGCACGGGGGGGCTCCACCGGCAAAACGTCGACACCCAAGCCACCCAGGCGTCCACCGCGCAACGCGTCCAGGGCGGCTTCCTCATCGATGATGCCGCCACGTGCACAGTTGATCAGCAGGGCATCCGGTTTGAGGGTGGCGAGGCGGGCGGCATCGAACAGATGGCGCGTGGCATCGCTGAGCGGGCAGTGCAGGCTGATCACGTCCGCCTCGAGGGCCAGCTCGGCAATCCCGGGTCGGCTGTCGGCAGATTCGTTGCCCGGCCGTGCGGCATAGGTGACACGCATGCCAAAGGCCTCGGCCAGTTGGCCGACGCGCTTGCCCAGCTCCCCTTGTCCGACGATCGCCAATTGCTTGCCCTCCAGCTGCAGGGTGCGATGATCCATGCGGCAGAAGAAGGGCGACTCGCCCCAGCGGCCGGCGGCCACGTCGCGCTGATAGAGCGGCAGTCGGTTGGCGAGGGCCAGCATCAGCATCAAGGTATGCTGGGCAACGCTTGCCGTTCCGTAGGCCGTGACGTTTTTTACCGTGATGTTCAGCCGTTCGGCTGCCGCCATGTCGATGTTGTTGGTGCCCGTGGCGAGCACGCAGATGAGCTCGAGTTCAGGAAGCGCCTCGAGAGTCGGCGCATCCAGCACCACCTTGTTGACGATGGCGACCTGAGCGTTCGCCAGCCGCTCGCGGCTCTCTGCCGTCGTGCTCAGGTCATGGACATCGAGACTTTCCAACTGGCGGCGGATGGGGGAAAGGTCGACATCGGGACCGAGGCTGGCGGCATCGAGAATCACGGCTTTCATGGCGGTTTCCTTGTTTTCGAGGCGTGGTCGTCGGGGCTGGGACAGGCCCCGACTGTCAGGCTATACTATCGGGCTTTGATGGCAGACTTGGAAAGTGTTCGGTCCGGCCTTATATCTTCGCCGGTGGTTGCGCTGTCTAAATCAGAGTGAGAAAAACCATGCCCATCTACGAATATCAGTGCAAGGCTTGCGGTCACCGTCTGGAGAAGCTCCAGAAGGTCAGTGCCGCTCCGTTGACCGACTGTCCCGCCTGCCAGGCTCCCGAGCTGGGGCGCCTCATTTCGGCGGCCGGCTTCCGTCTGGCAGGCGGTGGCTGGTACGAAACCGACTTCAAGTCCGGCGGCAAGAAGAATCTGGCCGGCGACGCGGGAGGTGATGCCGCCGCGGGTGGCAAGCCGCCGGCCAAGGACGGTGCCGCGGCCTGAGGCCGCGCCGCCGACGAACGACACCCCATCGATAACGCGAGAACACAGGATACGACATGCGCAGCCATTATTGCGGCCAGCTCAACGAAACCCTGGTGGACCAGACGGTCACCCTGTGCGGCTGGGTTCACCGCCGCCGTGACCACGGGGGCGTGATCTTCCTCGACATGCGCGATCGCGACGGCATCGCCCAGGTCGTGGTGGACCCCGATACCGCCGAGGCTTTCGCGAATGCCGACCGTGCCCGCAGCGAGTACGTGCTGCGCATCCAGGGCCGGGTTCGGCTGCGTCCGGAGGGCACCCAGAACCCCAACATGCCCACCGGCCTGGTAGAAGTGCTGGCCAAGGATGTGGAGGTGCTCAACACCGCCGCGACGCCGCCATTCCAGCTCGACGAGCATGGCAAGGTGGGTGAGGAGGTGCGACTCAAGCATCGCTATATCGACCTGCGCCGCCCGGAGATGATCGACAAGCTGCGCCTGCGCTCGCGTATCTCCCATAGCGTGCGGGCCTTTCTGGAAGGCGAGGGGTTTCTCGACATCGAGACGCCGATCCTCACGCGTGCCACGCCGGAAGGCGCCCGTGACTATCTGGTGCCAAGCCGAACCCATGCGGGCAGCTTCTTCGCTCTGCCGCAGTCGCCCCAGCTGTTCAAGCAGCTGCTGATGGTGGCTGGCTTCGACCGCTACTACCAGATCGCCAAGTGCTTTCGCGACGAGGACCTGCGCGCCGATCGCCAACCGGAGTTCACCCAGATCGACATCGAGGCCTCGTTCGTCGAGGAAGACGACATCATGCGCATCAGCGAGCGTATGACACGTCGGCTGTTCCAAGAGGTACTGTCCGTCGAGCTGCCCGAGTTCCCGCGCATGACCTGGCACGAGGCGATGAAACGCTACGGCTCCGACAAGCCGGACCTGCGCATCCCTCTGGAGCTCAGCGATGTCGACGACCTGATGCAGCAGGTGGATTTCAAGGTCTTCTCCGGCCCGGCCAACGCCGAAGACGGCCGCGTCGCCGCGCTCAAGGTTCCGGGCGGTGCCAAGCTCTCGCGCAAGGAGATCGACGACTACACCAAGTTTGTCGGTATCTACGGTGCCAAGGGGCTGGCGTGGATCAAGGTGAACGAGCGGGCCAAGGGGCTCGACGGTTTACAGTCGCCCATCGTCAAGTTCATGGAGAACGTGGTCGAATCGCTGCTCGACCGGGTCGATGCCCAGGATGGCGACATCATCTTCTTCGGTGCCGACAAGGCACGCATCGTCAACGAGGCGATCGGTGCGTTGCGCGTCAAGCTGGGCGAGGATCTCGATCTTTACACCCATGAGTGGGCGCCGCTGTGGGTCGTCGATTTCCCGATGTTCGAGGAAGAGGGCGACGGCAGCCTGAGTCCGTTACACCATCCCTTCACTTCGCCTTCATGCAGCCCGGATGCGCTCAAGGCCGACCCGGCGTCGGCATTGTCACGCGCCTACGACATGGTGCTCAACGGCACCGAGCTGGGTGGCGGATCGATTCGTATCCATGACCAAACCATGCAGAACACGGTGTTCGAGATTCTCGGCATCGGGGAGGACGAGGCTCGCGAGAAGTTCGGCTTCCTGCTGGATGCGCTGCAGTATGGCGCTCCTCCCCACGGTGGCCTGGCTTTCGGTCTCGACCGATTGGTGATGCTGATGGCCGGCGCACGGACGATCCGTGAGGTCATCGCCTTCCCCAAGACGCAAAGTGCCGCCTGTCTGATGACCGACGCGCCGGGCGTGGTGAGCGGCGAGCAGCTGCGTGAGCTCAACATACGCCTGCGCCAGAAAGCCAAGCCCGAAACCGCCGGCGAGTAGTGCGTCGACGACGCCTTCGTCCTGACACCGGCGCCTCCAGGCGCCGGTGTCGTCTGGAACCCACCCGACCCGGAGGATGCGATGGCAGGCCACAGCAAGTGGGCCAACATCAAGCACCGCAAGGCGGCCCAGGACGCCAAGCGCGGCAAGATATTTTCCAAGCTGATTCGTGAACTCAACGTGGCGGCTCGCCTGGGCGGGCCGGAGCCCGACGACAACCCGCGGCTGCGGGCGGCCATCGACAAGGCGCTGGCCAACAACATGACCAAGGACACCATTCAGCGTGCCGTGGATCGTGGCGCCGGTAACGCCGATGGCGATGCCATGGAGGAGTGCGTCTACGAAGGGTACGGCCCCGAGGGCGTGGCCATGCTGGTGGAATGCATGACCGACAACCGCAACCGCACCGTTTCCGACGTGCGCCACGCCTTAAACAAGTGCGGCGGCAATCTCGGCACCAGTGGCTCGGTCGCCTTCCTGTTCCGCAAACAGGGCCGCCTGCTGCTGCCCGAAGGCGTCGCGGAGGAGGAGGCCATGGAAGCGACCCTGGAAGCGGAACCCGAGGAGATCGAGGCGCGGGATGACGGGCGTCTGGAGGTGGTGACGAGCCCTGAAGCCTTCGGCCGGGTGAAGGACGCTCTGGTGGCGGCCGGTATCGAGCCGGAGCACAGCGACGTGGGGCTCTATCCGGAGACCTACACGCCCATCGAGGATGTCGAGCTGGCCCGCAAGGTGATCCGTCTGATCGATATGCTCGAGGATCTGGATGACGTGCAGAACGTCTACACCAACGCGGACTTCAGCGATGAGACTCTCGATGCGCTCGAGTGAGCCGTGGCCATGCTGATCCTGGGCATCGATCCCGGTTCTCGCATCACTGGCTATGGCGTGCTGGATGTGGCTACGGCCACGCCCCGTTACGTGGCCAGCGGCTGCATTCGCATTCAGGCCGACGACCTGGCCCAGAAGCTGGCCCAGGTGTACGCCGGTATCAGCGAGCTCATCGCCGTGCACCGTCCCGCGGAGTTCGCCATCGAACAGGTTTTCATGGCCAGGAATGCCGATTCGGCGCTCAAGCTGGGCCAGGCCCGCGGCACGGCCATCGTCTGCGCCGCCAATCACGGCCTGCCGGTCAGCGAATACGGCCCGCGCCAGATCAAGCAAGCCGTTGCCGGCACCGGCAGCGCCGATAAGTCCCAGGTACAGCATATGGTGACGGCCATACTCGGGCTCGACGGCACGCCCCAGGCAGATGCGGCGGATGCACTGGCAATCGCCTTGACCCACGCACATGCGCGCCGAGGGTTGGTCAATGCTGGCAGCTTCGGTGGCCATCGCCGTCGGCGGCGTGGCGATTCTTGGCGTGACTATAAGCCTTGAAATCGTCACCCGCCCCAAGCATGAACGCGGTTCGTGAACGCTGTTTGGTGAGGGCTGGCCAGCCGCTTGGGGGGCCAGTATAGTGGCGCCATGGCATCGGTACGGCGGCAGTGATTCGTATTGCCGCGAGCCAGCCTGAGCAGAGACAGGAACTCGGCCCATGATAGGACGTCTGCGCGGCACCCTTCTCGACAAGCAGCCTCCGTGGCTGGTGGTGGACGTTGGCGGTGTCGGCTATGAACTCGAAGCCTCGATGACCACCCTGGTGGCCTTGCCCGGCGTGGGTGAGGGAGTCTCGCTCTATACCCATCTGGTGGTACGCGACGATGCGCATTTGTTGTATGGCTTCGCCCGGGAGCAGGAACGCGCCCTGTTCCGGGCGCTCATTCGCGTCAATGGCATTGGCCCCAAGCTGGCCCTGGCGATCCTTTCCGGCATGGATGAAGAAGCCTTCATGCATTGCGTGATGGATGATGACGCCAAGGCTCTCACTCGCCTGCCGGGCGTCGGCAAGAAAACGGCCGAGCGGTTGATCATCGAAATGCGCGACCGTTTTCCCCACTGGGAACGCCAGGATGGTGTGGTCTTGCCCACGCAGCCTGCCAGTGCGTCCATGGACTTGCCTGGATCGGATCCGTTGGTCGATGCCGAAGCCGCGCTCGTGAGCCTGGGCTACAAGCCGGCCGAGGCTGCTAAGATGCTGGTCGGCCTGGAGGATGATCTCTCCACCGAGGCGATGATCAAGGCGGCGCTGACACGCCGGCTGGCGGGTTGAGCGCAGTGATGGCGGGGCATGGTGGGAGCCTGGACGCCGGCGACCCTGCGTGGAAGCGAGGAGTGGCATGATCGACAATGACCGACTGATTGCCGCCGACGAACGCGAGGGCGAACGCCGCATCGATTATGCCATCCGTCCTCAGCGGCTGGCCGAGTACATCGGCCAGCCTCGAGTGCGCGAGCAGCTGGATATCTTCATCAGCGCCGCTCGTGGTCGCGACGAGAGTCTCGATCACACTCTGGTGTTCGGTCCGCCTGGGCTCGGCAAGACGACCCTGGCCAATATCATCGCCACGGAGATGGGCGTGGGGCTCAAGTCGACCTCTGGGCCGGTACTGGAGCGTGCCGGTGACCTGGCCGCCATGCTCACCAACCTGCAGCCGGGTGACGTACTGTTCATCGACGAAATTCACCGCCTCTCGCCGGTAGTCGAGGAGATTCTCTATCCGGCGATGGAGGACTTCCAGCTCGATATCGTTATCGGTGAGGGGCCGGCGGCGCGCTCCATCAAACTGGACCTGCCGCGCTTCACCCTGGTGGGAGCCACTACACGAGCCGGGCTGCTCACCTCGCCGCTGCGTGACCGCTTCGGCATCGTGCAGCGTCTGGAGTTCTACGCTACCGACGAGTTGACCGAGATCGTCAGTCGTTCGGCGCGTCTGCTAGGCGTCGAAACCGACGTGGCCGGAGCCACCGAGGTGGCGCGTCGCTCGCGCGGTACGCCACGCATCGCCAACCGCCTGCTGCGCCGGGTACGCGATTTCGCGGAGGTGCGCGGCAACGGGCGGGTGGATGCCGCCATTGCCGATCAGGCGCTCAACATGCTGCACGTTGACCATCATGGTCTCGACCACATGGATCGGCGCCTGTTGCTGGCGATGATCGAGAAGTTCGACGGCGGACCCGTGGGCGTCGACTCGCTGTCGGCGGCCATCGGTGAGGAGCGCGATACCATCGAGGACGTCATCGAGCCCTATCTGATCCAGCAGGGGCTGATGATGCGAACCCCGCGAGGTCGGATGGTTACCCGCCAGGCATGGCAACATTTCGGTTTGGTACCGCACGAAACGGCCCAGGATGCCGCCGGGGAGGTGCGGCCGTGAGCGAATTTCGTTTTCCGCTCCGGGTCTACCTCGAGGACACCGATGCCGGCGGTATCGTGTATTACGTCAACTATCTCAAGTATATGGAGCGGGCGCGCAGCGAATGGCTACGCCAGCACGGCATCAGCCAGAGCGAGCTCCTTGCGGAAGGCATCCAACTGGTGGTGCACCGTCTGGAATGCCGCTATGCCAAGCCCGCTCGGCTGGACGATGAGCTGGTCGTCGACGCCTCCGTCCAGTCTCACGGACGTTGCCGGCTGAGCTTTGCACAGACGGTAGCGCGATGCGGGGAACCCTTGTGCGAGGCCAAGGTCGACATCGCTTGCCTGGATGCCGCCCGTCTCAAGCCCACGCCATGGCCGCCGGCGCTTGCCGCGGCTCTCCACGGAACACAGCACGACTGACGAGGATGCCCGTGAACGACTCCATGTCCATTCCCCACCTGATCATGAGCGCCAGCACCGTAGTGCAGCTGGTGATGCTGATCCTGGTGATCGGCTCGGTTCTCTCCTGGGTGGTGATCTTCCAGCGCACCTTCATCATGCGTCGCGCACGC
Organism: Pseudomonadota bacterium; assembly: GCA_051749645.1. Taxonomy (GTDB): domain Bacteria; phylum Pseudomonadota; class Gammaproteobacteria; order Pseudomonadales; family Halomonadaceae; genus Halomonas. The sequence continues at coordinate 27,164 of JBNJIT010000011.1, forward strand.
AAGGCCCACCAGGAATTCGAAGAGCGCTTCTGGTCCGGCGTCGACCTCAACGAGCTCTACCGCGAAACGCCCGCCGAACAGGAAACCCAAGGCGCGGAGCACGTCTTCCGAGCCGGATTTCGCGAATTCAATCGTCTGCTGACCAAGACTCGCAGCCCCGAGGCGATCCTCGATGGCGTGCAGCGCAGCATGCGGGTTGCCTGGTCACGGGAGGAAGACCGCCTGACCCTGCACCTGGTGTTTCTCGCCACCGTCGCTTCGGCGAGCCCTTACATCGGGCTGTTCGGTACCGTCTGGGGGATCATGGGCTCCTTTCAGTCGCTTTCCATGGCGCAGCAGGCAACGCTTGCCACCGTGGCACCGTGGATCGCCGAAGCCTTGATCGCCACTGCGATGGGGCTGTTTGCCGCCATTCCCGCGGTGATCTTCTATAACCGGCTCTCCAACGAGTCCGGGCGGCTGCTCGGCAAGTACGAGGACTTCGCCGAAGAGTTTCACTCCATCCTGCACCGCAACCTGCAGGGCCGCAGCGAAGTCGGCAGCGCCTGAGGGAGTCACCCCATGCATGGACCGTTCAACCGCGGTGGCCGCCGCAAGCCCATGGCCGAGATTAACGTCGTACCCTTCATCGACGTCATGCTGGTGCTGCTGGTGATCTTCATGATCACCGCACCCATGCTGACTCAAGGCGTCCAGGTCGAACTTCCACAGGTTAGCTCGGAGCCCATCGACGATTCTCAGGACAGCGATCCCATCATCGTGTCGGTCGACCGGGAGGGCGATTACCACCTCACGCTGGGCGATGACGACAGTCAATTGGCGCTCGACGAACTAACCGATCGTGTCATCACACTGCTGGAACGGCGGCCGGGTACGCCGGTGCTGGTGCGCGGCGACCGCAACGTCGCCTATGGTCAGGTCGTGACGCTGATGAGTCGCCTTCAGGTCGCTGGCGTGGCCAACGTCGGCCTGATATCCGAGCCGCCGTCGGGTGATTGAGGAGCACAAGGACGCCATGGCCCGACACGATCAGCGAGTTGGATACGGCCTGCCGTTGATACTGGCTCTGGGGCTGCATGCCCTGGTGGTGGTCATCAGTGTCGTCAGCCTGCCCGGCAGCGACGACGAGCCGCCGTCCAGCGCTATCGTGCAGGCCACCCTGGTCAGCACCGAAACGGCGACCGACCAGGCTCAGCGCGCCGAGGAGGCGCGGACCCGGGCCGCGCAGCGCCAAGAGCCGGAGAGCGAGGCGGAGGATGCCGCTGCGCGCGAGGAGCCCGAGCCGGAAGATGCCCAGGAATCCGAGCAGACGCCGGAGATCGATTCGCAAGCCGCCGAGGAAGCCGAAGCCCTCGAAGAGGCTCGCCGCGCTGCGGAAGCCGAAGCCCAGCGGCGTGCTGAAGAGGCTGAGCGTCAGGCGCAGCGGCGCCAGGAGCAGGAAGTTGAAGCAGAACGGCGCCGCCGCGAGCAGGAAGCCGAACGCCAGCGCCAGCAAGAGGAAGAGCAGCGCCGTCGTGAAGAGGAAGCCGAGCGCCAGCGTCAACAAGAGGAAGATCAGCGCCGTCGCGAGGAGGAAGCCGAACGCCAGCGCCAGCAAGAGGAAGAACAACGCCGTCGCGAGGAGGAAGCCGAACGCCAGCGCCAGCAAGAGGAAGAACAACGCCGTCGCGAGGAGGAAGCCGAACGTCAGCGCCAGCAAGAGGAAGAACAGCGCCGTCGCGAGGAGGAAGCCGAACGCCAGCGTCAGCAAGAAGAAGAGCAACGCCGCCGTGAGGAGGAAGAGGCCGAACGTCAGCGCCAGGCTGCCGAAGCTGCCAATCAGGGGCTGGATCGCGCCATCGAGGGTGAAAGCGATGCGGTGGCCAATGCGGAACAAGCCCAGGAGGCGGCCAATAGCTTCATCAATCTGGTTCGCCGTGCAGTAGAGCAGGCCTGGGTGATTCCACCGGGATCGAGCGATGATCTGGCCGCTACGGTCCAGGTGCGCCTGGGGCCATCCGGTGAACTGTTCGCGGCTACCATTACCCAAGGGAGTGGCAACAGCTCTTTCGACCGCTCGGCGATACAGGCCGTCGAAGCTGCCCAGCCGTTCAACGAGCTACGCCAGCTACCGGGTAGTGCGCAACGCCGTTTCCGAGAATTCAACCTGCGATTCACACCGGGGGATATCCGCTGATGAAAGCCCTGACGACTGCCTGGCTAGGTATCGTGATGCTGTGTTTCACGACACTAGCCCAGGCCCAATTGACTATCGAGATCACCCGCGGCAGTGACCGTGCGACGCCCATTGCGGTAGTGCCATTCGCCGCGAATGGCGAAGAACTGCCCGAGGACGTGGCACGGGTGATCAGTGACGACTTGGAGCGCAGCGGCCATTTCGCGCCGCTGTCTCGCGATGACATGTTCGACCGTCCGTCGCGTAGCGACGACGTGAGCTATGGAGAATGGCGTGCCCTGGACGTGCGCTACCTGGTCGTCGGTGAAGTCAGCCGTGACGGTGATGGCTACCGGATTCGTTACGAGCTGATGGATGTCAGCGGCAGCGAACGCATGCTTGGCGAAACCGTCACGGCCGGCAATGGTGAGCTGCGCAGCGGAGCCCACTTCATCAGCGACCAGGTCTTCGAGGAGATCACCGGCATTCGCGGTGCCTTCTCGACGCGAATTGCCTACGTGACGGCGCAAGGCGTGGCGGATGATCAACAGTTCGGCCTCTATGTCGCCGATGCCGATGGCCATAACAGCCAGCGCGTGCTGGAGTCCGAGCAGCCGATTCTGTCGCCGGCCTGGTCGCCGGACGGGCAGAAGCTGGCCTATGTCTCCTTCGAGAGCGAACGCCCGGCCATCTACGTCCAGGAGCTGGCTTCAGGGCAACGGGTTCAGGTATCGTCCTTTGAAGGGCTCAATAGTGCACCTGCCTGGTCGCCGGATGGACGGCGCCTGGCCATGTCGCTGTCCAAGGATGGCCGACCCGAGATCTACGTGATGAACATTGCCGATCGCAGTGTCGAGCGCCTCACCAACAGTTCCAGCATCGATACCGAGCCGGATTGGTCGCCTGACGGGGACGCCCTGCTGTTCACCTCCGATCGTAGTGGGGGGCCGCAGATCTATCGCTACGACCTGTCGAGCGGCGAGCAGGAACGCCTTACCTTCACGGGCAATTACAATGCTCGTGGCCGTTTTGCCCCGGATGGCGATGCGATCTTTCTGATTCATCGCAGCAGCAACGGATACCAGGTGGCGAGACAGGACCTCGATTCGGGTCGCCTGGTAACCCTCAGCGAAACGCGCTGGGATGAATCACCCAGTGTTGCCCCCAATGGGACCATGGTAATCTTCGCCACCCGGCAGGGTGATGACGGTGTGTTGAGCGCCGTGTCGGCCGATGGTCGTGCGTCTTATCGGCTACCGTCGGCACAGGGTGATGTGCGGGAGCCCGCCTGGTCTCCGTTTCTGAACTGATATGCCATCAAGGAGTTTGACGATGCCTTTCAAGTCGCATGCCAGGTTGCTGGCCCTGACGTTTTCGCTGGCCCTGATCGCCGGTTGCTCGAGCACCGGCGGCACCCAGGACGGCACCGCCGACGGCAGCCGCAGTGGTGCCGATAGCGGAGCCGCGGGCACCGGACAGGTCAGCAGCAGCGGTGTGGGAACCGCCGGTGACCGTACCGGGCAGCAAGCCGATGGTCGAATCCCCGAAGTGCGTACCATCTACTTCGACTTCGATAGCGACACCATCAAGTCTCAGTACGAGCCGGTGTTGACCGCGCATGCGCGCTATCTGCGCAGCAACGGTAATGCCAGAGTGGTGCTCCAGGGCCATACCGATGAGCGTGGTACCCGCGAGTACAACATGGCACTGGGCGAGCGTCGTGCGGGCTCGGTCAGTCGCTTCCTGGAAGTGCAGGGCGTTTCGCCGTCGCAGGTCGAGGTGGTCAGCTACGGCGAGGAGCGCCCAGCCGTACAGGGCCATGATGAAGAGGCGTATGCCGAGAATCGCCGCGTCGTCTTCGACTACTGATCGGCTCGGCGCCATGTGTCGATGGAGTCATGCATGAAACACGGTCTGAAACGGCTGTGCGGCGCGGGAGCCCTGGTGCTCCCGTTGTCCGTATGGCTTCCGGCGGTGGCCCAGGAGGGTCCCGTCGTTGAAGATTTGCGCGGCGAGTCGGGCTCTTTCATGGACCAGACGGCGGTGCGTGAGGAATCCGGCGGTAACCTGGTGATCTTCAACCAGGTTCAGCAGCACGAAGAACAGATTCGTCAACTGCGTGGCCAGGTGGAGGAGTTGCGCCACCAGCTCGAGCAGCTACGCAATCAGACGCGACAGCAGTACATGGATCTGGACGAGCGGCTGATGGTCAGCGAGGCAGGCGTGCAATCCGATCCAGAGGTCGATGAAGAAGCGGCTCGCCAGGTTGCCGAGACACCCTCACCGAGCGGTACCAGCGATGAGGCTCAGGCTGACTACCAAGCCGCGTTCGCTCACGTCCAGTCGCGCGAGTTCGAGCAGGCGATCAGCGCCTTCGAGACGTTCGTGGAAGAGCATCCCGACACCCGTCTGACGGCCAACGGATACTACTGGCTGGGCGAACTGCATTCGGCAGAAGCAAATCTCGAAGTGGCAGATGCCGCCTTCCGGCGAGTGATCGATGACTTCCCGGATAGCAGCAAGCTGCCCGATGCGCTCTACAAGCTGGGCCTGGTCAAGGCACGTCAGGGCGAACCCGAGGAGAGTCGGGCTCTCCTGGAGCGAGTCCGCGACGATCACCCCGACAGCAGCGCCGCCGGGCTTGCCGACGATTTCCTCCGCCAGTCGCCATGATGCGCGGGCCGACAAAGGAACAGCCATGAACTGCAAGATCGACTACCAGGCGCCCGCCGGCCTGCTGAAAGAGCGGATCGTGCTGGTAACGGGAGCCGGTGACGGCATCGGCCGGGCGGCGGCGTTGGCCTTCGCCCGCCATGGGGCCACGGTGATCCTGCTGGGGCGTACCCTTGCCAAACTGGAGAAGGTCTACGACGAGATCGAAGCGGAGGGGTTGCCCCAGCCGGCCATTTTTCCGCTGAACTTCGAAGGGGCAACGCTCAAGGATTATCACGACATGGCCGAGACGCTGGACAAGGAGTTCGGGCGTCTCGACGGTCTGCTGCACAATGCCGGTTTGCTGGGCAACATCACGCCTTTCGTGCAGTACGACCCGGCGCTGTGGGAGCAGGTGATGCAGGTCAACATCAATGGGCCGATCTGGATGACCCAGGCGCTGATGCCGTTGCTCGAAGCCTCGAAGGACGCCTCGGTGGTGTTCACCTCCTCAGGGGTGGGGCGCAAGGGGCGAGCCTACTGGGGCGCCTATAGCGTATCCAAGTTTGCCACCGAGGGATTCATGGAGGTGCTGGCCGACGAGGTCGAGCATCTGGGCAACATTCGCGTCAACAGCTTAAACCCCGGTGCCACCCGTACCCGCATGCGCGCCAATGCCTATCCGGGAGAGGATCCCGAAGCGCTGCTGACGCCGGAGGCGATCATGCCCACCTACCTGTGGCTGTTGGGCCCCGACAGCCGCGGGCACAATGGCGAGCGCTTCGACGCCCAGCCTCCAAGGTGACAAATGGCTGCGCGACCGTACAGGTCATGCAGTGTTCAGCAGGGCGGCAGTCAGCGCCTCGCCGGTGGCGAACCATCGATCGGCAGGCCAGTCGCGGTAGTCTTCGTCCGCCGCGATGTAGCCGTAGCCCACCGCTACGCCGACCATGCCGGCGCGGCGGGCCGCTTCCATGTCGCGGCGATGGTCGCCAATGTACCAGCACCGCTCTGCGGTCACACCGAGTCGTTTGGCGGCGTGCCATAGCGGGGCTGGATCGGGTTTGCGCACCGGCAGATCGTCGGCGCAAATCAGCACCCCGGGCTGGAGGGCCAGGGCAGCCACCAGCGGGGCGGCGTAGGCGCGCGGCTTGTTGGTGACGATGCCCCAGGGACGAGTCGCCGCCTGCCAGCTCGTCAGCAACGAAGTCAGGGCAGGAAACACCCGGCTCTCGGCGGCGACCGCCTCGCCGTAGGCAGCGAGCAGGAAGTCACGGGCGTCGTCGTGACCCTCGACCGCCTTTTCCAGCCCCAGCGCCAGGGTGACCAGCGCACTCCCCCCGTTGGAAACCTGCGCCCGGATCACCTCATAGGGAAGCGCAGGCAATCCATGGTGGGCGCGTAGGGCATTGGTCGCCCGCGCCAGGTCCGGCGCCGTATCCACCAGGGTGCCATCCAGGTCGAAGAGCAGGGCGTCGGGGCGAGAGGTCACGGCTGCTCCCGGCGGCAATGCATCAGGTAGTTGACCGAGACGTCGCTGGCCGAGAGACGGTAACGGCGGGTCAGCGGGTTGTAGACCAGCCCGCTCTGCTCGCGCACGTCGAGTTCCGCTTCACGACACCATTCGGCCAGCTCCGAAGGGCGAATGAACTTGGCATAGTCATGGGTGCCGCGGGGCAGCATGCGCAGCAGGTATTCGGCACCCAGTATCGCCAGTGCATAGGCCTTGGGATTGCGGTTGAGGGTGGAGAAGAATACATGTCCACCGGGCTTGACCAGGGTCGCACAGGCGCGAATCACCGAAGCCGGGTCGGGCACGTGTTCGAGCATTTCGAGGCAGGTGACCACGTCGAACTCGCCAGGCCGGGTTTCGGCCATGGTTTCGGCGCTGGCGAGGCGGTAGTCAACGTTGACTTCGCTCTGACGCGCATGCAGGCGGGCCACCCCTAGTGGCGCTTCGCCCATGTCGATGCCGGTCACGCTTGCTCCGCGGTGGGCCATGGCCTCGGCGAGCAGGCCACCGCCGCAGCCCACGTCGATCACCTGTCGGCCGGCCAGCCCGCAGCGCGCATCGATGAAGTCGAGGCGTAACGGATTGATGTCATGCAGTGGCTTGAACTCGCTTTCCGGATCCCACCAACGGCTGGCCAGGGATTCGAACTTGGCGACTTCCGCGGGGTCGACGTTGGGCTGTGGGACGCTTGTACTCATCGGGGCTCTCCCTGTGTTTGGCGAGCCGCCATTAGCATCGGCAGGCTCCTTCGGTATCATGCGCGTATTGTACCCGTAGCCGATGCGGCATTCCCATGATTCGGGGTCTCGAACGCGCACATGCGTTGCGGAGCCCGCTGACAAGGACGATTCCATGATACGCAAGGCCGTTCTGCCCGTTGCTGGGCTCGGCACTCGCTGCCTGCCGGCCTCCAAGGCGATCCCCAAGGAGATGATCACCATCGTCGACCGCCCCGTGATTCAGTACGTGGTGGAGGAGGCGGTGGCCGCCGGCATACGCGACATCGTGCTGGTCACCCATACCAGCAAGAGCGCCATCGAGAACCACTTCGACAAGCATTTCGAACTGGAAGCGACCCTCGAGGCCAAAGGCAAGTGGGAACTGCTCGAGGAGCTGCGCCGCATCGTCCCGGATGATGTCAACATCATCAGCGTGCGCCAGCCGGAGCCGCTGGGGCTGGGCCATGCGGTGCTCCGTGCACGACCGGTGATCGGTGATGACGAACCCTTTGCCGTTCTACTGCCCGACGTGCTGGTCGATGACGAGGGCCTGGAACAGAGCGACCTGGCCGGCATGCTCGATGCCTTCGAGGCGACCGGGCGTAGCCAACTGATGGTCGAGGAAGTGCCTTGGGATCGCGTCGACCGGTATGGCATCGTCGCGCCCGAACGCCATGTGCCGGCAGCTGGCCAGTCGGCGCCACTGACCGGTCTGGTCGAAAAACCCATGCGTGAGGCCGCGCCTTCCAACCTCGCCGTGATCGGCCGCTACGCATTGCCCGGCGCGATCTTCGCGCTGCTCGCCGAGACGCCGCCCGGGGCAGGCAACGAGATTCAGCTGACCGACGCCATCGAAACCTTGCGGGCCGCCGAAGGCGTGGATGCGTGGCGCATGAGTGGCCAGACCTTCGACTGCGGCCAGCCCCTGGGCTACCTCGAGGCAACGCTGGCTTATGGCCGGCGTCATCCGCGTTTGGGTGCGGGCTTTCGTGAGCTGCTCGCCCGCTACGCCCAGTCGGAGTGAGTGAGATGCGCGTAGAGATTCATGGCAGCGAACTGGCTGCAGTGACCGCAGCCGCGGCCCTGGCATGGGTGGGGCATCGCGTTCACTGGGTGCCCCATGCGAGCATGCCCTGGACGTCGCTGGCACAGGCCGGTTGGCTGGTACGCGAGCCGCAACTGCTGGCTCGTCTGGAAGAAGGACGCCAGCAGGGCACGCTCACGGTGGCGGGGCATGACGACGTCGACCCCGCTATCATCGACGCCCTGTGGCTGGCCGTGTCGCCGGAGCAGCGTGGCGATGCCGATACGCTGGTCGTCGACGCGATTCATGAGCGCAAGCGGCCGCTGTTGCTGGTGAACAATTCGACGTTTCCGGTAGGTGAGACGGAGCGCCTGGGTAGCCTCGGCGAGCCGATCCACGCGGTCGCTCTGGTCGATACCCTCGAAGAAGGGCGTGCCTGGGAGAGCTTCACCCGTCCCGGACGCTGGCTACTGGGCCGCGACGATGACTGGTCTGAAGCCCAGGTTCGCGAACTGCTGCGTGCCTTCAATCGACGGCGTGACGTATTTCAGTGCATGCCGCGGCGTGCCGCTGAACTCACCAAGCTGGCCACCATCGGCATGCTGGCGACGCGCATCAGCTACATGAACGAGATCGCCGGTTTGGCCGATACCCTGGGCGTCGATGTCGAGTACGTTCGACAGGGGATGGGGGCAGACTCGCGCATCGGCTACGAGTATCTCTATCCCGGCTGCGGCTTCGGCGGTCCCAATTTTTCGCGTGACCTGATGCGTCTGGCTGATGTCCAGGAGGCCAGCGGGCGTCACTCGGCACTGCTGGAGCAGGTTCTCGACATCAACGAGCAGAAGAAGGAAACCCTGTTTCGCAAGCTGTGGACGCACTTCCACGGTCGCCTGGAGGGGCGAACGGTGGCGGTCTGGGGAGCTGCCTTCAAACCCGGATCGGCGCGCATCGATCATGCCCCGGTGCTCACCCTGCTCGAAGCCCTGTGGGCCCAGGGCGTCAGCGTACGGGTCCATGACCCGGTCGCGACGCCGTCCCTCCGCGCGGCGGTCGGTGACCACCCGCAACTGGCTCTCTTCGACGGCGATCCCTATCTGGCTTGCCAGGGAGCCGATGCGCTGATGCTCGTCACCGAGTGGAAGCACTATTGGAACCCGGACTGGGAACGTCTTTCCGACTTGCTCGATGAGCGTTTGCTGCTCGATGGGCGCAATATCTACGATCCCCACCACGTGGCGGAATGGGGGTTGATCTACCGTGGTATCGGCCGGCGCGCCGATCCTCGCGAACAGCGTTCACGACGTTGATGCCCCCACGTGCGCTGAGGCGCTGCCTCTGCGTACAATGGGCGGGACCGTCGTCCCGGTGACAAGGAGTTAGCCATGCCCGAAGCGCGTCCTACCGAGCGACGCCCCATCGTGCCGGACCCCGAGGCCAGTATCTCGCGTTCTGCTCGTTCCGTGTCGCCCGCTCCCCGGTTGTGGCCGATCTACCTGCTATTGTTCATGCTGGTCGCTGGCCTTGGCGCGCTGGCCTGGTTCGGCTGGCAGGAACGACTGCGGCTGGAGGCCGAATGGGAGCGTTTGTCGGGTGAAATGTCCAATGTGCATGCTCGTTTCGACGCCCAGGAAGGACGTGGCGACTGGCTCGAGCATCTGGAAACGCGCCTCGATACGCTGGAGGGGCGCAACGATGCACTCGATGCACGTACCACGGGCTTGGAGATCGAGCTGGAGCAGCGTTCGGGCAGCGATGCCGAGCGCGTCGATGCACTCGATGCACGCCTGGACGAGTTGGCCGAGCAACTCGCTACCGTCGATCAGGAAGCGGCCACGCGTGATGCGCTGCTGGCAGCTCTGGGGGCTTCTTTGGATGCGCTGGAGCGTACCGGTGACGAGGGGCGCCAGGCTCTTGCGGCGCGCCTGGATTCGCTGGAGTCGGCCGCCCCGCGACGCGACGAGGCGCTCGAGAGCCTGGCCGAGCAGCAGGATGAGCATGCCGCGGCCCTGGAGAACTTGCAGGCACGGGATGAGACCTCTCAGGAGCGTCTCACGGCATTGAGCGAGACGCTCGATGGTGTCGACGGCCGTATCGAGTCGTTGGAGAATCAGCACAACGATGATGTCGACGCATTGGCCGACGTACAGGATCGCCTCTCCTCTGCCGAGAGCGAATTGCGTGAACTGCGCCGTTCGCAGCTTGCGCTGAGTGCTGAGCTGGAAACCCTGCAGCCGTGACTGGAACGAGTCGTTGCAGTGGGTCGGCTCGGAGATGCTGTCAGCCAGGAAGCCGTTGAGTATGGGAAGACGCGTAATCGGCCGCTGCGCGACAGCGGTCCTGGCGTTCGGTATGGCCCAGGCAGCCATGGGCATCGAGGCACGCATCGACGGCCTGTCCGGCGCGGCCGCAGAGAACGTTCGCCACTACCTTAGCGACCTGGAAGCCGAGCAGTATGGTCGCTCTCGCCTCGAGGGCGAGATTCGGCGCCGGACCCGTGAGGCGATGCGCGTCTACGGCTACTACGAACCGGTCATCGAGCAAAAACTCGGTGACGAGGATCCCCCTCGTCAGGTGAACCTCACCATCGATCCCGGACGCCAGGTACGCATCGAAGAATTGGCTCTCGAACTCGTCGGCGATGCCGAGGGCGATCCGCCGTTTCGCGAAGTCCTGGACGCCTTTCCGCTGTCGGAAGGCGACCCACTGGCTCATGCCCCCTGGGACCGCATGCGCAGTCGCCTGGCCGGGCTCGCCCTGGAGCGTGGTTATTTCGACTGGCGCTTCGTCGACCGGCGCATGGAAGTGCGCCCCTTCGCCCACAGCGCGCGGCTCTACCTGACCCTGGACAGCGGTCCTCGCTACCGCTTCGGCAACGTCGCCATCCGCGGCAGCCACATCGATCCGGCACGGCTGCGGCGCATGGCGCCATTTGCCCAAGGCGAGCCCTATCGCGCCGGTGATGTCGCCGTCTATTCCCAGCGCCTGGGTCAGGCCGGGTGGTTCGACTCGATCAGCGTGCGCCCACGACTGGATGACGAGCGCAAGCTGGCCCTGCCTCCCGCAACACTGGGTTGGTGGAATGTCGTGGCGACCGAAGGTGGCGCGGCGCTCGGCAGTGATGCTGCGGCATCACTGGAGCCTCGCATTGCATCATCGACCCTGGAAACCGTGACCAGCCTGACGGCGTCCGAGCGGCCCGATATGCCCATCGACGTGGTGGTGACCCCGGCCGATCGTCACCAGTTCGAAGTCGGTGTGGGTTATGCCACCGACGTGGGGCCGCGGCTGCGTTTCGCCTGGGAACAGCCGTGGACCAACCGCCTGGGCCACAGCCTGGAGCACGACCTCTACCTGTCGGCTCCCGAGCAGCGTTTCAGTGGCACTTATACGATGCCGCTGGAAGATCCGCTGCGCGATCAATACCGCTTGCAGTACGGTCTTCGTCATCGCGACAACGAGGATACGCGCACGCTGGAGAGCACCGTGGAATTCGCGCGGCGCTGGGAGTTCGAGAACCGTTGGGTACAGACGCTCTTTCTGCGCGCCACCTTCGAGGATTTCACCCAGGGAAACGAGGCCGACAGCGTGCTCGTTTACTATCCCGGCATCAGCTGGTCGCGTACCCGCAGTCGCGATGCACGTTTTCCCACCTGGGGTGACCGTCAGCGTTTCGGCATCGCGTATTCCGACTCGCTGTGGGGGTCCGATGCCGACTTCCTGCGTTTGACCGGCGATACCGAGTGGATCCGCATGCTGGGTAACGACAACCGTTTCGTCGGTCGTGTCGGGCTGGGTGCCATCGTTACCGACGATTTTTCGCAGATCCCTCCATCGCTGCGCTTCTTCACCGGGGGTGATCGTAGCGTGCGCGGCTACGCCTACGAAAGCCTGGCACCGCGCAATGATGAGGGCGAACTGCGCGGCGGTGAGCAGCTGCTCACCGCGAGCCTGGAATACCAGCGCCGCGTCACCGGTGACTGGTGGGCCGCGGCCTTCGTCGACACCGGCGACGCCTTCGACGACTGGTGGCCGCAAACGCTCAATACCGGTGCCGGGATCGGTGTCCGCTGGGTCTCCCCGGTGGGGCCGATCCGCGTCGATATCGCCCACCCCTTCGATGATGACGACAATGAGTGGCGTCTTCACTTTGCCATCGGTCCGGAGTTCTGATGCCTCGCCGTTTTGCCAGAAGTCACGCCCTGGTTCGCGCGCTGTTGGGGCTGTCGATCGCGCTACCGGCCTGGTGTCTGGGACTCGTCATCTTCGCCTTGGGCCTGGCTCTGTCTCCCTGGGGCACCGGACTGTTGCTGGACGAGGGCGTCGAACGCGGTTATTTCCAGCTCGAGGCTGCCGAAGGAGCACCACTGGACCGCCTGGTACTGCATGGCTTGCATATCGAGGCGGGGCCGGCAGCCGTAGCCGTCGAGCGTCTGGAACTGGCCTGGGCCGAAGATTGCCTGCTGCGTGGACGCCTGTGCATCGACCGGCTGGCCGCGGAAGGCGTGAACGTTCGTTTGTCCCGCAGCGAGGAGAAGAGCGTCGACGAGCCGGGGGCGGCCGGCGAGGGGCTCGGTGAGATCGAGTTTCCGCTGCCGCTCGTGATCCGTGAACTGGCGCTTGCCGACGTCGACATTCGGCTGGCGGATGGCACCCGCGTGCGTGTCGACGATTTCACCAGCGGTGCCGAAGCCCAGGGTGCATCGTTCGAACTGTCGCCCACGCGCTTGGCCGGCCTCCACATGACTCTGCCGCTGTCGCCGGGAGCGAGACTGGCACTCAGCGAAACCGACGGTGAAGAACCTCGCCTCGCGGCCTCGGCTATCGATGCGGCCATCGCCACTCAATCGCCCTTGCCGGCAGCGGCCGCCGCCGAACTCGAGGGCATGGCGGCCACGCCGCTGGCAGAGCGCAAGCGCCGGACGCTGCCCACCATCGACCTGCCGCTGGATGTTTCGGTGCCCGAGCTGGCCGTTGAGGACATCACCTTGGCGGGGCCCATCGACTACCGGGTGCGACGTATCGATCTGTCGCTCACGGCCAGCGAGCATACGGTGGAAGTGGCGTCGCTCGAGGTGACGAGCCTGGATGTCGATGCGCGCCTCTCGGCGCGTGTCGAGCTGCGCGACGACTATTCGCTCGGGGCCCACCTGGAAACCGACCTGTGGTTGCCCGAGCGGTTTCCGGAGCTGGCCGGCGAGCGCTTGACGCTCGAACTGGATGGCAGCTTGGCTGCACTCGAAGCCGAACTGACTGCCCGTGGACCGGTCGAGGCGGATCTGCGTGCGCGCCTCGATGCGCTTGATCCGATGCTGCCATTCACGGCCTCGCTGGACAGTCCGCTGCTGCAGTGGCCGCTGCCGCCACGCACGGGCGACGTTGGAGAAGAGCCCCAGGGGGGCCAGCCCGACTTGGCCGACCCTTTTCTGGCGGAGGACGTGGGGCTACGCCTGGAAGGCAATCTGCTCGACTACCGGGCTGCGTTGTCGCTGCAGCTGGAAGGGCCGCAGGTTCCGCGCACCCGAGTGGCTCTCTCGGGCAGCGGCGATCGCGGGCAATTTACCTGGACGCCGCTGTCTCTCGCGCAAGGGGAAGCCTCGGCGGTGAGCCGCGGGCGAGTTGCCTGGGAGGATGGGCTCGACGTTGAGGCGAGCCTGCGTCTCGATGACGTCGACCCCGGGCGTTTCGTCGAGGGGCTGCAGGGGCGGCTGAGCGGCGATCTTGAGCTGGCCTTTCGCCAGACGGCAGCCGGCTGGCGAGTGAACATGCCCGAGGTCGCCATCGAGGGCGAGTTGGCCGAGCGGCCGCTGTCCCTTCAGGCGCAGCTGACAGGCGACAGCGACATGCGCTGGAGTATCGAGCGCTTTGATTTTCGCCAGGGCGACAATCGCCTTAGGGCCAGCGGCGAGATAGCTGAGACGGCACTCGACCTCAGTGGAGAGATCGATATGCCGGCGCTCGCCTCGCTGCACGAGGCACTGGCCGGTTCGTTGAGCGGTGAGTTCATTGCCTCGGGAAGCCTCGAGACACCGCGTCTCGAGCTCACCCTGAATGGCGATGGACTGGCCTTCGCCGACAATCGCATGTCGTCACTGAGGCTGGCCGGGGAGGCCAGCGGCCTCGACGATACTGCTTTCGACGTCGAACTCGGCGTTGACGACGTTACCGTCGGCGGACAACGCCTGGAGAGCGTCGCGCTGAACCTCGAAGGACGTCTTTCCGAGCACCGGCTGACGCTCGACGTCACGGGTGACGAAGGGGTGCCGGTGAGCGAAGCGTCCTTGAGTCTGTCGGGTGGACTTGCCGCCGACCGCCAGAGCTACCGCGCCACCCTCGACCCGCTGTCTCTCGCCAGCGAGTACGGCGACCTGGCCTTGGAAGAGTCCCTGGGCTTCGAGATGGATCTTGCCCAGGCGGACATCCGTGTGGAGCCTTTTTGCCTGCGCCGCGAGCGGGGCGGCCGGCTGTGCCTCGACGAGACCATGACGGCGAGTGCTGAGCAGGGGCGGGTGGTACTGTCACTGCGGGATCTGCCCATGGATCTTGTCGAGCCCCGAATGCCCGAAGCCTGGCAGGTCGAGGGAGAAAGCGAACTGAATCTGACCGCCGAATGGCGTCGCGGCGGCGTCGAATGGCAGGTACGGACCGATCTGACGAGTCGCCTGGCCCTGCAAGGCGAGGACGCCTATGGCCAACCCTGGGAGTTGCCGCCCTCGCGTCTCGACGCCACGTTGGAAGCCGACTCGGCGCGCGCTGATCTGGGCCTGACGCTGGACCTGGCCGAATCCGGCAGCGTGTCGCTGAACCTGGGCATTGCCGAACCGCTGGAGGAAGGGCGCCTGGAAGGCGAGTTGCGTCTCGATTCCCTCCGGCTATCGCGCTATCGCACCCTGGTCGTAGGTATCGAGACCCTGGAAGGTGTCCTGAATGGGACGGTGAACATCACCGGCACGCGGCAGAACCCCAGCCTCGAGGGGCAGGTAGGTCTGTCCGACTTGCAAGTGAGTGGTATCGACGTGCCGCTGGTCGTACGCGACGGCGAAGTGAACGTCGATTTCGCCGGTGACAGTGCCCGTATCGAGGGTTACCTGGAAGCCGAGGAGGGGCGGTTGGCCATCGACGGCGATGCCGCCTGGCCGGCGCCCGACGACTGGCGGTTGGCCGTCGACCTGAATGCAACCTCGCAGCCATTGTTGGTCGCTCTCCAAGGGATAGGCCGACTGCGCGTCGCACCGGACGTGCAGATACGCGTCACCCCGTCTCTTCTTCAGGTAAGCGGCCAGGTTCGGGTGCCCTGGGCGCGTCTCGAGGTGGGGCAGCGCCCGGCCTCGGCGGTGGCTCCGAGTCCCGACGAGGTGATCATCAGCGAACGTGAAGATGCCCGACGCCGAGAGGCGCAACAGGCCGCCGAGGAGCAGGGCGGTGCCCGCACCGCGACGGCGCTGAACGAGGCCGGCATGGCCGTGGACGTGCGTATCGACCTGAGTCTGGGACCGGACATGACCCTCGAGGCCTATGGACTCAGTTCAGGTCTCGACGGCGCTCTCGAGGTGCGCCAGCAGAACGGGCCGGTGCAGCTCTTCGGTGACGTCAATTTGACCGACGGTCGCTTTCGCGCCTTCGGTCAGGATCTGCTGATTCGTCAGGGAGCGCTGCTGTTCAGCGGCCCCCCCGATCAGCCACTGCTCGACTTCGAGGCGATCCGCAACCCCGAGGTCACCGAGGATGGTGTGGTTGCCGGCCTGCGCGTCGAAGGCTTCGCTGCGGAGCCCAACCTCACCATCTTCTCCGAGCCAGCCATGGACGAAGCACGGGCGCTCTCCTATCTGCTGCGCGGCAGGGCGCCGCGCGATGGCGATACCGATGGTGCTCTGACCTCGGCACTGGTGGGCCTCACGGTGGGGCGTACCGGCGATGCCGTGGGTGCCATTGGCGAGGCATTCGGCATCGAGGATCTCAGCCTGGAAACGGCAGGTGGTGGCGAGGATAGCCAAGTGGTGGTGAGCGGCTATCTCACCGACGATCTTCGGATCAGCTATGGGGTGGGCATCTTCTCGCCGATTGCCGAGCTGGCTCTGCGTTACACCCTGTGGCGCAACCTATACCTCGAGGCCGTTTCAGGGGCTGCCCAGGCTGTCGACCTGATCTATGCCTTCAGCCGTCCCGGCGATCCACCCATCATCGAAACCTCCCGCTGAGGGGGCTTGGTTGCCCTCTCAGCAATGGCGCATACTGGGCACCCCTTGCCGACAACGAGACTGGACGCTAGCCATGGTCATCGATCCTGCCGACGCCTTGCCAGGCCGTGAAACACCGTTGCCCATCAGCGGAGTGCATGCCGTTTCCGGACGTTCCATGCTGCCGCCGTTTCCCGAAGGTCACGAGGACATCGTGCTGGGACTGGGCTGTTTCTGGGGTGCCGAACGGCTCTTCTGGGAACTGCCGGGGGTTCATGTCACCGCCGTGGGCTATGCCGGCGGCGCAACGCCCAACCCTACCTATGAAGAAACCTGTAGCGGCCTGACCGGTCACGCCGAGGTAGTGCGAGTGGTGTTCGATCCCGGCCGGCTGGATCTCACCACGCTGTTGCGGGTGTTCTGGGAAGCCCACGATCCCACCCAGGGCATGCGCCAGGGCAACGACGTGGGAAGCCAGTATCGCTCGGCGATCTATGCCACCAGCGAAACGCAGCGTGTCGAGGCAGAGCGCAGCCGTGACGCCTACCAGCGCTCGCTGGACGCCGCTGGCAAGGGTCGCATCACCACCGAAATCACCCGCCTCGAGACCTTCTACCCGGCCGAGGAATATCACCAGCAATATCTGCACAAGAACCCGCAGGGCTACTGCGGGCTGAAGGGGACCGGAGTCAGCTGTCCGATTTGATGCGCTGCACGGTACCCGCCTGGCAAGGGACCGCAGGAGTGGTCCAGGCCTCGAGCTCCTGAGCGAGGCGCCGGGCGAGCCAGGGATGCAGGCGCCCTCCACGCCACTCCATGAAACCGACGTGTCCGCCATGGCGAGCCAATTCGACGCGTACGGCATCGCTGGCGGTCGGTAGCCGTTCGTAGAGGTTGCGCGGCATGAAGGGGTCGTCCTCGGCATGCAGAATCAGGGTTGGCAGCTCGATCTCGCCGAGCAGTGGTCCCGCCGAGGCGCGCTGGTAGTAATCGTCGGCGTCCGCAAAGCCGTGCAGTGGCCCGGTGATGGCATCGTCGTAGGCACGCAGGCTGTCGAGACTGGTCAGGGCGCGGGCGTCGATCGCCAGTGGAAGCGTCTTGGCAGCGAGCCGGGGACGGATCCGGGCCTTTAGCGAACGCAGCAGATGCCGCTCGTAGAGCCTGGAGAATCCATGGTGCAGAGCAGCGGCGCTGGCGGCGAGGTCGAGGGGGGCGCTGATCACGATAGCGCCGGCCAGATCCAGCCCATCGCCGCCTTGCTCGGCCACCAGCTTGAGCAGCATGTTGCCGCCCAGAGAAACCCCGGCGGCGACCTTGAGCGCATGGGGGTAGCGCTGGGCGAGCTGTCCGATCAGCCAGTAGGCGTCTGCCGTATCCCCGCTGTGGTAGCCGCGTGGCAGGCGGTTGGGCCGCGTGCCGCAACCGCGAAAGTGCATGATCACGGCCCGCCAGCCGAGGCTGGCTGCGGTGCCGAGCAGCCAGCGAGCGTAAGGCGAAGCGATGGAGCCTTCCAGGCCGTGGAAGAGCAGAAGGATCGGCGCCTGAGCACCGTGGGGCACCGGTCGGGCCCAGGCCAGCTCGACGAAGTCGCCATCGGGGAGTTCCAGCGTTTCCCAGTCGTAGGCCAGGCGCTGGCGGGGCAAGAGGCGCGGCAGCAGGGTCTGCACGTGCGGATTGCTCAACCCTCGCGGCGGCTGGAAATCGGCGGTGTGCAGGTGGCCGGTCATAGTGTGATCACTCGCTGCACCTAGGGCTCGGGCGTCAGGTTGTCGGCTCCGTCACGGGTGATCCGCACGTTGTCTTCGATGCGGATGCCGCCATGGGGGGCCAGTCGCTCGACTCGGTGCCAGTCGATGTCAGAACCCGCCGCCGATTCGCGCAGCGGCGACAGCAGCATCGGGATGACATAGAGGCCTGGCTCTATGGTGACCACCATGTCCGTCTCCAGTTCGCGCGTCAGACGCAGCGCCGGGTCGGCATCGGGAGGCGGTAGCGGAGTACCGTCGGCAGCCTGGCGACCGGCAACGTCGTGTACCTGCAAGCCTAGCAGGTGACCGAGCCCGTGGGGGCAGAAGGCACGGGTGATGCCATTCGCCACGGCAGCCTCGGCGCTGCAGGAAATCAGGCCGTGTTCCACGAGCAGTGCGCCGAGCTCGCGATGCATGCACTCATGCAGGGCACGAAACGACACTCCCGGCGCCAGTGCTTCCACCAGTCGCTGCTTGAGCGCCGTCATCGCCTCTATCAACGGCGGGAACAGGGCGTCGGCATCGGGGCCCGCCCAGCTGCGGGTGATGTCGGCACAGTAGCCGCGATGACGATGGCCGGCATCCACGAGCAGGCTGCGGCGCTGTGTTGCAGGCACGGTGTCGTAGTGCTGGTAGTGCAATACGCCGCCATGGGCGTTGATGCCGACGATGTTGCCGTAAGGCACCTCGCTCTCGCGCTGCCGCGAAGCCGCGAGATAGGCGAGCTGGACGTCGAGCTCGGCGGTCTCGCCGGTCAGAAAGGCATCCCGTGCCGCCAGATGACCGCTCATGGCGTAACGATTGGCTTCGACGAGGCAGGCGATTTCGTAGTCGCTCTTGCGCACCCGGTGCTCGTCGAGCTCGGCGAGCAATGCCGGCGGATTGTGCTGAGCGCCCAGCGAAGCCGCCACCTCTTCGGTGACGTCGCCAAGGAGGGCGAAACGGCCCAGCGGCAGGGCGGGCGGCCGGTCGAAACGACCGCTCTCGATATCGAAGCGTTCGACCCAGGCCTCCTCCGGCAGTGCGGCCGACAGGTGCCAGAAGTCGTCGGGAGCGTGGAAGTAGAGCCGCGGCCGCTGACCGGGGCGAATCAGCAGCCAGCTGTGGGCGAGGCCCGGCATCGGCACCCAGTGCAGAAAGTGCGCGAAGGTGGCGAAGCTGGCTTCCTGATCGTCGGCGAAATGGCGATGCGGGCGTCCGCTGTAGATCAGCACGCCGTCCAGGTCGTTTCGCTGCAGAGTGGCGGCGTAGGCGGCCTCGAGCGCATCGAGATGGCGCGCCTGCAGGCCATCGAGGTCGGTGGTCATGGGGGCTCCGTTGCGTGTGGTCAGGACGGTGCTGCCGACAGGCCGTCCCAGAATGCCGCTACCGCTGACTGATCGTCATCGGCACGACGATAGAGGCGAATCTCCAGTGGTACCTGCCAGCGTTCACCGCCGGCGGGGACCAGCGAGCCGGCGTCGAGGGCGTCACGAACGCTGCGCTCGGGAAGCCAGCCCAGACCGTAGCCCAGCGCCACCAACTCGCGGATGTTGCCGCTCTGGATGCTTTCGTTGAGGATGCTGAATTCCGGCGCCTCGCCGAGGCGCGCCAGGTGGGCGCGAATCGCTGCATCGATCAGTCCGCGCGGATGGTAGGCGATCAGCGGAAGGCGCGAGGCACCGTCCAGGGCAAACCGGGGGCGGCCGTTCGCTTCCGGCAGCGAGACGGGGATCAACCGCTCCTGGCCCAGCAGGCGGGAAGGGAAATCCTCGGTGTCGGGTTCGACGCCGCAGGGGGTGGGCGGCCAGTAGCACAGCACCAGGTCACACTCCTCACGGGCCAGCGCCCGGAAGTAGTCGTCCACCAGCCAGCCGGTAGCGCGTAGATAGGGTGTGACCGGGGGCGACGAGGCCCACTGGGCGAGCCACTGGGGCACGAAGTGAATCAGCAGGCTTTGCGGCGCGGCCAGACGCAACTGCCCCGACTGCTGTTCGGCGAGCTGGGCCAGGCGGCGGCGTCCCTCGGTGACGCGCTGGGAAACGTCGTGGCACAGGCTGAGGAACTCCTCTCCAGCCGGCGTGAGCGACAGCGGCAGCGTCTGGCGGTTGATCAGGGTGGTGCCCATCTCGTCCTCGAGCAGCTTGATGCGCCGTGAAAAGGTCGGCTGGGTGACGTTCTGCTGCTCGGCGGCCCGCGAAAAGTGCCGGGTGCGGGCCAGGGCGATAAAGTCTTCCAGCCAGCGTAGTTCCATGTCGTCTCCGAGAACGCGCGGGGTGCCAAACCCGCCAGTATGCCAGAGTCAGGGCGGGTTCAGTCGATCCGGCCTTCTTCGATGGCATGGCATGCGACCCGGGCGCCGTCATCGCAGGCGATCAACGCCGGCACCTCCTCGCGACAGCGTGCATTGGCATGGGGACAGCGGGCATGGAAGACGCATCCAGAGGGCAGGTTGACCGGCGTCGGCACTTCTCCCTCCAGGCGGATGTGCTGGGGGCGGTCGTCCTCGAGGCGCGGAATCGCCGAGATCAGCGCGCGGGTGTAGGGGTGGCGGGGCTTGGCGAACAGCGTGGCCGTGGGAGCCACCTCACAGACGCGGCCCAGGTACATCACCGCTACCCGGGTGCCGAAGTGCTCGACCACGGCCAGGTCATGGGTGATGAACAGATAGGTCAGGTTGTGCTGCTGCTGGGCATCCATCAGCAGGTTGAGCACCTGGGCCTGGATGGAGACGTCGAGTGCCGAGATGGGTTCGTCGGCGACGATGAATTCCGGATCCACGGCGAGTGCCCGGGCAATGGCGATACGCTGTCGCTGACCGCCGGAGAATTCGTGGCCGTAGCGCTTGCCCCAGTCCGCCGCGATGCCTACCGAGGCCATCACTTCGGCGACCTTGTCGGCGACTTGCTGGCGAGACCAATCCGGATGGTGCAGGTAAATCGGCTCCTCCAGGGTCTGCTGGATGGTCATGCGCGGATTGAGCGACGCATAGGGATTCTGGAAGATCATCTGCATGCGACGGCGGTAGGGCATCAGCGCCTTGGTCGACAGATCGTCGATGCGCTGGCCTGCGTAGCGGATCTCGCCTGCCGACGGATGCAGCAGCCCCATTACCGTACGCGCCACTGTGGATTTTCCGCAGCCCGACTCGCCGACCACGCACAGCGCTTCACCGCGCTGAATCTCCAGGTCGACGCCGTTGATGGCGTGCACGTGTTCCTGCTCGCGAACCAGCTTGCCGCCCTTGAACTTGAGCTGCTCGAGGAAATCGCCGGAGAGCGAGAAGCGCTTCTCGAGGCCACGAATTTCCAGCAGTGGCTGATTCGTCTCGGTGTCGCGTGAGGGCGCGGTCTGTGTCGCTGTCATCGTGCACTCTCCTCGGCCGGAATGCGTTCTCGTTCGAGCATCTCGGCCACCATGTGGCAGGCTACGCGACAGTTGCCCGAGGTGACGAACTCGGGTACCTCGCGGTAGCAGGCAGGTCGTTCACTGCCGTCGGGGAGCCGGGTGAAGGCGCAGCGCGGGTGAAAGGCGCAGCCGCTCGGCAGGTTGTCCAGCGATGGCATGCTGCCGGGAATCTGGTTGAGCCGCTCTCCCGGGGTGGCCATCTGCGGCAGGGCGTTCATCAGCCCCTGGGTGTAGGGGTGTTGAGGGTCATTGATGATCTCGCGGGTCGGGCCCTGCTCGATCACGCGGCCGGCGTACATCACCAGCATGCGCTGAGTCACCTGGCTGACCACGCCGAGGTCGTGGGTGATCAGGATCAGTCCGACGTTGTGCTTCTCGCACAGCTCCAGCAGCAGCGCCATGATTTCGGCCTGGATGGTCACGTCCAGCGCCGTGGTGGGTTCGTCGGCGATGATGATGTCCGGATCGAGCAGCAGGGCGATGGCAATGATCACGCGCTGTCGCATGCCGCCGGAGAGTTCGTGCGGATACTGGTCGAGGCGCGCCTCGGGTGAGGGTATCTGCACTTGCTGGAGCTTGCGCAGGGAGATGGCGCGGGCCTCACGGCTGGCGATGCGGCGGTGCGCCTTGAGGCACTCGACCATCTGCTCGCCGATGGTGAGCACCGGATTGAGGGTCATCATCGGATCCTGAAAGATCATCGAGATACGATGCCCGCGTATCCGGCGCAGTGCCCGGTCGCTCATCGACGTGAGCTCCTGGCCGTCGAAGCGAACGCTGCCGCCGGCGATGTAGCCGGGCTTTGCGATCAGGTTGAGCAGGCTGAAGGCGGCCACCGATTTGCCGGCGCCGGATTCGCCCACGATGCCCAGCCGCTCGCCGCGATCGAGGGTGAAACAGACGTCGCGTAGCGCCTTGACGTCACCGCGGCGCAAGGCGAAACGCACGTCCAGATTGTTGACTTCGAGAAGTGACATGGGGTCTCCAGAGGCGTTATCAGCCCTTGTAGAGGCGCGGGTTGAGCACGTCGCGCAGCCAGTCGCCGAGCAGGTTGATTACCAGCACCAGCACCACCAGTACGGCGCCGGGAAGCAGGGTGATCCACCACGACCCCGACTGGAGGTAGTCGAAGCCCGACTTGATCAGCGAACCCAGCGACGGATGGGTCTCCGGCATGCCCAACCCCAGGAAGGAGAGCGCCGCCTCGGAAATGATGGCGTTGGCCACCTGTACCGTGGAAATGACGAAGATCGGCGACAGGGTATTGGGCAGGATGTGGCGAAACATGATGCGTCGGCTGGAGAGGCCCATGGTACGGGCGGCATCGACGTACTCCTTGCTCTTTTCGGCGAGCACCGAGGCGCGCACGGTGCGTGCGTACTGCGGCCATTCGGCGAGCCCGATGATCAGCACCAGCAGCGGCACGGCGTAGGCGCTGAAGGTAGCGCTGCCGAAGATCGCCTTGACCAGCGCGCCCACCACGATGGCCACCATCAGGGTAGAGAAGGAGAGTTGGATATCGGCCAGACGCATCAGGAAGGCATCGATGCGGCCGCCCAGGTAGCCGGCCAGCAGCCCAAAGCACACTCCGAGAATGGCCTGCAGAGCCACGGCACCGAAGCCGATGATCAGCGACACGCGCGCGCCGTAGAGGATGGTGGAGAGCAGATCGCGACCCTGGGCGTCCGTGCCGAGCAGGTAGGCCTCCTCGCTGCCGGGTATCCAGAAGGGCGGCAATTCCGAGGCGAGGATATCGATCTGCGCCAGGTCGTAGGGGTTCATCGGCGCCAACCAGGGTGCCAGCACGGCGCAGGCCACCAGGGCGATGAACACGAGCAGGCTCAGCTGAGCGATCAGGTCGCGCTTAAAGCTGTAGAGCAGGTAGGAGGCGCGAAAGCGCTCCCAGCGGCTCGTCGCGGGGGAGGTCATGGTGCTCATGCGGGTTTCCCTGTCAGCTTGACGGTGGGGTTGACCAGGCCATAGATCAGGTCGACCAGGGTGTTGGTGATCACGAAGATCAGCCCCACGATCATCAGATAGGTGATGATCAGCGGAATGTCGGAGCGCTCTATGGCATCGAGGAACATCAATCCCATGCCGGGCCACTGGAAGACCGTCTCGGTGAGGATGGTGTAGGCGACCAGAGTGCCGATCTGCACCCCGCCCACGGTGATCACCGGCAACATGGTGTTCTTGAGCGCATGCAGGAAGTAGATGCGACGCAGGCGAATGCCCTTGGCTCGAGCGAACTTGACGTATTCCGACTGCAGCACTTCGAGCATCTCGGCGCGAATCAGTCGGATGAACAGCGGCAGCATGATCGAGGCCAGCGAGATGGCCGGCAGAACCAGGTAGACCAGGCCGCGCGGTGAGGCGAAGTTGGTGTACCAGGTGCCGAAGACGTGGACCGGATCGCCGCGCCCGTAGGCCGGCATGCCGCCTTCGGTTGTGATCAGGTCGTTGAGCCAGCTGCCCCAGGCGGTACCGGCGGGGAAGGGCGTCCAACTGACGCCGATGGCGAACAGCTGGATCAGCACGATGGCGGTCAGGAACACGGGGATCGAGATGCCGACAATGGAGACGCCCATGAAAAAGCGCGACAGCCAGGCACGCGGTTTGATGGCGCTATACACGCCGATGGGTACCGACAGCACAACGATCAGGAAGGTGGCTGCCGCCACCAGTTCCAGCGTCGCCGGCAGGTGCCGGGCGATCACCTCGGTGGTGGGCTGGTTGAAGTTGTACGAATAGCCGAAATCGAACTGGGCGGCATTCTTGGCAAAGCGCAGGTACTGCACCAGGAAGGGGTCGTTGAGCCCCAGTTCCTCGCGCAGCACCTCACGCTCGCTCTCGGGCACCGACTGGCCGACCATCTGCTGGATGGGGTCGCCGAGGTTGTCCTGGATGGAAAAGGCGATGATGCTGATGACGAACATCACCAGCAGCGCATGGAAGAGGCGCTTGACCAGAAAGGCGATCATGGATGGCGTCCTGTTGGCAACGCAAGGCGACACGCCCTCGCAGGGCGTGTCACCGGGTCAGGTTCATGAAGTGCCGGCCGGATGGCCGGCGGAGCGGATCACTCTTCCTCGATGACCAGATCCCCGAGGTAGGGGAAGTTCATCACGTTGAGCACCGGTTCGATGTCGACGTTGGGAGCGGCGGCCCAGGCAAGATCTTGCCAGTGCAGCGGCACGAAAGCGGCTTCGTCGTAGAGCGTCTGCTCGACCTGCTGAAGCATCTCGGCGCGTTTCTCCAGGTCGACTTCCAGATTGGCTTCGGCGACCAGCTTGTCGAGTTCCGGGTTGCAGTAGTTGCCCGCGTTGTACTGGCCGGCGCCGGAGTCGGCATCCGGGCAGGCGGTCAGATACTCGTGGAAGTTGGCGCTATCCTCGGTGTCGGCGTGCCAACCGATCATCATCATGTCGGCGGCGCGGTCGTCGAACTCGCCCCAGTACTGCGCCTTGGGCATGGTCTTGAGATCCACATCGACGTTGATGCGCGCCAGCATGGTGGCCACCGCCTGAGCGATCTTGGCGTCGTTCACGTAGCGGTTGTTGGGCGCCATCATGGTGATCTCGAAGCCGTCGGCATAGCCGGCTTCGGCCATCAGCTCCTGCGCCTTCTCCAGGTCGTAGCGACGCTCGAGCGACTCGATATGACCCGCATAGCCTTCGGGCGAGAACTGCGCCGCCGGTGTGGCGAAGCCCTTCATCAGGCGATCGGCGATGGCGTCCTGGTTCACGGCGTAGGCGAAGGCCTGACGAACCCGCTCGTCCTGGAAGGCATCGACGCGGTTCTGATCCATATGGAAGAAGATGATGCGCGTGCCGGACATGGTGACCAGTTCGGCATCATCGCTCTCGCGTACGCGCTCGAGGTCGTTGGGCGGCACGGGGGCAATGAAATCGACGTCGCCGGAGAGTAGGGCGGCAACCCGGGTGGCGTTCTCGCTGATCGGCGTGTGCACGATACGATCGACGTTGCCGGGGGAGTCCTCGTCCCAGTAACCGTCGAATCGTTCGAATTCCATGCGAGTCCCTTTCTGGTGCTCGACCACGGTGAACGGACCGGTTCCGGAGAGGTTGGACGAGGCGAAGGAGTTGCCGTTCTTGACGATCTCGTCCTTGGGGTCGCCGTCCTCGGCAGTACCGCTGTAGAAGGTACTGTCCATCGGGAAGACGTAGGTGGCCAGGTTGAGCAGCAGCGGATAGGGCTCGCCGGTCTTGAATTCGACGGTGTGTTCGTCGATGGCGGTGACGCTCTCGATGGGAGTGAAGATCGCCTTGAAGTCCGGGCTGCGCTTCAGGCGCTCCACCGTCCACACCACGTCCTCGGCGGTGAAGGCATTGCCGCTGTGAAACTCGACGCCTTCGCGCAGGGTCATGCGCATGGTGGTGTCATCGACCTGATCCCAGGCGGTGGCCAGGCGAGGTTCGAAATCGAGATCGCTCGTCCAGCGTACCAGCGGGTCGTGGGTCATGTGGGAGAGCTGCAGGATACCGCCCGAGAGCTGCTCGTGGATGTCCAGTGACACCGGGTCGGCGTCGTAGGCCATGCGCAGTGAGGTTTCGGCAGCGGCCATGCTCGGCAGCAGCATTGCCCCGGTCATGGTTGCGCCGATCATGCCGGCTAGCAGGGTCTTCTTGAAGGTCATGTCTAGTTCCCTTGTCGGGTTGTTGTTGGCGCACGGCCTGGATGACCGCGCGTGCATGCTACTGTAGACAACATAGGGATCCGTGCGGGAACTGGACAATCGAAATTCCGACAGGCGCCATGCGCCAGGTGCATGGCTAGATGATGCGCGGGGGCGGCGATCACTCCTCCGGCGGCGCCGTTACTCGCTCGATGCGGTAGAGGGTCGCGACCTGATCCAGGTCGGTGACGCTGCATTCCAGGTCGCGAATGCGACCATCGTCTAAACCGTAGATCCAGCCGTGGACGGCCAGGCGCTGCCCGCGCTGCCATGCCTGCTGAATGATCTTGTTGTGGCACAGGTTCATGACTTGCGCGCGAACGTTGAGTTCGCACATGCGATTCACCTGATCATCCAGCGGCAAGTCGGCCAGCTCGTCGCGATGCTGGCAGTGGAGTTCGCGTACCGAATGCAGCCAGAGATCGACCATGCCGTTGTCGCCACCCACGACGGCGGCCCGGACACCGCCGCAGCCATAGTGCCCGACCACCATGACATGGCGAACCTGGAGCATGTCCACGGCATACTGCAAAACCGACAGGGCGTTGAGGTCGTTGTGGTGGACGAGGTTGGCCACGTTGCGGTGCACGAAGACCTCGCCCGGTGGCAGCGAGACGATCTGGTTGGCTGGTACGCGACTGTCGGAGCAGCCGATCCACAGGTAGTCAGGGTTCTGCTGACGTGACAGCCGAGCAAAGAAATCCGGATCCTCCTGGCGAATTCGCTGGGACCAGGCGCGATTGTTGTCGAGCAGGGAGGCGATTTCCTGTTTCATCTCGGCAGTTCCTGTTGTCGACCGGTAGGGTGGCCCTTGTAACCCCGGGTATGGGTTGCGTCAACCGCGCTCTCCCGCGCCCCGAGCATCGCTGGTACCATCGCGCTGGACGGGCGGGGCCGTGACGGTACCCGATACCACTGAAGCAAGGAGACTGCCGTGTCAGACTTCGACTATGATCTCTTCGTCATCGGAGCCGGTTCTGGCGGCGTCCGAGCGGCACGTACCGCTGCTGCCTCCGGCGCAAGGGTGGCCGTGGCCGAGGAGCGTTACCTGGGCGGCACCTGCGTGAACGTAGGCTGCGTGCCCAAGAAGCTCTACTCCCATGCCGCCCATTTCCACGATGCATTCGATGACAGTGCCGGCTTCGGTTGGTCGCTCCCCGTCGCGCCGCGCTTTGACTGGCTTACCTTGCGCGACAACAAGATCAGCGAGATCAAGCGTCTAAACGGTATCTACGACAATTTGCTGGAGAGTGCAGGCGTGCACCTGCTGCATGGACGCGCGCGCGTGCTCGACGCCCACCGCGTGGAAGTGGCAGGGGAAACGTTCAGTGCAGAGAAGATCCTCGTCGCCGTGGGAGGCTGGCCCTGGGTGCCGGATTTTCCGGGCAATGAGCATGTGGTGACTTCCAACGAGGTTTTCGACCTGGAGCGCTTTCCCGAGCGATTCCTGGTGCTGGGCGGCGGCTATATCGCCGTGGAGTTCGCCAGCATCTTCAACGGCCTGGGCAGCGAGACGCACCTGATCTACCGAGGCGAACTGTTCCTGCGCGGCTTCGATCAGGAGGTCCGCGAGTTCGCTCGCGACGAGATGGCCAAGAAAGGGGTGCAGTTGCACTTCGAGAGCAATATCGAGCGCATCGACAAGAGCGAAACCGGCCTGGCAGTGACCCTGACCACCGGGGACACCCTCGAAGTGGATGCGGTGCTGGCCGCCACGGGCCGTCGGCCGCATCTGGCCGGGCTGGGCCTGGATACCCTGGACATCGAGCTCACCGATGGCGACCACCTGGCGGTCAATGAGCGTTTCGAGACCTCGGTACCTTCGATCCTGGCCCTGGGCGACGTGACTGGCGGCCCCGAGCTCACGCCGGTGGCACTGGCCGAGGCGATGCAACTGGTGCAGCACCATTTCGGCGATACGCCGCCGGCGCCTCTCGACTACGAGCGCATCGCCACGGCGGTATTCTGCCATCCCAATATCGGCACGGTGGGGCTCTCCGAAGAGGCCGCGCGGGAGCGCCTCGGGGCCGTACGCATCTACCGCACCGACTTTCGCCCCCTCAAGCACACCCTGTCCGGCAGTCAAGAGCGTTGCCTGATCAAGCTCATCGTCGACGATGCCAGCGACGTGGTGGTCGGGGCGCACATGGTGGGAGAGGAGGCCGGTGAGGTGATCCAGGGCATCGCCATCGCCGTGCGAGCCGGCCTGACCAAGGCCGATTTCGATGCCACCGTGGGCATCCATCCCACCGGCGCGGAGGAGTTCGTGACCCTGCGTACACCGAGCCGTACCTGATGTCTCTCGGCAACGCTGCTCCCTTGCGCCCATGGCGGCGGTGCATCATCGGATGCAACGCCGCACGGCGCAGGAGAAGCCGGAACGGCTGGGCTAGACTGAGGGTATGCCCGAAACCACAGGCGGCCAGCATAATCTGGTGTTATGGAACCGAGCATGAGCCATAATGCCTGTTTTGATTTGGCAGCAAGCCCTGCTATCATGCTTTCCGAAATCGCTACAGCGAAGCCAAACCATGAACCTGACTCCACAGCCTTTCACACCTTCCGCCGACCTTGCCCGCCCCAGCGTGGCGGATGCCGTCGTCGGCAGTGATGCTGCGCCGCTGTTCATTCGCAAGCCTAACCCCGATGACGGCTGGGGCATCTATGAGCTGGTCAAGTCCTGCCCTCCGCTGGATGTGAACTCTGCCTACGCCTACCTGCTGCTGGCCACCCAGTTTCGAGACACCTGTGCGGTGGCCACCGACGAGGAGGGCGATATCGTCGGTTTCGTTTCCGGCTACGTGAAGAGCAATGCGCCCGACACCTACTTCCTGTGGCAGGTGGCGGTCGGGGAGAAAGCGCGCGGCACCGGGCTTGCCCGCCGTCTCGTGGAGGCCGTGATGACGCGCCCCGAACTGGCCGAGGTTCATCACCTCGAAACCACCATCACGCCCGACAACCAGGCCTCCTGGGGGCTCTTCCGGCGCCTCGCCGATCGCTGGCAGGCGCCGCTCAACAGTCGTGAATACTTCTCCACGGACCAGCTCGGCGGCGAGCACGATCCCGAGAACCTGGTGCGCATCGGTCCTTTCGAGACCGATCGACTCTGATAGCCCCGCCAGAACAACACGCCCGGATGATCTCGTACGTTCATTCGCCAACCCGCTATGTCATTCCCATCCCAAGGAGGTCGCACGATGCAGACCCAGACCCTCGAACGCATGGAATCCAACGTTCGCACCTATTCGCGCGCTTTTCCGGTCGTGTTCACCAAGGCCCGAAATGCCCGATTGACCGATGAAGCGGGACGCGAGTACATCGATTTTCTGGCGGGTGCCGGCACCCTGAACTACGGGCACAACAATCCGCAGATCAAGCAGGCGCTGCTGGACTACCTGGCCGAAGACAACATCATTCACGGCCTGGACTTCTTTACCGCGGCCAAACGCCGTTATCTGGAAACCCTCGATGAGGTGATCCTCAAACCGCGCGGTCTGGACTACAAGGTCCAGTTCCCCGGGCCTACCGGCACCAACGCCGTCGAGGCGGCCATTCGCCTGGCGCGCAATGCCAAGGGTCGCTACAACATCGTCACCTTCACTAACGGCTTCCATGGCGTGACCATGGGCGCCCTGGCCACCACCGGCAACCGCAAGTTCCGCGAGGCCACCGGTGGCGTGCCAACGGTGGGCGGCAGTTTCCTGCCCTACGATGGCTACTTGGGCGAGGGCACCGACACTCTCGACTACTTCGAGAAATTGCTGGGCGACAAATCCGGCGGTCTCGACGTTCCGGCCGGCGTCATCGTGGAGACGGTGCAGGGCGAAGGCGGCATCAACGCCTGCGGCCTGGAATGGCTCAAGCGCCTGGAAGGCATCTGCCGTGCCCACGACATCCTGCTGATCGTCGACGACATCCAGGCGGGTTGCGGCCGTACCGGCAAGTTCTTCAGCTTCGAGCATGCCGGCGTGGTACCCGACATCGTCACCAACTCCAAGTCGCTCTCCGGCCTCGGCCTGCCGTTCTCCCAGGTGCTGATGCGTCCCGAGCTGGATGTCTGGAAGCCCGGTCAGTACAACGGCACCTTCCGTGGTTTCGCGCTGGCGTTCACGACGGCGGCGGCCGCCCTGGAAACTTACTGGCGCGATGACGGTTTCGCCAAGGAAGTTCAGCGCAAGGGCGAGATCGTCTCCGACCGTTTCGGTCGAATCGCTGCGTGGATTCGCGAACAGGGCATCGAGGCTTCGGAACGAGGTCGCGGGCTCATGCGCGGCATCGACGTGGGCAGCGGCGAGATCGCCGACAAGATCACCGGCAAGGCCTTCGAGAACGGTCTGGTCATCGAGACCAGCGGTCAGGATGGCGAAGTGGTCAAATGTCTGTGTCCGCTGACCATTTCCGACGAGGATCTGATCGAGGGACTGGACATTCTCGAGAAAAGCGCCAAGTCGGCCCTGAGCTGATAGTCTTCAAGGATGGCCGGAAGACGGCCATAGGTCATCGGCCGGTCGCGATGACGCGACCGGCCCGATAACGATTCAACGAGGATTCATCCATGATCGTTCGCAATATCGAGGAAGCGCGGCAGACCGATCGCCTGGTCAAGGCCGAGAACGGCAACTGGGACAGCACGCGCCTGGTGCTGGCCAACGATGGCGGCCAGTTCTCGTTCCACATCACGCGCATCTATGAAGGTACCGAGACGCATATCCATTACAAGCATCACTTCGAGTCGGTGTATTGCATCGAGGGCGAAGGTGAGGTCGAGACTCTGGCTGACGGCAAGATCTGGCCGATCAAGCCGGGCGACATCTATGTCCTCGATCAGCACGACGAACACCTGTTGCGTGCACACAAGACCATGCATCTGGCGTGCGTCTTCACGCCGCCGATCACCGGCAAGGAGGTGCATCGCGAAGACGGTTCCTATGCGCCGCCCGAAGATCTCGAAGCAGACGACAAGAAACCGCTCTGACGTCACCGCAATCACGGCAGCCGTACGCCCCGAAGCCCATCTTCGGGGCGTCGTTCGTCATGCCGGCACCCAGAGCGTTGGATAGCCTTGAAAGGCTTGGGCCATTGGTTCGCATAATGTATATTATGTTAATACGGACACCAAGGGTGTCTATGTCAATTGTGTCCATTTAGGGTCTCAGAGCTGAGATCAGCTCCTTCGGGTTGACTCATATGCTCACCATGTCAAATATGGAGCATTCCATGAATGGTGATGCTCATGAGGCTCGTCAAAATTCGATACAGCGACACAGCGGTCTCGTGGACCGTGCTCGATCATGATGGTGGCACCGTCGCCCCTCTGCGTGACTGGATCGTCCATCTTGAGGAAACCAACCTCTCTCCGAACACGATCGTCGCTTACGCACGCCACATGACTCGCCTAGGTAGCTATCTCAACGCGATCGGAAAATCGGTCTATGATATTTCGGTGAGCGATTACGATCACTTCCTTCAGTGGCTGCCATACGCCTTAAGCGCTAAAGACGAGCCACCGCCAGAAAACCTAGTAACCTTTGATGCGCGTTCCCTCCAAAAGCTTTCCCCATCGCTGAAAAACCAGCTGCATTTGGCGACCAAATCCTTCTATCGCTATCTCCAGGGACGAGATCCATTCGGGCATGTCCGAGGAACGCAGTCACAGCATCACCAGGGCCTCAACAGCTATAAGCCCTTCCTCGAGCACATCAACAGCCGGCGCACAACCAAGCAGAAAGATCGTTACCTACGCGGTGACATCGGGAAGATCCAGAAACAGGTCACTGAAAAGCGCCTGTCTCCAGAAAGCGTCCTATTACTCATCAAAGCTTGCCATAGGCTGAGAGATGCTTTTCTGGTGACATTGCTCTACAACACAGGGATGCGCAT
This sequence comes from Pseudomonadota bacterium, assembly GCA_051749645.1. Taxonomy (GTDB): domain Bacteria; phylum Pseudomonadota; class Gammaproteobacteria; order Pseudomonadales; family Halomonadaceae; genus Halomonas. The sequence continues at coordinate 59,115 of JBNJIT010000011.1, forward strand.
TGGCGAGGCTCTGGGGCTCCGTCACACAGACATTGACCTCGAAGATAAGATCATCTGGATCATCCCTAGGGACGATAATGAGAATGGTGCCAGGGCTAAGGGACAACGTGTTCGTGCCATTCCGGTCATGGACTACCTGCTCGATATGTATGAAGACTTCATCACAAGCGATGAGTATCAAGACGCTTTTGAAGCGGGTACAGAATATGTGTTTTGTAATATTCAGCGAGGCAGCATTGGACGTGCCCTTTCCCGTAGTTATGCAGAGAATCTAAAGAACTACTTAAAGCAGCGAACAGCTGTGGCCTTCACCTGGCATCATTTCAGGCACACGCATGCCAGTGAAGCCATTGTCGACGGCTATGGACTACTCGAAGTAGCGGATCGCCTGGGTCACGCAAGTCCACAGACAACCATGGATTTTTATAAACATTTGTTTAGCCATGAGATGCGAAAGCTTCATCTGACGGGCCCAGAAAAGCTGGAAAAACGCCTCGAAGAATTCAGAAAGTTGCCACATATCACTGACAGAGGCGTAAAATGGATCTAAGGGTAATTCAGGGAAGTGCCGACAGCCAGGTTTTGTATGAAGAGCAGCTCTCGGCAAAAATTGAATCCTATGACAGCAAACTGTTTTTTAATGACGTGTGGGATGACGAATTTGTAAAAGACATTGAGATCTTTACGAATGAACACGTTGGGATAAACAGCCCTATTGAATTTACCGGGCTACCGCTGACACCACAACTTGAGCTGAAATGCTATTGGGCAAAATTTCTTTCAGATGAACGCAACAACTCTCGTTCTTCTGTAGAGCGCAGACGCCTGCCAATGAGATGGCTAAACACCGACTGGAAAGAAATATCCAGTCGCTTTGGAGTTTCTTGCCTGGCAGATATACCTCACCCTGAGTTTACAACTCGTTATACCTCGAGCAGCGAAGAAAAAATTACCAGAAAACATAACGCTGAACTTTTAGATATTTTTTCGAGATACTCGCGCAATTCGAAAAGAAAGAAAATCAAGCAGAGCTATGTTAGTGATAACAGCATTGTTGAAAAGGAATATCTTCCAGCACGGATTACAGTTGCCGGCGATATCCACAAAAACATTATAATGCAGAGGGAACAATTCAAGCCTCTTCAGAGGCGAATGATTGTCTACCTCAACGATATTTATAGCGAAGATGACTACAGATTCAAAGACACACAGCGTACCACAGACAAGTACCTTAATTTTTACCGTTACCCTGAATGGTTGCGTGATGCTGTCCGCTTTCATGTCATAAACAAGATTCAGCATGGTGAGCTGGCCCCAAGTACACTTGTTGGTTACATGGGAAGGTTTATAAATTTCCGCGACTTCATGCACGAGAAATTTGAGACCCCCTCTCCTGCTCTTATATCAGATGAGCTGATTGAAGATGAGTATTTAGCATGGGGTAATAGGAAAGGCTTATCTGGGAAAAACTGGTTTACAGACACTGTGGCGATGCTACAAACGGCCTCAAGGGAATTCTCTGACAAATGGCCTTCTTTGTCAGTATCCAAAAGAGCAGTCAAGAAAATCAAGAAGACACACTATAAAGAAGGGCTGGGGCGAATAGGATATGCGAACGAAGGCGTGGCACGCTCCTACTCGCAGCGCATCATTGACGAGCTTCAGATGGCTGTCAAGGATGCCCCCTCCCCTATCCCTCAAATATTTATACTAATCCTTGCCACGGGCATGCGCGCTGAGGATGGCCATTCAGTTCTCTTTGATTGCCTTAAGGATGATCCGGATGATGATAACTTTATGATCCTCCACTTCTGGCAGAATAAGGTCAGGAAGTGGAACAGAAAACCGCTTTCCAAAAGCGACAAATCTCACGCGGCATTAATAAAAGTCATTGAAGATCAGAGAAAATCTATAGTTCAGAAGCATGGCAGCCCAACAAAGTACCTTTTTCCTTACGTCACGGGAACTCGGGAAGGCTTTGTGTCTCAACACTGGACTGCGAGTGAGATAAAGAAAAAAGTTGTAAGCCAACAGGTGAGAGATGATGAAGGCAACCCCCTCACCTTTTCTTGGCATCCTCTTCGCCATACGCTGGGCACATCTTTAGCACAAAACGGTCATGATATTCTTAATATCATGATGGAGCTTGGGCATACCAGTCCTGATATGGCGACGGTTTATGTAAACAACAGGCTTGAATTGAAGAAAAAAGCTCTCCTTGAGAAAGGTAGCGGTAGATTCTTTACTATCCATGGGAGTGTTGATGACAAAATTGGTGAGCTTCTTGTAAGAAAAGAGCAACTAGCAGCCACACGTGTCTGCGGTGGTGCCTGCTCAATGCCCGCTCAAATTGGAGATTGGTGTGAGCACGCTAACGCATGCTATACATGTAAACATTTTAGGGCTGATGCGAAGGATGTAGAGTTCTTCAAATCTGAAAAAATTGCCATTGACGCTCTCATTCAAGAGCAGCAAGAAGAATCCAAAGAGCTTGCAGAGTCAGGAAAAACAAGGATGTCAGAAATCACAGGTCGACGCCTAAGAAAGAATAAAGAAGTCTACGACTCTTTAGGAAAAATCGTTTCAGCTATAGAAGAAGACGGCATCTATAAAGGCGCTGAACAGAAAGCCAAACAGATCAAGCTGGAGTTTGTCGAATGAGCGACAAAGCCACTGAAGGCCTCGCTAAGGCCAGAGAAGAACGAAGTTTGCGGAAGCGTCGTGCTGTAGAGGAAGCTATTGCGACTTTGAAGGAGCGTAATGAGGCTATAACATTTAAAGACATTGCTGCACTTGCCGGGGTTAGCAGGCAGTACCTTTATAATAACTTCAAGGAATCAATATCAGCTGAGCGTGATAATGCACGTTTATCTTCATCAGAGATAAATGGCGTGACCGTCCCTTCACGCACTCCTGAGGAATACCGTCATATAGAGGCTGTGTTACGCAACAAGGTAGATCGTTTGAAGCAGGAACTCAGTTCTGTTCGAAAGGAAAATGCTCGCCTTAAACAAGAGCTGGAGAAAGAGCGCGGCCGATCTGAGCACTTCAGAAGAAATTGGATATCCGCCAGCACTAATAGGGACTAACACTGGAAGCCATCAAAATAACGCTACCAAGGGAACAAGGGAAGCATGCCTATATCGTTTACACCAATCAGCTGTGAAGATAAGTGGTCCGGTTCGAGCTGGACTATCGTTGACGAAGACAAGCTCTCATCTTTAATAGCGCGTATAGCATTAGGCCAGTCTCGTTCTGTTGAAAAAATCCTAAAGGAGACTGGATCTAATTTCCCAAGTGCAATAGGTTCTGCAATTACTGGAGCTCGGAGCCTGCTGACACGTAGAAGCGCAGAAGACCCATATCATCGAGATGGGTGGTTATTCCAGATCATCTCTTGGATCGCAGCACGTCAACAAAATACCGAGGCACTTATAAGAGCTCCTCACATGAACCATGCCCATAAGGGGCTTGATGGCTTGATAGTCGAAATACGGGAAAATAGAGTTAATTATGTAGTTATATGTGAAGAAAAAGCAACAGAAAACCCGAGAAAAAAAATCACAGAGCAGGTTTGGCCTGAGTTCAAGCAATTTGAAAATGGCGAGCGTGATCACGAACTTGTTGAGCTAGTGACCTCTTTGGTAGATCGGCATAACCCCGAAAATTGTGATGACATAATAGAAAAAGTGTTATGGGATCAACAAAGAGCTTTTCGAGTTGCAGTAACAGGTGATCCACAGCATCGAACTGAAAGCGCCAAAAAAAGTCTTTTCAAAGGTTATGAAACAACCATTTCTGGAGATCCGGAAAAACGACGAGCTGAAATATTAATCATCGATAATCTTAGGGATTGGATGGAGAGTATTTCACAGCTTGCCCTGCAAAAACTTGAGGCCGAGGTTCAAAATGTATGACTCAACTACTGCACAAAAGATTATGTCGACACCTAGGCTTAAAGGCTTAGACAATGACAACCTTCCTGACACATTGTCTAGAATGTTTGCAGAAATCGTCTCGGCTAGAGTCAGTTTGCGCGACGAGAAGTTGGATGATTATGAACTGGAAGATAGTGAAGCTTGGGCTCGGCGACTTGCAGATACTAATGAAGCTTTAGTAGCGACTCACCCTGATCGAAAGAATAAAATATCAGCCGCCTTTGTAGGTGCAACTGCTCACCAATTAGTTTATCAAATCAAGAGCCTTAGAAGCCCTGAGCCTACTGAAAGTTTTTTAACATATGACGGCATAAGCTCTGACATAGCAGCAATGCTGCTTTTCCTAATAGGCCAGTCCCCCGCAGACGCTTCTGAAATCGCCTCTCAATTAAGCATTAATAACCATCATGACAATGAAGCGGCTCTAATCTATAGGTTGAAGCTTTTAGGGTTAGGTAAGGTCGGCGAGATCATTAACCAAGAAAGCATAGAGTCTATAGTGATCCCTGAAGAAGATATTGGAGAGAGAGCAGTTGTAGCCTTATATCATCATATCTTCGAAGGCGTTGGCTATTTAGCAGAACACCTTGCAGGATCCAGTAGCGTAAAAGACCCGATAGCCATATTCGATAATGTAAAAGCTCTTTCAGCTCCACAGGAAGAACATTCTGATGAATTTTTTCCTCAAGGGACAAGGTTAACCGTTTTTCCAGGTCCGTTTCACTTAGCTAGTCTACTGACCAGCGTGGCATCGTCTCTTTTGGATAGAGCTGTTGTAAACATTAACCCACCTAGCGGGGTCAATAGTCAATTGTGGCATTCGTCGCTAAGACGAATCGCCTCAACCCGCCCATATTTATGGCCTAACCATCAAAAAGCAATTAGCGAGGGATATCTTGAGCCAGGTGTCTCTGCTGTTGTGGCATATCCAACTGGTGCTGGAAAATCAACCATTTCTCAGCTCAAAATAAATGCAACACTTTTATTGAATAAAAAAGCTATATTTCTGGCGCCTACACATGCGCTAGTAGCTCAAACAGCCAGAGATTTAAGAGCATCATTCCCAAAAGTAAATATCAAAGGGAAAAGAGCAGAGGAGTTTAATCTCCAGAGTGATTTAGAAGACCTCCCCGACATTCTTGTTTTGACTCCGGAAGCTTGTCTCCTCCTTATTTATACAGACCCCCTTTATTTTGAAGATGTGGGGCTTTTGGTTTTTGACGAATGTCACCTTATACACCCTAGAGATACGAAAGATCGCAGATCAATAGATGCAATGCTCTGTCTTCTCAACTTCGTAAGAGTGGCAGAAAACTCAGATATCATACTGCAATCTGCAATGTTGAAAAATACTGGAGAAATTTCAGAATGGGTAGAAGAGCTTGTTGGACGAAAAACACTCGATTTATCCATGGAATGGAAGCCGACACGTCAACTTCGTGGATGCGTTGTATACGAAAAGAATCAGTTAGACCAACTTAACAAAATTCTTCAGAAAGAGAAGGCATCAGCAAAGACCAAAAGCGTCCCAAAAAGCATAGAAAAAAAGCTGCTTGCAAAGCCTTACGGATTCTTTAGTATCCAACAGACTTGGCAAAGTAAAAAAAGAAGCGATTATTCTTTCCTCCCCTTCCACAAGGATGCTGTCCCTTTATCTGCGAATAAGTTTTGGCGATTAACTCCAAATAGTGGAGTCTTATCAGCAAGCCTAGCGGCGTCTGCAGCACTCTCAGGAGTAAAAACGCTAATTTTTTCACCGGAAATACCAAGAGCTGTTTCCATATCAAACAAGGCTTCAGAACTCTTGGAAGACACTATTATTGAACTGAATGAGGAAGAGCGCAGGTTATATCAGTTAGCCGTAGATGAGATGGGTGAAGAAAGCCAGCTTTATATTTTCATTAAAGATGGCTTTCTCAACAGCCGAGCTGCTGTACATCATGGCCAACTTATACCGGAAGAGCGTCAATTAGTCGAATCTCTTTACAAGCGTGATAGCGGACTCTGTATACTTGCTGCTACCCCTACCCTTGGTCAAGGTATGAACCTGCCAAGCGAATTAGTTATTATCTCGGATGACAGCCGCTTTGATCAGGATCGGGGAGTTCGTTCTGTGCTTGAGGCCCAAGATTTATTGAATGCAGCAGGCCGAGCTGGAAGAGCAGGTCAGAATGCTACCGGAATGGTTATTGTAATTCCTGGTAAGGTTACTGGTTTAAACGACAGTGAAAACCAAATTGGTCAGCGATGGGCAAATCTACGGGAGATTTTCAGCCAGTCTGACCAATGTCTTACCCTTGATGACCCTATAACGGCAGTAATGGATAATATCCATGCTCAGTCTGATAACTCAGGAGATCTTGAACGTTATCTTGTTTCAAGATTAGAGAACGCAGACAGTGAAAGCGGTCCTGCTATTTCGTTATCAAAAACATTTGCAGCTTTCAGAAAAAGAAAAAATGAGGATTTTGAATGGGTTGATAGCAGAACGCAGTCAGCGTTATCGCTTCTAGGTAACGTAGAAGAGATGACTGAACTCGATAGGAGAATTAGAGACATTTCATCAAGCCTAGGGCTCCCAGAAGATATACTTCATGACTTGAATAACGACATTCTTATTTTTCTTGATAGTTCAAACTTCAACATTTCTGAGTGGTGCTCTTGGATCTTCAACTGGCTTGAACAACATCCTTCCCACTTTACTCGGATATTTCGATTAGAAGATCTTGAATATCAGTTTGGCTCTAGCTTTAGGAATTGTGAGACAGCTCAAGAACGTGCAAGCTACGCAATACCCTTGCTAAAAAAACTCCTCACCGGATGGATGGAGGGTCAGCCATTAAACAAGATGCAAGAATCTTTGCCTGAGGCATCTAGAGAAAAGAAAAAAAGCACAGGCGCTAGAAAGTTTGTGATAAGATTAATCCCTACAATTGCACATTTTTTTGGTGCTCCCGCTCTCTTGCTGTCTAACGCCGGACAAGAAATGGCTGACAAAAAAATCCTAACTCCTTCTATAGAAAAGATTAGCTATTGTATTAGAAGTGGCTATTCCACGTTGGAGTTGTCAGCTCTTGACAGCATTATGCCATACCCGCGCCTTTCTAGGAGAGAAACTCATCGGCTATTTCGGAATATAGAGCCATACCTGTCCCCCAGGAACAGTAGCGAAACTTGGGAGGAAGCTAAAAACAGGGTTTCATATGCAGTTCTTGCATATAATCTCCTATAACCCCCCTAAGGATTTTGGGGGTTCTTGGTCGAGATGCTTAATTTTTCAGCGCCCTTTCGTAGGGCGCCTATTACAGCTTATAGATTTCTCTTTCTTTACTTTGCCACTGTTTGGTGGCCTCAAAACTTCCCAAGCCCATTCCTCAACTGGTTCGAATGGACCCTTGAAGTATATTACACTACCCTGTAGGCGGCTTAATGGAGAGCGCTTCTTAGTCATGATCGTTCAATTTCCCACGTAGCGTCTCAAAAACTCTTGGTATTATGATAGTCTATATCTTGGACCACGATGATAAAATAGCTTAATAGCAAACGCCTTACTTTATTTACCATATGGTACCAAGTACATAAGCATCTGGAGAATTGCAGCGGCCATAGGCCCTTTCTAGGGCAAGATCACAGTCTGCTGAAGTGTCTTGCCAGACAACCTTCATCGTCTCCGAGTTCCCGGGATAGGCCTATGAAGGTAGCAATACGGCGGTATGCCTCCACCAGGAGTTCACGGCGCCATACACGCTTGAGCAAAAAGATGCCACCGGGCTCCTGTCTATCATAGCTCCCTGTCGGGCCCAACATTCTCCGGATAAGCTGTGCAAGCCTCAAAGGCATGACTACCCACAGTTGACACTGAGAACGGCTCAACCCATTGATTTTATGTGGTTAACATTATCTTGGTGTGCATACATGTTAAATAGAATGCATCTCGTCACGTTGGACAAGCAGCGCAGCGACTCCGTATCATCATGGATCACCCCACGGCACGATGTCCTCTTCATGCACCACTTCCTGCGATCGTCCGCTGTCCTGTCGCTAGCGTTCCTGATGCTTACAGGTTGTGGCCTGACTCCTTCCCGTGAACCGGCTCCCCAGCCGGTAACCCACGAAGCCTTCGAGGCCCGCATGGACCGCCTGGAAGCATCGCTGTCGAGCAGTTGCGGCGTCTCTCGTCAGGCTCTCGAGGATCAGCAGCTCACTCAACAGACTCTGGTCGCCGACGTGCGCGAACTCGGCGGCCTGTTGCGCGGCCTGCGCAGCGAGTTGAACGTCAACAAAGGGGAAGACGCGAACGGTGGCATCGATGCCCTGAGTGCCTGCCAGGCGGTATCCGAACAACTCAATGACAAGGTGGTGCTGGGTCGCAGTGAGTGGATCGGGCTGCCCGACGTGGGCACCTACCTCAAGTCGCGCATCGATTCAGGTGCCAATACCTCCTCCCTTTCCGCCATTGACGTCACCGAATTCGAGCGCGATGGCGAGGACTGGGTGCGCTTCAAACTGGGCCTGGTCGACAGCGATACCGTCATCGAGGCAGTTCGCGATGAAACGATCGAGGCGCCCGTCGAACGCCGTGTGCGCGTCATCCAGTCGACCGGAGAGGAATCCCGTCCCGTGGTGAGCCTGATGATGTCGCTGGGGCCGATTCGTGAGCGCGTGGAGTTCACCCTGAATGATCGTACCCATCTCGACTACCCTGTCTTGCTTGGACGCCGCTTCTTCATGGACATTGCATTGATCGATGTGGCTGAACAGTTCATGCACCCGCGTCCGGAGTTTGACGCCGAGGATCAGTCTGGCGAGACCTCCAGCGACGATGCCTAAAGACGGGTCCGTTGCCTCGCTCAAGGAAGATTCATGTCACGACTCTCTTTCTATTTGATCGTTGCCTTGCTGGTGACCGCCGGGGCCGCTCTGACGATACACCGGCACGTCCAGTTCGAAGTGCCCTGGACCCCCGGCGAGCAGCGTCAGGTTTGGGAGATACAGGCTCAGGTCAGCTTCATCGCCGATGGCGGACCCGCCAAGGTCAACATGGCGCTGCCCACCAATCAGCAAGGCTATCGCATTCTCACCGAGCACACGGCCTCCCCCGGCTATGGTCTGGCGTTTCTCGAAGAGAATGGCAGCCGACGTGCCGAGTGGGCCACGCGCGAGGCTCAAGGCGATCAGCAGCTCTATTACAGCGTCCAGGCACTGGAGTCCCCCTCCGCACGCCACGCGGACGTGGAATCTCCCCCCGAGCGCAACGATATCGTGTGGGAGTCGCCCTACGACACGGCCGCCAGCCAGGTCATCGAGCGTGCCTGGTCGCGCAGTGCCGATGCCTACTCCTTTGCACGACAGTTGATCAGTGACTTCACGACCGAGCGCGAAGGCGAGAACGCACGCTTGCTGTTGACGCAGTTCGATCGATCGCCGCTGCTTGTACGCCTGCTCAACCAGGCCGGTGTCAACGCTCGCCAGGTCAGCGGCCTGCTGCTCGAGGATGGCCGCCGCCGACAGCGGCTCACCTCCTGGATTCAGGTATTCGATGGCAGTGAGTGGGCGCTTTTCGACCCGCGCACCGGAGAGCAAGGCAAGCCCGACAACCTGCTGCTGTGGGAGTCGGCCGGTCAGGCGGTGCTCGAGGTCGAGGGCGGCAGCAATTCGCGCGTCGACTTTTCGATGCTTTCGCGCAACCAGCCGGCCGCTTCAGCCGTGCGTAGCCAGCTCGTGGAAGACACCCTGCTCAACTTCTCCATTCATAGTCTGCCGCTGGAAGAACAGGCGCTCTTTCAAACGATACTGCTGATTCCGATCGGCGCCCTGGTCGTGGTGCTGCTGCGCGTCATCGTGGGCATCAAGACATCGGGCACCTTCATGCCCGTGCTGATCGCTCTGGCGTTCATACAGACATCGCTGCTCACCGGCATCGTGGGTTTTCTGATGGTCGTCGCGGTGGGACTGGTCATCCGCAATTATCTTTCCTACCTCAACTTGCTGTTGGTGGCGAGGGTATCGGCGGTGATCATCACAGTGATCGCCATCATTTCGCTCTTCTCGGTGATCTCGTACCGCGTGGGTCTCAATGCCGGACTGACCATCACGTTCTTTCCGATGATCATCCTCGCCTGGACCATCGAGCGGATGTCGATCCTGTGGGAAGAGGAAGGCCCCAAAGAGGTTCTGATCCAGGGCGGTGGCAGCCTGCTGACGGCGGTGCTTGCCTATCTGGCCATGAACAATCCCTGGATTCGCCACATCACGTTCAATTTCCTTGGCGTTCAGCTGATTCTCATGGCACTGATCCTGCTGCTGGGCAATTACACCGGCTACCGGTTGCTCGAGCTGCGCCGCTTCAAGCCCGTCACCGAGGACTGATGTTATGTGGGCCTGGCCCAAGCAACTGAGCAGCCGCGGCATCATCGGCATGAATCGCCGCAACATTCGCTACATCGGGCGCTACAACGATCGGCGGCTCTACCCGTTGGTGGATGACAAGCTCCAGACCAAGCTTCTGGCCGAGCGCCACGGCATCACCACGCCGGCGCTGATCGGTACCGTCACCACCCAGTTCGGCGTCAAACATCTCGGCGCCATGGTGGCGAACGTGGCCGGTTTCGTGATCAAGCCAGCCAAGGGAAGTGGCGGCAAGGGCATTCTCGTCATCGAGCACGTCGAAGGCGATCGCTACATCAAGCCCAGCGGGGCTGCGCTCACCCTGGAGGATCTCAAACGTCACGTCTCCAACATCCTGTCGGGACTCTATTCGTTGGGCGGTTCGCCGGACGTGGCCGTCGTCGAGGCGTTGATCAACTTCGACGAGCGCTTCTCCGCCTACACCTATGAGGGCGTTCCCGACATTCGGGTGGTGGTGTTCCGCGGCTATCCCGTGATGGCCATGATGCGGTTGTCCACCGCGGCGTCCGACGGTAAGGCCAACCTCCATCAGGGGGCCGTCGGGGTGGGACTCGACATTGCCAGCGGGCGGGCCTTGCGTGGCGTGCAGTTCGACCGGGCGCGATACGATCACCCCGATACCCGTCACGAGCTGGCCAGTCTGATGATCCCCGACTGGCGCAATCTTTTGATGCTGGCGGCGAGTTGCTACGAGATGACCGGGCTCGGCTATCTGGGCACCGACATGGTGCTCGACCGCGACCGCGGCCCCATGCTGCTGGAACTCAACGCTCGTCCAGGCCTCGCTATCCAGATGGCCAACGGGGAAGGGTTGCGCCGCCGCCTCGACAGCGTGGAGCGTCAAGCGGACGGGGTCGACGTGGCTGCGCGGGTCGACTTTGCACAGCACCACTTCGCCCGTCGTGGCGAACTGCCGCCACCGGAGGATTCCCCGCCGCTGGCCGGTGTGGCGGCTAACGCGTAGAATGGGCGACGGTATTCAGCGCAGCGGACCCGCCATGACCGATTCCAGCAGTCTGCTCCAGCAGGCCGAGCGGCAGTGTCAGCGCCACGGCGTGCGCTTCACGCCCATTCGGCGTCGTGTGCTCGAAATGATCGCGGGCGCTAGCGGCGGGCTCAAGGCCTACGAGCTGCTCGACCGCCTGGCGACGGAACATGCCGCGGCACGTCCGCCAACGGTCTATCGCGCCCTGGAGTTCCTCATCGATCAAGGACTCGTGCATCGTATCGAGTCCCTCAATGCCTTCGTCGCCTGCCCCTGCCCGGAACACGCCCACGGCTTCCAGCTACTGATCTGCCGGGAGTGCGGCCGGGTGGAAGAGCTGCATCTCGATGACGTCAATACTCAGCTCGACCAACGAGCCCGCGATCTCGGGTTTCGCGTGGATCGCCAGACCATCGAGCTGCTGGGGCGCTGCGAAGCTTGTCTGCTGGCCGCCGCCAACGCCTGATATCTCTTGCGGAGTGCCCATGTCCGACCTATTCAAGCAACTCGAGAGCGCTGCCCTGGCGACGCGTAAGCCGCTGGTCGATGTGCTCGATGCCATACGTTTCAACGCCGACGGTTTGATCCCGGCCATTGCCCAACAACATGACAGCGGCGAAGTGCTGATGATGGCATGGATGAACCGCGAGGCGCTGGAAGAGACGTTGCGCAGCGGACGCGTCTGTTACTGGTCGCGGTCGCGCGGAAAACTGTGGCGCAAGGGGGAGTCATCGGGCCAGCAGCAGCACCTGCGCGCGGCACATCTCGACTGCGACGGCGACACCCTGCTGCTGCAGGTGGAACAAACCGGTCCCGCCTGCCACACTGGGCGGCGCAGCTGCTTCTACGTGGCGCTGGAGGGGGATGCGGCCCAGGTGAGCAGTGTCCCGCTCGTCGATCCCGAAACGCTCTACGGCAAGAGGCGCTGAACCATGCCCTGCCTGTCGGCTTGGCTCAGCCGGCTCTTTCGCGGCTTGGCGAGGGTGCTCGGATGGGTGATGATCGCTCTGGTCAAGCTCTATCAGGTCACGCTGAGCCCCCTGCTCGGCCCCCGCTGTCGCTACTGGCCGAGCTGTTCCAGCTACACCCTGGAGGCGGTTCGCGTACACGGGCCCCTCAAAGGCGGCTGGCTGGCGTTAAGACGTATCGCTCGTTGCCATCCCGGCTGCGAAGGCGGCATCGACCCGGTGCCCGGCGGACCCAGCGAGGCGCTGTGCCGGGCCGACCCGGAACTCGATGAACGTTTTCGCTACCGCGATCCCGCATCGCACTGATGGCGTCGGCGCGCCTCACCGTTCTGTCAGGCTGCCTCTCTTTCCGCCACCTCGTAAATACGTGCCAGCATGCTGTGCAGGCCGTTGCTGCGCGTCGGTGACAGGTGCTTGTCGAGACCCAGATCCTCGAGGAAATGGGGGCTGGTATCGCGGATCTCGGCTGCCGGACGGTCATTGTAGATGCGCATTAGAATGGCGATCAGTCCGGAGACGATGGCGGCATCCGAAATGGCCTCGAAGTGGAGCCGCTCACCGTCGCGGCTGTGATGCATCCAGACGTTCGACTGGCAGCCCTGAATCTTGCGTTCGTCGGTCTTCCATTCGTCGGGGAAGGCCGGCAGCTGTTTGCCCATGTCGATGAGATACTGGTAGCGATCCATCCAGTTATCGAACATTTCGAACTCGTCGAGCAGTTCCTGTTGGGCCTGCTCGGCAGTGGTTTCGATACTCATGGTGGCTCCTTGAAAGGGTTGCGACCATTATAACCCTCCACCCCCGGCTTCGACGAGGCCGTGCACGGTCTGCTGGCGGTGCCACTCCTCGTCCTCGGCATGCAGGTAACGGGCCGTGGTGTCGAGCCGCGCATGGCGAGCGGTGGCAGCCAGGAAGCGCAGCTCCACTCCGGCCTGAGCCTGGTGCGTAAGCGCCGTGTGGCGCAGCCAGTGCGGTGTGGCCTGGCGCAGGCGCGCCACCGCCTCGGTCACCTCTCCGCCCTGCTCCGCTTCCAGCGCTGCGGCGGCCTCGCGAAAAGTCTCGCGTATCAACCGATAGAGTCGATTGGTACCGAGAGCGCGGTCGCCGTCGAGGGTGCGCAACAGCGGCGCTTCTTCGTCGGCTGCCGGCAGCGGTGAGAGCCCCAGAGTGCCGCGCCACGCCTCCAGCAACAGCAGCATGTCCGGTGGCACGGGAATCGCCGCGGCCTTGTCGCCCTTGCCCACGACGCTCCACCACCAGCGTCCCTCGCGGCGATGGAAGTCCTGCATGCGCGCCGCACTCATCTCGCCGATCCGCGGGGCCAGCAGATAGGCAAAGCCGAACACGAAGCGGCGTCGTGACCGTTCGAAGCGCTGCCGCGGCGTTGCATCTTCCTTGAGCGGGCGGTTCAGCCAGGTCCATAGCCACTCCCAGAGCGGTCGCTCCAGGTAGCGCTCGATGCGCATCTGGCGATTGTCGAGACGCCGACGCTTGTCACGCATCAGGCGAAATGGATTGTGGGCGACCCAGCCTGCCTCCCGGAGCCAGGCAAAGAGACCCTGCAGGATCACCAGGCTCTGGCGACGGCTGGCCGCCGATAGCGGGCCGCGGAAAGGACGCCACTCGGCACTGGAGCGCGGGCGCGGCGGACCGACCCAGCGTTGCCGGGGCCTGGGATCGGCCAGAAAGGCTTCGAAGGCATCGAGATCTTCGCGGCGCAGGCTGTCCAGCTCCCTGCCCTGCTCGTCCAGCCACAACAGCAACCGCTCCGCCTCGCGACGGTAGGCGCGTTGGGTGCGTGGGCTGTCCCGATACTCGGCAAGCCACCGGGCCACGGCCTCGGCATCGCTGCAGGCGGTGATGTGCGGCCTGCCTGGCGGTGCGACTGCCGTCGGCTCGAGCGCCCTTCTGTCGATGGCATTCAGCGGGGCTGACATCCGTGCCGCACCGGGGTAATCCCCGCTCTCTTTGCTGTCTGGCATCTGCCCTTCCCTGCTTGCGATCGCGGTTTCGGGGGCTTTGCCCCTATCCGCAATGATTGTCAGGGGTGTGCGGCAAACTATCAAGATAAGCCGCGTAATCTTGATTTTTTTGGCATTTGTGTAATCTATATAGCATATTACGTATAATGTAATAGCCTTCGACGAACACCTTCGGCCAGGCACAGCCTCACAGGACGGACGTCACCCATCACATGATTCAGCGAGGAGAGCGACATGGCGCGGAGCGGAGTGCGGTACGAGGACGTGGAGCGTGCCATCGACACGCTGCTCGCTCAGGGTGAGCCCCCCAGCGTGCAGAAAGTGCGCGAGGTGCTCGGCACGGGGAGCTTCACCACCCTCAGCGAACATCTGAGGGCGTGGCGAGCACGACGCGACGAAAAGCGCGATGCGTTGCCCGGCCTAGACATTCCGGAGAGCGTGGCGGCTCTTGCCGAACGCGCCTGGGAGCACGCCCAGGAAGCGGCCAACGAAGCGCTGGGCGAGTATCGCCAGCAGGCGGATCGGCAGGTGGCCGCAGCCCAGGAGGCCGCGCAGCAAGCTCAGCGCGAGGCGGAAGATGCCGCTCAGCGCGAAGCGGCGCTGGCTCAGCATCTGGCCGACATTCAGCAGCGACTGGAAGCCCGCAGTGCTGCTCTGGCCTCCACCGAAGCCGAACGCGATCAATGGCGACAGGATGCGAACCGGCTGACCGGACACCTGAGTCGCCTGAACGAACAGTTAGAGGAGCTGCAAGCCGAGCACGCGCGCAAGGAGGCCGAGCAACGTGCAGCACTGGAGCAACGCGAGGCACAGCACCGTGAGCGACTCGCCCAGGAGGAGCAGCGCCACGAAAGCGCCGAAGCACGCCTGATGGGGTTGCTCGACGAAGCACGACGGGAACGGCAGACAGTGGAAAAGGCGCGTGCCGCCCGCGAACGCCAACTCGAGTCACGCCTGGATGCATTGCAGAAGCAGCTCAAGGAGACGCGCGGCGCGCTTGCCGAGGAGGAAAAGCGCTACCGGGAAAGCGACTGGGCGCGCAGTCGTGCCGAGGAGCAGGCCGCGACTCGCCAGCGCGAACAGGGCCTGCTGCAGGCGCGGATCGATGAGCAGAAGCGTCTGATAGAAGAGCAGGCGCGGCGCCTGCGCGAGCTCGAGGCTCAGCTCAACCGCTGGCTGTGGCGAATGCCGGTGCGCGACGCTGATGACAGAGAAACCGACGAAAACACCGAAGGCCCCGCCGATGCGGAGCCTTCCGAGAAAACGTCAGGATAGTGCTGGGAAGCGCTGATTTACGTCGCAAGCGATGAGAGGCTGGCCGCCGCCGGAGCACAGCACCCGGAGTTGACTTGCGGCTCAATGAGGATTGGTACGGTCCGACGCTTCGGCACCGCCGGCGGCCAGGGTATCGAGCGCAGCAGGAAATCAGCGGTTCCTAACGGTAGTAGGCGTTGGTCGTGTCCGTATGGTCGGTCACATCACGGATGCCGGCGAGCTCGGGGATGCGTTCCATCAGGGTGCGCTCGACGCCCTGCTTGAGGGTCAGGTCGACGGCGGCACAACCCTGGCAACCGCCGCCGAAGGCGAGCACGGCAACCTGGTTCTCGGTCAGCTCGATCAGCTTGATTTCACCGCCGTGGGCGGCCAGTCCCGGGTTGATCTCGCTGTAGAGGATATAATTGACGCGATCTTCGAGCGGGCTGTCGGCATTGACCTTGGGCATCTTGGCATTGGGTGCCTTGATGGTAAGCTGTCCGCCCATGCGGTCGGCGTTGAAGTCGACCACCGCCTCCTCGAGGAAGGGAATGCTGTTCTTGTCGACGTAGACGGCCAGCTTCTCGAGATCCAGCCTCTCGTCGGTCGGCTCTTCCTCGCCGGGCCGGCAGTAGGCCAGGCAGGTCTCGGCATAGGGTGTGCCCGGCTGGGTGATGAAGATGCGCACGGCAATGCCCTCGACGTTCTGCTTGGCGAGCAGTTCGGCGAGGTAGTCTTGGGCGCTGTCGGTAATCTGGATGATCTCGCTCATGATAATCTCGCTAGCCTGGCTGCCTCGTGAATCGCAGCCGTCATTGGTCTGGGTTCCATGGTAAGCAAAAGCCGCGGGCGAGACAATCCCGACCGTTTTAGTCGGTTTTTGTGCGCCGCCCTGCCCTCGCTGCGGCGCATTTGCTACCATGCGGGCCTATTTATGCCGCCCATGCTCACAAGACGCCTCGACGGCGCAGCGGCGGCTTGCCCAACCACGACGTGTTACCGCGCTGGAGACCGATCCGACCCATGGCTGCCGTTCCCTCTGCCCTGACTGCCTCTCTCACCGAACGCCTTGGCGAGCGCATCCTGATGCTCGATGGGGGCATGGGGACCATGCTGCAGAATGCCGGGCTTTCCGAAGCGGAGTTCCGCGGCGAGCGCTTCGCCGACTGGCACAGCGACCTCAAGGGCAACAACGACCTGCTGGCTCTCACCTGTCCCGACCTGGTCACGCGCATCCACCGCGAGTACCTCGAGGCGGGCGCCGACATCGTCGAGACCAACACCTTCAACAGCACGCGTCTCTCCCAGGCTGACTACGACATGGAAGACCTGGTGCCCGAGCTCAACCGCGAGGCGGCCCGACTGGCTCGTGAGGTCTGCCATGCCGTGGCTGCCGAAACCGGTGTGCCGCGCTACGTGGCCGGGGTGCTGGGGCCGACCTCGCGCACCGCTTCGCTGTCGCCGGACGTCAACGACCCGGCCAAGCGCAACGTCACCTTCGACCAGTTGCGCGACAACTATTACGAGGCCGCCGCGGCCCTGATCGAAGGCGGCGCCGACCTCATCCTGATCGAGACCATCTTCGACACCCTCAATGCCAAGGCGGCGATCTACGCCCTGGAGGAGCTTTTCGACGCGCACGGCGAGCGTCTGCCGGTGATGATCTCCGGCACCATCACCGATGCCTCCGGACGCACGCTCTCCGGTCAGACCACGGAAGCCTTCTGGAACTCGGTGAGGCACGCTCAACCGTTTTCCATCGGCCTGAACTGTGCGCTGGGCGCCGAGGAGCTGCGTCCCTACCTGAAGGAGCTTGCCAGCAAGGCCGACACCTTCGTCTCAGCACACCCCAACGCCGGCCTGCCCAACGAGTTCGGCGAGTACGATCAGACGCCCGAGGAGATGGCGGCCATCGTCGCCGAGTTCGCCGAGAGCGGCCTGGTCAACATCATTGGCGGCTGCTGCGGCAGCACGCCCGAGCACATCGCCGCCATCCACCGGGCGCTCCGCGGGATGACGCCCCGCCAGGTGCCGGTGATCCCTCGCACCTGTCGCCTGTCGGGCCTCGAGCCGTTCAACATCGGCGCCGACTCGCTGTTCGTCAACGTGGGCGAACGCACCAACGTTACCGGTTCGGCACGTTTCAAGCGATTGATCGTCGAGGAAGACTACACCACAGCGCTCGATGTGGCTCTCGAGCAGGTCGAGAACGGGGCCCAGATCATCGACGTCAACATGGACGAGGGCATGCTGGAGTCGCAGGAGGCGATGGTGCGCTTCCTCAACCTGATCGCCGGAGAGCCGGACATCGCCCGGGTGCCGATCATGATCGACTCCTCCAAATGGGAGATCATCGAGGCGGGCCTCAAGTGCGTACAGGGCAAGGCGGTGGTCAACTCCATCTCGATGAAGGAGGGCGAGGATGCCTTCCGCGAGCAGGCCACGGCCTGTCGTCGTTTCGGGGCCGCCGTGGTGGTGATGGCCTTCGACGAGCATGGCCAGGCCGACACCTTCGCGCGCAAGACCGAGATCTGCCAGCGCGCCTACCGGATTCTGGTCGATGAGCTCGACTTCCCCCCGGAAGACATCATCTTCGACCCCAACATCTTCGCCATCGCCACCGGCATCGAGGAGCATGACAACTACGCCGTCGACTTCATCGAGGCGACGCGTTGGATCCGTGAACATCTGCCCCATGCTCTGGTGTCGGGCGGGGTCTCCAACGTGTCTTTCTCGTTTCGCGGCAACAACCCGGTGCGCGAGGCGATCCACTCGGTGTTTCTCTATCATGCCATCCGTGCCGGGCTGACCATGGGCATCGTCAACGCCGGCCAGTTGGCCGTCTACGACGACCTCCCCGAGGAACTGCGCGAGGCCGTCGAGGATGTGGTCCTCAATCGTCGCAGCGACAGCACCGAACGTCTGGTCGATCTGGCCGAGAGGTACAAGGGCGATGGCTCGGGGGGCGCCCGTAAGGAAGACCTGGAGTGGCGCAGTTGGGCAGTGGAGAAGCGCATCGAGCATGCGCTGATCAAGGGTATCACCGCTTACATCGAGGACGACACGGAGCTGGCACGACAGCGGGCGCAGCGTCCCATCGAAGTGATCGAAGGGCCGCTGATGGACGGCATGAACGTGGTCGGCGACCTGTTCGGCGCCGGCAAGATGTTCCTGCCCCAGGTGGTCAAGTCGGCCCGGGTCATGAAACAGGCGGTGGCCTACCTGATCCCTTACATCGAGGCGGAAAAGGCGAAGAACGAGGATACCCGGGCCAAGGGAAAGATCGTCATGGCCACGGTGAAAGGCGACGTTCACGATATCGGCAAGAACATCGTCGGTGTCGTCCTGCAGTGCAACAACTATGAGGTGATCGACCTCGGCGTCATGGTGCCGGCGGAGAAAATCCTGCAGACGGCGCGCGATGAGAACGCCGACATCATCGGCCTTTCCGGTCTGATCACTCCTTCGCTCGACGAAATGGTGCACGTGGCCAAGGAGATGCAGCGACAGGGCTTCAGCCTCCCGCTGCTGATCGGCGGTGCCACCACCTCCAAGGCGCACACCGCGGTCAAGGTCGAGCCCGGCTACGAGGCGCCGGTGATCTACGTGGCCGATGCCTCGCGTGCCGTGGGCGTGGCCGGCAAACTGCTTTCGTCCAGTCTCAAGGAGGCCTATGTCGCCGAAGTGCGCGCCGACTACGAGCAGGTGCGCGCACGCAACGCCAAGCGACGTCCCAAGGCCGCCGATCTCAGCTATGACGAGGCCCGGCGTCGCAAACTGCCCATCGACTGGGCCGGCTATACGCCGCCGCGGCCGACCTTTACCGGTCTCGCCACGTTCGACGACTACGATCTCGAAGAGCTCGTCGAGCGTATCGACTGGACGCCCTTCTTCATGAGCTGGGAGCTCTCCGGCAAGTACCCCAGAATCCTCGACGACCCCAAGGTCGGCGAAGCGGCGCGTCACCTCTTCGCCGATGCCCAGGAAATGCTGCGCAAGCTGGTCGACGAGCATCTGGTGAATGCCCGCGGGGTGATCGGCCTTTGGCCGGCCAACAGCGTCGACGACGACGTCATCGAGGTGTATGCCGACGAGTCGCGCAGCCGGGTGGTCGAGCGGCTGCACCACATCCGCCAGCAGACCACCAAGAACCGCGACGGCGTCTGCTACAGCTTGGCCGACTTCGTGGCCCCCAAGAAAAGCGGCAAACCGGACTGGATCGGCGGTTTCGCGGTGACCACCGGGCATGGCGTGGAGCAGCTCGCCGAGCACTACAAGGCCGCCGGCGACGACTACAACGCCATCCTCGTCCAGGCGCTCACCGATCGCCTCGCCGAGGCCTTTGCCGAACGCATGCACGAACGGGTCCGCAAGGAATTCTGGGGCTACGTTCCCGACGAAACGCTCGACAATGACGCACTGATTGACGAGAAGTATCAGGGAATCCGTCCCGCGCCGGGCTATCCTGCCTGCCCAGATCACACGGAAAAACCCACGCTGTTCCGGTTGCTCGATGCCACCGCCAACGCCGGTATCGAGCTCACCGAGAATTTCGCCATGTGGCCGGCCGCGGCGGTCTCGGGCTGGTACTTCTCGCATCCTCAGTCCAAGTACTTCTCCACGGGCAAGATCACCCGCGACCAGGTCGAGGCGCTGGCAAGCCGCAAAGGGATGACGGTCGCGGAACTCGAGCGCTGGCTCGCCCCGGTACTCTCCTACGATCCGGCATGATGTCGCTGAGCCGGAACCCGCGATTGGACCGCCTACGACTCGATCCGCAGCGACGCCAGCGCATCCTGCGCCTGGCGCTGCCGATCGTTGCCGGCATGCTGTCGCAGAGCCTGATCAACCTGATCGATGCGGCGCTGGTGGGCTCGCTGGGCGAGGTACCGCTGGCCGGCGTGGGCATTGGTGGCTAT
This sequence comes from Pseudomonadota bacterium, assembly GCA_051749645.1. Classification (GTDB taxonomy): domain Bacteria; phylum Pseudomonadota; class Gammaproteobacteria; order Pseudomonadales; family Halomonadaceae; genus Halomonas. Next base: position 79,569 of record JBNJIT010000011.1, read on the forward strand.
GCCATGTTCCTGGTGACCGCCCTGGTGTTCGGTCTTTCCTCCGGCGTGCAGGCCCAGACGGCCCGACGCCACGGCGAGGAGGACTGGCCGCGCCTGGCAGTACCGCTGAACGCCGGGCTATTCATCGCGGTACTGCTGGCCGTCCCCCTTACCCTGCTCTGTCTGTGGCAGGCGCCCGGCTTGCTGGCATTGATCAACCAGGATGCCGCGGTGCGGGCCGAAGCGGTCGATTACTTCCGTTGGCGGGTGGTCTCGCTCGCCGCAGTGGCGATGATCTTCTGCTTTCGCGGCTACTGGAACGGTATCCAGGATACCGCCATTTATCTGCGCATTCTGCTGATAATGCATGTCGTCAACGTGGCGGCCAGCCTCGTGCTGATCTTCGGCTACTTCGGGCTGCCAGCCATGGGCGCCGCCGGTGCCGGCGCCGGGACTACCCTGTCGCTCTATGCGGGGGTGGCCATCTGGGCCTGGGTGAGTGCCCGCCACGCGCAGCGGTGTGGCTTTCTCGACACCCTGCCGCAGCGCTTCACCGTCGTCACCACTTTGCGCCTGGCCACGCCGCACTCCTTTCAGCAGCTGTGGTTCGCTGCCGGCTATGCGGTGCTGTTCTGGATCCTCGGCCAGGTCGACACGGCCAGCGTGGCCGTGGGCCACGTGCTGGTGAACCTCTCGCTGCTGTTGATCCTGCCCGGTGTCGGCCTGGGCATGGCCGCCATGAGCCTGGTTGGCCAGGCGCTGGGACGCCAGGCCCACGGCGATGCCCACCGCTGGGGCTGGGATGTGGTACGCCTGGCCTGGCTGTGCCTGGCGGCGCTGGCCCTGCCCATGGCGCTGTTCCCGGATGTCGTGCTGGCGTTGTTCCTGCACGACCCCGCCCTGGTGGCCCTGGGACGCGTGCCGCTGCAGCTCACCGCAGTCATGATCGTGCTCGACGCCGCTGCGCTGGTGCTTGGCCAGGCCTTGCTCGGAGCCGGTGCCAACCGCACCGTGATGACCACCACCCTGACCCTGCAGTGGCTGGTGTTCCTGCCTCTTGCCTGGTGGATCGGGGTCGTTCTCGAGCAGGGGCTGCTCGGCATCTGGTGGGTGCAGCTCGGCTATCGCTGCCTCAACTCGGCGTGGTTCGCAGTCATCTGGCAGCGTCGACGCTGGCAGCGACTTGAGGTGTAGCCGCAAGGGTGGCAGGATGAGCACATATATTCTTTTTTGAATAAAAAGTATAAATATTTATTCTTTCATAGAATAAAGCCGGGGCGGTATGGTGCCCCTGACGGATTCGCCACTCTCTCTGCAGCAGGACCGGCCGAATGTATCGCTACGACAACCATGATCAAACCCTGGTCAATGAACGCGTCGCCCAGTTTCGCGACCAGATGAACCGCTATCTGGCCGGGCGGCTCAGCGAGGAGGAGTTCCTGCCGCTGCGCGTGCAGAACGGCCTCTATGTCCAGCGCTACGCCCCGATGCTGCGCATCGCCATTCCCTACGGCATGCTGGCATCCTATCAGCTGCGCAAGCTGGGCGACCTGGCACGCGATTACGATCGTGGCTACGGCCACTTCACCACCCGCACCAATCTGCAGCTCAACTGGCCGAAGCTGGAAACGGTACCCGATATGCTGGCGGAGCTGGCCAGTGTGCAGATGCACTCGATCCAGACCAGCGGCAACGATATCCGCAACACCACCGCCGATCAGTTCGCGGGCGTGGCCGAGGACGAGGAAGTGGATCCGCGCCCCTGGTGCGAGCTGATCCGCCAGTGGTCGACCTTCCACCCCGAGTTCGCTTACCTGCCGCGCAAATTCAAGATCGCCGTGACCGGTGCCACCGAGGACCGTGCCGCCATCCAGGTGCACGACGTGGGCTTGCGTTTGTGGCGCGACGAGCACGGCGAGGTTCGCGTCAAGGTGCTCGCCGGCGGTGGCCTGGGGCGTACGCCGATGATCGGCGAGGCGGTGTGCGTGGATCTGCCCTGGCAGCACCTGCTCACCTATCTCGAAGCGCTGGTACGCGTCTACAACCAGTTCGGACGCCGCGACAACAAGTTCAAGGCGCGCATCAAGATTCTGGTGAAGGCGCTGGGCGTCGACGAGTTCCGCCGCCGGGTCGAGGCGGAATGGGCCCACCTCAAGGATGGCCCGCAGACACTGACCCGCGAGGCGGTCGAAACGATGGCCACGCATTTTTCCGACCCCGAGCGCCGCGAGGTGCCGACGTCGGCTCAAGCCGATTTCGAGCGGCTGCGCGAAGAGAATCGCGCCTTCGCCCGTTTCGTCACCAACAACGTGCACGGCCACAAGGTGCCCGGCTACAAGGCGGTCACCCTGTCGCTCAAGCGACGTGGCCACTCTCCCGGCGATGTCACCTGGGAGCAGATGCACCAGGTGGCCGATCTGGCCGACGAATTCAGCTTCGGCGAGTTGCGCGTCACCCACGAGCAGAACCTGGTGCTTTCCGACGTGCCGCTGGATCGCCTCGAGGAGCTCTGGCACCGGCTGGAAGAGCTCGGCTTGGCCAACCCCACGGTGGGCACCCTCGCCGATCTGATCTGTTGCCCGGGTGGCGACTACTGCGCCCTGGCCAACGCCAAGTCGATCCCCGTCGCCCAGGCGATCCAGGAACGCTTCGAGGACCTGGACTTCCTCTACGATCTGGGGCCGCTGGAGCTCAACATCTCCGGCTGCATGAATGCCTGCGGCCATCACCACGTCGGCCACATCGGCATCCTCGGCGTGGACAAGAAGGGCGAGGAGTTCTACCAGATCTCACTGGGCGGCGCCCAGGGCAATGAGTCGTCACTGGGCAAGATTCTCGGCCCTTCGTTCTACCGCGACAGCGTGCCGGAGGTCATCGACAAGGTATTGCAGGTCTACGTCGGCGAGCGTCACGACGGCGAGACCTTTCTCGACACCTATCGCCGCATCGGTCTCAAACCCTTCAAGGAGCGGGTCTATGCCTGATCAATCCACTGCCCCACGCCCCTTCATTCGTCGGGGAGCACCGGCCGAGGATCGCTGGACCCTGATCCGCGACGCCGATGCCGAACTGCCGGCATCGCCGGCCATCGTACCGCTGTCGCTGTGGCAGGATGGGCCGGTCGGCAATGGCTTGGCTCCCTGGCTGGCCAGCGATACCGAGCTGACTCCCGAACTCGCCGCCGAGCTGGTCAAAGCGCCACTGATCGCTATCGATTTCCCCAAGTTCACCGACGGCCGCGGCTACTCCCTGGCACGGCTGCTGCGCGAGCGCTACGGCTACACGGGCGAGATCCGTGCCATCGGCGACGTGCTGGTCGACCAGTGCTTCTACCTGACCCGCTGCGGCTTCGATGCCCTCTCGCTGCGCGAGGACCAGTGGCTGGAAGACGCTCTGCACGCGCTCAACGCATTCAGCCGCGCCTACCAGCCGGCCGTGGACGAGTCCGAACCGCTGTTCCGTCACCGCCTGCGCGAAGCCATTCGCGAAGCGGAGCCGGCCTTAGCCTGAAGTTCGCTGGGGCCTGTCCCCGGCGCCCTCGCCTCCAGAGCCATCGTATCCCTCTTCAGCCGCGCCGCTTCTGCTGGCGTTCGCGGTTGGCGGCCCGCGCTCGCTCGCTCTTGCGCAGCATCACCCAGGTGGCGCCGAGTCCGCCGTCGGCCTGCTGGGCCGAAACGAAGGCCTGCACCTCCTCGAACTGGGCCAGCCACTTGGCGAGGTAGGAGCGCAGGACGTTGGGAGCGCTGTCGATATCGCGGCCGCGGCCGTGCACGATCAGCACCGAACGCAGGTCGTGGGCGTATGCTTCCTGGATGAAACCGGGCAGTATGCGGCGGCACTCGGCGAGCGGTCGGCGCAGCAGGTGCAGCCGTGCCTGGGCCATATAGCCGCCGTGGCGGAGGCGGTCGACCACCCCCTGCTGGATGCCGTCGCGGCGATATTCGAGCGGATCGAAGGGAGCTACCAGATCGACGAAGTCGTCGGAAAGAAAGCTGTCGCCCTCCCCTTCGGTCTCGGCGTGCTGACGTCGGGCGAGTTGAGCTTCCGTGGGCGAGCGCCGCGATCGGCCGGGATCGGCGCGGTTGCCGTTGCGGTTCAGGGGCCGCACGTCTCCCATTAGTGCCCGAAAGTCCTGGTCGTCGCGTGCCGACTGGGTCATGGCTGCCTCCGGGGTCGTCTGGGAAGTTTTCATCCTAGCAGAGCGCCGGCAAGGGCTTAAGGCGCCGTGCGCGACGTGGCAGGATGTCCTTCTCAACGTTTCATTTGGCAGACGGGAAGGAACGAATCACATGCTGCGTTGGCTCACCACGACTCTGCTGGTTGCACCGATCGGGATCGCCGGCTGGCTGTGGTGGACCCTGCTTAGCCCCTACAGCTATGATCCTCCCGACCATCTGCCATCCATCGAGGCGGGCACGCATGAGGTGTTCGTCTATGGCACCCTTCGTTACGCTCCCGTGCGCTGGCTGGTCTACGGTCGTGTCGGCGATCCCGAGCCGGCGGTGCTGGAAGGTTATCGGCGTGACGGGCTGGACCTCGTCGAGGCGCCTGAAGGTCGCGTCGAGGGCTTGGTGCTCGAGGTATCCGCAAAGGAGCTGGCCCGCCTGGATCGCTATGAACGCCTGGGCTTGCGCTACGCACGCCGGGAGGTGTCCCTGTCCGACGGACATCGGGCTTGGGTATACCGTCGTCTGGAAAATGATTAGGCCGTGATTCGCAGCGTGTCGGAGTGGCTGCTTCAATGATCGAAGCGCTCCAGCGTGATCCGCGACCGGAGAGTCAAGACCATGGAAACCGAACTGCCCTTGCTGGACATTCTCGCGCGGCTTGGCGTCGCGACCGGCCTGGCTCTTGCCGTGGGACTCGAAAGAGAACTGCGCGGCAAGCCCGCCGGGCTTCGCTCACACATGCTCGTGGCGCTGGGCGCGGCCGCTTTCATCATCGTCGGCATGGAGATACTGCACACCATGCCACAAGGCGACGACTCCGCGCGCATCGATCCGACGCGCATCATCGAAGGGGTGATAGGCGGTATCGGCTTTCTCGGTGCAGGTACCATCATTCGCAGCGGGGCCAGCGTGCAGGGGATCACCACCGGTGCCTCCATCTGGTTGGCCGGTGCCATCGGCATCGCCGCGGGGGTGAGCCAGTTTCCCTTGGCGATCATGGTGACGGTGCTGGCACTGATCATCATGATCGTGCTCGGCTATTTCGAGCGTGAGGTCATCGAAAAGAAATCGAGGGACTGATAGTGCCGCACGCCCGTGCACAGTGAACGATTGTGGTCCGCCCAGCGTCCGCTGATACAATGGCCGTTCGCTGTCACGCACCGAGGAGTCGGCATGCCTATCACCTTGTATCACAACCCCCGCTGCTCGAAGTCGCGCCAGGCCCTGGCGCTGCTGGAGGAACATGGCGCCGAGGTGCACATTCGCCGCTATCTGGACGAACCGCTCAGCGAGCGCGAACTGCGGGATCTGATGTCGCGGCTGGATGCCGACGGCCAGGCCTTGGTGCGCACCCAGGAGCCCGAATGGAAGGGGCTCGACGTCGATCTCGACGATCAGGAGCAGGTGATTGCCGCCCTGGTCGCTCATCCTCGCCTACTGGAGCGCCCCATCGTCGATGATGGACAGCGTGCAGTGCTCGGTCGTCCGCCGGAGGACGTGCTCTCCTTGGTCGATACCGACTGAACGCCATTCCCACCGTCATACAACTCACCATCAGGAGCCCGGATGAGCGACTCCCTGCCCTACGTTCTGATCCTCTACTATTCCCGCTACGGCGCCACCCGTGCCATGGCCGAGCAGCTTGCCGCGGGGGTCGAGTCCTGTCCGGGCATCGAGGCACGCCTGCGCACCGTTCCGCCGGTTTCGCCGACCTGCGAGGCCGTCGATCCCGAAATTCCCGCCGAAGGCGCCATCTTTGCCAGTCTCGACGACTTGCGCCACTGTGCGGGTCTGGCGCTGGGCAGCCCCACCCGCTTCGGCAACATGGCCGCACCGCTCAAGCATTTCGTCGACAGTACCAGTGAACTGTGGCTGGGGGGTGCCTTGATCGACAAGCCCGCCACCGCCTTCACCTCCACTGCCAGTCTGCATGGCGGCCAGGAGACGACGTTGCTGTCGATGCTGCTGCCACTGCTGCATCACGGTATGGTCTATGCCGGCATTCCCTACAGCGAAACGGTGCTGATGACGACCACCGTCGGCGGTACCCCCTACGGCGCAAGCCACCTCGCGGGCCAACGCAGCGATCGTGTCGTGACCGATGACGAACGCCAGCTGATCCGTGCTCAGGGGCACCGCCTCGCGCGCCTTGCCCAGTCCCTTTGCCCTCTGCGGGAGACGTCATGAAACGCTGGTTGGAGGCCATGGAAGCCGAGCATGGCGTGGATGTCCTGACGGAGCGCGCCCGCCGGCTGGTCGTTGGCAGCTTGGCAGTGCTGATGGTCCTGCTGATATGGGGCGGGCTGTCGATGCAGGCGGGTGACAATCCCCTGGTGCCGATCCTGATTCGCATACTACCGCTCGTGCTGTTCCTGCCCTCGATCATTGGGCAACGGCCGCGGGGGCATGTCTGGCTGGCCTTTGTCAGCCTTCTCTATTTCGCTCAGGGAGTCATGCTCGCCACCCTGCCCGGCCAGGGCCTGCTTGGCGCGCTGGAGGCTCTGAGCGGTCTGGCGCTGTTTACCGGCAGCATGTTCTATGCGCGTTTCCGCAGCCGCCAGCTTGTGCTCCATTCGCCCAGCAGCGACCATAGCGAAAAACGATGAGGAGAGCGCCATGACACGCAACATTGCCGATATCCGTCGCGACTATGAGGGCGGACGGCTAGAGGAAGATCAGGTACCCGACGAGCCCACGGTGCTGTTCGACGAGTGGATGTCGCTGGCTCTGGAGAGCGAAGGCGAAGATGGCAATGTGATGACGCTGGCCACCGTCGATAGCCAGGGATTGCCACATGCCCGCGTGCTGTTGCTCAAGAGCTATGACGAGCAGGGCCTAGTCTTTTATACCAACTATCACAGCCACAAGGGCAGCGAACTGGCCAACGTGCCGTATGCCGCCCTGGTATTCTGGTGGCCGTCGCTGGCACGCCAGGTACGCGTCGAGGGGCGCGTCGAACAGGTTTCGACCGATGAGTCGAACGCCTACTTCGAGAGCCGGCCGCGGGCCAGTCAACTGGGCGCCTGGATCGCCACCCAGAGCGTGGTGATTCCCGGCCGCCAATGGATCGAGGAGCGTCGGCAGCGCTTCGAACAGGCCTATGAAGGGCAGACAGTCCCCCGTCCGGTGCACTGGGGCGGCTATCGCGTCATTCCCGACATGTTCGAGTTCTGGCAGGGGCAACCCAGCCGCCTGCACGATCGGCTGCGCTTCGAGCAGCGTGACGGCCGCTGGCAGCGTTTTCGCCTGGCGCCCTGACGTCGTCGCTTCGATGAGCCTCGGGGCGCGCCGACGACTCGCCGCCCACAGCGTCCTGAGTGCAGTAGCGAAGCAGGGGCTCGGTCAGTCCGGCAGGCTCTCGAGTCGATGCCGCTGCCATTCGCTCTGAGGCTCGTTGAGGCGCAGCACGGCATCGACCACCTGCTCCTCCATGTTGTAGCGGCAACGGAACCCCAGGTGTTTCATCAGGGCCCGCATGGGATGATTGTCGACCATGATCTTGCCGATCATCTCCAGGGTGCCGACGCTCTTGCAGTAGGCGATCATCTTGTTCATCAGCAGGCTGCCAAGCCCCTGCCCCTTCATGTCGTCGCGCACGATGATCGAGAACTCGGTGCGGATGTTGTCCGGATCGTTCCATACCCGCACCACGCCCAGCATCTCCTTGCCGCCGTCCGGTTTCTGGTGCTCGGCGATGAAGGCCATCTGTCGATCGTAGTTGATGTGCGAAAGGATCGAGAGGTCGCGCTGGGTCAAGTCCGACTTGTTGTGGAAGTAACGGAAACGGATGCTCTCTTCCGATAGCTGGGTGTGGAAGCTGGTGATCAGCGGCGCATCCTCGGCACGGATGGGGCGAACCTCGACTTCCATGCCGTTTTTCAGCGTCACCCACTCCCTGAGCTCTTCGGGATAGGGCATGATCGCGAAGCGCGCTGGTGACCCCAGGTCCATGGCAAAGTCCACCGCGATCACGCCATTGCGGTTCAGTAGCAGCGGATTGAGTTCGAGGCCGCGCAGTTCGAGCAGGTCCGAGGCCATCTGCGAGAGCTTGACGAGCAGCTCGCACAGCCGGTCCAGGTCGCGTTCGGGGTCGCTGGAGTGTTCGCGGATCAGGCGGGCCGCGTGGGTGCGCCCCACCACATCGGCGGCCAGCGTCATGTTCAGCGGGGGCAGTGCCACCTGACGGTCGGCCAGCACGTTGACCTTGTAGCCGCCGATACCGAAGACGATGATCGGACCGAACACCGGGTCGCGGGTGATGCCCGCACAGACCTGCAATGAATGCTTACCGCGCTGCATGGGCTGCAGGCAGAACTCACGGACGTCGGTGTCGGGGAATTTCTCGCGTACCTTGTCGCCCAACTGAGCGATGCCCGCGGCAACCTGCTCCGGGCTGGTCAGATCCTGCAGCAGCCCGGCGGAAAGCTTGTGCGGATGACGGCGGTAGCGAAACGGCACGCAGTTGCCCTCGTGAACCACCTTGAGGGCCATGGGGCCTTCGACTCGGGCCGCAGCCGCTGCACCTTCCTCCGGTGTCTGGACGTACTGCCCCGGCGCCACGGGAATGCCATAGGCTTCCAGCACCTGTGCCGTCTCCGAGTGGGAAAGACTGTCGCGCCCCTCGGCCTTAGCCTGCTGAATCAACTCGCGGCATTCGCCGCGGATGTCGGAGGTGGTGGCGAACGGCAGGCTGGGCGGCGTCTCTTGCAACAGCGCCTGGACGCGCTGGTAGTCCACCATGTGCATGAACGCCTTGACGGCCTTCTCCGGCGAGACGTAGGTAGGAATGCCGGCCACACTGCAGACGTGACGCGCATCCTGTGCACTTTCCAGCCCCATCCAGCTGGTCAGCAGATTACGACGGAAGCGCTTGCGGTTGTCGATGAGCGCCTCCGCCGTCACCTTGGAAGGGGCCAGCCGGGTTGGCGCATGCACGACCAGCACGGCGTCCACGCCCGGGTCGGCGGCGACGATTTCCAAAGCCTCGACGAAAGTTTCCGGGGTGGCGTTACCGCCCAGGTCCACGGGGTTCTCGCCAGGCTTGCTCATGTCGAAGTCGCCGTCGCACAGGGCGTCATGGGTCTTTTCGCTGAAAGCCGCGAGACGTCCGCCGGCGCTGATCAGCTTGTCGATGGCCAGCATCGCCGGTCCCAGACCGTTGGAGACGATGGCCAGCCGGTCGCCCTTGAGCGGCTTCATCTGCGACAGCGTCATCAAGGCGTCGAACAGTTCGTCGGAGTCGTTGACGCGCACCACGCCAGCGCGCGAGAAGGCGGCATCGAATACCACGTCGCGATTGGCGATGCCGGGAGTGGGCGGCAGATTGGAGAGGTCCGACTCAGGCGTGCGTCCGCTCTTGATGGTCAGGACCAGGCGGTGGCGCGAGGCATCCCGCAGAGCCGTCATGAAGTGCAGCGCGTCCTGGATGCGTTCGAGATGCAGAAGAATTGCCTGGGTGGGGGCGAACTGGTTGATGTAGTCGAGCAGATCGGGAAGCATCACGTCGACGCTGTCACCGACGGTGATCAGGTGAGAGAAGCCGATGCCGCGCCCGGCCGCCCAGTCGATCATGGCGTTGCCGAGCATGCCGGACTGGCCGAGGTAGGCGACCTTGCCTGCCTTGACGAGCTGGCTGGCGTAGGAGGCGTTGAGCTTGCGTCCGGGCACGATCAATCCCATGCACTCAGGCCCCAGTACGCGAATGCCGGATTCCCGGGCGGCGGTAAGCATGCGGTCGCGTATCGAATCGCGGCCGGCCTGGGCATCGTCGAGATGGGAGCCCGCCGAAAGCACCAGGGCGGCCTTTACGCCAACCCGCCCCAGCTGACCGATCACCCTGGGCAGCGTATGCGGTGGCGACGCCACCACCGCCAGGTCGGGCGTTTCCGGCAGGTCGCGAATGTGCGACACACAGGGATGGCCGAACACCGTGGAATAGCCTTTGGGGTTGACCGCCCACACCGAACCACGAAAGCCGGCATCGTCGAGGTTGCGAATCACCAGGCCGCCGATGGAGTGTGCCTTCTCCGAGGCGCCGACGACCGCCACGGTACGAGGTTCGAAGAAGTGCCGCAGAAATCGGGTGCCCAAGTCGTGCCCTCCATCAGGTCAGTGGCTCCACCCTGTGTACGACTTATTGCGACTGTCGTGCAAGAGCTTGCGCGCATTATGGTGACCTCAATCATCCTGGAGCGCGCGCATGATCACGGCCTATATCACTCACCCGGACTGCTACCTGCATCATATGGGACCGGAGCATCCCGAGAGCCCGCGGCGGCTGGAAGCCATCCGAGCCCGGCTGGCGTTGGCCGGCGTGTTGCAGCAGACCATGCAGTCCGAGGCACGCCCAGCCAGCGAAGAAGAACTGGCACGCGTACACCCTCTGCGTCATCTGCGCGCGCTGGACAAGTGCGTGCCAGAGCATGGCATTGTCACTCTCGACAGTGACACCATGATGAATCCCGACAGCCTGCACGCGGCTCGTGTAGCTGCCGGGGCGGTGGTCCGCGGCGTCGATCAGGTGTTCCGCGGCCAGGCCGACAACGTGTTCTGCGCGGTGCGTCCGCCTGGCCACCATGCCGAGGCCGCCGATGCCATGGGGTTCTGCTTCTACAATAACGTCGCCGTGGGCGCCGCCCACGCACGCGCCAAATATGGTGCACGGCGCATCGCCATTCTCGATTTCGACGTGCACCAGTGCAACGGTACCATCGACATCTTCAAGGGGGACCCCGAGGTGCTGGTCTGCACCAGCTTCCAGTACCCCTTCTACCCCTGGCGCTATCTGCGCAGCGAATGGCAGAACGTGGTCAACACGCCGCTCGAGGCAGGCACCGACAGCGCCGCCTTCCGTCGCGCCATCGAAGACGACTGGCTGCCCGCCCTGCACGCCTTCAAGCCCGAGATCGTCCTGCTCTCGTCCGGCTTCGATGCCCATCGTGACGATCCGCTGGCTGAGCTCTGCCTCGATGACTCGGATTACCACTGGGTCACCCACATGGCTTTGGAGATCGCCGCTCTCTATGCCGACAAACGATTGGTCTCGGTGCTGGAGGGAGGATACGACCTGGAATCCCTGGGTCGCAGCACCGAGGCTCACGTCAAGGCGCTGCTCGGCCTGCCCTTCGAGACTTGATCCGCCGCGAACGGCAAGTGACGAGGTCGTTTCGGGCGGTGCCAGCATGGCCATGTATGGTACGCTTTCGGGAAATTCCGTTTCCGATAGTGAACGCCTAGATGACCACGACCACCGATCAGGAGGCCGCCCTGCGTATCGCGTCCGGTCGCAAACCCTTCGTGGAGCCGCTGCGTCTGGGCGAGCGCCTCAAGGAGTTGCGTCTGGCCAACCAGTGGACCCTGGAGGATGTCAGCCAGCGTACCGGCCTGGCGCGTTCCACGCTCTCCAAGATCGAGAACGACCAGATATCGCCCACCTTCACTGCCGTGCAGAAGCTGATCAACGGCCTGGGCATCGACCTGCCCCAGCTGCTGACCCCGCCGCGCAGCCAGCCGCGAACCATGGGGCGTCGTGACTTGACTCGGCGTGGCGACGGACAGCACCACCCCACCCCCACCTACGAACACGAGTTGCTGAGCTGCGAGCTCGCCCAGAAGCGCATGATCCCTTTCAAGACCATCGTGCGCGCCCGTCATTTCGACGAATTCAGCGAATGGGTGCGCCACGATGGCGAAGAGTTCCTGATGGTCCTCGACGGCGAGATCTGCCTCTACACCGAGTTCTACGAGCCTCTGACGTTGACCGCAGGCGATAGCATCTACTTCGACAGCGACATGGGACACGCCCTGGTGTCGGTGAGCGATGACGATGCAGTGGTGCTGTCGGTTTGCACCCCCGCAGATGCCTAGGCCTTGACCCGCTGGCGGTCGCCTGGCCGCCGCGCGGGAATGGCGTCGAGCTCGAGGCGGCCGTCGGCATGGATCGCCTGGAAGCGACGCCCCTTGGCCCGGGCGATCAACAGCACGCCGAAGCGGTCGGCCAGTTCCACGCCCTTCTGGGTCACGCCCGAGCGAGACACCAGCACGCTGATCCCCATCTGGGCGACCTTGAGCACCATCTCCGAGGTTAGCCGCCCGGTGGTATAGAAGATGTCGGATCCCGCCGAATCCACGCCGCCGGCGCCGCAGGCTGCCAGCCACTGACGTCCCGCCAGGGTGTCCACGGCGTTGTGACGCCCCACGTCCTCGACGAAATCGAGCACCTCCGCCTGTCGGCACAGCGCACAGCCGTGCACGGCCCCGGCACTGCGATAGGTCTCGTTGAATTCTCCCAGACGTTCGAGCAGTGCATAGAGCACCGACTGGCGAAGCCGGGTCTGGGGCAGCGCGTTGAGGGCGGTAGATTCCAGCAGGCGACCGAACACCGTGCCCTGGCCGCAGCCGGTAGTCACGGTGCGCTGCCCGAGGCGCTCTTCCAGATCTGCCGGCAGATGGCGAGTCACCACCGCAGCGGCCTCGACTTGCCAGTCGACGTGCACGGCACTGAGATCCTCGACGGCGCCGAGCAAGCCCTGGTTGCGCAGGTAACCCACCACCAGCGCTTCGGGGTCGGCCCCCAACGTCATCAGGGTGACGATCTCGCGCCGGTTGAGATAGAGCGTCAGCGAGCGTTCAGCGGCAATGGGCCGGGACTGTGGCTCTCCGAACTCGTCGAGCACCTCGATCTCGACCGTGGCGGGCAGACGCGCCCGACTCAGGCTCAGCGATGTCATCTCCGGCTCCTCGGCGCTGCGTTGAGTTTCATGATGGCATTCTCCGACAGGGACGTCTTTACTGAAAGCGACTGGGACAATCACTTCGGAGGTCTGGACATGACGGGCAGCGTCAGCCGACGCCCCTTGAGTTTCGCCCTCGTCGGCGAATCGCAGCGCATCAAGGGGTTCTCCACCAAGCGCTGGCGGATCGTGGACCTGGCTCCCGGCGATGCCGGCCCCTGGATGCTCGAGCTGCAGCTCTACCTCACCGAGCGGGCCGCCTACCGCTTCAATCTCACCGGCGGCGTGCCACGGCTGTTCGTGCGTGCCGGCGATGCCGGCGAATCTCCTCACCCGAGTGCCATTACCGCCAGCCAGGACGTTGCCGCAGCCTGGCTCGACGGCGAACAGCAGGTGTTGGAAGTCGCCATGCCGCTGGCCATTCAGGCCTGGCTGGAAGCGTACCTCGCCCGCTATGGGGAGGCGCCCGATGAAGGGCGCAAGAAGAAGCACAAAGGAGCGGGGCGCGCCCGGGAGGTGCACCCATGAGCCGCTTGAGCCGCTGGTCGGAGCGAAAGCGGGCCGTCGAAGATGACTCGGCAGGCGACTCGTTCGTTGAAGCTGTGCCAAGCCATGCCGCTGCCGACACGGATGAGACGAGTGCCGAGGTCGCCGCCTCCCCCGAACCCGGCAGCCTCGATCACACCCTGCCCGATCCGGATACCCTGCCCGCGGGCAGCGACATCAAGGCGTTCCTGTCCGCTGGGGTGAGTGAGGGCCTGCGTCGACGCGCCCTGCGTCGCTTGTTCGCTGCCGATCGCTACGGCGTTCGTGATGGCCTGAACGACTACGACGACGATTATCGACAGACCTTGAAGCCCATGGCCAATGAGCTGGCTCAGCGAGTTCGCCAATGGACGCGCCGGACCGTTGACGAGCTCGAGGATGAGGCGACCTCCGACGGACGGGATGTTGCCGCACGGACATCCGAGCCTGAATCCGACGCCGCTGGCGATGAGGGCATTGCGGCCCATCGCGAATCCAGCGCTGATCGACGAACCTTAGACCAAGGATGGAGTGGCGAGAACGCCAAAAGCGACCAACACTGAAACATTAGCAATGTCATCGAACGACAGTGACGACACCGATAAAAAAACACGACAACAACAACGACGCACGATCACACTCCCAAGACCGTGAGAGAGCATGAACCAACGCATCGAGCTGGTGCCGGATCCAGACCCGGCGAACCGGCACGCCAGAGCGCAAGCCTTCGACCGCATCTCCTGGCCGGTCAACCTGTTGTCGGCCAGCGTCGACTACGTCAGCCATGGCCATGCTCTGTTGCTGGGCGACGAGCGGGCGGTTCGCCGTGCCGCCATGGCCTTGGCGAACAGCCGGCTGGCCAGCCTGACGCTGCTGTTCACCGAGCCGCTGGATGGGACAAGCGAGGCCGATGACACGGCCCTGCTGGAGGCCACCCAGCATCTTGCCAGTCACGCCCTCACCGCTGCTCAGGCGCGCACGCTACGCCTCGAGGGCCATCTGGGGCGATTCGAGGCGAGCGTCGAGCGCCATGGCGAGCGGCTCGACCTGGCACGGGCTCTGGCCGACCGTCAGCATTTCGACTGCGTGCTCGACCTTGGCGAGCGCCCGGCATTGGCGCTCGAGCTGCCGCCGCCAGGCTATGTCGCTACGCATGCCGACGCCGCCGACCATGTCGCCCGGCTCGACGACTTCGGCGAGTTGGTCGGCGAGTTCGACAAGCCGCGTTACTTTCAGGTCAATGCCGATCTCTGTGCCCATTCGGCCAACGGCAACACTGGCTGCACCCGCTGCCTCGAGGTGTGCCCGGCGGACGCCATTGCCAGCCATCAGGGGCGTATCGACGCCTGGATCGAGATCGACCCCTATCGCTGCCATGGCGTGGGCAGCTGCAGCAGCGCCTGCCCCACCGGGGCCATCCAGTTCCGCCAGCCCGAGACGCTGCGCCTGCAGTCGACCCTCATCGCTTGGCTCGATGCCTATCGTCAGGCCGGCGGAGCCGCTCCGGTGGTGCGTTTCGTCGCGCTGGATTCGCTGGAGGGCGACGACGAGCCGGCCGGCCACGTGCTTGACGTGCCCCTCGAAGAGCTGGGTGCCGCCGGCCACGACCTATGGCTCACCGCCCTGGCGGCGGGAGCGGCCGAGGTGCGGGTGCAACGCCATGCAGCCATGCCTCCGCGCCTGACACGTTTCCTCGACGCGGAACTGGAACGCGCCCGGGAACTGCTTTTGGCACTAGGGCATGCGCCCGAGCGAATCCTGAGCATCGCTCCGGGCGATACGGCCCGGCGCGATGCCACGCCGCACCAGGCGGTGCTCACCGACACACCGTTGATTCTCGATGGTGACGACAAGCGCGGGCGACTCGAGGCGGTGCTGGAACGCCTGGAAACTCTGGGGACTCCGAGCGGGAGCCGCCATGCCCTACCCTCGGAATCACCCTATGGCGGGCTCGATGTGAACAGCACCGCCTGTACCCTGTGCATGGCCTGCGTGGCCAGCTGCCCCACGCCGGCTCTGGCCGCCGGCAGCGACGGCCCGCAGCTGAGTTTCCGCGAGGCAGACTGCGTGCAGTGCGGCCTGTGCGCCGAGGCCTGTCCGGAAGATGCCATTCGCCTGATCCCCGGCTTTCTCGCCGATGCCGGGCGGCAAGAACGCCGGGTGTGTCACGAGGAGGCACCGTTCGAGTGCATCTGCTGTGGCAAACCGTTCGCCACGGCGAGCACCATCGCCACGATCAAGGCCAAGCTCGCCGATCATCCCTACTTCGCCGGCGAGGCCAGCGCACGGCTGGAGATGTGCGAAGACTGTCGGGTGCGCGACGTGTGGCAGACGATGGCCCGTGACCCCGAATCCCAGTTGAAGGTATGAGCCGATGAGCGATTCGAACCGCGACGAAGTCCGCGCCTTGCGTGTCGATATTTATCGTCTGCTGGCTTGTCTGCTGCGCGAGGCGCCCGGCCGAGAGCTGCTCGACTGGTTGGCGGGGCTCGATGTCGACGCCGGCAATGACGAACTTGCCGCCCGCTGGGCGGCGCTGGCCACGGCAGCCCGGCAGGCCGATCCCGACAGCTTGGCGAGAGCGCATTTCCGACATCTGGTCGGGGTGATCCAGGGCGAAATCTCTCCCTACGCCTCCTGGTATCGCAACGGCGAACTGCTGGATGAAGCGCTGCTCGCCCTTCGCCGCGACCTGCGGGCACTGGGTATTGCGCGCCGAGAGGCCGTGCCCGAACCCGAAGATCATCTCGCGGCGCTGTGCGAAACCATGGCGCTGCTGATCGAGGATGACAGCGGTGACGAAGCCCGCTTTTTCATGGCGCACCTGGCGCCCTGGGCATCGGCCTGCCTGGCCGACCTATCGTGCGTCGACACGCCCTTCTATGCCCGGCTCGGCGAGCTGGGCAACGCCTTTCTAGCCCATGAGCGTCGCCAGCTCGAGGACGAGGCGGCACGGGGTCCCGTGCGCTTCGTCGAGCCTGGAGACATGACGTCGACACGAACCACAACAATATCCTGAGGCACCGTCGAGGAGACCACCATGGCAACCACACGCAACCCGCAACGACGCCGCTTCTTGAAGCACTTGGGCCTGGGAACGGCAGCAGCCGGCGCTGCCAGCGCCGTGGGGCACGTCACCTTCGTACAGGCTGAGTCAGAGTCCGGCCGTGACGACACGGAGCGCTCGACTCGCTACCGGGAGACCGAACACGTCCGTACCTTCTACGCCACCCTGCGTGACTGACGACAGAGCCAGGAGACCATCGCCATGCGACTGACCCGGAAATCCAACGATCCCAAGACGGGCGGCCTGGGTATTTCTCGACGCCAGTTCCTCAAGCGCAGCGGTGCCGCCACTGGCGGCCTGGCCGCCGCCGGTTTCATGGGCGCGCCGATGATGCAGCGCACTCGCGCCGCCGACAAGACGCCGGTGCTCGACTCTCCGGTGGAGACCAAGCGCACCATCTGCTCCCACTGCTCGGTGGGTTGTGGCGTCTATGCCGAGGTCCAGGAAGGCCTCTGGACCAAGCAGGAGCCGGCCTTCGACCATCCCATCAACCGTGGGGCCCACTGCGCCAAAGGTGCCTCGCTGCGTCAGCACGGCCACTCCAGCCGGCGTCTCAAGTACCCCATGAAACTGGTCGGCGGCGAGTGGCAGCGCCTCTCCTGGGAAGAAGCCATCGAGGAGATCGGCGACAAGGTGCTCGAACTCACCGAACAGCACGGTCCCGACAGCATCTACTGGCTGGGTTCTGCCAAGTTCAACAACGAGCAGGCTTACTTGCTGCGCAAGTTTGCCGCGCTGGCCGGTACCAACAATACCGACCACCAGGCGCGCATCTGCCATTCCACCACCGTGGCCGGGGTAGCCAACACCTGGGGTTACGGGGCGATGACCAATTCGCTCAACGATCTGCAGAACAGCAAAGCGATCATGTTCATCGGCTCCAACCCCAGCGAGGCGCATCCGGTAGCCATGCAGCATATCCTGCTGGCCAAGGAGCGCAGCGGCGCCAATATCATCGTCGTCGACCCGCGCTTCACGCGTACCGCCGCCAAGGCTGACAGCTACGTGCGCATCCGCCCCGGCTCCGATGTGGCCTTCATCTGGGGGTTGCTGTGGCACATCTTCGAGAACGGCTGGGAGGACCGGGAATACATCGATCAGCGGGTCTACGCCATGGACGAGGTGCGTGCCGAGGTCGCCAACTTCCCGCCCGACGAGGTGGAACGCATCACCGGCGTACCCGAAGCGCAGATGCGCGATACCGCCCAGCGTCTGGCGGAAAACCGTCCCGGGTGCATCGTCTGGTGCATGGGTGGCACCCAGCATACGACCGGCAACAACAATACCCGCGCCTACTGCATCCTCGAGCTGGCGCTGGGCAACATCGGCAAGTCCGGCGGCGGTGCCAACATCTTCCGCGGCCACGACAACGTCCAGGGCGCCACCGACCTGGGGCTGATGTCGCACTCCCTGCCCGGCTACTACGGTCTCGCCGAGGGCGCCTGGGCCCACTGGGCGCGCGTCTGGGATCTCGATCTCGATTGGCTCAAGGGCCGTTTCGACTCGACCGAGTACGCCGACGGCCAGCCCATGTATTCCAGCGGCATCACGGTGTCGCGCTGGATTGACGGGGTGCTCGAGGAGGAAGAGGCGATCTCCCAGCGCACCCGGCTCAAGGCGATGTTCTACTGGGGCCATGCGGTCAACTCCCAGACCCGCGGGCCCGAGATGCAGAAGGCCATGCAGCAGCTGGAAATGATGGTCATCGTCGACCCCTACCCCACCGTGGCCGGCGTCATGCACGGCCGCAGCGACAGCGTCTACCTGCTGCCGGCAGCCACCCAGTTCGAGACCTACGGTAGCGTGACCGCAACCAACCGTTCGCTGCAGTGGCGCGACAAGGTGATCGACCCGCTGTTCGAGTCCAAGCCCGACCACGAGATCATGTACCTGCTGGCCCGCAAGCTGGGCTTCGGCGAGGAACTGGTCAAGAACTATGAGATGAACGGCGACGAGCCGTTGATCGAGGACATCACCCGCGAATTCAACCGTGGCATGTGGACGGTGGGCTATACCGGTCAGAGCCCGGAGCGCCTCAAGGCCCACCAGCAGAACTGGCACACCTTCAGCTTTCGCACGCTGCAGGCCCAGGGTGGCCCGGCCGACGGCGATTACTACGGCCTGCCCTGGCCGTGCTGGGGCAATGCCGAGATGGGCCACCCCGGAACGCCGATCCTCTACGACACCAGCAAGCCCGTCTCCGAGGGTGGCCTGACCTTCCGCGCGCGTTTCGGCATCGAACGCGACGGCGAGAACATCCTCTCGGACGGCTCCTACAGCGCCGGCTCCGAGTTGGAAGACGGCTACCCCGAGTTCACCGCCGAGATGCTCAGGGACCTCGGCTGGTGGGACGACCTCAGTGACGACGAGAAGGCCGAGGCCGAGGGCAAGAACTGGAAGACCGACCTCTCCGGCGGCATTCAGCGGGTGGCCATCGCCCACGAGTGCTCTCCCTTCGGCAATGCCAAGGCGCGCTGCAACGTCTGGACCTTCCCCGACCCCATCCCCAAGCACCGCGAGCCGCTCTACACCAGCCGTCGCGACCTGGTCGAGGACTATCCCACTTGGGATGACGTCGCCTCCCACTATCGGCTCCCCACGCTCTACAAGAGCATCCAGGAGAACGACGTCACCGGCGATTACCCCATCATCCTCACCTCGGGGCGCCTGGTGGAGTACGAGGGCGGCGGCGAGGAAACGCGCTCCATGTCGTGGCTCGCCGAGCTGCAGCAGGAGATGTTCGTCGAGATCAACCCGGCGCTGGCCAACGACCTGGGCATCGCAGAGGGCGACGACGTCTGGGTCGAGGGCGCCGAAGGCGGCCGCGTGCGCGTCAAGGCGCTGGTCACGCCCCGCGTCGCGCGCGAGGTGGTTTTCATGCCTTTCCACTTCGGCGGCATGTTCCAGGGCGAGAGCCTGCACGATCGCTATCCTGAAGGCGCGGCCCCTTACGTGCTCGGCGAGGCGGCCAATACGGCGACCACCTATGGCTACGACACCGTGACTCAGATGCAGGAAACCAAGTGCACCTTGTGTCGCATCGAGCGGGCCAGCTGACGGCACCCGATACCAGGAGATTCCCATGGCTCAGATGAAATTCATGTGCGACGCGGAACGCTGCATCGAGTGCAACGGCTGCGTCACCGCCTGCAAGAACGCCAACGACGTGGAGTGGGGCATCCAGCGCCGACGCGTGGTGACCCTCGATGACGGGATGCCCGAGGAAGTGTCGATCTCGGTGGCCTGCATGCACTGCGACGATGCGCCTTGCATGGCCGTCTGTCCCACCGACTGCTTCTACAAGACCGACGACGGCATCGTGCTCCACGACAAGGACCTGTGCATCGGCTGCGGCTACTGCCTCTACGCCTGCCCCTTCGGCGCGCCGCAGTTCCCCAAGCAGAACGCTTTCGGCGAGCGCGGCAAGATGGACAAGTGCACCTTCTGTGCGGGCGGGCCGGCGGAAACCAAGGAGGAGGAGTACCAGAAGTACGGCGCCAACCGCATTGCCGAGGGCAAGCTGCCGCTGTGCGCCGAAATGTGCTCCACCAAGGCGCTGCTGGCCGGCGATGCCCAGGAAGTGGCGGACATCTTTCGCCAGCGGGTGGTGCGGCGCGGCCATCGCGACGGCGGCTGGTCCGACAACCAGCGCCGCGAGCGTACGCGCGCCGGTCAGGGTGACGACCTTTCCGCGGCCGACTCGCTGGCCTACGATGCCGCCCGCCAGGGCTGAGGAGGTGATGCATGAGGCACTTCATTGATCGGCAGTCGCTATGGCGATTGCCACTGCTCGCCCTGTTGCTGGTGGTCGGCTTGTCGCTTTCTCAAAGCGTCGTCGCACAGGCCGATCCCGATCGCGAAGCGGCTACGGCGGTGCCGGCGCTGGACGCCGACACCTGGCGCCAGGTGCGCAGCGGCGAAACGGGCCCCAACTTCCGCGACTCGCGAGCGGACAGCGACTACAACCTGGTCAACGCCAGCGGCGAGACCTGGCGCCAACTGCGCAACCGCTGGGTATCGCCCTTCGGCCTGATCGCCGTGGGCGGCATGATAATCGCGATCGCACTGTTCTACGTGGTCATCGGGCGCAAGAATCTCAGTGCCCCGCGCACCGGTCGCAAGCTGTTGCGCTGGCCGCTGGTGGTTCGTTCGCTGCACTGGACCGTGGCGACGCTGTTCATCGTCCTGGCGCTCACCGGACTCAACCTGCTGTATGGCAAGTTCGTGTTCCGCTCGCTGTTCGGCGATGCGTTCTGGGCCAGCATGATTTCCGCCTCCAAGGTGGCGCACAACTATCTGGGCCCACTTTTCGGAATCCTGCTCATCGTGTTGCTCGCTCGTGTGCTCAAGCACAACTGGCCGAAGAAGCACGACATCGTCTGGTTCATGAAGGGCGGCGGGCTGGTCGGCAAAGGGCATGTCGACGCCGGCTTTGCCAACGGCGGCGAAAAGGCCTGGTTCTGGGTGCTCGCCACGGTGGGGATCGTGGTGATCGTCTCAGGGCTGGTGATGGACTTCCCCAACTATGGCCAGGGGCGCGATACCATGCAGTGGGCCAATATCCTGCATGCCGTGGGAGCGCTGGGACTCACCGCCCTTGCGTTCGGCCATATCTACATCGGCACCATCGGCTCGGAGGGCTCGCTGGAGGGCATGACCACCGGCTACGTGGACGAGTCCTGGGCCAAGGACCATCACAACCTGTGGTACGAGGAGGTCAAGGAGGAAGCCGTGAGCGAGGAACAGCTCGCCCGGGAAAGCGAGGGCGACAGCGGCGATGCCGCGCCGACTCGTCCGAGCTGAGCGCCGGCGCTACCACGCCATTCGACACCGCCCTCGGGCGGTGTCTTTTGTTATGCTGCCCGCATAGGTTCCACTCTTCTGACCCAGGAAGCGACGCCATGCAGCATCTCGACGACACCACGCGCACCGAGTTGGAAGCGGCAGCATTTCGCCGCTTGCTCGATCACCTCGACACGCACAAGGAAGTGCAAAACATTGATCTGATGATCCTCGCCGACTTCTGTCGCAACTGTCTCTCCAAATGGCTGGTGGCCGCCGCCGAGGAACGCGGTGCCGAGCTCGACTACGAGAGCGCCAGGGAATATGTCTACGGTATGCCCTACGCCGAGTGGAAGACGAAGTACCAGCAGGAGGCGACGCCGGAGCAGCAAGCTGCCTTCGCCGCACGCCAGGCGGAGAAGCAGGAGCGTAATGCCCGATGAACGAGAGCATGATTCCGCTCAGCATCGCGGTGCTGACCATCTCCGACACCCGTGACGAAAGCACCGACCGCAGCGGTGCCCTGCTCGCCGAGCGGCTGACCGCGGCAGGCCACCGCCTGGCCGAGCGGCGGATCGTCATCGACGACATCTACCGCATTCGCGCTGCGGTTTCGCAGTGGATCGCCGACCCGGCGATTCAGGTGATCCTCACCACCGGCGGCACGGGCTTCACCGGCCGCGACTCCACCCCCGAGGCGGTGTCGGTGCTGCTCGACAAGCGCATCGAGGGTTTCGGCGAGCAGTTCCGTCAGCTCTCCTTCACCGAGATCGGCAGCTCCACCATTCAGAGCCGTTGCCTCGGTGGGTTGGCCAATGCCACCGTGGTGTTCTGCCTACCGGGCTCCAGCGGCGCCTGTCGCACGGCCTGGGATGGCCTGCTCGCCGAACAGCTGGACAGTCGGCACGAGCCGTGCAACTTTGCCAATCTCGTCATCCCGGAGCGAGGGCAGCATGGCTGAAGCCAATCCTCTGCAGAGCGTGGAAGCGGCGCTCGCCGCCTTGCTGGCCGATATCGCCCCCCTGGAGGCTGAGCGCATCGAGTGCGACCGCGCCGCTGGCCGCGTCCTGGCCGATACGGTGACGGCAACGCTGGACGTGCCGCCCTTCGACAACAGCGCCATGGACGGCTATGCCTTGCATCACGCCGATGCCGGCCGGGTGCTGCCGGTTGCCCAGCGCATCACCGCCGGCGCCTCGCCTGTCCCGCTGAAGCGCGGCGAGTGCGCGCGCATCTTCACCGGCGGCGAGATTCCCCCTGGCGCCGATTGTGTCGTCATGCAGGAGGCCGCCACGCTTACGGAGCGGGGCGTGCAGTTTCCCGCTGAGGTGACCGAAGGCAACAACGTGCGCCGTTGCGGCTGCGACGTGACATCGGGTACGCCTCTGCTACCGGCCGGCCAGTGGCTGGAGGCGGCAGCCCTCGGCCATCTCGCCGGCCAGGGCATCACCGAAGTGTCGGTGAGACGCCGCCCGCGAGTGGCTTTGCTCTCGACGGGTGACGAAATCGTGGCCCCTGGCGAGCCGCTGGGACCGGGGCAGATCTACAACTCCAACCGGCCCATGCTGGCGCGCCTGCTGACCCGCTTCGGCGCCGAGGCGCTGCCGCCCGTTACGGTACCCGACAGCGCCGGCGAAACGCGTCGTCTGCTTAGAGAAGCCGCCGAAACGGCTGACGCGGTGGTGACCACCGGCGGCGTCAGCGTGGGCGAGGCGGATCACGTCAAGGCGGCGGTGAGCGAGCTGGGCCAGCTCGACCTGTGGCGCATTGCCATGCGCCCCGGCAAGCCGCTGGCACTCGGACGATTGCCACGCGGCCACCAAGCTGGCGAAGCGCGGTTCGTGGGCCTGCCCGGCAACCCGGTTTCCTGTTTCGTGGGAGCCTGGCTGTTCCTTCGTCCATTGATGGGCGCGCTGCTCGGCTGTCCGATGCTGGCCGAGCTACCGATGCTCACGGCACGGGCTGCCTTCGCTGCCGAGACCGGGCTGCGCCGACACTTCATGCGCGTACGCCTCGAGTTCGGCAGCCAAGGTATCATGGCGCACGCCTTTCGCGACCAGAACTCGGCGGTGCTCACGTCCTGCATCGAGGCGGATGCCCTGGCCGTGATCCCCGAACACGGGCGGGTTCGCGAAGGTGAGCCTGTGCGCTGCCTGTGGCTGCAGATGCCGTGAGGCTATTCCCACTCCGGATCAGGACTCATCGCCCAGCGCCGCTTCCAGTTCCGGCCAGAGCCGCTGGAAGTCGGTCGCCAGGCAGGGGTAGTCATCTGCCAGCCAGGGCGTCAGCTCGGCCAGTCGATTGGCCCCCGATAGACGTCGACCGATCCCCTCCACGGCCTGGCAGGTGAAGTCGAAGTCGCGATAGCGGCGCAGCCAGTCCTGCTCGACCAGCAGCGGCATCATCGCCGCCAGCCGTGCCGGCGCGGGCCGTGAGGCGAGCAGCCGATAGCAGCGTGGAATCAGCGTCGCATCCTGCCCCTTCCGTTGCAGCGTAACGGCGAGGAAGTGGTCCCACACCAGATCCAGCGCGATGCCGGAATAGCGGCGCAGTCCCGTTGGGGAACGATCGCGCGCCGATAGCACCACCGGGTGTCGGTCGACGAAGGCATCGACGCGCCGGTGGTGACGAATGCCATGGGCGATCGCCGTCGGCCAGGCCGAGAGGTCGCTTCCCTTCACCCCGTCGGCGATCAGGTTGCCGTAGAGGAAGTCGTCGCTGCCGCCGCGAGCCAGCCAGGCGTGGGCGAGAAAATTCACGCGAAGAATCCCTGCATGCCTTGCGGATGTCCGCTCACAGGCAGTGGGTGGGCTTGGGCAGCCCGGCCAGGCGCGCGGCGACCTTGGCCGGGCTGTCGGGGAAGAGTTTCATCAAGTGCAGCGAACGCCCCTTCTCCGGCCCGAGCGACAGACCGACGGCCTTGACCAGCGGGCGCATGGCAGGGACATGCTCGAAACGGGCGTAGAAATCGCGTAGCACTTCGATGACTTCCCAGTGTTCGTCGGTCAGGGTACGCCCTTCCTCAGCCGCCAGTGCCACGGCGACTTCCGGCGTCCAGTCGTCGAGCGCAACCAGATAGCCTTCGGGGTCCAAGGCAATGCGGCGCTCGCCTACCTCGAGATAGCGGTGAATCTCCGTAGATGCCATCAGAACCAGCTCACCGTCTTGTCCGCTTCTTCCGTCAGCTCGACGAAGCCATCGACGTCCACCACCTGCACGGTTGCGTCGCAGCGTCCTTCAAGCCCGCGCGCGGTCAGGTCTTCGCGCAGTGCGAAAAGGCGGTCCAGAACCGGCTCGAAATGCCGCACCTGGGAAGTCAGTGCACCGTTGACCCCATCCTCGATCAGCAGCAGACGGTCCTCAGGCCCCATGGCGGCCAGCGCTTCGCGGTAGACCAGGCTGGTGCCCGGCGCACGATTGAGTATGTGCAGGATCATCAAGTGACCTCGGTTTTTCGTCAGAAGACCAGCACTTGCCGGTGTGAGGCGAGCAATGCCGCGGTCCGTGCCGCATCGACGGGGTCGGTGGGGAGCATCAGCTCGCTGGCTCCGAACCCTAGCCGGGCAAGGGCTTCGGCGTCGACGAACAGTGCATCGATATCATACAGGGAAAGCATCTCGAGGGTTGCAGCCGTGCCTTTCTGGCCCAGCGCACCACTGCCCTGCCCCCTCAGGAGAGCCAGGACACCGTCGCCCTGGAACAAGAGGCTCACCGTTTGGCCGAATGCGGCAGCGACCAGGGCGGCATCGAGCCCATCGCGCAACCAACTGGTGCCGTGTGGGGAGTGGCGCAGGATGACCAAGAGGTCGCCCCGAGATGCGGCTTGCGGCTCCATGGGATGATCTCCTCAGGGTGAAAACGTCACCAGGCGATCGCAGCGTTGGCCCAGGTCGATCAACTGGCCAAGGCCGGTCAGCTCGAATGGAGGCTCAAGGCTGTGCCCCACCTTGCCATGCCGCACCGCCTCACGCTCGTCGAGCAAGCCGCGGCGCAAGGCAGAGGCAATGCATACCAGAAGCGCAGTGGCGTGCTGCGCATGCAGATCGCACCAGGCGTCCGGCAGATGCGGCTCATCCTGGGGCGGTGCTGCCAGGCGTGCGGCATTGTAGACGCCATCGTGGTAGAAGAAGACGCTGTCGAGAGTATGGCCGCGTGCTACCACGGCCTGGGCGAAGCGCAGCGCGGAGTGCGAAGCCTGGTGGCTGTAGGGTGCTCCCTGGACGAGTAGTGCGTAGCGCATGGATGTCCGCTGCCTCAAATGCAAGGGCCCCGCATCGGCGGGGCCCGTCTACCGATACGTTCAGGCCGTGTCAGTCGCTGCTCATGATGCCGAGCAGCGCAAGCAGGCTGACGAACAGGTTGTAGATGGAGACGTAGAGCGTGATGGTGGCCAGAATGTAGTTCGTTTCGCCGGCACGGTGCACGATCTCGCTGGTCTGGTAGAGAATCGCCGCCGAGGCGAAGAGCACGAAGCCGGCAGAAACCATCAACATCAGCGAGGGAATCTGGAAGATCAAGCCGGCCACCATGGCCAGAATCAGTACGATGGCACCGGCCATCAGGAAGTTGGCCAGAAAGCCGAAGTCTTTCTTGGTCACCAGGGCTACCGCGGAGAGGCCCACGAAGGTCGCGCCCGTCATGGCCAGGGCGTTCATGATCAGTGCCGCACCATTGGGCATGGCGAGATAAGCACTGAGGATCGGCCCCAGAGTGAAGCCCATGAACCCGGTGAAAGCGAAGGTCGACAGCAGCCCCATGGCGGAGTTGGCAGTCTTGTGTACCAGGAACATCAGACCGTAGGCACCGATGAAGAACACCAGGATGTTCATCCGTTCGATACCCATGGCCATGGCGGCGCCGGCTGTCGCTGCAGAGAACAGCAGCGTCATGGCCAGCAGGCCGTAGGTGTTGCGGAGCACTTTGTTGGTGCTGACCGCCTGAGACGTCCGCTGCGTTACATGAGTCTCTTGATAGGCCATTGGTGCAGAGCTCCCTGTGATTTATCTGGGTTGACCTTGGAATTGACCTAGAATGCCCACTCTAGGTTCCCCGCGCAAGGTGTTGTTCGACCTCACCTCAACGCTGCTTTTTCTTTCGCATCCGCGTGCAGGATCTCCCATGCCACGCGGGCGGCGGTCACGCAGACATCGTCACCGGCTTCCTCCAGGCCCGCCAGGTCCAGCCATACCAGTTCACTGGCATCGTCGGCAGCGGCCTCTTCACCACCACGCCACAGCAGACGAATCACGACGATCACGTAATGCGAGAGCAACTCCCCTTCCGTGTCGTGGCTGAGCACGTCGATGGCGGTCAATACCTCACGAGGCTCGGCATCTACGCCGGTTTCCTCGCGGAGTTCGCGCGCCGCTGCGGCTCGCAGGGTTTCTCCCGGTTCGACCTTGCCGCCCGGCAGTGCCAGCCGACCGGCATTGGGCGGGTTGCGACGGCGAACCATCAGGATTCGGGAATCGCGGACCACCACAGCGGATACCGAGGCGATCGGACGAACCCCATGGGCATGGTTCACGCGAGTGTTCATTGCGTTATCCTACCATGCTTGGCAACGCTACACGGTCACCTACGAAAACACCCCGCACGTTCTTGCCATTGGCAAGCAACCTGCGGGGTGTTTTGCAATTCGAGTGAGTGGCGGAGGGACAGGGATCGCCCTCTCTCGTCCGCTTACCCATTTAAAATCAGTGGCTTGACTGCATTTTATTACCTACAATGTAGCGGCTTTCTGTAACAATCGCAAGGTTAACAGACAGAGCCTTGGGCTACGTCGCGGGCGCTTGTGGCACCTCATGCCTTGTCGCTCCTACCTATCTCTACTCTCATAATGCCTCCTTGATCCCATATCGGGAACATTTGCTTGACATGCCGCTGATGTGCTGCCAGTATTGTTCCCAATACGGGAACAAAGGCTTGCTGGTGTGACATGCGACTGATTGGCCGAGGGAAAATTGCTGATCTTGGTAGAGGCGACGGCAAGGCCTCTAAATGGTTGAGGGCTTGGGCTAGTGAGGTTGAGCATTCTCAATGGGCAACCCCATCTGAGCTTCAGGCGCGTTATCCCAGCGTGGTTCTTCTTGATGTAAATACCTTTAGATTTGATGTGGGCGGTGTAGCCACTTTGGACGTAAGGTTTTTATTCGAGCAACGTATCGCTTGCATTTTGCGACTTACATAGAAGCTACTTGAAATGACGATGGAAGCTAGAGTTATACGAACAGAAGAGCAGTACCACTCTTATCTGTCAGAAGTTCAAGAGTTACTCTCTGTCGGCCCTGATCTTTCTTCGGAAGAAAGTGAGAGGGTGGATCTCCTGACAGTTCTTATTGAAAATTTTGAAAAAAATAATTACCCCATTGAGCCTCCGACGCCAATTGAAGCAATCAAGTTTCGAATGGAAGAGAGAGGTCTGAAGCAAGCCGACTTGGTTCCTTATTTCGGAACCAGGAGTCGAGTATCAGAGGTATTGTCTGGAAAGCGACCTCTGACCATTCCAATGATTAGGGCTCTTTCTGTTGGGCTAGGTCTATCAACCGAAGTTTTGGTTGGCGTACCTGAAGAACATAGAGATGAAAAGAAGGATATTGACTGGGGGCGCTTTCCTGCAAAAGAAATGATTGCAAGGGGTTGGATTGACAAGGTCAAAGGAAAAGCTCAAGTTAGCCTGGAAGAACAGGTCAAACAATTTGTTTCGCAAGTCGGCTTCCAGCATGGAGGCGCCGCCTTTAAGAGAACATTGTCTGGAGATGCATATTCACCAGCAACTCAGTATGCGCTCTATGCTTGGCTTGTACGTGTTGTTCAGCGCTCCAGGGAGCAAAAGGAAAGTGTCTCTGCATTCGATGAGAATGCCATCAGCACTTCGGTGTTAAGAGAAATTGCTCAGTTGAGTTGGTTTGATGAAGGGCCAAAATTGGCTGTTGAGTATTTAAATAAACTTGGTATTAATGTGGTGATAGAGCCTCATCTGAAAGGCACCTTGCTAGATGGTGCTGCATTGAAGGACATAGATGGGAGTCCAATAATTGGCCTTACGCTTAGGCATGATCGATTAGATAATTTTTGGTTTACTCTCCTTCACGAGATGGTGCACATATGGAAGCATGTCGGGAAAGAAGAGACTTTTCTTGATGATCTTGACACATCATCTACAACAGATCGTCGTGAGGCAGAAGCTAATAGGATAGCTAAAGATTCGCTGATTCCCCGTGTCACATGGAAAAGGAGTGAAGCTTCAAGAAATCCCTCGGAGAGAGCAATTGATGAGCTTTCTAGGGAGTTGAGAATTAGCCCCTCAATTATTGCTGGTAGAGTTAGAAGGGAAACTGGAAATTACAGAATTTTCAGCGATCTCGTTGGAAGTGGTGAGGTTAAGAAAATCTTTTTCTCGTAAGTGAGGTGATAAATGACTCTTGAGTACATGCCAGTTTTTAAAGCTCGCCAAGGTGAGTTTGAAGCTGTAAAGCATCTCAAAAGCTCGACTTTGACCAGGGTTGAGCCCATTTTTGAGTTGCCAACTTTGTCTGAATATAAAATCAGGAACACGAAAAGCCTTCGGGAGAGTCAAGAGCCTATTGCTTTACACCTGAGTAAAGTTGCTGATCAAATTTATGCATTGCCTCACCACCTAAGGTACTATGTTGATATACGCGGCTGGGCTCCGAATGCGGTAGTAGAGAGTGGTGAGCATATTCTGAGCTTTGTTTGCCGAAGACTTTATGATCTTGGTGTTACAGTATGTCCTGTTGCAAGTTATGATTTCTGGGCTGATCCTGAATACCAGGGAGCTTTAAGGAGTCTTCCAGTCACAACGGGTAGCCACTTCGTTATCCGGCTTGGTCCTGACGCACTTGAAGACATGGATGATCCTCAGTTTTTTTAGAGAACTTCTCTGAAATGGTGATTTCTCTGTCAGCTCCTCTTGAGCGATGTACTGCTTTGATTGACTTTGGTGATGTAACTAATGTGTCGGCCATTGACATTCAGACTAGCTTGGAGAAAGCAGTAAGCGTTCTATCGAGTCTTTCTTTAAGGAATGTTTCTATAGCAGCTAGTTCTATCTCTGCTCTAATCGGCGATATGGTGAGTCAGCAGAATTCGACAGCCATGGTCGTCAGAAGAGAGATAAATGCCTGGAAAAGTGTCAAAGCCCTACAGCCCCGTGGGAACTTGGTATTTGGGGACTATGGTGTTCGAAATCCCGACAGTCTTGAGGATGGTCCTTATCCAGATGTAAATGGGAAGATTCGTTATACATGCGATGGTCAATTCTTTGTCCTTCGTGGCCACTCAATGAGACAGTTTTCTAAGGGTGGGCAGTACGATGGCTTGGCTAGAGCACTGGTTGAGTCGCCGTATTATATGGGAAAAGACTTTAGTTGGGGTGATCATTGCGCACATGATAACCCTGCGCACTCTCCTGGCGCGTGGGTTGGTTATGATACCAATCACCATATTGAAGCAGTTGTGATGGAGTTAATGGAGTTCAAGCAAAGTGTCGTATCAAGCGATATTTTTGCTAGATAACTCTCTTAAGGGCTTTATTAGATTGCGTCCTATTTCTTGGCCTGGCAGGTGGTTGAAAAAAATAAACCCACCGCACAGATGGAGTTTATGATGTATTTTATAAAGCTATCTTGTTATTTTTTTCCATCATGATTCGATGAGGCTGTTTTTGGCTACTCGACAAGTCCGCTTCACGGATGCCGGTGAGATGTTGAAATGCTCTGCTGTTGCCTTGATGCTGACGCTATCCTCTTTGCGCCACTGAGCCACGTCCTCATCAATGATGACCTTCTCCCTGCCGAGAGCCTTTCCTTCAGCCTTTGCTCGCTTGATGCCCGCCATCTGGCGTTCCTTGATATTGGAGCGTTCCAGCTCGGCCATCGCTGAAAGCATGGTCAACATCGCATTGCCCATTGGCGTGCTCATGTCGAAGCCCTCACGGAGCTATAGCACCGCTACTCCTTTGGCCTTGAACGTCTCGACCATCCAAAGCACAGCCATGGTATCTCGTCCCAGGCCGTCGATAGCGTCGACGATGACGGTGTCACCCTCACCCTCAACTGGGGAAATTTGGGTGACCCTTGA
>JBNJIT010000012.1:0-73377 GCA_051749645.1 Pseudomonadota bacterium
GTGTAAGTTCAAACGTTTCGATGAGAGCGATTGAAGTTCGTGGATATGGCGGCTAGTGCGTCAGCGCTGCCCAGCCATTGTTTATACCGTGCTCGTATAAGTACTGCCCAGGCTAATATCCCTGGCTCATGGAGTGAATACCAGAATGTCATTGAACATCAGGACCCCTCTTCTCGAATCCCTTCCTTTGAGTCAACTCAATGGCACGAAGGTATATATGAAGATGGAAGCCATGCAACCTTCCGGTTCCTTCAAAATCCGCGGAATCGGCCATGCCTGTGAGCACTATCATGCCCGTGGCGCCGATCGTTTCATCTCATCTTCGGGTGGGAATGCGGGGTTGGCAGTAGCCTATGCTGGCCGCAGACTCGGCGTGCCGGCAGTTGTCGTCGTGCCGGAAACGACCTCTGAAAGGGCTAGGTATCTGTTAGAGTTAGAAGGTGCGCATATTATTGTTCATGGCAAGTCCTGGTTCGAAGCTAACGAGTTCGCACGCTCGCTGCAGACCCCTCAGGATGCATTCCTGCACCCCTTCGACGATTCCCTTTTGTGGGATGGCCATGCTTCGATGATCGACGAAGTGATAGCAGAAGGAGTACGACCGGATGGGGTCATTCTCTCTGTTGGTGGCGGTGGCCTGTTAGTCGGCGTCGTTGAAGGGATGCAGCGCAACGGCCTGGATGACGTTCCCATTTATGCGGCCGAGACCGATGGCACGGCGTCGTTAAATGCCTCGATCAAGGCGGGGCAACTGACTGAGTTACTGGAGGTATCTGGCGTGGCGACTTCGCTTGGGGCCCGCCAGATCTGCCAAAGGGCGTTTGAACTGGCACAGGAATGGCCGGTTGTGCCGTTCCATGTTACCGACCGTGAAGCCGTCGATGCTTGCCTAGCCTACCTCAACGATCATCGCATGCTCGTCGAGCCTGCCTGCGGTGCCTCTTTGGCACTGCTCTATGGCAAGAAGCTCCCCATAAGCGGCCTAGGTAGCATGTTGGTTATTGTGTGCGGCGGCTCCACAGCAACAGTTGAGTCTCTGACCAGCTTTAGCGGCTGAGTTTCAGTTTTCAGCCAAACCTCTTATTTGGCTAGGCACTGCTGGGTCAGCTTGCGGAGGGCTCCTTGCTATGACGACATCCTGCCAAGGATGTCGCCAATCTCCCCTCTCAACCACTGCGATGCGGGATGGTTGTCTTCCTGTGCCGTCCACACCAGGGAAACGTCGGGCAACGTTAGCGTCAATGGTACCGGGGCCACATGCAGGCCAAATGCACCACCGTAGCGTCGAGCCATCCGTGTGGGCAGCGTAGCGATCAGCGGCGCATCCGCGACCATACCCAGCACACCAAGAAATTCCGATGAGGTGGCGACCACATTGAGTTCCCCATCTATCGCATCGAGTGCCGATTCGAGACAGCCGTG
The DNA here is from genome assembly GCA_051749645.1 of Pseudomonadota bacterium. Taxonomy (GTDB): domain Bacteria; phylum Pseudomonadota; class Gammaproteobacteria; order Pseudomonadales; family Halomonadaceae; genus Halomonas. Next base: position 1,423 of record JBNJIT010000012.1, read on the forward strand.
CAAGCTCTCACTGAGGCTGACCAGTGCATGCGGCAGACTCAGGTAATCTTCCAGCGGAATCGACGATTCGAACGGCATCTTGTCAGGATGGAAAACGCAACTCAGCGACTGCTCGAACAAGAACTGCTGGCGATAGCGCCTCGCCTGGCTGTCAAAACAACCGATTGCCAAGTCCAGGACCCTATCGTCCAGCATGCGGTAGACATCGCGCTGCTGCACCGGACGGCCATGCAGCTTCACCCCCGGCGCCCGCTGACGCAATCGCGAAGCGAGCTCCGGCATCAACAGCAACTCCACCTCGCTCGAGAACCCCATCCGGAAAATGCGCTGGTCTGTCGTTGGATCGAACTCCGACCTGGCATGAATGACCGACTGCATCATACCGAGCGCCTGCTCCACCGGCTCGGCCAGTGCCAGAGCGCGCACGGTCGGTTGCATGACCGTCCCCACACGCACGAACAGTTCGTCCTGAAACAGCGTTCTCAGCAATGAGAGGTTGTGGCTCATGGCCGGCTGGCGAATCTTCAGCCTTTCAGCCGCCCGGGTCACGCTCCGCTCGCGCATCATCGCATCGAAGGCAATCAAGAGGTTGAGGTCGAAACTTCTTAGATCGAAATGGTCGATTGACTGCATTCTTTGAATCGATTTGGTTAATTATATTTTCAGAAGTACGCTGACTTCCATCACTAGTCAACAGGAAAAACCATGACGACCCTTGATACCTTTTTTGTCGGCGATGCACGGATCATCAAGTTGCCTGAGTTAGCTCTTGATGCCGTCGATATCGCCCAGCTTTTCCCGGAAGGCGATTTACAGGCACTGAACAGCGATGCCACTCATTGGGGCAAGCAAAGCTTCGATTTCGAGCGCAGCCTGCTTCGTCAAAGCATCCACGCCTGGGTGGTTCAAACCCCGACTCACACCGTACTGGTCGATACCGCCACCGGGAACGACAAGCAGCGCCCCACAGCGCCCTTGTTCCACCAACTCGCAGCGCCCTTCCTGGAGCGCCTGCAGGCGGTCGGCGTCTCGCCCGAAGCCGTGGACTTCGTCCTCCTCACGCATCTTCACGCCGACCATGTTGGCTGGAACACCAGGCTACAGGGCGGGCGCTGGGTTCCGACTTTCCCCAATGCTCGCTACATCTTTTCCGAACGTGAGTATGCCTACAACCTGGCGCTTTCCCGAGATCGAATGGCGGTGGCATCGATCCAGCGACAGGCAGGCATAGGCACTCCGCGTCACGAGCCGCTCGACGGTGTTTTCGAAGATAGCGTCATGCCCATCGTGGAGGCCGGTCTGGATCAGCGCATCGTGATCGACAATACCGAGATCGAGGGCTTCCGCTTCCATTCCACACCTGGCCACAGCATCGACCACGCCTCCATATCTCTGGCCTCTCGCGGTGAAACCGCCTTGTTCTGGGGTGACGTCATGCATCACCCACTCCAGTTTCGGCGCCCCGAGATCAATTCCGTCTACTGCGAATTCCCTCAGGCGGCACAACACTCCCGCCATAAGGCCATGCACCTGGCGTCCGAACTCGATGCCCGAGTCTTCACCACCCACTTCGGCGATAGCTCCGTCGGCAGAGTCAGCCGACAGGCTCACGGCTTCGATTGGCAATTCATTCAAGGAGTCCGGCCATGAACGTCAATGCTTCGACTGACGAACTGCTTCGCGACACCCACCTCATCGACAGCGATACCGTTGGCATCCGGTTGCAGCTACGCCGCAGACGCCGACACGACATGGGCCGCGCCAGTTCCAGCAATACACTGGTGCTGATGCACGGCGCCACCTTCCCCAGCGAGAGCCTGTTCGACGTTCCTGTGGATGGCGCATCGTTCATGGACGTGCTGGCCACGGCCGGATTCGACGTGTGGGCGGTGGATGCCCGCGGCTATGGCGGTTCGACCCGCCCAGCCGAGATGGCGGTTTCGCCCGATACCGCGCCACCGCTGACGCCGGCACGGGTCGCCGCACGCGATCTTGCCTCGGCGGTCGAGCATATCCTCGCCGAGAATGACATCGAGCGTCTCAGCATCATCGCCATGTCCTGGGGAGGCTCGGTCGCGGGCATCTATGCCGAACGGCATGGCAAACGCATCGAAAAACTGGTGCTGGTGGCACCGCTGTGGTTGTCGGATCGTCCACTGCGCATCGATGCAGGACAGCCACTGACAGCGTGGCGCCCAATACAGGTCGACGCCTTTCGCGAGGCTTGGCTAGTGGGCGTCCCAGTCGATCGGCACGAGGCCGTGTTGCCACCGAGTTGGTTCGAACAATGGGCAGCCGTCACCAGTTCCACCGATCCGGATGCTGCCGAACCTGGTGCCATTCGGGCACCGGGTGGCGCCATCCAGGATGTCCGCGAGCATTGGCTCGCCAACCGCCCACTCTATGACCCGAGCGCGATCACCGCACCGGTCCTGCTCGTTCACGCCGAGTGGGACCAAGACGTGCGAACCGACATGATGCAGGACCTATTCAAGCGCCTCGATAGCGCCGCCTACCGGCGCTGGGTCGAGATCGGTGAGGGCACCCACATGATCCTGATGGAGCCGGGTCGCTGGCAGGCCTTCGACGCCATCATCGGTTTCCTGGAGGAACCCCCTCGTCGAAGAAAAGCGAGAGCCAGCGCATGGCGCTGGCTCTCTTGCTGACGGCCTCCCTAAAGAGGCCGCATTCGCTGTCGTGACGACATATCAGAAGTCGAAGAACACCGTCTCGCCTTCGCCCTGCAGCTTGATGTCGAGGCGGTAGCGCACCTTGCCTTCCACCTCTTCACGCTTGGCGATGAGGGTCTGGCGGCGGGCCTGCGATTCGATGCGCGAGAGCACCGGGCAAGCGGCGTTGGCGTCGGCTTCGTCCTCGAAGTAGAGGCGCGTCTGCAGGTGGATGTTGATGCCCCGGGCGAAGATCGACAGGTTGACGTGGGGGGCCATCACCCGGCCGTCGGCGCAGGCCAACGGCCCCGGCTTGACGGTCTTCAGCGACCATTCGCTGCCGTGGTCGAAGGTGGTGGCGGTGCGCCCGAAGCTGTTGAACGGCTTGTTCAGGTCGTACTCGGGCTGGTAGACGCCGTTGGCGTCGGCCTGCCACGCCTCGAGAAAGGCATCGCGCACCAGGTCGCCGTTGCCGTCGATCACGGTGCCAACGATCTCGATAGGCTCGCCCTCGGCCTCGGGCTTGGCCATCTCGTTCCAGATCTCTTCGTCGCGGGTCGGGTTGCCCGCGGCGGCCAGGGCCAGGCCGATGTGCACGTAGGGCCCGGCGGTCTGGGAGGCGGTTTCGCGCAGCATCAGTTCGCTGGCGGGAACGGTATTCGGTTGTTTCATCTCGGTTCCCTCCTCACTGATTCTCGAAATAGGTTTGCAGCTCGCCGCGTACCACCAGGTCGAAGCGGTAGGCCAGGCAGTCCATGGGCTTGCTACGCGCCATGTCGAGGCGGCCGATCATGGTTTCGACGGCGTCCGGGTCGTTGATGGTGTGGACGATGGGGCACAGCGGAATCAGCGGATCGCCCTCGAAGTACATCTGGGTGATCAGGCGCGTGGAGATCGACGGCCCCATTACCGAGACGTGGATGTGGGAGGGACGCCAGCTGTTGGGGTCGTTGGGCCAGGGATAGGGGCCCGGCTTGATGGTGCGAAAGCGATACCAGCCGGCCTCGTCGGTGAGGCAGCGCCCCACGCCGCCGAAGTTGGGGTCGAGCGGAGCCAGGTAGTTGTCGTTCTTGTGGCGATAGCGCCCGCCGGCGTTGGCCTGCCACATCTCCACCAGGGTATGCGGCACCGGCTTGCCGAACTGGTCGACCACGCGACCGAACATGATGATGCGCTCGCCCACCGGCAGCCCCTGGCCCTCGGTGAAGTTGAGCAGCAGGTCGTTGTCGTGGGGGCCCATGCGCAGGTGTCGAAAATCCGGGCCGGAGCGCTCGGAGATGGTGGGGTGCTGCAGACTGACCAGCGCCTGACGCGGCGAGCGTGCCACGGTAGTCTTGTAGCCCGGCGCGTAGGCCGGCGGATGCCAGTTGCGGTCGCGCTCAACGAAGCGCTTGTTGTCGTGTTGCATGGCGTGTCGTCTCTGGGATTGTCGGTTGAGTGCCTTGGCAGTGTGGCGCGGTGTCGCACGGTCGCCAATTGATGTCTCTGCGTCGATGCATAACCGATGGGTTATATCACCGCGCCCGGGGTGTCGGCGGCCACCTCGCGCAGAATCTCGCAGAAGGCATCGAGAGCCAGCGAGGGCTCGAGGCTGGCGTTGGTGCACAGACCCACCGAGCCGCCCTGCCGCTCCAGGCTCAGGCCAAGCTCGACGAGCCGCGCTTCGTCCAGCGCCGCGCGCACCGCCTCCTCCGGCACCACCCAGATGGCGTCGCTGCCCAGGGTGACGCCCTGGCCGAGCGGCAGCGACAGGGTTTCGAGCAGCGTCTCGGGCAGCGCCAGGGCATGGCGCACGCAGAAGCTGTCGACCTGCTGGCGCAAGGTGGTCTGCGGAGGAGGGAGGATCCAGGGATGAGCGAGCAGCGCCCCGGGAGGCAGCGGATCCACCCCGGCCAGCGGATGGCCGGCGCGCACCACCAGCAGCAGCCGCTCGTAGTAGAGGTGTTCGAAGGCAAGGTCGCGGATCTCGCGCGCCTCGGTCATGCGACCCACCACCAGGTCCAGCTCGCCGCGGCGCAGCCGCGAGAGCAGAAAGGCGCTGGGGCCGGAAACCACGTTGATGCCGACGCCCGGCGGGCCATCGGCCTGAAAGCGTCGCACGGCCTCGGGCAGCAGACGGCTCTCCACCGTAGAGAGTGCGCCCACGTGCAGCCAGCGAGAACCTTGGCCGCTGCCGCCCACCGCGCCGATGCCCTCCTCCAAGGCACGCAGCGCCGGGCCGGCGTGACGCAGCAGGGTGAGCCCCGCCTGGGTGAGTGCTACGCCCCGCGCGGTGCGCTCGAAGAGTGACGCTTCGAGGATCTCCTCGAGTTCGCGGATCGTCTTGGACATGCCCGGCTGGGTAATCGCCAGCCGATCGGCGGCGCGGGCGAAGCTGCGCTGGCGGGCCACCTCGAGAAAGGCCTGCAGATGGCGCAGCTTGATGCGGGCGTTGAGCATGCACGGCTCCCTGGCGGCGGAGGGGCGCAGGCCCCACCGCCTCACCTGTCACTCGAGGGGCGTACCCCAGCCGAGCTGCTTGGCCTTGGCAAAGGCGTGGTTGGCCGCCGGCACGCCGGCGTAGATGGCCACGTGCAGCAGCACCTGGCGCAGCTCCGCTTCGGTCAGCCCGATGCGTTGGGCGGTCTTCAAGTGCAGCTCGAGCTCCTCGCGACCCAGTGCGGCAAGAATGCCGGTGGTGATCAGGCTGCGCTCGCGACGGGTCAGGTCGTCGTTGCCCCACAGCTCGCCCCACGCCAGGCGGGTGATCATCTGCTGGAAGGGGGCGTCGAGACTGGTGGCGTTTTCGCTGGCACGCGCGACGTGTGCCTCGCCGAGCACCTGCTTGCGGGTCTCGAGCCCTTCCGCGTAGCTCACGCCCTGCTCGCCCACCCCGCTGCGATCTGCGACGAGCCACAGCCGCAGACGCTTGGCCATGGCTTCGGGGCTCTCCACCGAGGGCACATGGGCGAAGCCCTGGAGGATCTCCAACGGGGCGCCGTCGCACTCGGCGGCGAGCGCCTCCAGGGTCTCCGGTGGCGTGGCCACGTCGTCGCTGCCGCCAAGCAGGTGCACCGGCACCCCGTTGCCGCCGAGCTTGCCACGAAAGTTGCTCTTGCCGAGCATCTCGCACAGCCGCGCATAGGATTCGGCATCGGTGCGTGCCATCTGGGTGCGCCAGCCGCTCTCCAGCGCCGGCTCGGTCTTGAGGCGCTGGGCGGAGAACCAGCGCGGCACGACCTCGCTCGAGATCGTCGCCAGGCCCTCGTCACGTACGCGGCTCGCCCGGGTCGTCCACAGCTCGGGAGTGCCGATCACCGCACCGGTGTTGGTCAGCACCGCCGAGAGCAGCCGCTGCGCATGCTCGGCGAGCAGTTGCTGGCCGACCACACCGCCGATGGAGGTGCCGACGAAGTGAAAGCGCCTGGCGCCGGCTTGCTCGGCCAGTGCCAGCGCCTCGTCGGCGAGCGCCGCCGGAGCGATCTCACCGTCTTCCGTCGGCCAGGCTTCGCTGGCGCCATGGCCGGGCAGATCCCAGGTCAGTACGCGGTAGTGCGGCAGCAGCGCCGGCAGCAGGTCGTCCCATACCGCCTGGGTCATGCCCAGCGGGTGGGCCAGCAGCACCAGCGGGTTGGCCTCGGCGCCCAGCAGGCGGTAGGCGACGCTACGGCCGTCGATCGTCAGAAATGCCATTCGAGTTCTCCCCTAACGAATCACCAAGGCAAACCCTGGCGTTCGATTCAACACAGATGGAAGACGGAAGATCGGTGCTTCGCACCGGGAAGAGGGAAGAAACCCTGACTCTTCCTGCTTCCCTCTTGTCTCTCCCTGCTTACGCTTACGCCTTCTCTATCAGGGTCGCGATTCCCTGCCCCACGCCCACGCACATGGTGCACAGGGCGTAGCGCTTGCCGCTGTTGTGGAGCTCGAAGGCCGCCGTCGTCAACAGCCGTGCGCCGGACATGCCCAGCGGATGGCCGAGCGCGATGCCGCCGCCATTGGGATTGACCCGGGGATCGTCGTCGGCAATGCCCAGCTCGCGCAGGCAAGCCAGAGCCTGGGAGGCGAACGCCTCGTTGAGCTCGATGACGTCGATCTCGTCCAGCGACACGCCCAGCCGGCCGAGCAGCTTGTTCACCGCCGGCACCGGGCCCATGCCCATGGTGCGCGGCTCGACCCCGGCCGTGGCCATGCCGAGTATCCTGGCCATGGGCGCGAGGCCGTGCGCTTCCACCGCTGCCTGGCTGGCCACCAGCATCGCCGCAGCGCCGTCGTTGACGCCGGAGGCGTTGCCGGCGGTGACGCTACCGCCCTCACGGAACGGGGTGGGCAGCTTGGCCAGCTTCTCCAGGGTGGTGCCGGGCCGCAGGTGCTCGTCCTGATCGAAGACCAGCGGTTCCTGCTTGCGCCGCGGGATCTCGATGGCGGAGATCTCCTGGGCGAAGCGGCCGGCCTGCTGGGCGCGTTCGGCCTTGTGCTGGGAGCGCAGGGCGAAGGCGTCCTGATCCTCGCGGGAAATCCGATAGTGCTCGGCGACGTTCTCGGCGGTCTCCGGCATGGAATCGACGCCGTACTGCCGTTTCATCAAGGGATTGACGAAACGCCAGCCGATGGTGGTGTCTTCGATGGCCTGACCGCGGGAGAAGGCGCTCTCCGCCTTGCCCAGCACGTAGGGCGCGCGCGACATCGACTCCACGCCGCCGGCCAGGGCCAGCTCGAACTCGCCGGCCTTGATGGCGCGAAAGGCGGTGCCCACGGCGTCCATCCCCGAGCCGCACAGACGATTCATGGTGGTGCCCGGCACGGAGGTCGGCAGACCCGCCAGCAGCGCCGACATGCGCGCCACGTTGCGGTTGTCCTCGCCAGCCTGGTTGGCGCAGCCCATGATCACCTCGTCGATGGCGGCGGGATCGAGCCCCGGCGCCTCGGCAAGCACGGCCTGGAAGATCGTCGCGGCGAAGTCGTCGGGACGCACCGCCGCCAGGGTGCCGCCGAAGCGGCCCACGGCGGTACGCCGCGGATGACACAGGAATACGTCGCTCATGAGGGCTCCTCGTTATTGACCCGAATGCTTGCGATCGGTCCGCTCCTTCAGCTCGCGCAGGACCTCCAGCTCGCGCGCCGAAGGCTCCGGGGTGCTCTCGAGCTCGTCGGCGAAGCGGATCTCCCAGCCGGTCGCCTCGATCACGTCTTCGCGGGTCACGCCGGGGTGCAGCGACACCACGGTGAGCTCCTTGGTCTCGGGGTCGGGCTTGAGCACGCACAGGTCGGTGATCACCCGGGTCGGTCCGCGGCCGATGTTGGGCACGCCGTCGCGCCCCTTGCCGTCGCGGCCGAAGCCCAGGGTGGTGACGAAGTCCACGTCCTTCACGAAAGTACGCTTGGAGTGCTTGAGGGTGATGAAGACCTCGTGGGCGTTGGTGGCGATCTCCGGCGCACCGCCCCCGCCCGGCAGGCGCACCTTGGGGTCATGGTAGTCGCCGATCAGGGTGGTGTTGAGATTGGCGAAGCGGTCGATCTGCGCGGTGCCCAGAAAGCCCACGCTGACGTGACCGCCCTGCAGCCAGTAGCGGAACATCTCCGGCACCGAAACGGTGGTCAGCGCCGATTCGCACAGCTCGCCGTCGCCGATGGAGAGCGGCAGCACCTCGGGCTTGGTCTGCAGGGTGCCGGACTCATAGATCAGCACCACATCGGGGGCGTGGGTCAGGCGCGCCAGGTTGGCCGCTTCGCTGGGCAAGCCGATGCCCACGAAGCAGGTCATGCCGTTCTCCAGAGCCCGGGCGGCGGTGACGGTCATCATCTCCGAGGAGGTGTAGTCGAGGCTCATTGGGTCGCTCCTCCGGCATTGTAGACGTGGTCGTCGAGCCACTGGGTGAAGGCGTCGCGGTCGCGGGCGATGGCGTCCCACTCCTTGTAGAAGCGGTTGTTGCGGTCGTAGTAGCCGTGGGCGTAGGAGGGCAGCGAGCCCCGCTCGGCCACGGCGATGGCGCTGATCGCCCAGCCGGGGATCACGCAGGCGTTGGGCTCGACGGCCAGCTCGTCGACGACCTCTTCGACGGTGACGATGCTGTGCTTGGCGGCCAGCACCGCCTCTTTCTGCACGCCGATGATGCCTTCCACCAGAACGTTACCGGCACGATCGGCCTTCTGGGCATGGACGATGGATACGTCCGGACGGATGGAAGGCACCGCCGCCAGGCGCTCGCCGGTGAAAGGGCACTCGATGAACTTGATCTGGTCGTTGACCTTGGGCAGGTCACTGCCCACGTAGCCGCGCAGCACGGCCATCGGCAGGCCCGCCGCGCCCGCCTCGAAGGCGCAGGCCATGGCGGCGTGGCTGTGCTCGAGAATCTCGATCCGGCGTGGCCAGCCCTTCTCCACGGCGTCGCGCAGGCGATGCAGCGAACCCACGCCGGGGTTGCCGCCCCACGAGAAGATCACCTTCCTGGCGCAGCCGGCACCGATCAGCTGGTCGTAGATCAGATCGGGGGTCATGCGGATCAGGGTGAGATCGCGCTTGCCCTGGCGGATGACCTCGTGACCCGCCGCAAAGGGGATGAGATGGGTGAAACCCTCCATGGCCACCGTGGCGCCATCCTCCACGTAGCGCGCCACGGCATCATGCAGGCTGAGAATCTCGGCCATTGTGGTTGCCTCTCGCTGATTCGCCAGGAGCCAGCGGCAGTAGACCGACCGGCTCGCCAATTTGTTCGTTTTACGAACATAGGTTTGTGATACGAACAAACTAACCCCCAAAGCGGGAAGCGTCAAACGTCACGGCCCCGAAACGAAACAGGGGGAAGGTTTGACCTTCCCCCTTGCAATTCGCCGAATTGCTTTTCTCATCAGTGCATTACGTCTCTTCCAGCCAGGCGATGGCACGCTGGACCTGTCGCTGGCTGCTACCAAGGTATAAAGCAGGATCTGTGGCCTGAGCCAAAGTCTCGGGCTCGAGCCGGCCCGCCACCTCGGGATGGGCGCCCAACACCTCCGCGTAGGGGCGGCCGGATTCACGCGCCGCCTCAGCGGCCTCGGCACTGATGCGCTTGGCGGCGTCCTGGCCCAGCACCGGTGTCAGCAGCTTCGAGGCCGGTTCGGCCATGATCCCGCCACCGGTGGCCGCCAGGTTGCGCGCCATCGCCTCGGGGTACACCTCGAGCCCCTCGAGCAGCACCGCGGTTTGTTCAAGCGCCCCCTCCACCAGCAGGGCGGCGTCGATGAGCGGCGCCCACTCGGCGTGCCACTCGCCCAGGCCGCGCTCCAGCGGCTGGGCCGCGGCATTGAGCAGCACCGAGGTATGACCATGCACCTGGCGCGCGGCACCGCGGATCAGCGCACAGCGCACCGGGTTGCGCTTGTGCGGCATGGAGGAGGATTCGCCCATCCCCTCACCGGCCGGCTCGGCCACCTCGCCGACCTCGGTCTGGGTGAGCAGGGCGACATCCAGCGCCAGCTTCTCGGCGGCCCCGGACACGGCATCCAGGGCAGTGGCCAGGGCATGGATCGGCTGGCGGTCGGTATGCCAGGGCAGCACCGGCACGGCGAGCCCCAGCCGCTCGGCCAGGGCATCCATGCAAGCGAGGCCCAGGTCGTCCCAGCCCGGCCCGTCTAAACCAGAGTGCACGCCCACGGCCCCGCCGAACTGCACCGGCAGCTCGACAGCGGCCAGTCGACGGCGCGCCTGTTCGAGCCCCAGCGCCCAGTGGGCGACCTTGACGCCGAAGGCGAGGGGCAGCGCCTGCTGCATCAGGGTGCGCCCTACCATGGGCGTGGCGGCGTGCTGCCGCATCAGCGGAATCGCCGCCGTCCGGCAGCGCACGAGCAGGGCATCGATCGCCGCGAGCCGCGGCTCGAGCAGCAGCATCAACGCCGTGTCGAGCACGTCCTGGCTCGTTGCCCCCTGGTGCCAGTAACGCTTGAGATCCTCCGGCAAAGCAGCACGACCCTGCTTGACGAAGGGAATCGCCGCATTGCCGCCGCTGGCGACACCGGCGGCGATGGCCTCGACATCGAAGGGGTGAGAGGCCAGAACGTCGCGCATTCTCTGGCCGGCCCCTTCGGGTACGGCACCACGGGCTTCCTGGACCTCGGCCAGAGCCAGCTCGAAGGTCAGCATGGCCTCCACCAAGGCTTGGGCCTGGCATTCGGTCAAGGCTCGGGGGCTCATGAAGGGGTGCTGAAGCAGCGCGGCAGGCATGACGAAGACTCCCATGGGTGGACGAGGCGAAGGATCCCAACTTATAGTTGCACAAATGTTCGCATTTCGAACAATAGGCTAGACCGTCGCCTCATCACGGGCAACTCGATAAAGGACCGCAAGGATGGAAACAGTAGAGCAGGATGAGATGCTGACGCCGGACGACCGGGACTTCGTCACGGCGCTGGCCAGCGGCCTCGAGGTGGTCCTGGCCTTCGACGAGGCACACCCGCGCATGACCCTCAGCGAAGTGGCCGGGCGCACCGGCATGAACCGCGCACGGGCACGCCGCTTCCTCCTAACCCTGCACGCGCTGGGCTACGTGCGCAAGCAGGGCCGCTCCTTCGAGCTGGCCCCCAAGGTGCTGCAGCTCGGCTATGCGTTCCTCTCGGCCAACAACTACCGCAGCGTGATTCAGCAAGCACTCGAGGAGATCACCGCCGAGTGCGGGGAATCCTCCTCGCTGGGCGTGCTCGACGGCGACTCGGTGATCTACGTTGCCCGTTCCGCCTCGCGCCACCGGCTGATGGCGATCACCCTCTCGGTGGGCACCCGCCTGCCCGCGGCACACACCTCCATGGGCCGAGTGCTGCTCGCCCAGCTCGACGACAGCGAGCTCGACGCCTTCCTCGAGCGGGCCACCCTCGAGCGCTACACGGACAAGACCCTCACCGACACCGCCGAGCTGCGCCAATGCATCCTCGAGGTGCGTCGGCAGGGCTACGCCATCGCCGACCAGGAACTCGATTCGGGACTGCGCTCCATCGCCGTGCCGGCCTTCGATGCCCACGGCAAGCTGCTCGGCGCCATCAACATCAGCACCAACGCCGCCCGGGTCGACTACGATACCCTGATGCGCGACTACCTGCCGCTGCTGCAGGCCAAGGCGCAAGAAATTCGCACCCATGTGAGCTAGGGCACACCGAGCTGCCGTACACGCCCCGGCAACGTCACCCATCGAGCCCCGGCGCCCGGCCCGAGAAGCCACGGGCGCCCTTTCGGCAAGGAGCCTGCCGTGCTCGAGATACTCGCCATCACCGCCCCCATCTTCCTGCTCATCGGCGTGGGCTACCTGGCCATCGCCGGGCGCATCATCAGCCGCGAGCAGGTACGGGGAGTCGGCACCTTCGTCATGTACTGCGCCCTGCCGGCACTGGTGATCCGCGCCCTGACCCAGAACCCGCTGGAGGAGGTCTTCGACACCCAGTACCTGCTCGCCTACGGCCTGGGGTCGCTGGCGGTGTTCATCCTGGGCCTGGCAGTGACCCTGGCCTGGCAGCGCCTGCCGCTGAGCAGCGGCGCCATCCAGGCGCTGGGCATGGCCGCCTCCAACAGCGGCTTCATCGGCTATCCGGTGGCCGCCATGGTGCTGGGCTCTCCGGCTGCGGTATTCCTGGCGCTCAACATGGTGATCGAGAACCTGCTGATCATCCCCCTTGCGCTGATCCTCGCCGAGATGGGCCACCAGCGCGGTGCGAGCCTCACCGCAACGCTGCGTCAGACCGCCCGACGCCTGGGTCGCAACCCCGTTCTCATCGGCCTGTTGTTCGGCGTGTTGGTCGCGGTGTCGGGGTTCAGTCTGCCGGGGCCATTGGCCCGGACCATAGACATGCTCGCCGATGCTGCCGGCCCGGCATCGCTCTTCGTGATCGGCGCTTCGCTGTTCCGCCTGCAGGTCCGGGGGCTGCTCGGCGATGTCGCACAGATCGTCACCGGCAAGCTGATTCTCCACCCCCTGGCGATTCTCGGCGCCTTTCTTCTCATGCCGGAACCGGACCCAGCGCTGATCACCGGCGCCATGCTCTTCGCCTGCGCACCGATGATCAGCGTCTACCCGCTATTCGGCCAGCGCTACGCCATGGGCGGCGTGGGTGCCGCCGCGCTGATGGTCGCCACCCTGCTCTCCTTCGTAACCCTCAGCGTGGCCATCGGGCTGCTGCACCTCGTCGGCCTGCTGCCGGCCTGACGGTCACGCCGGAGTGCTCACTCCTCCTGCGGCAGATGGGCCACGTAGGCCTCCAGGCTCGCCAGCCCGTTGTGGGCCTGACTGGCATCGAAGTCGTCGCCCATGTCGGGCAGCTCATGGGCGATGCCCTTGTGGCAGTCGATGCAGGTCGCCTCCCCCGAGGCGAGCGAGGTGGAGTGGGCACGCGAGGCGCGCGAGCTCTGGGCGGTGAAGTCCATGGATTCGAACTCGTGGCAGTTGCGGCACTCCAGCGAATCGTTGGCCTCCAGCCGCGCCCACTCGCGTTCGGCCAGCTCGCGCCGCTTGGCCTCGAACTTCTCCTCGGTATCGATGGAGCCGAACAGCCAGCCCCACACCTCCTTGGAGGCCTCCATCTTGCGCGCCATCTTGTGGGTCCAGTCGTGGGGCACGTGGCAGTCCGCGCATTCGGCACGCACCCCCGAACGGTTGGAGTAGTGCACCGTGCCCTGCAGCTCCTGAAAGGGGTTGCGCTCCATCTCGTGGCAGGAGATGCAGAACTGCTCGGTGTTGGTGGCCTCGAGCGCGGTGTTGAAGCCCCCCCAGAACAGCACGCCGCAGAGAAAGCCACCCAGGGTCAGAAAGCCCAGGCTGAAGTGCATGCTGGGGCGGGTGAGAATCTGCCAATAGCGCGACAGCCAGAGTCTCATTGGCCACCCCCTTCGCCTTCCCGCTCGAGCATCTCGGTGAGCACCTGATCCACGGTGCGGAACTCATTGTCGACCAAGGGTTCGGCATCGGTCTGCGGCACGTGACACTGGGTACAGAAGTAGCGGTCCGGCGAGACCGCCGCCAGCACTTGCTGATGCCGGTCGCGGAAGTGGCTGATGCTGACCATGGGTGCGCCGGCATCCACGGCGTTCTCACGGCTGTGGCAGGTCAGGCAGCGGTTGCTGCGCCGATCCACCTGGTAGTCGCGAATGGTGTGGGGAATCACTGGCGGTTGTTCCGGGTAGTTGAGCACTTGCCGCCCCGGTTCGCGCGACTGCCGGGCCATGGGCGGGGCCGGCAGGGTCTGGCCGATGGTGCCGCCAGGGCGCAGGCCGTCCGGCGCCGAAGGGTCGCGATGCTCGTCTGCCCCCGCCTGGGCAAAAAGCGCCAGCGGGACCACCAGGCTGAAGATAGCTAGGCGTTTCATGATCTCGATCCTCCGAGGCCTCAGGCGAGGTTGACCAGTTCCAGACGCACTGCGCACTTCTTGAAGTCCGTCTGTTTGGAGATGGGATCGGTGGCGTCCAGCGTGACCTTGTTGATCAGCCGCCCCGCATCGAAGAAGGGCACATAGACCAGGCCCCGCGGCACGCTCACCCGCCCACGCGTCTCGACGCGCAGATGGAGCTCGCCGCGCCGGCTCACCACCTTCACCTCGCTGCCGCGACGCATGCCATGCTCGCGGGCGTCTGCCGGATGTATGTAGAGCAGCGCCTCGGGCACCGCGCGGTGCAGCTCCGGCACGCGCCGGGTCATGGAGCCGGTGTGCCAGTGCTCGAGCACACGGCCGGTGCACAACCAGAAGGGGTACTCGTCGTCCGGCACCTCGGGGGGTGGCTCGTCGGGCACGGCGAAGATCAGCGCGCGGTCGTCGGGCTTGGCGTAGAACTGCACGCCGGCGCCCTCCTCCACGTAGGGGTCGTAGCCCTCGCGATAGCGCCACAGGGTTTCCTCGCCGTCGACTACCGGCCAGCGCTTGCCGCGCACCTGATGGTAGACGTCGAAGTCGTCGAGATCCTTGCCCTTGCCACGCCCGAAGCGCGCGTACTCCTCGAAGAGTCCCTTCTGCACGTAGAAGCCGAAGTCTTCGGCCTCCTGGTTGGCGTAGCCCTCCTCCATGTCGGAGAGCGGGAAGCGATCCACCTGGCCGTTGGCGTAGAGCAGCTCGAAGAGCGTCTGGTCGCGATGCTCGGGGGCGCGCTCGAGCAGCTCCTCGGGCCACACCTCGTCGACGCGGATGCGCTTGGCCAGCTCCAGGGTCTGCCACAGGTCGGAGCGCGCCTCGCCGGGGGCACTCACCAACTGGTGGAAGAACTGGGTGCGCCGCTCGGAGTTGCCGAAGGCGCCCTCCTTCTCCACCCAGCCGGCGGCCGGAAGGATGAGATCGGCAGCCTGCGCCGACACCGTGGGATAGATGTCGGAGACGATGACGAAGGCCTCGGGATTGCGCCAGCCGGGGTAGGTCTCCTGCATCGAGTTGGGGCCGGCCTGGATGTTGTTGCACACCTGGGTCCAGTAGACCTTGATGTCGCCATCCTTGAGGCGCCGGCTCTGCTCCACGGCATGAAAGCCCACCTTCTCGGGCACGGTGCCCTCGGGCAGCTTCCAGATCTTCTCGGCGTCGCGGCGGTGCTCGGGGTTCATCACCACCCGATCCGCTGGCAGGCGGTGGGCGAAGGTGCCCACCTCGCGCGCCGTGCCGCAGGCCGAGGGCTGGCCGGTGAGCGAGAAGGGGCTGTTGCCGGGCTCGGATATCTTGCCGGTGAGCAGGTGCAGGTTATAGATGAGGTTGTTGACCCACACGCCACGGGTGTGCTGATTCACCCCCATGGTCCAGAAGGTCATCACCTTGGTGTCGGGGTCGGCATAGAGCTCGGCAAGCTCCTCGAGTCGACTCTCCGAAACGCCCGACTCGCGCGCCGCACGCTCCAGGGTGAAGGGCGCCACGTGCTCGGCGAACTCGTCGAAACTCATCGATGACCAGTCGTTGGCATTGCCGGCGTTGGCGGCCGCCTGCTGCCGCGGGTCGTCGTCGCGCAGGCCGTAGCCGATGTCGTCCACCGCACGCACGAAGTTGGTGTGGCGATCGACGAAGTCGCGATTGACGCGATCGGTCTGGATGATGTGGTTGGCGATGTAGTTGAGGATCACCACGTCGGCGTTGGGCGACATGACCATGGGGATGTCGGCGAGATCGAAGCTGCGGTGCTCGAAGGTCGAGAGCACGGCGACGCGGGTATCCGGGTAGGAGAGACGCCGGTCGGTGACGCGCGTCCACAGCACCGGGTGCATCTCCGCCATGTTGGAGCCCCACAGCACGAAGGCATCGGCCTCCTCGATGTCGTCGTAGACGCCCATGGGCTCATCGGAGCCGAAGCTGCGCATGAAGCCGAATACCGCCGAGGCCATGCAGTGGCGGGCGTTGGGATCGATGTTGTTGGTGCGAAAGCCCGCTTTCATCAGCTTGCTCGCCGCATAGCCCTCCCAGATCGTCCACTGGCCGGAACCGAACATCGCCACGCTGTCGGGGCCGTGCTCGCGGATCGCCGTCTTGAACTTGTCGGCCATGAGGTCGAGGGCTTCGTCCCAGGAGACGGGTTCGAAATCGCCGTTCTTGTCGTAGACGCCGTTGCGCTTGCGCAACAGCGGCTGACGCAGGCGATCCTCGCCGTAGAGGATCTTGGAGAGGAAGTAACCCTTGACGCAGTTGAGCCCGCGGTTGACCTCGGACTGGATGTCCCCGTGGGTGGCGACGATGCGGTCGTCCTGGGTCGCCACCATCACGCTGCACCCCACCCCGCAGAAGCGGCAGGGAGCCTTGTTCCACTCGAGCCGAGTCAGCTCGGTATTGGTGATCAGGCTGCTGGCACTTGCCGGAATGGGCAAGCCGGCGGTGGCCGCAGCCACGGCAGCGGCATTGGCCTTGGCGAATTCGCGACGGGTCAGCTTCATGAGGCGGCCTCCTGCGGTTCATCGGCAGTCGCCGGATCGAGCAACTGGTGATAGATCAGTGCCGCATCGAGCACGCCGGGCTGACGGCGGGCATCGTCGATGCGCTCGAGGATCGGCTGCTCCCCTTCGCTCTCCATTACCACTACGAGCTTGCCGGCGGGATCCTGGGCACGCACCTCGCAGCCGGGCTGATCGGCCAGCCACGCGGCTACGGAGGCGCACTGCGCAGGGCGTACGTGCACCAGAAAACTGGCGATATGCAGGCTTTGTGTCGTCACGGGGCGATCTCCTGGTCGCTTTTGTCGTTCTTGTTCACGGGAATCAAGTGTCGTGAGCCTCCTCGTTGTCGATCAGACGGATGGCGTCGTTGGGGCACAGCGCCAGGCAGGCGCCGCAGCCGGTGCAGGCGTCGCTGTCGACCTCGGGCTGCGGCGGCCGGCCAAGGGTCGGAACGAAACGGATCGCCCGCCACTCGCAGGCGTCCTGGCAGGTCTGGCAGTGGATGTCGACCGAGGCCAGACACTGGGACTGGATGGCGGCATGCCATGGGAACGCGGTGCGAGAGGTATCGAACACCCCGGCGTCACAGACGGCGACGCACTCCCCGCACAGGGTGCAGCCGTCTTCGGCAAAGCGGATCTCCGGGTAACCGCCATCGCCGTTGAACAGCACTCCCTCCGGGCAGGCCTCCAGGCAGGCCGCGCAGCGCGTGCAGCGATCCAGGAAGTCGTCACCGCTCCAGGGCGGACGGCGTACCGAGCCCTGGCCGGCCAGCGAACGAAACAGCTGACGACGTGAGCGGCTGTGGCCGGGATGGGTATCTGTCATGCCCTCTCCCGATCACGCCGGCGGCCCGGGAGGGCCGAAGAAGAGCTGCAGCATCCACACCACGAACCCGTAGCCGCCGACCACGGCAATGGCCAGCAGTGGAAAGAGCAGGAAGGCGATGAACAGGAACAGGCGGAGCTCACGCTTCCTGCGAACCTCCGGGGCTTCGGTGTCGTGCTGCGATGTAGCCATGGCAACTCCCCCCTTCCCCTTGGTCGGTGCGGCATTATGTCGCGCTGGCTTTCAGGGTAGCCAAGAAATGACATCTGTCAGGTGTTCGCCTCTGTCGACGGCAACGCTTCATCAAAGAGTCCGCCAGAACGGCAGGCCGGAAGGCTCGGGAGGGAGGCCGACTCGGGCGATGGCGTCACGGCTCCATCAGCCGCTGCCAGAGTTCGCTGACGGCCTGCCGGTGGGCGTGAAAGTCGGCGTCACGGCCACGCGCCGCCTCGCGGGTCAGCGAAGCCCGGTGTACGGCGCTGCGATAGGCCAGATAGGCATCGCGCAGACGCTGGCAGTCGCGCCCCGGCAGACGGCCAGTCGCTTCCAGCGTTTCCAGAATGCGCATGTTGTCGCTGTAGGTCAGCAGCTCGGGGGTCTCGGCCCCCATCGAGAGCACCGCGAACTGGCACAGGAACTCGATGTCGACCATGCCGCCCGGGTCGTGCTTGAGGTCGAAATCGTCGCCGTTGCCCTTGCTGCCCAGATGCTCGCGCATCTTGTGACGCATCTTCACCACCTCGTCGCGCAGCGCCTGAGTATCGCGCTCGCGGCCCAGGATCTCGCGGCGCACCGCCTCGAAGGCATCGGCCAGGTCGGCATGCCCGGCCACCACCCGCGCGCGCACCAGCGCCTGGTGCTCCCAGGTCCAGGCCTCGCGGCGCTGGTACTCGGCGAAGGCCGGCAGCGAGGTGACCAGCAGCCCCGAGTTGCCTGAAGGGCGCAGGCGCATGTCCACCTCGTAGAGGGTGCCGGCCGGCGTCACCACGGTAAGCAGATGGATGATGCGCTGGCCGAGGCGCGTGAAGAACACCGGCGTGTCCAGCGGCCGCGGCCCATCGGTACTGCTGCCGGAATCGGCATCGTGGATGAACACCAGGTCGAGGTCGGAACCGTAGCCGAGCTCGATGCCACCCAGCTTGCCGTAGCCGATGACCAGGAACTCCGGCTCAGCCCCGGCCCGGCTGCCGTCACTCCTCAGCGGATAGCCGTGCTTGCGGGTCAGGTGCTTCCATGCCATGGCCAGCACGGCATCGAGCAGGACTTCAGCAATGTAGGTGAGATAGTCGCTGACCTTCATCAGATGGCGCGTACCGGCGATATCGGAGGCCGCCACGCGCAGCACGTGGGCGTGCTTGAACACGCGCAGCGCCTCGAGCTGTGCCTCTTCATCGTCTTCGGGAATGCGCCCCAGGGCCTGGCGCAGCTCATCGGCGAGACGCGCCTTGTCGGCCGGCGTATAGAGAGTCTCCGGAGTGAGCAGTTCGTCGAGCAGTTGCGGATGACGCGCCAGTTGCTCTGCGATCCATGGGCTCGCTCCGCACAGATGCATCAAATGGTTCAGCGCCTCCGGATTCTCGCGCAGCAGCGCCAGATACGCCGTGCGCCGCAGCACCGACTCGACCAGCGGCAGCACGCGCTCCAGCGCCGTGTCCGGCGACTCACTGGCCGCCGCCGCATCGAGCAACAGCGGCAGCAGCGCCTCGAGACGCTCGAAGCCGATACGCTGCATGGCCTGGACATGGCGCGACTGGCGCAGGGTGACCAGGCGCCGGTAGGTCGTCTCCGGATCGCTGAACCCCGCCTCGACGAGCCGCCCGCGAGCCTCGTCGTCATCGAACTCGCCGTGCCATAGCGCTCGCCAGTCGTCGAGGGAGGCCCCTGCCGCCGATTCCGCTTCGCTACCCTCTTCGAGTTCCGCTTCCGGATCGGCGATCACCGCATCGAAGTGCCGGCGCACGCGGGTACGCACCTCATCGAGACATGCCACCACCGCCGGCCAGTCCTCCATGCCCAGCGCCAGGGCAACCCGCTCACGATCCAGGTCGTCGTCGGGCAGGCTCTGGGTCTGGCGATCTTCCAGTGCCTGGAGAGCGTGCTCCAGGTCGCGCAGAAAGGCGTAGTCGGGCTCGATTTCATCGACCACCTCGGCGGGCAGCAGGCCGAGCTCGGGTAGCCTTGCCAGCGCCGTCTTCAGGGAGGTGACCTGTAGCTCGGTGTCGCGGCCACCGCGAATCAGCTGGAACGCCTGCACCACGAACTCCACTTCGCGAATGCCACCGCGGCCGAGCTTGATGTTGGCTTGCATGCCGCGACGCTTCACCTCACGGTTGATCAGCGCCTTCATCTCGCGCAGCGACTCGATGGCGCCGAAATCGAGGTACTTGCGATACACGAACGGGCGCAGGTTGGCGAGCAGCTCGCGGCCCGCCTCACGGTCACCGGCTACCGGCCGCGCCTTGAGCATCGCATAGCGTTCCCATTCCCTCCCCTGATCCTGGTAGTAGCTGGAAAGCGAGGAGAAACTCCCCACCAGGGGGCCGCCGTCACCCAGCGGACGCAGGCGCATGTCGACACGAAACGCGAAACCGTCGGCGGTCACCGCATCCAGGGCCCCGATCAACCGCTGGCCCAGCTTGGTGAAGTACTCCTGGTGGTCGAGCGACTTGCGCCCGCCCTGGGTTTCGCCCTTCTCGGGAAAGGCGAAGATGAGGTCGATGTCGGAGGAGAGGTTGAGCTCACCGGCCCCCAGCTTGCCCATGCCGAGCACCACCAAGCGCTGCTCGCTGCCGTCGCTGCGCGGCGCGGGATGCCCCCAGCGCGGTGCCAGGTGCGCTTCCAGCCAGCCCAGCGCTCCCTCCAGGCAAGCCTCCGCGAGCCGCGAAACGGCTTCCGCCGTGGCCCACATGTCGATACCCGGCGGACGGGTCAGGTCTCGCCACACGATGCCCAGCATGCGTGCCTGGCGAAAGCGGCGCAGGGCGGCATGCAGTTCGTCCTCGTCCGCGGCGCTCTCCAGTCGCTCCGCGAGCATGTCGCCGAGGGTATCCGGCGCCAGTGCCGCATCCAGCTCACCGCTGGCATCCAGATGCTGCAGCCAGTCGGGATGGCGCACCAGTGTCTCGGCGGCGAACGTAGAGATGGCGAGCACACGCGCCAGTTGGCGACGACGGCTGTCGGCCAGCGCCTCCCAGCTTTCGGAAGGGATCTCCTGGCCGGTCATCTCGGCGACGTTGTCGGCCTCGGCAAGACTCTCGGCAAGGCGCTGCCATGCCTTGCCAAGGGCCGGCTTCAGTGCAGCGGGTACATCGTCGCAAGGCAGAAAATCGTCGGACAGGGCCATGAGGGGCTCGCTCGTTGCATCTCGAATACCCCCCAGCATAACCAAGGCGGCCGAACAACGGCACCCATGGCCGCGGCACAGGCTAGCCGAGCATCGCTTCCCAGCCCAACAGCCCCCAGGTGAGCGCCGCCAGCAACAGCGTCAGCATGACCGCCGCCGAACCGAGATCCTTGGCACGCCCCGAGAGCTCGTGAGGCTCGGTACCGATACGATCAACCACGCTCTCGATGGCACTGTTGACGAGCTCCACGATGAGCACCAGCAGACAGCTGCCGATCAGCAACACCCACTCCAGCGGCCCCTGGCCGAGCCACAGCGCCAGCGGCAACAACAGTACGCAGATCAGCAGCTCCTGGCGGAAGGCCGACTCGTGGCAGAAGGCGGCGTACAGCCCCTTGAGGGAATAGCGGGTGGAGTGAACCAGATGGCGCCAGCCGGTGTGTGCAGGCTTCATGGGAGCGTCCTTCTCAGTTGGTCTCGATCATGCGTTCGATATCCTCGGTCAGCGGATCCAGCACCTGGGTCCAGTTGAGCCAGGGCGTGGTCGCCGTGCCGTTGACGAAGACGCTGAACACCCCCCAGCGACCCGTGCGGGTGCGAAAATACCCTGCCACGGCACGTACCGCCACCGGCTGGTTGAGCGTACCGGTCTTGAGCATCACACGATTCTGGAAGGTCGGCGAGCCTCGACGCAGGAAGCGCATCACGCCGTTACCGGGCGTCTGCAGACTCCCCAGGAAAGCGGGAAACAGCGATGGGCGATGGAAAAGGCTGGCCAGCAGCGCGTTGACGCCACGGGCCGAAGTGCGACTCTCGGGGGTCAGGCCGCTGCCACTGCGCAGGGTGAGCGGTCCATGGTCGGGAATCCCCGCCACGAAATGCTCGATGGCCGCAGCACCGTCGAGCAGCGTGGGGCGCGGCGTATCGGCGAGCCCCAGCGTCAGCATATCGGCCATGAAGTTGTTGGAGTAGTGCAGGGTATCGAGCAGCAGCGCCTGCAGTGGCTGCCCCTCCACGGCTGCCAGGGTATCGGCCATGGACGAAGGCGGCTCGATGGTGGTGGCATGGCCGCCTTCCACGCCGATGCCGACCTGGTCGAGCATTGCCGCCAGGGTCCGCGCGGTCTGCTCAGCGGGATCACCACTGGTGCGGTAGACATCGCGGGGATCGGCATCCCCAGCGATGGTGCCGCGCAGCACCATGATATCTTCGCCGTCGCGAGTGATTCGCTCGGCATCGAGCGCCGTCGCGCCCCCGTCGCCCAGCGTGATGACCTGATTGTCGACTGCCACGATGGATGCCTGGCCGTCGCAGTGGGTCACCCGGGCCGGCACCTGCGCTTCGCCTCCCGGCGCCACGCTGACGCACCAGTTGCCGTGGTTGATGCCCGCCGAAGAGAGCAGCGCGCTGTAGGTATTGGCAACGCGCTCACGCGCCTCGCAGCGATCCGTGGTGAGGCAAGCCACCGGCCCGAAACGCCACTGACTGACCACCAGCCGTCCGCGCACCTCGCGCACGCCGCGCTGATGGAGCCGCTGGGCCAGGCGCCACAGATCCTCCGTGGCAAGCCCCGGGTCGCCGCTGCCTTCGAACACCAGGTCGCCGTGAAGCCTTCCCTCGGCATCCAGCTCGGCAGCGCTGACCAGCCGCGTGGTGAAGCGGTGCTGCGGCCCCCAGCGGTCCAGCGCCGCCGCGGCCAGGTAGATCTTGGACACCGATGCCGGCGACAGCTGGCGCTCCGACGCGAGGCTGCCCAGTACTTCATCGCTGCCGAGCAGGCGAGCCTCGGCCCCGATCAGAAAGCCGCGCTCGGCCAGACGGCCGAGTTCCGTGAAGCCCGCTGCCGGGGCCGCCAGCGGCAAGCAGAGCAGCAACAACGCAAGCAGGACGCGGCAAGACATGTTGGAAACCCTCGAACGGATATCGGTCGGCGCGGCGCACATCAATGTGCGGCCACCTTGGAAAAGAGCTGAATCACCACCACTCCGCCAACGATCATGGCGATTCCCGCCACCGCCGGCAGATCCGGAGTCTCGCCATAGACCACCACCCCGGCAACGGTCACCAGTACGATGCCCAACCCCGCCCAGATGGCATAGGCGATACCCACCGGCAGGCTGCGTAGCACCAGGCTGAGCAGGAAGAAGGCCAGGCCGTAACCAACCACCACGACCACGCTCGGCCACGGACGGGTAAAGCCCTCGGAGGCCTTGAGCGCGCTGGTGCCGATCACTTCGGCAGCGATCGCAAGGGCCAGGTAGACATAGGTGATCACCATCATCTCTCCATTGTCAGCGGGCTTCGTGAGCCAGGGGATAGGGCAGCTCGACGACCAGTCGCCACAGCGTCTGGCCACTGGCATGGTACTTGGCCTCGAAAGGCGTGAGCGGCTCACCGCTCGCCGCCGGCTGAAAGGGTTCAACGGCGGCCGTCATTCCGCTGACCTGCCCCAGCGCCAGGGAGAACTCCTCCACGTAGAGACGCCAGTTGGAACGCAGTTCCAGACGCCCTCCCAGCGCCATGATCGTCGGGAACACCGGGTGACCATGCCAGCGCATCTTGAGATGTGCCGCCTTGGGGTAGGGGTTCGGGTAGAGCAGGTAGTGGCGTACCGGCTGCCAGCCCGCTGCCAGCGCCAGGCGCCAGAAGTCCACCAGGTCGGCACGCACCAGAAGCGCATTGTCCGGCAACTCACCATGGTTGCGGCCCAGCCGATGGGCGCTGCGATCCACGCCGATCACCGCATGGTCGCCGAAGCGCCCAGCGAGGCGACGCGTGGAGAGCCCCACGCCGCAGCCGGCATCGAGAATCAGCGGCATTGGCCGCTCGGCCAACCAGGCCCGGGCCTGGGCGAACGCCTCGCGGGTGTGCTCGGCTACCGGCTTGCGCAGCGGATGGGCCAGTGCCCGAGCAACGCGGCGTGCCAGGTCGTCGTGCGGCCCGGTCTGATTGGAGGTGATGGTGCGGGACGCGGCCTGCATGGGACTCCCTCGTCGACACTAACGGCCGACCATTCTACCAGTCCCGGGACCATCCGCGGGGCCGCCCGCCGGCACCGCATGGCCAACGCGGCATGGGGTGGCCCCAATCGCAAAAAAAAGGCGCCTCATGGCGAGGCGCCCATATACCCACTCATATGACTCAAACAGCTGTCACAGGATACCCCAGTCGAGGCATTTTTTCAAACGTTTGTTTTATCATCGGAGACCAACCACCGGGCCTGCCAGGCCCATGACGCCATGGCAAACCGGGTGCTATGATCGCCCATCCCATACTCATAACAGCGACTCGCACGAACAGCACACGAGGAAAGCGGCTTGTCACACTTACCCGTGATCGTCGGCATGGGCGGCATCAACCCCGCCGGTCGAACGTCTGGCCATCAGGCATTCCGTCGCACCATCTTCGATGCTCTGCCCGACGGCGACCAGCAAGATCTGCTGCTGGGGCTGGCCACCCTGATGGGCCTGGGCAACCATCATGGCGATGGCTGGCGCGATGCCGAGGGCCAGGCGATCTCGGCTGCGCAGCTCGCCGATCAGTGCCGTGCCCGAGTGCTCGACCACACGCTGATTCGCCGTATCGAGGATCCGCGCTTCAACGATGCCGGTTTGCCCGCCAATCGCCGCGCCAATCTCACTCTCGAGGCGCCATTGACCTTCCAGGTGCGCCGTCGTCAACTGCCCGACAGCCTGCCGCCCACCTGGCAGGTACGCGAGATCGACCGGCGAACGCTGGAAGTATCGGTTCCGCCGGGCGATCTCGAGGTGATGCTGCCGGAAACCCGCCCGGCCCAGGTTCGCACTGCCGGCCAACTGCCCAGCGGCTTCGACCCGCGCCGCTACTACCGCAGCGTGCACCATCCGCGCGGGCTTTCCATGGCCATCTTCGCCGCCAGCGACTGCCTGGGCGACAGCGGCCTGGAGTGGGAGATGCTGCGCGACCGCCTCGACCCCGACGACATCGCCGTCTACGCCGGCAACTCCATCGGCCAGCTCGACGACGAAGGCTGGGGCGGCCTGCTCAAGAGCTTCGTCTCGGGCAATCGTGCCACTTCCAAGCAGATGCCGCTGGGCTACGGCCAGATGCCCGCCGACTTCCTCAACGCCTACGTGCTGGGCAGCGTGGGTGGTACCGGCGCGGCGCTCGGCGCCTGTGCCAGTTTCCTCTACAACCTGCGCCTGGGCGTCGAGGACATTCGCAGCGGCCAGCGCCGCGTGGTCATGGTGGGCACCGCCGATGCGCCCATCACACCGGAGATCATCGAAGGCTTTCGCGCCATGGGAGCGCTGGCCGACGACGACAGCCTCAAGGCGCTGGATGCCCTGGAGCTGCTCACCGACAGCGACTACCAGCGCGCCTGCCGCCCCTTCGCCCGCAACTGCGGTTTCACCATCGCCGAGTCGAGCCAGTTCCTGCTGCTGATGGATGACACCCTGGCGCTGGAAACCGGCGCCG
Source organism: Pseudomonadota bacterium (assembly GCA_051749645.1). Classification (GTDB taxonomy): domain Bacteria; phylum Pseudomonadota; class Gammaproteobacteria; order Pseudomonadales; family Halomonadaceae; genus Halomonas. The sequence continues at coordinate 26,547 of JBNJIT010000012.1, forward strand.
AGGTTCTCGGCAGCGTGCCGGGCGTCTTCGTCAATGCCGACGGCTGGAAGCGCTCCATTTCGGCCCCCGGCATCGGCAACTACATCACTCTGGGCAAAGCCGCCGCTCTGGTGCGCGACATGCTCGGCCCCCGAGCGCTGCGCGAACGCACTTTCCTGCACGCTCACGGCACCAGCACGCCCAAGAATCGCGTCACCGAATCCCATGTGTTCGACAGAGTGGCCGAGGCCCAGGGCATCGAGACCTGGCCCGTGGTCGCGGTGAAGGCTTTCGTCGGCCACTCTCAGGGCAGCGCTGCGGGTGACCAGCTGGCCAGCGCCCTGGGCAGTTTTTGCCACGGCCTGCTGCCGGGCATCCCCTCCCTGGATACCGTCGCCGAAGACGTCTACGCCGAACGCCTCCAGCTGTTCCGCGAGCCGCTAGCCTTCAGCGCTGACGCCGCCTTCATCAATGCCAAGGGATTCGGCGGCAACAACGCGACCGGCGTGGTGCTCTCACCGGCGGTAACCGAGCGACTGATGGCCAGCCGCCACGGCGAGCTGGCTCTGGCCGCCTGGCGCGAGCGTCGCGAGATCACCCGCGAAGCCGCACGCACCTATCTCGCCGAGGCCGATCTTGGCCACTACCAGGCCCGCTATCGTTTCGGCGAGGGCGTACTGGAGGGCCCGGAACTCGAGGTCGGTCGTGACCGGATCCATATTCCCGGCTATGCCCGCCCGGTATCGCTGGCGGTGAACAATCCCTTCGGACGCCTCGACGAAGGAGACGAAACGTGACCACTCGTGCTGTCTATCCCGGCACCTTCGACCCCATCACCCATGGCCACTACGACCTGATCGAGCGTGCGTCCCGCCTCTTCGACCGGGTGGTGGTGGCGATTTCCGCAAGCCCCGGCAAAGGGCCGACGCTCGACCTCGATACCCGCCTGACCCTGGCCCGCGAGGTCACCGCCGAACTGCCTAATGTCGAAGTCATCGGCTTCTCGGGGCTGCTCACCGACATGATGGCCGAGCAGGGCGCGCGGGTGATCCTGCGCGGCCTGCGCGCCGTGTCGGATTTCGAGTACGAGCTGCAGTTGGCCAACATGTACCGTGCCCAGGCCCCGCAGCTGGAGAGCGTGTTCCTCACCCCGGCGGTGGAGAACTCCTACATCTCCTCGACCATCGTGCGCGAGATCGCCAAGCTCGGTGGCGATATCTCGCGCCTAGTGCATCCCAGGGTCGCCGAAACGCTGAAGAGCCATTACAATACCTGACTGAATTACTCGGCGATTCGCTCGCCGAACGGCATCACCCAGGGCGCCGCCAGCCGAACCGGCCAGCCCGATCGCGAGGTAGTCCCATGGCACTGATGATCACCGACGAGTGCATCAACTGCGACGTCTGCGAACCCGAATGCCCCAACGGCGCCATTTCGCCCGGCGAGGAGATCTACGTCATCGACCCCAACCTGTGCACCGAGTGCGTCGGCCATTACGACGAGCCGCAGTGCCAGCAGGTGTGCCCGGTCGACTGCATTCCCCTCGATCCCGAGCGCGAAGAGAGCCGCGAGGCGTTGATGGCCAAGTATCGTCTGATCACCGCTGCCTGAACGCGGTGCCAGCCCCTCTTTCAGCCCCGCTCTCGCGGGGCTGTTGCGTTGACGGCCAAGGCTGACCAAGATGCGCATTCGCCTACCGGGAAAGCCACCGTGAGCCGAATCGACACCTCAGGGGCAGCCCACCGGCGCATATGGACGCTGGCCTGGCCGATCATCCTCTCCAACGTCACCGTGCCTCTGCTGGGGCTAGTCGATACCGCGGTGGTGGGCCATCTGCCGGACTCGCGCTACCTGGCTGCCGTGACTCTGGGTGCCACCCTGTTCAGTTTTCTCTACTGGGGCTTCGGCTTCCTGCGCATGGGCACCACCGGGCTCACAGCTCAGGCAGTCGGACGTGAAAACGACGTCGATGTAAGCAACCTGCTGGGCCAGTCGCTGCTGCTCGCCGCTGGCATCGGCAGCGTTCTGATCCTCCTGTCGCAACCGCTGATCGCGCTCGGCCTGTGGCTGCTCGACGGCAGCGCAGTGGCCACGGCACTGGCCGCCGAATACGCCCAGATACGCATTCTCTCGGCACCCGCAGTTCTCGCCAACTACACCATCCTGGGGTGGTTCTTGGGCCAGCAGAACTCACGCGTGACGCTGGCCATCCTGGTACTGACCAACGGCGTGAACATCCTCCTCGACCTGCTGTTCGTGGTAGGGCTGGGCATGACCAGCGACGGCGTGGCCTGGGCCACGGTGATCGCCGACTACACGGCGCTGGCGTTCGGCGGCTGGCTGGTGATGCGTCAGCTCGGGCGGCTGGAAGGACGCTTCCTGCGCAGCCGACTGCTGGCGCTTGGCGCCTACGGCGAACTGTTCTCGGTCAATGCCAACCTCTTCGTACGCACCCTGGGGCTGCTGTTCGCCATGGCGTTCTTCACGTCGCGAGGCGCGGCTCAAGGCGATACCATCCTGGCCGCCAATGCCGTATTGCTGCAGTTCATCATGCTCACCAGCTATGCGCTGGACGGTTTCGCCCATGCCGCCGAGGCACTCACCGGGCGCTCGGTAGGCCGCCGGCATTGGGACGAGTTCGGTCGGGCCGTGGGCAGCGCCGCGCTGCTTTCGCTGTTCACGGCCACGGTCGCTGCACTGGCCTTCGCGATGGGTGGCCAATGGCTGATCGCCCTGCTCACCGGGTTGCCGGAGGTCCGTGCCACGGCCGCGGTCTATCTGCCATGGATGGTGGCCATGCCGCTCATTGCCGTATGGAGCTACCTGCTCGACGGCGTCTTCATCGGCGCCACGGCCATTCGCGAAATGCGCAACAGCATCTTTGCCGGCCTCGCCGCCTACCTGCCCGCCTGGTGGCTGGGCCAGGCGCTGCTTCCCGAGCCCCTGATCAACCACAGCCTGTGGTTCGCCTTCCTGCTCTTCACGGCCGTGCGCTCGGCCACCCTGTTCAGCTACTACCGCCATCATCGGCGCCACAGCTGGTGCCATGCGCCGGCCACTGCCAGTTTTGACAAACCTGGCAAAGCGCGTCACCGTTGACCGGCTATTGGCGCAACCCACTGAGACTGCGCTACTTTTGTGTCGATACAAAGGCCAATCAGAAGAAGCGAATCCGCCATGCTCAAGACCTTATCCAGACCTGCCGTCAAGCTGGTCGAGCGCTACCTGCCCGACCCCTACATTTTCGTGCTGCTGCTTACCGTCATCGCCGCCGCCGCCGCCATTGCTGTGGAGCGCCAAACGCCACTGGCGGTGATGCGGTTCTGGGGTGATGGTTTCTGGAATCTGTTGACCTTCTCAATGCAGATGCTGCTGATCCTGGTGACCGGTTACATGCTGGCCAGCTCGCCGCCCGTCAAGCGACTACTGCAGCGCCTGGCCGCACTGGCCAAGAATGCCGGCGCAGCCATCGTGCTGGTCACCCTGGTCTCGCTGGCAGCCAGTTGGATCAACTGGGGATTCGGCCTGGTGGTGGGGGCACTGTTCGCCAAGGAGCTCGCCCGGCAGATACGCGTCGACTACCGCCTGCTGGTTGCCAGCGCCTACTCCGGATTCATCGTATGGCACGGCGGGCTGGCCGGCTCGGTGCCGCTGACCATCGCCACCGACGGACACTTCAGCGTCGAGCAAATCGGCGTGATCGGCACCGGCGAAACCATCTTCTCGCTGTTCAATCTGAGCATCGTGCTCTGCCTGTTCATCGCCGTGCCACTGGTCAACCGGCTGATGCTGCCCGACGAGCAGGAGAGCGTCTATGTCGATCCGGCGTTGCTCGAGGAGCCGGACAAGGCCCGAGTACGCATCCAGCGCCCGGCCGATCGCCTGGAAAACAGCGTGACGCTGGCCTGGCTGGTGGGCATCCCCGGCCTGCTCTTCCTGGCGGACCACTTCCTGCTGCGCAATGGTGGCCTCAACCTCAACGTGGTCAACTTCCTGTTCCTGTTCCTGGCCATCGTGTTGCACCGCACACCGCGCAGCCTGCTCGAGAGCCTGCAGGAGGCGATCAAGGGCGGCGCCGGCATCGTCATCCAGTTTCCCTTCTATGCGGGGATCATGGCGATCATGGTGCAGTCGGGGCTTGCCGAGACCCTGTCCGGAGCCTTGATCTCCTTCGCCACCGAGGCCACGCTGCCGTTCTGGTCGTTCATCAGCGCCGGCATCGTCAACATCTTCGTGCCTTCCGGTGGTGGTCAGTGGGCGGTACAGGCACCGGTCATGCTGCCCGCCGCAGAGGCGCTCGGCGTCGATGTGCCGCGTATCGCCATGGCCGTGGCCTGGGGCGACGCCTGGACCAACCTGCTGCAGCCCTTCTGGGCGCTTCCGGTGCTCGGCATCGCCGGACTCAAGGCCAAGGACATCATGGGCTTCTGCCTGATACAGCTGTTCATCACCGGCGCCATCATCGCCGTGGGCCTGACCTGGTTCTGACGTCAACGCAACGCCCCGAAGCGCCTCGCAGCCACTCCGGTCGCGAGGCGCTATGCTGTGTCGAGACCCCGAAGGATGCCCAGCCATGACTCCCCCCGACCTCCCCGGCCAGCACGAACTCTCGATGACCGTGCTGATGACGCCCGACATGGCCAACTTCAGTGGCAAGGTACACGGTGGGGCGATCCTCAAGAAGCTCGACGAAGTCGCCTATGCCTGTGCCAGCCGCTACTCCGGCCACTATGTGGTCACCCTTTCTGTCGACCAGGTGCTGTTCAAGCAGCCTATCCACGTCGGTGAGCTGGTTACCTTCCTGGCCACCGTCAATCACGCCGGACGCTCTTCCATGGAGGTCGGCATCAAGGTGGTGGCCGAGAACATTCGCGACAAGGTGATCCGCCACACCAACAGCTGCTATCTGACCATGGTGGCCGTGGACGACAGCGGTAAGCCGGCTCGAGTACCGCCGCTCAGGCTGGAAACACCGCTGCAGAAGCTACGCTTCGAGAAGGCAGCGCTGAGAAAGACGCTGCGCAAGCGGGCAGAAGCCGAAGAGCGGCGCGCCCAGGACGATCATCTCGCCAACCAGAAGGATGCGCGCAACGGCCAGGCCAGCAACTGACCGAGTACGGCTGCCGTGCCATGCGCATCACTTCCACCAGCGGTATTCAGGAGGGACCATGTCCCACCCCAGCCCGGAGCAAGGCGCACGCTCTCCCCGGCAAGACAAGGTCCACCTAGTGTGGGATCTGCTGATCATCACGGTGGTCATCGCCAACCTGGTGCTGCTGCTCTTCGACAGTCTGTTTTTGCTGCCGCCGCTGAACGCCGCCTTCGAAGCCGCAGCGCCAGAACTGCACGGCGCCTACGAGCGCCATATCCGTGCCAACTTCATCAACATCGATCTGGCCTTCGTGGCAATCCTGCTGCTCGATGTCCTGGTGGGCTGGGTCGTGGCGATCGTCGAACGCCGCTATCACCGCTGGTTCTTCTACCCCTTCGTGCACTGGTACGACGTGCTGGGCTGTATCCCTCTGGGCGGCTTCCGGCTGCTGCGGGTGCTGCGCGTCATCTCGTTGCTGCACCGCCTGCAGCGCCTGGGGCTGATCGATGTCCGCCGCTGGCAGCTCTACGGCGTCTATGCCAAGTACTACGACATCGTGATGGAAGAGCTCTCCGATCGCGCCGCCCTGCGCCTGTTGGACAGCATGCAGGACCAGGTGCGCAGCAGTGACTCGCTGTCGAAGCGACTCACCGAAGACGTGGTGATGCCGCGCAAGCAGCAGTTGATCCACGAAATCAGTCGACGCCTGGAGACGATGGTCGACAGCGCCTACCGGGCCAACCGGGATGATCTGATGCGCTACATCAGCGCCCTGGTAGGACGCACCCTTGCCGAAAGCCCCGAAATCAAGCGCCTGCGGCGCCTGCCGCTGGGTGGCCAGGTCTCCCGTGCGCTCAACGATTCGCTGAGCGACATCGCCTGCCGTCTGGTCGACGAGACCATCGAGGGGTTGCGCTCGCCGGAGTTCAACCAGCTGGTGGAGCGCCTGGCCGACAGCAGCTTCGATGCCTGGCTGCGCGTCGACGCCCGCACCGACCGTGTCACCGAGCAGGTGCTGGTCGACATGCTGGAAGTGATCAAGGGGCAGGTCGCACAACAGCAGTGGAAACAGCGCTACGACTGACGACAACCGCCGCTGCCCTCGGCGGGAGGAGACTAGCCGCAGCCGATGGCAGTGATCACGCCCTCCTCGTCAACGCGAACATTGAGGCGGTCGGCGCGGTACTCGAGGGTGTAGGCATGCCCCGGACGCATCACCCGCAGTGCGCCGGCGCCACTCTCCTGTAGCAGGGCTTGCCCCAGCGACTCGCTGTAGGTTCGTCCCACGCGATCCTGAACCCGTCCCGCGCCGCAGCGATCATCGGTCTCATCGCCGCGGGGCGGGTGTGGGGCCGGATCGGTGGGCGGTGGCGATGCAGTCATAGTACAGGCACTCACCAGTAAGGCAGCGCCCAGCGTTACCAGGCTCCGTGCGAACATGCGCGACCCGTTGAGTCGTTGCGAATCTGAATGCGCGGGGCCAGCCAGCAGGCCAGCCCCGCGCCGGCAAGGGGCAGCGTCAGTCGGACTGACGCTGGATCGCTTCGCCCCCTTCTTCGATATCCTGCCCGGCACCGCGCATGGTGTTGCAGCCGCTGAGCAGAGACAGGGCGAACAGCGAAACCAAGATTAGTGAAAGCGTCCTTTTCATACGTACCTCCAATGGAACATCGTCAGGGTGCGAGTTGCCTTACCACTTTAGCACTTACTGGGCGCTGTCGCGTCGAACGCTCTACGTCAGTGCCGCAGCTGTGCCATGATGGTATGGCAATCACGGTGCCTAGGGAGAACCGCCATGGGAAGCTTCGACACGGATCCGCAACTGGTGGCGGACAGCTACCCGGTAACCGAACTGCCGCTTTGCCAGCTGCGGCTGATGGACGATGCCCGCTTCCCCTGGCTGGTGCTGATTCCCCGCCGCCCAGGCGCGAGCGAGCTCTTCGAGCTGGACGCAAAGGACCAGCAGCAGCTGTGGCGTGAAGCCACTACGATCGGCGAGGCCTTCCTGCGACTTTGCGAGGGCGACAAACTCAACGTGGCGAGTCTGGGCAACATGGTTGCCCAGTTGCACGTGCATGTGGTGGTGCGTCGCCACAGCGATGCCGCCTGGCCCAAGCCGGTGTGGGGCGAGGGCAGTGCCGAACCCTACGATCTCGATGGCCTCGCCAGAATGCGCGACCATCTGCTGGCCCAGGTCGACAACCTCGACCTGGACTGAACTCAACCGCCGAACAGTGATGCCGCTGGCTGATTCACGCCCGTGACGGCCAGCGACACCCCCAGCATCAGAATCGCCAGGCCGCCACCCAGCGATACCCAGCCCAGCCAACGCCCGTGGCGTGGCTGTCGACCCTGGCGCTGCAGGCGCCGTTCGGCCCAGTCGCGCGCCACCACGCTGGCGACGGCCAGTGTCGAGACGGTGAGTGCCGTACCCAGCGACATCACCAGCACTGCGGTCACCCCCACCGCAAACTGCCCCAACAGGCTGGCTGCCCCCAGCAGCAAGACGGCACCGCTGCAGGGACGAGCCCCGATGGCGGCCACCGTGGCTAGCGCCGTGCGCCAGTCGGCAGCCTGCGCGGGTGCCACATGATGATGGCCATGGCAGCAGTGGTCATCATGGCCATGGGGCGCGTCTCCAGCATCAGCACCGCTCTGGGTGCTGGCAATCGGCAAGGGGCGGCGCAGCATCGTCACCGCGCGCCCGCACAGCCAGGCCCCCAACAGCGCCACCATGACGAAGCTGGCCTGCTCGACCCACACCACGCTACCCATGGCCTGGCGGGTTACCCAGCCCAGGCCGTGCACCAGCACCACCACCAAGGCGATCGCCACCATGCCCTGCAGCAGCGAAGCCGCCACGGAGAGCGCCAGCGCACGCCGCATGGCTCCGCCCTGGGAGAGCAGGTAGGTAGTCAGCACCGCCTTGCCGTGTCCCGGACCCGCCGCATGGAATACCCCGTAAGCAAAGCTGATGCCCAGCAGAGCCAACCAGGCATCGCGCGATGGCGAAACGGAGAGTGCCGTGATGGCCAGCGACAAGGCTCGGTGCAGATCGCGCTGCCAGGCCACCAGCTGCAGGCTCAGTTCGGCCATCCCCCCTCGGGCCAGCCACACCAGCATGGCCACCGCCACGAGACCCGCCGCCATCAGCAACCACCTGCCGGCCTTCACTCGCATGTCACCTCCCCGGTCTCGGCAAAGTGGCGCCCCAAGCCGGGAGCGGCCTCATCGGTACGGTCGAGCATCGCCGCCTCCATCACACGTTCAGGGTCCGGGTCGGCCGGCAGGATGCGACGGCGGCAGTCGGCATCGCCGCTGACCGTCAGCGCCTCGTCCAGGGGAGCGTCGTTCTCGGCCTCGTGAACCACTTCCAGGTAGTAGGTCGGGTCGAAGACACGGTAGCGCAGCGTCTCGTCCTTCAGTGGCTGGGGCTCGGCCAGGGGCAGCAGGAAAACGAACTCGATCCGAGCGTCACGGTACATCACGGTATACTCCGTCACCTCTGCCAAGGCCAGCGGCTCACCGTCCAGCTCGATCTCCGTGAAATAGTCATGGGGCTTCAGGTTGTCGCGAATCTCGCCACCCAGTTGGTCCAGGCCGGCTTCGATCCCGGCATCGCCCGCGGCCGCTTCGAGCTCCTCCACGACCACCAGGCTGTAAAAGGGGTCCATGCGCCAACTCTGGTGCAGCGCCGTGGCGCGGCCCCGGTCATCGACAAGCAGGCGCACGCTCAAATCGATCCAGCCATGGGGATGGGCCAGCGCCAATCCGGGTGAGAGTCCGCAGAGAAGCATGCCGCCAATGAGGCTCCGGCGTCTCATTAGCAAGACGAGAAAGGGGCGTAACAGTATGATGCGCATCGAATCGTCGTATCCATGAAATCAAGGCTCGGCCGCCAGACGCGTTTCCAGCTCGGAGAGCAGCGGGTCGAGACGATCGGGCGGCAGCGGCCGCCCGCCCCAGGTGGCACTCAGGGTGGCACGACTGCCACTGCCATCCGGCGCGACGGTCGCCCGCACCCGATAGCCTGGCCAGCGGGCAAGCACGGCATCCACCCGGCCCAGCTCGGCATCCGCATGACGAATCACGTAGCCGCGTTCGCTCAGCAGGTCGAGCACCGCGCTCAAGGCGGACTCGGATGAAACGGCAAGCGGAACCCCACGTGTCTCGGGGGCGGGAGGGACAGCGGCACAGCCAGTCATCCAGGTACTCAGCAGCAGGATCAGCGCGACTCTCACGACGTCTCTCCGGACAGGACGGTAGACAGGTCTCGACGCAAGCTGCGACAGAAGGCGGCGTCGCTGGCGCTGCGTGACTCGCGCACCTCGCCACGCCAGTCGATGACCTGAAGATCGCGACTGACGCGGACCCAGCCGCCATTGGCAATCAGCGACACGCGCTCCAGCCGTGTGGCATCGCGGGCCCAGGTGCCGGCATCGCCGAACGCGACCCCAACTCCGGTGGCAAAGCCGCCGCTGCCCACGCCGTAACGACCGTACCAGGTGGGCTCGGCCCAGTCATCGTAGGGGTTACGGTAGGCGGGAATGCGTTCGGTGCGATCCGCACTGACCAACCCCAACGTCAGGTCGGTATCGCGAATGACGAAGTCCTGTGACTCCAGGGCCGCCAAGGCGGCACGCACCACCGCTGCCGAAGCCACGTCGGGCACTGCCCAGCGACACTCGGCAGCGGGCGGAGGCTCAGCGGACGGCAAACGACTAGGCGGCGATTGGCAACCAACGAGCGGCAAAACCAGCAGAGCGGGCAGCAGCCAGCGCGGGATCATGGGGCGACTCTCCGGTAGCCGAATTGCCGGCAGTCTACACGGCCGGGCAGCGCGATGCAGAGTACCGTTGGCACATCTGATCATTGCCGCGCGCCACGGTTCCCCCGGTGACCGGGTAAAACCGCCACCAATACATGACGGCCCTTGAAAGCGAGCCCTTCCGGCAGCATTTCATCGAATACGGCTATGGACACGATGCAACATTCACGCTTATCACCCTGCGACCGGACCGGTAACCTCTAACCATATTCCCACTCATTCGACGGAACGCCACCGAAACAAGGAGACTTTCATGACCGACACCAACACCATCGGCCTGCACGAGGCCAGCGCCAGCCAGCTTTCCGAAAAGCTCAATCATCTGCTGGCCAACTACCAGATCTTCTACATGAACGTTCGCGGCTACCACTGGAACGTGAAGGGTCCGCAGTTCTTCGAGCTACATACCAAGTTCGAGGAGTTCTACACCGACCTGCTGGCCAAGGTCGACGAAGTCGCCGAGCGCATCCTCACTCTGGGTCACAAGCCGGTGCACGCCTACAGCGACTACGTCGAGCTGTCGCGCATCGCCGAGGACAAGGACGTGCACGACGGCGAGGCCTGCGTGCGCGGGGTGCTCGAAGGCTACCAGACACTGATCGAGCTGCAGCGCGAGATCCTCGCCCTGGCCTCGGACGCCGACGACGAGGGTACCGCCGCCCAGGTTGGCGACTACATCCGCGAGCAGGAAAAGACCGTGTGGATGCTCGGCGCCTACCTCGGCTGAAGGTCGACCGAGCGCCGCATCGCCGTGACAGCGCCGCCCAAGGGCGGCGCTGTCGCGTATGGCATCCGCTACTCCTCGGCCAGCGAGGCGACCAGGCCGCGCAGCAGCATCCAGAACTCGCCGACGGAGTCCAGCTCGACACGCTCCTCGGGAGAGTGAGCACCGCGGATCAAGGGGCCGAAGGAGATCATCTCCAGGTTGGGATACTTGCCGGCCAGGATGCCGCACTCCAATCCGGCATGGATCACCTGAACCTGCGGTTCGCTGCCCAACCGCTGGCGATGCAGGCGACAGAAGCGCGCCAGCAGGGCGCTGTCGGGGCGCGGTACCCATCCCGGATAGGCGTTCTCGATGCGCGTGCGCGCGCCAATCAACTCGAAGAGCGCCCGAAAGCGGTCAGACAAGTCCGTCGTGGCGCTATCGTGCAGCGAGCGCACCAGAGCACAGAGGTGGAAACGGCCACCCTCGAGGCTCACCACTCCCAGGTTGTTCGAGGTTTCCACCACCCCCGGCACCGTCACGCTCATGCGCTCGACCCCGCAGGGAGCAGCATGCAGGGCCGCCACCAGTAGCCGGCTGGCTTGGGCCGTCAGCGCCTCGCCGGGCGGCTCGCTCATCGCTTCGAGCTCCAGCGTGACACCCTCATCGGTACCGGCCAACTCGCTGCGCAGCGTCTCCTGCAGCCTGGCGACGCAGCGCTCGGCCGCTGCGACCGCTTCGTTTGGCAACAGCAGCGTGGCGAAGGCTTCCCGGGGGATGGCATTGCGCAGCGTGCCGCCATGGTAGTCCACCAGGCGAACATCGTACGTATCCAGGGCACGCAGCACGCGGACCAGCAGGCGGTTGGCATTGCCGTAACCGCGATGGATATCGATCCCCGAATGGCCGCCGGCAAGCCCTGTGAGCGCTAGACGCACGGCCGACTCCTCTTCGGCAGGTGGCATCGTCGGCAACTGCGCCTCCACCACCACGTCGGCTCCACCGGCACAGCCGATGAACACCTCGCCGCGCTCCTCGGAATCCAGGTTGAGCAATACCGTGCCCTCCAGCCACCCCTCGGCGAGGTTGAGCGCACCGCCCATGCCCGACTCCTCCTCCAGGGTGAAAAGCGCTTCCAGCGGGCCGTGCACCAGCCGCTCATCCTCGAGCAGCGCCAACGCCGCCGCCACGCCAATGCCGTTGTCGGCACCCAGGGTGGTTTGGTTGGCGCGCAGCCAGCCGTCGTCCACCCGGGTCTGGATCGGGTCGCGGGTGAAATCGTGGAGGCGATCCGCATTGGCCTGGGCCACCATGTCCAGATGGGCCTGCAGGATCACTCCCGGAGCCCCTTCGCAGCCCGGCGAGGCCGGTTTTCTGAGGCGCAGGTTGCCGAAGGTATCTCGGTCGTGCGCGAGCCCGCGGGACTCGGCCCAGGCTTCCAGCTTCGCCACCAGCTCAGCCTCGTGGCCGGAGGGACGCGGCGTCTCGCACAGGGTCCGAAAATGGCGCCATAGCGGCTGCGGAGAGAGGTCTTCGAGATGCGCATTCATGGTGCGAATTCCTGTCGTTGAACCCGCGCTACCTTACCGGGGCCGCCACGCCGGGGGAAGTCGGACCGATGGCAGCAAGGCAGCGCCCCGTGGCACGTCGCAGCGCCGCCAGCACGCTACGCCGCCCAGCCACGCCAAGATGGCACGCCAACCAGCTCCAGTCGCGCCCCTGAAAGGCCCAGGCCCCCAGAGCCAGGATCTCGACATCGTCAGGCGCACTCCACTGCGCCAGGCAGCAATGCAGCAGCGCCTGCAGTGCCGGCCGCGCCGTAGCCGGATCGCGGTGACCGAAGGCAACGTCATGGCAATCCCAGCGGTCGGCATCACTGAGATCCTGCTGTGCCCCCTCGGCGAGCAGGCGCAGCAGGATCCGCGGTTCGAGCTCCCGCAACTCGAAGGCCAGCAGGTTCGGCAACAGGCGCTGGAAACGCGCTGCCAGCTCGGTGGCGAGCCGTTCACCATGCGGGCTGGTGGGCACCACCACCATCAACGCATGCTCGCCGGTGGCGGTCTCGCGAGACAGTCCCAGACGCACGGTGCGAAAGCCCAGCGCCTGCCAGAACGCCATCAACCCCGGCTCGGCGCCGAAGCTCGCGCCCAGCAGGTCAGTGCCGTCGCGGTGCGCCTCGGCCAGCTCTGCCTCGATCAGCCGACGCCCCAGCCCCTCGCAACGCCGGGCCGGATGCACGGCAATGCGCTGCACGCGGCGTACCCGAGCCATTAGCGCGGCCCGCGAGCCGGCATGGGCAGCCAACGATTGAGCCAGCAGGTGACCGCGCGGGCGCCGCTCGCCGCGTGCCACGCGTTCGGCCAGCTCAGCATCGAACCCACCCTCATCAGCGTACACCGCAACTGCCTGGGGCGACTTGCCTGCATTCAAGGTGGCCAGGTGCAGCGCAGGCGCATCCAGTAGCCGTCGCAGGTCGTCCGGCGCCGTGCGGTAGTGGGCCTGGACCAATAGGCCGAACATCTCGCGCAGGCGTGGCTCGTCACCGGCCAGCACAGCGCGCGACTCGCGGCACTGGCTCAGGGGCAGGCCGGCGGGGGCGGCCGAGTCCGGCTCGGCATCGAGCAACAGCAGGTCGCTGACCAGACACTCCAGGGGATCCCCCCGTCCCCAACGCACCGGTTCGGCCAGGTGGAGTTCACGCCACTGAGGCGTTTGTCGGGCCAGCCGCTCGCGAAAACGCAGTGCAAAACCACGCCCCGAGCCTTCATAACCATGGACGGTGGTCGCGAAGGCGATACGCGGAAACGCACTCAACCACTGGCCCAGCAATCCGGCCGGGATCGCCGCGGCCTCGTCGACCAGCAGCAAGCTGCCGGCACCACCCTCGATGCCCCTCGCGACCCGATCGGACAGCGCATCGGGGGCAAGGAACTCGACCCGGCCACCATGCGCCGCAATGAAGACGTTGCCCTCGCGCCGCCCCTTGGGGTGCAGTGCCGCCAGCCGCTCGAACAGCGCCGCCACAGCTGCGGGGCGAGGCGCAGTCACCAGCACTTGCGCCTCGCCACCTTCCAGCAGACGAGCGCAGGCAATCCCCAATGCTGCCGTCTTGCCTCGCCCACGATCGGCAGTGAGCACCAGGGGCCGGCGGCGCTTGATCGTCACCACACGCGCCACGGCGGCTGCCTGGTCGACCGTGAGGCATGCCGGATCATCGACCGGACCGTCATGTTCGGGGGGCGATGTCAGCGTCGGCAACCGAGGCACAACGATGGATTCCGGCCAGCGGGCGAGATCGGACGAGCCGGCCAGCCGGCGCTCGAGTCGCCTCACATAGCACGTGCTTGCCACCTCGCCCCAGGCCTCGGGGGTGAGCAGCAGCACCAGGCCGCCGGCACGCAGCGTACCGGTCAGTGCGCCGAAGGCATCAGGGTCGAAGGCATCGCCGGCCTTGCCGGCATCGAATACCAGCAGGTCATGCTCGCTACCCAGCCGGGTACGCGCCTGGCCGGGCGGCAGCCAGTGCGTCGCCGTCACGTCCGAGGGACATTCGGCGGCTACCCAGCAGGGCGCCTGCCAGCCCCCGCGATGCCAGACGGACAGCGCACGAGTGCGCCGCGTCGTCGCCTCACCGGTTAGCCACACCAGGCCACGCCAGCGCCGCGCGCTCAGCCAGCGTGACCAGTCGATCAGTACCTCAGCCCCGCTCATCGGGTTCTCCAACCATGGCACGACATCCAGTGTCGGAGAGGACCATCGTCGTTGCACCACGCAGCGTTCGGCATTACAGAACTCACGGGCACCTGCTTACAACTTTGGTCTATATCACACGCTCGTTTCAACGCTCCGCACTCCCCTAGCGACCTCTTACGACTCTGTATTTTATAAATAACTATATGAAATAAAACCACTTTTATAGACCAACAAGGATGACGGACAACATCCGACAGCGGCCGAGCCCCCAGCCCTCACCAAAGGTCGATTGTGACAACGGGAGCATGCTAGCTTGTACCTTGCTGTTGCACTGCGCCATAACTCACACCGGCCGTTGGCCGGCGAGCACCCTCGGGTTGCTCATGACGCAACGACACAAGGCACAAGAAGACCCACGAAGGGAGCATCGCATGAACAAGTCTGGCAAGTTCGCCCTCACCGGCTTGGCTGCAGGTATCGCCCTGGCCACGCTATCCACCACCGCCATGGCCCAGGAAGAGTGGACCATGACCACCACCTGGCCCGACAACCTGGATCTGATCGAGATCGATCGCCACTGGGCCGAGCTGGTCAACAAGCTGGCCGGTGACGAGGTGCAGATCGACTTTCGCGCCGGCGGCACCCTGATGCCCGGCACCGAAGTGTTCGACGCCACCGAGACCGGCAGCATCGAAGCCGCCGGCGACTGGCCCGGCTACTGGGCCGGCCGCAGCCCGGCCTTCTCGCCGCTGGCTACCACCACCAGCCTGTTCAACGGTGTCGACTACCTGAACTGGATCATGGAGTGGGGCGGCTGGGAGCTCTACCAGGAGGTCTACGGCGACTACAACATGGTCTACCTGCCCTACGGCATCACCAACAACGAGTCGGGCTTCCGCGGCGGCACGCCCATCGAGAGCCTCGCCGACCTGGAAGGCAAGCGCCTGCGCCTCTCCGGCCGCGATCAGGGCCGCGTACTGGAAGAGCTCGGCGGCTCCCAGGTGACCCTTGCCGGCGGCGAGATCTATCAGGCCATCGAACGTGGCGTGGTCGACGGCGCCGAGTTCTCCACCCCGGGCGTCGACTACAAGGCCGGCTTCAGCGAAGTCGCCGACTACTGGTCCGTGCCCGGCTGGCACCAGTCTGCCAGCGTGTTCGGCGTGATGATCAACAAGGACGCCTGGGACGCCCTCTCCGAAGAGACCCAGGAAAAGCTGAAGATCGCCGCCGAGGCCACCATGGCCTGGTCGCTGGCCTGGTCCGAGCGCGAGTCCACCGAAGGCACGGTGAAGTTCAAGGAGGACGGCACCGAGATCCACCAGCTCTCCGATGAGGATCTTGCCGAGATCCAGGACATCACCAACCAGGTGATCATCGAGGGGGCCTGCGAGGATCCCATGCACGCCAAGATCTATCACTCCATGATCAGCTACATGGAGCACTATGCCAACTGGCGGGACATCTCGGTGCCCTACAACATGAGCCGGGTTACCGACGACCTGCCGTCTCTCGACGAGATCGAAGCCTGCATGAACCAGTAAGCGGCTGCGGATGGGCTTCGCCGAGGCCCATCCCGTCGCCCCCGCTTTCGCGCAGAGTTTCACCGACCTGACCGATCCCGAGATCCTCAACCATGAATGCCATTGCCAGGGCTATCGACGCCCTCAACGAGGGGTTCGGCCGCCTGATTGCCCCGCTACTCGCCGTGATCACGCTGATCGTGATCTATGACATCGCCCTGCGCTTCTTCATCGGCCGCCCCAGCGACTGGGCCTTCGATGTCACCAAGATGCTGTTCGGCGCCCACTTCATGCTGATGGCCGCCTACGCTCTGCGCCATCACGCTCACGTCGAGGTCGACGTGCTCAAGCGCCTGCTGTCGCGCAAGCGCCAGGCCGTCCTCGATCTGATAGGCTATGCCGTCTTCTTCGTGCCTTTCATCATTCTGCTGCTCGTCTACGGCGGCAGTTTCTTCGCCCGCTCCTTCAGCCGCGGCGAGACCACCTACGGCATGGTGGCCATCCCCGTCTACCCGGTGAAGGCCGTCATCGTCGTTTCAGCCGTACTGCTCCTGCTCCAAGCCATTGCCATCGTGATCCGCGCCTTTCAGGAGCTGCGCAAGGAGGCCGCCGCATGAGCGCCGAATTACTCACTCTATTCATGTTCGGCGGCCTGCTGGTCGGGCTGTTCATGGGTCATCCGCTGGCCTTCGTGCTGGGCGGCGTGGCCGTGCTGGGTGCCGTCTTCGGCCCCGGCGCCAAGGTACTGGGCACCCTGATCAACAATATCTACGGCAACGCCCTGGACAACTACGTCCTGGTGGCCATTCCCCTGTTCATCCTGATGGCGCGCTTTCTCAACGACTCCGGCGTCACCGAGAAGATGTTCGAATCCATGCGCCTGCTGCTCGCCAACCTGCGCGGCGGCCTGGCGCTCACCGTGGTCATCGTCTCGGTGCTGCTGGCCGCCACCACCGGCATCGTCGGGGCTTCCATCGCCGTGATGGGTATGATCGCCCTGGTGCCGATGCTCAAGTACTCCTACAACAAGGAGCTCAGTGCCGGGGTGATCATGGCCAGCGGCTGCCTGGGCATCCTGATTCCGCCGAGCATCATGTTGATCCTGATGGCCAGCTACTCGCCGGTCTCGGTGGGCGAGCTGTTCGCCGGGGCACTGGTGCCGGGCCTGATGCTGGGCGTGCTGTACGCCCTCTACGTGCTGATCATCTGCTACATCAAGCCCTCCTACGGCCCGCCGGTGCCCGCCGAGGAGCGCGCAGAAGTCTCGACCCGTGAGCTGCTGGTCATGCTGGCCAAGTACGTGCTGCCGCCGATGACGTTGATTCTCGGCGTGCTGGGCTCGCTGTTCGCCGGCATCGCCACCGCCACCGAAGCCTCGGCCATCGGCGTGGGAATCGCCTTCGTGCTGTTCCTGATCTTCGGCGACCGCAAGCTCGCGACCTGCTACCGCACCCTGATCGAGGCCAGCAAGACCACCGCCATGGTGATGCTGGTGCTGGTGGGGGCCACCGCTTTCACCGGCGTGTTCTCCCGTGGCGGCGGCATGGAGGTGATCCACGAGGTGGTGATGGCCATGCCCGGCGGTACCACCGGAGCGCTGATCCTGATGCTGTTCCTGGTATTCATCCTGGGCATGTTCCTGGACTGGACCGGCATCGTGCTGCTCAGCTTCCCGATCATGCTGCCGATCGTCGAGAGCATGGGCATAGATGTGCTGTGGTTCGTGGTCATGGTGGCCGTGGTGCTGCAGACCTCCTTCTTGACTCCTCCCTTCGGCTACGCGCTCTTCTATCTCAAGGGCGTGGCGCCACCCGGAGTGGAGATGCTGGACCTGTACCGCGCGGTGATCCCCTTCGTGGCGTTGATCGTGCTGGCCTGCGTGCTGATGGCCTTCTTCCCGTCGCTGATCCTCGGCCTGCCCTCCATTCTGCTCGGTCACTGAGACACCTGAACCTGGCCTCCTGACGCCCGCCGTCGTTCGACGGCGGGCGTTTTCGGTCCATGATTGACTCGGATCACACTGTCCGGCTGCAGCGATTGGCCGCAACTGATACCATTCACGGCCGTTACGGCCTCGCATTCACATGCCCGGCCATCGCAAGGAGTCCTCGCTTGTCCCGACCTGCCAGCCCCGGGCTTGCCGCCATGTCACGCCGGCTCACGCACCGCCTCTCCCCTTCGAGCGCACTGTTGCTCGCCGTGGCAGCCGTGGTGGCACTTCCCGTTCTGGTGGTGCTCGCCCACATCGTGATGCCCACCGACGGCATCTGGCAGCACCTGGCCAGCACCGTGCTGCCACGCTACCTCCGCAATACGCTGTTCCTGACGGTCACGGTGGGCCTGGGCACACTGATCATCGGCACCGGCACGGCCTGGCTAGTGGTGATGTGCCGTTTTCCCGGGCGCCGACTCTTCGAGTGGGCACTGCTGCTGCCGCTGGCCGTACCCACCTACGTGATCGCCTATGCCTATACCGACTTCCTGCAGTTCGCCGGCCCCATGCAGAGCTGGCTGCGCGAGTTGTTCGACTGGAGCCACGGCGACTACTACTTCCCCAACATTCGCTCGCTTGGCGGTGCCGCCACCCTCATCACGCTGGTGCTCTATCCCTATGTCTACCTGTTGGCTCGGGCGGCGTTCCTCGAGCAATCGGTATGCGTGCTGGACGTGGGCCGCACCCTGGGCCGCGGGCCCTGGCGGCTGTTCGGAAGCGTCGCCGTGCCGCTCGCACGTCCGGCCATCGTCGGCGGCGTATCCCTGGTGCTAATGGAGACGCTCAATGAATTCGGGGCCGTGCAGTTCTTCGGCGTCGACACCTTCACCACCGGTATCTATCGCACCTGGTTCGGCCTGGGCGAACCGGTCGCCGCCGCCCAGTTGGCCGCCTGCCTATTGGTTTTCGTGATCGCCCTGGTGCTGCTCGAACGCTGGTCCCGCGGAAAGCGGCGCTACTTCCACACCACCAACCGCTACCAGCAACTCCCCGAATACCGCTTGCGTGGCTGGCGGGCCGCGGGTGCCTTTTCGGCCTGCGCTCTGCCGGTACTGATCGGCTTTTTGATCCCCAGCGGCATCCTCACCCAACTGGCATTTCAGGAGGGCGATGCCCTGCTGGGCACGCGCTTTCTCGATTTCGCCGGCAACAGTCTGCTGCTGGCCGCTACTGCGGCGGTGATCGCCGTGGCGTTGGCGGTGATGCTGAGCTATGGCGTACGCCTCAATGACACGCCATTGAATCGCACGGCGACACGCATCGCCGCCATGGGCTATGCGATTCCGGGCTCGGTGGTGGCCGTGGGCATTCTGATCCCTTTCGCCTGGCTGGACAGCACGCTCAACGCCTGGCTGAACGAGCACTACGGCGTGATCGTCGGACTCGTTTTCAGCGGCTCGGCATTCATCCTGATCTATGCCTACGTGGTGCGCTTCCTGGCCGTATCGTTCAATGCGGTGGAGGCGAGCCTGGGCAAGGTGACGCCGAGCATGGATGCGGCCGCGCGTACCCTGGGGCAGAGCGCCGCCGGCACCCTCAAGCGCGTACACACGCCGATCATGCGCGGCAGCCTGCTGGCAGCGGGAATTCTGGTATTCGTGGACGTTATGAAGGAACTGCCGGCGACCATCATCCTGCGCCCCTTCAACTTCGATACCCTGGCGGTGCGCGCCCACAGCCTGGCCTCGGACGAACGCCTCGCCGAGGCCTCGACGGCGTCACTGGCCATCGTGGCAGTGGGCATAATCCCGGTGATCCTGCTCAGCCTCGCCATGCGCCGCTCCCGCCCCGGCTCCGGCGACGCCTGAGGGAAAGACGAAGACTTGGGATAGGTCCAGGTGAATATCCACCGGCTGTCCGTCGGAAGGCAGGAAGACGCCCGGCATGCGGGCGTGCAGGTGGGCTTCGCGACCATCATCGCCGTGGGCACAGATGTGCAGAAGGCTGCTGCGTCCCAGCAGCTTGGCCATGATGATGTGGCTATAACGGTGGCCGATATCCGGCACTTCCCTCTCGACGACACGCAGCGCCTCGGGTCTAATCATCACCTGAACCCGAGTGCCCTCGGCCAGCCAGCCAGCATCCACCGCACCCACCGGCGTATCGACGCGGCCGTTGCGCACTTCACCGCTGAGCTCGTTCACTTCGCCAAAGAAGGTCACCACGAAAGGGTCGCGGGGGGTGCAGTAGAGTTCGCGCGGCGTGCCCGTCTGCACGATGCGTCCGTCACGCATCAGGGCGATGCGGTCGGCCATGAACATGGCCTCTTCCGGATCGTGGGTCACCAGCAGCGTGGCCGCTCCCACTTTCTTGAGCACATGCAGGGTATCGTCGCGAATCCGGTCGCGCAGCCGTGCATCGAGGCTCGAGAAGGGTTCGTCGAGCAACATCAGCTGCGGGGCCGGGGCCAGGGCGCGCGCCAGGGCCACGCGCTGCTGCTGGCCGCCGGAGAGCATGTGCGGATACACATCCGCATAACCACTCATGCCCAGTTGTTCCAGAAGTGCCAGGGCCCGTTGGCGGCGTTCCTTATTGGGCTCATGCTTGAGGCCGAAAGTGACGTTCTCGAGCACTGTGAGATGAGGGAAAAGCGCCGAATCCTGGAATGCCAGCCCCACGTTGCGCTTCTCCGGCGGCACGTGACGTCCGCGCGGTACGGCGATATCGCCGCCGTTGAGCGCCACGCGACCCTGCTGGAGTACCTCGAGTCCGGCGGCGATACGCAGCAGCGTGGTCTTGCCGCAGCCGGAGGGCCCCAGCAGGCACACCACCTCGCCAGGCGCCACGTCCAGATCGACGCCCTGCACTACGTCACGCTTGCCGAAGGCATGGTGTACGCCACGCATCGACAGCACCGCTGGGTGACTGATCGACGATGCGGTTTGCTGATTGAGATTGTGGGTCATAGGGTCACGCCGGTGGTCGATGTGAGTGAATGACGTTCACATCATAACCGAATTGTTCGGTGAATGCGTTTGAAAGCGACTCGCATTCCATCGATTTCTTGCTCTGCGGGGGTTGCAATCGCTGCACAAAGCTGGTGAGCCAGGAACGCAGCGGCAGATGCTTGACGAGACCGCTTTTCGAGGCTTCAATAGCAGTGCTAATAATGCAACGTATTATCATTCATTTGGATCGTCTACGAGGTTCACAATGACCAAGCACGCGCGTCTTGCCCTTCCTCTCGCCATTGCGCTGGCCGGCTCGACGCTGGCCACCGGCGTTGCCGCCGATGAGCTCAACCTTTACTCCGCTCGCCACTACGACTCGGACGAGGCTCTCTACCAGGCATTCACCGAAGAGACCGGCATCGAAGTCAACGTCCTGGAAGGCGACTCCGACCAGCTGATCGAACGCATCCAGCGCGAGGGCGTCGCCAGTCCCGCCGATGTGATGATCACCGTCGACGCCGGTCGTCTGTGGCGTGCCGAGCAGGAAGGCATCTTCCAGGGCATCGAGTCCGATGTGCTGGCCGAACGCCTGCCCGAGTCGATGCGCCACCCGGAAGGCAAATGGTTCGGTTTCAGCCAGCGTGCCCGCGCCATCTTCTACAACCGCGACAACTTCGATCCCAGTCAGATCGCCAGCTATGAGGATCTGGCCGATCCCACCTTCGAGGGTCAGGTGTGCATCCGTTCCTCGAACAACATCTACAACCAGTCGCTGTTGGCCTCGCTGATCGAACACCACGGTGCGGAAGAGGCCGAAGCCTGGGCCCAGGGCGTGGTCGACAACATGGCTCGCGACCCTGAAGGTGGCGATACCGACCAGATCCGTGGCGTGGCCAGCGGTGAGTGCGACTTGGCCGTGGCCAACCACTACTACTATGTGCGCCTGCTCAAGTCCGACGACGAGGCGGATCGTGAGGCGGCCGAGAAAGTCGGCATCCTGTTCCCCAACCAGGACGGGCGTGGCACCCACGTCAACGTCGGCGGTGCCGGCGTGGTCGAGAATGCCCCCAACCGCGACAACGCCGTCCGCTTCCTCGAGTTCCTCGCCTCCGACGAGGCCCAGGAAGCCTTCGCTGCCGGCAACTATGAATTCCCGGTCGTGGACGGCGTGGCCATGGACGAGGTACTGGAGTCCTGGGGCGACTTCAAGAAGGATGATCTCAACATCAGCGTACTGGGTGAGAACAACCCCGAGGCGATCAAGATCTTCGATCGCGCTGGCTGGCGTTAAGAAGGACTGCTTTACTACTGCGCTCGAGATCTCGGCCGCCGGCGGTACTCAGAGTCCTCATTTACCGCCATGTAAACTGCGGCTCCTCCGTTCCGGCGGCGACCGACCTCTCTTCGCTCGTAGCGTAAATCAGAACCTTCTCGATGCATCAGTTGAAGGGCCCGCGGCATCTGCCGCGGGCTTCGGCATTTTTAGGATAGAGCTCGAGTCAGTGGGCCTCGTCCCAATTGGCCCCACTCTCGGCCTCGACGATCAGCTCGACGTCGAGGTCGGCAGCCCCCTGCATGCGCGCCTTTACCTCCTCGATGAAGTCTTCGACCTGCGCCTCGGCCACCTCGAAGACCAGCTCGTCGTGGACCTGCATGACCATCATGGCGTCGGTGTCGTCGCCGGACAGCCAGGCATCGACGTCGACCATGGCGCGCTTGATGATGTCCGCCGCCGTGCCCTGCATGGGAGCATTGATGGCTGTGCGTTCGGCCCCCTGACGGCGCGCACGATTCTGCGAGCGGATCTCCGGCAGGTAGAGCCGCCGCCCGTAGACCGTTTCCACGTAGCCGTCATCGGCAGCCTGAGCACGGATGCGCTCCATGTAGCGCGCCACGCCGGGGTAGCGATCGAAGTAGCGGTCGATGTAGGTCTGGGCCTGATTGCGCTCCACATGCAGCTGGCGCGCGAGCCCCCAGGCGCTCATGCCGTAGATCAGTCCGAAGTTGATCGCCTTGGCGCTGCGTCGCTGATCGGACGAAACCTTGTCCAGCGCCACACCGAACACCTCGGCGGCAGTGGCGGCGTGGATGTCGCGCCCTTCGGCAAAGGCCGCGAGCAGACCCTTGTCGGCGGAGAGATGCGCCATGATGCGCAGCTCGATCTGCGAGTAGTCGGCGGCGACGATGCGATAGCCGGGCCGCGCCACGAAGGCCTGGCGGATCTTGCGCCCCTCCTCGGTACGAATCGGGATGTTCTGCAGGTTGGGGTCCGACGAGGAGAGCCGCCCGGTGGCAGTTACCGCCTGGTGATAGCTGGTGTGCAGTCGCCCCGTTCCAGGGTTGACCAGCCGCGGCAGCTTGTCGGTATAGGTGGACTTGAGCTTGGCCAGGCCGCGGTGCTCCATGATCACCTTGGGTAACGGATAGTCCAGCGCCAGCTCCTCGAGCACGGCTTCCGCGGTGGATGGCGCTCCCTTGGGCGTCTTCTTGATCACCGGGATCTTCTGCTCCTCGAAGAGGATCTGGCCAAGCTGCTTGGGCGAGCCCAGGTTGAACTCGCGCCCGGCGAGTTCGAAGGCCTTGCTCTCGAGCTCACGAATGCGCGCTTCCAACGCTTGGCTTTGGGTATGCAGGCGCTCGGGGTCGAGCGCCACCCCGGCACGCTCCATGCGCGACAGCACCGGAATCAGCGGCAGTTCGATGCGTTCGAGCACCTCGGCGAGCCGCCCCTCCGCCTCCAGACGCGGGCGCAACTCATGGTGCAGGCGCAGGGTGATATCCACATCCTCGCAGGCATAGGGAGCGGCCTGTTCCAGGGCAACCTGGTCGAAGGTAAGCTGCCCCGCGCCCTTGCCGGCAATCGCCTCGAAGGAGATGGTCGACTCGCCCAGATACTTCAGCGCCAGCGAATCCATGTCGTGTCGCGTCGCCGTGGAGTCGAGCACGTAGGACTCCAGCATGGTGTCTTCGAGCGATCCCGCCACGGTGATGTCGTAGTTGGCCAGCACCGAGATGTCGTACTTCAGGTTCTGGCCGAGCTTGGTCTTGCGTGCATCCTCGAGCAGCGGCTGGAGCGCCGCGAGAACCGAATCACGATCGAGCTGGTCGGGAGCGCCCAGGTAGGTATGAGCCAGCGGAATGTAGGCTGCCTCGCCCGGCACGAGCGCCAGCCCCACTCCGACGATTTCTGCCGTCATGTAGTCGAGGCTGGTGGTTTCCAGGTCGAAGCAGAAACTGTCGGCCTCGCGGAGCCGAACCAGCCAGGCGTCGAAATCGTCCTGGGTCAGAACGACGTGATCCCGGCGTGAGCCACTGCCGCTGGCCTGCTGTCCAGCGTCGCCGCTCTGCGGTGCCGGAGTGCCCCCGGCGACGTCGTCTACGCCCTGGTCCCTGCCTTCGAGCAGCTCAGCGAGCCACGCCTTGAATTCCAGGCGGCGGTAGAGTGCGAGCAGCGTCTCGCGGTCTGGGCGGGCAAGATCCAGGTCGTCGAGGCCCACTGGCAGGTCGCAGTCGGTCTTGATGGTAGCCAGCCGATACGAGAGAAAAGCCTGATCGTGGTGCTCCTCGAGCTTCTTGGGCAGGCTCTTGGCGCCGCGAAAATCCAGTGTCTTGACCTTGTCGAGGTCGGCGTAGAGGGTTTCCAGACCGCCATCCATCCCCTGCAACAGGGCCAGCGCCGTCTTCTCGCCGACGCCGGGCACGCCGGGGATGTTGTCCACCTTGTCGCCCATCAGCGCCAGGAAGTCGATGATCCGCTCGGGCGGCAGACCGAATTTGGCCTTGACGCCGTCGACGTCCAGAACCTCGCCCTTCATGGTGTTGACGAGGGTGATGTGGTCGTTGACCAGCTGTGCCATGTCCTTGTCACCGGTGGAAATCACCGCATCGCGCCCGGCCTCGGTGGCCTGCCTGGCCAGGGTGCCGATGACGTCGTCGGCCTCCACGCCCTCGATGCACAGCAGCGGCAGGCCCAGCGCCTTGACGCAATCGTGGAGCGGCTCGACCTGGGCGCGCAGGTCGTCCGGCATGGGAGGGCGCTGCGCCTTGTACGCCTCGAAGAGCTCGTCGCGAAAAGTCTTGCCTGGCGCGTCGAAAACCACCGCCATGGGACTGTTCGGATAGTCCTTGATGAGCCGTTTGAGCATATTCAGCACACCCTTGATGGCTCCGGTGGGTTGCCCCTCGGACGTCGTCAGCGGGGGCAGGGCATGGAAGGCGCGGTAGAGATAGGACGAACCGTCGACGAGAACGATGGGCGTGTCGGCCATGAGTCGGCTTCCCCTGAACGGTGATGAACGATGGTGACGAAATGAGGCTTCCGGCCCCATGATACGCATAGCGATGCGCTTTTGCCGCGGGCATTGGGCGACACCTGGCCCGCAGCGTACACTAGAGGCCCGCGGGGAAGCTGCCGGATTCGTCCGATAGCCTCCTGGCCCCATCGGTTGCCGCCCGTCGGCGAAGGAGATCACCATGAACGTCATTCGTCTCTGGCAGCGTGCACTGTTCCTGGCACTCGGCCTGGCGTTATCGACCCCCGCCCTGGCCCAATCGGGGGGAGGAGAAGTCGAACCACAGGTCACGACCCGCCAGGAGGCGGATCGCACCGTCCGCGAGTACCGCGTGAACGACGCGCTCTACGCCATCGAGGTTCGACCTTCCAGTGGCTCACGCTACTACCTGGTGGACCAGGACGGCGACGGCAACTTCGCACGCCAGGAAGACGAGCCCGATGCGATCCCCGAGTGGGTTCTGCGCCGTTGATCGCGGCAACCGAACTTGTCGCAGCAGCCATGCCGCCTGGCGTGAAGGCGCATCGCAACAGCGCGCCGCTATGGCTACAATAGGCGGCTTGGCAACCTGGGCGAGAGACACATGGCCGTATTCACCCCGCTTAGCGACGCACAGGTCGCGGAATTCCTCAGCCACTTCGACGTCGGCTCGCTGATCGCGCTGGAAGGCGTTGCCGGCGGCACCGAGAACACCACTTTCTTCGTCACCACCGACCGGCGCGAGCTGGTGCTCACGCTCTTCGAGCAGGGCGAACACGAGGAGTTGCCGTTCTTCGTCGAGTTGCTCGACTATCTCGACGAGCACCGCCTGCCGGTGCCGGGAACCGTTCATGACCGCGACGGTATCGCCTTGCATAGCCTGGCCGACAAGCCGGCACTGCTGTTCCCGCGCCTGCCCGGCCGCCACCCCCTCTCCCCCAATGCCGAGCAGTGCCGGGTACTGGGAGACACCCTGGGGCGCATGCACCGGGTTTCCCAGCATTTCCCAGGCCATCGCCCCAACCCGCGTGACCTCAACTGGCTGAAGGCCATGCACCACAAGGTGCTGGCCTATCTGTCGGCGGAAGACCAGACGCTGATGAAGGACGAGGTGGAAATCTATCAAGGCGTATTCGGCGATGCCCCCGCGCTCCCCCAAGGCGCCCTGCACGGCGACCTGTTCCGCGACAACACCCTGTTCGAAGGCAACCACCTGGGCGGCATCATCGACTTCTACAACGGCTGCACCGGCGATCTGCTGTTCGACCTGGCCATCGTCATCAACGACTGGGCGACCGAGCCCGACGGCCGTCTGAATGCCGAGCGGCACGACATCATCCTCAACGCCTACCAGGCCCGGCGGCCGCTCAGCGACACCGAATGCGCGGTATGGCCATTCATGCTGCGCATGACCGCGCTGCGCTACTGGCTGTCGCGACTGCTGGTGGTTTACGTGGATCCGCCGGCCCATGACCTGACGCCCCACGACCCCGAGCAGTTTCGCACCATTCTCAAGGCACGCCTGGAACATGGCGCACTGCCTCTGCCCGAAGCGAGCCACGCATGACGCTATCCATGGGATCTGCCTCCGGCCCCGCCCTGCGGGCCCGCCGTACCTGGAACATCGATCAGTGGGGCAGCGGCTACTTCGACGTCGACGACCATGGACACGCCCTGGTACGACCGCTCGGCAGCGCAGCCACGGGCCCCGCCCTTCCGCTGTCGCAGCTGGCCGACGAGCTGCGCCAGGCCGGCCTGCGCCTGCCCGTGCTGGTACGCTTCAGCGACATTCTGCATGACCGTGTGGAGCAGCTGTGCGATGCCTTCGACCTGGCCATGCGCGAGGAGGAGTACCAGGGCGGCTACACGGCGGTATACCCCATCAAGGTCAACCAGCAGCGACGCGTGGTGGAGGAGATACTGGCCACCCGCGAGCGTGGCCACGGCCGGGTCGGTCTCGAGGCCGGCAGCAAGCCGGAGTTGCTCGCGGTGCTGGCGCTCTCCACAGATGGGCCTTCGCTGATCGTGTGCAACGGCTACAAGGACCGCGAATACGTGCGTCTGGCGCTGATGGGCGAAAAGCTCGGTCATCGGGTCTACCTGGTGGTGGAGAAATTCTCCGAACTGCCGATCATCCTCGAGGAAGCCGAACGACTTGGAGTGACCCCGCGTATCGGATTGCGCGCTCGGCTCGCGTCGGTGGGTCGTGGCAAATGGCAGACCTCGGGTGGAGAAAAATCCAAGTTCGGCCTCACCGCAACCCAGATACTGGAAGTGGTGGAGCGTCTGCGTGAAACCGGAACGCTGGCCAGCCTGCAACTGGTGCATTTCCACCTCGGTTCGCAGATCGCCAACATTCGCGATATCTGGCGCGGCCTGCGAGAGTGCGCACGCTACTACCAGAACCTGCTGGCGCTGGGCGCACCCATCGACACCGTGGACGTCGGCGGTGGACTCGGCATCGACTACGAAGGTACCCGCTCACGCAGCTTCTGCTCGATCAACTATTCGATGACCGAGTACGCTCGCAACGTGGTCGCCGCCTTCGCCCAGGCATGCAACGAAGCGGACCTGCCCCACCCACACCTGATCAGCGAATCCGGCCGGGCGCTGACCGCCCACCATGCCGTACTGATCACCAACGTGATCGGCGAAGAGCGCGTCGAAGCTCACGCCCCGGCCTCGCGCAGTGCCGACGATCCCCAAGTGGAGGAGCTGTGGCGAGTCTTCGACACCCTGCACACCCAGGTCGTGGATCCTCGCGGCCTGGTGGAAGCATGGCACGACCTGCTCGAAGGCATGAGCGAGCTGCACGGCCGCTTCGTGATGGGGATTGCCGACATCACCGCGCGCGCCGAGGGTGAAAGCGTCTATTTCGCGGCCTGCGCACGGCTGCGCACCCTGCTCGACAACCGCAACCGGGCGCACCGCGAGGTTCTCGACGAGCTCGCCGAAAAGCTCGCCGACAAGCTGTTCGTCAATTTCTCGCTATTCCAGTCGGTGCCCGACGTCTGGGGCATCGACCAGATATTCCCGGTGCTGCCATTGACCGGCCTTCACCACGAGCCAACGCGACGCGGCGTGATCCAGGACATCACCTGCGACAGCGACGGCCGCATCGACGGCTACGTCGACGGCCAGGGAGTCGAGACCACCTTGCCATTGCCGGAGTGGGACGCAGACGAAGAGCGCCTGCTGGGCTTCTTTCTGGTCGGCGCCTACCAGGAAATCCTCGGCGACCTGCACAACCTCTTCGGCGACACCGATTCGGTGGACGCTGCACTCGGCGAGGACGGGCGCTGGGAGCTCACCAACGCCCAGCAGGGTGATCGGGTGGCCGACGTGCTCGCCTACGTCAACTTCAACGCCGAGGTGCTACGCGAACGCCTGGCCACCCAGCTGTCCGACAGCGGACTCCCGTCCGACGAGCAGACCGACTTCCTCGACGACCTCTCCGCAGGGCTACAGGGCTACACCTACCTCGAGTGAATCGTCCAACTGTGGGGAGTTCAAGAGCCACCTGGCGCTCTCGGCAAGCCACCGCGGCGGGCGCGCCATCGCTCACTCCGCCACCTGAGCCGACACTTCGAGACCGCCGGTCAATGTCAGGCGCAGCGTGGCCCCACGCGACAACGCACCCACGCCCTCCGGTGTGCCGGTAAGCACCACGTCGCCGGGTTCGAGAGTGAAGTGGCGACTCATTTCCGCCACCAGCGTGGGCACCGGAAAGAGCATGTCCGCACCCTCGCCGTGTTGACGCAGCTCACCGTCGACCTCCAGCTCGAAGGTCAGTGCATTCCAGTTGGGAACACGGCTCAGCGGCAGGAAGTTGCTGAGCGGGCAGGCGCCATCGAAGGCCTTGGCCACTTCCCAGGGATGCCCTTTCTCCTTAAGACGGGCCTGGAGATCACGCAGCGTCAGGTCGAGCGCCAGCCCGATGCCGACGACGGCGCGTTCCGCTTCGTCGGTGGTGGCATGGGTCAGCGTCTCCCCGATCAACAGCGCCAGCTCGGCCTCGTAGTGCACCTCTCCCCGTGAGAAGGGCACGTCCAAGTCTCCCTCCAGAGGAACCGCACTGGTCGCCGGCTTGAGGAACAGCAGCGGCTCGCTGGGTATGGGGTTGTCCAGTTCCTTGGCATGATTGGCATAGTTGCGGCCAACGCAGATGATCTTGCCGAGCGCGTGGGAATACGTCTGACCATCGGTGAAGCGGGGAACGAAGCGCATGGCGGGTCTTCTCCTTCTCGTTGCGCGTGCCGCACTTTTCGCAGCGACAGGCGTAACAGTCTATCGCACCATGCGCCCTGTTCCACCCCGCCACCGGGCGAGTCAAAGCGCCTCAGGCATCCGGCGACCAGGTGTCATCCGGGGCATGAGCCAGGAAGCCCGGGCGACGGCGCCGAGCGGCAAACGGCTCCACGCAGACGTTGTCGCGACGGTTGTAGACGAAAAAGACATTGCTGCGTGGATCCGGCGACATATTGGCATTGGAGCCGTGCAGAGTGTTGCAGTCGAATAACAGCAGGCCGCCCGCCGCACCGGTCGGCGCCTCGATGCCGTGGCGCTTGACCAGCTCGGATAGCGCATCGCGGCCCGGCACGCCTATCTCCTGCTTTTTGAGCGACTGCTTGTGGTTGTCGTCCGGCGTTTCCCCCAGGCAGGGCACGAAGACCCTGTGCGAGCCGGGGATCAGCATCAGCGGACCGTTGAACTCGTGGTTGTCGGTCAGCACGATGGACGCACTCACCGCATGCATTGCCGGCATACCATCCTCGGCGTGCCAGGTCTCGAAATCGGAATGCCAGTTGAAGCCCTTGCCCTCGAAGCCGGGCTTGTAGTTGATGCGTGACTGGTGCACGTACGCCTCACCGCCGAGGATCTGACGGGCACGCCCCATCAGCCTGTCATCGCGTGCCAGCTGGTTGAAACGCTCGGAGAGGAAATGCACGGCGAACAACGAGCGTATTTCCTTGCCTTGCGGTTCCTCGATGCTGAAGTCGCGCCCGCGGAACTCGTCACGATCGAGCAACGCCTTGAGCTCCCGACGCAGTTCGGCGAGCTCTTCACCACCGATGAAGTTCGGCTCGAACAGAAAGCCCTTGCGGTCGAATTCGTCGAGCTGAGTCTGGCTCAAAGGGCCATCGTCGACGCTGCCCTTGACGACCGCTTCTCGGCGATTGATCCAGGGCATGTCGAGCGGCCGCTCCAGGCGCGTGGGATAGGGATCCCGGCCAGCGAAGGGCGCATCCGCGCTATCCAGGGTTTTGCGTACATCGCGGGGTTCATTCATGTTTCGAGCGGACGATGTCTGCACTGACATCCCAATCACCTCCTGTGTATCCGTGATCAGTTTCAGATTCGCTATCGTACCGGCAGCCCGTACTTGGCCGTCTGAAAACGGGTTGAACCTCCCGTGATGAGATGCATGGAGACGCGTGACCAAGATTTCAAGGGGGCGTGCGAGAACGTCAGCTGTAGACACTTTATAGACACCCACGAAAAAAACCGCCTCGTCGGGCGGCTTCTCATGATGGCTAACCTGCTGATTTCGCGGTGGTCCGAGTGGTGCCGGCACCAGGAGTCGAACCCGGGACCTACTGATTACAAGTCAGTTGCTCTACCAACTGAGCTATGCCGGCTCGGGACCGACCGGAGCGAGATGCGCCATCGGAAAGGGGTTGGCGTGGCTGGGGTACCAGGATTCGAACCTGGGAATGCCGATACCAAAAACCGGTGCCTTACCACTTGGCTATACCCCAGCATGTGGTGGCCAGAGACGGAATCGAACCGCCGACACGGGGATTTTCAATCCCCTGCTCTACCGACTGAGCTATCTGGCCGCTGCCAACGGGGCGTATTAAACCCTACGGGGGCTGTTGCGTCAACCCCTGCCATTTCAAAAAGATGGCTCGGGAATACGCGCGTCACCCGGTCATCGCTCGGGCGGCACATAGCCTTCGGCGCGGTCCGTTTCGCGGTTATCGAGGAAGCGCTCCATCTGGTCATTGAGGTAAGCACGCGCCTCGGGGTCGAGCAGGCTCAGGTGTTTCTCGTTGATCAAGCGCGTTTGCAGCGCCTGCCACTCTTCCCATGCCTGCTTGGAAACGCTGGCCTGGATTTCCTGGCCTTTCTTCCCCGGTAGCGGTGGAAAAGGCAAGGCCTCGAGCTCCTGCTGATACTTGCGGCAGTATACGGTCTGGGTCATGAGTAGGCTCCTCAGGGAGGGGGTTCGTCGTGGTTCGATTCACGGGCCCGGCGGGTTCTCCAGCGTGAAGGTAGCCAGGCGACTCAGCAAGGCCTTGACCGGTGCCGCCAGGCCGATCCGGTCGGGGGCGTCGGGATCGTACCAGCGCCGCGCCTCGCCCACGGAACCGAGTCGGTCGATAGTGGCCGGCTGCGGAGTGACCTCCAAACGAAAGTGGCTGAATACGTGCGTAAACGGGGTCCAGCATGCATCGAGCTCCGCCTCGGGCGCATGGACGTCGAGCCAGGCGCGCAGGGCAGCCGCATCATCGAACTGCGGCAGACTCCACAGCCCGCCCCACAGCCCACTGGGCGGGCGCTGCTCGAGCAGCACGCGCCCTTCGGCATCACGCAGCAGCAGCATGCGAGTGGTGCGAGTGGGCAATGCCTTCCTGGGTTTCGATTCGGGAAAGCGGCGCTCCTCGCCCCGGGCATGGGCGATGCACACGTCGGCGAACGGGCAGCGCTGGCACTCGGGCCTGCCGCGGCGGCACAGAGTGGCGCCGAAGTCCATCATTGCCTGGGTATAGTCGACCAGGCGCTCCCTGGGAGTATAGTGCTCGGCCAGCGCCCATAGCTCCCGGACCACCGCGGTTCGCCCCGGCCAGCCTTCGACGGCATGCAACCGAGCCAGACTGCGCTTGACGTTACCGTCGAGGATGACCGCACGGCGTCCGGTACTCTGCGCGATGATGGCGCCGGCCGTGGAGCGGCCGATGCCCGGCAGCGCGGCCAGGGCCTCGAGACTGTGCACCGGCAGTTCGCCGCCGTGCTCCGCGACGACGCGACGCGCGGCCTTGTGCAGGTTGCGACCGCGGGCGTAATAGCCAAGCCCCGTCCACAAGTGCAGAACAGCGTCCTGATCGGACGCTGCCAGCGCCTGCACGTCGGGAAAGCGCGCCATGAACCGCTCGAAGTAGGGAATCACGGTAGCGACCTGGGTCTGCTGCAGCATGATTTCCGAGACCCACACGCGGTAGGGCGTGCGCTCCCGCTGCCACGGCAGATCGTGGCGGCCGTGGACGTCGAACCAGTCCAGCAGCCGCCGCTGGAACGCCTCGGGGGTAAGGGTCGGCATCTGGGTCATGTCTCTCCCGGTAGCGTCATCAGCCAACTAGCGCCGATCGCAAGCGCTTCGGCGCTGCAATGGCAGGTCTGGCTCAGTCGAAAAGACCGCGCAGGGCGTCGCGAAGCTCCTTGCCGGCCTCTTCACCGATACGCTCGTCGACAGAACCGCCCAACCGCTCTTCTATGGCCTCGCCGGCACGCCGCCCCGCTTCCTCGCGCAGCAGCGTTGCCAGGGTCTCCTGGAATGCCTCGCGATCGAAGCGGCACCACTCACTGCTGTCGCCGGTGTAGTCGCCGGAACAACGCACCGGCAAGGGGACACGCTCGAGCCTTGGGTTGACGCGGCACGCCGCATCGGCGGCGTCGACGAAGCGCGTGTCGGCGCGCAGATCGAAGCGCTCGGTGACCAGATCCAGCTCGCCTTCGCCGTTGACGGCGATGCCCGGCAGCGTGAGCTCGATATCATCGCTGCGCGCCACTCCATCGCTGATCGTCACGCTCAGCGCGGCTCGGTCGAAGCGGGTGTCTTCACTCCCGTCATTCGTCATCTGCTCGCCTTCCAGCGTGGCCGCCACCGCACACAGCTCACGGGAGACATTGACGTCGAGAATGGCCCCTTCGTCGACCCGCGCACTCAGTTCACCGTTGAGGTGACGGCGCAGAACAGGCAACGAATTGCCGCTGGCGGTGAGCTGGCCTTCGCTGGTGAGCCGACCTCGCAATGGCGCCGATCCATCGTCTTGCTGCCAGGCCTGGTAAAGCGGCTCCAGGCTGACGTCCGACAAGGTCGGGGAGAGTTGCCAGTGAATCGGCTCGCGGGTCAGGTCGAGTTCGCCGGTGGCGGAAAGCCGTCCATCGTAGAAACGCGAGGCAAAACGCTCGAGGCGCTGCCGTCCATCCCCTCCGACCAACGCCAGCTCCACCTGGGTGAAGTCGAGGCCCAGAAGACGCAGACGCTCAAGCGTCAGCTCGCCATCCAGGTCGAACGTGGCCAGCCATTCGGCGGGCACCAGAGGTGTCTCGTCCGCTTGTGCATAGGCGCGCCCGATCCCGACGATGCCTCGGCTGGCGGAGTCCTCGGACGCTGCTTCGCGCGGAGGCAGGTAAGCATCCAGATCGAGGGTATCGCCCTGCAGCGAGACCTCCATTCGCTGCCCGTCCAGACCCGCCTTCAGGCTGCCGGTAAAGGTGCTGTCATCTAGAGTCAGGGTTAGCTCGGGCAGCGCCAGACGTGACAGGTCACCTTCGACAGGGCTGGTCAATGCCACATCGGAGAGCGCCTCAGCGTCGGCCGTAATGGGCGTGTGCCCGAATCGCTCCAGCCAGGGGCGCAGCGACAGCGGCTCGACGTCCAGTTCCCCGCGGTAGGACGGCGCCTGGCCTAGACCGGAGAACTCGAGGTTGCCCGTCGCACGCAACTCATCGGGGCCGGAAAGCACCAGGTCACGCAGCCGAGCGCTCTGCCCGGCAAGATCGGCCTCCAGCGCGAAGTCGAGCTCCAACGGCAGCGCCTCTTCACCCAGTGCCGGATGCTGCAAGGAACTTTCCAGTTGTCCGGCTACCAGTTCCAGCTGCCGTTCGACCGGGTCCAGAGCCAGCCGCTCACCGCTGAGGGTCGCCGTATGATCGCGCTCCGCTTCCTCGAGACGGGTAGCGGTATCGAGGGTGAAATTCTCCAGCGCATAGCGCCGTTCGGCCAGAGCGAGGCGGGCCCGGGTGTCCAGCGAAACCTCGCTGGTCAGGGTCGGAGGGCGCTCCAGCTCACGCCAGTCCAGAGCGCCGTAGTGGGCCAGCTGGAACGACGCCTGGAGCGGAAAAGCACTGCGCGGATTGACATTGGTGCCAGTGAAACTGAACGACTCGAGCAGCCATTCACGCTGACTGCCCAGGTCACGAAACACCACCTCCCCATTGCGAACCTTGACGCTTGCGACGTTGAGCGATACCGACAGGTTGCTATCGCCGATGGGGTTGATGCCCGCGCTGGCCGGGGCCGGAGAGCCTCGAGCCGGCTCCTCCAGGCGCTCCAGCAGCGGTTCCCAGTTGCCCTGCCCCTCCTCATCGCGCTCGAGGTAGAGTTGCACGCCATCCAGCGTCACGCCTTCGATGGCGATCTCGCCCCGCAGCAGGGTGGCAAAGGAGAGACTGACTTCAGCACGCTGGAAAGCCAGCAGCGGCTCCTCGCCTTCCTGCTCGGGCAAGCGTCCCTCAACGTCAGCGATACTCACCCCGACGCGGGGGTAGAACGACCAACTGAGCGGACCCGCCAGTTCGAGCTCCAAGCCGCTATGCTCACGTACGATCTCGACAAGGTGCGGCTTGAGATCCTCCGGATCGAGGAAGGTCGTGACATAGACCACGGCGGCAACGACCACCACGCCCAGGATGCCGATGGCCGCCAACAGCAGCTGGAAGAGTCGCTTCATGTCTCGCTGTCTCCTTGCGAGGGAGGTACCAGTTCGAAATAGTCGCCGGTATCGTGCAGCCGATAGCCCAGCCTTGCCAGCAGCAACTGGTCGGGCAGCGGCAATTGGGAAGCCGGTGCACGCAGCTGGCAGCCCTGACGGTAGGCCGCCCCACTGACCAGTGCCAGCAGCCGCGAACCCACGCCTCGCCGGCGCGTGATCTTGCGCACGCAGAGTTGAGAGAGCCACCAGGCCTCGGGATCCGAGTGAATCGCCACGGCGCCCAGCAAGCGGTCGTTGAAGCGCGCACAGCCAAAGAAGTGCCCGGCAGCGAGATGGCCATGGATGAAGTCATCGACCGAACAGGAGAGTCGCTCGGCCGGCGCATCGGCATAGATCCGCTGCAGATCGTGCCGAACCTGGGCATCCTCTGTCCACACGGCCTGATCGACGAAGTGAAGCGTTACCGGCATGGCGAATCTCCCGGAACTGGAGGCGCAGCGGCCGCCCGATTCGCGCATTGTAGCGGATGGGGGCACCGATTCTCTATAATGTCCGGCCTGAGGTGGCAAGCTCGACGGCTTGCCCGCCCGGTAGCCGGACATGCCGGTATACGCCGGGCCCAACCCCGAAACGCGCGACAGCGCGGGAGAGTGCGACATGTCCGAGCGTATCGCCACCGTCACCCGTGACACCCGGGAGACCCAGATCACGGCGACCGTCAACCTCGACGGCGAGGGCCGCCTCACCTGCGAGAGCGGTGTGCCCTTCCTCGACCACATGCTCGACCAGGTGGCCCGCCATGGCCTGATCGACCTGGACATAAAGGCGGTGGGCGACCTGCACATCGACGATCACCACACCGTCGAGGATCTCGGCATCACGCTCGGCCAGGCCTTTGCCGAGGCGATCGGCGACAAGCGTGGCATCTACCGCTATGGCCACGCCTACGTGCCACTCGACGAAGCGCTCTCTCGGGTGGTCGTCGACTTTTCCGGCCGCCCCGGTCTGTTCATGAACGTCGAGTTCACTCGCGCCACCATCGGCCGTCTCGATACTCAGCTGTTCTGGGAATTCTTCCAGGGCTTCGTCAACCACGCCCGCGTCACCCTGCACATCGACAACCTGAAAGGTTTCAACGCCCATCACCAGGCGGAAACCATCTTCAAGGCCTTCGGCCGCGCACTGCGCATGGCCGTGGCGCCGGACCCGCGCATGGCCGGCCAGATGCCCTCCACCAAGGGCTGCCTGTGAGGCCGCCGCACGACCACACGAGGAGCGCCCCATGACCATTGCCGTCATCGACTACGGAATGGGCAACCTGCATTCCGTCGCCAAGGCACTGGAACACGTCACCCACGAAAACGTGGTGATCACCCGCGATGCCCGCCGTATCCATGGCGCCACACGCCTGGTGCTGCCCGGCCAGGGGGCGATTCGCGACTGCATGGGCGAACTCGAGCGCACCGAGCTGCGCGGCCTGGTCGAAGAGCTTTTGACCAGCCAGGAAAAACCGCTACTCGGAATTTGCGTCGGCCAGCAGATGCTGCTCGGCCACAGCGAGGAGAACGGCGGCATTGCCTGTCTGGGCTTTCTGGCCGGCGAAGTCAGGCGCTTCCCCGGCGACATGCGCGACGACCGCGAC
This sequence comes from Pseudomonadota bacterium, assembly GCA_051749645.1. GTDB lineage: Bacteria > Pseudomonadota > Gammaproteobacteria > Pseudomonadales > Halomonadaceae > Halomonas. The sequence continues at coordinate 62,881 of JBNJIT010000012.1, forward strand.
CATCGCATCAAGGTGCCGCACATGGGCTGGAACCTGGTGCATCAGCACCATGCGCACCCGCTGTGGGAGGGCATCGACCAGGACGAGCATTTCTACTTCGTGCACAGCTACTACGTCGATGCCACCGATGACGCCGCGGTATTCGGCACCACCGATTACGGCCGTATCCAAGCTCATGTCGCCATTGGCCGCGATGCGACCTTTGCCGTGCAGTTCCATCCCGAGAAGAGCTCCCGCGCCGGCCTGAAGCTGCTCGAGAACTTCGTCAACTGGGCGCCCTGAGTCGCGCCGAAAGGATCCCGACATGCTGGTAATTCCCGCCATCGATCTCAAGGACGGCCACTGCGTGCGCCTCAAGCAGGGCCGCATGGACGACGCCACCACCTACGGCGACGACCCGGTGGCCATGGCCGAACGCTGGGTGGCCGCCGGCGCCCGCCGCCTGCACTTGGTCGACCTCAACGGCGCCTTCGCGGGCAAGCCGGTCAACGCCGATGCGGTCACCGCCATCGCCCGACGCTTTCCCGAGCTGCCGATCCAGATCGGCGGCGGCATCCGCTCCGCCGAGACCATCGAGCACTACCTGGATGCCGGCGTCTCTTACCTGATCATCGGCACCCAGGCGGTCAAGGAGCCGGCCTTCGTCGGCGAGATGTGCCGACAGTTTCCGGGCCACATGATCGTCGGCCTCGATGCCCGCGACGGCTTCGTCGCCACCGACGGCTGGGCCGAGGTATCGCAGGTCAAGGCCGTGGAGCTCGCCAAACGCTTCGCCGACGATGGCGTCTCGAGCATCGTCTACACCGACATCGCCAGGGACGGCATGATGAGCGGCGTCAACGTCGAGGCCACCGCGGCACTCGCCCGCGAGGGGGGCCTGCCGGTCATCGCCTCGGGTGGGGTGACCGACCTCGACGACCTGCGTGCACTGGTCGCCGCTGGCGAGCCGGGCATTCTGGGCGCCATCACCGGCCGCGCCATCTATGAAGGCTCGCTCGACCTGGCCGAGGGCCAGCGCCTGTGCGACGCTCTCCTTGCCAATCGGACCGGGAGCTAACCATGCCACTCGCCAAGCGCATCATTCCCTGTCTGGACGTCGACGCCGGCCGCGTGGTCAAGGGCGTCAACTTCATCGGCATCCGTGATGCCGGCGACCCGGTGGAGATCGCCCAGCGCTACAATCAACAGGGTGCCGACGAGATCACCTTCCTCGACATCACCGCCAGTCACGAGGACCGTGACACCACCGTAGGGATGGTCGAGAGAATCGCCGGCGAGGTGTTCATCCCGCTCACCGTGGGCGGTGGCATCCGTACCTGCGACGACATTCGCACCATGCTCAACGCCGGTGCCGACAAGGTCTCGATCAACACCGCCGCGGTGAACAACCCCGAGTTCGTGCGCGAAGCCGCCGACCGCTTCGGCAGCCAGTGCATCGTGGTCGCCATCGACGCCAAACAGGTCTCCGAAAAGGGCGAGCCGCTGCGCTGGGAGATATTCACCCACGGCGGACGCCGCCCTACCGGCCTGGACGCCATCGAGTGGGCGAAGAAGATGGTCGAGTACGGCGCCGGCGAGTTGCTGCTCACCAGCATGGATCGCGACGGCACCAAGGCAGGCTTCGACCTCGGCGTGACGCGCGCCATCAGCGAGGCGGTGAGCGTGCCGGTGATCGCTTCGGGCGGCGTTGGCAACCTCGACCACTTAGTGGAGGGGATCCGCGAGGGCGGTGCCGATGCAGTGCTCGCTGCCAGCATCTTTCACTTCGGTGAGTACACCATCCCCGAAGCCAAACGCTACATGGCCGAGCGCGGCATCGATATGCGCCTGTGACCACCGACCCGAAGGAGCGACCATGCTGCTACGCCAATGGTTCGGAGCCGCAACGCTACTGCTCACCGGGAGCACTGCCCCAGCACTCGCCGAACAAGCGACGTGGCCTCCTACCATGGAGCTGGATCACGTGCTGGTGCAAGCCGGTCTTTACACGACCCACTTCAGCGACGACCCCGATCACACCGACGACCAGCACCTGATCGGCGTGGAGCTGCACAATCCCGACCGCTGGTTCGCCGGCGGCGCCCGCTTTCGCAACTCATTCAGTCAGGACTCGCACTATCTCTATGTCGGGCGGGAGTTTCCCTTCTGGCAGGCCGGGGACGTCACCCTGCGCGCCAAGCTGAGCGGTGGGTTGCTGCACGGTTATCGCGGCGAGTATCGCGACAAGATTCCTTTCAACCGCTACGGTGTCGCCCCGGCATTGCTGCCCACGGTGGGAGCACGCTGGAAACGCGCCGAGGCCGACCTGATCGTCTTCGGTACCGCAGGATTGATGGTCACCGCCGGCTGGCGCTTCTGAGGCTCCGCACTACTCCGCGGAAAGCCCCAGGTTGCTGACCCCTTCGTTGCGTCCCAGCCGACGCAGCGCCTTCAGCCCGTCCCGGTCCAGCACGCCCTCCTCGGCCGCCTCGAGCACGGCGTCCTGGAAGGCGTTCTCCTCCTTCATCAGTGGGTGCTCGCGTACCAGGGCGGCCAGACGCTGGCCATCCTCCTCGCCCTCGGTAAGCTCGATGAAAGCACGCACGCCCCCCTTGGAGGCCCGGCTCACCTCGAGGACGGCATCCGGCGCCTCGCCCTGAAGCGTGTCGAGCAGCGCCGATAGCGCCACCACCGCCTCCAAAGCCCGGCGTGCCCCGAAGCTATCGTCGTCCCCCGGTGGTTCCAGTCCAGCGAGCTTCTCGGCCTGGCGCTCGAAGTCGATCTTCGCACCTTGAACCGCCAACTGCTCCCAGACCAGGTCGAGAATCACGCGCAGGCCATGGGCGTCGCCATGGCCGGCGGTCTGCACATAGAGCGCATAGTTGGGTAGCAACCGCTCGATGAGCGCCGCCATGAACGCCTGCTGGCGGCGCGACGAGAGGGTCAGTAGTCGCTCATGAAATCCGCTCACGAAGTCTCCTCGAAATTGACTGTCATAACGCTACAGGCTCAAGGCCACAGACGATCCGACGGAACGCGGCCGCGAGCATCGAACACCACGCCCTCGTCCATCAGTCGCTGGCGCTGTTCCTGTGCTCCGGAGTGGTCGGCCAGCCTGCGCGAAGCGGTGATCACCCGAAACCACGGCAGTTCGTGGCCGGCGGGCAGTTCGCGCAGCGCCCGCGCCACCAGCCTGGGCGTGGTGGCCTCGGTCATGGTAGCGATGCGCCCGTAGGTGGTGACCCGGCCGGGCGGAATCGCAGCGATGACGGTGTAGATCTGTTCGCGAAGCTCCGACTTCATGTACCCTTGCGCTCCCGGAAACTGGCCGGCAATGCCGCCACTCCCATCTGTCGTACCGTGAGGCTCGCATGCACTTCCATCTGCTTCAGCACGATCCCCGGCGCGGCCCGGCCCGCATCGCCGACTGGCTGACCAGCATGGGACACAGTCACACGGTGTTCCATCTGCATGACGGTGAGCTGCCGCCGCGCCTGGCCGACGGCGATGCGCTGATCGTCCTCGACGGTCCCATGGGTCCCCATGACGATGCCGAACACCCCTGGCTCAAGCGCGAACGCAAGCTGATCGCCCATGCCGTGAACAGCAGCAAGCCGTTGCTGGGCATCGGCCTGGGTGCCCGACTGATCGCGGATGAACTGGGAGCCAGCGTAGGGCCCGGCACCTGCTCTGAGGTGGGTTGGCATCGGATCGACCTCGCCCCGGATAGCCCCTTCGACCTGCCGAAGCACTTTACCGCCTTGATGTGGCACCGCGACGTCTTCGCCCTGCCCGATGGCGCTCTGCCACTGGGCGGCAGCACCACCAGCCCCGTACAAGGCTTTGGCTGGGACGGGGGACGAGTGATAGGCCTACTCTGCCACCTGGAGACCACCCGCGACAGCCTGGCGGCCCTGCTCGAAGGCCCGAGACCGTACGACTCGGTGAGCGGGCCCCATGTCCAGACTGCGGAGGCGCTGCTCGACGACCCGCGACGCTTCGACCGACTGGCTCCACTGCTCGACCGCCTGCTCAGCCAATGGCTCGCACGCCGCACCGGCTGAGCGCGCTCAGGCAGGCAGCGCCGGCTCCCCCACTCGCTGCTCTGCCGTGGCGCTCCACTCTCGAGCTGCGGCCAGGCAGCTGTCCCAGTCGCCCACATGCAGAAACTGCGCCGTATCGCGCTTCTCCAGCTGGTAGCGGTACATGGGATCGTAGTATTCGGTAAGCAGCGGTGCCAGCCACGCCTCGTGGGCCTGGGGATTGCCACGCGCGTGCTCGCGAAAGGCCAACTGCTGCAGGCGCTGCAAACGCGCCAGCCTCGCACCGCCCAGGCGCTTCTTGAGCCGTGACAACGAAGAGGCGAGCTGCTTGCGCATCAGCGCCCAGCCCAGCCACTCACCGCACTGCCGACGATAGATGGCCCACAGGTCGTCGATATAGTCCTTCTGGATCTGGCGCAGCCGCCAGTCCAGCGGCATCTCCACGCGCAGCCGCGGCGCCTGCTGCATGGCATGCCAGAAGGTCAGCGGCACGTTCGCCGCCCCGATATGCCGCGACTCGTCCTCGACCACCAGGGAGCCGGGCAGCGACAGCAGCCGATGTCCCATGGCGTGCTCGAAGTCGATCTGCGAGGGAGCCGGCAGCGGGTGACGACCGAAAGCGGACCCCTTGTGCCGCGCGCAGCCCTCGAGGTCGAGGCCGTTGTCGAGAGCCTCGATCAACGGCGTCTTGGCGCAGCCGGTAAGCCCGCCCACCACCAGCAGCGGCTGCTCGGCCGCGGCATCGATGCGCGCGCAGAGTGCCTGACGCATGGCCTTCCAGCCGCCGCGGATACGCGGTCGCCGGGTGCCGGCCTCGGCCAGCCACTGCTGGACGATCTGCGAGCGTAGCCCACCGCGAAAACAGTAGATGACCGCCTCCGGCTGCCTTTCGATCAGGCGTTGCCAGGCGGCTATCCTGGCGGCCTTGATGTTACCGCTGACCAGTCTCTCCCCGAGCGCTATGGCGGCCTGCTGGCCCCGCTGCTTGTACTCGATGCCAACGGCTCGACGCTCTTCATCGTCCATCAGCGGAAGATTCACCGCCCCGGGCATCGCCCCCTGGGCGAACTCCACTGGCGCCCGCACGTCGATCAGTACACGCCGCTCGTGCAGCAGGGCGAGATCCGGCTCGACCAGCGGCAGGTCACTCATCCGCGCACCTCGATCAGCGCCTCGCCCTTGGTGGCCACGACCTCGCCGAAGGGAGCAAGCTCGATACCATGCTCGCGGCCGATGCGCTCCACGTCGTCTTCCCAGGAGGGGTGCACGGAAAGCAGCAGACCACCGGAGGTCTGCGGATCGCAGAGCCACTGCCAGTGGGCCTCGTCCATCGCCGGCAGGCTCGCCCCCAGTGCCTCGCGGTTGCGACGGGTACCGCCGGGTACCGCCCCCTGGCGACGGTAGGCCTCGGCCTCGGCCAGCCGTGGCAGGCGGCGAAAGTCGATGCGCGCCGCCACACCGCTCGCCATACACACCTCGGCAAGATGGCCAGCCAGCCCGAAGCCGGTGACATCGGTCATGGCATTGACTCCCTTGACCCTGGCCAGCGCCATACCGATACGATTGCTGCGCAGCATGGCCTCACGGGCCAGCCCCTGGTGGCCGGACTCGAGCAGCCCCTGTTTCTCGGCAGTGGTGAGCAGGCCCACGCCCAGCGGCTTGGTGAGAAACAACAGATCTCCCACCTGAGCGCCCTTGTTGAGCTTCAGATGCTCGAGATCCACCAGCCCATTGACCGCCAGGCCGAAGATCGGCTCTGGGGCATCGATGGAGTGTCCGCCGGCCAGTGCCAGGCCCAGCTCGCGGCACACGCCCTGGGCGCCCGCCACCACATCGCCGGCGATCTCCGCCCCCAACTTGTCCAGAGGCCAGCCCAGGATACCCAGCGCCATCACCGGTGTACCGCCCATGGCATAGACATCGCTGATGGCGTTGGTGGCCGCGATGCGCCCGAAGTCGAAGGGGTCGTCGACGATCGGCATGAAGAAATCGGTGGTAGCAATCATGCCGCGCCCGTCACCCAGGTCGTAGACGGCGGCATCCTCGCGGCCCTGATTGCCTACGATCAGGCGCGAATGTGCCGCCCCGGGGCCGGCCTTGGCCAGGATACCGTCGAGCACGTCCGGCGCGATCTTGCAGCCGCAGCCGGCGCCGTGGCTGTACTGGGTCAGGCGAATGGCGCTCATCGTGATCTCCTCTGCTGGTGATACGAGCATTCTACATCATCGGCGCAGGCCCCCTGGCTCACATCGCCTCCAGAGCATCGGCCAGCTTCTCAACACCGACGACTTCCATCCCTTCCGGTATGCGCTTCGGTACATTGGCGCGCGGCACGATGGCTCGCGTGAAGCCATGCTTGGCCGCTTCGACGATACGCTCCTGGCCACTCGGCACCGGGCGGATTTCGCCGGACAGCCCCACCTCGCCGAACGCCACCAGTTCACGCGGGAGTGAGCGGCTCTGCAGGCTGGAGACCACGGCCAGCAGCACGGCGAGGTCGGCACTCGTCTCCAGCACCTTGACGCCGCCCACCACGTTGAGGAAGACATCCTGGTCGCCGGTGAAGAGTCCGCCGTGACGGTGCAAAACGGCGAGAAGCATGGCCAGGCGATTGGCGTCGAGCCCTACGGCGACTCGGCGCGGATTACCCAGTGCCGACTCATCGAGCAGCGCCTGAACTTCCACCAACAGCGGGCGAGTCCCCTCCCAGACCACCATCACCAAGCTGCCCGGTGCCTGTTCTTCGCTGCGCGACAGGAAGATGGCGCTGGGATTCTTCACCTCCTTGAGGCCGTGCTCGAGCATGGCAAAGACCCCGAGTTCGTTGACCGCGCCGAAGCGATTCTTCTGACCGCGCAGGGTCCGGAAACGCGAGTCCGCCCCCCCTTCGAGCAGCAGCGAGGCGTCGATCATGTGCTCGAGCACCTTGGGGCCCGCCAGAGTGCCGTCCTTGGTCACATGCCCCACCAGCAGCAGGACGGTGTCCGACTGCTTGGCGAAACGCGTCAGCGCAGCCGCCGACTCGCGCACTTGGGCCACGCCGCCCGGCGCCGAGGCGATATCCTCCAGATGCATGGTCTGAATGGAGTCGATGACGAGTATCTCGGGGCGCTCGCGCTCGGCCACGGCGAGAACGGTCTCGACGCTGGTCTCGGCGAGCATCTTGAGCCCGGTCACCGGCACCTGCAGCCGGTGGGCGCGCATCGCCACCTGGGAGAGAGATTCCTCACCGGTGACGTAGAGCACCCGGTGCGCCTGGGCCAGCTTGGCGGCGGTCTGCAGCAGCAGGGTCGACTTGCCGGCTCCCGGGTGGCCGCCGAGCAGTACGGCAGACCCCGGCACCAGGCCGCCACCCAGCACTCGGTCGAATTCAGCGAACGTAGAGGAGAGTCGCGGTACCTCGGAGAGGTCGACATGGGCCAGGTCGACGACTTCCCGCGACAGACTGCCAGCGTAGCCGCCACGCCCCGGCGTAGCGGCTACCGCTCCGGGACGCGCCGGCGCCAGGCGGACCTCGCTCAGGGTGTTCCAGGCCTGACAGCTCGAACACTGGCCCTGCCATTTGCGATATTCGGCGCCGCATTCAGTGCACACGAAGGCACTTTTCGCTTTGGCCATGGGCGCGAAATTCCTCCTTGAAGTCAGGCAGCCAAGACGGCCACAACGGCGAAGGGCAGCCCGTGGGGCCGCCCTTTCAGATTCACGCGCGAAGAACCGGCGTTCAGATCCGTTCGAGCTGCAGCGCCTCGCTGTTCTGGAAACGTCGCCGCTGGGGGTCGATGAGTTCCAGCGTGTCATCATCGATGCGCAGGAAATAGTAGACCTGGCCGTCACCATCCGGAGTCAGCTCGTAGACGGTGGCTTCGGGATCGTCTTCCGTCCCTTCGAGCACCTCCCAGTTGCCTTCGTAGTTCTCGTCCGGCGGCTCCTGGGGATGCTCGCGGTAGCTTGCGCGAAGGTTGAAGGTGCGCTCATCCAGGGAACTCTGCTCATCGCCGAGCATGCGCACGTTCAGATCGATACCCGCGCAGTTACGACAAGGCAGAGTGCCCTGATAGGCCACCTCGGTACCCTCGTCCACTTCCGGGCCGGCAGCCCGGTCATCGGTCGGCCCGGCGGCACAACCTGCCAGCAGGGCCAGCATGGCCGAGCCGGCCAACAGAGTCTTCATTTTCATCGACACACTCCTAACCAAAAGCATCATGAGGCCGTGGGTCACGACTGCAACCCTCACAGCATAACGCGTCATGCCCATTGCGGACAGCATGCCGCATCCAGGGTTCCCGACTCATTGCCCAACTGCGGCATGCACGAACTGAAACACCAGGGCCAGCACCGCCGGCATCACCACCAGGCTGCCCAGATTGCCGATCAGCACCAACGACGCCACGGTGTGAGGCTCCTGGCGATACTGTTCGGCGACCAGGTAGTTCAGCACGGCCGGAGGCAAGGCCGCAAACACCCAAAGAGACGCGGCCTGCAATCCAGTCAGGTCGAGCCAAAGGATCATCGGCAAGGCCAGTAGCAACCCGGAAAGCGGGCAGAGCACTGCGCCGAGCAGGCCCGTTTTCCAGTCGGAGAAGTCGACATCGAGCATGCGCACGCCCAATGCGAAGAGCAGCAGCGGAATGCATACGCCGCCCAGCATATGCAGTGCCTCCAGAAGCCAACCGGGAAGCGGCAAGCCGAACAGGTTGACCGCGAGCCCAGCCACGGTGGCAAGTACGATGGGCATGCGCAAGAGACGACGCAGCGACGTGCGCGGATCCAGCATGTAGAGTCCCACCGTGAAGTGCAGCATCATCTCGACGATGAACAACACCACTGCTGCCGGCAATGCTGCCTCGCCAAAGGCCAGCAGCAACAGCGGGATGCCCATGTTGCCGGAATTGTTGAACATCATCGGCGGCAGGAAGGTCTTCGCCTCGAGTCCCAGCCGACGGACCAGTGGCCACAGCACGATGCCGGAACCCAGCACGACCACGGCCCCCGCTAAAGCCAGCTTTACGTACTCTTCCAGCGGAGCTTGGCCGTCGGCCAGCACGGCGAACACCAGCATGGGCACGAACAGCTCCATGTTCAGCGTATTGAGATTGCTGATGTTCGGCGTACGGAAACGCCCGTATAGCGTGCCACAACCCGCAATGAGGAATACCGGCAGCAACGTGGCAAGTATTTGTGCTGTCATGTCCGCTCTCGGCGCCCCGCATGGCTCATGAAGTGCATCAGCCTAGCATGACGGTCGCTTGCGCGGTCAGGCCCCAGAGGTCACCATGGCAACACCTTTCGTTAGTTGCCGAGCAAAACATCATGAGCGAGTTCTGGAGCCCGTCCGTTCGTGAACTGACTCCGTACATCCCCGGCGAGCAGCCTCGTGAACGCCTGATCAAGTTGAACACCAACGAGAACCCTTACCCACCGGCCCCGGGGGTCGAGGCGATGCTTCGCGAATTTCCCGCGGACCACCTGCGGCTCTACCCAGACCCCGAGTCGCGGGCGCTGAGGGAGGCGCTGGCCAATGAATACGACGTCGACGCCGGGCAGGTTTTCGTCGGCAACGGCTCCGACGAAGTATTGGCACTCGCCTTCCAGGCCTTCTTCTGCCATGGCCAGCCTCTGGAGATGCCGGCTATCACCTACAGCTTCTACCCGGTTTACTGTCGCCTGTATGGCATCGAGCGCCGCTCGTATCCTCTCGACGACCACTGGCAGGTCAACCTGGACGCCTTTTCCCAAGACTGTAGTGGCGTCATTTTCGCCAACCCCAATGCGCCCACCGCTCATGGCCACTCTCGCGAGGCGATATCTTGGTTGCTGAAGCGTATCACCCAACGCGTCGTACTCATCGACGAGGCCTACGTGGATTTCGGTGGTGAATCCGCAGTTCCACTAGTGGCTCAGCACAACAACCTTCTCGTGACGGGCACTTTTTCCAAATCCCGCAGCCTCGCCGGCGTACGACTGGGTTACGCCATCGGCTCACGCGAACTGATCGAAGGACTCGAGCGCGTCAAAGACTCCTTCAACTCCTATCCCATCGACAGCCTGGCCAGCGCCATCGGCATCGCCTCTCTGCAAGACCACGACCACTTCGATGCCTGTCGCGAAAAGGTCATCACCACCCGCGAGCGCACACGACAACGGCTCGAAGCGCTAGGTTTCGAAGTGCTGCCCTCCCAGGCCAACTTCATGCTGGTACGCCATGCCGACCAGGATGCCTCGCAGCTGTTCGTCGGCCTGCGCGAACGCGGCATTCTCGTCCGCCACTTCAATACCGAGACGCTGAGCAATTTCCTGCGCATATCCATTGGCACCGAAGACGAAATGGACAGCCTGGTCGAAACCCTCGAAGTCCTGTGCCGCTGAAGCCGTTCCCGTTCGTTGTCGACGAACGGGGCCATGGCCCCCGACCTGTCCATCCACCACACAACGAAAAAGCCCCGACCATCGCATGATGGTCGGGGCTTCTCTGAAT
>JBNJIT010000013.1:0-41373 GCA_051749645.1 Pseudomonadota bacterium
CGATTCGGGGTGCCGCTGGTGGGCATCGACCCGGCGATGACGCTGACCTACCGCCAGGAGTACGTGCACGCCCTGGGGCCGGACGCCGTGCCCGAGGTGCAGCTGCTGCAGGAGTGGTTGGTCAGCCAGTCACCGGCCCTGGCGCGCCAGCTCGCACTGGACGGCCTGACCCTCGACGCCCCCGGCTTCAAGCTGCTCGCCCACTGTACCGAGAAGACCACCGCCCCGGGCGCGCCCGGGGCCTGGCAGCGGGTGTTCGCCGCCTTCGGCCTGGAGCTCGAGCTGGTGGCCACCGGCTGCTGCGGGATGTCCGGCACCTACGGCCACGAGGCCCGCAACCTCGCCACCTCGAAGACCGTCTACGCCCAGTCGTGGCAGCCGGTGGTGGAGGACGACGCCAACGCCGGCCGCCTGCTGGCCACCGGCTACTCGTGCCGCAGCCAGGTCAGGCGCCTCTCCGATGCCGCGTTGCCTCACCCGCTGCAGGGGCTGCTGGAGGTGCTGCGAGCGGCCGGCTCAGGTCGCTCGGGTCAATCGGCGGGCGTCAGGTAGATGCGCAGCCGCTGGGCGGCGTTGTCGAGGTGATGAGCGGCGGCAGCCCGGGCGTCTTCGGCATCCTGAGCGGCAATGGCCTTGAAGATCGCTTCGTGCTCATGCTGCACGCGCTTGACCATGTCCTGGCTGCGCGCGGTGTTCTCGCGAGCGGTGCGAATCAGGTTACGGACGCGCGACTCCAGGAATTCGCCGAAGCTGATGAAGTAGGCGTTGTGGGTGGCCTGGAGAATGGCGCGATGGAATTTCATGTCCTCTTCGACCCCGTTGCGATTTTCCCGAATGGCGATTTCCAGCCCATCGAGATGCTGGCGGATGGCGTCGAGGTCGCTGGGGGAGCGGTGGGTGGCGGCCTGCTCGGTGGCCGCCACTTCCACGGCCATGAGGAATTGAAACAGGTCGGCAAGGTCTTCCTTGTCTTCGAAGCTGGGCTCGAGACGGAAGACCGAGGCCCCTTGCGGGTTGACGAAGTGACCGCGCCCCTGCTGCGAGATCACCAGGCCGTCCGACTTCAGGATGGAGACGGCTTCTCGAATCACCGGGCGGCTGACGCCATAGGCTTCGGCGAGTTCCTGCTGGGTGGGCAAGCGCTTGCCCGGCTCGATGCTGCCGCTTTCGATGGACGTTCTGATGCGCTTGGCCACTTCGTCCGGCAGGGAGTGGCCTCGTGCGATGGTGCTTGAAGGTGCTGTGTTCATCGTGGCGTCCATTGCGAAAGAAGGCGGCGCTCTTCGGCCGAGAAGCGCGCCTTCGTGTGTCAGTTGATATAGAGCCCGCCATTGACCTGGAGGCTTTCTCCGGTCATGAAGCTGGCCGCATCGCTGCACAGGAAGTCGACGACGCTGGCGATTTCATCGGGCCGGCCCAGGCGCTGCAAGGGGGTGGTGCCGATCATGGCCTGGCGTTTGGCCGCATCCAGCGACTCCATCATCCGCGTATCGATGAGTCCCGGCGATATGGCATTGACGCGAGTGCGCGGCGCGAGCTCCTGGGCCAGTGACCGGGTGAGCGTCAGCACTCCGCCTTTCGCCGCCGCATAGGGCGTATGGTTCAGGCTGCCTCGCTGGCCGGCCAGCGAGGCGATGTTGACGATCGAACTGCCCTCGCTCAAGAGCGGCCGCAAGGCCTGGATGGTGAAGAAGACACCGTCCAGGTTGATGGCCATGCTCTTTTTCCAATCCGCTTCGCCGATCTCCGCCAGCGACAGGTGCTGGTAGAGACCGGCGCCGGTGACGATGTAATCCACCTGCCCGAAAGCCTCCCGACATGCGTCGGCAACGCGCTCGGCGTCCTCCATCTTAGCGACATCGTGGCGAATGGCCAGGCAGTCGGGCTCCCCGCCCAGCGTGGCGGCGAAGCTCCCGAGGCTCGCCTCGTCGATGTCGGTCAGTACTAACTTGATGTTTCGCTTGCTGAAAAACAGGGCGATTTGCTGGGAAATCTCCCCGGCGGCACCGGTGATGACGGCGACTCGTTGGCGTTGTTGTGGCATGACGGGTTCTCTGTGCATTCGACTAAAGTTGCGTTGTCATGTCGTATGACAAGTTTCATCTTAGCCGAACGTAAGGTCATATGACAACTTTTTGGTTTCCATATTTTGTCTTTGAAAAACAACGATCTATGAAAATAAAGGGCAGGCTTTCAGGCAATGACGACGTCACGAGGCAGTAGCGGGAGTGGGCAACATCCGGCCATGAGAGGTGCCGTGGTGGTGACCGGCGGCGGCAAGGGGATCGGGGCGACGATAGCCAGACGCTTTGCCGAGGCGGGCCATCCGGTGCTGATCTTCGACCGCGACGAAGCGGCCGCCGCGAGCTGTGCCGACGATATCCGCTCGCACGGTGGCGTGGCTTCCACGTACGTGGGCTCGGTGACCTCCGAGGAGGACGTGGCCCAGGCCATGCGGCTGGCCGTCGAGCGCTACGCGCAGCTGGCGGTGTTGGTCAACAACGCCGGCATTTCCTGCAACCGGCCGACGCTGGAGCTGGGGCTCGACGAGTGGCGGCGCACCCTGGACGTCAACCTGACCGGAGTTTTCCTGTGCGCGCGCGAGTTCGCTCGGCGGGTATCGGCCAGCGACACCGAGAGCGTGATTCTCAACCTGTGTTCCATGTACGGCGTCGTTGCCGCCCCCAACCGGCTGGGGTACTGCGCGACCAAGAGCGGCGTGGCGATGATGACCAAGTCGCTGGCGGTGGAGTGGGCGGAACTCAACATCCGCGTCAATGCCATCGCGCCGGGCTACATCCGCACGGCGCTGCTCGAGGAGCTCATCGCCGATGGACGCGTGGATGCCGAGGCGCTGCTGGGGCGGACTCCCCAGAAACGGTTCGGCACCGTCGAGGAAGTCGCGGACCTGGCGTTCTTTCTGGCGTCTCCCGAGACGCGCTTCATGACGGGGCAGATCGTCGGACTGGATGGCGGCTGGACCGCCAATGGCTACCTGTAACGCACCTTATCGAGAGGAGATTGATATGCCCCGTTCCCGCAAGCTGACGGTTCAGGCGCCCTGGCGCGAGCTCGCAACCACCGAGCGCGATTGGCAACGTGCGGATGCCTCGCTGTTGGCGACCACGCTGGTGAGCCTGCACCTGATTCGGGCGTTCGAAGAGAAGGTGCTGGAGCTGGCGGGGCAGGGCCTGGTTCACGGCCCGGCCCACTCGAGCATCGGTCAGGAGGGCGGTGCGGTCGGTTCGGCGCTGGCGCTGCGCAGCGCGGATCAGATCAACGGCTCGCATCGTGCCCACCATCAGTTCCTGGCCAAGAGTCTGCATTTCGTGGCACCGCAAGGCCTGGATCCGGAGCAGCCGGTGAGCGCTTCCACCCAGGCGCTGCTGCAGCGCACGCTGGCGGAAATCATGGGCCTGTCGCAGGGGTTCTGCCGTGGGCGTGGCGGCTCCATGCACCTGCGCTGGGCGGATGCCGGGGTGCTGGGCACCAATGCCATCGTCGGCGGTGGCGTGCCGATGGCGGCGGGTGCCGCCTGGGCGCATCGCCGCGCCGGCACGGGCGATGTGGCGGTGACCTATTTCGGCGACGGCGCGGTGAACATCGGCTCGGTGCTGGAGACCATGAACCTGGCGGCGGCCTGGAAGCTGCCGCTGTGCTTCTTCATCGAGAACAACCGCTATGCCGTCTCCACGGAGGTTGGCGAGGTGACTGCCGAGGCGCGCCTGTCGTCGCGGGGCCAGGCTTTCGGCATTCCCGCTTGGAAGGTGGATGGTATGGACCCGCTGGCGGTGCACCTGGCGATGCAGGAGGCGCTGGCCATCATGCGCGAGGGTGGCGGGCCGACTCTCATCGAAGCCGACGTCTACCGTTTCTTCCACCAGAACGGCCCGTTGCCCGGCAGCGCCTTCGGCTATCGCACCAAGGAGGAGGAGGCCGAATGGCGCGATCGGGATCCTCTCGACCGGGTGGCCAAGGCCATGGTCAAGCGGCGGCTGATTGACGAGGCCGGCGTGGCTGGCCTGCGCGAGCGGGCCCGGAGCGCCATGGAGCGCGCCGCGGCCGAGCTGCTGGACACCGGCGGCAAGAAACCCGAGGTGCGCGCCGATCTGTGGCCCTCGCCCGATTTTCGCGACGCTCACGTGCGCGGCGACCTCTCCGAGCTGGCGTCGGCCCGTTACGTGGAGCAGGAGGCCTACGGTGGCACGCTGGAGTCGCGCAAGTTCGTCGACAGCGTGGCGGAGGTGATGCACCGGCGCATGGAAAGCGACGAGCGCATCGTGGTGATGGGCGAGGACGTGCACCGCCTGAAGGGCGGCACCAACGGGGCGACCCGCGGCCTGGCCCAGGCGTTTCCGGAGCGTTGCCTGGGCACGCCGATCAGCGAGAACGCCTTCGTCGGCCTGGGGGGCGGCATCGCCATGGATGGTCGCTATCGTCCGGTGGTGGAGTTCATGTATCCGGATTTCATGTGGGTGGCCGCCGATCAGGTCTTCAACCAGATTGCCAAGGCGCGGCACATGTTCGGCGGCGACAGCGCCATGCCGCTGGTGCTGCGCACCAAGGTGGCCATGGGGACCGGCTACGGTTCCCAGCACTCGATGGACCCCGCCGGCATCTTCGCCACGTCGCCGGGCTGGAGGATCGTCGCGCCCAGCACGCCGTACGACTACGTGGGCCTGATGAACAGCGCCCTGCAGTGCGAGGACCCGGTGCTGGTCATCGAGCATACCGACCTCTACAACGCCAAATTCCCGAGCCCGGTGGACGATCTGGACTACTGCATTCCCCTGGGTAAGGCGAAGGTGGTGAGGCCGGGCAGGGACGTGACCGTGCTGACCTACCTCTCCATGGTGGCGCCCTGCGTCGAGGCGGCGGAGCGGCTGGGCGTGGATGCCGAGGTCATCGACCTGCGCAGCCTGGATCGCGCCGGCCTCGACTGGGAGACCATCGGCGACAGCATCCGTCGCACCAACAACGTGCTGGTGGTGGAACAAGGCTCATTGGGTACGGCGTATGGCGTGCTGCTGGGCGACGAGATTCAGCGCCGCTTCCTGGACTGGCTCGATCAGCCGGTGCAGCGCGTGCATGGCGGCGAAGCCTCGCCGAGCATCTCCCAGGTGCTGGAGCGCGCCGCCTGTGCAGGCCCCGAGGAGATCGAGGCCGGCATGCGGCAGGTGATGGCGGCGCAGGGCCGTCCGCTGGACTGAACCGGAAACCACGCAATGCAACCACGAGCTCCCCAGGCGGTGAGGGGCGATGCCCCGGCGCTCGTTGACAATCGTGATCGCCGGGCCGGCTGGCCCGGCATCGTGCAGGAGGCCTGAACATGGCAATCGAGATCAAGCTGCCGTCGGTCGCCGCCGGCATGGAAGAGGCGACCCTGGTGCGCTGGGTCAAGTCCGAGGGGGAGTCGGTCGCCAAGGGCGAGACCCTGGCCGAGCTGGAGACCGACAAGGCGGTCATGGAAGTGGAGGCCGAGGCGAGCGGCGTGCTGGGTCGCGTGCTGGTGCCCGGCAACACCGATGGGGTGCCGGTGGGCACCGTCATCGGCGTGTTGATGGAGCCGGGCGAGGAGGCGTCGGCGCTGGCGGGCTACTCGGCCGAGCCGTCGGCAGCGGCCGAGACGGCGCCGGCCGACGCACCGGGTGGTGCGCCCGCCGATACCCCCCGATCCGGCACCACGCCGGTGCCGCGTTCGCCCCGGGCGGCCGAGGGAGCGGAAGGCCGCGTCTTAGCCAGTCCGCTGGCTCGGCGCCTGGCGGCGGAGCGGGGCATCGCGCTGGAGGGGCTGGCGGGCAGCGGACCCCATGGGCGGATCGTCCGGCTCGACGTGGAGCGGGCCCGGGATTCCGCCCCGGCGGCCGTCGCCGCCGCTCCCGCCGAGGAAACGGTTGCGGCATCAAACGAGCGGGTCGAGACGATCCCGCATAGCGGCATGCGCAAGACAATCGCCCGGCGACTGAGCGAATCGAAGCAGCAGGTGCCGCACTTCTACCTGACGATCGACTGTCTGCTGGACGAACTCCTCGAGCTGCGCGAGCGGCTCAATGCCAAGGGTGAGCGGGCCGAGCCGCGGTATCGGCTATCGGTCAACGATTTCGTGGCCTTCGCCGCGGCCAGGGCGCTGCGTCGTGTGCCGGAGGTCAATGCCAGCTGGAGCGACGAGGCGATCCGGCAGTACCGGGACGTCGATATCTGCGTGGCGGTGGCGACGTCGGGAGGGCTAGTGACGCCGGTCGTCCGCGAGGCGGACCGCAAAGGGCTGGCGACGCTTTCCGGCGAGATTCGCGAGCTGGCTCATCGGGCTCGCGACGGCAAGCTGGCGCCTGCCGACTACCAGGGGGGCGGGTTCACGATATCCAACCTGGGCATGTACGGCGTTCGCGAGTTCGCCGCCATCGTCAATCCGCCCCAGGCGGCCATCCTTGCCGTGGGGGCGGTCGAGAAGCGGCCGGTGGTGCGAGATGACCGGCTGGCCGTGGGCAACCTGATGACGTTGACGCTCTCGGCCGACCACCGGGTGGTGGATGGCGCCGTCGGCGCGCGGTTTCTCGCCGAGCTCAAGGCGCTACTCGAAGACCCGCTCGAACTGCTGGTATAGGAGATCGCAATGGCGCAGTTTCAAGTTCTCATCGTCGGCGCCGGCCCGGGCGGCTACGTGGCGGCGATTCGCGCGGCCCAGTTGGGCTTCGCCACGGCCATCGTCGAACGCGCTGAGCTCGGCGGCGTGTGCCTCAACTGGGGGTGCATTCCCACCAAGACGCTGCTGCGCTCGGCCGAGCTGTTTCGGCAGGCGCAGTCGAGCGGCGCCTTCGGTGTGGTGCTGGATGGCACGGTGCGATTCGACATCCGGGCGGCCGTCGCCCATTCCCGCGAGGTGGCGGGCCGGCTGAACCGTGGCGTGCGCGGCCTGCTCAAGAAGCATGGCGTGCAGGTGCTGACGGGCCAGGCGAGCCTGCAGGGTCAGGGCCGGGTACGCATCGAGGGCGGCGACGGTGCGCAGCAGGTGAGCGCGGACCACATCGTGCTGGCGACCGGCGCCCGGCCGCGCGAACTGCCGGGGTTCACGCCGGATGGCGAATGCATCTGGACGGCCCGCGAGGCGATGACGCCCCAGGCCCTGCCCGCTTCGTTGACCGTCATCGGTGCCGGGGCGATCGGCGTGGAGTTCGCCAGTTTCTATGCGGCGCTGGGCGTCGAGGTCACCCTGCTGGAAGCGGCGGAGCGGATCGTGCCGCAGGAGGACGAGGAGATCGCCGCTCATCTGCATGCGCGGCTCGCCGAGCAGGGCATCGACGTTCACGTCGGTGCGCGGGCCGAGGCGCCGGAGGTCGCGGCCTCGGGGGTGCGAATGTCGGTCGACGCGGCGGGCCAACGATTCGACCATCACAGCGAGAAGGTGATAGTGGCGGCGGGTATCGTCGGCAACGTCGAGGACCTGGGGCTGGAGAACACGGCGGTGCAGGTGGAGAAACGGCACATCGTGGTGGATCGCTGGTCGGCCACTGGCGAACTGGGGGTCTACGCCATCGGCGATGTGGCCGGTCCGCCCTGGCTCGCCCACAAGGCCAGCCATGAGGGGGTGGCCTGCATCGAGCGCATTGCGGGGCTTGCCGATGCGCATGCGCTGGACCCCGATGCCGTTCCTAGCTGCACCTACTGCCATCCCCAGGTGGCCAGCGTGGGGTTGACGGAAGCGCTCGCCCGGGAGCGCGGCCATGCGGTCACCGTCGGCCGCTTTTCCTTCGTGGGCAATGGCAAGGCCTTGGCCCTGGGCGACTCGCAGGGCTTCGTCAAGACGGTCATGGATGCGCACAGCGGCGAGTTGCTGGGGGCTCACCTGATCGGGCCGGACGTGACCGAGCTGATCGGCACCTATGCACTGGGTCGAACCCTGGAGACGACGGAGCTGGAGATCATGCGCACGGTATTTCCCCATCCGACGCTGTCGGAAGCCCTGCATGAGTCAGTCCTGGCCGCCTTCGACCGGGAGATTCATGCGTAGCGCATCGGTCCGAATCACCAAGCCAGCACAGCGGCATCGGTGCGGGGCTCGGTGCCGCCGCACAGCACGCCGCTGTCCGGGTCGCGCAGGATGACCTGGCCGCGCCCGAAGCTGATGGGGTCGGCCTGCTTGACGATGTGGTGGCCGCGGCGTGCCAGGGCTTGTGCCAAGTGGTCGGGGAAGTGCGGCTCCACCTCGACGGTTCGGCCTCGCGTCCACTTCCAGCGCGGCGTGTCCAGGGCGGCCTGCGGGTTGAGGTGGTCTTCCAGCATGCCGGTGATCACCTGCACGTGGCCCTGGGGCTGCATGAACCCTCCCATGACGCCGAAGGGGCCGATGGCCTGACCGTGGCGCGTGATGAAACCGGGAATGATGGTGTGATAGGGGCGCTTGCCCGGGGCCAGGGCGTTGGCGTGGTTCGGGTCCAGCTTGAAGGACCAGCCGCGGTTCTGCAGGCTGATTCCCGTGCCGGGCACCACGATGCCGGAGCCGAAGCCTTTGAAGTTGCTCTGAATCAACGACACCATGTTGCCGTCGTCGTCGGCGGTGGCGAGATAGACGGTGCCGCCGCTGATCGGGTTGCCGTGCTCCGGGTCCAGGGCGCGCTCGCCGATGGAGGCGGCGCGCGCTTTCAGGTAGCCGTCATCCAGCAGTTGGTCGACGCTGGGCTGCATGTCGCCGGGCTCGGTGATGTAGTGCAGCCCGTCGACGTAGGCCAGCTTGGTGGCTTCGATTCGCCGATGCAGCGTTTCCACCGGGTCGCGTCCCTCCGCGCCGAGGTGTTCCAGCATGCGCAGGGCTTGCAGGGCGATCAGGCCGCAGCCGTTGGGCGGAATCTCCCAGATTTCGTGGTCGCGATAGGTGGTGCCGATCGGCTCGACCCATTCAGGCGCGTAGGCGGCCAGGTCCTCGCGGCGCAGCAGGCCGCCGTGCTCACGGAAGAAGGCGTCGATCCGCTCGGCCAGCTCGCCGGTGTAGAAGGACTTGGCGTGGGTTTCGGCGATGCTGCGAAGCGTCGCGGCGTGATCGGGCGAAGCCCACATCTCGCCGGGGCGTGGGGCTCGCTGGCGGGGCGCAAAAGTATCGAACCAGGGGCGGAAGGCGGGTTCCTCGTAAGCCTCGAAGCCGTCGAAGGCCTCTTCCCACATCTGGCTGACGACCGGTGAAATGGGAAAGCCTCGCTCGGCGTAGGCGATGGCCGGGGCGAGCAGTTCGGCAAACGGCAGACGCCCGAAGCGTTCGGAAAGGGCCGCCCAGGCGGCGGGTGCGCCAGGCACGGTGACCGGGATCATGCCGTGCTCGGGCATGGTGTCGTGGCCGAGCGAGCGCACCTGCTCGAGGGTGGCCGCTTGCGGGGCCGGGCCGCTGGCATTCAGACCGTGCAGCTTGCCATCGATCCAGACGATGGCGAAGGCGTCGCTGCCCAGGCCGTTGGATGTCGGCTCCACCACCGTCAGGGCGGCGGCGGTGGCGATGGCGGCATCCACGGCGTTGCCTCCCTGGCGAAGCATCTGCATGCCGGCCTCGGCACCTAGCGGTTGCGACGTGGCGACCATGCCGCGCCGGCCGAACGTGGCCATGCGTCGGGAGGGGCTGGGGTAAAAGCGGGCATCGTGCTGCATGCGAAATCCTCCATGGGTATCCGGTAGCGATCAGGCGTCGTGGCTGGCGGCCGCTTCGCGCTGGTGGCGTTCGATCTTGCGATTCTGGTAGAGCGAGAAGATCACCGAGGCGAGGGCGAGAGCGAGGAACAGGGCCGACAGTGGGCGCGTCAGGAAGGTCAGCCAGCTGCTGTCGAGTTCGAGCGCCCGGAACAGTTGACGCTCCAGATTGTTGCCCAGTACGACGCCGAGAATCAGTGGCGTCAACGGCACGCTGGCCTTCCAAAGCAGGTAGCCGACGACCCCGAAGCCGAACAGCACCCAGACGTCGAACAGGTTGTTGTTCAGTGCGTAGGAGCCGATGGCGCACAGCATCAGCACCACGGGAACGAGAATCTGCTGAGGAATCAAGGATATCTTGGCGAACCAGCGGACCAGGAAGAGCTGACACAGCACCATGATGACGGCACCGATCAGCAGGCTGGCGTAAATGGCGCCGACCAGAACCGGGTTCTGCTCGAACATCAACGGCCCTGGCGTGATGCCGTGCAGGATCAGCACGCCCATCATGATGGCCATGGGCAGGTCGCCGGGAATGCCCAGCGCCAGCGTGGGTACGAAGGCGCCGCCGGCTACCGCGCTGTTGGAGGCTTCCGAGGCCACGATGCCATCCGGGGTTCCCGTACCGAAGCGTTCGGGATGGCGCGAGAATTTCTTGGCCTGGTCGTAGCTGACGAAGTTGGCCACGGTGCCGCCGGTGCCGGGCAGGGCGCCCACCAGGCTGCCGATCAGCGACGAGCGCAGGGTGTTGACCTTCTGGCCGGCCATGTCCTGGGCGATGCGCCGGTAAGGGATCGAGACGTTGGTGTCGACCTTCTGGCCGGCCACGCGCGCTTCGTCGCGTAGATCCTCGAGGTTTCCCATCAGTTGCGAGAAGGCGAAGATCCCGATCATCACCGGCAGCATTTCGAAGCCGGCATCCAGGAACGGGAAACCGAAATCGAAGCGCAGGTTGCTGTTGCGATCGTAGCCCACGGTAGTGATGAGCAGGCCGAGTGCGGCGGCCAGCAGCCCCTTGAGCAGTGCGCCCTGCGACAGCCCGGCCACCAGCGTCAGGGCGAACAGGATGAGCGCGGTGATCTCCCAGGGGCGAAACTGCATGCTGAAGTTGGCGATCAGCGGGCCGAAATAGACCAGCACGGCCACGCTGATCAGCGTGCCGATGAACGAGGCTGCGACGCCGATGCCCAGCGCGCGCCCGGGCTCGCCGCGCTGAGCCATGGGATAGCCGTCGTAGACCGTGGTGATCGAGGAAGGGGTGCCGGGAATGCCGAGCATGACGCCCGATACGATGCCTCCCGAGTAGCCCCCCACGAAGACGCCCACCATCAAGGCGACGCCACTGACCGGGTCCATGGCGAAGGTGAAGGGGAACACCACGAGAATCGCCATCGTGACGGTGAAGCCGGGTATGCTGCCGCCGACGATGCCGAAAAGAACGCCAATCAGGATCAGCAGCAGCACGGAGGGGCTGCTGACCAGGGAGAGGGCTTGGAGGAAGAAGTCAGCCATGGGTCACTCCAACGATGTCACGGCAGCCAGACGTTGAGGCCGAAGCGGAAGATGACGTAGACCGAGAAGGTCAGGGTCACGGAAACCGCCAGATTGATGAGCCATTTGCGCTTCGTGTCCACCCCCATCAGCAGAGCCAGAGAGGCGAGCAGAAAGGTCAGGGTGGCAGCGATGTAGCCGATGATCGGAAGCAATGCGGCATACAGTCCGAACGCACCGAACAGCGCGAGTATGGAGCGGTTCTGGATGACCCACTCCCGCCAGGCGTGACGCGGAGCGGGGGAGCGGTTGGACGACCCGAAGAACGTGCGCACCAAAATGAGCAGCGACAGCAAGGCGACCACCGCCAGTAGAATGCGCGGAAAGAGCGCGGAGCCGTAGGGTTGCCAGCTGGTGGGTTCGGGAATGTTGCGCGTTTCCACGAGCATGATGCCGGTGATGAGCAGCATCGCAAGCGCAAGCGCGCGATCCTTCGTCAAGGTCAGCATGGTCAGTGTCTCCGGATTCCCTCCGGTGGCCTGGGTCACCGGAGGGAAGTGCCGTTTCAGTTCTGGAAGTCGATGTTTTCCGCGGCGGCGCTGAGTGCGGCTTCGTTCTCGTCGAGGAAGTCCTGGTAGTCGTCACCGGCCAGGAAGCGCACCACCGAGCCGAATTCGTTCTCGATGCGGCTGCGCACCTCGTCGTCTTCCAGTGCCTTGCCGTAGGCTTCCGCCAGGGTGTCCTGCACCTCTTGGGGCGTTCCCTTGGGAGCGAACAGGCCGCGGCTGGTGGAGTGGTCCATTTCGATGCCTTGCTCACGCAGCGTGGCGACATCGGGCAGGCTGTCGAGCCGTTCGGGGTGGGCGACGCCCAGCGGCGTGAAACTGCCGTCCTCGAAGAACTGACCGGCGGAGGGCAGGTTGAACATGGCGAAGTCGATCTCTTCGGCAAGCAGGGCGGACACCTGTTCGCCGGTGTCCGGATAGCCGACCAGGCGCACGTCCGCCATGTCGATGCCGGCGGCATCGAAGAATTGCACCCAGAAGAAGTGATCCGTGGAACTGGGGATCATGCTGAAGCGAACCTCGCCCGGGTTCTCTTCCACGTAGTCGGCGATTTCGTCGGCGCTCTTGACCTCGTGATTGGCATGGGCCACCGGGAGGTTGATGGTCTGGGTCAGCAGCGCGATGGGCTCGAAGGCGTCGTAGGAATAGTCCACGGTGCCCGCGAGCTTGGAGAGGGCGATGGTGTCGTGGCTGCCGAGCAGCGTGTAGCCATCGGGGTCGGCGTCCTTCACGTTGCGCGAGCCCAGCGTCGCGCCCGCGCCCGCTTGGTTGACGGGCACGATCGATTCGCCGAGATGCTGCTCGGCCTCCTGCGAGATCAGCCGAAAGATGATATCCGTGGCGCCGCCGGGACCATAGGGAATGACCAGGCGGATGTCCTGCTCGGGGTAATCGGCCTGGGCCGAACCGGCGACGGCGAGGCCGAAAGCGGCGATTAGGGGAGTCAGCTTGTTGCGGATCATGGTAACACCTCGTCTTGTGTCTTTTGTATTGGCGCTCTTCGCGGGGCGAAGAGCTGGGGTGTGAGCCTGTGCTCCGGCGCGTCGATTGTTGTTGAATGGCATGTTCTTGGGTCGTATGGATCAGCCGAGAAAGATACCTCCATAGGCCAGGGCGGCCATCACGATGAAGGCCGGGTGGATGCGAAAACGCAGCAGGGCAAGCGCAGCGACGGCGCCGATCACCAAGGTGTGAAGCAGGCCGGCCGCGTGCAGGCCTTCGCTGAAGAAACTCCAGGTCAGCCATGCCATCATCATGGTGATGACCGGGCGAACCCACTGGCTCATGCGCTTCACCCGCGGGGAGTCGCGGTAGCGATACAGCAGCCCCAGGGCGCCGAGCATGAGCAGTAGAGACGGCACGACGGTGGCGAGCACGGCGACCAGGGCACCGCCCACGCCGGCGATTTCGAAACCGACCTGCCCGGCCATCTTCGTGGCGATGGGGCTGGGCAGGGCGTTGCCGAGCGCCAGCGTTTCCGCGAATTGCTGAGCGGACATCCACTCGTAGCGCCCGACGACCTCGGCCTCGATCAGGGGAATGATGGCGGGCCCACCGCCGTAGCCGATGATGTTGGGGATGAAGAAGGCCAGAAACAGTTCCCAGTAGATCACTTGTCGGCCTCCTGCCCGTTTCCGTCGGGCTTGAGCATGGCGGCCAGCAGCAAGGCGCCGATGACCCAGCCGGGATGCAGGCCGAGCAGGTAGATCAATACGCCGGCGGCGGCACACATGCCCAGACTGACGGCGTTGCCGAGAGACAGGCGCGATTTGTTCCAGAAGTCGAGGGTCAACTGCGCCATCATCACCATGACGACCGGGATGACGGCCTGGCTCATGCCTTGGATCCAGCTCTGGTCGCGGTAGTGTCGGAAGGCCCCGAGCAGCAGGATCATGGCGACGATCATGGGAACGATGACGGCCGAAACGGCGATGATACAGCCGGCATAGCCGGCGATGCGGTAGCCGATGTAGCCGGGCATCTTGGTCGCGATGGGGCCGGGCAGCGTGTTGGCGATGGCGAGAATGTCGGCGAAGGATTCGTCGTCGAGCCAGCGGTGGCGGGTGACGACTTCTTGCCGGATCAGCGGGATCATGGCGGGCCCGCCGCCGAAGCCCAGCAGGCCGATGCGCGTGAAGGCACCCAGCAGCGAGCCGAGCGGGGCCGGGGTCTGCCGAGTCATGCCCGACCTCGGCGATGGGGGGTTGGAATTGATTTTGTTGTCATGATCACTTTTTAAGTCAAAAAATCGATTATATGGTCTAGAATATAGGTTGCTCGATGAGCCGTCGTCAACCTCCGAAGTGCGGGGGCCGTGCAAGGGAGAAGGGAAGATGGGAGCTTTCAATCGCGAGGAGGGCGTCACGGCGTCCAGTCGAATCTACGACACCTTGCGCCAGGAACTGGTCAACGGGCGCTTTGCGGCAGGCGAGAAGCTGGCGATCAGCTCGCTCAAGGAGCGTTATGGCGTGGGCTTGAGCCCGCTGCGAGAGGCGCTCAATCGCTTGGCTGCCTATGGGTTGCTGATTCAGGAGAATCAGCGAGGTTTCCGGGTGCCACGCCTGGCGCGTGAGGAACTTGACGACATTGCCGACATGCGCCGCGAGCTGGAGTGCATGGCGCTGGAACGTGCCATCGAGCGGGGCGATGCCGAGTGGGAGTCGGAATTGTTGGCAGCGGCGCATCGCCTCAAGCGCGCCGACGAGACACCCGAGAAGGTCGACGAGTGGGAGGCGATGCATACGCGCTTCCACCGGACCCTGGTGGCTCCCTGCGGCTCGGTTTGGCTGCTTCGCTTCATCGAACAGTTACACGATCAGTTCGACCGCTACCGCCGTCTGGCCCCGCATGCTCCCGAGGTGCGTCGCGTGCTGGATGCGCAGCATGGCGAACTGGTCACCCTGGCGCTGGATAGGCGAGTGCGAGCGGCGCGCGACCTCATGGATGATCACATCCAGCGTTCTTACGAAGTCGCGCTGGGCAGTTTCACTTGATTGAGGACTGCCTCGCTCCGGCAACATGGATGCGAGAACCGTTCGGCGATCAGGCGGTACTGCCGATGGTCACGTTGGCTCCGCCGTCGACGATCAGGGTGTCGCCGTTGATGAAGGTGTTGTCGGCCGAGGCGAGGAAGACGGCGGCGCGGGCGACCTCGCGGGCTTGCGCCACGCGGTCGAGAGGGGTGGCGGCTTGCCAGCGGCGGCGCGATTCGGAATCGGCTTCCTGCATGCCGGTGCTGACCGGGCCGGGTGCCAGGGCGTTGACGAGAATGCCCCGGGGGCCGAGCTCGACGGCCAGCGCTCGGGTCAGGGCGAGGATGGCGCCCTTGCACAGGGCATAGGCGCTGCGTTCGCTGCCGGTGCGCAAGCCGTGTACCGAGGAGAGGCACACGATGCGCCCGCCGCCGCTTGCGATCATCAGCCGGCTGGCCGCTTGCAGTGCCTGGAAGGCGCCGGTGACGTTGACGGCCATCATGGCCTGCAGCTCTTCCGGGGTGACGTCGAGGAAGGCGCCTCGGTGGATGGTACCGGCGGCGTTGATGCAGGCATCGAGCGTGCCGGCGTGCTGTTCCAGGGCCTGGAAAGCGGCCTGGATGCTGTCGCCGTCGGTGAGGTCACAGGCGATAAAGCGTGCCCGTTCAGGAGCGGCGGCGATGAGCGGCGTCAGGTTTTCGCGACAGGGCTCGCGGTCGAGCAGGTAAACGGTGTCGCCGGCGTTCAGCAGCGCCTCGACGATGGCGCGGCCGATGCCGCCGGCAGCGCCGAGTACGGCGACAGTGCGCATGGTGTTGCCTCGGTTATGGAAAATGGGTGGTCATGGGTGAAAAAATCGGCATTATAGTGCGTTGTAAGATGATCATTGCCAACAACAATCGCCCTTAGACTGGACTCGCCGCAAGGAGCCGTACATGTCTCGCCTTTTTCGTTCTCACGCCACTCGCCCTCTGTCTCGCACCCTTCTCGCTTCGGCCGTGGCCGCCGTGCTGGGCGTCAGCGCCTTCAGCGCCCAGGCCGAGACCCGCGTGACGTACAAGTCGGCCTCGGCCGGCACCGCCTACTATCAGATGGGCGTTGAGCTGTCGGAAGCCATTGACCAGGGCACCGACGGCGAGGTCACCCTGACTCTGGAAGAAAGCCAGGGTTCGGTGCAGAACGTGATGGAAGTGATGGCTCGCCAGGGTAACTACGTGTTCACCACGCCGCCCGGCTTGATCGACAGCGCCCAGGCCGGCGAAGGGCCTTTCGCCGATCGCCAGAGTCCCCGTTTCCAGGAGATCCGCGGGCTCTTCCCGATCCCTGCCATCACCATGCATTTCGTGGTGGCCGACGATGCCGGCGTGCTGGCGCTGGAGGATCTCGAAGGCAAGCACATCCTGATCGGGCGCGGTAGCTTCGGCGCGCGTGAGGCGCAGCGCTATCTGGAGCTATTCGACCTCGACGACGAGGTGGAGGTCGCGGATGCGGACATCGGCAGCGGCCCGGATGCGCTCAAGAACGGGCAGATCGACGCCTTCGTCACGGCGAGCTCCTTTCCCACGCCCAACGTGATCGAGACCGCGGCCAGCATGCCGGTCAGTCTGGTGAGCCTCACCGAGGCGCAGATCGAGCAGACCGGCGCCGCGCACCAGACGATCCCGGGTGGCACCTACAACGGCATCGAGGAAGACGTCGAGACCACTTCGCTGCCGGTGATCGCCTACACCACCACGAACATGGACGACGAGACGGCCTATACCCTGACCAAGACCTTCTGGGAGCGCCGAGAGGCGATGGCCGAGGATTCGCCCTGGTGGGGCGGCATCACCCACGACATGATCGGCAACATTGCCGGTAGCCTGCATCCGGGGGCGGTGCGCTACTACGACGAGGCCGGCATCGAGATCCCCGACGCACTGCGCTGATTCTCCACAACGGCTCATCGATGATGACATCAACGGTATCACCGGCGGCGCAGGCCGCCGGTTCGCTTTCCACGCGCGTGCATCCGGCCTGGGTGGTGCTCGGTGCGGTGTCGGTCGTCTTTCATCTGGGGTTGATCTTCTACGGTCTCACGCCGGCGATGATCAGTCGTCCCATTCACATGGCGCTGCTGTTGCCCTGGGTGCTCGTCTTCGCGGCGCGTACGCCTTGGCAGCGAACCAGCGGCTGGGGGCTGACGCTGCTCGGCGTGGCGGCCTGCGCCTACATTGCGCTCAATGAATCGGCGCTGGCCAACCAGTACGGTTTCATCGATACGCCGTGGCAGATGGCCATCGGCGTCTTCCTGATCGGCCTGGCGCTGGAGGCGGCGCGGCGAGCCATCGGCTGGCCGCTGCCGCTGGTGGCTCTGGTGGCGCTGCTCTACGGTCTGCTTGGCGAGTACGTGCCGGGCCAGTTTGGCCACCAGGGCATCCCCACGGGGAGTTTCATCGGCACGCTGACCATTACCGAGGGCGGCCTGTGGGGCAAGCTGACCGGGGTGAGCGTCGGAGTGGTGGCCATCTTCGTAATCTTCGGCGCCGTGCTCAATGCCGGTGAGGCGGGGCGTGGCTTCATGAACATGGCCAGCGCCGTGGCGGGCCGGCTGACCGGCGGGGCGGCCAAGGTCTCGGTGATTTCTTCGGCGCTGATGGGCTCGATCTCCGGTTCGGCCTCGGCCAACGTCGCCTCGACCGGGGCCATCACCATTCCCGGCATGGTGCGGCTGGGCTACCCCCGCTCGCTGGCCGGGGGCGTGGAAGCGGTGGCCTCTTCCGGAGGGCAGATCATGCCGCCCTTGATGGGCGCCGGGGCTTTCGTGATGGTGGAGCTCACCGGCACGCCCTATACCCAGATCATGGCGGCGGCCATGCTGCCGGCGGTGCTCTATTTCGCCACGGTGTGGGTGGGCATCAACGCGTTTGCCACGCGCTACGATCTGCGTCCCATGGCGGCCAGTGAACAGCCGAGCGGCAAGGAGGTGCTGATCACCTCGCTGTTCTTCGCCGTGCCGTTCGCAGTACTGCTCGAGCGCATCTTCCACGGTGGCGTTACCCCGCAGTATGCCGCCAGCATGGCCATCTTCGTGGGCGTGGCGCTGCTGTTCTTCGATGTGTCGCTGCGCTTCTCGCTGACGGGGTTCGCCGCGCGCCTTGCCGAGGCGCTGGTGACCGCCGGCAAGCAGGTGGCCACCATCGGCGCCATCATCATCTGCGCTTCGCTGGTGATCGGGGTGCTGGGCATGACGGGGCTGGGGGTGAAGATCACCTCGGGGATCCTGTCGTTGTCCGGCGACTTGCTGTGGCCGGCGCTGTTGCTGACGGCGCTGGCTTGCCTGGTGCTGGGCATGGAGGTGCCGACCACCGCGGCCTACGTGATCTGCGTGTCGGTGGCGGGGCCGGCGCTGACCGAGCTGGGGCTGCCGCCGCTGCTCGCGCACCTTTTCGTGTTCTGGTATGCGCTGCTGTCGACCATCACCCCGCCGGTGTGCGGCGGGGTGTTCATCGCCGCCGGCATGGTCGGCGAGAACTGGCTCAAGGTCGCTCTCAAGGCCATGGCGCTGGGCATCGGCCTCTACCTGATTCCGTTGGCCATGGTGGCCAATCCGGATGTCATCCGCCTGGCCTTCGATCCTGCCTGGGCGCTTTTCGATGCGCTGAAGATCGCCGTGGGCCTGGGGGGCATTTCCTATGGCGTGATAGCCCGGCGTGCGGCCTGGCTGCGTGGACTGCTGATACTGGCCGGGGCGGTCGTGATCTTCGTGGTGTAGGCCGGCTGGCTCCGGTGACGAGGCCTCACGCGCCGAACTGTCGCACCACCGGCGCCTGCGGCCAGATGACCGGGTCTTGCGGCAGCTTTTCGCGCCCGAACAGCACCCAGGTATCCAGCGCCGGGCCGAGATCCTCGACCAGGCGCAGGTGCTGGGGGTTTTGCTCCAAAGTCTCCCGGGCGCACAGCCCGGCCTCGAAGCGGCCTTCGAGCAGGCCTTCGGCCACGTCGACGATGGTCGGCGCTTCGATCTGCTCCGTATAGCCGCTCAGGTCGGTGTAGTGACGGGTGGCCGGCTGCAGGCCGATGGAGCGCGGCGTTTCGATCTCTCGCCTGGCGAGCACGGCCAGCGGTTTGCTGCCGGCAATGAAGGCGTCCACCGGAAAGGCGCGGTGCATGTAGCGACCCACGCACTCGCCGTGGCTGGGGTGAGCCGTGCATTGCAGCACGAAGTCGGTGGCGCCTTCGAGCAGGGCGTCGAAGGCGACCGCGAAGCTCTCGGCCAACTGGACCGTCGTCTCCGTCATGCCGCGCGCGGCGAGATAGCGCTCGAGTACCAGCGCGTGGTTGCTGCCCGCAGGGCCTAGGGTGGTGAAGTGCATATATTGGATAGGGGCGGGTTGGAAGAGTTATCGCAGGGTTCTGCTACGTTTGTCGAAGAAGACCACGCCGCTCAAGCCTTCGAAATGGTCATCGGCAGTGATCAATTCAGCGTCAGCCCATTGGGCAGATGCATAGATGATTGCATCGGCGAATGATAGCCGGTGTTTCAGCGCAAGGTCTGCTGCCAGTAAGGCTATGGCCCCATCCAGGGGCAAGATCTGGCATTGCTCTGTTGCTGCGATGACTTCCATCGCTTTACTTTCGCCAGCTTCGCGCTTGACCCATTTGTAGAGCTCGTACTGAATCGCCGTGGGAACGATCTGTTCCGTCGGCGATTGCATCCACGGCGCAAAATCATTGGCAAGAGCGCCGTCAGTCAACCATTCGATCCAGCCGCACGTGTCCAAGATGACGGGCATCAATATCGGTCCTTGTGGTCGCGATATCCCTCTGGATCGGCGCCCTTGAGCGATCCACGCAGAGCTTGCGGCGACTGGATGGGTACCAGCTCAATGACATGCCCTTTGGGGATGATCGTAAACTGTTGGCCTGCCGCCAGCTTGAGCTTCTCACGGATCTCTTTGGGTATAGCCAACTGGTATTTGCTGGAAAGCGTTGCAGTTGTCATTTTTACGAATCCTCGATCGATGCTTGCCCAGTATAGCCGATCGCAAGCCTCGCGCCTGGTACCGATGATGAACCTTGCCACTAGAGAGAGGTGCACTGCTGACTTCTCTTGGCTGTTCGGTATGCTGAGAGTAGCAACCCATTCCAGCAAGGAGCCGTCGTCATGTCGACATTGACCTTCCAGGGAGCGGTGGGGGAAGTCACCGGTTCGCGTTATCTGCTCGAGGTGGATGGCGACGGTCGGCAACATGCGCTGCTACTCGAGTGCGGCCTGCATCAGGGCGGGGCGGAGGCTGACCGGGCCAATGCCAGGCCGTTGGGAGCGCTGGCCAAGCGGCTCGAGGCAGTGGTGCTGTCTCACGGCCACCTGGACCATTCCGGCCTGCTCCCCAAGCTGGTGAGGGAGGGCTATCGCGGACCGATCCACTGCACGCGGGATACTGCCGAACTGCTGGAGATCATGCTCCAGGATGCGGCCTTCGTGATGGCCAAGGACATCGAGTTCGAGAACAAGTGGCGAAAGCGCGCCGACAAGCCGCTCGTCGAACCGCTTTACACCATCGACGACGTGGCCGACACCCTGGCACTGTGCGTGCCCCACGGCTACGGGCAGCCGGTCGATCTCCCCGGCGACGTGACCCTGGTCTTCCGCGATGCCGGGCACATCCTCGGTTCGGCGATCGTCGAGCTGATGGTGCCCTCCGGCGGCCGGCAGCGTCACCTGGTCTTCTCCGGTGACCTCGGCAACCCCAGTTCGGTGCTGATGAAAGACCCCGAGACGCTCTTGGATGCCGATCTGGTGCTCATGGAGAGCACCTATGGCGACCGCGATCACCGCCCGCTCGAGGAGACCCTGGAGGAGTTCGCCCAGGTGCTCGACGAAGCCCAGGCGGCCGGCGGCAACGTGCTGATTCCTGCCTTCGCGGTGGGGCGCACACAGGAGATCCTCTACCACCTGAGCGTGCTCTACCATGAAGGGCGGCTGAAACAGCAGGTGGTGTTCCTCGACAGCCCCATGGCGATTCGCGTCACCGAGCTCTACAACCGGCTACGCAAATCGCTCAACCGCGACGACCTCAAGGTGCTCAACGTTGCGGCCCAGGGTGACCCTTCTCAGTATCTTCCCATCCTGCGACTGACCCGCAGCGTCGAGGAGTCCATGGCGATCAACCGTATCCACGGTGGGGCGATCGTCATTGCCGGCGCCGGCATGTGCAATGGCGGGCGCATTCTCCATCATTTCCGCTACAACCTGGCCAAGCCCAGCACGCGAGTGGTGATCGTCGGCTTCCAGGCTGCCGGCACCCTGGGGCGTGCACTGGTGGACGGTGCCGAACGCGTCAAGGTGCTCGGCGAGGAACTGCCGGTGAAGGCCAAGGTACATACCATCGGCGGCTTTTCCGCCCATGCCGGGCAGAGCGAGCTGATCGGCTGGGCCGGTGCCTTTCGCAATCGGCCGCTGTTCTACCTGGTTCACGGCGAGCCGGAGGCGCAGCGAGTGCTGCAACGGGCACTGGCCGATGCCGGTATCGATGCCGAGATTCCCGACTTTCAGGACTGCATTCCGCTCTAGTTGGCGCTGATGAAAACGGGGTGCGACAACATGCCCCTTGGCGTTTTATGCCCAAACATTATATAAATTTGTATATTGTTTGGGCGCGCGGCTATTGAGTCGTCGACGGCGGCGGGGAGACAGGCATGGCGATATTGGCAAGTCTGACGCGCAATCTGGCCATTGCCATTCCGCTGACCATGGCGCTGGGGCTGGTCTACGGTAGCGTGGCACCGGTGGCCTGGTTGACGGCCCTCGTCGTGCCGCTGACCCTGCTCATGGTCTACCCCATGATGGTCAATCTGAAGCTGAAGCAGCTCTGGCAGGGTGGCGGTGCCCGTGCGCTGGGGTTGGCGCAACTGATCAATTTTGCCGTGATTCCTTTCGTGGCGTTTGCCATG
This sequence comes from Pseudomonadota bacterium, assembly GCA_051749645.1. Lineage (GTDB taxonomy): Bacteria > Pseudomonadota > Gammaproteobacteria > Pseudomonadales > Halomonadaceae > Halomonas. The sequence continues at coordinate 21,635 of JBNJIT010000013.1, forward strand.
GGGTGGCTATGGTTCGCCGATCAGCCCTACCTGGCACTGGGGTTGCTGCTGGCGGCGCTGTTGCCCACCAGCGGCATGACGATCTCCTGGACCGGCTTCGCCAAGGGCAACGTCGCCACTGCCATCAAGATGACGGTGGTGGGGTTGTTGCTCGGCTCGCTGGTGACGCCACTCTACGTTCAGGCCTTGATGGGCGCGAGCATACCGGTCGACATGCTGGCCGTGTTCCGACAGATCCTGCTGGTGGTGGGGCTGCCGCTGGTTGCCGGCCAGCTGACGCGGCATTACCTGGTCGGCAGGCACGGTCAGGCAGCGTTCCAGAAGAGCTGGGCACCTCGATTCCCTCCGCTTTCGACCCTGGGCGTGCTGGGTATCGTCTTCGTGGCCATGGCGCTCAAAGCCGATGAGCTGCTGGGCCAACCGGCATTGCTGGTCGAAATCGCCGTGCCGCTGCTCGGCCTATACCTGATCAACTTCGCGCTCAGCACCTGGGTGGCGCGCCGCTTCCTGTCGCGCGGCGACGGCATCGCGCTGGTCTACGGTACGGTGATGCGCAATCTCTCCATTGCCTTGGCCCTGGCCATGAACGCCTTCGGCGAGGCCGGTACCGACGCCGCCCTGCTGGTGGCGCTGGCCTACGTCGTGCAGGTGCAGGCAGCGGCCTGGTACGTGCGCTTGACGCCGAGGCTGTTCGGTCCGGCCGAGGAGAGCGCATGAGCCTCGCGAGACGTTCAGTCGGCGTTGGCTCCGGCGGCCTCCAGACGTTCGCCCACGGCCTCATGGCCTCCCTTGCGCGCCCAGGAGATCGGCGTGGTGTCGTCCAGAGCGCGGTGGTTCACGTCGGCGCCGTGCTCGATGAGCCGCTCCACCAATGCCAGACGCCCGTCCTTGGCGGCCCAGATCAGCGCCGTCCAGCCGCTGTCGCGGTCGGCGACATCGACTTTGGCGCCGGCCTCCAGCAGTCGCTGGGTGGCGAACTCCTCGCCGTTGACCACCGCCACCATCAACGCTGTGTAGCCGGCATCGTCGCGATGTTCGAGGTCGCCGCCGCGTTCGATCAGAGCATCGAGCAGGCCGGCGTGACCATTGGCAGCCGCTTTCATCAGCGCTGTCCAGCCGCAGCCATCGCTGGCGTCGATGTTGGTGCCGGCATCCAGCATCGCCAGGACCTCTCGGCGCTCGCCTTGTTCGGCGGCACGGGTCAGGGGCGTGCGGCCCTGGGCGTCGAGTTCCGGCGTCTGATCTTCCAGCAGATTGGGAAGCACCAATGCGATGAACAGAACCAGCAGCGCCAGAACGATGCCGGTGGCCATGGGGTAGCGACGATAGGGCAGGAAGAGCAACTGCAGTGGGGAAGGCATGACGAAGACTCCTGGCGTTCAGCCACAGGGTAAGGGCTTCGCTGAGGACAGGAGTGCGCCATGTTGTCTCATGGTAGTAAATTGATTTGTATTTATTGATTTATATCAAGCAATGCTGTTGGGCGCCGTGCAGAAAGTCCGCCGTCGAATTAGCCTGATCACGGTAAAATGGCTATTAACTAATGAGGTTTGGTTATGAAAAAGACGTTCTTGGTAGCTGCGATGTCGGGTGCCTTGACGCTGCCTCTGGCGGCGTCGCCGCTGCTTGCCGATGACGAGGTGCCGGCGTATCGCGAAACCCAGCTCGGGCTTTACGTCAGCGCTGCCGAAGCTCACGAGCTGATGCAGGAAAACGAGCAGGCAGTGCTCATCGACGTGCGTGACCCCATCGAGATCAAGTTCACCGGCTTCGCCGAACCGACGGACATTCATGTGCCCTGGGTGCTGGCCGACCGGGAAAACTACGATGCCGAGGCGAAAACCTGGCCGATGGTGCGCAATTCCGATTTCGAAGCCCAGGTGAAAGCCGAGCTGGAAGCGCAGGATGTGGACGAGAGCGATCCGATCATCGTCATGTGCCGTTCCGGCGCCACTCGTAGCGCTCCTGCCGCCGACATCATCACCGAGATGGGCTACGACGAGGTCTACTCGGTGACCGATGGCTTCGAGGGCGGAAAGCTCGAGGATGGCGATTCTGCGGGCGTGCGTGCCAAGAATGGCTGGCGCAATTCCGGACTGCCGTGGAGCTATGAGATCGACCCCGCTGTCGCTTGGCAGCCAGCCGAGTGATCCGGTCCGTTACCGACCCAACCAATGAGGTGCTCCAATGATTTTCAAAAAATCCCTGATCGTAGCCGCAACCGGTGCCATGCTCACGGCGGCCGGTCTTGCTCAGGCCGATGACGACCGGGCCCTGGTGATCCTGACCAGCGATTCGCTGCAGACCCAGGGCATGGCGATGATTCTCTCCAATGCCATGCAGCAGCAGGGTACCGACCTGTCGGTTCTACTCTGCGATGCGGCCGGCGATCTGGCGGTCGAAGGTTATGCCAGCGCCGAAGCCATCGCGACGCCGCCCAGCAACCCGGCCGGCCAGGTCAAGCCGGAAGGCATCCTGCAGATGCTCATGGACAACGGCGCCCAGGTGGACGTCTGTGCCATCTATCTGCCCAACAGTGAGTACGACGAAGCGGATCTGCGCGACGGCGTCGGCGTGGCGGCTCCCGGCCCCATGGCCGAAATGATGCGCGATCCGTCCATTCCGACCTACTCTTTCTAAACCATCCATTGCGGAGGTGACAGCCATGAAAAGCAACGTAGGCGGCATCGACAAGATTGCCCGGATTGCCGTGGGCATCGTGCTGATACTACTGGCCCTGACCGGAACCATCGGAGTCTGGGGCTGGATTGGCGTGGTACCGTTGGCAACGGGTCTGTTCAATTTCTGCCCCGCTTACAAGCTGTTCGGCATCAATACCTGCAAACTTAAGCAGTAGGCCTGACGGTCGTCGAAGCCTGAAACGGGGCGGTGCCCTTCGTGCTGCGGAGGGTGTCGCCTTGTCCTCGTGAGGCATACGGTTCCCCCGATGTCGAACGTTCTGCGGGCACCGTCTTTGCGAGCGGGCTAGCCGCAACCAAGGAGGCACTCCATGTCTCGACCCATGATCACCCATTTCTTCGATGAACCCACCAATACTTTCAGCTACGTCGTTCGCGATCCCGACAGTCGAGCCTGCGCGATTCTCGATTCGGTGCTCGACTTCGACTACGCTGCCGGACGCACCGACGTGCGCTCGGCCGACGCGATCATCGCCTTCATCGAGCGGGAGGGGTTGAGCGTCGAGTGGATTCTCGAGACCCACGTTCATGCAGACCATCTCTCCGCTGCGCCCTATCTGCACGACAAGTTGGGCGGAAAGACGGGCATCGGCGCCAGGATCGTCGACGTGCAGGCGATCTTCGGCAAGACCTTCAACGCCGGCACCGAGTTCGCCCGTGACGGTAGCCAGTTCGACCGCCTCTTCGAGGAGGGCGACACTTTTGCCATCGGCAATCTGGAAGGCCGGGTGTTGCACACGCCGGGCCATACGCCCGCTTGCCTGACCTACGTGATCGGCAATGCCGCTTTCGTTGGCGATACCCTGTTCATGCCCGATTACGGCACCGCACGCTGCGACTTTCCCGGCGGCGACGCGCGCACGCTCTACCGTTCCATTCAGAAGGTGCTGGCGCTGCCGGAAGAGACTCGGCTCTTCCTGTGTCATGACTACCAGGCGCCAGGGCGCGAGACCTATCAGCACGAAACCACGGTGGCCGAACAGCGTGCCCACAACGTTCACGTTCACGACGGCATTTCCGAGGATGAGTTCGTCAAGATGCGTACCGAGCGCGATGCCACCCTGGGCATGCCTCGGCTGATCATTCCCTCGGTGCAGGTGAACATGCGCGCGGGGGAGATGCCGCCGGCGGAGGACGACGGGCAGGTATATCTGAAGGTGCCGCTAAACCGTTTCTGATCCCCGATGCTCGTTCGAAAGCAGCGGGGAGTCATGCTAAACAATATACTTGAAAATATAATGTGTTTAGGTATATTGTGAGCACCGACCCAGCCGAGAGACTGCAGAGCCCTGGACGATGCCCGATACCTCGATGCTCGATGTGAACGACATGCGCGATGCCGCAACGGAGGCGACCGCCTTGCTGCGTGCGCTGGCCCATGAGGACCGTCTGCTGCTGCTGTGCCAGTTGAGCCAGGAGGAGCTGTGCGTCAGCGACCTGGAAGCGCGCTTGGACATCCACCAGCCGAGCCTCTCCCAGCAGCTCGGGGTGCTGCGCAAGCAGGGACTGGTGGCCACGCGCCGCGAGGGCAAGCACATCTTCTACCGCATCGCCGATGACAAGGTGCTCAACGTGCTGCAGGTGCTCTACACGCAGTTCTGTGCCGGGGCGGTGCCGTCCGGCATTCCAGCCGCGACCGAGTCATCCACGACCGCCAGCGACTGATCCTTTCCTCGTTTTTCGGAGACCTACGAACCATGGGTGACACCCTTGCACGGTTCAGCATGCGACATTACCGCTGGGTGTTCGCGGCGGTGGTGGCGTTGGTGGTGGTGCTGGCGGCCTTGATTCCGCGCATCGCCATCGATACCGACCCGGAAAACATGCTGGCCAGCGATCAGGTGGATCGCGTCTTCGATGCCCGCATCGACGAGCGCTTCGATCTCTACGATACCATCGTGGTGGGGCTGGTCAGCGAGCGCGACGAGGTGGGTATCTACCACCCCGATGCACTGGCCGGGCTGCATGCGCTGACTCGGGAAATCCAGGCCATGGAGGGCGTGGTGGCTGACGAGGTGATGTCGCTGGCCACCGTCGACAACGTCGAGCAGGTCTCGCCCGGCACCATCAGCTTCGACTGGCTGATGGACGCGCCCCCCGAGATGCCGGAGGCCGCCGCCGAACTGCGCGAGGCGGTCGAGCGGCTGCCGATGTTTTTGGGGTCGCTGGTCTCGGAAGACGGCCAGGCCGCCGGCATCTTCGTGCCTATCGAGGACAAGAACGAAAGCCATCGCATCGCCACCGAGATCGAAGCAGCGGTCGCCGAACTCGGCATCGAGGAGGCGGTGCACGTCACCGGGCAGCCGGTGGCGCAGGATACCTTCGGCGTGCAGATGTTCCAGCAGATGGCCATCTCGGCGCCGTTGGCCGGGCTGCTCATCTTCGTCGTCATGGTGTTCTTCTTCCGCAGCGTGCCGGTGGTGGTGGCGCCCATGCTGCTGGCCATGGCCACGGTGATCGCCACTATGGGCCTGTTGATCGGCCTGGGTTACACCGTGCACATCATGAGCTCGATGATCCCCATCTTCCTGATGCCCATCGCCGTGGTGGACTCGGTGCACGTGATGTCCGACTTCTCGGATCGCTGGCGCTCGGGGGGCGACCCCCGCGAGGTGATGGCCGAGGTCATCCAGGAGCTCCACAAGCCGATCATCTTCACGTCGCTGACCACCAGCGTGGGCTTCGGCTCGCTGGTGCTGTCGCCGATTCCCCCGGTGCAGGTGTTCGGCGCCTTCGTCGCCTTCGGCGTGCTGCTGGCCATGGTGCTGAGCCTGACCTTTCTGCCCGCCTACGTGGCCGCGCTGCCTACGCGCACCCTCGACCGCATGGCCGAGCGCGTGCATCGCACGGCGGCTCGGGAGGGTGACGGTGGCCGTCTGGCGCGTCTCGTGGCGGCCACCGGGCGACTGGCTACGGCCCGCCATCGCTGGTTGCTGATGCTCTTCCTGGGCCTGCTCGGCGTGGCCGTCTACGGCATCACCCAGATTCAGATCAACGACAATCCGACACGCTGGTTCAAGGCCGACCACGAGATCCGCGTTGCCGACCGGGTGCTCAACGAGCATTTCGCCGGCACCTACGAAGCCTACCTGGTGCTGGAACAGCGCGAAGGGGGCGATCTGGAGTCGCTGCTTGCCGAGCGTGCCGCGCCGATTCTCGACGAGGCCCGCCAGGCCGGCGTCATGCTGGAAGACGACTGGCGCAATCTGCTGGACGAGAGCCGCGGAGACGATGCCCAGTCCACCCTGGACAGCCTGATGTTCGCCATCGACGACCGCCTCTTCGAGGTGAGTGGCGAAGAGGCCGAGTGGTGGGAGCGGTTGCTCGACGCCGCCGAGGCCGTGCGCAGCGAGGCGCTGACCTTCCAGGCTCCCGAGAATCTGCGCTACATGGCCGACCTGCAGGCGCACCTGGAAGGGGAGGGCCATGTCGGCAAGGCCAACTCCCTGGCCGACCTGGTGCGTACCGTCAACCGCGAGCTAGTCAGCGGCGAGGCGTCGGATTTCCGCATCCCCGACAGCGCCGCCGGTGTCGCCCAGGCGATTCTCAGCTATCAGTCGTCGCATCGTCCCGGCGACCTGTGGCACTTCGTCGCCGATGACTACCGCTCGGCCAACGTCTGGCTGCAGCTGCCCAGCGGCGACAACCAGGACATGCAGCGCGTGCTCGATGCCGTGGAGGCCTACGTGGCGGACAACCCGCTGCCCGAGGGGCTGGCCATGGAGTGGGCAGGCAGCACCTACATCAATCTGGTGTGGCAGGGCGAGATGGTGGCGGGGATGCTGCTGGCGCTGCTCTCGGCCTTTGCGGTGGTGCTGGTGATGATGGTGGTGCTGTTCCGCTCGCTGTGGCTGGGCCTGCTCGCCATGCTGCCGCTGACTCTCACCGTGGCGTTGATCTACGGCGTGATGGGGTTGGTCGGCAAGGACTACGACATGCCGGTGGCGGTGCTCTCGGCATTGAGTCTGGGCCTCTCGGTGGATTTCGCCATCCACTTCATTCAGCGACTGCGTGAGGCGGTGGCCGAAGCCGGCAGCTGGCGTGAGGGTATGACCCTCGTCTTCCAGGAACCGGCCCGCGCCATCGCCCGCAACGCTATCGTCATCGCCCTGGGCTTCACGCCGCTGCTGGTCGCGCCGCTGATGCCCTACGTCACCGTCGGCATCTTCCTGGCCAGCATCATGGCCGTTTCCGCCCTGGTGACCCTGCTGATGCTGCCCGCCGTGGTCGCGACCTGGCCGCAGCGTTTCTTCGCCGAGCCGGCACATGACGTGTCCGACATGTCGGCCGATACCCCCAAGGAGGTGTGAGATGACCCCTGTCCGCCTGTATCGAACCCTGTTGATCGCTGCCGCGCTGGGGCTGAGTGCGCTTTCCGGTGCGGCTCAGGCTCAGTCCACCGATGTCGCCGAGATCGTCGAGCGTGCCAATCAGGCCTCGTTCTACGCTGGCGACGACGGCCGCAGCGAGGCACGCATGCGCATCTTCGACGGCAGCGGCCGCGAGCAGGTGCGCCAGTTCACCCTGCTGCGCCGTGACGGCGACGCAGGCCGTCAGCGCTATCTGGTAGCCTTCAGCCGGCCGTCCGATGTGCGCGATACGGTCTTCCTGGTGCACAAGAACCCGGGTGCCGACGACGACCGCTGGCTCTACCTGCCGGGACTCGACCTGGTACGGCGCATCGCGCCGGGCGACAAGCGCACCAGCTTCGTCGGCTCGCACGTCTTCTACGAGGACGTCTCCGGTCGCCACCTCGAAGACGATACCCATGAGCTCATCGACACCACCGACGAGCATTACGTGGTGAAGAGCACGCCCAAGGATCCGGGCAGCGTCGAGTTTGCCCACTTCACCACCTGGATCGACCGCGATACCTGGCTGCCCATGCGCAGCGAGTACGCCGATGAGGGCGGAGATGTCTATCGCCGCATGACCATCGAGGCGGTGGAGGAGATCGACGGCTATCCCACCGGCACGCGCATGCGCATGGAAGACCTCGACTCCGGTGGCCACACCCTGGTGGAGTTCCGCTTCAGCGCCTACGACCTGGGCATTCCCGAGTCGGTGTTCACCGAGCGCTCGCTGCGCAACCCGCCGCGGCAATGGCTGGAGCGGCAGTGATGAAACGCTGGTTAGAGGCGAGAGCTCAACGTCGTGTGGCGATGGCGATGATTCTGCTGCTCGCCGCCGTTCCGTTGGCCGCCCAAGAGGAGGGCGGGGATGATGATTGGGGCGACGATCCCTGGGGCGAGGAGGCCTCGGCCTTCTCCTGGTACGGCTTCGTCGAGGGGGCGAGTGCCTGGCGCACACAGGACAGCCCCGCCATCGACGAGGACATGACCCTCGAAGAATTGCGCTTGCAGCTCGAAGGCGAGTACCTCACCGATTGGGCCACCTTCACGGTCAAGGCCGACGGCGTGGCGGATGGCGTCGAGGACGAGCTCACCGGCGAGGTGCGCGAGGCGATGGTGAGCTTCTCCCCCGGTGAGCGTTTCGACGTGCGCCTGGGGCGCCAGGTGCTGACCTGGGGCACCGGCGATCTGCTGTTCGTCAACGACCTCTTCCCCAAGGACTGGCAATCGTTCCTTTCCGGCCGCGACGACGACTACCTCAAGGCGCCCAGCGACGCCGCCCGTGTGAGCTGGTTCGGCGAGGCGGTGAATCTGGAGGCGGTGGTGACGCCGCGCTTCGAGCCCGACCGCTACGTGGATGGTTCGCGGCTCGGCTACTACGACCCGGCTCTCGGCGCGATCGTCGGCGCACCACCCGAGCTCGACGCCGACGAGCCTTCCCACTCCGCCGACAATGCCGAGCTGGCGCTGCGACTCTATGGCCTGGCTGGCAGCCAGGAGTGGGCGATCTATGGCTATCGCGGCTTCTTCGGCCAGCCAACGGCCTTCGACCCCGAGCGCGGGGTGGCCACCTTCGCCCGGCTGAACAGCCTGGGGGCGAGCCTGCGCGGGCCGCTCAAAGGCGGGATCTACAACCTCGAGACGGCTTGGTACGACTCCGCGGACGACCGCCACGGCAGCGACCCCAACGTGCCCAACAGCGAGCTGCGCCTGCTGGGTGGCTACGAGCGCGAGATGGCCACCAACTTCACGGTGGGCACTCAGTACTACCTGGAGTGGCTGCAGGACCATGACGACTACGTGGCGAGCTATCCCTTCGCGGCCGAGGATCGGCGGGACGAATTCCGTCACGTGGTCACCCTGCGTCTGACCTATCGGATGCTGCGCGACAACCTCACTCTCGGGCTCATGAACTTCTACTCGCCGAGCGACGACGACGCCTTCATTCGTCCTACGGTTGGCTGGCGTTACAGCGACCGCCTGCGCTTCGACGCCGGGGCCAACCTGTTCACCGGCGACCGCGACAGCACCTTCTACGGGCAGTTCGAGGAGAACAGCAATGTATTTCTGCGTGCCCGCTACAGCTTTTGAGTGCGTTACCACCAACCAAGGAGACCCACCATGACCATCGATGAAGCCCTCCGCCTGATCGCCGGCACCTTCGTGCTGCTCTCCCTGCTACTCGGCTATTTCGTCCACCCCGGCTGGTTTTTGTTCACCGGTTTCGTGGCGCTGAATCTGATGCAGTCCGCCTTCACCCGCTGGTGCCCGATGATCACCATTTTGCGCAAGGCCGGCCTGCGCGAGGCCCGCTGAGCGTACCGCTGTTGCATTACCTCCCCTTGCCCCTGCCATCGCAGGGGTTTTTTTGAACCTGATGAGCGTTGCTCACTCCGGCCGCTCGCCGCCCATCGCCTGCACCAGCTTTTCCTCGTCGGGCACGCCCTCCAGACGCACCACTCGGTCGCCGTCCCGGTAGAGAGTGGTGGGCGTGGCCAGCAGGTTCAGCTCGTCGAACAGCTGGTTGTTGCGATAGATTCGATCCTCTATGTCACGCGGCTGGGCGGCGGCCTCGATGGGCGCATCGCCCTCGCTGTGGGCGGCCAGTGCAGCGGCGGGGTCGTCGGCGCCCAGCAGGCTGGCGGCCTTGGCCGGGCTGTCGGGTGCCAGGATGCCGACCATGATGTGGCGCAGCTGCACTTCGCCAGCGGCCACCCAGGGCCGTGTGTCGTCCCAGAACTGCTTGCAGTAGGGACAGTTGGGGTCGGTGAAGGTGTAGAGCACGCGCTGGGCATCGTCATCGCCGTCGACGATCCAGTGGCTGGCTTCCAGTTTTTCCCACAGCGCAGCGTCCTGGGGGGCGCGAACCCATTCGTCGAGCGCCGCATCCGACAGGTCGTTGCCTTCGGCGTCGACCAGGGTTCCGACGATGGCGTGTTCGCCGTCAGGCGTCAGGTAGATCGCTACCTCGCCGCCCTGATAGCTGGCCGCGAAACCGGTCAGGCCGTCGGGGGCCTCGAAGCGGCCATGGATGGTCAGTCCCTGCTCGGTGAGGGCCTGTACCGGGGCCGGCCAGTCTTCCTCGGCGAAAACAGGGAAGACGCCGAGGAGGAGGCTGGCGCTCGTGCACCAAAGCAGGAATCGGGGCATGGGGAAAATCCTTGTCGTAACCGTTACAATGGCGTCATCGTCAACCGGATGATGGCTGGATCGATGGCCGTCGTCCATGCGTATGGATCTCGTGATGCATTGCCCCTTCTGTGGCGCCCAGGACACCCGCGTGACCGACTCGAGGCTGGTGGTCGATGGCGACCAGGTGCGTCGACGTCGTCAGTGCAGCGCCTGTGGCGAGCGCTTCACTACCTACGAGACGGCCGAGCTCATCATGCCGCGCGTGGTCAAGGCCGACGGCTCGCGGGAGAGCTTCGACGAGCGCAAGCTGCGCGCCGGCATGCTGCGCGCGCTGGAGAAACGGCCGGTCAGTGCCGAGGCCATCGAGGCCGCCATCGAAAGGATTCGCCAGCAGTTGCGCGCGCGGGGCGAGCGCGAGATCGAGGCCCGAGACATCGGCGAGGCGGTGATGCGTGCGCTCGAACGGCTCGACCAGGTGGCCTACATCCGCTTTGCCTCGGTCTATCGTCGTTTCCAGGACATCGACGAGTTCCGGGCCGAGATCGACCGGCTCGCCGAGGAGCCGCATTCCGAAACGAGCGATGGCGAGCCGGGCCGCTGATGCGTCGTTGCAACGAGCTCGCCGGGAAGTGACATGACAGAGACGACCCCCGCTGCCTGGATGGCCCGGGCGCTGACGCTGGCCCGTCGCGGCCACTACACCACCGACCCCAATCCGCGTGTCGGCTGCGTGCTGGTCAACGGTGGGCGCTGCGTGGGGGAGGGCTGGCACGTTCGGGCCGGCGAGCCGCATGCCGAGATTCACGCCCTGCGCGCGGCGGGCGAGGCGGCGCGGGGCGCCATCGCCTACGTGACGCTCGAACCCTGCTTCCACCACGGCCGTACCGGCCCCTGCGCCGTGGCGCTGATGGATGCCGGAGTGAAGAAGGTGGTGGTGGCCATGCAAGACCCCAATCCGGCAGTGGCGGGGCGGGGCATCGGCATGCTGCGCGAGGCCGGCATCGATGTCGAGGTCGGCCTGCTGGAAAGCGAGGCGCGTGCGCTCAATCCCGGGTTCGTCTCGCGCATGACGCGCGGTCGTCCCTTCGTGCGCCTGAAGATGGCCATGAGTCTGGATGGCCGCACTGCCATGGCCTCGGGCGAATCGCAGTGGATCACCGGCCCGCCGGCGCGCACCGCGGTGCAGCGCCTGCGCGCCCAGTCCAGCGCCATCGTCACCGGCGTGGAGTCGGTGATCTTCGACAATTCGCGGCTCACCGTGCGGGCATCCCAGCTCGATCTCGACGACGCCGAGGCCATTGCGGCCCGCCAGCCACTGCGCGTGGTGGTGGACACCCGGCTGCGGCTGCCCGTGGCGGCGGCCTGCCTGCGCGAGCCCGGGCGCACCCTGGTGGCCACCGTGCCCGGCCACGATGCCGAACGTCGCGAGCGACTGGCGGCGGCCGGTGCCGAGGTGCGCGTCTTTCCGGCCGGCGAGGATGGCCGCGTCGATCTGGTAGCGCTGCTGCGTGACCTGGCCGAGCGGGAGGCCGCCAACGAGGTGCTGCTGGAAACCGGCGCCACGCTCGCCGGGGCCATGCTCGACGCCGGCTTGGTGGATGAGATGCAGCTGTTCGTGGCCCCGACCCTGCTGGGCGGCGAGGCGCGCCCGCTGTTCGCCCTGCCCGGGCTCGAGCGCATGGCCCAGCAGCGCCCGCTGGAGATCCTCGACGTTCGTGCCGTGGGCCGCGACTGGCGGATCACGGCGCGGCCGGTTGCCACTGGCGCTGAAGGCCTCGCCAAGGTACCCTGACGCCCATTCACGGCGGGGCGTCGACCCTCGGCAACGCTGGCGTCGCCGCCCGGTGACACCCCGTCACGCAGAACCAGTCGGAGATTCCATGGTGCAATCCGCCCCGGGGGGCCTCGCTCCCGTCGAAGCGCTGATCGAGGACATCCGCCAAGGCAAGATGGTGATCCTCATGGATGACGAGGATCGCGAGAACGAAGGCGACATCATCATGGCCGCCGAGAAGGTCGAGGCGGAGCACATCAACTTCATGGCACGCCATGCCCGCGGGCTGATCTGCCTGCCGATGACTCGCAGCCGCTGCGAGCGTCTCAAGCTGCCGCTGATGGTGACCGACAACGGCTCGGGTTTCGGCACCAAGTTCACCCTCTCCATCGAGGCGGCCGAGGGCGTGACCACCGGCATCTCCGCAGCCGACCGCGCGCGCACCGTGCAGGCTGCCGTGGCGCGCGACGCCAGGCCCGAGGACATCGTCCAGCCCGGTCACATCTTCCCGCTGATGGCCGAGCCCGGCGGCGTGCTGCGCCGCGCCGGGCACACCGAAGCGGCCTGCGACCTGGCGGCACTGGCCGGCCTCGACCCGAGCGGCGTGATCTGCGAAGTGATGAACGACGACGGCAGCATGGCACGGCGCCCCGAACTCGAGCGCTTCGCCGCCGAGCACGGCCTGAAGATGGGCACCATCGCCGACTTGATTCACTATCGCATCCACAACGAACAGACGGTGGAGCACCTGGAGGCCACGCCGGTCAGCACCGCTTTCGGCGAGCTGACCCTGCACGTCTTCCGCGACAGCATCCAGAACGCCCACCACCTGGCACTGGTCAAGGGCCGCCCCCACCCCGAGAGTCTCACCACGGTGCGCGTGCACCTGGCCGACGTGATGCGCGACCTGCTCGCCCTGCAGAAAGGCGAGGGCGGCAGCTGGACGGCCCACAGCGCGCTGAACGAGATCGCCCGCGCGGAGCAGGGCGTCTTCGTGTTGCTCGACGACGCTCGGCCGCGCCAGGATCTGCTCGGACACCTGGAAGTGTTTCTGGAACGCAAGCGCGCGCCGCGTACCAGCGATTCCGACGGCGCGGGCAATTACCTGACCATCGGTACCGGTTCGCAGATTCTGCGCCATCTGGGCGTGGGGCGCATGCGCCTGCTCAGCTCGCCGTGGAAGTTCTCGGCGCTCTCCGGCTTCGATCTCGAAGTGGTCGAACTGCTTGGCCCGGGTGAAGCGGGTCAGGCGACCACGCCGCCGGCCGAACCCTGAGTGGGCGTCGATACGCGCCCGACGCAGACCGGCAGTACACAACCGTTTTCAGCAGCACCATCGTCAGCAGGATAACCGGATGCATACCCTCTCTCAGCTGGAAGGCAATTTCGTCGACGTCGACGGCCGCTACGTGATCGTGGTGGGGCGTTTCAATCACCATGTGGTCGACAGCCTGGTGGAAGGCGCCGTCGACAGCCTGGTCCGTCACGGAGTGGATGCCGACAACATCGACATCGTCCACGTGCCCGGCGCCTGGGAGCTGCCGCTGGCGGTCAAGCGGGTGCTCGCGCGCGTGCAGCCGGATGCGGTGATCGCCCTGGGTGCCGTGATTCGCGGCGGTACGCCGCATTTCGAATACGTGGCCGGCGGCTGCAACACGGCGCTGGGCAACCTGCAGCTAGAGTTCGATACCCCCGTCGCCAACGGGGTGCTCACCGTGAATTCCATCGAGCAGGCCATCGAGCGGGCCGGCACCAAAGCCGGCAACAAAGGCGCCGAAGCGGCCATGGCAGCCATGGAGATGGTCTCGCTGCTGCGCGGCTTCGGCGACGACACGTCAGGCGAGGGAGAGTCGACATGAGTGCGCAGCGCACCCCGCGCACGCCCTCGGCCGGCCAGCAGGCGCGCCACGCCGCCCGCGAGCTGGCCGTGCAGGGGCTCTATCAGTGGCAGATGACCGGCAAACCGGTCACCGACGTAGAGGCCGAGTTTCGTAGCCTGCTGCCCGATGACGACCTCGAGGCGCACGAGAACTGGCTGAAGGTGATGGAGATCGCCGATCAGGCGCTGTTCCACGAGCTGCTGCACAACGTGATTCGCTTCCGCGAGGAGCTCGATGCCGCCATCGCGCCGCTGCTGGATCGTCGCCTGGTCGACCTCGACCCCATCGAACTGGCCATCCTGCGTCTGGGAACCTACGAGCTGTCGCGACGCCTCGAAGTGCCCTATCGGGCGGTGATCAACGAGGGAGTCGAGCTGGCCAAATCCTTCGGCGCCACCGATGGCCACAAGTACGTCAACGGCATTCTCGACAAGCTGGCCAGTCGCCTGCGCAGCGCCGAGGTCAGCGCGCGTCGTCGCTGAGGGTGCTCCGGTGGCCAGCGAATTCGACCTGATCGCCCGCCACTTCACGCCTGCCGCGCCGGCCAGCGATGCCGGCGTGGCGCTCGGCGTGGGTGACGATTGCGCACTGCTCTCTCCGCGCGCCGGCCAGCGCCTGGCGGTGAGCGTCGATACCTCGGTGGCCGACGTACACTTTCCCGCTGAAGCGCCGGCGGAGGCGATCGGGCACCGGGCCCTGGCGGTGAGCCTCTCCGACCTGGCGGCCATGGGCGCCGAGGCGCGCTGGTGCCTGATGGCGTTGGCCATGAGCGAGCCCGACGAGGCATGGATCGCCGACTTCGCGAGAGGCTTTCACCGTCTCTGCACGACCACCGGCACGGCCCTGGTGGGCGGCGACGTGACCCGCGGCACGCTGTCCATCGGCGTCACGGTAATGGGTGAGGTGCCGCCGGAGCTGGCCCTGACGCGCAGCGGCGCGAGCGCCGGCGAGTTGATCGCCGTGACCGGCGCGCTGGGAGGCGGTGCCGGCGGCCTGACACTGTGGCAGCGGGGCGAGCGCGACCTCGCTCATCCACTGTTGACCCGCTACCTGCGACCCCAGCCGCGGTTGGCGGCCGGCCTGGCACTGCGCGGCCTGGCCACGGCCGCCATCGACATCTCCGATGGCCTGCTGGCCGACCTGGAGCATGTGCTGGAAGCATCCGGCGTCGGTGCGCGTCTCGACCCTTCGACCCTGCCCCTGGCCGAGGGGCTCGTCATGGCGCTGGGTGACGATGCCGCTCGCCGGGCAGCACTCGCCGGCGGCGACGATTACGAGCTACTGGTCACGCTCCCCGCTGTGCAGCTGGCCACGGCCCGGCAGCGACTCGCCGATATCGGACTGACGCTGAGTGTCGTCGGCGAGGTGAGCGAGACGCCGGGGATTGCCGGTGTCGAAGCGTCGGACGTGCGTGGCTGGCAGCATTTCGCGCCCCCCTTCGTGGGTGGGACGCCTGGCCCGGGGAGGCGCCCATGAATCGCGCACCAGCCAGCGTCTGGCACCGTCCCGTGCATTTCCTGGCCTTCGGGCTGGGTAGCGGGGCCCTGCCCTGGGCGCCGGGAACGGTGGGCACCCTGGCGGCCATTCCCTTCTATTGGTTGATGTCCGAGCTACCCCTCGGCTGGTATCTGGGCATCGTGCTGGTGACCTTCTTCTGGGGCGTCTGGCTGTGCGACAAGACCTCGCGGGATCTCGGCGTGCACGATCATTCGGGGATCGTGTGGGACGAGTTCGTGGGGTACTGGTTGACCATGACAGCGGTGCCGTTCTCCTGGGAGGCGGCACTGTGGGGGTTCGTTCTGTTCCGGATCTTCGACGTGTTCAAGCCCTGGCCGATTCGCTGGGCGGACCGCCGGGTTGCCGGCGGTTTCGGCATCATGATCGATGACATCCTGGCCGGCATCTATGCCTGGAGCACCATGCACCTGTGGCTTTGGCTTCACTGAGCGTGTCTCCAGCGTGAGAGCGCCGAGGTCTGCGGTGGCTACACTCAGCATGTGGATTGCCGGTGAGGCGACAAGGAGGCCCCATGCGCAAGGAACGTCTCATCGTGCCCGTACTGGCCGTGCTGCTGCTGGCTTGGCTGGCGGGGCAGGGCATTTCCAGCCTGTTCTTCGAGCGCGAAATGGCGCGTGCCCTGGACGACCTTGCTGCCCGGGGCGAATTGACGGTCGAGCGCCACGACGTGGAGCAGGGCTGGTGGTCTTCCTCGGGTCGCATTCGCCTTGCGCCGCTGCTCGGCGATGCCTGGCAGCTCGAACTCGATTACGAAGCCCAGCACGGAGTGCTGACCACCGAGCTGACTGGTAAGGCCGTCATCCGCCACGGTGCCGACGGCAGGCGACTGTTCGGCGATTCCTTGCCGGCCGCCGCGCCGCGCTGGCAGGCTAGCTACCGCACCCTCAGCGGCATACTGGATGGTGGGGTTCGGCTGGCGCCGTTTCGTATCACCCAGCAGGACCGCGAGCTGAACTTTGGCGGAGGTCAGTTCCATTTCAGTGGCGTCTATGGCGACTGGCGGTTGCAGGGGCGGCTGGATGAATGGCGGCTCTCCGATGGCGATACGTGGCTGGCGTCGGGGCCCATGGTGCTCGATAGCCAGTACGCGTATACCGAGGGCGCCGAGGCCTTCACCCAGAAGGACCGCCTGGAGGTCGCCTCGCTCACCTGGCACCAACCCGACCTCGAGCTCGATGCGCACGATCTGGTTCTGGTCAATCGCATGATCCTGGACGACCAGGAGCTGCGTCTGCGCGTCGACCTGGATCTGGGCCAGGTGCTCACCGCCGATCAGGTATTGCTCACCGGCGCTGTGGATGCCGAGCTGTCACGGCTGCATGGCGATTCGCTGCGACGTACCATGCAGCGTCTGCGCAGCCTGGCCGCCAGCGGTGATCGAGCGCTCGATGGTCGGGCGCTCCTGGCCGAACTGGAACCGCTGCTATTGGGCAGCCTCCAGGACTCGCCGCGTCTCGATCTGCTCGAGCTCGATCTCGACAGCCCGATGATGAAGCTCTCGGCTCAGGTCGATGGGGCGCTCTTCTTCGATGGCAGCGACCTCGACGAACTGAGCCTGGTGGGGCTGGATGACCCTGAGATGCAGGCCCGGTGGCGCCGCCGCCTCGATGGCGACTTCGTGTGGCACGAGCTGCCCACGGTGGTGGCGCTGTGGCTCGGTCTGCCGTTGGATACCCGCACGCTGCAGATCGACGTCGCCCGCGGCCAGGTCAGGGTGAACGGGCGGCCGTTGCCTCCATTGCGTCGTTAGTCGCTTCACGACTTGAAGTCGGCGCTCTCTGCCCGCATTCCACAGGGCAATAGCTAATCGGCTTCAGGACGAGGATTCCATGAGCGAGCACGATCGGGACGACCAGGAATGGCAACAGGCACGTGAGGTGGATGACGAGACGCTGGCGCGTTCCGATGGAGAGTGGGATGAATCCACCGGACATGCGGTGGTACCGGCCAGCGAATCGCTGCCGGAGCGTATCTATCTGCTGCCCATCCACAACCGCCCCTTCTTTCCCGCCCAGGTGCAGCCTCTGGTGATCAACCGGGAGCGCTGGGAAGAGACCGTGCGGCGGGTCGGCAACACGCCGCACCACATTCTCGGGGTGGCCTTCGTCGGCGACATCGGGACCGAAGAGCTCGACCATGAGGCTTTTCCGCAGATCGGTACCGCCGTGAAGATGCACAAGCTGCATGGGGAAGACCAGCAGCTGCAATTCATCGCCCAGGGGCTGCGGCGCTTTCGTATCCTGCGCTGGCTCTCCAAGGAGCCGCCCTATCTCGTCGAGGTGACCTACCCTCGCGAGGCGGTGGACGCCGAGGATGACGAGACCCGGGCGTATGCCATGGCGATCATCAACGGCATCAAGGAGCTGCTGCCGATCAACCCGCTGTATGGCGAGGAGCTCAAGCACTATCTCAATCGCTTCAGCCCCCACGAGCCGGGGCCGTTGACCGACTTCGCCGCCGCCATCACCTCGGCCAAGGGGTACGAGCTGCAGGCCGTGCTCGACACCCTGCCGGTGCAGGCGCGCATGGAGCGCGTGCTGCCCCTGCTGCGCAAGGAGATCGATGTCGCCCATCTGCAGACGGAGATCAGCGAGCAGGTCAACGCCCAGATGCAGGAGCGCCAGCGCGAGTTCTTCCTGCGCGAACAGCTCAAGGTGATCCAGCGCGAGCTGGGGATCTCCAAGGACGACCGCGAGAACGACGTCGATACCTTCCGCGATCGTCTGGAGGGGCTCACGGTGCCGCCCAAGGTGCTGACCCGCATCGAGGAAGAGCTCGACAAGCTCTCGGTGCTCGAGACCGGCTCGCCGGAGTACGGCACCACGCGCAACTACCTCGACTGGCTGACCAGCATGCCGTGGGGCGTGCGCAGCGAAGACAAGCTCGACCTGGCTCAGGCGCGAACCGTGCTCGACCGCGACCACGACGGTCTCAAGGACGTCAAGGAGCGCATCATCGAGTTCCTTGCCGAAGGCACCTTCAAGGGCGACGTGGGGGGCTCCATCCTGCTGCTCGTCGGCCCGCCCGGGGTAGGCAAGACATCGGTCGGCCGCTCCATCGCCGAGGCGCTGGGTCGCGAGTTCTATCGCTTCTCGGTGGGTGGCATGCGCGACGAGGCGGAGATCAAGGGGCACCGGCGCACCTATATCGGCGCCATGCCCGGCAAGCTCGTCCAGGCACTCAAGGAAGTCGAGGTCGAGAATCCCGTGATCATGCTCGACGAGGTCGACAAGCTCGGTCAGTCGTTCCAGGGCGACCCTGCGTCGGCGCTGCTCGAGGTGCTCGACCCGGAGCAGAATGTCGACTTCCTCGATCACTACCTCGACGTGCGGCTGGATCTCTCCAAGGTGCTCTTCGTGTGCACCGCCAATACCCTGGACTCGATTCCCGGCCCACTGCTCGACCGCATGGAGCAGATTCGCCTCTCCGGCTATATCGCCGAAGAGAAGATGGCCATCGCCAAGCACCATCTGTGGCCCAAGCTGCTCAAGCGCGACCGCATCGCCAAGAAGCGCATCAACCTCACCGATGCCGCACTGCGCCAGGTGATCGAGGGCTATGCCCGCGAGGCCGGGGTGCGCCAGCTGGAGAAGCAACTGCACCGCATCGTGCGCAAGGCGGCGGTCAAGCTGTTGGAGAACGATCAGCAGTCGGTGCGGGTTTCGGTGAACAACCTGGAGTCCTACCTGGGTGCGCCGCTGTTCCGCAAGGAGCGGGTGCTCGAGGGCGAAGGCGTGGTCACGGGGCTGGCCTGGACGGCCATGGGCGGTGCCACCCTGCCCGTGGAGGCGGGCAAGGTTCATGGGCTGGATCGCGGCTTCAAGCTCACCGGTCAGCTCGGCGACGTCATGAAGGAGTCCGCCAACATCGCCTACAGCTACGTGCTGGGGCACCTGGCCGATTACGGGGCCGACGCCGACTTTTTCGACTCCGCCTTCGTGCACCTGCACGTGCCGGAGGGCGCTACGCCAAAGGATGGCCCCTCCGCCGGGGTGACCATGACCACGGCGCTGCTGTCGCTGGCCAAGCATCGGGCCATCGACCGGTCGCTGGCGATGACCGGCGAGCTGACGCTCACCGGCCAGGTGCTGCCGGTGGGCGGCATCCGCGAGAAGGTCATCGCCGCCCGGCGCAGCGAGATCTTCGAAGTGATCCTGCCCGATGCCAACCGTCGCGACTACGACGAGCTGCCCGACTACCTCAAGGAGGGCATGACGGTGCACTTCGCCAAGCGCTATCGGGACGTGGCCAAGGTGGTGTTCGGCTAAGTTCGGCGGCGGGCAGCGAGCCTCGGGACACGAGATACGAGCCGCGAGATACGAGATACGAGATACGAGCCTCGGGCCACGGGTTTCGGGTTGTGGGTTTCGGGGGGCGAGTTAGG
>JBNJIT010000014.1:0-28863 GCA_051749645.1 Pseudomonadota bacterium
TATCTCGGGAAAAAAAGCCCAGCATGAAGCTGGGCAAGGGGAAACACGACATCGCAGTCGCTCGTGCAAGATCATCCGCCAGGAGGCATCAAGTCATGTAAAGCCCACCGGCGACATCGATGGTCTGCCCCGTGACGAAGCTCGACTCGTCCGACGTCAGATACAGCGCCAGGTCCGCGACTTCATCCGGCTTGCCCAGGCGCCCGAGCGGAGTCAGACGAACCTGCTCATCGTTGATGGCGGCATCCACCGCAAGCACCATCGGCGTCTCGATCCGCCCCGGGGCAATCGCATTGACGCGAATGTCGTAAGGCCCCAGTTCGGCGGCCAGGTGCTTGGTAAAGCCGATGATGGCCGACTTGGTCGCCGCATAATGGCACGCCACCACCGGCGAGTGGGTCTTGCCGGCAACGGAGGACATATTGACGATATGGCCACGCCGCGCGCGACGCATGCCCTCACCCACCGCGCGGATGGTATTGAAAGCCCCTGTCAGATTGACCCCCACCACCTGATTCCACTCTTCCGGTGCCATTTCACAGACGGATGCCGGCAGGCCGCCATGCTTGGGAGAGATGCCAGCATTGTTGACCACGCTATCGACGGGGGCGCCAAAGTGGGCTTCCGCCTCTCTCACGCCGCGTTCGACCGCGGCGTAATCGGAAACGTCGACCGACAACGGATAGGCATCGCCTCTTCCCGCTTCCCGGATGGCATCGCAAACCTCCCGGGCGCTGTCGGCCGACCAGTCCATGACCGAGACATTGGCACCACGCGACGCAAACGCCATGGCAATGGCCCTGCCAATGCCGGCACCACCGCCGGTGACGAGCACATGTCGACCGGCATGGCTGGGTCGATAGCGTAAAGAACTCTCTAGAGCCATGTCTCAAATCCCCAGATATGCTTTTCGAATGTGGTCATCGCCCATCAGTTCTTGCGCCTGGCCATCCATCACGATTCTTCCGTTCTCGATGACATAGGCCCTGTCGGCGACCTTGAGCGTCTGATACACGTTCTGTTCGACGATCAGCACCGTCGTGCCGCTCTCGGCAATCCGCTTGACCACCTCGAATACCTGGGAGACGACGATCGGCGCCAGCCCCAGGGAGGGCTCATCGAACATCATCAGCTTGGGACAGGCCATCATCCCACGCGCGATGGCAACCATCTGCTGCTCACCGCCCGACAGCGATTCCGCCTGCTGATGAAGTCGCTCCTTCACGCGGGGAAACAGCGTCAGCACCTCTTCCAGTCGCTGGTCGTATCGAGTCTTCGCCGCCGGACGATAAGCGCCCATCTGGATGTTCTCGAGCACGGTCATTTCCGGAAAGAGCTGACGCGCCTCGGGGATCAGCGTGATCCCGCGATTCACCACCTGATGCGCCGGCAAGTGGGTAATGTCCTCGCCTTCGAAGGTGATGCTCCCGGCGGTGGCCTCGATCAAACCGGACACCGTTCTCAGAGTGGTCGTCTTGCCGGCACCGTTGCCCCCCACGATGGTGACGACTTCACCTTCGTTCACCTCCAGCGAGACATCGTGCAGGATCGTGGTAGCCCCATATCCGGCCGTCACATTATTCAGTCGCAGCATCGGACGCCTCCTTGCCGAGATAGGCTTCAATGACAGCCTCGTTCTTCACCACTTCCTCCGGCTTGCCTTGCGCGAGAATCTCGCCGGAACTGATCACGATCACGCGGTCCGAGAGCTCCATGACAGCCTGCATCACGTGTTCGATGGCAATGATGCTGATGCCGCTGTTACGAATCACCTTGATCAGTTCGATGGCTTCCCTGAGGTCGGCGGGGTTGATACCGGCCATTACCTCATCCAACAGCAGGATGCGTGGGCGCATCGCCATGACACGAGCCACTTCGAGGCGCTTGAGACCGCCAATGGGAAGATTTCTAGCCTCTTCGTCCAGGAAGCGATACAGCCCGAGTTCGTAGGCGATCTCACGTGCCGCCTTGCGACACTGCTCCACCGAGCGGAAGCGATGGAAGGCACCCACCATGATGTTCTCTTCCACCGTCATGGCCGCGAAAGGCTGAACGATCTGGAAGGTCCGGCCGACACCGCTCCTGGCAAAGGCACCGGGCGTTTTCGGAGAAATGAAGTGGCCGTCCTCACCGAGCACCGCAACCGAGCCGGAGTCGGCACGCAAGAAGCCGGAAATCATGTTGAAGACCGTGGTCTTGCCCGCACCGTTGGGCCCGATGATCCCCAACACTTCCCCCTGGTGCAGGTCGAAAGAGACATCGTTGGTGACGTGCAAGCCCCCGAAGTGCTTGTCGAGATGTTCGACCTTGAGCACCACGTCTCCGATCGGCGGGCGCTCGGGTTTCCTTATGTCGTCCAGGTGAACGTGATCGACGGGGCTCTCGACGCTGGTGTCGAAGCGGCGAATCCGGGAAGTCGGCAGGTAGCGCTGGATGAGGCTCATGATGCCATCCGGCATGAACAGCACCACCAGAATCAGCACGACCCCGTATACGAACCCATGCAGACCGATGGCACTGGAACCCAGCCAGCCACGCGCCAGCTCCGTGATGGGTACCAGCAGAATCGTACCGTAGAGCGGACCGAAAACGGTGCCCAGCCCACCCACCAGGGCGAACAGAACGATCTGGATGGAAAACGTCAGATTAAATGCCGATTCGGGCTCGATGAACGTCAGGTACGAACCATGGAAAGTCCCGAGCATGGCCGTGAGGCCGGCGGAAATCGCCGCCGCATACAACCGCACATGAACGGTACGAATCGCAGCCCCCCTGGCAGCCGACTCACGCTCGCGGGTGGCAATCAACTGGAACCCCAGCTTGCTGCGGCGGATCGCCCAGGCAACGGCGAGAGCAAACGACATCAACCCGAATACGATCACCAGCGAAGGCAACCGCTCGGTGAAGATCATGGTGCTCCAGCCCATCTCGAGAGGCACCATCACGCCATTGGCACCGCCCGTCAGGCCGACCCAGTTCAGCGAAATGACATGAAAGACCTCCAGAAAAGCAATGGAGGCAAGAGCATAGAATGGCCCATGCAGTTTGAAGCAGGGGTAGCTGATGGCGACCGCCACTCCGGCGGCCAGAATGGCCCCGACGAACATGCTGATCCAGGGAGAAACGCCCGCGTTGAGCATCAGCATCCCCGTGTAGGCACCAATGCCGTAATAGATGGCATGCCCTAACGAGAGTTGCCCCGCATAGCCGCCCACGATGTTCCAGGCGGTCGACAGCCCGGCAAACAGGCAGATGGTGATGAAGATATGGTAGATGTAATCATCGCCGACACCTATCGGGATGAGAATCAAGCTGGCCAGGGTAATGAAGAACAGTATCTTCTTGTTGAGAAACCATTGCATACCGCCCCCATGACTCCTCGCCGGTGCAGAGGATATCGTCTTATCGTTCATGACACTTTCTCCGGTGACGCCACAGCGCTTCTCAAGACACGTGTGCCAGTTTTCTTGCCTTGCCGAACAGCCCGGATGGGCGGAATATCAGGATCAGCAGGAAGATACCGAACACCGCGACATCCTTCAGTGACGACCCCAGATAGAAACCGGCAAAAGAATCCACGAGGCCAATGATCAACGCGGCAAAGAAAGCCCCAGTGATGCTTCCCAATCCCCCCATGACGACGATCACGAAAGCAATCAGGACGAAGCTTTGCCCCGTTTGAGCATTGACGGGATACAACGGAGAAAGCAGGACGGCAGCGACACCGACGCAAGCGATACCGATACCGAATGTCACCATATTGATGCGCGACACATTGATGCCCATCAGCTGCGCAGCATTGCGGTTCTGAGCGGTAGCGCGAATGGCACGCCCCATCTGCGTTCGAGTCAGGAACAGATGCAGCCCACCCACCATGAAGATGGAGCACAGCATGATGACGACCTGTCCTGTCAGAACCGTTGCCGGCCCCAGGCCCAGGGTATGGCGCATGCCGCTGGACGGCGTATTGAAATTGTCGGAACCCGCGATCATCAACACCAGATTTATCATGGCAATCGACAGGCCGACGGTCGCAAATATCTGGATGTGTTCATCCGAGTCCTTGAGCGGTTCGATCAGAAATTTCTGAACGAAAATGCCCAATACGAACAACAAGGGAATGATGAAGACCAGTGTCAGATAAGGGTGAATACCGAGATAGGTCGTGATGATATAAGTCAGCATCATCCCTATCATCATGAATTCGCCATGAGCAAAGTTGATAACCTTCGTTATGCCAAAGATCAGCGTCAAACCGACGCTGACCATGGCATAAAGGCTACCAAGCATTAACCCATTGACGACAAGGCTAATAATTAATTCCATTTGGTAACCTCGGGGCTATTATTGGCTAGTCCGCATGTCGGCAACGCTGGCGCCTTCCGGATAAACGGTTACCAACTCGCCATCCTGCCATTGCATACCCATCATGCTGGCACGCTCGTTCTGGTTGTTCTCGCCGATCTTGATGCCGATACCGGCTGCCGTTCCGCCAACGGGGACGTCCATCGCCAGCACGGCTTCCTTGATCTCATCGGCGGAGAACCCGCTACCCGCGTCAATGGCACGAAGCAGTTCCAGCGCTCCGGCATAGTTCATCAGGGAGTGACCAGAGCGGGGAGATTCCTCGTACTTCTCTTCATAGGAAGCCACGAAGTCCTCGATGCCGGGAGCGAATTCCGGATCGATGTTGTACTGGGTGAAATCGACATCGTAGACACCGTCGATCACATCGTGCCCCACCGCCTCGGCAGTCGGCGTCATCGAGTAGCCACCGCCACCACCGATGATCGCCTTGGGACGATAATCGCGCTCATTGGCCTGGCGAAGGAACAGAACCGAATCGTCCTGATAGGAGGTCTGCAGAACGACATCGACTTCCTCGTCTTGCAGCGAAAGCACGATGGAAGACATATCCACGGATGACGCCGGATAATGCTCTTCCATCACGATGTTGAGGCCCTTCTCTTCGGCGAATGCACGCTGGTGTTTGCCCACCGACGAGCCGTAGTTGGAATCCTCATGGATGATGCCGATTCGCAGCTCGGTCGGGTCGACGCCGAGCTCGGGAGCGATGCCTTCGACCAGCATGTCGATGATGGTCTCGGCCATGTGATAGGCCGTGGGGTTGGTACGGAATACGTAGTTCAGGCCGCGCTCCGTGACATCGTCGGCAACGGCACCCAGCTCGAAGTAGGGCACCTTGCTCATTTCGGCCACCTGGGAGGCGGCGATGGAGCGTGAAGAGGCGTAGGTACCGAAGATCGCCTTGACGTCTTCACGAGAGATCAGCCGGCGTGCTTCGCCGATCGCCTGGTTGTTGTCCACGGCATCGCCCGTCTCGAGCACGACGGTCTCGCCCTGGACGCCACCATTCGCATTGATCTGATCGACTGCCAGCTCCAGGCCGCGATAGCTTTCTTCACCGAGGAGAGCCAGTCCACCGCTCAGTGGATAGAGCGCTCCGAATTTCACCTCGGCGAAGGCAGGGGCTGAGATACCGCCAAGCAGGGCTGTCGCAACGACGCTGCTGATGACGGTGCGGCGGAATTTGTGATTGTATTTCATGGTCATATGCTCCTAATTGTTACTGTGTAACTAACTTTTTATGCGTTGGCTTTCGGCAGCATTTCGCTGCCTTGATAGCTCGTGATTGGCGGATATGCATCTGGATCGATCATGACTTCCAGCAACGTGGGTACTTTGTCGTCAATGGCCCTCCTCAGCTCAACCAAATAATCGTCAGGATGCGTAATCCTGACACCTCGCACCCCGCAAGCATTGGCAATGCCTGCATGGTCTACGTGAGAAAAATGGCAGATATCGGTGTAGTCCCCGTGAAGCACCAGCTCGGAGTGCATCTGATAACCGAGCGTCTGGTTGTTGAGCACCGTGATGATAACCGGTAGTTGCATGCGCACCGCCGTTTCCATTTCGGCCCAGACGTGTCCAAAGCCTCCATCACCGGTGACGCAGTGCACCGTCGCATCCGGCATTGCCGCTTTCGCTCCCAGGGCAAAGGGCAAGCCCCAGCCGAGACCCGCCAGTCCTCTGGGGGTCAAGAAACGCCGCCCGGGGTTCCTGGCCGTCAGGAAGTTCGCCACCCAGATCGAGGAGTAGCTGGCATCCGCCACCACGAGGCTGTTGCCATCCAGGCAGCCATCCAGGTCACGCAGGATGCGCTCCGGCCGAATCGGCGTGGCGGAAAGCGTCACTGCCTCGGCCAGGCGCCGGTCGAAGGAGGCATGCTCGTGAGCGATTCGCTCGGACACCTTCGCGGACCAGCTCTGCATGGCCGAAAGGTCGCGCTCGCCCAGCGCCTGCGTCAGGGCCGCAAGGGTCAACTTGGCATCGCCGACCAGACGCGTGGCCTCATAGTTGCGGCCGACTTCCAGCCCATCGACATCGATGTGGATGTAAGTCGCTCCATCCGGGTAAAGGCTCCAGCTGTCGGTGCCGTTCTGATTGGTCCGGTTGCCCACCAGCAGAACGAGATCGGCCTCCTCGACCACGAAGCGCAGGCGTTCCGTGCGACTGCGCTCCGCCATGAAGTAACCCACCACGCCGACGGACATCGGCGAGGTCTCATCGACCGCGCCCTTGCCCATGACAGTGGTGGCCACCGGCACTCCCAGGTTCTGAAGCGCTTCCACTTCCGCGTAAGCGCCAGCGGTATGCACACCGCCACCCACGATGGCGACCGGCCTACGCGACGACGCAATCAGATCGGCTGCGCCGGCAATCGCGCTCGGGTCCGCCAGCGTCCTGTCCAATGGAAAGCGACCGTACCGGTTGCGGCGCGGGAGAGCCGCAGCCTCCTCCCGGGCCGGCTCGTCGATGATGTCCACCGGCACCAGCAGAACCACCGGTCCCGGCCTGCCCGAAGCGGCCTCGACGAAGGCCATGTCGATGGCGTCTTCCACGCGGTCGGCCGACTCGATGCGGCGAGTCGACTTGGCCACCCCGGAGAAAAGACGAAAGTGATCGAGCTCCTGGAACGCATTCCTGTCGCGACTGCGTACGGCAACGTCCTGAACCAGGGCCACCACGGGGATGGAAGCCTTGAAGGCTTCGGCAAGGCCGGGTACGAGCAGCGCGGCAGCCGGACCGTTCTGTGCCGCAACGACGGCCACCTTGCCGGAAACCCGCGCATAGGCATCCGCCATTGCCGCTCCGGCATTTTCGGTGCGATACCCCACCTGGCGTATGCCCCGTGCAGTGGCCGCCAGGAAGACCTTCGACGGAATGCTCTGGCCGAAGATCTCGCTGACACCGTGACGCTCCAGCGCATCGACGATGTTATCGGCAACGATCCTGCCCATGACGCCCCCTGTCATTCGAAAGTCAGCACGATCTTGCCGATGTGGTCCGCATCCATTCGGCGATGCGCATCCACCACATCGTCGATGGCGAAGGTGGAGTCGATCACCGGCAGGCAGCGCCCCTCCTCCCACAGAGGCATGACGCGGGCCTCGAGCTCCTCGGCAATCTCCTGCTTCTGCTCGATGGAGCGCGCTCGCAGCGTCGACCCTGTCAGCCACAGCTTCTTGGCCAGCAACAGCCAGGCATTGATGGTCGACTCGGGCCCCTTCATCACGGCGATCTGCACGATACGCCCCTGGTCGGCAGCCACTTCCATATTGCGGTTGAGGTAGTCGCCACCGACCATGTCGATGGTCAAGTCGACGCCACGGCCACCGGTGATCTCTTTCACCGCCGCCACGAAATCCTGAGTCTTATAGTTGACCGCATGGGACGCTCCCAGCTCGAGGCACTGCTGGCATTTTTCATCGCTTCCCGCCGTCGCGATCACGTTCGCGCCGAAAGCCTTGGCGAGCTGTATGGCCGTCGTGCCGATCCCGGAGGTTCCGCCATGCACCAGGAACGTCTCGCCTTCCTTGAGGCCGCCGCGCTGAAATACGTTGGTCCACACCGTGAAGAAGGTTTCGGGAACCGCAGCTGCCTGCACCAGGGACATCGTCGCTGGAACGGGCAGCGCATTGCGTTCGTCCACCACCGCATACTCGGCATATCCGCCGCTGGCCACGAGCGCCATCACGGCATCGCCGACCGCGTAGCGTGACACCTCGCTACCCGCCTCGACCACGCGACCGCTGATCTCCAGACCCAGCACGTCGGTAGCGCCAGGCGGCGGCGGATAACCCCCCATGCGCTGCATCACATCGGGGCGATTGATACCGGCACCGGCCACCTTGACGAGAATTTCGCGTGGCCCCGGTACGGGGATTTCGCCATCGACGACACTCAGCACTTCGGGGCCGCCCGGCTGCCGGGCCGTGACTTGCTTCATCGTTTTCGTCTGCGTGCTGCGGGTCATGAGTCCTCCATCGTATTGTCGTATCCAGCGAGCGTTTCATGGCGAAGAAAGTCACGAAACACAGAAAATGAAGCGCTTCATTTTATATTCCAAAAATAACACTTTCCGAAGCTTTCACAAGCGATATTTCCATCGCACTTCATGCCTTCTCGGCCCTTTCACAAATCAGGTCTGCCGCCTTTTCGGCCACCATCATCACGGCGCCCTGGGTATTTCCCGAAACCATCGATGGCATCACGGAAGCATCGGCAATCGTTAGGTTATCCACGCCTTTGACTTGCAGTTCCGGCGTTACGACTGCGTCATCATCTTCACCCATTTTGCAGGTTCCAATCGGGTGATAAATGGTCTGACCGTTCTCGCGAGCGAACTCCAGCCACTGCTCGTCGGTTTGCACTTCTTTTCCCGGCGTCATTTCATGCGACACGAATGGCTGCATGGCTGGCTGCTCGACGATTCTACGGGCCACCTTCATGCCATCCACCAGCGTCTGGCAGTCCTTTTCCGTTGCCAGCATGTTGGGCTTTATCGACGGAGCCGCCTCCGGATCGGCACTCTCGACATGAATGCTACCTTTCGATGTCGGGCGCAACTGCGTGACACCGATCGTCATTCCAGGCTGCCGATCCAGAACGCGAGTCGCCGCATTGGCGTAGCTGGCATGCACGAAGAAGAATTGGACGTCTGGCGAACTCAACGTCGGGCGGGTCTTGACGAAACCGTGAACAAGCCCGGTGCCGAGGGTCAGTATGCCCTTGTGGCTGGTGAAGTACTTCACCACTTCTTTCGTCAGCCGCAGCCCGCGTGACATCTCATTGAGCGTGACGGTGTTGCGCACTCGCCAATTCATGCGCGTGGCATAGTGATCGATATAGTTCTCGCCGACGCCGGCCAGCTCGATCCTGGGTTCGATGCCGACCTTCGACAATACGTCGGGATTGCCGATGCCGGACAGCTCCAGGATCTGGGGGTTCTGCACCGCTCCCGCACACAGGACCACCTCACGTGCCGCCGCCACGGTTTCACGCTTTCCGTCGCGCTCGTAGGTCACGCCGGTGCAACGGTTTCCGTCGAGCTCGATGCGCAGCACCCGGCTGCCGGTCGACACCGTCAGGTTGCTGCGCGCCATCGCCGGTTTCAGATAGCCATCCACGACGCTCCAGCGCTGGCCGTTGCGCTGCGTAACCTGGTAATAGCCGACGCCTTCCTGATCCGCTGCGTTGTAATCTTCGTTGAAGGGCTGGCCATCCTCGGCGGCAGCCTCCAGAAACGCATCGGAAATGGGGAACCGTTCCTTGACGCGCTCCAGGTACATGGGGCCCGAGTTGCCCCTGGAAGGCCCGCCTTCGGCAAAGTTTTCCAGCTTTCTGAAGTAAGGCTCGACATCCCGCCACCCCCAGCCGGCAGCGCCTTCGTCCAGCCACCGGTCGTAGTCGCCCGGCTGGCCGCGTACGTAGATCATGCCGTTGATCAGGGTGGAACCGCCCAGCCCCTTGCCGCGCGGAATGGCGATCACCCGCTCCTTGGTGCCGGCCTCCGGGCACGACTCGAAGCGCCAGTTATAGGTCCCGTTGGTCAACAGCTTGCTGAACCCCGCCGGAATCTTGATCCAAGGGCTCCGCGGTGGCCCGCCAGCCTCCAGCAGCAGCACGCTGTACTTGCCATCCTCCGTCAGGCGGTTCGCCAGTATGCAGCCCGCCGTTCCACCGCCCACGATGACGTAATCGTATTTACCCATTGAACCAGGCTTCCCGTTCCCGCTTGTCGAGTGATCGCAGCATCCTCACAGCCCCATCGTCTCGGCCATGAGCTTGAGTTGATTCTTGAGCATGGGCAGCCCGTACTGAACGGTGCAGCCCTTGCTCTTGGCGGCTTTCAGCAGCGGTGTCTCCGCCGGGTCCATGATGATCTCGGCGACGACCTGCTCCTGAGTCAGACCCTTGACGTCCAGCGGCAGCGGATCCCCCTCCTTCAGCCCCAGCGAGGTGGCATTGATGACGAGATCGTGGCCTTGGGGGTCGCGCCCTCCCAGGCTCACGGGCAGAGCCGGGTAGGCCTCCCCGAGCCGTTTTCTCAGCGCTTCGGCTTTCTCCTGGGTGCGGTTGGCCAGGGTCAGGCGACTGACGCCGGCTTCGGCCAAGGCATAGGCGATGGCGCTGGCCGCCCCGCCGGCGCCAACCAGGTAGGCCGAGCGTCCTTGGGGCTCGATGCCCTCTTCGCGAAGCCCCGCCACGAACCCCTTGCCATCGAGAATGGCGCCATGCAGCTTGCCATCGGCGCTACGCCGAATGACGTTGACCGCCTCCATGCGCGCGGCATCGTCGCTGAGCTCATCGCACAGCTTCGCCACGGCCGTCTTGTGCGGCACGGTGATGACGAAACCCGCGAGGTTCTGCATGGCCAGAAAGCCATTCACCACTGAAATCAGATCCTTGCTGGAAACGTGCACCGGGACCATGACGGCATCCTTGCCCGTCTCCTCGCACAGGCGGTTGATGCCCTGCGGCGTTTTCACATGGTGAATCGGGTCCGCGATGATGGCGCAAATCTTCGTTTTTCCGGTAATTTCCACATCAAACTCCCTGAGCCAGCGTGTAACTCGTCTTCACGTTGGTAAAGAATTCCCTGGCGTAACTGCCCTGCTCTCTCGGTCCATGGCTCGACCCCTTTCGCCCCCCGAAAGGCACGTGATAATCGACGCCTGCCGTCGGCAGATTGACCATCACCATGCCCGCGCTGGAGTGGCGCTTGAAGTGCGTGGCACGCGCCAACGATTGCGTGCAGATACCGGACGACAAGCCATAGACGGTGTCATTGGCCAGCGCCAGTGCATGCTCGTAGTCGTCGGCCTCGATCACCGTGGCCACGGGGCCGAAGACCTCTTCACGGTTGATCGGCATGTCGTTGTGGGTCTGCGAGAACAGCGCCGGGGTCAGATAATAGCCTGGCGTTTCCAGTGACAGGCGCTCGCCGCCCGCCTCGAGCCGGCATCCCGAGCGCTTGGCCGCCTCGATGTAGCTCAGGTCCTGATCCAGCTGCGCCTGAGAAGCGACCGGCCCGATCTGGGTATCCGGATGCAGAGCGTTGCCCACCGTCAGTGCCTGCGTGGCCTCGCGCATGCGCTCGACGAAACGGTCGTGAATGCCTTTCTCGACGATCAGCCGGCTCGAACTCGTGCAGCGCTGCCCGGTGGAAAAGAAGGCGCCATTGATGGCCGTGGAAACCGCCAGCTCGAGATCGGCATCGTCGAGCACCACCAGCGGGTTCTTGCCGCCCATTTCCAGCTGGAACTTCGCGCCGCGGGTGGCACACTCCGCGGCTATCCGCCTGCCCGTGTCCGAAGAGCCCGTAAAGGTGATCGCATCGACTTTCGGCGAGGTAACCAGCGCATTGCCCACCTTGGAGCCGGGCCCCATCACCAGGTTGAACACGCCCTTGGGAAGCCCACCGACCTCATCGACGATGCTGGCCAGCGCCCAGGCGCAGCCGGGCACCAGGTCCGCGGGCTTGAACACCACGCTGTTGCCATACGCCAAGGCCGGTGCAATCTTCCAGGCGGGAATCGCAATCGGAAAATTCCACGGAGTGATGATCCCCACCACGCCAACGGGCTCCCGCGACACCTCGACGCTGACACCAGGGCGCACCGAGGGCTGGAATTCACCGCCGAAGCGGATCGCCTCGCCGGCAAAGAACTTGAAGACCCGGCCGGCGCGGGTGACCTCACCGATCGACTCGGCCAGCGCCTTGCCCTCTTCGCGGGCCAACAGCTCGCCCAGACGCTCCTTGTCGGCGAGGATGCGGTCGCCGATCCGATCGAGCGCATCGGCACGCGCCTCGGACGTCCATGCAGCCCACGTCTCGAGGGCTTCGCTGGCGGCATCGATCGCCTGGCGCGCCTGAGCGTCATCGCCGCGGGCATATTCACCCAACACGTCGCGCGTGTCGGAAGGGTTCAGGTTGCGATTGACCTCGCCAGCTCCGACCCACTCGCCATTGATGTAGTTCTCATGCATCCCGTTATCGTCCTCGTCGAGGGGTTTACCGCGTTCCCGCAGCATCCGCTGCCGAAAATGAAGCGCTTCAGTTTCTTCGCCAAAAAAAATGAAGCGCTTCATTTCTGGCTTCAAAAAAAAGGTGTCAGCCACCTTCGGTTCGATTTCCATAAGGAATAGCAGACGAAAGACAGCGGCCGATATTAGCCTTTGGTCTCACTCGCCCATCTCGCCATCCGTCAGCGCCCTCAGGCTCTCACGCTCGACGATCATCGTTTCCAGCTCTAGCGCTTCGACCGGCGCCTCGTTATCGATGATCGCGACGATGGCTCGCGCCACCTCGACGCCGATGTCGTGCATCGGCACCCTCACCGTGGTCAATCCGGGGCTCATGGCACTGGCGAATTCGATATCGTCGAAGCCCGTGATCGACAATCTGCCGGGAACGTCGATGCCGCTCAACTGGCACTGATGCATGGCACCGATGGCATGCAGGTCGGTACCGCAGATCAACACCGTAGGCAGTTCCCCAGCCGCCAGCAATCGCTTGATCGCCTCCCGACCGCCATCGAGCGAAAAAGGCGTTTCGATGAGCCACTCCGGCTTTACGGAGATATTCATCTCACCGAGGGCATCGAGAAAACCTGCCCGACGCTGCCGGGAGCGCTCGTTACCCTCTGCCGGACCGCCGCACAGCGCCACCTCGCGATGCCCCTTGGCGATCACATGCCTGGCGATCCCATAGGCCGCCTGACGATTCGAGAAGCCGATGGTGTGCGGGTAATTCGTCTCGTCCGTCGACCACATCATCAGGTAGGGAATGTCGTACTTTTCGAGCATCTGAAACACCGCATCGTCATGATCGGTGCCCACCAGAATCACGCCATCGACCCCGCTCTCGACCAATGCCTGGAGAACCTTGACCTCGCGCTTCTGGTTGTACTCGTGGCTGCCGATGACCAGCTGATAGCCGATTTCCAACAGGCTTTGCTGCAAGGAATCGATGGAGTTGGAAAACATCGGATTCTTCAGCGTCGGATACACCACCGCCACTCGCCATGTTCTGCGAGACGCCAGCGAGCGAGCCACGCCATTGCGCACATAGCCCATCCTGGCCACGGCATCCAACACCCTCTCCAGCGTGGCTGGCTTGACCTTTTCGGGAGACGACAGCGCCTTGGACGCACTGCCCAGGGAAACCCCCGCTTCCCGGGCAACGTCTTCCAATGTGACCTTCTTGCGTGTCTTCGGCATCCACGTACCTACGTCTAACGCTCGACCGCTCCTTCCGTGGCAGTTCGTCTAAAGAGACCCCACAGTACCGCCAGCCAGAAGGCATAGACCATCACGCCGCTATTGTGCGAAAAAAACCCTTGGGTAAGGCCAAAATCGATATAGGCAACCGGCAGCAGCGTACCCGCTACCGCCAACGAGCGGGTATTCAGATCGGCGTCGCTCAACCCTCGGGCAAACAAGCGTATGGGCACCAGGTAGATGATCAATAGCGCCGTCACGCCCAATGCACCGCGCTTGGCCCAGGTATCCAAGAATTCGTTGTGCGCATGGCCGTAGGTAGCGGCCCTTTCGACGATCACCCCCTGCTCCGCCAGCTCGGCCAAGGCTCCCTCGTAATGGGCAATGCCCACACCCATCAGGGGGTTCTCACCGCCAATGCGCGCCGCGGCCTTCCACATCTCGAAGCGCAGGCCTACCGAGCTGTTTCGCTCCTCACCCTGCAGGTAACCGCTGACCTGATTGACCGCATCATCAACCCGCGCTTGAACGCCCAACTGCGGCGTGGCATATACCGCACCGGCTGCCAACACCACCGCCAGCACCGCGGCCAAACGCCAACGCAGGGCGAATTCACGGCCGTAACCGCGATACAGCACCCACAGAATCAGCGGCAGCCCAACCCAACCGCCACGGCTACCCGAAAGCAACGAGGCGATGACACCCCCCAGGGTGCCCAACGTCAGCACAGCCATCCAGCCGAAACGCCGTGGCTGAGCCCAGGCCCAGCCCATGCCCGCCACGCACAGCATGCCCAGCAACAAAGCGATGTTGCCGAACTGAATGGTTTGCGTCAGGCCACTGGCACGGCGCACCCCTTCCACGAAGAACTGCCACCCCGCCAGCGCTCCCGCACCGGCGGCGCCCAGCGCCAACCCCGCCCACAGCCAGCTACGGCGGGGCGGGTAGGCCATCACCAACAGCATGGCGGGAATGGCCAGCAGAAAACGCACGGGCTTGTCCATCTCGCGGCTGGTTGCCCCACCCCACCAGGCATCGCCCATACCCACCACGGCAAAAAACGCCATGGCACCGATCACCAGCCAATCCCGCTGCGACAACGCCAGCGTCGGCCGCTGAAACAGCAATACCACACTGCCGAGCAACAACAGCGCTGCACCGATGGAATACCCCGTGGGAGCCGTCAGGCACAGTGCGCCGAGCAACAGCACGGCCACGTTCACATACTGCTGCACCCACCCCGTTATTTCGTATCGCCCCGCCGCTACCGCCACCGTCATTCCTGCGTTTCTCATTGGTTGTGATGAATCGCCGACCCGTGAAAGTGGTCAGCGCAAAGGGGGCATATTCTAGCACCATGTCGGCTTAGTTGACGCTACTCCATTCCGGCGACATCTCTCCGCTTGGGGAGGCGAGGGTTCTCGCAGTCAATGGCTGAACACCTCTCCCGGCCAAGCCGCACCGCCAACATGCTACGATAGCCCCAGGCTCCCCGGCTGGAGGTCACCGTGGAAGACGCCAGCCACCACGGTAAGGTCGACATGAGCGTGGAGGCCTTCGGCCACCGCTACTCACGTTCGGATCAACCCACCTTCCATGACTGACCGCACGATGCACCCAGACACCCCCGAACTTCCCGAAGCCATGAAGCAAGCATCGGAGGCCTTCGTCGACGCCTCGTTGCAAATCATCCTGCGTGATGAAGACCCCGATCGTTACCTTCGCGTCATACCGGATATCGCTCAGCACACCGGGCTTGCCGAGTGGTTCAGCCCGCAAGCGCCCTACTGGGAGCTGGGCTACTCGATCTGGAACGCCACGCCGCTACCTTCCCACGGTTTTCGAACGGCGCCCTTACCGACACCTCAGCGCAACGACACCTGCCCCTGCGGTTCGGGCAAGAAGTTCAAGCGCTGCTGCCAGCCCCGGCTCACCGGCTACCTAATGGAACCTGAAGATGAACTGCCCATCATTCGGCAAGCGGTAGCGCTGTTCACGCGCAAGCAGTGCCAAGCCGCTGCCAACAGTGCCCCCGCGGCCGTTCGCATCGCAGTGGCGGATAGAGAGCTACAGGAAGGCCACCCCGGCAAAGCACGCGCTCAGTTGCTGAACCTGCTCGAATCAACCAAGCCGAAAAGCGAACTGCAGGCTCGAGCCGTTTATCAGTTGGGGGAGGCCTACGACTCCCTCGGCCACCGCAAGGCCGGTAAAAAGACACTGCTTGGCCTGCTCCCCCACCTAAAGGCGCCGGCTGCAGCCACCGCCTTGCAGTGGCTGGCCAGCCACTCGCTGATGGACGGGCGCTCGGACGAAGCGTTGGCCCATGTGCTCCATGCCGAGCATCTCGAACCCGACAACCTGATCACCGCCATGCTCAAGGTCGCCTGCCTGCGCGATCTGGGCGCCGATACCGAAGCCCGGCAAACCGCCGAACAATGGTTGCCTATCGCCTACGAGATCGGCGATGCCAACGCCATTGAGCTGCTCGAAGAGCAAGCCCGCCTGGAAACACTCGAAGACATCGAGGGCGGTGTTTGGCCAGGCGAAGCAAGCGCCGAGGACGAAGCGAGCGACGACAACCTCCTCGCGCTGTTCGGCCCCAGCAAAAGCACGGTGAAGGCCCTGACCCGGCTACTGCAAGAAGCGTTTCAAGCCCCGCTGCTACCGGTTCACTTCAATCAAGGCCCGCCGGACAGCGACCGCAATCAACCCCAATGGGTGCTGGAGTTGCCTCATGAGGTGCAGAAAGCCGAGGCCACGCTCTACCAGGATCCGGATGGCGCCGACCCGCTCGACCCAGAGCTGATTCGCCGCCATCCTGCCTTGCTGCAAAGTCCTGACTTCCTGGAGCAGCTCGACAGCCACAGCGGCGCGCCAGTCATCCAGGAGCAAGCCGACTTTCACGCCGCTCTCACCCAGCAGAAACAGCGGGTCATCGAGCACATTCTCGCCGCGCTTCCCGAGGCCGGCCAGTTGCCCTGGGGCTGGATCGAACACCGGCCACTGCTACGAGTGCTGATGCAGGAGGCACTGGATCAGCCCCGGCCGGAAGACTGCATACCCGGCCTGCAGCGAGTGCTGGCACTCTGTCCCACCGACAACCTCGGCGTACGGGCGCCACTCATCAATGCGCTGCTGCACGCCAACCACAACGAGCACGCACTTCACCTGGCGGAGCAGTACCCCGACGATCACCTGGCCGAACCGCATTACGGACGCGTTCTCGCCCTGGTTCGCCTCGGGCGCCTGCACGAAGCCGAGCAGGCCCTGCAAAGCGCCTACCAGGCACTGCCCAAGGTGCTGAACTACCTGGTAGCCGACAAGCGCCAACGCCCCAAGCTCGATCCCTATGGCATGGTCATCGGTGGTGCCGACCAGGCCTGGTACTACCGGCAGGAGATGCGCGAAGTGTTCGCCAGCACGCCGGGCATGCTCGCCTGGCTCAAACGCACCAAGCAGCGGTTGCGGCGCTCACAACGCTGAACGCTTCGCATGCTACGATAGCCCCAGGCTCCCCGGCTGGAGGTCACCGTGCCCAGCGCACCCCGCAAGAAACTGCCCATCGGCATTCAAACCTTTGCCGACATCCGCACCGGCGGCTACTACTACGTCGACAAGACCGAGCCGATCCACCGCCTGGTGGAAGCGGGCAAGTACTACTTCCTCTCGCGGCCGCGGCGCTTCGGCAAAAGCCTGCTGGTAGACACCCTGCGCTGCCTGTTCGAAGGCCGTGAAACGCTCTTCGAAGGCCTCTACATCCACGACAAGTGGGACTGGCAAGCCCAGCACCCGGTAATTCGCCTGAGCTTTGCCGACGGCGTGATGCAGAACCGCCAGCAGTTGGACGAACGCATCCGCGACCAACTCTTCATCGCCCGCGAGCGGCTCGGCGTATCGCTGCACCGCCAGACCGACATTGCCGGCGAGCTCTCCGCTTTGATCCGTGGCGCCCATCAACGATACGGCCAGCGCGTGGCGGTGCTGGTGGATGAATACGACAAGCCCATTCTCGACAACCTGATGGCGCCCGAGCGCGCCCGCGAGCTGCGCGAAGGACTCAAGAACCTCTACAGCGTGCTCAAGGATGCCGATCCCCACCTGGCCTTCGTGCTGCTCACCGGGGTTTCCAAATTCAGCAAGGTAAGCCTGTTCTCCGGGCTCAACAACCTCACCGACATTACCCTCGATGCCCCCTATGCCACGATCTGCGGCTATACCGATGCCGATCTCGATACGCTGTTCGCCGCCGAGCTGCCGGGGCTCGACCGCGACGAGATCCGCCGCTGGTACAACGGCTACCGCTGGGGCGGCCAGGAGGTCACCGCCGTCTACAACCCCTTCGACGTGCTGCTGCTGTTCCAGAAACGCCGCTTCGCGCCCTACTGGTTCGAAAGCGCCACGCCGACCTTTCTCGTCGAGATTCTCAGCCAGCGCGGCGTGTTCACGCCGCAGCTGGAAAGGCTACAGACCGAAGCCGAGCTACTCGGCCGCTTCGATGTCGATCACATCGCCACCGAGGCACTGCTCTTCCAGACCGGCTATCTCACCGTGCACGAGGTGGAAGAGCCGCTGACCGGCTATTGGCTCTACACCCTGGGCTATCCCAACCAGGAGGTGGAAACCAGCCTCAACCAGGCACTGCTGCCGGCACTGGGCGTGGACAACGCGCCGCACGAACGCAAGACGCTCTTCACCCACCTGCACGCCCACGACCTCGCCGGGCTGGAAGCCCACCTCAAGGCGCTCTTCGCCAGCCTGCCCCACGACTGGTACCGCAACAACCCCATCGCACGATACGAAGGCCACTATGCCAGCGTCTTCTACAGCCACTTCGCCGCCCTCGGCGTGAACGTGACGGTGGAAGACGCCAGCCACCACGGCAAGGTCGATATGAGCGTGGAAGCCTTCGGCCACCGCTACCTGTTCGAATTCAAGGTGGTGGAGCAGCTACCGGAGGGCAGCGCCCTGGAGCAGATCCAGGCCAAGGGCTACGCCGAGAAGTACCGCGCCCAGGGCCTGCCGATTCACCTCATCGGCGTGGAGTTCTCCCGCAAGCAGCGCCAGATCGTGGCCTTCGATCACACGCTGGCGTAATGGCGGCAATTAACCGTTCCCTCCCGCGCCCCCGCGGATTTCGCGACTGCCAGCCCAGTTAGCGTTTGGCTTTGGGTAAGGGGCTGCCACATGATGGATCGGAAGCCCACAACGACGAAGCCGCCGCCCGGCTTGCGCCAAGCTACGGCTTCTCGTTCCAGTATTCAATGGAAGGCTACTTGGCGCCGAACCCCGTCACGATGGTCTTGAGCGTCTTGAACACGATCAGCACATCCAGCCACAGCGAAAAGTGCTTGATGTAGTAGAAGTCGTACTGCAGCTTCTCGATCATGCCATCCACTTCGGCGGCATAGCCCTGCTCCACCTGAGCCCAGCCAGAAATGCCCGGGCGCACAACATGGCGGTAGCTGAAGAACGGCACGTCCTTCTCATACCACGCCGTCAGGTTCATGGATTCCGGGCGCGGGCCGATGAAACTCATCTCGCCCTTCAACACGTTCAACAACTGTGGAAGCTCATCAATGCGGTACTTGCGTAGCACCTTGCCGATGGGCGTGATACGTGGATCGTGTTCGCTTTCAGTGAAACCACTCCCCTTGCGATTGCAGTACATAGTGCGAAATTTGTAGACCTTGAACGGCCGACCGCGAAACCCCATTCGGGTTTGGATGAACAGCGCCGGGCCGGGGCTGTCGCGCCTGATCAGCCAAGCGGTAATCAGCATGGGCAGCGCCAGCAACGGAAGCAGCACCAGCGCACCGACAGTATCGATCAGGCGTTTGAAACCCTGATAGAAACCGGAAGGCAGCAACGCACCATACTCGTTCTCGGAAAGATGGGTAATCTCCACCCGTCCGGTGATCGATTCGCGAATCTGAGTGACGTGATACACAGGAATATGCGCCAGCGTGCACAAGGCCAGGAAGCGCTGCCACTCCGGCCCCAGATCATCGCTGTGCAGGTCGGCAACAATACCGTCGTAACGAATGTTCTGCATGTCCGGCGCCTCGAGGTATCGCAGGTCGAACTGCAACGTCCCTTGTAGGCGAGTGGCACGCCCCACCGGCACTACGGCAAACTTCATGCGCCGGTAGCGTCGGCCGAGAAAGTTGCCGGCAAAGAACCATACCAAGCAAGCCAAATAGCCAGTGAACAACACCTGTCGCGTATACGGCTCACGCAAGAAGAACAGTGCCGCTACCGCCAACAGGAACACGAGGGTGACGGTCGGCAATGTATAGGCCAGCATCTGCGCCCCAGGGAAGCGGTTCAGCCGGCGCAGAGTGAGCATGATCACCACGAACGAAACGGCAATGGCCAGCTGCGTATTGCTGCGATACTCAGGCAGAAACTGCCAGAATTCCCAGCCCCAGCGGTATAACCCAGGAATCGTCAGCACCAGCGGCAAGCCGACCAGCAGCTGAAACGGCACGCCAAGTAGCAGCTGTTCATACCACCGCGAGTGGCGGCGTTCAAAGCTGCGATTGTCAGTCATTACGATTCCCACAGTTCTCGATAGATCCCCAAATGAGCACTAACAATCTTGTCGATGGCAAATTCGCGCTCAGCTAACTCGCGTCCGGCTTGCCCCAAGGCATGCCTTTCCTGCGGATTTTCCACCAGCCGCTGGATGGCGTCGGCCAAGGCCGAGGCATCGCGCGGGGGCACCAGCAACCCACTGATGCTCGGCTCGATGGCATCCCGGCAGCCAGGCACATCCGTGGTAATCACCGCCCTGCCACAGGCCGCAGCTTCTACCAGGCCCTTCGGCAAGCCTTCCCGGTAGGAAGGAAGGCAAACGATATGCGACTGAGCGTACTGTGCCGGAATGTCGCCTAAATATCCCGGCAGTTCAACCACGCCTTCCTCGTGCCATTCGGCCAGTATTTTCGCAGTAATGGTTGTGGGGTTGCCCGGATCCGGCGAGCCGATCAATCGGCAGGTAACCGGCACACCGCGCTCGGCCAGCAAACGTGCCGCCTGCACGAACTCCATCACTCCCTTGTCGCGCAGCAGGCGAGCCGCCATGGTAACCACCGGTTTGCCACCGGGTTCTGGCTCATGAGGGCAAGATTCCAGCGCAACGCCGGAGCCGCGAATCAGCCGAGCCTGCTCAGGCACCACGGCACCCAGCCGCATCAGCGCATCACGGTCCTCCGGGTTCTGAAAGATCACCGCCGCATTGGCATGCCCTAGCGCCGCACGATACAGCCACCCCACCAACCACTTGACCACACGGGCTTTGAAACCATTGGCAACGAAAACCGTTCCTAAACCGGAAACCGCTGCCACATAAGCCGGCACGCCTGCCAAGCGCGAAGCAATGCCCCCATACAACACGGGCTTGATGGTAACCGCATGAACGATATCCGGCTTGATGGAGCGCAATAAACGGTACATTTCCAGCAACGCCATTGCCTCATGCAGGGGGTTCATCCCCTGACGAGAAAGCCCAATGCGGTTATAGCCGATTCCCAGCGATGCCACCTCGGCAGGGCACTCCCCCGGCCCAGCCAAACTGACCCGATAGCCTTGCCGAAGCGCTTGTTGAGCGATTGCTAACCGATGTGAAACGAAAAAGCAGGAATCATTGACGATAAACAGCAGATGACCTTTCAACAAACCCACCTTGATTCCATCATGTGAAAATGACCGCCTGATAAGGAAGCCAATACTGGGCATATTTTGAAAAAAGCAGCCAAACCATCAAGACAACGGCGTAGTACGCCACGACACTCACGACAATAATGGCGCGAAACAATTTATCGCTGGTCACCCGATGCAATCGTGAAAACACGACAATTTGCAGTGGAATGAGATAAAGGGCCATACGGTCCGTCGCAGTAGACGCCATCAAGACCAACGGAACACAAGCGATAGACAGCACCGAGACCCACCACCACAACCTCCGCTCCGTCTCGTCAAACACCAGCCTACGGTGAAATGCGAGATAGGCAACGCCGGGCAGCGCATTCATCAGTACGCGAACCAAGCCACCCGGTGAGTGGTACTCTGCCTCCACGTAATTGGCCCAAAGCACTTTAATGGAGTCAAAAATAAAAACATAGCCACCAATCAGCGAGATCAGTACGACTGCAAACAATGGCAACACACGGCGAGGGCCCAGTACCACGCCAGCCAGCGGGAGCAACACCACCACCGTTTTGTGGAAAGTCGCCCCCAATATTATCCACACCATGAAGCC
Source organism: Pseudomonadota bacterium (assembly GCA_051749645.1). Lineage (GTDB taxonomy): Bacteria > Pseudomonadota > Gammaproteobacteria > Pseudomonadales > Halomonadaceae > Halomonas. The sequence goes on from JBNJIT010000014.1 coordinate 21,848, forward strand.
AAGTAGCCGTTTATCGCCCAGCGCCGCTAAGCCAAGCAACGCAAACCCCAGCGCCGCCCCCTGCCGGGAATACCCCATGGCAACCACGAGCACCAGATAAGGCACGACCACCACAAAACCCAGCCACGGCAATGGCTGTCGACGTAAGAAAGTAACCAGCCCAATAGAAACGATGGCACCACAGGCTAAATTAACCCAATGAATAGAGCCACCCTGCCGGGCCACTATCCAATTCAGCCAGTAGTAGCCGGGGTCGCTCTGAAGCAGCACCTCGCTAAATGACAATAGCGAGACCCTGTCAAAATGGCGCAGATAGGCGTACCAATCGCCACCTACCTCATGGCGCAGGCCGATCACTGCTGCACACAATATACCGATTAGCCACAAAACTGAAAGTCGTGCGGAAGGTGCCAGCCGCCAAGGCATCAGCATTCCCGCAGCGGGTATCAGGAAAAGTATCCAGTAAGCGAGCATATCTTAAAATCTTATAATTCGCATTCTATTCCTCCCTCTGGTATGAGCCTTCCCAAAAATCAATCCAAGCCTAAAATTTTCCTAAACTGCGGCAAATAAACTTCATAGCGCAAGAGTTTTTCAGCATAGTTTTGAGAGCGAGCAGCATAGACATCTACTCGATTTCGATCTTTACTTAGTTCATAGATAGCATCTGCGATTGATTCGACATCCCAATCAACAAGCACACCACCATCGGACTCTTTTACAAAACGTTCTTGCATTGGAATACCACGGCTAGCGATGACTGCCAACCCAGCTCCCATATACTCTGCTAGCTTTGTCGGAGAAGCCTCGTAGTAGATAGCTTTAGGAGGAATCAGGCTTATACCAACATCAGCTCCTTCCATAATAGAAGTAAGCTCAGAGCGAGGTACAGGGCGCTTGAAATGAATCACATCTTTCTTAACTAAATCTTGAACACCTGAAACTAAGCTTAGCCTCCTTTCATCATTAACTGACGCACCTATAAAATAGAAATTAGCTTGCACACCAAAACTAACTGCTCGAACGATTGCAGTAAGAACAACCTCTAACTCTCTGCTCTTATTATGAGCCCCTAGGTATATAAAATCAATGAACTTTTTCTTATATCCGCACATGTGTTTTTTATGCCGATTAACCGGCATGTCCGAAAGTAGTGGGATATAGGGGCCTATATCAGCATGAGGGAAAAGCCTATGCACTCTACTTACACCTTCAGGACTGACACCGGTAACAACGTCCACTCCTTTTCTCGCTAGCCTATACAGCTTCCGAGCAACCCAGCGCATAATGAAATTGCCACTATATTCCTCGTGCGGAAAGCTACTTTGAAATACCACCCGATCTACTCGACTCCTAAGAACCGAAGCTGCGAATAAATATATAGGCTCGTTACGAATCAACAAGACTATTTTACGTCCACGTTTTCTTTCTCGAGAACTCTGATATAAAATTAAATGCATAGCAACAAAAAAGTTAATTAACCTTTTAAAGCCACGTCGTGGAAAAAGAACGGGAAGGCACAAGGCATGCTTATATGAGCAGGGGCGCTTGTTAATACTTCTTATCCTGGAAATACATAACCGCATAATAATATCAGGCTGGCTTGCTGCTTCTGAGGCTAACATTCCATCCACGAATGAGTGATTAGGTGGCCATGCTTTGTCCAAAAAAGCTATAACGACTACCTTCATGTTGAACTCTTTTTACTATACATGGGATTTTCTAATATGCAAACTGCACGTCGATGGCCAATCGCACAATCAACTTGAATCCACCTCCCTGAATGACTTATAGAAGGATGAAGGTCACATCGAGTTTCACCTTGGTACAAGAGTGGCTCCGGAACACTTGCAACCTCTCTATAATACTCATTTAAAACTGAGACAATTAACAGCTTCCTCAGGCCTTTAGAATCGGGATATGTGTCAGTTAGAAAATAATCTTTATTGAGCCTAACTGGATGACCATCAGAATAATTCCAAATTATCTCATGACGACAATTATAGACGTCAACTCTATAGTAACCAAAGCCAGAAGGGCCATACATAGTTACGACTATACTTTCATTATCCCACCAACATGCATGACTCGCTGAACAATTATCCAAAACCAGCCACAATTCATTGCTACTCAAGTCAAAAACATATAAATCAGTTATTCTTTCATCATTGACAAAATAACGAAACAAAAAAATAATCTTTTTAGCATCAGGGCTGGACATGACATGATTGAATTTAGGATATTTCACTATACCCTGATTCCGATTTTGAGCATCCGCCAATAACGTATTAACCTTTACTAAAGTATTCTTGACCCCGGTTTTTACATCATATTGCTCAATGGTGTTCTTAAATAAATATTTTTCACCATTAGTCACATTACGGTAGCCATAATCCGGACGTATCTTTGATAATACCTCATATGAAATTCCATAAACGCGACCAGCGCTATCACATTCTTGAACAGGAATCGGAAGAATCGTTTCCTCTTTGTTTTCAATGTTTACAAGCTTCGACCTATAGCTTCCCTCTCTTGAATCGAAAAAATTAAAAATAACAGTCTTAGAATCAAACCACAAGGCTCTAGCACCTTGCTGCCAGTTCCAAGACAACGACTCCCCGATCTCGCTGACCACCTCTCCTGTTTTCCAATATACTAACTTTATTAATACAGGAACATCTGGTGATGGTTTTTTCCAGGCTGGCTGGGCTGTTGAATGGACTAAAATTATTGACTCATCATCAGGCTTGAATGGGCTGTGATCATAATATCCAACAAAAATATTTTCTTTGTTAGAAGCATCCCTTGCTGTAACTAAAAAGTAATTTTCAAGAATTCTGGATGCCCTTTTACGTTGAATGCGACCAAAAAAGACTGCTTGAAAACGACGTGCAAACCTTACCAAGCGCACCACCAGCGCGGATTTTTTTAATAGATTCTTCAAAATCATCGAAGAACACCGCGCATACGTTGCATGGAGATCAAAACCAAAGTTGCTAGATTAAAGAAACGTGTGCTCCAGGACATCTTACGCCAATATTTCCTTAAAAAACGCAGTTTCCCCTTTGCTCGCTTGGCCAAGGCTGTTTGACGTGGGCCATCACCATCATCTCGAAAGTCAACCCATCCTTCGTCCGCACGGGCGCTGTTAGCACCTCTTAACAAAAGATCAAGCACCAGTGCTTTATCTTGATTTGTTGTAATCCATGGATCGTACCCTGCCGTGGCCATGAAAAAGCTCCTAACTACAGTAGTATTCGAGCCGCCTGCACCAGGGTTTCTCCGTAAAATCTTCGAGATCAAATCATTACTATCATTAAACTCCGCTTGCTTTCCTGTCACGGGCTTTTTTGAATTCATATAGCGGAGGCGCCCCAAAATCACTTCCGCATTTTTTTCTTGGTAAGACTTCCGAACGCTTCCAAGATAAGCTGAATCCCATGCATCATCATCATCAAGGAAAGAGACTAATTGGCTCGTCGCCAATATAACACCTAAGTTTCTAGCCTGTGAAACACCAAAATAGGGCAAAGCTCTTACAACCCTTAAATTGTTATAACTTGGAAGCATTTCAATATCAACAGGCTGCCTACCATTATCGATAACAATAATCTCTTGTGCGGGTGAAGTTTGGGCTACAACGCTAACAACTGCTTCTCTCAAGTATTGTGGGCGATCACAAGTCGGTATAACAACCGATACACTAGGACTAAGCATAAAAAGTCATCACTGGAAAAGTTACAATTGGCTGCATCTCGGAAAAGTCAGGCTATCTAATCTCACTTACGGGTTGGCTTCAGCCAACCTCTTTGCGTTGCGATCATTGCCAGAGTGCTATAAATTTTAAACATATAACTAATAGGTATAAGAGCCATTTTTTCTGTTCGCGAGATGCGTGATGACGAAACAATAAATGAGAATGCTGATACTGGCGGCATCAGCCCTCTCAAGAACGGAAAACGGCTGTTTCTGTATTTGGAGTTCACAGAATACCCACCAGCAAGGCGCCTTCGTTTCCTAAAAATATCACCAAAGCTAGCACGTGCTGGATGGTAGACAATCGCATCAACAGCATACTTGATACTCAGCCCCGCCTTAGTTGCACGATCACTCCACTCCGTATCCCCTCCGGAGAAAAGCTCGGCGTTAAATAGCCCCGTCTGGTCGAAGCAGTAACGCCAACAGACCAAATTCGCTGTCACAGAAGTTCCGGCATTTGCATTCTTTTCCTGATCAAAGGCAAAGACAAGCTCATATGCTTCACTTAAAGTTCTTCGCTCATTTTCACTAAAGACTTCAACATGCCCCGATATGCGATCATATCCTTTCTGAAGATGAGCTGTTGCGTTTTCAATCCAACTAGGTGATGGAATGCAGTCAGAGTCAGTGAATGCTAGAACCTCTCCTCTAGCCAGACCAATCCCAGCATTTCGTGCGCTATAAGAGCCAGGTTTATGTTCATGGACGACCCGGGCATTCTTCGGAATTGTAACACTGAGTTCGGACACAGTACTGTCATTATTAACGACAATGACTTCAAATTGATGCACTGGCAAAGATTGAGATCTCAGAGCATCTAAACATTTTTGCAAGCTGCTCGAATCACGATAGGTAGGAATGATAACGCTGACAAACGGGTGATCAGTCATTGGAGACCTGGATTCGGTAGTTTGATTTCAAGCGTGTCGCTTCATAGAGACGAGCGTTCGCGGTGTTTCTGTCTGTAGCAGACTTGGCCATTGGCTCCTTGTTACTTAGCCAAGTTCGCTTGAACTGTTTGTTAAGCCATCGTTCGCCAAGCTCCTTATCATTGAGAAACGTTTCAACCGCGAGGGAAAATTCGATCCCCGTTACGTTGTAGTTCCAGCTAAATATCGACTCATCCAGGTCAGCCTCAAAACCGTCATTAATGACTGGTTCCAAAAGGTGGTTGCAGTGTCGGCTCAGCCAGAACGGGTGATCCGGGAAAGCTCTTTTAAGCATAGCGTAGGCATAGATGTTAAAGCCGTGGTAACCCACCGACTTCTGATAAACACTATCTCTATATTGAGAATTTTTAAAGTAATTTTTTACATTAACAATACCTCTCTCCCAGCCCTTTTTTAACCCTTGACCAACACTCCTCATCGGACTATTATGCTTAATGATACCATTGCTGTACGTCTGGACGCGGGCTGCCACACAAGTTAAGAAGGCGTAAGCTCGGTCCTGAGCCAACGGCGTTTCATGTAGCATGGAAGCCGCAGCGGCAAACCATAGCTGATGATTGAACGTACTGTCGGGGCTCAATACTGCACCATCCGGCTCTACGCGGTACCAAAGGCAAGCATCCTTATCCCATGGGTGGAGTAAAAACAGTTTTTCCGCCGCCGTGTACCAGTCTGGCTCGGAGAACGCGTTTGCTGCTGCAACGAGAGCTTCAATGATCCACGCCTGACCGACTACACCATTGCAATGATCTTTGCCCTGCTTTGTACGAATATGGATAGTTTTCGAATTGGGACGAATTTCGGTGCTGAACAAATAACTGACCGCTTTTTTGGCAGCTTCATACCTACTGGGGCCTGAAGAGCCATCAATTCCACCAACAGCAGCTATCAAAAAAAGGTAGTGTGCTGTATTCCGAGCTGGTGTCTCAATATCCTTATATGGTCCGTTGTGACCTCCAGGAAATGAGCCATCTTCCTTTTGATTCTTTAATGCATGTTCGCAAGCCGACTCAAGAATCTCGGAAAGCAAATATGTTTTCAAACTAAGCTCCTTAGAAGATTGTAGTATCCTTCTACCATCTTCTGGTATGAGAATTTATCCTTAATAGTTAGCTTCCCATTTTCACCAAGCCTATTCCGCAAATGATTGTCTTCCACGATCCTGAGTATGGCAATAGTAAGGCTATGGCTATCACCGACAGTTGCTAGCAAACCGTCCATTTCATGCGTCACCACCTCTCTAGGACCAGTATCACAATCAGCTGCTACTGAACAAAGGCCCAACGACATGGCTTCAAGTAAAGCATTGGGTAGCCCTTCTCGTCGAGACGGCAATACAAAAACATGGCATTGATTCATTATAGACCTAGGGTTTAGCTGTTCTCCGGCAAAGATGACATGCTGTTCGAGTCTTGAAGCTTGGACCATCTGATGAAGATTGTCTTCATCCTCCCCGGTACCAATGAACACCAAACCCATATTTAATTTTTTGTGATGATGAACAAGCTCTGCCATTGACGCGACTAGTATATCCATGCCTTTACGCTTGATTTCTAGGCTTCCAGATGTACATAACCAGAATTTATCTGGATTAAGACGTAAAGCGGGCTCAGCGAGGGATTTTTTGTCTGGAATGTCAACCCCGTTTCGAATAGCGACTACCCTTTTAGAAAACCAGGGATGCGCTGCTGCTAAATTTTCGGCCCCTTCTTCGGAGACAGTAACTAAGCGGCGTGGTAATCCATAATTATGAGCTGTACGTAGAGTACGAAGTATCTTTTTGAAATTTCTACGACCTTCAGGCTTTGCTATCGCTCCTGAGGCTACGGATACTACGGGGATCCGGGAAAGAATCCCGGCATATCCCGTAATTTTATTCGTCATCCCTGCCCGGCTAAGAAGAACGGAGCAGCCATACTTACGTACCTTACTTGCTAAACCTAAGATACGCGCACTACTGACACTCTTCCCTCCCTCATCAAGCGGAAAACCAACATTGATGACTTCAACACCGGCATCACGAAAAGCTCGATACATAGAGTCGAGCCCCCAACCTTGCACATTGAAGACAATTACCGTCGCACCTTTAGCCAGAAAGCCTTTAGCCAATGCCAACGTCTGTTTTTCAGTTCCGCGAGACTTTAGATAGGGTAAAACGATGCCAATAGTGAGATTATCCATAGATTAACTTAAACACTTTTAAGATTTAGCCTTACTAACAATCGGAACCTGTCAACCTGATTCGGACAGCTCGTTAAAAATTAATGTCGATTTCGTCGCGGTGTCGCTTGCTGCCGATAGCGTCGG
>JBNJIT010000015.1:0-16395 GCA_051749645.1 Pseudomonadota bacterium
AAGTCTGTGCGGGAAAAGGATAAGTGGGCCTACTTTACCGCGCCGGGGCGGTGGTACGCACCTCGCTCGGAGCGGGTCCGTCGACAAGCCGGCCCTCTTGCCATGCCAACGATGGCACCGCGTGGCGCCGCGTCACCCTTTTGCCTACAATGGACGACCTGATTTTTGGCTTCCCCTGGGCTATCACGGTCAGCCATCGTGAAAGCGCCGGGGACAGGCCGCATTACCCTGCGACTTCACCGACTGCAACGGACTGGATTCCATGCTCGATCCCAAACTGCTGCGCAGCGACCTAGAGACGGTCGCCCAACGACTCGCCAAACGAGGCTTCGTTCTCGACACCGAGCGGCTCTCGGCGCTGGAGTCCCGGCGTCGCGAGCTGCAGGCCGAGACCGAGTCGCTGCAGAACGAGCGCAACACTCGCTCCAAGGCGATCGGCAAGGCCAAGGCGGCGGGCGAGGACATCCAGCCGCTGCTCGACGAGGTGAGCGACCTGGGCGACCGCCTGGACGCTGCCAAGGCGCGCCTGGCGGAGGTGCAGGCAGAGTGGGACGAGCTGGCCAGCGGCCTGCCCAACCTGCCTCACGAGAGCGTGCCGGCGGGCGAGAGCGAGGCGGAGAACGTCGAACTGCTTCGCTGGGGTACGCCGTGGGCGTTCGACTTCACGGTGCGCGATCACGTCGACCTCGGTGCGCTGAAGGGCGATCTGGACTTCGAGCTGGCCACCAAACTGACCGGCGCGCGCTTCGCGGTGATGCGCGGCCCCATTGCGCGGCTGCACCGGGCGCTGACCCAGTTCATGCTCGACAAGCAGACCCTCGAGCACGGCTACGAGGAGTGCTACGTCCCCTACATGGTCAACGAGGCCTCGCTGCACGGCACGGGCCAGTTGCCCAAGTTCGGCGAGGACCTGTTCCGGCTGGACGACGAGCGCGGCTACCACCTGATCCCCACCGCCGAGGTGCCGCTGACCAACTTCGCGCGTGACGAGATCTTCGAGCACCGCGAGTTGCCGATGCGCCTCACCGCCCATACGCCGTGCTTTCGCAGCGAGGCGGGCTCGCACGGCCGCGATACCCGCGGCATGATCCGCCAGCACCAGTTCGATAAGGTGGAGATGGTGCAGCTGGTGGAGCCGGAGACGAGCTACGACGCCCTGGAGGAGATGCGCGGCCACGCCGAGGCGATCCTGCAGGCGCTGGAGCTGCCGTATCGCGTGGTGACCCTGTGCACCGGCGACATGGGCTTCGGGGCCGCCAAGACCTACGACCTGGAAGTGTGGCTGCCGAGCCAAGAGACCTACCGCGAGATCTCCTCGGTTTCCAACTGCGAGGACTTCCAGGCGCGGCGCATGCAGGCGCGCTTCCGCCGCACGGATCAGAAGAAGCCGCAACTGCTGCACACCCTCAACGGCTCCGGCCTGGCCGTGGGCCGCTGCCTGATCGCGGTGATGGAGAACCACCAGAACGCCGACGGCTCCATCACCGTGCCCGAGGCGCTGCGGCCCTACATGGGTGGGGTCGAGACGATCAACGCCTGACCGGGCTTCGCCCGGAGCTGTAAGCCATAAGCTTTAAGCTGTAAGAACACCCCCGGCCATCTTCCTGGCTGGGGGGGTTCTTTATGGGTAGGTCGATGTCCCGGCTTACGGCTTACGGCTTACGGCTTACGGCTGTGGTTCAATCTCCCAACTCACGCTGACCCCGGCGTCGATGCTGATGGTGCCGGGGCGGTATTCCGCCTGCGGGGCGCTTTCGCGGCCGTCGGCGCTCATTGCCATCATGCGCGGCTGGAACACCGGCGAGGTCGTTTCGCTGACGGTGATGACATCGCCGAGGTTCACGCCCAGCGTGTCGGCCATCAGCTCGGCCTTGTGGCGGGCCTTCTCCAGTGCTTTCACCAGCGCTTCGTCGGTGGCGGCGTCGCGGTCGGCGAGGTCGTAGCGCACGCCGTCCAGGGCGTCCACGCCGGCTTCCGTCAGCGCGTCGAGCAGCATCGGCACGCGCTCGATGTCGTTCACCTCGATGTCGATGGGGCGCTCGAGCCGGGTGCGCACCTTGGGTGCTTCACCCTCGCCGTTGCGGCTTGGGCGGGATACGTGTTCGGGGCGAACCTGCAGCGAGCCGGCGCGAATGGCGTCGCGCTCCAGGCCGGCGGCTTCCAGGGTGCGGATCAGCTCGCCGGCGCGGCGCTCCAGACGCTTGCGGGCCTCGCCGAGGGCTTCGGGGTCGCTGTCGCGTGCTTCCTGGGCAACGGCCGGCGTGTGCTCCCACAGGCGGGCGCTGAGCGAGGCGCGGTCGGGCGTGACATCGAGCTGCGCCTGGGCCTGGACGTCGAGCTGACGCGTCACGGTGTCGTCGGCCAGGGCGCCGATCGGTGCCGCCAGGGCTAGGGCGAGAAGGGCGATGGGGGCACTGCGGCGTAGCGTGACGAAAGGGGGCATGGCACTCTCCGTGTTGGGTGACGAACGATCATCCTCTGCACGTTTTCGAGGCGTGTCGCGGGCGAAGGTTCCCCGAGCGTTTGGGGTTTGTGCCCGGCGTGACGACGCGCCATGATGAACAGTCAGTTGGCGAGAAGAGCGTGCCGAATGTACAAGGACGATGAGGCCAGCCGCAGTATCCCCTTGAACCTGACCCTGGCGTTGGCTGCGCTGGTGGTCATCGTGGCCGGCATGCGTGCCGGTTCGAGTCTGCTGGTGCCGCTGATGCTGGCCACTTTCATTACCGTGGTATGCACGGCACCGGTGCATTGGCTGCAGCAGTTGGGGGTCAGCGTACGCCTGGCGGTGTGGCTGACCCTGGTGGTGATCGGTGGGGTGCTGTCGCTGCTTGGCCTGCTGCTGGTCAATAGCTTCGGCACCTTCGTCGATGCGCTGCCGGGTATCGAGCAGAAGCTGTATGACTACTATCTGGGCCTGCTGGACGGCCTGGCCAGCATGGGCCTGGCCATCGACACCAATCGCCTGGCCGAGCTGATCGAGGCCGAGCAGTTCGGCAGCCAGATTCCGGCGCTGATCGGCGAACTGGGCAACCTGTTGATGCAGAGCATCATCGTGGCGCTGCTGGTGATGTTCCTGCTGTTCGAGACGCTCAACTTCCGAGAGAAGCTATCGTATGCGCTGGCCAATCCGGCGCCCAGTCTGCGCCGCTTTCGCGAGTTCAGCCTGACCCTGAAACGCTACCTGGCGGTCAAGACGCTGATCAGCCTGGCCACCGGCGTGCTGGTCTGGCTGGTCTGCCTGCTGGTGGGGGTGGATTTCCCGCTGCTGTGGGCGGTGCTCGCCTTTGCCTTGAATTACATTCCCAACATCGGCTCGGCCATCGCTGCCGTTCCCCCGGTGCTGCTGTTGCTGGTCTCGCCCGATGGCGGTCTGCTGCCGGCGCTGATCCTGGCGGCGGCCTACCTGGTGATCAACTTCGTGCTGGGCAACCTGGTGGAGCCCAAGGTGATGGGGCGGGCCCTGGGGCTTTCCACTTTCGTGGCTTTCCTGTCGTTGGTGGTGTGGGGCTGGATCTTCGGTGCGGTGGGGATGCTGCTGTCGGTGGTGCTCACCATGACGCTCAAGATCGCCCTGGACAGCCATCCGCAGACGCGCTGGATCGCCCATCTGCTGGGGCCCGGTCAGCGCCTGCTGGTGGAGGATGACGAAAGCGTGGAGGTGGCCGACCGGCCGCCGCTGAAGCGGCGCAATGCCGAGTGAGGCGTTACGAAACGCGCGAGCCCCGGCGGTTGCCGGGGCTCGCGCCAGGGGAAGGGCAGTGATCAGGCGTTCTGGTCGATGAATTGGGCCAGCTGAGATTTTGACTGAGCACCCACCAGGGAGGCGATCTTGGTACCGGACTTGAACAGCATCACGGTGGGTACGCCACGCACCCCCTGCTCGGCGGCGATCTCCGGGGCGTCGTCGACGTTGATGCTGACGACCTTGAGGTTGCCGGAGCGCTCTTCGGCGACTTCATCCACCACGGGGGCCATGACCTTGCAGGGGCCGCACCAGGGTGCCCAGAACTTGAGCAGCACGGGCTTGTCCGCCTTGAGAACTTCCTGCTCGAAGTTGGCATTGGTGACATCGACGTTGTTGGCCATGTGATTCTCCAGTTGCGTTGCGCTGCATCGAGCGAAGGGTTCGGCGTGCAATCACGCCCGGTCGGCAGATGGTAGCGGGCGGCCGAGTTGCTGGCAAATGCACTCCGTCGATGACGGCCATGCCCTGCGTTGATGATGCGTGCGCAGGAACCGCCCTGACCATAGGCCGTTGTATATGCTATAAAGTAATCATATTTATTTTGAATATTTCCAATAAGTATGGCGTGCGAAGCCAGCGTGCGGATGGCATGCGTCGCACGGAGTGGCAACGGAGGCAGTGAATTCATGAAATTACAGCAGCTTCGCTATGTCTGGGAAGTCACGCGCCACAACCTCAACGTTTCGGCCACGGCTCAGAGTCTGTTCACGTCGCAGCCGGGCATCTCCAAGCAGATCCGCTTGCTGGAAGACGAGCTGGGGGTCGAGATCTTCGCCCGCAGCGGCAAGCACCTCACCCGGGTGACGCCGGCCGGTCAGGCCATCGTCGAGCTGGCCGGGCAGGTGCTGCGCCTGACCGAAAACATCAAGGAGGTGGCGCAGGAACATAGCGACGAGCGGCGCGGCAGTCTCTCCATTGCCACGACCCATACCCAGGCGCGCTATGCCTTGCCACCGGTGATCCGCGAGTTCACCCGCAAGTATCCCGACGTGGCGTTGCACATGCAGCAGGGTACGCCCAAGCAGATCGCCCAGATGGTCAGCGACGGCCAGGCCGACTTCGCCATCTGCACCGAGTCGTTGGAACTGTTCAACGATCTGGTGCTGCTGCCCTGCTACCGCTGGAATCGCTGTGTGCTGGTGCCGCGAGACCATCCGCTGGCCGAGATGGATACCTTGACCCTGGAGGCACTGGCCACCCATCCCCTCGTCACTTACGTGTTCGGCTTCACCGGTCGCTCGCAGCTCGACGATGCCTTCCGCGCCAAGGGGCTCTCGCCCAACGTGGTACTCACCGCCGCCGATGCCGACGTGATCAAGACCTATGTGCGCCTCGGGCTGGGCGTGGGCATCGTCGCGCACATGGCGTTCGATCTGGAGCTCGATACCGATCTCGTGGCGCTGGAGGCCGATCATCTCTTCGAGAGCTCCACCACCAAGATCGGCATTCGCCGCGGCACCTTCATGCGCGGCTACATGTACGACTTCGTCAAGGGCTTCGCCGGGCATCTCGAACGCGATCTGGTGGACGCGGCCCTGGAAGCGGGGCCGCGTCACGAGCAGGCGCTGTTCGAAGGCATCGAGCTGCCGGTGCGCTAGGTAAACGCTGCACAAATGGCTGCGCGGGCGAATCGCTGCGTTACGCGCTGCTCGACATCCTCACCTAGTACCCCATAGGCTCCGGTGTCTGCGCTGCGGGCGCCTTGCGCTTCATCCCGCTCGCCGATCTGTTCAGCGCTTCCCCGGGACCTTAGTGCTGCAGATGCAGCCCGCACTCTCGCTTCGCTTCCACCTTGGTGGGGTCGAAGTAGTCGAACTCGTTGGGCAGGTCGTGCTCCTGCAGGTAGCGGTAGAGGTCGCGGGCCGTCCAGTTCAGCAGCGGGGCGACCTTCAGCAGGCCGTCGGCGTTGCGGCTCACCGGCGACATCTGGGCTCGCTCGGCGGTGTCTTCGGCGCGCAGGGCGGTGAACCACACGTCCGGCGCCATCTCGCGCAGCGCGCGCTCGAAGGGTTCCAGTTTCACTTCCTGGGTGAAGGCGGTATGGCGCGGGTCGTCGATGTCGGGCATCGGTCCGTCTACCGCCTCGCGGTGCGCCCGCGTGCGCTTCGGCAGATAGGTGATCAGGTTGAGGCCGAGGCGCTCGACCAGGGCGTCCGCGAAGCGGTAGGTGGCTTCGGTGTTGTAGCCGTGATCCATCCACACCACGGGAATGTCCGGGCGCTGGCGGCTCACCATGTGCAGGATCACCGCCTCGAAGGGACGGAAGTTGGTAGTGCAGATCGGCCGGCTGCCCTGCTCGAGGGCCCAGCGGATCAGGGCTTCGGGGTCGTTGCCCAGGTCGCGATTGATGATGTCGAGGGACTCGCTCATGGGGTATCTCCTGAATCGTCTGCCCCTACCCTAGCGGAGCGGTAGGGAGCCCGCCCAATACCGTTTTCTTGGGTATCTATAGCTAATATTGCATAAGAAGCTTGGTTCTTATTCCAGTGTCTTGGAGTCGAGTGCTGCCATGAGATGGCGAATCTTGTCCAGCGTCTCGGTGTACTCCTCGTCCAGGCGCGAATCGGCCACCAGCCCGCCGCCGCCCCACAGGTGTAGCCTGCCTGCGTCGGCCACGGCGGTGCGAATGGCGATGGAGGTGTCCATGTGCCCGCGCACGTCGACATAGCCGAGGCTGCCGCAATAGACGCTGCGCTGGCTGGGTTCCAGCTCGTCGATGATCTGCATGGCACGCACCTTGGGGGCGCCGGTGATCGAGCCGCCGGGAAAGGCGGCGGCCAGCAGGTCGAGAGGGCGCTTGTCGGTGGCCAGCATGCCGGTGACCACGCTGACCAGGTGATGCACGTTGGCGTAGCTCTCCAGGCTGCAGAGCTGCGGTACCCGCACGCTGCCGGGGCGACATACCCGGCCCAGATCGTTGCGCAGCAGATCGACGATCATCACGTTCTCGGCGCGGTCCTTGAGGCTGGCGGCCAGCTCCTCGGCCAGTGCTTGGTCGGCCTCGGGGGTGGTGCCGCGCGGGCGGGTGCCCTTGATGGGGCGTGTCTCGACGCGGCCATCGGGGTGGCAGTGCAGGAAGCGCTCCGGCGACAGCGAGAGAATCCCTTGTTCGCCTTGCGCGGTGGGCCAGGCCAGGTAGCCGGCGAATGGCGTGGGGGTAGCGTGTCGCAGGCGCCGGTAGGCGTCCCACAGGTCGCCGGTGTAGGGGGCGCTGAAGCGCTGCGCGAGGTTGATCTGGTAGCAGTCGCCGGCATGAATGTAGTCGCGTACCGCGGCGAAGCGGCGTGCGTAGCCGTCGCGGTCCAGTTCGCCGGCGAAGGGCGAGGTCAGTTGGAAGGAGGGCTGGTAAGCGGGTGGGGCGGCAAGCCAGCCGACGACTTCGGCTCGTCGCTGGGCGCTCGCCACCAGCCAGCTTTCCTGACGCTCGTGATCTTGAATCAGCGCCCAGTCGTAGAGGCCGACCCGGCTGGCAGGTAGTCCGGCCGCCGGCGCTGCATGGCCGGAAAGCGGTTCCAGGGTACGGCCCAGGTCGTAGCCCCAGTAGCCGATCAGGCCACCCAGGAAGGGCAGGTCGCTGTGCGGTGCGGCCAGGTCGAGTTCGTCGAGCAGGGCCTGCTGGGCGGCGAATGGGCCTTGGGCATGCCGGGGCATGCCGTTGATGTACGCCTTGCCGGAAAGATCGATCTCGAGCAGCGCCAGGGGGGCGGCGCTCATGATGTCGTAGCGGCCCCCCGGTGCGACGGGCCTTCCGCTGTCCAGCAACACGGCTCCGCGATGTTGGCGCAGGGCAGCAAAATAGCCGAGCGGGTCTGGCCGGTAGGGGAGCGGCGTGATCTCGAGTCGTGTCGTCATCGTTGGGCCTTTTGGAGCAGGCGCCCATTTTAGGGGGGTGGTGCAGGTTTGTCCCATGCGTCGGGGGTGCCGGATCTCCCGGTGAGTAAACGGAGGATTGTCGACACCGGCAGCAGGGCCATAGTCGTTGTCTACAACCAAAGGCGTAATGTCTGGGGCCCCTTGCGCGGTTGACCGAGCATGGGGCAGTGTCTAAAGTGCTTCCATCATTTGATTGTCGACAATTGCCATGAACTCTGCCGCACCCGAACATACAATCCCCGAGGTTCGTACCCTGGCCGAGCGGGTCTTCCACCAGCTGCAGGACGCCATCGTGCGCGGCGAGCTGGCGCCGGGGAGCAAGATCACCGAGCCCGGCCTGTCCAAGAGCTACGGTATTTCCCGCGGTCCGCTGCGCGAGGCGATGCGCCGGCTCGAAGCGCATCGCCTGATCGAGCGCGTGCCTCATGTGGGGGCGCGCGTCGTCAAGCTCTCGATGGAGGAGCTGCTCGAGCTGTTCGACGTTCGCGAGGCCTTGGAGAGCATGGCGGCGCGGTTGGCCGCCGAGCACATGATGCCTGAGGAAATCGCCGGACTGCGCGAGGTGCTCGCGGTTCACGAACGCCAGAGCGACCTGCAGAGCGGCGAGGCCTACTACCAGCGCGAGGGCGATCTGGACTTCCACTATCGGATCGTTCAGGGCAGCCACAACCGCATGCTGGTGACCCTGCTCTGCGACGACCTCTACTACCTGGTGCGGCTCTATCGCACTCAGTTCAGTGCCAGCGGCACGCGCCCGCAGCGCGCCTTCGTCGAGCATCACCGCATCGTCGATGCCATCGAGGCGGGCGATGCCGAACTGGCCGAGCTGCTGATGCGCCGTCACGTCAGCGCGTCACGTGCCAATGTCGCCGACCGCTACGCCGCCATTCTCGAACAGCAGGCCGAGTCCACCGATTGACCTTTGCCGATCAACCAAGGAGCACGTCATGACGCAAGCCACCCCAGGCGCCCGGTTTCGCGCCGCCCTCGAGGCCAATCGGCCGCTGCCCATCGTCGGCACCATCAACGCCTATACCGCCATGATGGCCGAGCGCGTGGGCCACAAGGCCATCTACCTCTCCGGCGGTGGCGTGGCCAATGCGTCCTTCGGTCTGCCGGATCTGGGCATGACGACCATGAACGACGTGGTGGCGGATGCCCACCGCATCTGTGGCGCCACCGATCTGCCGCTGCTGGTGGATATCGATACCGGTTGGGGCGGTGCCTTCAACATCGCGCGCACCGTCAAGGAGATGCAGCGGGCCGGCGTGGCCGCCGTGCACCTGGAGGATCAGGTCGCCCAGAAGCGTTGCGGCCATCGCCCCAACAAGGCGATCGTCTCCCAGCAGGAGATGGTCGACCGCGTCAAAGCTGCCGCCGACGCGCGTCTCGATCCCGACTTCTACCTGATCGCCCGCACCGATGCCTTCCAGAAGGACGGCCTGGACGCCGCCATCGAGCGCGCCAATGCATGCATCGAGGCCGGTGCCGACGCCATCTTCGCCGAGGCGGTGCATACCCTGGACGACTACCAGGCGTTCTGCGAGCGCGTCGATGCGCCGATCCTGGCCAATATCACCGAGTTCGGCGCCACGCCGCTGTTCACGCAGGACGAGCTCGATGCGGTGGGCTGTCGCATGGTGCTCTATCCGCTGTCGGCCTTCCGCGCCATGAACGCGGCGGCGCTGAAGGTCTACCAGAGCATCCATGACAACGGCCACCAGAAGGATGTGGTCGACATGATGCAGACCCGCGACGAGCTCTACGACTTCCTCAACTATCACGCCTTCGAGCAGAAGCTCGATGCCCTGTTTGCCGATAAGGGCGACGAGGCTTGAGCGCGGCGTGACCCGCACCGATAAGAATACGGAATACCAAAGGAGACACGACATGGCAGAGAAGACGAACAGTGGAGCCGGCCTGCGCGGCCAGAGCGCCGGCACTACGGCCTTGTGCACCGTTGGCAAGAGCGGCTCCGGCCTCACCTATCGCGGCTTCGACATCAAGGAGCTGGCCGAGAAGGCCAAGTTCGAGGAAGTCGCCTACCTGTTGCTCAAGGGCAAGCTTCCCAATCAGGCCGAGCTCGACGCCTACATCGCCAAACTCAAGGGCCTGCGCGGTCTACCTCAGGCGCTGAAGACCGTGCTCGAGCAGATTCCCAAGGACGCCCACCCCATGGACGTGATGCGCACCGGCGCCTCCATGCTCGGCAACCTGGAAACCGAGGAGAGCTTCGATGAGCAGCAGGACGTCTCCGACCGCCTGCTCGCCGTGCTGCCCTCGATCATCTGCTACTGGTATCGCTTCAGCCACGATGGCGTGCGCATCGACACCGAGACCGACGATGCGTCGATCGGCGGCCACTTCCTGCACATGCTGCGCGATGCGCCGGCTTCCGAGCTGCATGCCCGGGTGATGAACGTCTCGCTGATCCTCTACGCGGAGCACGAGTTCAACGCCTCGACCTTCACCGCGCGGGTGTGCGCCTCCACGCTTTCCGACATGCACTCCTGCGTGACCGGGGCCATCGGTTCGCTGCGCGGCCCGCTGCACGGCGGCGCCAACGAGGCGGCCATGGCGATGATCGAGAATTGGCAGTCCGCCGATGAGGCCGAGCGCGAGATCATGGGCATGCTCGAGCGCAAGGAGAAGATCATGGGCTTCGGCCACGCGATCTATCGCGAGTCCGATCCGCGCAATGCCATCATCAAGCACTGGTCGAAGCAGCTCGCCGAGGACGTGGGCGACAGCGTTCTCTATCCGGTCTCCGAGCGCGTCGAGGCGGTGATGTGGCGCGAGAAGAAGCTGTTCTGCAACGCCGACTTCTTCCACGCCAGCGCCTACCACTTCATGGACATTCCCACCAAGCTGTTCACGCCGATCTTCGTCTGCTCGCGCGTCACCGGCTGGTGCGCCCATGTCTTCGAACAGCGCGCCAACAATCGCATCATTCGCCCGAGCGCCGACTACATCGGCCCGGAAAAGAGCGAGTGGGTGCCCATCGAAGAGCGTGACTGAGCTTCCCCCCCAACGAAGGCGTTCTCAGGCGGCCTAGGGGCCGCCTTTTCACCGCCTGACTCGAATACCACGCGAAGACCGTCGACTCATGAATACCCAATACCGCAAACCGCTTCCCGGCACCGAGCTGGACTACTTCGACGTGCGTGCCGCCGTCGAGGCGATCCAGCCCGGTGCCTACGATACCCTTCCCTACACCTCGCGGGTGCTGGCCGAACAGCTGGTGCGTCGCTGCGAGCCGGCGCTGCTCACCGATGCGCTCGAGCAGCTCATCGAGCGCCGGCGCGATCTCGACTTTCCCTGGTACCCGGCGCGGGTGGTGTGCCATGACATCCTCGGTCAGACGGCGCTCGTCGACCTGGCCGGTCTGCGCGACGCCATCGCCGAGAAGGGCGGAGACCCGGCCAAGGTCAACCCGGTGGTGCCGACCCAGCTGATCGTCGATCACTCCCTGGCCGTCGAGCATGCCGGCTTCGAGAAGGATGCCTTCGAGAAGAATCGCCAGGTGGAGGATCGTCGCAATGACGACCGTTTCCATTTCATCGACTGGACCAAGACGGCGTTCGAGAACGTCGACGTGATTCCGCCGGGTAACGGCATCATGCACCAGATCAACCTGGAAAAGATGTCGCCCGTGGTGCAGAAGCAGGACGGGGTGGCGTTTCCGGATACCTGCGTGGGCACCGACAGCCACACGCCGATGGTCGATGCCCTGGGCGTGATTTCGGTAGGGGTGGGCGGCCTCGAGGCGGAGAGCGTGATGCTGGGGCGCGCGTCCATGATGCGCTTGCCCGATATCGTCGGCGTCGAACTCACCGGCAAGCTCCGGCCCGGCATCACCGGAACCGACATGGTGCTGGCGATCACCGAGTTCCTACGCCAGGAGCGCGTGGTGGGCGCTTATCTGGAATTCTTCGGAGAAGGGGCGGAGAGCCTGACCGTGGGTGACCGCGCCACCATCTCCAACATGACTCCGGAGTACGGGGCGACGGCGGCGATGTTCTACATCGACGACCAGACCATCGATTACCTCAAGCTGACCGGTCGCGACGACGACCAGGTCGAGCTGGTGGAAACCTATGCCAAGCAGGTCGGCCTGTGGGCGAGCGACCTGAAAAACGCCGACTACGAGCGGGTGCTGACGTTCGACCTGTCCAGCGTCGAGCGCACTCTGGCCGGCCCTTCCAAGCCGCATGCCAAGCTGCCCACCGCCGAGCTGGCCAAGCGCGGCATCGCCGTGGGGCTCGACGAGGCCCGTGCGGAGGAGAAAGCCGGCAAGATGCCCGACGGTGCAGTGATCATCGCGGCCATCACCAGCTGCACCAACACCTCCAACCCGCGCAACATGGTGGCGGCCGGGCTGATCGCGCGCAATGCCAACAAGCTCGGCTTGACGCGCAAGCCCTGGGTGAAATCCTCCCTGGCTCCCGGCTCCAAGACGGTCAAGATGTATCTTGATGAGGCGGAGTTGCTGCCCGAGCTGGAGGATCTCGGATTCGGCGTGGTGGCCTATGCCTGCACCACCTGCAACGGCATGTCCGGTGCGCTGGATCCCAAGATTCAGCAGGAGATCATCGACCGCGATCTCTACTCCACGGCGGTGCTGTCGGGCAACCGCAACTTCGACGGCCGTATTCATCCGTACGCCAAGCAGGCATTTCTCGCCTCGCCGCCGCTGGTGGTTGCCTACGCCATCGCCGGCACCATCCGCTTCGATATCGAGAAGGATGTGCTCGGCCACGATCCGGATGGCAATCCGGTCACGCTCAAGGACATCTGGCCAGCCGATGAAGAGATCGACGCCATCGTCAAGTCGGCGGTGAAACCGGAGCAGTTCCGCGAGACCTACATTCCCATGTTCGACCTGAACAAGAGCGCGCGGGCACGGGTCAATCCGCTCTACGAGTGGCGGCCGCAGAGCACCTACATTCGCCGTCCGCCGTATTGGGAAGGCAAGATGGCCGGGGAGCGCGGGCTGAAGGGTATGCGGCCGCTGGCGATCCTGCCGGACAACATCACCACCGATCACCTGTCGCCGTCCAACGCCATCCTGCCGGACAGCGCGGCCGGCGAGTACCTGGCGTCGATGGGCCTGCCGGAGGAGGACTTCAACTCCTATGCGACTCACCGTGGCGACCACCTGACCGCTCAGCGCGCCACCCTGGCCAACCCCAAGCTGTTCAACGAGATGGTGCGCGATGACGACGGCGAGGTCGTGCAGGGCTCGCTGGCGCGGGTCGAGCCGGAGGGCAAGGTCACCCGCATGTGGGAGGCCATCGAGACCTACATGGAACGCAAGCAGCCGCTGATCGTCATTGCCGGTGCCGACTACGGGCAGGGCTCGTCGCGGGACTGGGCGGCCAAGGGCGTGGCGCTGGCCGGGGTGGAGGCGATCGTCGCCGAGGGCTTCGAGCGCATCCATCGCACCAACCTGATCGGCATGGGCGTGATGCCGCTGCAGTTCGAGGAGGGAACCACCCGCCACACCCTGGAGCTCGATGGCACCGAGACCTACGACGTCGAGGGCAAGCCGGCGCCTGGCTCGACCCTGACGCTGGTGATCCATCGCGGCAATGGCGATACCCAGCGCGTGCCGGTGATCTGCCGCCTGGATACCGCCGAAGAGGTGTCGATCTACACGGCCGGTGGCGTGTTGCAGCGCTTCGCCCAGGATTTTCTTGAATCCGAGGCTCAAACGGCAGTGTGATCGCCCCTGAATGGAACCATCGACCCGGCGCTGCATCACGGCCCGGGTCGTTTCGTCACTGACGTCAGGATGAACGACTCATGGCACACGTATCGCAAATCAAGATTCCCGCCACCTACATGCGTGGAGGCACCAGCAAGGGTGTCTTCTTCAAGCTGGCGGATCTGCCCGAGGCTGCCCGGGCGCCCGGGGAAGCCCGTGACCGCCTGCTGATGCGGGTGATCGGCAGCCCCGACCCCTATCAGAAGCAGATCGACGGCATGGGGGGCGCCACCTCCAGTACCAGCAAGACGGTGATCCTTTCGAAGAGCGACAGCCCCGATCACGACGTCGACTATCTGTTCGGGCAGGTGTCCATCGACAAGCCGTTCGTCGACTGGAGCGGCAACTGCGGCAATCTTTCCGCTGCCGTGGGCCCCTTTGCCATCAGCAATGGCCTGGTCGACCCGTCGCGCCTCCCCGAGAGCGGAGTGGCCGAGGTGCGCATCTGGCAGGCCAACATCGGCAAGACCATCGTCTCACGCGTGCCGATGAGCGATGGCCAGGTCCAGGAGACCGGCGACTTCGAGCTGGACGGGGTGACCTTCCCGGCCGCGGAGGTACCGGTGGCCTTCAAGGACCCGGCGGATGGCGAGGGCGCTATCTTCCCCACCGGCAACCTGGTGGACGAGCTGGAAGTGCCGGACATTGGCACCCTCGAGGCGACCATGATCAATGCCGGCATTCCGACCATCTTCGTGAATGCCGCCGACATCGGTTATACCGGCACCGAGCTGCAGGAAGCGATCAACGGCGACTCCGCGGCCCTGGAGCGCTTCGAGACCATTCGTGCCCACGGGGCGCTGAAGATGGGGCTGATCGACGACGTCGCCGAGGCGGCCAGTCGCCAGCACACCCCCAAGGTCGCCTTCGTGGCGCCGCCGACCGGCTACACTTCCTCCAGCGGCAAGGACGTGAAGGCCGATGAGGTCGACCTGCTGGTGCGGGCGCTCTCCATGGGCAAGCTGCACCACGCCATGATGGGCACCGCGGCGGTGGCCATCGCCTCCGCGGCGGCCATCGAGGGCACGCTGGTCAACCTGGCTGCCGGCGGCGGCAAGCGCAACGCCGTCATTTTCGGCCACCCTTCCGGGACGTTGCGCGTAGGGGCCGAGGCCAGCCTGGTCGACGGCCGCTGGTCGATCGATCAGGCGGTGATGAGCCGTAGCGCGCGGGTGCTGATGGAGGGATGGGTCCGCATCCCCGGCGACAGTTTCTGAGCGGGCATCGCCTGAAAGCAGCGCGCCCCGGATCGCAGGATCCGGGGCGTTTTCTATAGTGGGAGATAGCCATTACCCATTGGGACAGGAGACGAGCATGAGCACCGTGGAAGCCAATGTGCGGCCGGACTATGACGCCGAGCTGCAAAAGATCGCCGACTACGTGTTGGACTACCGCATCGACAGCTCCGAGGCGTGGAATACCGCGCGGCTCTGCCTGATGGATACCTTGGGTTGCGGCTTGCTGGCGCTGCGTTTCCCGGAGTGCACCAAGCACCTGGGGCCGCTGGTGGAGGGGACGGTGGTGCCCCACGGCGCTCGGGTCCCCGGCACCCCCTATCGCCTGGACCCGGTCAAGGCGGCCTGGGACATCGGCTGCATCATCCGCTGGCTGGATTACAATGACACCTGGCTGGCTGCCGAGTGGGGTCACCCTTCCGACAATCTGGGCGCGATCCTGGCCATCGCCGACCATCTCTCCCAGCGGCGGTTGTCTCAGGGTGAGGCGCCGCTGCCCATGCGTGACGTGCTCGAAGCCATGATCATGGCTCACGAGATCCAGGGCGTGCTGGCACTGGATAACTCCTTCAACCGGGTGGGGCTGGATCACGTCGTGCTGGTCAAGGTGGCTTCCACCGCCGTGGCGGCGAAGTTGATGGGGGCGAGTCGCGAGCAGCTGCTCTCGGCGCTCTCTCATGCCTGGGTGGATGGCCAGAGCCTGCGTACCTATCGGCATGCTCCCAATGCCGGGTCGCGCAAGAGCTGGGCGGCGGGCGATGCCACGTCGCGGGCCGTACGGCTCGTGGACATCGCCCTGCGCGGCGAGATGGGGGTTCCCGGGGCGCTCAGTGCGCCGCAGTGGGGCTTCTACGACGTGCTGTTCAGCCATACCAATCGCGATCTGGCCACCAAGCCGGAGGGGGAGCGCAAGTTCACCTTTCAGCGCGACTTCGGCAGCTACGTGATGGAGCACATCCTCTTCAAGCTCTCCTTCCCGGCGGAGTTTCATGCCCAGACCGCCTGCGAGGCAGCAGTGACGCTCCATCCCCAGGTGAAGGGGCGCCTCGACGAGATCGAGCGCATCGTCGTGACCACTCACGAGTCGGCGATTCGCATCATCTCCAAGGAGGGTGACCTGGCGAACCCGGCGGACCGGGACCACTGCTTGCAGTACATGACCGCGGTGCCACTGATCTTCGGAGAGCTGACCGCCGAGCACTACGAAGATGACTTTCACGCCGCACATCCTCTCATCGATGAGCTGCGCAGCCGCATGGAGGTGGTCGAGGAGCCGCGTTACACCAGGGATTATCTCGATCCCGAGAAACGCTCCATTGCCAATGCCGTGCAGGTCTTCTTCACCGACGGCAGCGCCACGGACGCGGTGGCGGTCGAATACCCGATTGGCCATCGGCGCCGCCGTGACGAAGGCGTGCCGGTGCTGATCGACAAGTTCCGCCGCAATCTGGCCACGCGCTTCCCGGCCGCCCGCTGCGAGGCGATCCTGTCGCTTTGCGAAGACCAGGCCGCCCTCGAGGCCATGCCGGTCAATCGTTTCATGGATCGGTTCACGATGTGACGACTTGGCCGGGCGGTGAAGATGAGCTACATTTTTTTGACGCGGGGCTTGCATCGGGCCCAAGCAATACGTAAAGTACGCATCCGCTGCCGGCGACGGGCCACGTTGCCAGCGGTGGGAAGTGGCGGAAACGTTTGATGCGGCGAGGGTTTTGCCGGCATTGCGCGGCGTTCGTCACTGGCGTGGATCGGCCGCTAAGCGACACGTTCGC
>JBNJIT010000016.1:0-5992 GCA_051749645.1 Pseudomonadota bacterium
CTGCGCCATCGTCACCGAGAGATCAACAAGGCGCAAATTGCCACTTGACGCTTAGAAGGGCGTCCGCGGCAGCCAGTACTGTTCGACCCTGTACCAGTCGCTGCTGACCCGGCACGACCTCCAGTGCAGCATGAGTGCCAAGGGCAACTGCTACGATAATGCCTGTGCCGAGAGCTTCTTCCACAGCCTCAAGGTGGAAGCGATCCATGGCGAGCGATTCGAGACCCGGGAAGCCATGCGGCGGCAAGTGTTCGAGTACATCGAGATGGACTACAACCGGCAGCGCCGGCACAGTGCGATTCGGATGATCAGCCCGGAGGCTTTCGAGGGCCGAATGATCGCTTAGATCGGTGTCCACGATTGATGGGTAAGATCAATGAGGCTTATGTGTCTGACATGCTCGCGGGTTAGGATTTATCATGTATCTTCTCTGGGATTATGATCAGCCAAGAGGCATTTGAGAACCTAATGATCGTGTAGATCGGTGTCCTTGACTGACTGCTGGGCAAGATCACCCCAAGTACACTCAGCATTAGCTGTGTTGGTGTATGCAGGAACCAATATATCATGGTAAGGCTTTCCTAAAATCAAAGTATAATTCAGATCCCAAAAGTGGTGGTAGAGTGAGGAAACTTGATTCAAAAGAGTTAATTATTCACATTGGGCTTCAAAAAGCTGGATCTACTTTTTTACAACATAGTCTATGGCCTGAACTTTTCCCTAAGTTTAGTTATTCAATTGGTGGTGTACGAAAAGTCAGAATAGGCTCTCGACAAGCGATGAAGTTTTTGCAGTCAGATAGTCTCTCTACGAATGTTAGGTCTAACTTCATCTCTTGCGAAAAGCTGTCCGGAAAACTAAGGCCTTCTTCGCCTGGTGAGAGCTGGGCTGTGTTTGAAGAGTTTTATGAGGCGGCGTTAAAAGTTTCAAGGAGAATTGATGTAAAGATCATTGTTTTTCTTCGCCCCCAGAGCGAGTGGGTAAAGAGTGCATATTTATATACTAAAAAAGAGGGCTCGTCTGATTCATTTGAAATGTATTTGAATCGGTTTAATGGAGATGATTTAAGCTGGGAAAAAAGAATCAAAAAGCTCCAGAGTTTTAATTTGTTAGCAATTGTTTGGGATGATTTCATAAATTCCCCGGAAATGATTTTGGAAAAAATATGTGAGTTTACAAATAAGTCGATAGGTAAAGATGAGGCGAAAAAAGCGTTAGGTAGAGGGGTGAAAAAAAATATTTCCCCCAAAACAAAGTCGGCAGTGCGGTATTCTTGCTTTGAGGCTAGATTGAGGTCGCGACTCAATAAACTACCTGGAGTTAGTATAAGCCAATCTTATCAAGAAAAAGGAATTGATTTTTTGAATAAAAGAGGGAAGACTCTTAGTTTGGAAGTTCCACGCGAATGGAGTCGCTATTTCAACCAAGACTGGGAGAAGGTGCTGCAGCTTATACAGTAGCGCAATGGTATATAGTCTTTGAGGTTGTTACCTATAAGGTAAAGGAAAGTTGAATGGCAAGCATGGCGGATAGGAAAGTAGAGTTAAATGAAGTATATATTCATTTAGGATTACATAAAACAGGCAGTACGTTTTTCCAAAAAAGGTACTTCCCTATTTTTAATGCATATAAGTCTTTAAGGTATGACTTGCCAAGTTTTTTGGAGTATGTCCTGCACTGTAATGACCTATACTTTAATGACCAGGAAGCGCTATTTATTTTGCGAAAGGAACTAAAAGTTGCAAATCATCTGAGTAAAAAATTAATTATATCAGATGAGCAATTTTCAGGGGCACCTTGGGATAACGCTAATGATAGGAAAAAGATATTTGATAGGCTTAATTTAATTTTCCCGGATGCTAGTTATATTCTCGTTTTGCGAGAACAAGAAGAAATGGTTAAAAGCTTGTATCTTGAGTATATAAAAAAAGGAGGGAGCGCTAAATGGTACCAGTTTATAGGATGCAAAAAGAATGAGCTTTCCTTTTCGAGGGGGGCTTATCTAGATTACTATAATTACTATAATTATGTTGTGCAGTGTACAAGTGAAGAGAGAATATTGCTGTTGCCATATGAGTGGTTTTGCTCCGAGCCAAGGAGTTTTCTCGAGAAAATAGCTCAATTTATTGACGAGAAGCAAAATGTGGTGCCGGATAATATTTTGTCGCTTCACGAAAATAAAAGCATAAAAGGGATCAATGCAAAGCTGCTAAGGATCGTCAATGGGTTGTTTGCTTCTGACAGGCAACCTTTTTTATTGTTGCCGAAAAAGGTCCATTTGTTATCCAGAAAATGGTTGAGAAAACTTCCACAGGTTGATTCAGTAGTTATTCCAGAAAAAGACTTAAAAAATTTCTGCTTAAAATATAAAGCTAGAAATAAAAAATTGCCCATAAATAGCGTCCTTGAAAAATATGATTATTAATAAACGCTCACTCCTATTCGTAATCAAAGGTTCTGCACTAAATAGAGGCATGAATACTGGATTGGAGAATCTTGCATGGGGGCTTGCAAAACGAGGCCATGATGTACATATACTGTCAGGTGGTGAAAGGCCTCATGTAAATGGCTACGTTTTCCCGAGAAATGTGCATTATCACTTTACAGAAAGTAGTGGAAGTCCGTTAAGTTTCGTAGCTAGCTATAAAGAAATTATCAAAGGTAAAAAGATAGATATTGTTATTGGCTGGATAAAAAATTTATCACCTCTTTCGCTTCTGCCGGATAGAAATAAGCCAATATTTATAGCTAATCAAGGAGCGTTGACTAACCAGTATAAATATGGAAGATTTAGTTTCAGGAAGAGTGCCGGCTTACTTTTTAAGGCATGCACAAGGAAAATTAGTTTTAAAAACGCGATAAAAATTATTATTGATCCTTTTTGCATATATAGCCAAATAAATTTTATCGTTCCTAATTCTGAAGCTGTAAAGAATAACGTATATGAGTATTTTGGCATCCCGTATAAAAAGATGAAGGTAATCTATAGAGGTGTAGATACTGAATATTATAAACCATCGTTGAAATGCTTCCCTAATAGATCAAATGAGAGACCTAGGTTAATCTTTGTAGGAAATGTTATTTCATCAAAAGGAGTTTTCGAACTTGCTCATGCAGTAGCATGCTTGAATTCCCCAGTAGATATGGTTTTTTGTGGCAATGTTCATGATGCAGATCACATAAAAATCGAAAGGATAATTGCAAGTGGCGAAGCCCCGCACAGTGTTGTTTTCCTAGGTGCTATTGATTCGGATAGCCTTCTTCACGAGTACCAGAGGTCAGATATTTTTGTACTTCCTTCCTATGCTGAAGGGTTTAACAAGGCTGTATTGGAGGCAATGTCCTGTGAGTTGCCGGTAATAGTTTCAGGTATTCCTACATTCTTAGAAGCTGTAACGCATGAAAAAAATGGTTTAGTTGTTCCTGTGAAGTGTTCGAAACCACTCACTAAAGTGCTTTCTACATTGATGAATGATGCGCAATTAAGGGAGAGTTTAGGTGTGGTTGCAAGGAAGAGTGTAGTTTCGTATTTTAGTATTGAGTCAGAGCTGGATGCGTGGTGTGAATTGATAAATGAATATACTTCTTTTAACAAATAAATCAGCCTATTTTAAATCACAATTTGGTGGTGCTGAGTCGTCTATCCGCTTGCTTGGTGAATCTCTAGCGGAAAGCGGGGATCGCGTTTTTTATATTACAAGAGATCGGGAGAGAACGTTAAGCCTTGGCACACGGGAACATTGCATTTTAGGTGTTAATGTTAAAGCCGTTTCTTTCCTGGGTCGTCTTAGACGTTTTAGGTTAATAAAAAAAATCCAAGAAAGAAAAGTGAAAAATATTGTAAGGGAAGCAATTTTAAAGGAAAATGTAAAAGTTGTTTATTGCTTCTATGAGATCGAAAACCTAAAGTTATTGTCTAGCCTCAAGGATGAGGGGCTTAAGTTCTCCATAGTTATGCGCATGGCAGGGATGCTATGGTATGAGGAGTGCATTAAAAGCCCAGAGAAAATAAAAGAGTATGAGTATTACTTTAACCGGATTGACTCTGTGAACTATATCCATCCAGCTTTGATTGGTATGGCTCGGTTAAGGTTAGATGAATTAAAGATGAATGTCCAATTTCGACATGAATTTTCTGCTGATATCGGATCATCATTTGCAGTTGGAAGAAAAAAGTCATATCCAAACAAAGAGAATAGGCGCTTTGAATTATTGATGGCGTCGCGGTTTTCAGAGTATCAGAAGCGTCAAGATGTTCTGGTTGATGCTATGTCAATAATTAGTCAAGATTTACCAATACGTCTAACACTTGTTGGGAATGGAACGTTAAAAAAAGAAATTGAGGAAAAGGTTTTTAAGCTTGGTCTTAATGAAAGAGTTTTAATTAAGCCCTTCATAGAGCAAGATAAGTTATGGGCTTGCCTCCAAGAATTTGATCTTTTGTGCCACGCTACAGATTATGAGGGGTTGGGTAAGATTGTGATAGAGAGCATGGCAGTCGGGTTACCTGTATTAGTTTCAAATGTTAAACCACTTTGTGAATATGTAGTTGAGGGCGAGACAGGTTTTTTGGTAGACAACAATCCTAAGTATTGGGCAAAGAAAATAGAGTTTTTATACCATAACCAATCATGCTTGGCCGATGCATCAAAGAAAAGCATGAGCTATATTGCTAATCATTTTGATCCAGGAAAGAATGTTATGCTGTATCGAAATGCTTTTATTGAGGTTCTTGCGTCAGATGAGTCGTCGAAATCCTGAGGAAGGTTTAAAGTGAATCTAATTTTGCATATTGGGCTTCCTAAAACCGGAACAACTACTATACAGCATAATTTTCTTAAGGGAGAACCTGGATATATTGGGAAGGTTGGCAAGTTTGATGAGTTCATCTCTAAAGAAAGCACTCATTTTTTTAATTTCCATCGGTTCATGAACTGTGAAGATGTTAAAAATAAAACTCGTGAATGGGTAGAGAGAGTGCTGTTTGAAAAAAATGATATGGAGAATCTGGAAAGCCTAGGAGCAATAAAAGTTAGTCAAGAGGCTTGGAGTCGATGGCCTTCTAAAAACAGCAATTTTTATAAATACCCTATTGGTGCTAGGGAGGCTAAATATAAATCTCGTTCAAGGCCGGCACCTATTGCAGAGTTTATTAAAAAATACTTAGTTCCAGAATGGAAATATGCAGCCGGTCCGGAAAGTAAAGTTAAAATAGTAGTAACGCTTCGAAATCAAGTAGAATGGTTGGCTTCTGGTTATTCGCAAAGATCCGGAAGTCGTTTTAATGCTTCACAGTCGGACTTCGAGAAACAAATAAATAGTTTGATTGAGGCAGGTGATCCTTTTTTGGATTGGGATAAAATGCTGGAAGAACTTGAAGTAGCTGTAGGTAGTGAAAATGTAACAGCGCTGCTTTTTGAAGATATGGGTAACATAAGTTTTTGGGAATATTTTGGAAGATCAATGGAAGTCAGCTCAATTCCAGCATGCTCCTTGGCTGACCTCAGTATATCTAGCAGGAAAAATGTACGAAAAGTAAGTGAAAAAACTTGGCCAATTCGGCCTTTAAATTCAAGGGTGTTATGGTCTTCAATTCTTGAAATGCTTCCAGAAGCTTTTCCTGGACGGCGGTACATTGTAGGGGGTACACGCAAGATTCTAAATCCGTTAGTCGGCCCACTATTTTGTAAAGTATTTGATGCCCGTCGGGAAAAGTATATAATAGTTACAGATGATGTGAGTAGTTATATACGCAAGTATTGTTTCAAATCAAATCAGCGGCTTGCACAAAGGTTAAATAGGGATTTGTCGACTTTAGGATACTAGGGGTAATTTAACATTGTTTTTTAATCATATATAAAAAGTTAGCTAAAGTTTTGCATTGCCCTGTGTGTCAACCTGAATCCATACACCGGCTCAGTGAGTTAAGCTCAATATCAGAGCCCGAGGTTCAGGAGCCCGTATCATGCCCAAACCGCCAACCGAGCTGCCC
>JBNJIT010000017.1:0-5949 GCA_051749645.1 Pseudomonadota bacterium
TCTAACTCGCCCCCCGCAACCCGTATCTCGTATCTCGTATCTCGTATCTCGAAGCTCGTGTCTCGAAGCTCGTACCTCGAAACCCGAAGCGACCCTTCAGTGCAACGTCGGCGGCGTGGCGTCGCCAGCCTGCAGCAGCGCCTCGACCTCGGCGGCACCGAAATGGTAACGGCTATGGCAGAAGTGGCACTGGGTATCGACGGCCCCCTGTTCGGCGAGGATGTCGCGCACCTCTTCGGCACCCAGCGTCAGCAGCGCCTGGGCAATACGTTCGCGCGAGCAGGTGCAGCCAAAACGCAAAGCCTTGGGTTCGAAGACGCGCACGGTCTCTTCGTGATAAAGGCGGTGCAGCAGCTCGTGCTGGGCCAGGCCCAGCAGCTCATCGTCAGCCAGTGTCTCGGCCAGATGCACGGTGCGCGCCCAGGCATCGTCATCCTGGTTGAGCGACTCGTCCGGCAGGCGCTGCAGCAACAGCCCGCCGGCGCGCGTCCCGTCGGCAGCCAGCCACAGCCGGGTGGGCAGCTGTTCGGACTGAGCGAAATAAGCTTCCAGACACCCCGCCAAACTGTCGTGGTCGAGCGCCACGATGCCCTGATAGCGATTGCCCTCGCGCGGGTCCAGGGTGATCACGATCTGGCCATCTCCCACCAGATCGCGGAAGGCCGCGTCGCCCGCCGGCAGCTCGGCCTCCTCGCTCAGCCGGGCGATGGCGCGCAGCTCGCCGCCGGGATTGGACTCGGCCATCAGCAGCGAGAGCGCACCCTGGCCGCGCACTTCGATGCTCAGGATGCCATCGAGCTTGACGGTATCGGTGAGCAGGGCCACCGCAGCCAGCAGTTCGCCCAGCAGCCGGTTGACGGCGGCGGGGTAGGCGTGACGCTCGAGCACGTCGGCGTAGGCCCGTTCGAGAGTGACGATCTCGCCACGCACGTTGGTGCGCTCGAACAGGAAGCGTTGGATCTGGTCGGTCATGAGATATTCCGGTTCGGACATCGGGGTTCGTGAAAGTTATGCACGTGTTCCCTTAGGCATCATCGCCTTGCTCACGCTGAAACTGCTTGATCTTACGACGTTCCCGCTTGTCGGGACGCTTCATGGGATGCTGCATGGCCTGGTTGGTGAGGCGCCGCGCCTCGGCTTCGCGAGCGCGGCGCTCGACGCTTTCCGGTGTCTCGCGATAGAGCTCGCGCGCCTCGGGGGCACCGCGGCGTTGATCGGAGAGCGCCAGCACTTCCACTTCCCAGATGTCCCAACCTTGAGGAACGCGAATCAAGGCCCCCGGCTCCACGGTCTTGCTGGTCTTGGCGCGGGAGCCATTGTAGTGCACCTTGCCACCCTCGATGGCCTTCTTGGCCAACTGGCGCGTCTTGAAGAAGCGCGCCGCCCACAGCCACTTATCGAGCCGCACGCCGCTCACGCTTCCCCCTCGTCGTCACGCCGCGCTTCCCGGGGCAGTTCCTGGGGCAGGATGGTGGCAAAGCGGTCCAGGGCGATGAACTCCTCGAGTTCCTTTTCCGGCCGCGTGCTGTCGGGCTGCTTGATGCCGAGCAAATGGCGGATGCCGAACTCGCGGGCGCTTTCCAGCACGCTGACGTTGTCGTCGATGAACAGCGTGCGCGCCGGATCGAAGGGCTCGACGTCCTGCAGGGCGAACCAGAACCCCTGGGCCTCCTTGGGCACGCCCAGATCCTCCGAGGAGACGATGGCATCCACGTAGGTCTCGAGGCCGGTGAGCGGCAGCTTGAGCGCCAGCCCTTCGCGGTCGGCGTTGGTGGCCAGCACGACTCGCGGATGGGCGCGCTTGAGCCACTTGAGGAAATCCAGGGCATCGCTACGCAAACCGATCAGGTGCTGCACCTCGCGCTTGAGCGTCAGCACGTCGACACCCAGTTCCCGGCTCCAGTAGGCCAGGCTGTACCAGTTGAGCGTGCCCTTCTCGCGAATGATGCGCGCACGCACCTGCTCCTGGGTGGCCTCGTCCAGGCGGTGCAGCTCTGCGTAGCGGCGCGGCAGGTGCTCGAGCCAGAAATGGCTGTCGAAATGCAGGTCCAGCAAGGTGCCGTCCATGTCCAGCAGAACGGTATCGATGGCGCGCCAGTCGATCATCGCGGCTCCAGGTGGCGTGCGGTCGGGGGCAGGCGTGGTAGTGTATCAGCCAGACGTCATGACAGAAACGGAGTGCCCATGTCAGAGACCCCCTGGCCCCGCAAGCCACAGGTGCTGTCGTGCCAATCGGTGGCGAAGAGTCGGCTGTTCCACGTCGAGTCGCTGGAGCTGCGTTTCGCCAACGGTGCCGAGCGCACCTTCGAGCGCCTGACCGGCAGCGATCAGGGTGCGGTGATGATCGTCGCCATGCCCGACCCCGACCACGTGCTGCTGATCCGCGAGTACGCGGCCGGTTTCGAAGACTATGTGCTGACGCTGCCCAAGGGGCTGGTCGACCCCGGCGAAGACGTGATCAGCGCGGCCAATCGTGAGCTGATGGAAGAGTGCGGCTTCGGGGCGGAGCACATCGAGCCGCTGGTCGAGCTGTCCTTGGCCCCCAACTACATGCGCCACCGCATGCAGGTGCTGCTGGCCACCGATCTCTACCCCAAACGCCTGCCCGGCGACGAGCCCGAACCGTTGATCGTCGAGACCCACGCGCTGGAGGAACTTTCGGCGCTGCTGCTGCGCGAGGACTTCCACGAGGCGCGCGCCATCGCTGCACTGTTCATCGCCCGCGATGCCCTGCGTCAACGCCAGTCCAGCGAATCGCCGCTGAGCTGGTAGTCTCAGCGGGCATTCAGGTGGCGCGGACCGCCCTCTTCGCGCAGGCGAATCCAGCGCCCCTGGCGGTAGCTGTCGAGTCCGGCTTCGATGAGAGTCATCACCGACAAGGCCTGATCGACGCTCACCGGCGGCGGGGTCTCACCGGCCAGGGCATCGACGATGCCGGCATAGAACGCCGGGTAGTCGCCGGGCACGGCGGGGTGCTCCTGACGCACCAGTGACACCTCGCCTCCCTCTCCCCGGTCGAGCAGCAGCTCGCCGGGCTGCGGGTCTTCCCCCCAGGCCGGGGCGGGCACGTGCCCTTCCCGCAGCCAGCGCTCCTGCGGGTCGGCTCCGTACTTGACGAAGCTTCCCTGCGTGCCGTGCACCGCCAGGCGCGGCGTGGTTTCGGCCACCAGCGAGCTCGCCTGAAGCGTCACGCGCATGCCTTCGTAATCGAGCAGCGCCAGGAATTCATCGTCGACCTCGGCTCGTTCACGAGCGGTCGCCAGCTCCAGAAGAATGGCTCTGGGCATGCCGAACAAGACATGCGCCTGGTCAAGCAGGTGCGCCCCCAGGTCATACCAGATGCCGCTACCCGGTTTGTGGTGATCGCGCCAGCGGTCCGCCACATGAGGGCGAAAACGGTCGAAGCGCAGCTCCAGCGACACCGGCCGGCCCAGAGTCCGCGAATCGAGCAGCTCCTGTAGCGTCAGGAATTCGCTGTCCCAGCGACGGTTATGGAAGACGCTGAGCATCCGCTCGGCTTTCTCCGCCTGGGTCTTGAGCAGTCGCGCCTCCGATACCGACACCGTCAACGGCTTGTCGATCACCAGATGCTTGCCGGCCGCCAGGGCGGCCTTGCCCAGCGGAAAGTGGGTTTCATTGGGGGTGGCGATCACCACCAGGTCGATGTCGCTCCGGGCGAAGAGTGCCGCCGCCTTGGGCAGCACGTCGACGCCGGGCAGTGACTCCTGGACGGAATCCGTGCGGCTGCTGACGACCGCCAGCAGCTCCAGGCCGGGCGTGGCCTGGATCAGCGGCGCATGGAAGTATCGGCCGGCGACCCCGAAACCGACGAGGCCGACGCCATAGGTTTGCTGCTTCATATCGTTGCTGCCCTGCCGACGAAATTCAGAGAATATTTACGGGCTACTGCCTTCCTGATGATGTAAACATTCTCTAATCGAGCTTGGTGAGGTCGCGAACCGCACCCTTGTCGGCAGAGGTGGCCAGCAGAGCATAGGCCTTGAGCGCTGCCGACACCTTGCGATCACGCTGAATGGCGGGCTTCCAGGCATCTTTGCCCCTCGCCTCCATCGCCTCGCGACGCGCCGCGAGCTCGTCGTCGGAAAGCTGGACGTCGATGGTGCGATTGGGAATGTCGATGCGAATGGTGTCGCCGCTCTCGACCAGGCCGATGGCGCCGCCCGCTCCCGCTTCCGGCGAGACGTGGCCGATGGAAAGCCCGGAGGTGCCGCCGGAGAAGCGCCCGTCGGTGAGCAGCGCACACGCCTTGCCCAGCCCCTTGGATTTCAGGTACGAGGTCGGGTAGAGCATCTCCTGCATGCCCGGCCCACCCTTGGGGCCCTCGTAGCGAATGACGACCACCTCGCCTTCCTTCACCTGGCCACCGAGGATGTGCTCCACGGCCTGGTCCTGGGATTCGACCACATGGGCCGGGCCCTCGAAGACGAGGATCGAATCGTCGACGCCGGCTGTCTTCACCACACAGCCATCGCGGGCGATGTTGCCGTAGAGCACGGCCAGGCCGCCCTGCCTGGAGAAGGCGTGCTCCAGGTCGCGCACGCAGCCGGTGGCGCGGTCGCCGTCGAGGCTCGGCCAGCGGGCGCTCTGCGAGAAGGCCGTCTGGGTGGGAACGCCGCCGGGGCCCGCCTTGAAGAACTCCACTACCTCGGGGCTCGGCGAGCGCATGATGTCCCACTCGTCCAGCGCCGCCTTCAGGGTGTCGCCGTAAACGGTGGGCACCCGGGTATCCAGCACGCCGGCGCGGTCGAGTTCGCCGAGAATCGCCATGATGCCGCCGGCGCGGTGCACGTCCTCGATGTGGTACTGCTGGGTGTTGGGCGCCACCTTGCACAGCTGCGGCACCTCCCGCGACAGGCGGTCGATGTCGGCCATGGTGAAATCGATCTCCGCCTCCTGGGCGGCGGCCAGCAGGTGCAGGATGGTGTTGGTGGAGCCGCCCATGGCGATGTCGAGCGTCATGGCGTTGCCAAACGCCGCCCTGGAGCCGATGGCACGTGGCAGCAGGTGGGCTTCGTCGCCTTCGTAGACGCGCTTGGCCAGCTCGACGATGCGGTGGCCGGCGCTCTCGAACAGCCGGCGGCGATCGGCATGGGTGGCGAGCATGGTGCCGTTGCCGGGCAGCGCCAGGCCCAGCGCCTCGGTGAGGCAGTTCATGGAGTTAGCGGTAAACATGCCCGAGCAACTGCCGCAGGTAGGACAGGCGCTGCGTTCCACCTCGGCCAGGGTGGCATCGTCGACGCTGTCGTCGGCGGCCATCACCATGGCGTCCACCAAGTCGAGGCCGTGGTCGAGCAGCTTGGTCTTGCCGGCTTCCATGGGCCCGCCGGAAACGAAGATGGTGGGCACGTTGAGGCGCATGGCCGCCATCAGCATCCCCGGGGTGATCTTGTCGCAGTTGGAGATGCACACCAGGGCATCGGCGCAGTGGGCGTTGACCATGTACTCGACGCTGTCGGCAATGATGTCGCGGCTGGGCAGCGAGTAGAGCATGCCATCGTGGCCCATGGCGATGCCGTCGTCCACGGCGATGGTGTTGAACTCCTTGGCCACCCCGCCGGCCTTCTCGATCTCGCGGGCCACCAGTTGCCCCATGTCCTTCAGGTGTACGTGGCCGGGCACGAACTGGGTGAAGGAGTTGGCCACGGCGACAATCGGCTTGTGGAAGTCGTCGTCCTTCATGCCGGTGGCGCGCCACAGGGCGCGGGCGCCGGCCATGTTGCGGCCGGCGGTGGTGGTGCGGGAACGATACTCGGGCATGGTGTCCTCTCGTGCTCAGTCACGCCGTCTCGGGCCATTCATGAATGACCTAACGGTCTAGTGTCCAGTCGGACCACCGATTCTGGCACGAGCGGCGCGGGCATGCCAGAAGGACGGGCTGCGGGCTGCGGGCTGCGGGCTGCGGGCTGCGGGCTGCGGGCTGCGGGCTGC
>JBNJIT010000018.1:0-5415 GCA_051749645.1 Pseudomonadota bacterium
CACTGATCATGGTGACTTCGATTCCAGGTTAAAAGAATTCCTCGGCATTCATGGAAAGGCTTGTCAGTAATTCAATCTAATCGTCATATCCAGGGTTTGTCCATTGTAAGAAAAGATAGCGTCCTCGAACGAAGGCGCACTCATAGTGGCTTTTGCGCCGCTCGAAAAGCCATAGCCTTCCGTGGGGACACCTAGAAAGTTAGTGGCGAGCTTGCCGTCCAAATTTTCATCATGAATGACGGCCAACGCATACGTCCCCGGGGGGATATCTAAGAAGTGGCAACTCGCCTGAGAATCCTGAATTTTTATCATCACTATATTGGTTGCGAACTGAAGGAATTCAGAGGGAAACCCCGCTGGCGATTCAAAAAGCGCGCAAGCCACACTCCCTGCGCTGTTACGGATGTTTGGAATTTTTACGTGAATTCCGGGACATGATGATTGCGCGAAGACGATAGCGGGCAGACTCGCAAGCATCAGAACTGACAACAATGCCACACACCTAATCCCCATGTAGCGCTGCTTCACCGGATGCTTGACAGTGGAGCCCATCGAAGCCTCACGATCAGCCAACTCAATCATGACATGCTTCCTCATAGCTCGGATCTACCTAGCCTAGCCGAATCCGCCATTAGCGACCCAACAGTAGTCAACCTGAATGCTTGAATATCTAAATAACTTGCTCGCATGATCAATGAAGTCAAACCACACGGCGACCCTACACCAACCTTCCGAAACATCCTCATAACAAGCATCGATCGACTACATAACCCGGTCAACGTGCATCCTGTAAAACGTAAATGGATGAGCATGCCGCTTTTGCAAAGACGTCCGGCTTGGAGCGTCAGCTGTCGACACCCTGCCCCGCCGACATTCAGCTTACAAGTGAACATATACCCTCAGCCTATACGCCACGGTAAGTTTGCACCAGCGACCGAGGTCAACATGGAGCCAATAAGGTGAGAGCCAGCGCAATGCGCTGGTCCTTGGTGTCTCACGATCGGTGGCTCAGGATGGCTTGACCGAAGCTTGGGAACCGCTACTGGGCCATGTGGAAAGCGCCTGGGTGGCTATAGCCTCCAGCATGTCGCGGCTGAAACCGGCCTTGGCCTGCACGGCCATGCCATGGAGGACGGCCATCACATAGGCGGCAAGCACAGTGCTGTCGGCCGAATCCGGCAGGTCCCCCTCCTCCTTGGCGCGCTCGAGTCGTTCGCGCAGCGAGGCCTCGCCGCTCGCACGTGCGTCGATCAGGGCCTGACGGATGGGTTCGGCGTCGTCCGAGCCCGCCAGGGCGCCATGGATTCCGAGGCACCCCGGGCGGTCGGGGTGGCGGGTATGCAACTCTGCCGCTCCGCGAAAGATGTGTTCCACCACCTCTCGTGAGGACGGCTGCTCCAGGGCGGCAGGAAAATAGTCCAGGTAGCGGGCGTAGTAGCGCTCGAGCGCTTGGCGAAACAGCGCCTCCTTGTTGCCGAACGCAGAGTAGAGGCCGGGGCGTTCGACCCCGGTGGCCTGCGTCAGGTCGGTGTAGGAGGTTCCCTCGTAGCCCTTGCGCCAGAACACGCAGAGTGCCGCGTCCAACGCCTGCTCGACATCGAATTCGCGCTGACGTCCCATGGGGTCGCCTCCTCTTTTTCATACTGATCGATACTAAATTGCTTGACTCCTCACGTCCAGTTCCATAACGTTCGTTATCGTAACGGTCATTACCGTTAAGAGTTCCCCTCGAACAGAATCGTCCTGCTATGCAAGAGAGGTGGTTATGGAGAAGGAATTGATGGGCAAGGTCGCACTCGTCACCGGCGGGTCGCGCGGGCTTGGAGCGGCCATTGCGGAAGCGCTTGCCGAAAAGGGGGCCGATATTGCGATCAGCTACGTGGCCTCAGGAGAAAAGGCTGAGGCAGTTGCCGAGAGGCTGAGGGCCATGGGCGCCCGCGCCATCGCGATCAGAAGCGACCAGGCCGAACTTTCTGCCGCCGAGCCTCTGATCGAGACGGTGATGGCCGAATTCGGCAGGCTCGACATCCTCGTCAACAACGCAGCCATTGCGGTCCAGGGCAAGCGGGTCAACGATCCTGAACTCAACGCCGACGCGCTCGACCACCAGTGGCACGTCAATGTGCTCGGCGCGGTGGCAACCACGCGGGCCGCCGCACGCAAGATCTCGGACGGTGGACGCATCATCTTCATAGGTTCGGGTATCGCCAGCCGTGTCACCTTCCCCGGCGTGGCGGACTATGCGGGTACCAAGGCCGCTATTGCAGGCTATGCGAAAGGCGTCGGGCGTGATCTCGGCCCCCGCAATATCACGGTCAACATCGTGCAGCCAGGCATCATGCCGACGGACATGGCGGCGGAGGTAGCTCACAACGTGCCGGAAACGGTGATGGATCTGCATGCCATCCGACGGATCGCCTCTCTCGAGGAAGTCGCGGCGACGGTCTGTTTCCTCGCGGGGCCCAACGGGGCTTACCTCAGCGGCTCCGCACTGGACGTGGCCGGTGGGTACCAAATCTGAGCCTCAAGGATCGGGGGCGAAGCAGATTCCCCCGAGCACACGATGGAGAAAAGAGATGACTGAGACATTGGGTGCAAAGATGACCGCCGAAGAGATGCTTACCGGCATCGATCTCGCGGGAAGGCGATATCTCATTACAGGCGTATCGTCGGGCATCGGGCTCGAGACGGCCCGTGCGCTGGCCACCAAGGGCGCGAACGTCGTCGGTACGGTGAGAGACATCACCCGTGCCGAAGCGGCCACGGCATCGGTCCGTGACGCAGCAGCGCAAGGCGCGGGAAACCTGGAAACGATCGAACTGGACCTGGCATCCCTGCAAAGCGTTCGTACCTGCGCGGACAGGCTGCTGGCTGACGGACAGCCGTTCGATGCCATCATCGCCAACGCCGGCGTGATGGCCACTCCGTTCAGGCAAACGGTGGATGGCTTCGAAAGCCAGTTTGCCACCAACTACCTCGGCCATTTTGCCTTGCTCACCAGAGTCGAGCCGCTGCTCGCCAAGAACGGGCGTGTGGTGATTCTGTCATCCCAGGCGCATCGCGTCGCCGATGTCGACCTGGACGATCCGAACTTCGAACGACAAGCGTACGATCCCTTCATCGCCTATGGCCGATCGAAGACGGCCACTTCTCTCTTCGCCGTGGAGTTTGACAGGCGATATCGCAGTCATGGTATCCGCGCCGCTTCGGTGATGCCCGGGAACAGCATGACGGATCTCGCCCGCCATTTTTCACCGGAGGCGTTGCAAGGTCTTTTCGAGACGGTGGGCAAAGCGCGCGCCGAAGCGGGGCTTCCCCCGGCAGAACTGAAGGAGGTTTCGCAGGCAGCCGCAACGTCGGTCTGGGCCGCCGTCGTGGCCGACAAAAACGAGATTGGCGGGCGCTATCTTGAAGACTGCGCAGTAGCGCCAACCGACGATACGCCCAACCCGTTTGCCGACGGCGTCAGGTCGTATGCACTCGATGCCGACAGGGCCCGGCAGCTGTGGGCGAAAAGCGAGGAGTGGGTAGGCGCAGGGTAAGAGCGTACGAAGAGGGATGACCGCCAGTTTAGTCAACGGAGAAGGATGGCCGTGCATTCAGGAATGCACGGTCGGGCCTATACTCGAACGACGGTAGCGTCACCAGGGAAGCTCACCTTGCGCATCGGCAAAGTATCCCGATAGGCCGTCTTCGCCGAGCGCGGCACGCGACGGGGCAGCGGCGGCTTCAGCGGGCGAACGGTCGCCCGCATGACCGGTCAGGTCCGTTGCCGTGAGCCCGGGGCAGATGGACTGAACGGTGATCCCGCTATCACTCAGTTCCGCCGCGAGCTGTACCGTCAGCATGTTCAGTGCCGTCTTGGAACCGTTGTAGCCGATCAGTTTCACCTCATAGGCCTCCCAGGTAGGGTCGCCGTTGAGCGTCAGCGAACCGAGACTGCTCGACAGGTTGACGATGCGACCGGCCCCGGAGCGAAGCAGCAGCGGCAGCATCGCCTGCGTGACGGCCAGAGCGCCGAAGAAGTTTGTCTCGAACACCTGGCGCACCGCGTCGAGCGACGCGTTGCTGGGTGTGCCATCGCCGGCGGCTCCGATACCCGCATTGTTCACGAGAATGTCGAGTCGACCGTGCTCCTCGGTGATACGGGCCGCAGCATCCGCGATGCTCTGCGCATCCGTGACATCCAACGGTAGCCAGGAGGCTGCGACGCCCTCCTCGGCGAGCGCGCGGGCGGCGGCCTGGCCACGCTCGGCGCTCCGTGCGCCCATCAGCACGATGGCACCAGCCTGGCCGACCTGACGCGAAATCTCGTAGCCGATGCCCTTGTTGGCGCCGGTCACGAGGATGATCTTGGTTTCCTCTTGAGTGCTCATGATCTACATCCTGTCGTTGCCGTGTCGGACAAGAGTCAGGATAGTGATCGTGAGGATAAATAGAATGCTATGATTCTGGACAGACTATGCCATCCGAAATGGATAATCCCATGCGCTCCGACCTCATCCGGGACTATGAAGCCTTTCTCTGCGTGGCCGAGGCCGGCAGCTTCGTCGGCGGAGCGCGAACCCTCGGTGTGAGCGCTTCGGCGATGAGCGCGATGATCCGGCGGCTGGAGGCGCGCGTCGGTGTCCAACTGCTGCACCGCACCACGCGCAGCGTGTCGCTGACGGATCAGGGCAGCGCGCTGAAGTCGCGGCTTCAAGGTGCCTTCGACGAGATCGACGCCGCCACTCAAGAGCTTCTGGAGCATCGGGAGGCACCCTCAGGCAACGTACGCATCGTGATATCGCACGAGGCCTACGACGACGTCATCGCGCCCTGTCTCGCGGAGCTGCACGCGGCCTTCCCGCAGATCCTGCTCGACATCCACCTCGAGGACATCTGTGTCGACATCGTCAGCGAGCGCTACGATCTGGGCTTCCGGCTGGGCGAATATCTCCACCCCGACACGGTCGCCGTGCCCGTCGGCCCTCGCCTGCGCCAAATGGCTGTGGCTTCACCCGGTTATGCCGCGTCGCGCGGGCTACCGTCACATCCGCATGAGCTGACGCGTCACGCCTGCCTCAATTGGCGCAAGCAACGAGACGGCGAGCCGTATGCCTGGGAGTTCGAAAAGGACGGCGAGCCCCTGTCGATTGCCGTGCAGGGGCCGATGATCTTCAACGACCGCAACGCAGCCGTACGTGCGGCGATGGACGGGATCGGCATAGCCATGTGGCTCGAGCACCGGCTACGGCCCATGATCGATGACGGCCGTCTGGTGCCGGTGCTGGAGGAGTGGTCCCCCTGCCGCCAGGGGATCTTTGCCTATTACTACCGCAATCGCCACATGAGCCCCGCCACCCGCGCGGTGATCGATTTCCTACGGCGAAGAGCGGCGGTTAGGGAGGAAACCAAACCCACGGGAATGACTGC
>JBNJIT010000019.1:0-3040 GCA_051749645.1 Pseudomonadota bacterium
CCCTATCTGTCAGCGTAGTTGTCACCTAATCAAACTTAGAGGTGATCAACGTGCGTTACTCCCCGGAGCGTAAGGAAGCCATTCTCAAGAAAATGGCACCGCCTATGAGCCTGACCATCCCGGAACTCGCTGAACAGGAAGGCATCTCAGCAGCCACCCTCTACAATTGGCGAAAACAGGCCAGAGCACGAGGACAGGTTTTGCCATCACGATCCGCCACGCCCGACCAATGGACCAGCCAGGAGAAGTTCCGCATCGTCCTGGAGACCGCCCCGATGAACGAGGCGGAGTTCAGTGCCTACTGCCGAGAACATGGGCTCTACCCTGAGCAGGTGGAAGCTTGGCGTGAGGCCTGCCTGAACGCCAACGCCGATGCCGCCGAGCAGGAGAAACAGCAGCGCAAGGCCCACAAGGCGGAACAGAAGAGGCTCCGCGAGCTGGAGCGTGAGCTACGCCGCAAGGACAAGGCTCTGGCTGAGACGGCCGCTCTGCTGACTCTGTCAAAAATGTATGGTCCGCCCCTGTGACGCAAGTGCCTTCTACCGTGACGGGGACAGGATTGCGCTAATGTATCCGACCTCTGTGTGGGGCTGTCGTCGACGGCCCCGGGCCATGATGGAGATCCGCGCATACCGTTCCTGAATAAGCCGTTGACCTCTGTTCGGGCCGCTTTTTTGACCAGGCTCTCGGTATGCCGTTGACCTGTTTCCGCCATCGGTCACCGGCGCTTGCATTCACTCGGTGGGACTCAACTCCCTGACAACGGTTTTTCATCCACGGAAAACATGGGGTCACGTGCTCATCAGCCGTGCCTCGAACGGTGTCTTGTGACGCAGCACGCCATGGACGATCCGCGCTATCTTGTTGGCCAACGCCACAGCCACCACATTCGGGTGCTTGCGGGCCGTGACACGCTCGACCCAGCGCCGGAGTCCGTCATCCTCGCTGCGGTTGCTGACCACGCGTAGCACGGCGCGGGCGCCATGGATGAGCAGCATCCGCAGGTGTCGGTTGCCGCGCTTGCCGATGCCGAGCAATCGCGTCCGGCCGCCGGTGCTGTATTGCCGGGGTACCAGGCCCAGCCAGGCCGCCAGATCCCGACCCTTGCGAAAGGCACTGGCATCGCCGATGCCAGAAATCAGCGCCGTAGCGACGATGGGACCAACGCCAGGGATGCTTAGCAGCAGCTGCGTTTGGGGATCTGTGCGCGCATAGATGTCGAGTTCGGCATTGAGTGACTTGAGCCGCTCGTCCAACCGCATCATGTCGCCCCACAGTTCGACGAGGAGCTGACGTAGCCGGTCCGGCAGCTCGTTCTCGGCATCCTCGAGCACCAATGGCAGTTGCTTGCGCAATTGGGAGAGGTTTTTCGGAATCGTGATCCCGAATTCCAGCAGCATGGCGCGGATCCGATTGGCAAGTGCTGTGCGCTCAGCGATCCAGCCGCTGCGCTGTCGATGCAGAAGTTGTAGGGCCTGGCGGTCGGCCGGCTTCACCGGCACCGAGCGCATGGTGGGCCGGGTGGCCGCTTCGGCGATGGCCTCAGCGTCGGCGTAGTCGTTCTTCTGGGACTTCACGTAGGCTTTCACGTACTGAGCCGGTAGCAGTCGGGCCTCGTGGCCGAAGGATTCAGCCTTGCGACCGACGAAATGGGCGCCCGCGCACGCCTCGGAGGCGACACGAGCCGGGGGCGTATTGGCCAGAAATCGAATGAGAGCCGAACGAGAGAAAGCCTTGCACACCTGCACACGGCCCCGCTCATCCAGGGCGCACACATGGAACTTGCTCTTGCCAATGTCGATGCCAATGGTTGAAATGGACATGGTTCGGCCCTCCTGACGTTGCTCCAGGCTTGATGTGAACGCCCCTAGAGTAGCTAGGGAGGGGCGGACCATTCCATTAAGCCGAGGCGATCTGGGGCCGCAACGACGAGGACGAATGACCAGCCTCCCGGATCGCCAGCAAGCTGTGGTGCTGATTCAGGAAGCGCAGCGTCACGGTGCCCGGCTGGCCAAGGCATGCCGCGTGATTGGCATCAGTACCCGAACCTATCAGCGCTGGACGGCCAGCGGTGAGGTAGGGGCCGACCGGCGCCCCGATGCCGACCGCCCAGTGCCGCACAACAAGCTGTCGATCGAGGAAGAGCAGGCCATCCTGGCCCTCTGCAACGCACCCGACTATCGCAGTCGACCACCTGCTTTCATCGTGGCCGATCAGGCGGACCAGGGCCGCTATCTGGCCTCGGAGTCCACGATCTACCGGGTGCTCAGGGCTCATGACCAACGACAACACCGTGGGCGACAGCAGGCGCCTCAGCGCAAGCGCCCACCGACCACGCACCAGGCCGATGCAGCGAACCGTCTGTGGTGCTGGGA
Source organism: Pseudomonadota bacterium (assembly GCA_051749645.1). Taxonomy (GTDB): domain Bacteria; phylum Pseudomonadota; class Gammaproteobacteria; order Pseudomonadales; family Halomonadaceae; genus Halomonas. Next base: position 2,376 of record JBNJIT010000019.1, read on the forward strand.
CATCTCATGGCTTCCCGGCCCCGCGCGTGGCACTTGGTGGTATCTGTACCTGATCATGGATGTCTACAGCCGCAAGATCGTCGGTCACGAGGTCTACGAAGCCGAAACCGGTGCGCTGGCGGCCGAGCTGATCCAGAAGGCCTGCTGGCGAGAACATCTTGCCAGCCAGCCCAAGCCATTGATTTTGCATGCGGATAACGGTAGTCCGATGAAGGCCTCGACCTTTCTGGAAAAGCTCTATGACTTGGGTATCACGCCATCGTACAGCCGGCCTCGGGTCAGCAACGACAACGCCTACTCGGAGTCGCTGTTCAAGACTCTGAAATTCCGGCCAGGCTTCCCGACAACAGGCTTTGCCACCCTGGCGGAGGCTCGAGACTGGGTGCAGGCATTCAGTCACTGGTACAACCGTGAGCATCGCCATAGCGCCCTGCGCTACGTCACCCCGGAACAGCGCCATTCCGGCGAAGCGGAGAAGGTTCTGAGACAGCGGCGCGACGTCTTTGAAGCGGCCAAGGCGCGTCATCCGGAGCGCTGGACCAAGGACATCCGCAAGCTGAGCTTGCCGAAAATCGTGCATCTGAATCCCGAGCGAAAGCCGATACCGAAGGCAGCAGGTTTTTAAAGAACAATCCAATCAGGCGTCATCTATGTTGACAGTCACC
>JBNJIT010000020.1:0-2879 GCA_051749645.1 Pseudomonadota bacterium
TTATCCCGTCCGCACATAGCTACCCGGCAATGCCACTGGCGTGACAACCGGAACACCAGAGGTGCGTCCACTCCGGTCCTCTCGTACTAGGAGCAGCCCTTCTCAAACATCCAACGCCCACGGCAGATAGGGACCGAACTGTCTCACGACGTTCTAAACCCAGCTCGCGTACCACTTTAAATGGCGAACAGCCATACCCTTGGGACCGACTTCAGCCCCAGGATGTGATGAGCCGACATCGAGGTGCCAAACACCGCCGTCGATGTGAACTCTTGGGCGGTATCAGCCTGTTATCCCCGGAGTACCTTTTATCCGTTGAGCGATGGCCCTTCCATACAGAACCACCGGATCACTAGAACCTGCTTTCGCACCTGCTCGACGTGTCTGTCTCGCAGTCAAGCACCCTTATGCTCTTGCACTCATTGCACGATGTCCGACCGTGCTGAGGGTACCTTCGTGCTCCTCCGTTACGCTTTGGGAGGAGACCGCCCCAGTCAAACTACCCACCACACACTGTCCTCACACCGGATCACGGTGCCAAGTTAGAACGCCAATGATGCCAGGCTGGTATTTCAAGGTCGGCTCCACCCGAACTGGCGTCCGGGTTTCCAAGCCTCCCAGCTATCCTACACAAGCAACATCAGCGTCCAGTGTGAAGCTATAGTAAAGGTTCACGGGGTCTTTCCGTCTAGCCGCGGGTACACCGCATCTTCACGGCGATTTCAATTTCACTGAGTCTCGGGTGGAGACAGCGTGGCCATCATTACGCCATTCGTGCAGGTCGGAACTTACCCGACAAGGAATTTCGCTACCTTAGGACCGTTATAGTTACGGCCGCCGTTTACCGGGGCTTCGATCAAGCGCTTCGGCGAACCTAACGCCATCACTTAACCTTCCGGCACCGGGCAGGCGTCACACCCTATACGTCCGCTTACGCGTTGGCAGAGTGCTGTGTTTTTAATAAACAGTTGCAGCCACCTGGTATCTTCGACCGGTTCGGACTCCAGCAGCAAGTGCTTTCACCCTACGCCGGCGTGCCTTCTCCCGAAGTTACGGCACCATTTTGCCTAGTTCCTTCACCCGAGTTCTCTCAAGCGCCTTAGGATTCTCACCCTGACCACCTGTGTCGGTTTGGGGTACGGTCTCACGTGATCTGAAGCTTAGAGGCTTTTCCTGGAAGCGTGGCATCGATGACTTCCGCCCCGTGGGGCGTTCGTCTCGCCTCTCGGCCTTGGCGGTTCGGATTTGCCTGAACCGCCAGCCTACCGGCTTTCACCAGGACAACCAACGCCTGGCTCACCTAGCCTTCTTCGTCCCCCCATCGCAACCACGTGAGGTACGGGAATATTGACCCGTTTCCCATCGACTACGCCTTTCGGCCTCGCCTTAGGGGCCGACTCACTCTGCTCCGATTAGCGTCGAACAGAAACCCTTGGTCTTCCGGCGTGGGGGTTTTTCACCCCCATTGTCGTTACTCATGTCAGCATTCGCACTCGTGATACCTCCAGCCCACTTCTCAATGGACCTTCATCGGCGTACACGACGCTCCTCTACCGCTTGCCATTCGGCAAGCCCGTAGCTTCGGTACCTGGTTTAGCCCCGTTACATCTTCCGCGCAGGCCGACTCGACTAGTGAGCTATTACGCTTTCTTTAAAGGATGGCTGCTTCTAAGCCAACCTCCTAGCTGTCTGAGCCTTCCCACATCGTTTCCCACTCAACCAGGATTTCGGGACCTTAGCTGACGGTCTGGGTTGTTTCCCTTTTCACAACGGACGTTAGCACCCGCTGTGTGTCTCCCACGCTCGCACTCACCGGTATTCGGAGTTTGCCTCGGGTTGGTAAGTCGGGATGACCCCCTAGCCGAAACAGTGCTCTACCCCCGGCGGTGATACGTGAGGCGCTACCTAAATAGCTTTCGAGGAGAACCAGCTATCTCCGGGCTTGATTAGCCTTTCACTCCGATCCACAAGTCATCCAAATCTTTTTCAACAGATCCTGGTTCGGGCCTCCAGTTGATGTTACTCAACCTTCACCCTGCTCATGGATAGATCGCCCGGTTTCGGGTCTATTTCCAGCGACTGGTCGCCCAGTTAAGACTCGGTTTCCCTACGCCTCCCCTAATCGGTTAAGCTCGCCACTGAAAATAAGTCGCTGACCCATTATACAAAAGGTACGCGGTCACGGGACAAAGCCCGCTCCCACTGCTTGTACGCATACGGTTTCAGGATCTATTTCACTCCCCTCTCCGGGGTTCTTTTCGCCTTTCCCTCACGGTACTGGTTCACTATCGGTCAGCCAGGAGTATTTAGCCTTGGAGGATGGTCCCCCCGTCTTCAGTCAAGGTTTCTCGTGCCCCGACCTACTCGATTTCACGACACTCGGATTTCGGCTACGGGACTATCACCCGCTATGGTCAGGCTTCCCAGCCTGTTCGCCTATCGGTTGTGCCGCTTAAGGGCTACTCCCCGGTCGCTCGCCGCTACTGGGGGAATCTCGGTTGATTTCTGTTCCTCGGGGTACTGAGATGTTTCAGTTCCCCCGGTTCGCCTCCTGACCCTATGGATTCAGATCAGGATACCCAGCTGGTGCTGGGTGGGTTTCCCCATTCGGAAATGCCCGGGTCACAGGTTATTTGCCACCTCGCCGAGCCTTATCGCAGGCTGTCACGTCCTTCATCGCCTCTGGCTGCCAAGGCATCCACCGTATGCGCTTCATCGCTTGACCATATAACCCGAAAGGGTCTGGCCCGCGATGACGTCACGACAATTGCCGGATACGCTTGAGACGTATCTTGCGTTCCTTTCTCTCGAAAGGAACTTGTCAGCATGATTCACATTGTTAAAGAGCAATTAAAGCTGGAAGCTTTAAGCTGGAAGCT
>JBNJIT010000021.1:0-2391 GCA_051749645.1 Pseudomonadota bacterium
TCCGACCAGGTCAGCGGTCATCCGCTCGCTCATCGCCCAGCCGATCACCTTGCGTGAGAACAGGTCGATCAGGACCGCCAAGTAGAGCCACCCTTCACCAGTCGCCAAATAGGTGATGTCGCCGGCCCATTTCTGGTTCGGCGCCGTGGCGGTGAAGTCTTGCTCCAGCAGGTTGGGCGCCACCGGCAGCGAGTGTCGCGAGTTCGTCGTCGCCTTGAACTTGCGGTGTCAGTACCGATGCTAAAAGTCCCCTGAGTACCGAAATAAGGTGTCCCCCCACTCAAGCGGGGTACCTTCTGGTTGGGAAGCAGAACGATCAGGAGGTACCCGATGCTCAAGCAGGAGGACTTCCTCATGATAAGGCATAAGGCTCAACAGGGGGCATACCTCAAGGACATCGCCGCCGAGCTCGACGTCCATCCTCGTACCGTGCGTCGCACCCTACAACGGGGCGGGGCGCCGTCCCGGCGCCGGCCGGGCGCCCGGCGCAGCAAGCTGGATCCCTTCAAGCCGCAGGTCGATGCCCTGCTCGCTCAGGGCGTGTGGAACGCCCAGGTGATCTTCACCGAGCTGCGTCGCAGCGGCTATGCGGGCGGTTACTCGATCCTCTGCGACTACATCCGCCCCAAGCGCTCGCTGCAGCCGTCGAAGGCCACGGTGCGCTTCGAAACGCGACCGGGCCATCAGCTGCAGCATGACTGGGGCGAGCTGACGGTCGAGGTCGGTGGCCAGCCCACCCGGGTCAACATCGCCGTCAACGTGCTGGGCTACTCGCGGCAGATGCATGTCTACGCCGCGCCGGCACAGGATGCCGAACACACCTACGAGAGCCTGGTCAGGGCCTTCGAGGCATTCGGCGGCGCCCCGGCCGAGGTACTGGTTGATAACCAGAGAGCGGCGGTCCTGAAGCACGAGAACGGCCGCGTGGTCTTCAACCCGCGCTTCCTCGACCTGGCGGGTCACTATGGCTTCCAGCCGCGCGCCTGCCGCCCGTATCGGGCCCGGACCAAGGGCAAGACCGAACGCATGGTCGGCTACGTCAAGGAGCACTTCTTCGCTGGCCACCGGTCATTCCAGTCCTTCGCCGACCTCAACCATCAGCTGGAACAGTGGCTGGACGAGGAGGCCAACCGGCGCCGGCACCGTACGCATGGCGAGATCATCCGTGAGCGCTTTCAGCGCGATGAGCAGCCGACGCTGACAGAGCTGCCACGGCAGCGTTTCGATACTGCCTACCTCGACCACCGGCTGGTGGCCTGGGATGGCTACGTCGAAGTGCGCGGCAATCGCTACAGCGTGCCCGACACCCTGTGCGGCGAGTCCGTGCGGATCCGCGTCACCCTGGGTGATGAGCTGCAGGTCATCGATGCCCAGGAGCGCATCGTCGCCGAGCACCTGCTGGCCCTGCCGGATGCCGGCTGGCAGCGTCAGGCCGACCACCACCGCCGCCTATGGTGCGAGGCGTTGCAGGTCGAGCAGCGCGGCCTGGAGATCTACGCGGAGGTGGCGTCATGACCTTGGAACAGCTGCTGCAACAGCTCAAGTTCGATCACCTGGCCGACCAGCTGGAGACGGTCTGTGAGCAGGCGGCGAGCCGCGATCTCGACTACCGCGAGTTCCTCGCCGAGGCCCTGCAGTGCGAGTGGGCCGGGCGGCACCGGTGCGGCATCGACTCGCGGATCAAGCAGGCCCGCCTGCCGTGGCTGAAGACGCTGGAGCAGTTCGACTTCGATTTCCAGCCCTCCATCGACCGCAAGGTCGTCCGGCAACTCAGCGGGCTGGCCTTCGTCGAGCGCGCCGAGAACGTCGTGCTGCTGGGCCCGCCGGGCGTCGGGAAAACGCACTTGGCCGTGGCGCTGGGCATGACGGCCATCGAGAGCGGCCACCGGGTGCTGTTCATGACCGTGGATCAGTTGATGAGCCGACTGCGTAAGGCCCGTGAGGAAAACCGGCTGGAGCGCATTCTGGCCCAGCTCAGCTACCCCAGGGTGTTGATCCTGGACGAGATCGGGTACCTGCCGCTCTCCCGGGACGAGGCCAACCTATTCTTCCGTCTGGTCTCACGGCGCTACGAGAAGGCCAGCCTGATCCTGACCTCCAACAAGTCGTTCACCGACTGGGGCGACGTGTTCGGCGATCCGGTATTGGCGACGGCGATCCTCGACCGGCTGCTGCACCACTCGACCACCATCAACATCAAGGGCGAGAGCTACCGGCTGAAGGAGAAGCGCAAAGCCGGATTGCTCAACCAACGTCCGCAGATGGAGCCACAGCCCACCGCTGGCCAGGAGGAGGAAGCCGAGGCCGAAAGCTGATCGGACTGGCCCTCCACCGGTAATGACCGGACATCTTAGATCGGTAAAAAGCGGGCAGTTCTAATCGGCGTTGACA
>JBNJIT010000022.1:0-1725 GCA_051749645.1 Pseudomonadota bacterium
CAGTGAGCAGTCACTGATCATCAAGGCAAGCGACTCGTCAAAGAGACGTTTGACCCTTGAGCCGAGATTGATCCACTGCCTTCTTCGGAAGGGTACGGATCACGATGATTTGAACTGAAGAGTTTGATCATGGCTCAGATTGAACGCTGGCGGCAGGCCTAACACATGCAAGTCGAGCGGAAACGATGGAAGCTTGCTTCCAGGCGTCGAGCGGCGGACGGGTGAGTAATGCATAGGAATCTGCCCGGTAGTGGGGGATAACCTGGGGAAACTCAGGCTAATACCGCATACGTCCTACGGGAGAAAGCAGGGGATCTTCGGACCTTGCGCTATCGGATGAGCCTATGTCGGATTAGCTGGTTGGTGAGGTAACGGCTCACCAAGGCGACGATCCGTAGCTGGTCTGAGAGGATGATCAGCCACATCGGGACTGAGACACGGCCCGAACTCCTACGGGAGGCAGCAGTGGGGAATATTGGACAATGGGGGCAACCCTGATCCAGCCATGCCGCGTGTGTGAAGAAGGCTTTCGGGTTGTAAAGCACTTTCAGTGGGGAAGAAGGCCTTGGGGCTAATACCCTCGAGGAAGGACATCACCCACAGAAGAAGCACCGGCTAACTCCGTGCCAGCAGCCGCGGTAATACGGAGGGTGCGAGCGTTAATCGGAATGACTGGGCGTAAAGCGCGCGTAGGCGGCTTGGTAAGCCGGTTGTGAAAGCCCCGGGCTCAACCTGGGAATGGCATCCGGAACTGTCAGGCTAGAGTGCAGGAGAGGAAGGTAGAATTCCCGGTGTAGCGGTGAAATGCGTAGAGATCGGGAGGAATACCAGTGGCGAAGGCGGCCTTCTGGACTGACACTGACGCTGAGGTGCGAAAGCGTGGGTAGCAAACAGGATTAGATACCCTGGTAGTCCACGCCGTAAACGATGTCGACTAGCCGTTGGGGTCCTCGAGACCTTTGTGGCGCAGTTAACGCGATAAGTCGACCGCCTGGGGAGTACGGCCGCAAGGTTAAAACTCAAATGAATTGACGGGGGCCCGCACAAGCGGTGGAGCATGTGGTTTAATTCGATGCAACGCGAAGAACCTTACCTACCCTTGACATCCTCGGAAGCCGGAAGAGATTCCGGTGTGCCTTCGGGAGCCGAGTGACAGGTGCTGCATGGCCGTCGTCAGCTCGTGTTGTGAAATGTTGGGTTAAGTCCCGTAACGAGCGCAACCCTTGTCCCTATTTGCCAGCGATTCGGTCGGGAACTCTAGGGAGACTGCCGGTGACAAACCGGAGGAAGGTGGGGACGACGTCAGGTCATCATGGCCCTTACGGGTAGGGCTACACACGTGCTACAATGGTCGGTACAAAGGGTTGCGAGTTCGCGAGGACGAGCTAATCCCGAAAAGCCGATCTCAGTCCGGATCGGAGTCTGCAACTCGACTCCGTGAAGTCGGAATCGCTAGTAATCGTGAATCAGAATGTCACGGTGAATACGTTCCCGGGCCTTGTACACACCGCCCGTCACACCATGGGAGTGGACTGCACCAGAAGTGGTTAGCCTAACCTTCGGGAGGGCGATCACCACGGTGTGGTTCATGACTGGGGTGAAGTCGTAACAAGGTAGCCGTAGGGGAACCTGCGGCTGGATCACCTCCTTAAACGACGACTCGCTGTTTCGCGGCAAGTGCTCACATTGAATTACCTGATCGACCAGAGCAAAGACTGTTTGGGT
>JBNJIT010000023.1:0-1105 GCA_051749645.1 Pseudomonadota bacterium
AGTCCTGAATTCAAGCAATAAGCGCAGCACCTGCGGTATCCAGGGCTCCTGAGTATTCCCCCAGAAACACCTGTGCCGGTGTCCGATAGCCGAGCCGTTTTCGCGGCCGGTCATTCAGTTTCTTGACCACCTTGCGCAACTCGGCATCAGTGACCTGGCGGAAATCCGTTCCCTTGGGAAAGTACTGCCGTATCAGGCCATTCGTGTTCTCGTTGGTCCCACGCTGCCCGGAGCAGTACGGATCACAGAAGTACGTTGCCGCCGTCACCGCCTTGGACACGGCTTCGTGGTCGGCGAATTCCGAGCCATTGTCCAGCGTGATGGTCCGGACAGCGCCCCGACGAGGCTTCAACAGGCGGATCATGGCCGCTTTCGTCAGCTCCGCCGAGATCTTGGGCAGTCGTGCCGCCAGCAGATAGCCACTGCGACGCTCGACCAGCGTGACCAGGCCCGACTGCTTGTGCCCCTGGATTACGGTGTCGCCCTCCCAGTGGCCGATGAAGCGCCGGTCATCAGCCTCAGCCGGGCGGTGCTCGATGCCTACCCGGTTAGGGATCTTGCCCAGCCCAGCGCTCTTGGCCTGAGCGCGGTGCTTGCTGCGGCGTTTGGGCTGGCGGAGATGCCGCCAGAGATCGCCACCCTGTGCCTTGTCATCCCAGATCAAGGAGTAGATCCACTGATGACTGACGCCTACGCCTGCCAGGGGCGCGATGAAGCCACTGATTTGCTGTGGGCTCCACTCCTCACGCAGCCGGCCGACAACAGCGGCAATCAGGCTTGGCAGGCGCTTGGTTCGTTTCCAGGCGGTACGACGCCGGCGATCACTGAGGGTCTGGGCCTGCTCGGGATCGTAGCCACCGGAGATGGCGTTGCGCCGCAGTTCACGGCTGATCGTGCTGCTGTGGAGACCCAGCTCCCTGCCGATCTGCCGCTGGCTCATGCCCACGTCATAGCGGGCGTGTATCTGGTATCGTTGGGTCTGGGTCAGCTGTCGGTATCCCATGCTCTGCTTCACTTTGGTCGGTAAAGCAGGGAGGGTACCGGCGCTGGCCCTCCTGCCTCCACCGTGGTGACCAAAGTGCTGCGGTTATTCTATGAATCCAGG
>JBNJIT010000024.1:0-916 GCA_051749645.1 Pseudomonadota bacterium
CCTGTTCTTCGCCCCGGAGCTCTCCACTTCCAACCGGGCGACGCTCGGCGGCATGATCTCAACCGACGCCAGCGGCCAGGGCAGTTGCGAGTACGGCAAGACCCGCGACCACGTGCTGGAGCTCGACGTGCTTCTGCTCGGCGGCGAACGCCTGGTGAGCCGCCCGGTCGATGAGACTGAACTGGAGACGCTGTGCGAGCGCGACGACGTCACCGGCCGCGCCTACCGCACCGCCCGCGAGATCGTCGACACCCAGCGTGAGCGGATCGCCGCCACCTTCCCGCCGCTCAACCGCTGCCTGACCGGCTACGATCTGGCGCACCTGCGTGACGACCGAGGCCGGCTCGACCTGAACAGCCTGCTGTGCGGCTCGGAAGGCTCGCTGGGCTTTCTGAACGAAGCCGTGCTCAACGTGCTGCCCATCCCCCGGCATTCGACCCTGGTCAACGTGCGCTACGCCGGCTTCATGGACGCCTTGCGCGACGCCAAGGCGCTCATGGGCTCTTCACAAGATCAGCCGCAGGCGCTTTCGGCCAAACCCACCTCCATCGAGACGGTGGACGACACCGTGCTGGGTCTGGCCCGCGAGGACTTCGTCTGGGACAGCGTCGCCGAGTTCTTCCCCAGCGGCGAGACGCCGGTGCACGGCATCAACCTGATCGAGTTCAACGACGACGACCCCGAGCGCCTGAGCGAACGCGTCGGGGCCTTCTGTCGCCATCTTGCGGAAGACGCCAGCGTGCCGCGGCTAGGGTATACGCTGGCCGAGGGGCGGCCGCAGATCCACAAGGTCTATGCGATGCGCAAGCGCGCCGTGGGTCTGCTGGGCAACGTCCAGGGCGAGAAGCGCCCCATCCCCTTCGTCGAGGACACCGCGGTGCCGCCGGAGCACCTGGCGGACTTCATCGCCGAGTTC
>JBNJIT010000025.1:0-895 GCA_051749645.1 Pseudomonadota bacterium
GCTGCTGAGCCAAGGCGGCATTCTCCTTGTGGGAGACCATCCAGGCCACGATGAAGCGACTGTAAAGGTCCAGCACCACGTAGAGATTGAGGTAGACGCCGCGACGCCGGGTGGGCAATTTGCTGATGTCCCACGTCCAAGCCTCATTGGCGGCCCTTGCCGTGATGCGTGGCACGACATGGTGTTGGGGCGCACGCTGAGGACGGCGGTCACCGCTCTCCTTGGCCTCACGCAGCTGTCGGTACCACGTGCTGAGCGAGCCGAGATAGATCCCTTGCTGCAGCAGGTCGTGGTAGATCTCGTAGACCGGCTGATCCCGATAGGGCTCGCTATGCGCGATCTCCAGCATTTGCGCTCGCTCCTCGGCCGACAGGGCTCTGGGCTGCGGGCAGTGCCGGCGCGACGTCGATGCCCTGGTAGATGGCTCATGGCGGCGCTTTCGCCAAGCGTACACCGTGCTGCGGTTGATGCCCAAGGATCGACAGGCCATGGCCACTGGGAGCTGCGCCGGGCGCTCTTCGAGCACCCTGATCATGGTTCGCTCCCATTGTTCATGCGATCGAGCATCGATAACGCTTTTTTTTGGAGCGATAGGCAGTCTTCGGCAGTCGAGAGCCTTTGCTGAAGACGGGCGTTCTCTCGTTCCAGTGCCTCGATACGCTTCTGCTCCGAGGTCTTGCTCGGGTTCGGTCCTGGGGCGGTCTTGTGGAGCTTCTCCACGCCGTTCTCAGCAAGCTCCTTGCGCCATGTCGTCAGTTGGCTGCTGTACAGCTTTTCGCGGCGCAACAGCTCTCCGAGTTCGCCATGCCGGCAGGCATCAGCTTCCGCCAGGATGCGCAGCTTGTACTCGGTCGAGAATTGACGACGCGTGCGCTTCTCCAGCTTGGGGTTCGGC
>JBNJIT010000026.1:0-892 GCA_051749645.1 Pseudomonadota bacterium
GCTGTTCTTCGCCCCGGAGCTCTCCACCTCCAACCGGGCGACGATCGGCGGCATGATCAGCACCGACGCCAGCGGCCAGGGCAGCTGCGAGTACGGCAAGACCCGCGACCACGTGCTGGAGCTCGACGTGCTGCTGCTGGGCGGCGAGCGGCTCACCAGCCGCCCGGTAGATGAGACTGAACTGGAGACGCTGTGCGCGCGCGACGACGTCACCGGCCGCGCCTACCGCACCGCCCGCGAGATCGTCGACACCCAGGCGGAGCGCATCGCCGCCACCTTCCCGCCGCTCAACCGCTGCCTGACCGGCTACGACCTGGCGCACCTGCGCGACGCCGAAGGCCGGCTCGACCTGAACAGCCTGCTGTGCGGCTCGGAAGGCTCGCTGGGTTTTCTGAACGAAGCCGTGCTCAACGTGCTGCCCATCCCCCGGCACTCGACCCTGGTCAACGTGCGCTACGCCGGCTTCATGGACGCCCTGCGCGACGCCAAGGCCCTCATGGCGAGCCGTGCCAACCCCACCTCCATCGAGACGGTGGACGACACCGTGCTGGGCCTGGCCCGCGAGGACTTCGTGTGGGACAGCGTCGCCGAGTTCTTCCCCAGCGGCGAGACGCCGGTGCACGGCATCAACCTCATCGAGTTCAACGACGACGACCCTGAGCGGCTGGCCGAACGCGTCGGGGCCTTCTGCCGTCATCTGGCGGAGGACGCCAGCGTGCCGCGGCTGGGGTATACGCTGGCCGAGGGGCGGCCGCAGATCCACAAGGTCTACGCCATGCGCAAGCGCGCCGTGGGCCTGCTGGGCAACGTCCAGGGCGAGAAGCGCCCCATTCCCTTCGTCGAGGACACCGCGGTGCCGCCGGCGCACCTGGCGGAGTTCATCAGCGAGTTT
>JBNJIT010000027.1:0-528 GCA_051749645.1 Pseudomonadota bacterium
GGAAGAAAAACCTCTACATCAACCCGTTTACCTCTGGGCTGCCGGGGGCCTTTCAGCGTCTAGCTTAAAACTTCTGCATCAGACTGTTTTGATGTCGCTCAGGTTGGGCTTTTTCTTCAAGCTTCAAGCTTCCGGCTTCACGCTTGAGAGTGGTGGAGCCAAGCGGGATCGAACCGCTGACCTCCTGCGTGCAAGGCAGGCGCTCTCCCAGCTGAGCTATGGCCCCCTTTGAGCTGTAAGCGGTAAGCTTGAAGCGGTAACTTGAAGCGGTAAGAAACCCCGGAGAGCCGTCACTGGGGTTCACTTAAAGCTTATAGCTTAAGGCTTATCGCTGATGTTGGTGGGTCTGGGCAGACTTGAACACAACCCCGCGACCTCACCCACTCTTCATTTCACCCCAGGGGGCGCGCTCTAACCAACTGAGCGAGAGATGGTGGGTCTGGGCAGACTCGAACTGCCGACCTCACCCTTATCAGGGGTGCGCTCTAACCAACTGAGCTACAGACCCAATGGTCACGCTGGGTCTTA
>JBNJIT010000028.1:0-503 GCA_051749645.1 Pseudomonadota bacterium
GAAGTTCACCACGCTGTAGGAAGCCGGGTCGTCGCAATCGGGTTGTATCGGATTGATCGAGACACTGGCCGGTGGCATCGCCACCTTGGGGCGCCCTCGCGTGAACCGCTCGGGATGCGCCTCGAAGCTGTCATCGAGCGCTCGCTGGCGGACATCCGCAATATCGCGATATCGACCGGTGAAGACCTGCTCCGGCGTGAAGCCAGCCAGCCCGCTGTGATGGTGCTGCAGGTTGTACCAGTCGACGTAAGCGCTATACCACTGCCGGGCATGGACGATGCTCTCGAAGCGCCCGGGATAGTCGGGCTGGTACTTGCTGGTCTTGAACTGGCTTTCGCTGAACGGGTTGTCATTACTCACCCTCGGACGGCTGTGGCTGCACGTCACCCCCAACTCTCCCATGAGGTCCAGGTAGCCGCGTGCGATCATCGGCGAGCCTCGATCCTGGTGGAGCGTCAGCGCGCCATGCGGGATGCCGTAGCGATCCACGGCCTCCTGGAAGA
>JBNJIT010000029.1:0-483 GCA_051749645.1 Pseudomonadota bacterium
GTCTGTACAGTGATGGTGTTCGCCTGACACATGCCCCCGTGGGCTCCCTATAGTTAAGCAGTGTTTTCTGCCGTTTTCCTGGGCTCCTTCTTCGTCGCCTTGGGGAGTCCTTTCTTGAAGACGGCATAGGGCGTCGCCCCCTTCATGTTGCGGCCCTGATGCGGCCGTTTCGTGTTGTAGATGACCAGATAATCGTCCAGGTCCTGCTGCATCTCTTCCAGGGCCTCGTACCACTTGGTGCGCCCCTGGATGCGGAAGTGCTCGTCCAGCAGGGTGCGGTGCAGCCGCTCGACGAAGCCGTTGCTCTGCGGTCGCCGAACCTTGGTGGTGCGGTGCTCGATCTCTTCGAGCTGAAGGAACAGCTCATACGGATGCTGATCCTTCCGGCCGCAGAACTCTCGGCCGTTGTCGCTGAGCACCGTGCTGACTTTGGCGTTGTGGGCCTCGAAGAAAGGCAGCACGTCGTTGTTGAGCACATGTACT
>JBNJIT010000030.1:0-433 GCA_051749645.1 Pseudomonadota bacterium
CCATGATCGCCAGACTGGACACGGCCCACACCGACCCGGCCACGCGCCTCGCCGCTCCCTACCTGCGCTTTCTCGAGGCGCTGACCGATGCCGGCTTCGACGGCGAGATCGCCCCGGACTACGCCAACCGCACGGTGCTCGCCACCGACAACTCCATCTACCAGCGTCTGCCCCAGGCAGTGCTCTACCCCCGGCACGGCGAGGATCTGGCGCGCATCGCCCACCTCGCCGGCCAGGTGGAGCACCGCCAGGTGGTGCTCGCCCCGCGCGGCGGCGGCACCGGCACCAACGGCCAGTCGCTCACCGACGGCCTGGTGGTGGACGTCTCGCGGCACATGAACGCCATCCTCGACATCGACGTGGCGAATCGCCGCGTGCGCGTGCAGGCCGGGGTGGTCAAGGATCAGCTCAACGCCGCCCTGAAGCCCCACGG
>JBNJIT010000031.1:0-415 GCA_051749645.1 Pseudomonadota bacterium
GACGCAGCGATACCACGGCCTGCTGTGGGGCGAGCACGGCAAGGGCGTGCGCTCGGAGTACGCGCCGCAGTTCTTTGGCGATCTCTACCCCAGCCTGCAGCGGGTCAAGGCCGCCTTCGACCCGCACAACCAGCTCAACCCGGGCAAGATTGCGACGCCGCTTTCCATCCCGCCCGAAGCCGCGGGCAATGCCTCTAGCAGCACGCCTGACCGCCCCCTCGCCGACGACGGGACATCGGGGGCAGGTCGTAGCGAAGAGAGCGTCAAACTCATTGACCCGGGGCTGCTGACCGTCGACGGCGTGCCCACCCGCGGCCAGCTCGACCGTACCATCGACGAACGCGCCTGGCAGGCCCATGCCGCCACCATCTACTGCAACGGCAACGGCGCTTGCTACAACTACGACCCCTTTGAT
>JBNJIT010000032.1:0-367 GCA_051749645.1 Pseudomonadota bacterium
CACGCAGCGATACCACGGCCTGCTGTGGGGCGAGCACGGCAAGGGCGTGCGCTCGGAGTACGCGCCGCAGTTCTTCGGCGCTCTCTACCCCAGCCTGCAGCGGGTCAAGGCGGCCTTCGACCCCCACAACCAGCTCAATCCGGGCAAGATCGCCACCCCCGGCCGGCCCCACGCCGACGACAGGACATCGGGGGCAGGTCGTAGCGAAGAGAGCCTCAAACTCATTGACCCGGGGCTGCTGACCGTCGACGGCGTGCCCACCCGCGGCCAGCTCGACCGCACCATCGACGAACGCGCCTGGCAGGCCCACGCCGCCACCGTCTACTGCAACGGCAACGGCGCCTGCTACAACTACGCCCCCAATGAC
>JBNJIT010000033.1:0-357 GCA_051749645.1 Pseudomonadota bacterium
TCAGCAACTGAGCAGCCGATTCATAGCCCACCGCCGTTCGCGACACCAGCTCTGGTGCCAGCTCATCGACGATGGCCTTGATCATGACATCAAGATCGGCCACCTCGTCATGTAGCTCCAAGTAGCGGCGGGCCAGGGATTTCAAAGCGATGCGGTAGGCCATTGTAATGTCCCGATATCCACTCATGTCAGGGCGCCATGCGGCCAGCGTTCGGATCAGCTTCATCCGCGACAGGTTGCGCAACTGATCGCGCAGCTCCTCTGGTGCGGAGATCACCTGGGTCTGGATCATCTGAAGCGCCACACGGCGAGCTGCCACGGCGGTCTTCCGGCAGACCTTGAGGACGCGCAAGGCCT
>JBNJIT010000034.1:0-343 GCA_051749645.1 Pseudomonadota bacterium
CTGTAGCTCAGTTGGTTAGAGCGCACCCCTGATAAGGGTGAGGTCGGCAGTTCAAGTCTGCCCAGACCCACCAACATAAGCTATAAGCTTTAAGTCATAAGCTTTAAGTTAACCCTATCAAGATGTTCTAGGGGTTTCTTACCGCTTAAAGCTTCCCGCTTACAGCTCAAAGGGGGCCATAGCTCAGCTGGGAGAGCGCCTGCCTTGCACGCAGGAGGTCAGCGGTTCGATCCCGCTTGGCTCCACCACTCTCGAGCTTGAAGCCGAAAGCTTGAAGCTGGAAGACAACTCACAGTCCTTGAAGTTTTAAGCTAGACGCTTGGAAAGAGAGGTTTTCTCTTCA
>JBNJIT010000035.1:0-308 GCA_051749645.1 Pseudomonadota bacterium
GAGCCTCCTGAAGGGCCCAGCAAGACCAGCTGGTTGATAGGCCGGGTGTGGACGCGCTGCAAGGCGTTGAGCTAACCGGTACTAATGGCCCGTGAGGCTTGACCATATAACCCCAAGGGGTCTGCGCATGACGCGCACGATTGACGGATACGACGAGACGTCGGTTGGCATGATTCACCGTTTTTCGCCTGACGACCATAGCGAGCGGGAACCACCTGATCCCATGCCGAACTCAGCAGTGAAACCGCTCAGCGCCGATGGTAGTGTGGGGTCTCCCCATGCGAGAGTAGGTCATCGTCAGGCACTTA
>JBNJIT010000036.1:0-283 GCA_051749645.1 Pseudomonadota bacterium
CACATAGTATACCTCTCGGGCGATATAGCGTTTCAGACAGCGAAGCGCTTCCAACTTGGAGTGCCCCTCCGCCACTCGACGGGAGACATACCTTTGGGTTGTCGCCTCCAGACGGAGTCGCCCGATGGCGATGATATGCAGCGCACTATTGGCGGCTCGGTCGCCACCCCGATTGAGTCTATGGCGCTGCGTCTTGCCTGAGGAGGCTGGTATCGGGCTGACGCCACATAGCGCCGCAAAACTTGCTTCTGAACCCAGACGATCCGGATTGTCCCCCGCCGTG
>JBNJIT010000037.1:0-275 GCA_051749645.1 Pseudomonadota bacterium
CAGTCGGCGGAAGACCCGAGCGTACTCGTCGGCAGCGTCGACGGCACCGACTACTTCACGCTGAGCCTCGATGCCGAGAGCGGCACGGTCACCTTCGAGCAACTCGACAACATCTGGCACGCCAACACCGACAGCGATGACGAGCCGGCCGCGCTGCAAGTCGCTGCCGGGCAGCTGCAGCTCGAGCAGATCGTCACGGATGCCGACGGTGACAGCGACAGCGCCCTGTTCGACATCGGCGCCGCGGGGGCCTTCCAGATCGAAGACGACGGCCC
>JBNJIT010000038.1:0-266 GCA_051749645.1 Pseudomonadota bacterium
TGCGGGCCGCCTTGGCCCGTAGGCCTTGCCGCTGGAGGCTGGCGGCGACAGTCTTGCGGTTCACCGGCAGCCCCTTGTCTCGCAGGTCCAGAGCCAATCTGGGGGCGCCTGAGCGCCCCTTGCGATGATGGTAGGCCTCGGCCACCTGCTGGTCGAGAATCGCCTGCTGGCGGAGCCGAGGCGACGGCGAACCATCGCGCTGTCGCCACGCGTAGTAGCCGCTGCGAGCGACGCCGAGAACCGCGCACATGCGCTGGATGCTGAAT
>JBNJIT010000039.1:0-221 GCA_051749645.1 Pseudomonadota bacterium
CCCGACCAGGTCAGCGGTCATCCGCTCGCTCATCGCCCAGCCGATCACCTTGCGTGAGAACAGGTCGATCAGGACCGCCAAGTAGAGCCACCCTTCACCGGTTGCCAAATAGGTGATGTCGCCGGCCCATTTCTGGTTCGGCGCCGTGGCGGTGAAGTCTTGCTCCAGCAGGTTGGGCGCCACCGGCAGCGAGTGTCGCGAGTTGGTCGTCGCCTTGAACT
>JBNJIT010000040.1:0-212 GCA_051749645.1 Pseudomonadota bacterium
GCCGATTCGGCTGACTTTACCGAAGCTTCGCATCCAGGCGAGCATGGTCTTGTAGCCATGCCGGGTGGTCGGAAAGCTGGCGGTACCAAGCACGCGGTCATGAGTATCCACGACAGCGGCCACATGTAGATCCTTGTGGGTGTCGACGCCACCAACAATGTCAGGGCGGTCACTGTACTGCTGAGTCATGGCGGCTCTCCAGGCTATCAGTT